>JAJDTP010000009.1 GCA_022827095.1 Dehalococcoidia bacterium
GAAAATTGCGCCAATCTGCATGAAAGCTCCTCTAAATCCGGCCATTCGTTAACGCCGGTACTCGTCGCCGCAGTCGCCGATCATCCGGTACAGGTCGCGGGCGTTGGCGGATACCTCGTCAATCGCCCGGTAGTCGTCCGCATCCAGTTGGAAGCTGAACACCCGCGCGTTCTCCGCGATGTGCTCGGCCACGCCCAGGCGTGCCCCGATGATCACGCCGGCCACGGTGTTCTTCTCCAGGATGTACCGCGCCGCCACGTTGGCGATGCTGACGCCGTGCTTGTCGGCGATGGTTCTGAGCGTCGCCAGCAGCCGTTGGAACAGGTCCCAGCCGCCCCAGGCGTCCACCATCTGCTTGTACTTGCGCAGGCTGGCGGTGTTCAGCGCGCCGCCGCCCGGTTCCGGCTGGCCCAGGTAGTGGTCGGACAGCAGGCCACCGCACAGCACGCCATAGGGCAGCAGCCATACCCGCTGCTCCTCGCACACCGTCGTCATCTGCACCTCCGGCCGGCGGTCGATCAGCGAGTACTGCACCTGGTTGGACACCACCCGGACGCCGTGGTCGGCGATGTCCCGCAGCCGTTGCGTGTCGAAGTTGGTCAACGCCACGCGGTGCAGCTTGCCCTCGTCCCGCAGCGTCGCCAGATGCTCCAGCGCGTCCAGGTAGCGCCGGTCGGCGTACTCCCACCAGTGAAACTGCAACAGGTCCAGCCGCTCGACGCCCATGCGCCGCAGCGAGATGTCCACGTTATTTTCGACGATCTGCCGCGTCATCGGACCGGGCCGGGGCACCCACTTGGTGAACGCCTGGATCTCGGACAAGGCAGCCTCGCCCCGTTCCGCCGACAGCCGCCGGCGGAACTCGCCGATGAAGTCCTCAGCCGGCCCGTAGTGGTCGGCCAGGTCCCAGGTTGTGAAGCCGGCGTCGTGGTAGGCCAGCATGGCCTCGATGGCGGCCTGCGGGTCAATACGGCCGTGGGCCCCGGACACCTGCCACATGCCATTGAGGATGCGGCAGATGGGCAAGCCGTCAACGAAGCGAAGGCGGGATTCTTGAGGTAGGGACATGGCGATGCTCGTACAGTGGTCGACGTGGGCATCGCGATTGTACCATCCTGCTCGTTTTGACATCCGGCCCTTGTGTTAGGATGCGCCCAATCACCCTTTAGACCCAGTCCTACCCGCCCGGCACAGGAGGCACCGCCATGACCACGCAGCAGCCCATCCGCATCGGACTGATCGGCGCCAACATCCACCAGGGCTGGTCGCCGCGCGCGCACCTGCCCGCGCTGGTGGCACACCCTGACTTCGACCTCGCCGCCGTGTGCACCACACGCCAGGAATCGGCGGACGAGGCCAAGGCCGCCTTCGACGCGGGCAGCGCGTGGGACGACTACAACCGGATGCTGGCCGACGCCGACATCGAGGCTGCCACCATCTCCCTGCGCGTGCCCAGCCACTACGAGCCGACCACTGCCGCGCTGCGGGCCGGCAAGCACACCTTCACCGAATGGCCGCTGGGGCGCACCACTGCCGAGGCCATCGAGTTGGCAGACCTGGCCCGGGAACAGGGCGTCAAGACCATCGTCGGCCTGCAGGCGCGGGCTAACCCCGCCATCGCCCACCTGAAGAACCTGGTGGCTGACGGCTACGTGGGCCGGGTCATGACGTGCCATGTCCGGCTGATGCGGGAGGGCGTGCTTTCGCGGGATTCCGGGCGCACCTGGCAGCGGGACAACGAGCTGGGCGCTCACACCCTGACCATCGCGTGCGGACACACCATCGACGCGCTGTGCAGCGTGGTGGGCGAGTTCGCCGACGTAGCCACTGTGGTCAGCACTCAGGCCACCACCTGGCACGAATCCGACACCGGCGAGGACCTCGAAGTGACGTCGCCGGACAACATCCTCGTCAGCGGCAACCTGCAGGGAGGCGGAGTGGCGTCGGTGCAGATCGGCAGCACGCCATGGGCCGGCAGCGGTTACCGCATGGAGATCTACGGCGAAGAAGGCACGCTGGTGGCCGTCTCCGTCGATTCGCCACAGATGCAGCAGGTGAGCATCCGCGGCGCGCGTGGTGGCAGCAACGAACTGCAGGACCTGACGCCGGCCGAGGAACTGCACTTGGCTCCCGAGATTCCGGGCAGCACGGCGTACAACGTCGGCCAGCTGTACAGCCTGTTCGCCGCCTCGATCCGGGGCACGGCCAACGGAGACGGGCTACCCGACTTCGACCACGCGGTGGGCCTGCACAAGTTCATCGACGCCATCCGCCAGTCCAGCGACGAAGGGAGAAGGGTTACCGTCGCGTGACGTGATGAGGCGCGGTGATACAATGCCGGCAGTTCGCGGAGTGAGGAAGTTGCGATGACGACTGCCACCAACATCAATCCCGGCGTCCGTATGACTCTTGAAGAGTTCTTTGATCTGCCTGAAACAGTGATTCCGCGCTATGAACTTCACCGGGGAGAACTCTGCATCGTGGCGGAGCCGTCGCTTGACCACCAGCATTTGACGAAATTACTCATCCGCCACTTCTGCGAGCAAATTGAGGATGCCGGCGCCGGATACGTTCTCCCACCGGTGGACGTGGTATTGTCCGGTGATACCACAGTCGCTCCTGATATTGTCGTCATTAGTACCGAGCGGGCCGGCATTATGCACCCGCTGCGTATCTACGGCGCGCCGGACATCGTGGTAGAGGTCCTATCAACCGATCGCGACCGGGACCTGGTAGACAAGCGCCAGTTGTACGCCGCTGCCGGCGTCCCGGAATACTGGATTCTGGACGGCGACGCCGACACGCTCACGGCGTTGGAGTTGGGCGACGATGGAATCTACAGGGAGCGTGCCGTCCTGACCACCGCCGACACCCTGACCACGCCGCTCTTCCCTGATTTCAGCCTGCCCCTGGCGCAGGTGTTCGACCATCCGGCACGGATCCGACCGCAGCAATAGTTTCCGGTCAGTCTCGAAAAACTGAGGGGCGGGTGTGCAACCCGCCCCTCGCTGTTTGCCCGATGCCGTGGCCGGTCAGTCGGCGGTGGTCGTCGCCGTCGCGCCGGCGGTGGCGGAGTCGACGATGGGCTGGTTGGTGCGGGCGTCTACCTCGAAGGGGGAGTAGAGTTCCAGCTCCTTGCCCATCTCGCGGACGGCGGGGATGACCTCTTCGCCCATCAGCCGCAGGCTGCGCATCTGGTCCTCGTGGGTCATGGCGCCGTCGCCGTCCCAGAAGAAGACGCTGCCCGGGCGCAGGTACTCCAGCACCTCGCGGATCTTGGGGATGACCGTCTTGGGCGTGCCGGTGATGATGGTGCTGTCGGCGACCTGGTCCTCGAAAGGCCGGCGGTTGGTGCCGAAGCGGCCAGCGGGCCCGAAGGCGGCGGCGGACAGGCGGCGGGACGTGCGCGACGTGTGGCCCGGCAGGTTCATGATGGCGGGATTGATGCCGCCCTCGTTACCGGCCAGGAAGGGGTTGCTGACGCCGGAGAGGTACTTGCGCCCGACTTCCTCGGCCAGTTCCTCGGTCTCGTCGACGTGGACCTTCCACAGGTAGGCCACGTTCTGCGTGCCCGACTCGTAGCCGTTTTCGGCGGCGGTGTCGTGGTAGAGCTGGAAGGCCTCCCGGGTGGGCTCCAGGCGGGTGGCCAGGAGGACCAGCGGGTAGCGATGCTCGGCGCACCACTTCACCGTCTCCACGGACACGGTGGACGGGATCCAGATTTGCGGGTGGGGTTCCTGCAGGGGCTTGGCCCACGGGTTGACGTAGCGGTAGTGGAAGTGCTTGCCCTCCCAGCGCCAGGGGCCGGGCTCGGTCCACGCCTTGATGATCAGGTCGTGGGCCTCCTCGAACCGCTCGCGGTTGAAGTTGGGCGGCGAGTTGTGGGACCAGCTCTCGCGGCCGCCGCCCCGGACGAAGCCGGACACCAGGCGGCCGTGGGAGATCATGTCGATCATGGACAGCTGCTCGGCCAGCCACAGGGGGTCGTCCCAGATGGGCAACACGTTGCCCAGGATGATGATCTTCACCTTCTCGGTGATGCGGGCCAGGATGGACGCGCCGACGTTGGTGACGCCCTGCATGCAGAAGGGCGTGGAGTGGTGCTCGTTGAGCATCACGGCGTCGAAGCCCATCTGCTCTGCGTAGACCTTCTCGTCGAGGTAGCGGTTGTAGAGCTGAGCGCCGATGTCGGGTCGGTAGTGGCTGTTGGAGATACCCAGGTCGGTGCTCTGGGTGCCCATCAGGCCAGAGTTCTCATCCTGCCAGGGCTGCTCGGTAAAATGGCCAATCAGCATAGCGGCCTCTCCTTAGTTGGAAGCGCGGTACGGGTGGTTCAATGATGGCCGCAGTTTAGCAGGGGCCGGGTGCGGGGGCAAGGTTGGCTGCCGCCGGCGCGTTGCGGACGGCGTTACAGGCTTTCCGCCAGGTATTCCAGCTCGTCCAGCACTTCGGGGAAGGTAGGAAATTGGTAGCGTTGCAGGGTTTCGTGGAATACTTCCGCACCCGTCGTCGGGTCATAAACGCGGTGGTGGTATTCATGCGAGTCTCGGTGCAGATTGTGGTATTTCAGCAGCAGATGTTCTCCGCGCAGCCACCCGATGTAGCGGAACGAGTAAGCGCGGATGCGCAGCGTGCTGCCGAAGTAGCGCGCGTCAAACCAGATTTCCACTTCAAGGGCTACGTCTGTTCGGCAGATGACCTCGCCGCTTAAAGAAACGACACTCTCGCCTCCATCGCTGAAGGTGAGAATGTCTGCAAACACGAAGGGATGCTGATTCAACCGGAGTTCGTGGACGGTTCGGTAGTGGTCCCAGGTGTTCCAGTCGTGGGGGTCTTTTTGCGGAGGGATAGCGCGCCTTGATAGCTGGAATACCATCTGAGGACCTCGGCGGTAGGACGGATTGCATCCAATTCGAGCAGCGTCGCCATCTTTTCGCTGGTCATTTCGTAGCGGATTTCGTACTGGCGCAGTTTTCCCTCAACCTCAGTCAGCATGGTGCCGGTCGGCACATGGCGAACCGTGATGCTCGTTTTCCCGGTAGTTGACATGGCTTGCCCCCTTTCCTGCCCGATTCATTGTATCCGATGGTCAATAGTCGTCAACGGACGGCAAGCGATTTGGAGGCTACCGAGTTGCGAACTGCGACGGGCGGGCGTTTCCTCTCCGGGGTTTAGCAGGGGGCGGGGGCAAGGTTGGGAACCTCGCTGAAGAATCGCTCCGCGAGCATGTCAAGATTTTTGGTTTCGCATTCCCAGACGGTAATGACGTGCCAACCGAGGTCGCGTAGTTGACCGTGCTGCCGTATATCGCGATCGACATTTTCGTCGAACTTGGCTTGCCAGAAGGCGACGTTGCTCTTGGGAGTGTATGCGAACCGGCAACCGGGGTGGCGGTGCCAGTAGCAACCATGTACCAAAACGACCGTCCGCCGGCCAGGCAGGACGATGTCTGGTCGTCCCGGCAAATCTCTCCGATGCAGGCGGAATCGGTAGCCCATCCTGTGTAGCAGAGAACGAACCAACCGCTCCGGCTTGGTGTTTCCGCTTCGGATGCGGGACATATTCCAGCTGCGATGCTCAGGAGTCAGGCTGTCCATTTCTTTCCAACAGCTCCGCTACCAGTTCGGCAATCTGATACGACAACAACGGCGGCACCGCGTTTCCGACCTGTCCGTACTGGTCGGTCCGACTACCTTCAAAGAAATAGTTATCCGGGAAAGTTTGCAACCGTGCTGCTTCTCTTACTGTGAGACTACGGCACTGCGATGGGTCGTAGTGAATGTAGTAATGTCCATCTTTACGGATGTGGCTAACCACCGTTCGGGATGGGGCATCCTTTGGCACCACGCTGAACCTGTCAGCAAAGTTGCTGTTGTTCAGGGCGCTTTCTGTACTACGATGGTTTGGGCGCAATCCCGGCGGGAAATCGCTGATACGGAACGGCCGGTCGAGACCGTTGACGTAACAAGCGGCGTAGATATACCTCCATAAATCATCCGCCCGGTGCGTCCTGGCTTGGTGGTTCAAGGTTCCTTGTAAGCGCTCGTCCTCAAACCAATCCCGTCTATACTCACAGGTCGATCCGCTATTCAAAAAGCGCATGTCGCCGCGATCACATTGCGGGACCTCAATCTCGGAAAGAGCAGCATCTATCCGGCCTCGGACCGATGCATCAATGTCGAACCACCAACCCTGCTCCACGATGTCGTTAATCGACTGAACCCAGTTCATTGGGTTGTCCTGACTGGACAATCCGCTTCTTACGGAAGGGACGCCATCCAAGACCTTTTCAGCATCAACCTTCTCCGGTAATGCCGTCAACGTCTTGGGCCTGGCGAGTACGTCATCGCGCACGCCGAGTATGACTACGCGGTGGCGCGCTTGGGGTATGCCATAATTCTCTGACTTAACTACGAAATCTGAGGGAGTTGGCAAACCATCCGAGCGAGAAGGCTTTACAGCCACCGGATAAAGTTTATATCCGTAGCTGTGCGGAACGGAAATTCCATCAAGTGAAAGCGCACGCGCTGGGGCGGCCAAGTCAGAATACATCCTGTCAAAAATCGATTGATCTTTTCGGGATGCGCTCAGCAGGCCCCGCACGTTTTCCATTACAAATGCAGCGGGCCAATGTGTGGCGATAATCCTGATGTATTCACGATAAAGCTCAAACCGAACGTCGGTGTCCGGGTTGTAATCGTCTACTGGCCTGTTGCTGTTCCTGGCCCGCCCGATGGTCGAATATGCTTGACAGGGTGGCCCGCCAATCAGTACCCAATCGTCCGAGTTCGCCGTTGCTTGCCTGATCGCGCTGCTAACAAGCCCATCGTGCGCTTGGGCACTGCCCAGCTCCACCTGAAGGCAGCGACGTTTTGCCTCGCCGGCTTCCACGGGATGACGGCGAAACAGCTCGTCCCGGTCTATCTTCCCACAGACGTATTCGTAGTAACCGTCGGGCACGCGCGTACCCCTGAACTGGTGGTAGAAAGCCCGCAGCCGGAGTGTCTGGATCGGTGCAACGTCCTTTTCTATAGACAGGCGAACATCAAACGGGTACTTGCCGCCCCGTTCCAGAGCGTTGAAACCCTCCCCAAGGCCGCCGCATCCCGCAAAAACGTCGACGACCGGTATGGCGTGAGTCATGGCTTGAACTGGTCAAATTCTTCTGGCAGAAGGTCGAGCAGCTTATCCGGGTCCAGCCCGTACAAGTCCCACGTCAAATCAAGTTGATTGAGAATTGCCGCTAGGCGCCGTGCGCTCCCTGCTCCCCGGCCAGCAGCTCCGCGCTTTGGACTATTGGTTGCGGAGTTGATATAGAGTCTTGTAGCGACTTCCATCACGGATGGATTGGTTACCAGTTCCTGACGCGATGCCAGTTGCTCTGCTATGTCGCCGGGCTGGTGCGGTGGGTTTGCCAGCAAGGCCATGGCTCGGTGCGGATTATCGTTGTGTGCGCGGTAAATCAGATATGGCCCTGCCAAGAGATGCCGATAATACTGGCGGTAGTTGTCCACCGCAGGCACCCACCTGGGACGATCTCCGGGCGAACTGCCCTGCGGGCAAAGCTGTTCAAAGTAAAACGCCGACAGCCACGTCCATGTCCCGACGTCGGTGTTCACGCCGGGGGCAGCAACGTCATCAAGCAAGCCATGCAGGTACTCGCCGACGGAGAACCGCGTTGGAAAGTGCACCCGTTCTACATCAATATCGGCACCTGTACTGACGGAACAGGCGACATCCTCGAGGATCGCACGCAGTTGGTTCTCCGTCCGCGCCGAAGATGCCCGGAAGTCGTCAAATCGGGTAATACCGACTTCGGTGAATCTGCGGAGCTTCACAGGTCATCCTCACTGTCCCATCGCCGGGCGAAAGTGTCATAGGTATGATGACGCTTGCAGAATTCGGCAACTACTGCGTCAATCCAGTCGCCAGCTGACAGATCATCGCCACCCTTATCGTCGTCAGGCGGGTCAGAAATACCGGGATGGGTTTTGGCGAACCGAAGCCACATGAAACGCCAATCGTCACTTTCTTCGGCGTCAGGCATGTTATCCGGTACAATGTGCGTCAGTATCGCCCGCAGTACCATGGGATATACCAGCGCGACGAAGTGCTCATCCCTTGAAACGTCTCGCCATCGATCTATCTTGTCATTAATCAGCAGCACGGGCTCGTCTTCCAAGTCTAAACGGAATACCTCTTGGTCCAAGCTGGCAGGTCTGACTGGAAGGAGTGATTCCTGCCCACCGTCCACCCAGGCAGGGCGGATGCGATCGCCAACAGCCAGCAGCTGACCATCAGTTGCTTCCGCTACTGACGTTACCTTCACTCTGAATCTGATGGCGTCGGGTGTGTTGAATTCGGTCAATGCCAAGTGGCCGGGCAATCTGACGTTGGCCACGGTGCCCAAGTCGAATGGCATGTAAGTAGATTGGCGGTACGCTTCGACTCGCACCAAAGCGTCGCCCGGGAGGTCGTGGCGCTTTAGCGAAAAGTGGGGGATTTCGAAAGCGAGCGGAACGGCTTCGTTGTAGAGACTGATTCTGACGTCCTGAGTCGTAAGCCGTCGCCTACCCGTAAAGTGGATACGTCGTGCAGGCATCAGGCACCACCGCTTTCCTTTACGTCAACATAAATTTGCCTGTTGGGATCAAATCCGGTCACGGTAAGGCGAAAATCGTCAGGCTCGGTAATACGCACAATCATTCTGTTATCACCTGTGTCTATGACCTCAGCACCCTCGTATTGGTACTGTATTGGCGACACGTTCAACTGGAAATCAGTAGTCCGGTACTGGCCGGTAGCGCTGCCTCGCCGGACATCATAAGCCACTAAAATTTCTGCGTGGCTGCCTGCTGTTATTGGTGCCACTCCCGGTACAACCGAAAAGCCGCCTTGTGCAGGTCTGATAGCAAAACGTGAAGGCTGTGCTGGAGGGGGGGCAGGCGGCTGTACCGGTGGCGACCCACCATTGCGACCGCCCGTACCCGGAACCGTGAAAAATTCGGCCAGCAGGCGCCTGTCTTCCTCTTTGTCTTCGGCTGCCACCAAGTCACAGATCCGCCTGACGCTTTCCACGACAAACCGCAGGTCACCGACGCCAG
This sequence comes from Dehalococcoidia bacterium, assembly GCA_022827095.1. Taxonomy (GTDB): domain Bacteria; phylum Chloroflexota; class Dehalococcoidia; order Lucifugimonadales; family UBA3495; genus Bin87. The sequence goes on from JAJDTP010000009.1 coordinate 9,105, forward strand.
AGGTATAGTCTTGCTTTACTTGTTGACCTTGCCATATCGTATGGCTCGGATTCTCTGATTGCCGCAGAAATTCGGATATCGGGGCATCGTCGGCGATGACCAAGGCACGAATGCCTCGCAAGAACGGTGCTCGAACATCGGATATAACGATACCGTCGCGAATGAACACTGGGCGCAGGCGTTGACCGGAATTCTCGTTGATCATATACACATCAAAGTGCGATGGAGCAGACGTGCCATCCCTTTTGCGGACAGTTACCGGAACCCGTATTGCGATGTATTCTTGTCCTTTCAGTTTCCCATCTAGGACCTTAAGCAGGTCGTCTTCGAACAGGCTTTTGTCCCAAGACCATCCTCGCGTCGGGTTGGTCATGCCCAGCGTAAGCAGACTTGCCGTGGCATCGCCGCTTATGGCCCATTCAGCTAATTCGATTGCTGGCAAAATGCTGGCTTGTTCTGGAAAATTTCGTGCCTCGTTCAAGAGATTATTCTGTTCGAGCCATGTCCCTATGCCTGCCGTCTCGACGATTACATCGAGGTCGCCAGAGAGAATCGCATAGGAATAATTCTTGAAAACGGCTTGAAGCAGAGCGTGCTCCGTAACCTCCGGGTCAAACCAAGGGACGATAATCGATAGCCCAGGGTCGTTCCGTCGCTCCAAGCGGAATGCTTTCTGAAACTGCTCGATGTCGTCGTGGCTCTCGATAGGCATCACCATATTTTCGTTGTCAGATCTGACGCCAAAGTACCCATCCTGGCAGTAGTTGTCACCGACCCAATGGGACTTCAAGACGGTTTTCCCCATCAGCAGACGGCGGCCGTCGTCATTCCGCACTGTCAACCCGAATACAGTGTTGACCCTGCTCGCCCTGAAAAAGGTATCCTTACCCAATCCCCAGCTGCCGCGCCTGCCGGGTTCTTTATCCGATAACCCTTCAGCTCGAAAGAAATGGAAAAAGTTATTTTCGCCGCGCTCTTTGGGCGGATAGGGTGTGGCCGGATCGCCCTGCAAACCGCAGGTGCCGAAATCTTCGAAAATAAGCACTGCACGAGCCTCGCTTTCGCCCGGCAAGTCCTCTTTACGCAGACCGTTTCCGTCTGCCGTGTAATGTGCACTCGCCCCGGCGAAGTACGGGCTTGCTTCCTGCCAGTCCAAGTCCTCGTTTTCGATGACCAGAGACATGCGCACCGATGTTTTGAGACCGGCCAGGGTAGCATCCAACGAATTCTGAATGCCTTCACGCACTAAAGCCTCGCCCGGCTCGCTCACGGCGTCGCTGGCGAAAAACGCGCCTGCAATCGGTTCCCGTACAGTGGGACCTGGAGTAAGCGGCTGGAAGTGCCACCCGGTAGTCATCAGCATCCTCTCTGGCGATACCCAATTATCGACCGTTGACGGCGGGATGATACAATCCGTTTCACCCAACCGCAATCCCCAAACGAGGTCCAAAACCATGTCCATTGACGTTGCAACTTCCATTGCCCGCATCCTCAAGCAGGAGGGTGTCGAGTGGGTTTCCACCTTTCCCGTGTGCCGGGTGAACAATGCCTTGGGGCGCGAGGGCGTGCCCATGATCATGATGCGGGACGACCGCTACGCCGTGGCGCTGGCCGACGCCTACTCGCGGGTCACCGGCGGAGACCGCATCGGCGTCTGCACCGTGCAGGGCGGCGTCAACGGCGCGGGCCTGCAGTACTCCTTCCCCGGGCTGGCCCAGGCCTTCGAGGACAACTCGCCGATGCTGTGCATCACCGACGGCATTCCGGCGGGCAGCACCGAGAACACCATGTTCGACGTGACCACCGCCCTGAAGACCATCACCAAGTGGTTCGGCTACGTCGACCGGCCGGAGCGGACGCCGGAGTTCCTGCGGCGGGCCTTCTCCATGCTGCGCAGCGGGCGTCCGGGTCCGGTGGTGCTGGCCATCCCCAACGCCGCCGGCGTCTACGACGAGACCGCCGACCCCTACTTCCCGGTGCGCGGGTACAAGTCGGCGCCGGACCCGTCGGACGTGGCCCGGGCCATCGACCTGATGATGGATGCCGCCAACCCGCTGATCTACGCCGGCGAGGGCGTGATCTACGCCGGGGCCTCCGAGGAACTGGTGGGCCTGGCCGAGTTGCTGAACGCCCCGGTGATCACCACGCTGAAGGCCAAGGGCACGTTCCCGGAGAACCACCCGCTGTTCGTGGGCGTGCGCGGCGAGCATCCCATCGCCTACCTGAACAAGAGCGACGTGATCCTCACCGTCGGCAGCAGCCTGTCGCCAGGGCGGTTCACCCACGGCATCCCCAACGCGGCGGGCAAGACCATCATCCAGTGCAACCTGGACGACCTGCACCTGAACCGCATCTTCCCCACACATCATGCGGTGCTGGGCGACGCCAGGTTCACCCTGCGGGCGCTGGCCGACGAGGTGTCGCGGCGCACCGACGGAGCGGGCCGGGCCGCCGGCAACGTGGTGGCCGAGGTTCGCGAGACCCGCGATGCCGGCCTGGCCGAGTACCGGGAGGCCATGGCCTCCAGCGACACGCCCATCAACCCGTACCGCGTGTTCGGCGACATGATGAAGGTGCTGGACCCGTACAACTCCTTCGTGACCCACGACTCCGGCAACACCCGCGACCAGCTGAGCACGGTGTACGACACGCTGATCCCGCGCGGCTTCCTGGGCTGGGGCAACATCTCCACCCTGGGCTTCGGCCTGGCCGGGGCCATGGCGGCCAAGCTGGCCTATCCGGAGCGGCAGGCAGTGGCGGTCACCGGCGACGCCGGCATGGGGTACATGCTGGGCAACCTGGAGGTTCCGGTTCGCCAGCAGTTGGGCATCACCGTCGCCCACGTGGCCAACGGCGGGTTCGCCGGCTACGGCCCTGGGTTCTGGGGCGACGGCCACGACCCCTACACCCACCAGGTGATGGGTCCCGAGGACGTGAACATGTCCCGCGCGGTGGCGGAGTTGGGTCTGTACACCGAGCGGGTCACCGAGCCGTCGGACGTGGTGCCGGCGCTGGAACGGGCCATGGCGGCCAACGGGACCGGCCAGCCGGCGTACCTGGAGTTCATCTGCTCGCAGTACCCGCGCTACGGCGGCTTCGCGCCGAGCAGCATCGCGCACTGATCGGCGTTACACTGGAAAGCAGGCGGGGAATCGCGCGTCAGATCAACTCGCGATCGGCGTAACGCCACCACGAAGAAAGTACATGGGCACTTTCAATTTGACCATCCAGATCGGTAACCTCAACGGTGAGCATTTCGAGGATGTCGACGTGATGGTGGATACCGGCGCGACAACAACAGTGATCCCTCGCTCCACCTTGGAGGGGTTGGGTATCCAACCTGACATCCGCAGGACGTTTGAATACGCCGGGGGCGAGCGCGTACAGTTGGACATGGCTGAAGCGCGGGCACGGGTGGATGGAATCGAAACCAACACTTGGGTGATTTTTGGCGAGGAGGGAATGTCGCCGCTGCTGGGCGCTTACACTCTGGAGGGCGTGTTCTTGGGGGTTGACCCGTATAACGAGCAGTTGATCCCGGTGGACGGGTCGTTGAAGTAAGGAGGTGGACGCCATGCCCAACGCAGTCCTGGTGGTCGACATGGTGCGCGGGTTCATGGAGCCGGGGCACAACCTGTACTGCGGCGACGACGCCCGCAGCATCATCGAGCCGGTGCGGCAGTTGCTGCGGCGGGAGGCTCAGGCGGGATCGTCCATCCTCTTCGTCTCCGACCACCACCTGCCCGACGACCTGGAGTTCCAGATGTTCCCGGTGCACTGCGTCATCGGAACCGAGGAGCCGGAGGTCATACCCGAGCTGGCCGAATGGGTCGGCGATGGGAACGTCATCCCCAAGAACCGCTACAGCGGGTTCTTCAACACCGACCTTGCTGATCGGCTGGCCGCGCTCAACCCCGACAAGATCATCGTCTGCGGCGTGTGCACCGACATCTGCGTGATGCACACCACGTCGGACGCGCGCAACCGGGACTACGCCGTGGAGGTGCCCACCGACTGTGTAGCGTCCTTTGACGCCGACGCCCACCGGTGGGCGCTGGACCACATCGGCAGGATTCTGGGGGCGCAGGTCGTCTGACCCAGCTTCACAGGATCTCCGTTCCCGGCTCGTTGAGCATCACCTGGCGCAGCAGCGGCACCGGCGGGGCGCCCCAGGACAGCGTGGCGTCGTGGAACCGGCGCAGGCTGTAGGCTGAACCTTCCTGCCGGCGCCAGTCTTGGCGGAGTTTGAGCAGCATCAGCTTGCCCAGGGTGTAGTTCAGGTAGCCGGGGTCGAAGGTGCCGCGCAGGGCCTCCCGACGGGCCGGGTGCTCTTCCATGTAGGCGTGGGCCTGGAAGAACCGCGTAGCCTCGTCCACGGTCATGCCCTGGGTGTGCATCCCCAGCGAGCAGAGGTAGCGGCAGTTGCGGACCAGAGCCTCCAGGAGTTGGGTGAGTCACAGCGCGGGGTTGTCGCGACCAAACTCGGTCTCCAGCATCATCTCCTCGGTGTAGTGCGCCCAACCCTCGGTGAAGGCGTAGGACGTGGCGACCCGGTTGATCAGGGGAAGGCCGCCGCCGTGGCGGTTGTGCAGGTTGTGGACGTAGTGACCCGGGTAGACTTCATGGACGCTGACGATCTGAAGCGTATGGTAGTTGAAGTTGGTCAGCCACTCCTCCTGCTGGCGCGGCGTCCAGTCCGGCTCCACGGGCGTCACGTAGTAGAAGGCCTCGGTGGCCACTTCCTCCAGGCCGCCGGGCGAGTCCATGGCGGCGAAGGCGTAGCGCATGTAGGACGGCGTCTCGGTGACCTGGCAGCGCTCCTCCGAGGGCACACTGATGATGTCATGGTCGATGAGAGCCTGGCGGATGTCCTCCAGCATGGCCCGCGTTTCCGGTATCAGGGCATCCGCCGCGGGATGGTTGCCTGCGATTTGGGCCACCACCTCGCGCACCGACTTGCCGGGAGCAACCAGCGCCGCTGCCTCATCCAGGCGGCGGAGGTTTTGCTCCAGATTGGCTTGCCCGATGGAGAGGACGTCGAGCAGGGGCGTGTCGACCCCTTCACCGACTTGCAGCATCCGACTGTACAGGTCGCGTCCGATGGCGAATTCGGGACGGACCCTGCGGTCCTGCAAGCGCTGGACGAAATCGGCAACGGCAGCGGCGGCGGTCTCGCGCGCCGCGTCGAACTCGGCGGCCACGTCAGGAGCGATGGCCGCGCATTGAGTGGAGGCGTCTGCCAAGCCGGTGTTATAGAACGACGCCATACCCCGGTAGGCTTCGACGGCCATCTCGCGGATGGGTTGTCCCAACTCGGCATCCGTGATCGCATCCACCATGTTCAGGAAGTCGGGAACCTGGCGGAGAACGGCGGTTGCCGAACGCAGTCGGTCCGGCAAAGGCGCGTAGTCCCGCTGCACGTAGCTTCCGACGCCGATATAGCCGACCTAGCGCTGGGGGTTGTTGTGCAGGGTACGCATTTCCTCCAGGCTGAAGAGTTCGCGACGGAGGAACATTTCCAGCAGGCTGCGGGACAGGCGGTCCATCCGGAAGTCGTCATCGGCAACGGGACCATCGGATGGGGGTAGCGCAGAGAGTTGGGCCAGCGAACGGTGCAGCTCTTCGATGCGTCGAGCTACACACCCGGGGGTGAAATCGGGCAGCCGACCGTCGTAATCGTGGCGGCCGATCCGGCTGCCGGACGTGGGCACGAACTCCCAGTGTTCGCGTATGGCGCGTTCAGCGAGGGCGTCAACAGCTTCGTTCATGTCGTCTCACTCCGAGATGCACAGGATGGCGGCAAGCTGGATAGACATAGGGGCGACCGCATGGCCGCCCCTATCCCTGGCTGCTTGGCGAGTTATCAGGCAACCAACTCGCTGATGAGGAACTTGGGCTCGATGTCGGTGAAGTTCTTCACGTCCCCGACCAGCTCGCGGCCGTGGGTCTTGAAGCCTTCGTGCACCCCGTCCACGTCGTTGAAGAAGAGGTAGCCAACGGCAGTGTACATCGGAGGGGCGTTGGGGTCGGTGTCGGAAATGCCCTTTTCCACGTTGTAGTAGCGCATCCCGAAGGTGGTCAGGCGTTCCTGCACCAGAGGCATGTGCGTATTGCAGTAGTAGTCGAAATCGAAGGACTTGCCGTCCTCGTTCTCGTAGAACACGGTTACTTTGATCATGGCTGTGTCTCCTGTGGCGCTGGATTCCGGCTTTCGCCGGAATGACGAGCGTAGTCGGAATGACGAAGTTAGGGGGAAATCAATGGTAAACGTTGGTGCCGGACCCGCCGCCCGCCGCGATGGTCTCGCCGCTGATGGCGATGCTGCGAGGGGAGGCGAAGAAAGCCACCACCCACGCCAACTCCTCGGCGTCGACGATGCGACGGGTGGAGTTGCGGGAGGCGGCGCGGCGTTCGATCTCCTCGACGGTGGTGCCTTCGCGTTCGGCCTGCTCGGCGTACATTGGCCCGCTGCGCTCGGTACGGGTGGTGCCGGGATGCACGAGGTTGACGCAAACTCCGTCGCCGCCCAATTCCTCCGCCAGGTACTTGGTCAGGTTGGAGAGGCCGGAGTTGCGGACGCCGGCGCTGAGGTTCCCCTCCGCCCGGCGCGCGGACAAACCGCCGACATTCACGATGCGGCCCCAGCCCTGCTGCTGCATGTACGGCGCCACGGCGCGGGCGCAGCGCAGGTAGCCCATCACCTTGGTGTCCAGGTCCAGCATCACGTCTTCGTCGCGGATTTCAGCCAGCGAACCGCGGGCGAGGCCCCCGGGCGCGGCGGCGTTGTTTACCAGGATGTCGATGCGCCCGCCCAGCGCCTCGGCGGCCTGGGCGACCATGGCATTCACCTGGTTGGTGCTGGTCATGTCGGAAACAATGGGAACGATCCTGCCGCCGGTGTCTGCGGCGATATCCTCGGCCGACTCGGACAGGGTGTCGGCGTAGCGGCCGGTGATGACTACGCTGCAGCCATCGGCAGAGAGTACCCGGGCCACCGCTTTGCCGATGCCGCGGCTGCCGCCGGTAACGATTGCGGTCTTGCCCTCAAGTTGCAGATCCATGCTGGGAGGTCCTCCCGGTCAAACTAGCGGCATTGTACACCAGGCAAACGATCAGGGGGCAGGTGCAATACCCGCCCCCTGGCGCTGGCTAAAGGCGTTGTTCCGGCCGAAGCCTAGGCAACTTGCACCGTGGCTCCAGCCTCTTCCAGCTTGGACTTGATGCTGTCGGCGTCTTCCTTGTTCACGCCCTCGCGGACGCGGGTCGGGGCAGACTCGACCAGTTCCTTGGCCTCGCGCAGACCGAGGTCGGTGACCTCGCGCACGGCCTTGATGACGTTGATCTTGTTGGCGCCGAAGTCAGACAGAGTGATGGTGAACTCGGTCTGCTCCTCAGCGGCCGCGGAAGGCGCGTCATCGGTCACTACGCCGGCAGCCGGAGCAGCGGCAACCGCCATGGGGGCGGCCGCAGAGACGCCGAACTCTTCCTCGATGGCCTTGACCAGATCGGCCAGATCCATCACGCTCATGCCCTTGATCGCGTCAAGAACTTCCTGGTTCACTGCCATGATTGTTGCCTCCTGATGGTTGTTTACGACTGGACGTGGGATGACTTTCGCTATTCGGCTGCTTCTGCCGGCTGGAGTTGATCAATCCTGGCCTGCAGGACGTAGGCCAGGCTGCTGATGGTAGCGTTGAGCACGCTGGCCAGCCCGTAGAGCGGTGATTGCATGGTGCCCAAAAGCTGGGCCACGAGGACGGGACGCGGCGGCAGATCCGCCAGTCGCGTCACATCCGCCGGCTGCATGGCGACGCCCTGCTCGACCACCGCGCCGTGAACCGCGAGGGCGCCGGCGCTGGCCTGGGCCGCCTGGTTAACCGCCTTGGCTATGGTGGCTGCATCTTCGTAGCCCAGCGCGATGGCGGTTTGACCCGTTATAACATCTTTTAATTGGGGAATCTCCGCGGCGTCGGCGGCGCGGCTGAGCAGGCTGTTCTTCACTACGACGAATTCGACGCCGCCGTCACGCATCCTGCGCCGGAGGTCCACCATCTGGTTGGCGTTCATGCCGGAGTAGCCGGTGGAGATGATGATGGAACTGCGTTCCAGTTTGTCCTTCAACTCGGCTACGCGATCGACTTTTTCCTGGGTTGGCAAGGTCTGCTCCTGGATCAAGGACGTTTAAAAAGGAACCCGCGCTCCGAGATGAGGGCGCGGGTAATTCGGCGTGCGTGGCCTTTGGGCCAGCGGCGTTGATCATCCACATGCGCGCCGGAGCAATCCGGCGCTGCGCCTCGGCGGGCGACCGGCATGGCCATTATTCCCCATGGGGAACCCGCTGTCTCGGGCGTAGTAACGGTATTCGATTGTGCGGATCAGTCTAGCATCCCCTCCGGGGATTGGCAACGGTAGGATGCCAGCCAGCAGCTTACTCCGGCTTCATCCCCTGGAGTGTCCCCACATCTACGGAGAGGCCGGGCCCCATGGACGAGGTGATGTATGCCGACTTGATGAAAGCGCCCTTGACCGCGTCCGGGCGCTCACGCATGACGGAGTCCATGAACACGGTAAGGTTGTCCATCAAGGCGTCGGTCTCAAAGGAGGACTTGCCAAACTGCCCGTGGATGATGGCGGTCCGGTCGGTGCGAAACTCGAGACGGCCGGCCTTGGATTCCTGGATGACGCGCGGCAGGTCACGGGCGGGAACGAGAGTGCCGGTACGAGGGTTGGGCATCAGCCCCCGGCGGCCCAGGACGCGACCCAATCGGCCGATCTTGGACATGATTTCCGGGATCGCCAGCCCAACGTCAAACTCAACCCAGCCGCTTTCAACCTGGGCGATCAGGTCGTCGTCGCCCACATAGTCGGCGCCGGCCTGGCGGGCGATGTCGGCGGCCTCGCCGTTGGCGAACACCAGCACGCGCACCTGCTTGCCCAGCCCGTGAGGAAGGACGGTGACGCCGCGAACCTGTTGCTCGGCGTGGCGCACGTCAGCGTTGGTGCGGAGATGGACCTCCATGGTCTCGTCGAACTTGGCGGTGGAAAGTTCCTTCACCAGGTCGATGGCTTCTCGAGGCTGGTAAACGCTGTCCTCCGGAACACGCTCGGCAACGGCGGTGTAGCGTCGGCTGTGCTTGGGCATTTTCGATTCTCCCTGGTAGCGTTTCCGGGAATTGAACAGCGCTGGCGTCAGTCGTCTTCGACCGTAATCCCCATGCTGCGGGCGGTGCCGGCGATGATGTTCATGGCCTGTTCGACGGAGTTGGCGTTGAGGTCCTTGAGCTTCTCCTCCGCGATGCCACGCAGGACTTCGTTGGTGACGGTTACGCCGATAGGCGCGCGTGCGTCCCCCTGACCCTTCTCGATGCCGGCGGCGCGGCGCAAGAGGTCCGAAGCCGGAGGGGTTCGGGTGACGAAGGTAAAGGAGCGGTCCTGGTACACGGTCAGATGGACGGGCACGATGGTGCCGGACTGGCTGCCGGTGCGTTCGTTGTACTCCTTGACGAAGGCCATGATGTTGACGCCGTGCTGACCCAATGCCGGACCCACCGGCGGCGCGGGCGTAGCCTTGCCTGCTTCCAGCTGGAGCTTGATGACGGCGAGTACTTTCTTTGCCACTGATGGCCTCCGGTTGTCCTGATTTTAGGCGCGCGGACCAGGGTCCGCGTTGGGAGGATGGGATCAGGCCTTTTCCACCTGGGTGAAGTCCAGTTCCACGGGGGTTTCGCGGCCGAAAACGGAGATCAGAACGGTGACCTGCCCCCGGTGTTCGTCCACCTCTTCGACGCGACCAAGCATGTCGGCAAAGGGGCCTTCGGAGATCCGTACCGTGTCTCCCTGCGCCAGGCCGATGACGGCGCGCGGCTCGCCGGAGGCGACGCGGTCCAGGATGTCATCAACCTCGCGGTCGTCCAGCGGGACCGGACGCGGGCGGTCGCCGCCCTCTTCCTCGGCCGAAATGAACCCCGTCACGCCGGTGGTATTTCTTACCAGGAACCAGGCCTCGTCGTCCATGACCATCTGGACCAGGATGTAGCCCGGAAACAGCTTGCGGCGCTGCTTGGTTCGCTCACCCTTGTTGCGGGTGATCTCGTCCTCGGCCGGCACCTCGACGCGGGTTATCCGGTCGTCCATGCCGAGGCTCTGTCGGCGCAGGTCAAGGTTCCGCTTGACCATATCTTCCTGACCCGTATAGGTGTGGACGATGTACCAGCGCAGGTCGTCGGGATGCGTTGTGGTCATTGTTTCAATCTCAGTGGGCGAGAATGGAGCGGCCCCAAGAAAGTGCCGGCCCCATTGACGCCGGCGCTAAGGGCGGTCTCCGGAGATACCGCAGCGAGGCGTGAGCGCGCCGAACCCGGTCAGGGTCAGAAAGGCAACTGCCGCAGGCCGATAACGAAACTCATCCCGAAGTCGAAAACCCGGTCCAACAGACCGAGGAAGAAGCCCATGATCACGGACAGCACGATGACGATGACCGTGAGCCGGGCCGTTTCTTCCTTACTCGGCCAGACCGATTTCCGAAGTTCGGACGCGGTTTCACGCAGGAAGCCGATCGGGCCGACCCTCCCCACCGCGCGGGGAGAGATCGGCGACGGTCGTCTGGTCGATGCACGGGCCACGGGCCGCTACCTCACTTCCCGATGGACCTGATGGCCCCGACAGCGGCTGCAGTACTTCCGCAATTCCATGCGGGTCGTATGGCTGCGCCGGTTCTTGATGGTCGAGTAGTTGCGCTCTCGGCAGTCGGTACACTGCAACGTGATGACCTGCCGGGCGTCGGTTGACTTGCGGGCCATGGGATCACTCCAGCAATCGGGTGAACACGCCGGCGCCGACGGTACGGCCGCCCTCGCGGATGGCGAAGCGGAGTCCCTCTTCGACGGCGATCGGGGTGATGAGGTTCACGGTCATGGTAATGTTATCACCGGGCATGACCATTTCCACGCCGTCGGGCAAGGCGATCTCGCCGGTGATGTCGCTGGTGCGGATGTAGAACTGGGGCTTGTAGCCGGTGAAGAAGGGGGTGTGGCGGCCGCCTTCAGCCTGGCTCAGCACGTACACCTCGGCCTCAGCCTTGCGGTATGGGCGCATGGAACCGGGCGCCACCAGCACCTGGCCGCGCTCAACCTCGTCTCGGTCCACGCCGCGGAGCAGCACACCGACGGCGTCGCCGGCTTCAGTGGTGTCGAGAAGCTTGTGGAACATTTCCAAACCGGTGGCCACGGTCTTGCGAACGTCACCGGAGCGGATGATTTCCACTTCCTGGCCAACGTTGAGCTGTCCGCGCTCGACGCGACCAGTGACGACGGTGCCGCGGCCCTTGATGCCGAAGACGTCCTCAATGGGCATCAGGAACGGCTGGTCGGTGACGCGGGACGGCTGCGGGATGTAGTCGTCCATGGTCGCGACCAGTTCACGCACCTGCTCCATGGCGTCGGCGTCGCCCTCGAGGGCCTTCAGGCCGCTGACGCGGACGATGGGGGTATCGTCGCCGGGGAAGTCGTAGGTGCTGAGCAGCTCGCGAACCTCGAGCTCCACCAGTTCCAGCAACACTTCGTCGACCATCATGTCGACCTTGATGAGCGCAACGACGATGGAGGGCACTTCGACCTGACGCGCCAACAGGATGTGCTCCCGGGTCTGGGGCATGGGGCCGTCGGGAGCGGACACGACCAGGACCGCGCCGTCCATCTGGGCTGCGCCGGTGATCATGTTCTTGATGTAGTCGGCGTGGCCTGGGCAGTCAACGTGGGCGTAGTGCCGACTCTCGGTCTCGTATTCCACGTGGGCGATGGCGATGGTGATACCGCGGGCCCGTTCTTCCGGCGCGTTGTCGATGCTGTCGAAACTGCGGAAGCTGGCGTTGTTCTCCTGAGACAGCACGTTGGTGATAGCGGCGGTCAGGGTGGTCTTGCCGTGGTCGACGTGACCGATAGTTCCCACGTTGACGTGGGGCTTGGAACGGTCGAAGACTTGCTTAGCCATGGTGGCGGGTTACTCCTTGCTCCTTGTTGGTGGTTGCTTCGTTCCGGCCCGCGGGACCTCCCTGCGGGTTGTTGACGCCGGTGGAGCCCAAGGGCGGAATCGAACCGCCGACCCCGTTCTTACCAAGAACGTGCTCTACCTCTGAGCTACTTGGGCGGATGGAATGCTGTTTTCGACAATAAGTGGTGGAGGGGGCAGGATTCGAACCTGCGAAGCCCGTCAGGGCGCCAGATTTACAGTCTGGTGGCTTTAACCACTCACCCACCCCTCCGTGTATTTGTTCCCGGACAGATGATCCAGTTTCGATAATTTCGATTTGGAGCCCCAGAGGGGACTCGAACCCCTAACCTGCCGATTACAAATCGGCTGCGCTGCCAATTGCGCCACCGGGGCGCGAGGTTGGCTCCGCTGAGCCCGACCGGCTAAACCGCGCCATAAGCTAAAAAAGCCCCGGCAACTTCCGGGGCCTTCCGGTTTTCGCCAATCAATAAATAGATTACGGAACGCGGCCCAAATTGTCAATGCTATTCGACCGTTTTAACCGTTCAGAGTCCGCCAGGTGACCTCCCCGGAGTAGTCATGATTCGCCTGAAACCGGAGCGCTGCAAGGCGTTGGCACCGGCTTTAGCTGATATGACGATCCTTCGCCGGACGGGCGCTGAACCGCAAAAATTTATCAGGGAGATCAAATCCGTTCAAAGTAGCGCGTCCGCTCCCAATCGGTGACCGCGCGCTGATAGGCAGCGGCCTCGGTTGAGAAGAAGTGCGCGTAATGCGTCACGACGTCAGCGCCGAAGGCTGACCGGGCCAGTGCGCTACGCTCGAAGTTCCTGATAGCCTCTTCCAGACTCGACGGCAGCACCGCCTCTTCTTGCGCCGAGTAGACGTCGCCCAGATATGCTGGAGGCGGCTCAATCCGTTGCTCGATGCCGGCCAATCCGGATGCGACAACCGCCGCGTAAGCAAGATACGGGTTGACGTCCGCTCCCGGGATCCGGCACTCGATGCGCAGGCTGGGACCGGTTCCCACAATCCGGAAGCCTGCGGTGCGGTTGTCGGGGGACCATGCTGGCGCCGTCGGAGCCCAGCTTCCAGCCTGGAACCGCTTGTATGAGTTCACGGTGGGCGCGTAACAAACCATCAATTCCGGCGCGTACCGCATCCACCCGCCCAGGAACCACCGAAACTCATCGGAACAGGCTATTCCGGCCAAATTACTCTCCCCCGGGAAGGCGTTGACTAACTCGCCGTTCTCCTCGCTCCACAGGCTCACGTGAAGGTGGGAACTGGAACCGGCCTGGGTGGCGTCCGGCTTGGCCATGAAGGTGGCGCTGCATCCGAGCCGGTCCGAAATCTCCTTGATGGCCTGCTTGAGCACCGCGTGCCGGTCCGCCATTTCCATCACGGGAGCGTAGCGGACGTTCAACTCGTGCTGCCCGCGGCCAAACTCTCCCTTGGTAGATTCAATGGGAACCCCGGATGCCGCCAGGTTGCGGCGGAAGGCGCCGTTCAGGTCCTCGGTGCGGGCCGCCTGCAGCAAATGGTAGTCCTCGATGTACCATCCGGCTTCCGGCAAGTCACGGTATCCGCTCTTTGCCGCGTCAATGTAGGACACTCGAAATTGGTAGTACTCCAACTCGGAGCCGGCCATGGCCTGAAAGCCCTTTGCGCCCAGCCGTTCCAGCTGTCTGCGCAGGATGGAACGGGGAGCCACGGCAACCGGCCGGTGGTCGGCTTGCAGTTCCGCATCGCAGATAACCAGCGCGGTGCGATCCAGCCACGCCAGCCGGCGTATCGTTGTCAGGTCCGGCGCCAGGTGTACGTCCCCGTAACCACGGTCCCAGTTGGCAAACTCATAGCCGGCGACCGGCTCCATATCCATGTCAACGGTGAACAGGTAGTCGCAGACGTGGGTGCCGCCCGCCACCTCGGTCAGGAAAAACGAAGCATCCAGGCGTTTGCCAAGCAGCCGCCCGTACAGGTCCGGGAACGCCAGAATCACCGTGTCTATCGAGCCGTCGCCAACCGCCGATTGCAACCCGGCGATATCCAACATCCCTAGAACTTGCTCGTCCTCCACTGGCACGGTTGTCGCCTCCGGCTGGCCCTTCGTTAAATCTTGCAGCGCATGGGCCGCTGTGACCCCATCCCGCGACGTCGTTGCTGCGGACAACCGGCTACGGACAACCGGCCCGCTGGTCGCGCTGCTGACATGGGTTATAATGGATCTACTGAGCGGGCGTAGCTTAGTGGTAAAGCCCCAGCCTTCCAAGCTGGCTACGTGGGTTCGATTCCCATCGCCCGCTCCATATTTTTGTCCGCGCCGCCCTTGGGTCAGCCCCCATCCGACACCGTGATCTGCCGGTCGCCAATGGGCTGCGGCGGCCGGTTATTCGGCCCGTGGGTCAGCGATTGCAGTATGTCCACCTGGTCCGCTGACACGGTTCCGATGCTCTGCATGACCATCCACCGCACCCCTTCCGAGCACGGCGGCGTGGTCAGCGAACCGCGGTACCCGTAATAGCCGCTATGCGACGGCTCGTATTCCGCCGCGTTCGGGCCGCCACCAACGTCGGCTTCCACCCCCGTCGCCGGAGCCAGGCCCAACAGATCCTCCACCAGGGGACTGGGGTTGCCCAGCCGGAACAGTAGCCCCACAACGGCCAGGTTGCCGTCAGCATCCTGGTGCACCAGGTGAAGCTCAGCCGCGAAGGTTTCGCCGTCCAGCAGATGCTCTCCAGGGGAATGGTAATGAACGCCCAGCAACTCGTAGCGGCGTCTACCCACCGACACCCCGCTGCCGGGGTCGAAATCCAGGTAAACGGTGTGCCCGTTGTTGCGGGCCTGCACAGCAACGGTCGTGTAGTCGAAAGTCACCGTTTCGGTCCCGCCCGAGACGTATCCGGCCAAGTTCACCGGCGACTGCTCAACTCCTGCGGAACACAGGTTGTAGTCGGAGGACAGGCAGCCCCATCTATCAGGGCCAATCTCACCGGCGTAACCCCATTCCGGGTGAGTTTCGGTTGCCATCAGGTCGCCTCAGCGGCGGCCAGAGCGCGGAGGGCCGATTGCTGCAGGACATCAGAGTCCAAAGTGGCGCGCAATTCTCCGTCCTCACCCTGAGCGAAGCTCTCTTCCACGCGGAACTCTTCGATCAGCGCGGCGACAGCGGCCTGCCGTTGGTTCTCTACGGCGTCGGCAAGGGCGGTCAGGCGACCGTCGGCGATATGCCGGTCGATCTCGGCGGTGATCAACTCCTCCTCCACGATGCGGCGCTGAATCAGCCCGATGTTCTGGAGGTTGCGCCCGAGGTAACAGCCGCCGAACTGCATGATCTCGCACTCGCGGCCCTCGAGCCCGTCGATTTCAGCGAACCAGTGGTAGCGGGGCTCCAACTCGTGCTCGCTGAGGTAGTCGCGCACCTGCTGGTCTTCCGGCGCTGGGTCGGATGGATCGAACACCAGCTTGACCGTATGCATCATCAGGCCGGCGGGTTCTACGGTGATGTACATATCTGGCCTCCTTTTGTCGGATGTCATTGCGAGTGTAGAGCGGCAATCTCGTCGGGATTGACACGTCGCTGTCGCTCCTCGCAATGACAGAGTATTAACCCTCGACCGCCCGAATGATGCGGTCGACGTTTTCCGGGCCGGGCGCTACGGTCTTGCTGTCGACAAGGCGCATGGCCTCAACGATGGCGTCATGGTAGGGCGTGGCGACTCCGGTTTCGCGGCCCTTCTCGCAGATCAGGCCGTTCATGAAATCGACCTCGGACTTGCGTCCCTTGTGCACGTCCTGGGCCATGGAGGCCAGCCAGTTCACGCGTCCGCCGGACTGGGACAGCTTCCCATCCAGCTCCTCGAACACGTCACCAGTGTCGGCATCCGCCCAGAACTCCGCGGGCGTGCCGTTGATCTCCACTACCTTGAGCCCCTGGGCCAGGCCGACCTGAGCGCCCTCCTTGGCCAAGTTGATGCGGATGCGGCGTATCCTGGCATCGCCGGCCATTTCCTGGCTGCCCAGTTGGCTCATGGCAGAGATGGCGTTGCCCATGCCGTTCTGGCACAGCTTGGCCCAGCGTTCGCCGGGCAGGTTGTCGGTGGCGTAGGCCGCGTCGATGTGGTCCAGCTTGGCAGCCAGCGCCTCGGAACGCGGGGTGAGGGCTCCGGTGAACTCGCCGATGCGGAACACGGTGTGGCCGTGGTCCCGCCCGGGCGCGCCGCCGCGGTTCACGTGGGCCGGCTCCCAGAGGGCCACCTCGATGTGGGAGGCGATGCAGCCCAACTGCCGGTCTTCGCCAACGATGTTGGCGATGGTGGGGTCGTTCCAGCAGTTCTGGATGGACACGAACGCGCCGTCGTCCTTCACGTACCGCTTGATGAAGTGGGTCGCCCACTCGGTGTCGTAGGACTTGACGGTGATGAAGGCGTAGTCGAAGGGTTCGGTGATGTTCTGGGCGTCGGTCAGGTGCATGGCGTTGACCGGCACGGTGAAATCGCCCTGGCTGCCGCTGGCGCGCAGGCCCTCGGCGCGCATCTTTTCCACGTGCTCGGGCCACATGTCGATGAAGGTGATGTCGTCCTCGCCGGCCTGAACGAGAAACGCGCCGACGTAGCTGCCCACGGCGCCGGGGCCCATTATTACGATGCGGTCTGCCATAGTGTCATCTCCGGGATGGTTTGGGGTTTTGTGAATGCCGGGGGTTAGCGTTCGGTTGGCGGCGGGAAATACTCTTGCAGCAGGTCGATGCCGTCGCTGACCGTGCCCGCCGATTGGATGACCACGGCATCGGTCAGGTCGCCTTCGTAAAAATGGGTGTTCAGGCTGTGGACCAACGCGGTTGCATTATTCAGCGCGATTTCCGCATCCGGGTCTAATTGCCCCACTAGGGAAGCTAATTCGCCGGCTACCCGGTAGATCCCAACGTGACGGGACAGTTTTATCTGATGGTCAGCGCCGATGGCCTTGACGATTTGCGTGAAAGCGCCCCAGGATTTTTCGGCTGTTTGCAGATAATCGCTTTCGTCCAGACTGCGCTGAACGTGCTTGCGGTAATGGTCCAGGTTGGCGCGGTAGGTTGCCGCCTGGGCCGCCGCGTCTTCCGCAGACAGCAACGTGTCCCAGCGCGGGGAAAAGGCGGCGCGGATAGCAGCAACGACTTGTTCGCTGGTGAAAGATGGTGGCGCGTTGCTCATAACGTTGCTCCATCATCACTTGGTTGATGCGGGAACCAGTCCTGCAATAGATCAATAGCCTCGCTCACCGTAGTGGCGGACTGGGTGACTCGATCATCCGGCAGTTCATTTTCGTAGAAATGCAGATGCAGACTGTGGGCCATAACCGACGCATCGCTCACCCTGCCGCCGGCTTCAGGGGCGGTTTGGGCGATCAACTTTGCCAGTTCGCCGGCCACGCGCATAATCCCGATATGACTGGACAGTTTTATCTGGTGGTCGGCGCCGATAGCTTTGACGATTTGCGTGAAAGCGCCCCAGGATTTTTCGGCGACTTGCAGATAATCGCTTTCGTTCAGACTGCGCCGAACGTGTTGCCGGTAATGCGCCAAGTTCTCGCGGTAGGTTTCCGCATGGACCGCCGCATCTTCCCGGGACAACGACGTGTCCCACCGGGGGGAAAAGGCGGCGCGGATTGCAGCAACGACCTGCTCATCAGTGAAGGTCGGCTGTGGCGCGTTCACGGCATGGTCTCCGGACGGTTGCGGGAAGGCAACGCCCCTGCATTTTTACAGGGGCGGAGCGGATTTGTCCATTCCCGGCCGTCGGCAAACTCCTCTGCGCGGCTACGAGTTGACGAAGTCGGCGATAACCTGCGGCACGGAGGCGTCAAAACCCACCACGTCCAGCATCCCGGCGTCCTTGGGGTCGGCGATGCTGAACTCGGTGGCCGTCATGGCAACGACTACCATTTTGGCAGGAATGCCCGTCTTGTCGCGGTACTGGCGCAGCGCTTCCGCGGGATGGATGCGCCCGGCCCAGGTTTCGTTGTCGGTAATGATGACGAAGCAGCCCACCGGGATATCCTTCGCCGTGGCGTCCAGCATAGGCAGGGCGCAGTCGGTGCCGCCCCAGGGCAGGTGGTCCGTCTTGCGCAGCGCGTCGGCGAGGCTGTCCGTGGCGGCGATGTGCAGCGGCATCATTTCGTAGTCGGCATGACGGTGAGAACCGAAAAAACGATTGGCGATGGCCGCGCCGTTGGCGTCGGCGAAGGCGGCCATATAGTAATTACTCTCGCGTCGGGCGATTGCCATGGCCATGGCGGCGGCTCCCATGCGCGGCGTCAGTCCCTCGACGCCGGCGATGGAGCCCCCGGACATGGAACCGGACACGTCAATGCCCAGGTAGAACCGCCGGCCGGTTTGTGGCGCAAAGGCGAAGGACTTATCGAAGGCTGAATCCAGCGCGTCCACCACCGTCGGCACGGGAGTCCAGGTGTTGCGTCCCCTGACGCCTCGGCCGGACTTGTAGGTAGTCAGGGCGGACAGGATGGCGATGGGGTGGATCCGCGCCGCCCGCAGCCCATCGGCGTCGTTCAACCTGGCGGCAACTTGACCGGCGGCGTCGGACATCGGGGCAACGATGCCGAGGCGGGTTAGCGTGGCCAGGTTCCTCAGCATGGCCGTCAGGGGCATCTTTTCGAACAGGGCTTCCCAAATTACCTTTTCGCCCATGACCTCGCCGGGAATCATCTCCCAGGTCATGTCAAATTCGCGGATGGCATCGGCAATCAGGACTGGATCGCTCACGTGCCCCAGAACGGATTCGTAAGCGCGGATTATGTCATAACGGCGGTCATCCTCCGGTGGCGCACTGCCCTGCGTTACCCAGGCGTACAGGGCGTCAAAGTCGGGATTGTCCTTGCCCGACGGGTGAGCCTTGCGGAGCAGGTCACGGTGAGTCCAGCCGTTGCGCTGGCGGTATTTGACCATTTGGTAAGCGGCCGGCGCGACTCCGCCCTGGGCCTCGTACCAGGTGCCGATGGCCCGTCGCAGACCCTTGCCCCAGCCGCGCATAGCGTCGGCGTACTCTACGAAGCGGAACAGGTGGCTGCCGGTGCGGGCGACTTGGGGCAGGACGGACAGCGCGTGGCGGCGAACGTCGTCGTCGCCGAAGGACGCTGCCATGGCCAGCACGAAGAGGGGTGGGCCATTCCTGGGCGCGACGCCCCGGCTGGCGCGGGTAGCCTCGTCGATGACCCGGTGGCCGTCGATTTCGATGCACCGCTTGACGGTATTGGCGTTCTCGACGGTCAGCTTACGCTCTGCCGCATAGTAGCTGCCGCCCTCCGAGCCGAGAACCAGGAAACGGCGCAGGCGCGTAAAGTCGTCTACGGGAAAGGCCATGCCGCCGGCGGAGTTTTGGACCATCTCGCCCTCGCGTCCGGGCAGAGGCTCCGACTGCGGGGCAGGAGCGCCGTACACTTGGGTCAGATAGACCATGATGTCCTCCTCCGTGAAGTGAAAATAGAGCCGAGGTCATCGGCTCTGGGTGTTGCGGGTAAGAAACGCCGGTGGGAGGCCGCCGAGTTGGCAACTTTCCACCGGCGTTGGCTCACCGGGGTTCGCACGGATAAGAGGCGCCGACAGGAGCTCCGAAGCATAGAGCCCCGGGGTAGGACTTGAACCTACTCAGCAGAAATCTGCCTTATACCGATAACCCGCCAGCTTCGACCCGTGCGGTACGGCGAAACGCCGTGTATCCATTGTATCAGAGCTCGCCGGCTACATCGCCACCACCCGGGCGTCGTCCACCTGCGGCAAGGCTCTGATTTCGGCAAGTACGTCCGCAGAGATCGGGTCGTCCAATCCCACCACCATCATGGCCTGGCCCCGGGGGGCGATGCGTCCCACTTCCATGAAGCTGATGTTGATGTTGTGGCGGCCGGCAGTGGTACCCACCGCGCCGATGATTCCCGGCTGGTCCTGGTTGTCCACGAACAACATGTAGGGGGCGGACGGGGCAACATCCATCCAGTACTCGTTGACGCGGACCAAGTGCGGCTCGTCGCGCAGGGAGGTGCCCGCGATGGTGATGTCGTCGCCGGTGGTGTGCAGCGTCGCGGAGATCAGACTGGCGTACTCGCGGCTGTCGCCGGAGGTTTGCTCGGTGACCTGGAGGCCGCGCTGCTGCGCCAGCACCGGGGCGTTGATCATGTTGACCGCCTCACCGCTGACCTGCCCCAGCAAACCGACCAGCGCGGCCGCCTTGAGGATGGCGGTGTTGTGCTCGGCGATTTCGCCCTGGTACCGGATGGTGATCCCAACGAACTGACCCCTCGCCATGCTGGTCAGCAGGCGACCCACCATGGACGCCACCGGCACGTAGGGCGCCAGGATGGCATGGACCTCCGGAGGCACAAACGGCGCGTTCACGGTGTTGCGGGCCGGCTTGCCATCCAGCACCGCCAGCACTTGCTCCGCCGCCTCGATGGCGACCTCGCGCTGGGCCTCCTGGGTTGACGCGCCCAGGTGGGGAGTGGCGACGAGCCGGGGGTGTTTCAGCAGGGGCAGATCGCCGGGGGGCTCGTTGGTGAACACGTCCAGGGCGGCGCCGGCCAGGTGTTCGCTTTCCAGGGCATCCAGCAGGGCGTCATCGTCCACCAGTTCGCCGCGGGCAACGTTGATCAGGCGCGCGCCAGGTTTCATCTTCGCCAGTTGCGGCGCCGAGATGAGATTAGTTGTGCCGGCCGTCAGCGGGGTATGCAGCGTGATGAAATCCGCCTGGGCGAGCACTTCGTCCAGGGACATCACGGCCACGCCCATACGCGCAGCGAAGTCGGGGGCGACGAAGGGGTCGTAGGCGATCAGGTTCATGCCGAAGCTGGCCGCCCGGCGAGCGACCTCAGAGCCGACGCGACCCAGGCCAACGATGCCCAGCGTCTTGTTGCGGACCTCGATGCCCATGAACGCCGACCGCTGCCACTGGCCCTCCTTCATGGAGGCATAAGCTTGCGGCACATTGCGGGCCAGGGCCAGCATCAGGGCGACGGTATGCTCGGCGGCGGCCACGGTGTTGCCGATGGGCGCGTTGACCACGGCCACGCCGGCGCGGGTGGCCGCGTCCAGGTCGATGTTGTCCACGCCGATGCCGGCGCGGGCGACGACTTTAAGATCGCATCCGGCGGAGATTACCGGCTCGGTAACCTTGGTCTCGCTGCGCACCACCAGGGCATCGTAGCCGGGGATGGTGGCGATGAGTTCTTCAGGGGAGAGGCCGCGCTTGACGTCCACCGGGACGTGCTTTTTGAGCAGGTCGATGCCTTCGGCGGCGACGTTATCAGTTATCAGTACTTTGGGCATGGGGATAAACAGCCTCCGCACCGCTGTCTGCGCTGAAAGGCGCGAATTTCGTGCTTGGAGGGTGGGGCAACCACCGTGCAATGACACCCTCCAGCGGCGGTGGTAGCATATCGATGGTAGCACAAAGGCTCTTTTTCTGTCAGCCGTGACCGCCGATATGGCCCACCAGTTACGCGTGGCAGACCCGTCCACGGAGGCAATCCAATGATCAAAGACTTTTCGGTTCTTTACGCCGGCCACGTGCTGGAAGGTGACGGCATCGGGTTCGACGGCATCCCCGCCAACGACCGGTGGTACAACAACGACCGTCTCTCCATGGCCCTGGACATCGCGCGGGAGGCAGCGGTCTTCCTGGACGACCTGGGCTTCGACATCCTGTGGATGGCCGAGCACCACTTCCAGCGCGAGGGCTACGAGTGCATCCCCAACCTGCTCATCATGAGCCAGTACCTGGCCCAGCACACCAACCGGATCAAGTTCGGCTGCGGCTTCAACATCCTGCCCATGTGGCACCCCATCCGCCTGGCCGAGGACTTCGCCATGGTGGACATCCTCACCGGCGGCCGCGTGGTCTTCGGCATAGGCCGGGGCTACCACACCCGCGAGGTGGAGTCCTTCGGCGCGCCCATGATCGACGGCGACGCCAACCGCGAGCTGTTCGAGGAGCAGTTCGAGATCATGATGAAGGCCTTCAACAACGAGTCCTTCTCCCACCAGGGCAAGCACTACACCATCCCGCCGGACATTCCCTACCGCGGCTACGACCTGAAGGAGGTGACCCTGGTCCCCCGGCCCAAGACCCGTCCCGTGGACGTGTGGCAGCCCATCGTCAGCGCGTCGGACCGCGCCCTGGACTTCATGGCCAGGTGGGGCATCAAGGGCGTCATCCTGGGCACGGGCGAGCAGTACGTTGAAGAGTGGGTGACCCGCTACCAGGCAGCCAACCAGCGGGCCGGCCGGGACCTGGCCTTGGGCGAGGGCCTGTGCATCGGCCTTTGGGCCATGGTGGACGACACCACGGCCGGCGCCCGCCGCCAGTTGCAACCGCTGTTCGAGGAGCACGTCAAGTTCGCCGCGCCCCTGGGGATGCTCCGCTACAGCGACCAGCAGATCTCTGCCACCGGCCCCGGCGGGGTCGCCCGCCACATCGCCGCCGGCACCGATTTCCAGGACGTCATCGACAACCGAGCGTGGTTCGCCGGCAGCCCCGAGGATACCATCGCCTGCTTGGAAGAGCTGCAGGACAAGTACCCCGGCCTGGAGCAGATCATGATCGCCTTCCCCATGGGCGCAACCACCAACCAGTTCAAGGAGCAGATGGGCCGGTTCGCGGCGGAGGTGATACCGCACTTCAAGAAGCAAGCCAATGCGACATGATTGGAAGTCGGGAGTAGACTAATATCCGGCAGTATGCCCGCGTCTCGCAACCGCGTGGGAGCGCACCCCAAGCGCGGACTGACAGATTCACTCTACGGTTCCCACGCCAAACAAGATCGTTATTGTGGCAGTCGACAGCTTTTGCAAGTACACCATCGCAGAAAATACCCAGAACGTTTAGGAGTTGACTCGTGGCTCTCCCTTCGCAAAAAGAATTTCATCGGCCCGTATTGGAGATTTTGGGACGAACTAACCCGCCTTCGTCTATCAGACAAATCATGGACGAGACGGCTACTCTCTTGCAGTTGTCGGATGGAGACAGGCAAGAGACCGAAGCTAACGGCGCCTTAAAGTGGGAAAAAAGGGTGCGGTGGGCCGCCCACAATCTAAAAAACTATGGCGGTCTAGTCGAATCGCCGGCCTACAGGCAATATCGGATTACAGATCCCGGACGCGAATTCCTTACATCTACGCATGGCGTGATCACCATCAAGCAACTGATAGATGCTAGGGAGCCTTCGGCTAATGTTGGAACAGCCACGGTCTCGGACGAAACGGTCCAAGGCGTCGAAGATATCGATCCTACGATCATTGACGAAACAGATGCGACACCCGACGAACTGATCCAAGCGGGATACAGACAACTGCAAGACGCAGTGATAGATGAGCTGCGTGGGGCAGTCAACAGTCTGGACTCTACTCAGTTCGAGTTGTTGGCAATCGCTCTGTTGGAAAAGATGGGTTATGGAAAAGGGGAACATACAGGAGGTCGAGGAGACGGGGGAATCGACGGCGTCCTACGGCAGGATCCGCTGGGGTTGGGGACAGTGTGCTGCGTTCAAGCCAAGCAGTGGGGCCAGCCTGTCGGTGATGACGTCGTTCGCACCTTCTCAGGTAGTATCGAACGGTTCGGTTCATCCCTGGGTGTGATCGTAACAACTGACAGGTTTGCCTCCACTGCTGTCGAGACCGCGAGAGCCTATTCAGTAGGCAACAAAGTGATCCGGCTTATAGGCGGTCATGATTTGATCCAGCTGATGCTATCGCACGGAATTGGGGTAGTAACTGAGAATGTTTATGAGATTAAGCGAGTGGACACCACCTATTTTGAACGGTTTTGACCCTTCGTACTCTTGCCGCTTCATCAAACGTCGAAATCTGACCGTGCTGTCTTAACGTCACTACGGTGCCCAAGCGGCGTGATCCACTATCAGGGTGTATCATGGCCCCGACCAAACCCACCGCCCCCGCCCAGGCTGACCCACCGCAGGAGGCCATTTCATGTTCCTGATGCGTTTTACCGAACGGGCCTACGTGAACTACACCGAGGAGGACGTGCGCAACTCGCCCAACGAGGCGGTGCGGCTCACGTTTTCGAACTCCAACTTCGACCCACAGGAAGGCCACTACCTCTACAACATGTACCTCGACGAGTACGAATACTCGGAGGAAGTGGGATTCGACGGGCTGATGCTCAACGAGCACCACAACACGCCCACCTGCCTGGGCGCGACCATGAACCTGGAAGCGGCCATCCTCGCCCGCAACACCAAAAACACCAAGATCGTGCTGCTGGGCAACCCCTTGCCCATCTTCGACAACCCCATCCGTCTGGCCGAGGAACTGGCCGAGATCGACATGATCTCCGGCGGCCGCCTGGTCTCCGGCTTCGTGCGTGGCACCGGCGTGGAGAGCTTGGCCACCAACACCAATCCGCTGCACAACCGCGCCCGGTTTGAGGAAGCCCACGACCTGGTCATCAAGACCTGGACCACACCCGGCCCCTTCCGCTGGGAGGGCGACCACTACCACTTCCGCGTGGTCAATCCCTTCCAGGTGCCGATGCAGAAGCCCCATCCGCCCGTCTGGATCCCCGGCACCGGCAGCCCCGAGACCCTGGTCTGGTGCGCCGAGCGCAACTACCCGTACATCTTCCTGGAAACCGACCCTCAGGGCACCCAGGACATGAAAGCCATCTACGCTGAGGCCGCCCGCGAAAACGGCTATGAGCCGGGCCCGGAGAACTTCGGCTACCTCGTGCGCATCCACGTGCAGGACACCGACGAGAAAGCCTACGACGTGGGCAAGGGCTACATGGTGGGCAACATCGGCGTGGGCCGCATCCCGCTGCCGCGCGACTACGCCTCGCCGGTGGGCTACGGCAGCCGCAGCGACGACCCCCGCTTCCTGCGCCTGCGCGAGCAGATTCGCAGCGACCCGTTCCGCGTGGGCGGCCTGGACGGTGCGCAGTACGATTCCATCCTGGACTCCAAGCGGTGGATCATCGGCAGCCCCGACACCGTTATCAGCCAGCTGCGGGAGGTGCTGAGCTTCATGCGCCCCGGCATCCTGGCCGTATGGACCAACGACGGCTCCATCAGCCACGAAGATACGATGCGCTGCCTGGAACTCATGGGCCAGGAGGTCCTGCCCGCCCTGCGCGAGATCGGCGAAGAACTGGAGCTGACCGATCCCTTCCAGAAGGAGGGCGTGCAGCCCGGGCTCACCGCGTTGTAAGCAATGCTCAATTCACCGTTCGTAAACCAAGGAGCATAACCCCAATGGCAAACTTCACCGAGGAAACCATCTCCGTCGCCGGCGGCAACCTGCAGGTGTACAAGGGCGGCAGCGGCGACCCGCTGCTGGTGCTGCACGGCGCCGGCGGCAACGCCGGACCCCGTCGTTACGCCCAGGCCCTGGCGGAGAAGTTCACCGTCTACCTGCCCTCTCATCCCGGCTACGGCAAAAGCGACCGCCCTGGCTGGGTGGAGACCATGCAGGACCTGGCCTGCTTCTACACCTGGTACCAGGAGCAGGAGGGGCTGGAAAACGTCCGCGCCATCGGCTTCTCCATGGGCGGCTGGCTGGCGGCGGAAATGCTGTCTATGACCGGCCACGCCTTCAGCAGGGTGATGCTGGTAGGCGCCGCCGGTATCAAGCCGGTGGATGGCGAGATCACCGACATCTTCATCATCAACCCCGGGCAGATCCGCGACCTGGCCTACCACGACCCCGGCCAGGTTCCCGAATGGGACGAAATGTTCGGCTCCGCCCCGACGCCGGAACAGACCGATCAGGCCGAGTCGGACCGGGAGATGGCCATTCGGCTGACGTGGCGCCCCTACATGCACAACCCGCGCCTGCCGGCAAAGCTGGGTCGGGTCAGCGTCCCGACGCACATCGTGTGGGGCGAAAATGACAACCTGGTCCCAGTGGAGTGCGCCGACCTCTACCAGCAGGCCCTCGCCGGATCCCAGGTCACGGTGCTTCCCAACTGCGGGCACTCACCGCAGATCGAAAAGCCGGACGACTTCGTGCAGACGGCGCTGGCCTTCCTTTAGGCCGGCGCCAGTCCCCCAAGGCACGGGAGGCAATTATGGCCACCACTCCCATCGGCGAGAAGCTGCTGACCGCCGACGAATTCCTGCGGCTGTGCGAACAGCGGGTAATCAAGGGTGAACTGGTCAAGGGAGTTTGGTGCGAAACCTTGTCTACGAACGGTGAACATGGCGAATTGGCGATGGCCATAGGTACGGCCTTGACAGTGCATGTGCGCCCCAACCGGCTGGGTAAGGTTACGGGCACTGATGCCGGTGTCCTGCTGGAACGGGATCCGGATACAGTGCGCGAGCCGGATGTCGCCTACTTTTCAGCGGAGACATTGCCTCTTGACGCGAGATCCCGCGGGTTCTACGAAGTGGTCCCCGATCTGGTCGTCGAGATAATCTCGCCCAACGACAGCCCGCAATACGTGGCTGACCGGGTGGCGATGTGGCTCAGCCACGGCGTTCGCCTGGTGTGGGCTGTGTACCCGGTGTCTCGCACCGTGGCTGCCCATCCCTCAGCAGGTCCGACTCTCATCTACACCGAAGACGACGAGTTGGACGGTGGCGACGTGCTTCCCGAGTTCCGTTGCTTAGTGCGCGACATCCTGGACTGGTGATCGTCAGGCTTCACTCCACCGCGTGCAGCCGGCCGTCGGTTGTTCGCACGTACAACCTGCCGCCGGCGTAGGCCGGCGGCAATTCTATGGGTCCGCCCAGGTCCAGCTTCCACAACATCGAACCGTCCGCCCGGTTGAGGCAGTACACCAGGCCGTCCCGCGCGCCAAAGTAGATGCGGTCTCCCAGTATGATCGGGGAACTGACGACCCCACCGTCCGCCTGGAACCGCCACAACTGGTGGTCGGTCAACCCCTCCCTGGCGTAAAACGCCCCGTCACTGTCACCGACGTAATAGACGCCGTCGGCAATCGCGGGCGACGATACGATCCCCTGGGTATGCCGCTCCTCCGGCGCGAACCGCCACCGCTCTCCCCGCTGGGCCGGCGGTGGTGGTATGCCCGGGATCTGCCAGATCCACATCTGGAACCAGGCCCGCTTGATCCAGTAGAGCCCCGGCATTCCCTTCACACCGGTGTTGATGGCGTACAGAGTCCCACCGGACGGGAAATACACGGTGTCGCCAGTCACCACCGGCGGCCCCTCAGCCGAGCCGGCGGTCAGGAAACGGAATCGCCGCCTCCCGTCGTCCGCGTCGATGAAGTACAGGTTGCCCTCGTCGTCCGCCACATAGAGCCGGTCGCCGCGCAGGGTGGGCGTGGTCTTCACGTTGCCCTTGAGCTTGTGCTTCCAGAGCTGTTCGCCGGTTTGGGCGTCCAGGCCGTAGATGATGTTGCCCGCTGAAGTCACGTAGGCCACGCCACCGTGCACCAGCGCTGAAGCCGATATCGGCAGGTGCGCCTTGAAATTCCACGCCTGTTCGCCGGTGTCCTGGTCCAGCGCGAGCATCCGGTGGTTGGTGAGACCAACGAACACCAGGTTGTTGTTCGCGACGGTGGTGGCATGATCCATGGGGCCGGGCGTTTCCACTGACCACAGTTGCTCTCCCGTTCCGGCGTCGAGAGACGACACCTGGAAGTGCCCGCCAACGAACACCCTGCCGTCCGCTACCAGCGGGGCAGACCGGGTGTAGGGACCCAGGTCCTGGGACCAGGCGACGCGACCGGCGGGTTGCTGCTCCACCTCGGGAATATATCCGTTCAGGCTGGTGCCATAACCCAGCATCGACCAGCGTCCGGCGTTGGAGGCCGAAGACGCGGCGGCCGACGGGCTTCCCACGAACCAGCGCGCCGGGTTGGGCAGGCTGAACCAGAATATCCACCCCAGTATGGCCACCAGCAGCAATACGCCAGCCGTGAGGGCCGGCTTCAGCACGCGCATCCGGTAGCGACGCCGGGCCGTGCGCTGGCTGCGTTCAACCCAGTCGGGAAATTCCGCCTGGTGTTCCTGTTCCTGCGTACCCACTTTTTATCAACCTGTCATTGCGAGCGCAGCGCGGCAATCTTGTTGCCGAGGAGTCGCCGCTCAGTCCGCGAGATTGCCACGTCGCTTCGCCCCTCGCAATGACAAACTGAGTACGCGTGGGCGCGTTCCTGTTTCTGCATGTCGGTTAATACACTGGTAGGGGCGAATGATCATTCGCCCCTACATTCTAGCCTCAAAATTGGCTTGCGTCGTTACACATTGCGCTGCTTGGGGTCCAACCGGTCGCGCAGCCAGTCGCCCAGCAGGTTCACCGACAGCACGGTGAACAGGATGGCCAGGCCGGGGAAGAAGGAGACCCACCAGGAGTCGATGATGAGCTCGCGTCCGTCGGCTACCATGACGCCCCACGCCGGATTGGGACGGGGGATGCCCGCGCCCAGGAAGCTGAGGCCGGCTTCCAGCAGGATCACGAAACCCAGCTGGAGGGTGGCCAGCACGATGATCGTGTTCACCAGGTTGGGGAAGATGTGGCGCAGCATGATCCTGATTTCCGATGAGCCGGCCACCCGCGCCCGGGCGATGAAGTCCTGCGTCTTCAGCGCCAGCGTCTCCCCACGGATCAGCCGGGCGTAGCGCGACCAGAGGAACAGGCACACTACGATGAGCACGTTTTCGATGCGTGGCCCCAGGGTGGCCGCCAGCACCAGCGCCACCAGGATCAGCGAGATCGACAGGGACATATCGACCAGCCGCATCACCAGCGTGTCCACCCAGCCGCCGTAATAGCCGGCCAGGATGCCCAGCACGGTGCCTATGAGTCCCGACACGAAGATCGCCATCATCGACACCACCAGCGCCAGCCGGGCGCCGTGAACAATTCGGCTGAATATGTCCATGCCATTCTTGTCGGTGCCCAGCAGGTATTTGCCCTGCCCGCCGGGTTTGACCACGATCTGGATCTGGTCGCCCAGAACCGGAGCCTCGCCCTCGGCCTTGCCCACCACGCTCGCGTCACCGATGCGGACGGTCCGCTCGGCGTCGGTCAGCTTGATTTCGTTCTGGCGATTGTCCCGGTTCACCCGCTCCACAACCGTCCGATAGGACACCACGTCGCCGGACCAGGCCGGTGGAACCAGCCGGTCGTCGAGATCTCCGCGCCGCGGGTTATGGGGAGCGATCAGCTCAGCGAAAACTGCCGGTATGAGCAGGAACACCAGCAGCATCGTGACCGGGAACAGAGGCAGCCGGCGTATTTCGGAGATCCAATGACGGATCCTGGAAAGAGCGCCAGGGCGTACTGCCGCTTCTTCCGAGACGGGACTGGCGGGGGCTGGCGCCGTGGTGATAGCCATGTCTCATTCTCCACCGTTGGCCATTGTCTTTGTCGATACCAATGCGTCTTTCGTATGTGTTCAGAAATCAGGGGTTGTCATTGCGAGGCGCTTGCGCCGCGGCAATCTCGACGTCGTAGCGGCAACGTCCGGCTGGAAGCTCTCTCCAGCGCCAACGAGATTGCCGCTCTCCGCTCGCAATGACACTTCCCCACAAGTCTGAACAGTTACCGTCTGTTTTCCGTGCGCGCTCGCCTACGTGTAGCGGATCCGGGGATCCAGGTACGCGTAGAGGATATCCACGATCAGGTTCGCGAAGATGTAGATGGACGATCCGATGATCACCACTGCCTGCAGCACCTGGAAGTCTCGCCCGCGCACGGCGCCCACCGCCAACTGCCCCACGCCCGGCCATGAGAACACCGTTTCCACGATCACGGTACCCGTGAACAGGCCGCCGATGATGATGGCGAAGTAGGTCAGTGGCGCAATAAAGGCGTTGCGGAGACAGTGCTTCCAAATCACTTTCCATTCCGGCACGCCCTTGATGCGCGCCAGTTTAACGAATTCGGTGTCCAGAACGTCCAGCATCGAGGAGCGGATCAGGCGCAGCAGCGCCGCCACCTGGAAGAAGCCCAGGGTGAACGCCGGCATGATCATGTGGGACAGTCCACCCTTGCCGGACGATGGCAGCCAACCCAGTTGCACCGCGAAGAGCCACAGCAGCATGATGCCCAGCCAGAAGCTCGGCACCGATTGGCCCAGGAAGGCCACCGCCTTGCCCTGGTAGTCCAGCCAGCCGTCTTTGCGCGCTGCGGTGATGACGCCCAGGGGCACGCCGAGGACCACGGCGATCACCATGGCCAGGCCACCTAGTTGCAGCGTGGCCGGGAAGCGATCCATCACCATGCCCATGGCGGTCTGTCCGCCAAAGGCGTAGGACTCGCCGAAGTCGCCCTGAACGGCATTGCCCAGGAAGACCAGGTAGCGCATGTGCAGCGGCTTGTCCAGGCCCCATTTTTCCTTCAGGGCGGCGATGTCTTCGGGGGTCGCCTCACCCATGGGCAGCATCACGGACGTGGGGTCGCCGGTGATGTTGGAGAGCATGAACACGATGATGCTCACCAGGAGCACGGCGATAATCGCCTGCCCCACGCGGAAGATTATGAACCGCTGCATGATAGCCTCCGGCTTCTGCTACCGTTATTCCGGGTTATACGTTGTCATGGGACTTACGCAGTTGTGACCGTCATTCCGGCTATCGCTGGAATGACGGGTCGAGGCTTAACGGGCCGCCTTGGCGTACTCCAGGTGGCCGAACACGCCGGTGAGGCTGCCGAACTTGTACTCGGCCACCTCCTCGGGGTTTGCCACCAGCGTGGCGCGGACGTTGACGATGGGGATGGTACGGTAGTTATCGTAAATGTGGTCACCCATCTCCTGCGCCAACCGGTGTCGCTCGGCCGGGTCCGTTTCCCTGAGGAGCGCCTCGTAGTTGTCGTCGTAGATCTGGTGCTCGACGTAGGCCACGCCGCCGCCGGGCAGGCCAGTTTCCGGATTGATGTCCCCGGTGTAGTAGTAGATGCGGGCGTTGGCGTTGATCTGCCTGATGGTCTGGCGCACGGGAAGGATGAAGTGAGCGTCGTGCTGGTCGCGGAAGGCGTCCAGCGCGCGGGCGAACTCAACCTCAACCAGCTTCACGTCGATGCCGATGTCCTGGAAGGACTGGGCAACGGTCTGAGCGACCTCGATGGTTTCCGGCAGGCCGGGCAAGCTGGACTGCCACACTTCCATATAGAAGCGGTTCTGCCCGTTGTCGCCGGGGAAGCCGGCCTCGTCCAGCAGTTCTTTGGCCCGTTCCGGATCGTAGCCGTACCTCTCGTCGAACTCGTCGGCCCAGCGCGGGTTCCAGCCCTCCAGGGTGTCGTGGAAGATGGTGTTGTACATGGGCTCGCCGCGGCCCTTGAACAGCTCGTTGATGATCTGCTCGCGGTTGATGGCGCGGTTCATGGCCTCCCGGACCAGGCGACCGGTTTCCCCGGCGGCCGTCCAGGGCTCAGTGTCGGGATTCCAGTTGACCTCGCTCAACTCGTATTGCCCGAAGGGCATGATGGTCAGGCCAACGGAAGGCAGCGGGCTTTCGAACACCTCCATGCCCTCATCGATGGCCTGCTGGTGCAGCACCTTGGGGATGTCCACCATGTTGGCCTCGCCGGTGAGCAGCATGGCCAAACGGGTCAGGTCCTCGGGCGTGGTGCTGATCCGCATCCGCTTGAACTCGGGGTTGACGCGCCAGTGGTCGTAGGGCACGGCCTCGTACTCGGTGTACTCCTTGAGTTCGCGGTTGACGAACTGGAAGCCGCCGGTTCCGGCCGGGCCCTGCTCGAACATGGCGTCGCCCTCGGCCGCGTGCTGAGCCGAGCTGCGAATCGCCGCGCACGGCACCACCAAGATGTTGAACCACCAATCGGCGACGTCAACCTGGGGCTGGGCCAGGGTCATCTTCAAAGTGTAGTCGTCAATGACCTCGGCCTGGCCGGCGTCGATCATCTCCGTCATGGAGTCGTACCCCATGAACTTCTTCAACGGTCCCTTGCAGCCGGCCAACGGATCGGACATCTGCTGGTCGACGGTGAAGATGAAGTCCTGGACGGTGAACTCGCCCCAGCCGAAGTGCATCTCCACGCCTTCCTGGAGGTAGAAGGTGTACTCGCTGGCATCGGGGCTAACATCCCATTCCCGGGCCAACTGGGGCAGGATTGTGGAGACGCCGGTGTCGGGCGAGATGGTGGTCGGGTTTTCCCAGATGGGCCGGAACACCAGGTGCCCGCTGCTGGTGGCCAGCCAGGGGAAGAAGGTGTCCTGGGGCAGCGGGGTTACGGCCAGGTGGAGGTAGGTGTCCTCATCAGCCATGGCCGGCATGGCGGTGGGCTCGGGGGCGGCGGTGGCGGAGGCCTGGGCCGGAGCCGCCGGGGCAGCGGTGGCTGCAGGTGCGGCAGCCGGTTCCGAAGCCGTGCCGCCGCAGGCGACAATCGCGGACAGGAATACAATCAACAGGAGAACTGCGGCTATGCGCGACGCGTTTCGGATACTGCGAACTGCCATTCGGATACCTCCGTATCAGTCAGCGGATTCCCGTGTGCCGCCAAACATTAGCATTGGCAATAACTGATGTCAAATATTCGGTTCAGTGATAATATAGGGGCCGTAAAATATTCAAATCAATGCCGATTGAGTTGGTTATCGTTGTTGAACGGCTTCATGCCGAGCGGTATCGTCACCGTGACAACGCTTTACGGACGTGGAATAACCTCCGGTTGGATTGCGTGGTTTTACGTCGGCTGAGGCCTTTTCGGATTGCCGTTGCGCGGGCGCATTTGCAACCATATACTCCCGCGCGGTTATATTTGTCGGTGAGACAATACTCGGATTAGCGGTTTACACAATCATGTCGTCCACATCGTCAACGCCTCTGTCACGCCTGACTTCCGACCAATCGCCGCCGCCATTGGCAGGCGTGCGCGTGGTTGAGTGGGGCGAGATGGTATCGGCGCCGTTTTGCGCCAAGGTCCTGGCCGAGTTGGGCGCGGACGTCGTCAAGGTCGAGCTGCCCACAGGCGACGCGGCGCGCCGTGCTGGACCCTTCCCCGGTCGAGAACGCCACGCGGAACGGAGCGGGCTGTTCCTGTTCGCCAACCTGGGCAAGCGCGGCATAACCCTGGACACCGACACGGAAGACGGCATCGAGCGGCTGCACAATATGCTGACCCGCGCCGATATATTCGTCGAGAACCAGCCTTTCCCGGCCCTGGAGCCGGCGGGAATCGACTCGGCCTCCCTGCGCCGTCGTCATCCCCACCTGATAACCGTGTCGCTGTCACCCTACGGCCGCACCGGCGATTACCGGAAGTACGCCGGCTACGACCTGCAGGTGAACGCCCTGAGCGGCATGAGCTTCGGCACGGGTCACCCACACCGGGAGCCGCTCACCACGCCGGACCGACAGGCCGGGTATCTGGCCGCCCTCGGTGGGGCCTACGCCGCCATTGTGGCCTTGCTGGCCCGAGAGTCGAACTTGGCCGGCGACGGCGATCACGGCGGCGGGCAGTACATCGACGTCGCCGATTCGGGCGTCATCAGCACGCTGCTGACCGGCTACCATCTGCCCACCTTTATATATCGGGGAATCGCCGGCTCACGTTCGGGCAACCGGATGCGCCTGGGCCTCTTTCCCAACTGCGTGCTGCCGTGCCGGGACGGCTACGTGTGCATCGACGCCCCGCAGATGGAACAGTACCAGCGGTTCCTGAACCTGATGGGAGACCCGCACTGGACCGAGAACCCACGCTACCGCGACCGCCGCGCCATGAGCGATCAATACCCCGAGGAGGCTGAAAACCTGATCGCACCCTGGTTCATGGAACACGACAAGGAGGAGATCCTGCAACTGTGCCTGGAAAACCGCATCCCGTGCGCGCCGGTTCTGACCATGGACGAGGCGCTGGCAATGCCCCACCTGCACCAACGGGATTGGTTCGTCGAATCGGATCATCCTGAAGCCGGTGGCTACCGCTATCCCGGCGCTCCGGTGCGGCTGCACGGTTCGCCGTGCCGCGTCGTCCGTCCCGCTCCGCTGCTGGGACAGCACAACGCGGACGTGTTCGGAGAATGATGGTTCGCAGTAGTCCGATGCCTCTGCCCCCTCTGCGCAATGTCCGCGTCGTGGACCTGGGCTCCGCCTGGGCCGGGCCGATGGCGGGACACCTGCTGGCGGACATGGGCGCGGAGGTAATCAAGATCGAGAGCCGGGCGCGCATGGACGGCATGCGCCTGGGCCGGCCCATGATACCCATTGAAAATCACGGTGAAGATCTGGCCGGCGGAGACCGCGGCCTCTGGCCCGAATTGCAACCGGTGTTTCACGGGCTCAACCGGAACAAGCTCAGCGTGACGCTGAACCTGCGCACCGAAGCCGGCCGCGGCATCCTGCAACGGCTGGCCTCGGTCAGCGACGTGGTGCTGGCGAATTTCTCCCCGGGCGTCCTGGAACGTCTGGGCATGGACCACGCCAGCCTCACGGCGATCAAGCCGGACATCATCGTGGCATCCATGCCGGCCTTCGGCGATACCGGCCCGCTGCGCGACATGGTGGCCTACGCGCCCATCATCCAGGCCATGTCGGGCATGATGAGCCTGGTGGGTTACGCGCCGGAAGAAGGTGAGCCGCTGGTGGGCGAACTCCAGGCCGCGTGGAGCGACACGGTGGCCGCCCTTTGCGCAGCTCTGGGCGTGGCCGCGGCCCTGCGACACCGCAATCGCACGGGCCAGGGACAGTATGTGGAAGCCGCTCACCTTGAGGGCACCGCCGCGTTGCTGGGAGTACCCATGCTGGAATACCAGATGACGGGTGAGATCCCGGTTCCGCCCGGCAACGACGACCCGGAGTTCGCGCCGCACAACAACTACCCCTGCGCCGGCGAGGACACCTGGGTCGCCATCGCCGCTCGCACGGAGGAGGAGTGGCAGGCGATAGCCGGCGTCATCGAAAGCGATGGAGCCGGATGCTCTGCTCTGGCCGCCGACGCCAGGTTCGCCGATAAATCGTCCCGATGGCGCAACCGGCGTGATTTGGACAAGCGCATCGCGGCGTGGACGAGCAGCCTCAGCCCTCAGCAGGTGGCGGAAAGGTTGCAGACGGCGGGAGTGGCGGCCATGCCGGTGATGAACATTGCCGACCAGTTCGCCGACCCACATCTGAACGCCCGGGAAACCTACGTGGAAATCGACCACCCCCACGTCGGTGCCGAGATGGTTTACGGAGTCCCCTGGCGGTTCAGCGACACCCCCGGCTCGGTGCGGGTGCCGGCTCCGCTGCTGGGCCAGCACAACGGGTACGTGTTGCAACAACTGCTGGGTATGGATGAAACGCGAATTGAGGTTCTGGTAACGCAGCAGGTCGTGTACTGACCGGCCGAAGCCGCATCCGTGCGCCACCGTCGTCATCCAAAAATCCCGTCCATCCTGTCCATCCATGCAATGAAACCACCTGAAACGGGACGCTACCCTGTCATGTCCATCTCATGCGTACCCAGTTTCCCCCACCTGTCATTGCGAGCGCAGCGTGGCAATCTCGTGATGGCAACAGGATCTCTTCCAGCAACGAGATCGCCACGTCGCTGCGCTCCTCGCGACGACAAACTGGGTACGCTTGAGCATGTCCATTGCTTGCAGCGGTATGCTGCCTATGATACCGTGGCTCAACCTAGAATCGCGGGAACGTAGTGCGTCCGGCGATCACGATAACGTATTAACAGTCCGCACAGAGATACCCATCAGATTGGCCAGTGAGCAAAGCACTCACCCAGGAGGAGGTTTGCAGTGGACCCGCTGTTGGAAGTCAAGAATCTGCAAACGTACTTTTTCACCTACGAAGGCGTGGTCAAGGCGGTTGACGATGTGTCCTACGAGGTGATGCCCGGCGAAACGCTCGGGCTGGTCGGCGAAAGCGGATGCGGTAAGAGCGTCAGCGCCCTATCGCTCATGCGCCTGATCCCCGACCCGCCTGGCAAGACCGTGGGCGGCGAGGTCATGTTCGACGGCGAGGACATCCTGCAGATCGACATGGACGATATGCGCCGCATACGCGGGGCGAAGATGGCCATGGTGTTCCAGGAGCCCATGACCTCGCTCAACCCGGTGCTGACCCTGGACCGGCAACTGACCGAGACCATCCAGTTACACATGGGCAAGAGCCGCGATGAAGCCCGCAAGGACGCGGTCGACCTGCTCGCCAGGGTGGGCATTCCCGACCCGGAGCGGCGCATCCGCCAGTATCCGCACCAGTTCAGCGGAGGCATGCGCCAGCGCGTCATGATTGCCATGGCGCTGAGCTGCAACCCGCGGCTCATCATCGCCGACGAGCCCACCACGGCGTTGGACGTGACCATTCAGGCGCAGATCCTGGAGTTGATGAAGTCGCTGACCCAGGACCTCGGCGTCGCTCTGATCATCATCACGCACAACCTGGGCGTCGTGGCCCGCTACGCCGACCGGGTGAACGTGATGTACGCCGGCAAGATCATCGAACGCGGTTCGGCCTTCGAGATCTACACCAATCCCCGCCATCCCTACACCGTCGGGCTCCTGGACTCGGTTCCGCGGCTGGACCAGCGACTGATGGACGACGAGGGTCAGGCGGCCAAACTGGTGCCCATCGAAGGTCAACCGCCGGACTTGGTCAACCTGCCCCAGGGGTGCTCCTTCCGCGCCCGCTGCCGCTTTGCCATCGACAAGTGCGTCACGGAAGCGCCGCCGCTGATGCCGGTGGAGAGCAACAATTCCGAGGAGCCCCACGTGTCCGCCTGCTGGCGCTCGGAAATCCTCGGCGTGCAGGCGTTGAGCTACGCCATGGGAACCGGCTAGAACCTCAATCCAAACACCGTCATTCGGTATCGATGGTAAATGTCGGTCCTGACAAGGGAGTTTCACGATGACGACTGCTGAAATGCCCCAAACCGCTGCCACCACTCCGGCGGCGGAAAACCTGCTGCTGGACGTCCGCGACCTCAAGATGCACTTTCCCGTAACGTCGGGCATCCTGTTTCAACGGGCGGTTGCCTACATCAAAGCCATCGACGGCGTGAATTTCACCGTGCGTCGCGGCGAGACCCTGGGGATGGTCGGCGAGTCCGGCTGCGGCAAGACCACCACCGGCCGCTGCATCCTGCGTCTCTACCGCCCCACCGACGGCCAGATCTGGTTCAACGGCGTTGACATCGCCCAGGCCAAAACCGGCCAGATGCGGGCCATGCGCCGGCAGATGCAGATCATCTTCCAGGATCCCTACAGCTCGTTGAACCCGCGGATGACCGCCGGCAACATCATCGGCGAACCGCTGGCGGTGCACGGGCTGGTCAACAACAAGCGGGAGTACCGCGAGCGGGTGGCCGAACTGCTCAACAACGTTGGCTTGAATCCGTATATGGCCGACCGCTTCCCGCACGAGTTCAGCGGCGGGCAGCGCCAGCGCATCGGGGTCGCCCGCGCCCTCAGCGTTGACCCCGACTTCATCGTTTGTGACGAGCCGGTTTCGGCGTTGGACGTGTCCATCCAGGCGCAGATCATCAACCTGCTGGAGGACCTCCAGGAACGGTACGACCTCACCTACCTGTTCATCGCCCACGACCTGTCGGTGGTGCGCCACATCAGCGACCGGGTCGCGGTGATGTACCTGGGCAAGATCGTCGAGATCGCCGACCGCAACGCGATCTACGAGAATCCGCAGCATCCCTACACCCGCGCGCTGCTTTCGGCGGTGCCGATCCCCGACCCGGTGCTGGACGCCCAGCGGGAACGGATCATCCTTTCCGGCGAGGTTCCCAGCCCGCTGAATCCGCCCAGCGGCTGCGTGTTCCACCCTCGCTGTCCCATCGCTACGGACGACTGCACGCGGGTAAATCCGGAAGCCCGGGAGGTGCTACCCGACCACGTCGCGGCCTGCATCAACGTGCCGGGGTACGGCCCTTACTGACACATCCACAAAGGGCACTCATAATACCCCGGGAGCGATGCTGCCCGGGGTATTTTTGACAGCCTCACTACCCGGCCTTACCCTGTTTCGATATAGCGCAGGAGGCTCGCTATGTGGGATAGGATCTTCATATTGTCGATGGTTGTGTTCTTCATCGGCATGGTGGTGGTGCTTACGGGCGAATTCGTAATGCCCGATTGGGAACCGGTCACCATAGTCATCGGAGGTTCGGTAGCGGCGTTCGCCGGAATAGCCGGCGCGGTGTCGGGTATAGTGTTGGTCTTGACTACCGATTTCCGGCCTAACTAATGGGCCTCTTCTCATTAGCCGCCAAAGCGATATTAGTGACCCTCGGTTTGGTTGTAACGGCCTTGGCTCTGGCGGCTGTGGTAGTAATTTTCGCTCGTCTTGATATGGACCCTCTTAATGTTCTGTATGTAATGGCGGCGCTCATCACTATATCCGGCGCCATCATATCGCTGGTTAGATGGATGTCGCGGCGAAGATAATATACTGCATGGGCACACCGAGGATGAAAATGCGTTTGGAAAACAAGACAGCAATGATCACCGGCGCCAGCCGCAACATTGGCGCCGAAATCGCCCGCACCTTTGCCCGCGAGGGCGCCAACCTGATCCTGAACACGCGGCAATCGGCCGAGGAACTGGAGGCGGTAGCCGCCGAATGCCGAGAGCTGGGCGCCCAGACCCATACCGTCATCGGCGACGTTGCGGACCCCGACCGCGTGGCCGACATGGTCGCGGAGGGCATCGACGCCCTGGGGACGGTGGACGTGCTGGTGAGCAACGTGGCGGTGCGCCCGCACAAACCCATCCTGGATGTGACGGTTGAGGAGTGGCAGAGTGTCATGGCCACTAACCTGCACTCCGCTTTCTATCTCATCCACGCAGTGCTGCCGGGAATGATCGAGCAGGGATCAGGCAGCATCATCGGACTGGGCGGGCAGTCGGCCATCACCGGTCGCCCCGACACCGCGATCGTCACGACCGCAAAGACCGGCTTGCTGGGACTGATCCGTGCCGTTGCCGCCGAGTGCGCCCAGTACGGGGTGCGCGCCAACCTGGTGAACCCCGGTTCCACCGACACGGCACGAGCCCATCCCGAGTGGTATCCGGAGTTCCAGGACGTGGCTCGCGGTTCCGACCAGCACCTGCAAGAGATCCCTCTGGGCCGTCAGGGTACGGTGCAGGACATCGCCAACGCCTGCCTGTTCTACGCCAGCGACGAGTCGTCCTACATCACCGGCGACCGCATGAACGTCGTAGGCGGGCGTTACATCGTATAGAGCAACGAGCCCGACATCGATGGCGCGACTGGCCTCGGCGGTCTAGCTTCCGTAGGCTCGCTCCAGCACGGCGTCCAACTGTTCCCTGGTGTAGCGGTACTCCTGGGTGCCGGGCTGCTGGATGGTGAAGTGGGCGCAGGCGGCGCCAATCTGGGCGGCGCGCTCCAGTTGACGCAGCGTGATGGACCCGAAGCTGCCGCCGGCATTGGCATGGGCGGCGACCACCGGGTGGATCAGGCCCAGGATCAACCCGCCACGGAAGGCGTCGCCGGCGCCGGTGGGGTCCACCAGGTTGTCGGTACGGACGGGCGGAACAATCGCCTGACCTTCCGGAATGGTGACGCGAACTCCCTGCTCGCCCAGCGTGGTGACGAGGACACCGGTAAGTTCCAACAATCCGGCATCGTCGCGCCCGGTCTTTTCCGAAATGAGGGCCATTTCGTAGTCGTTGGCGATCAGCAGGTGCGAGTTGGAGATGCATGCGGCGAGCCCGTCGGCATCCCACGCGGGGAGCGATTGGCCGGGATCGAATATGGTGTAGATGCCGGCGCGGTAGGCGTCGGCGGTGAAGTTGGCCATGTCGGTGAGGTTACCGGGACCGACGATGTTGATGGCGTCGGCGGGGTTCACCTTTCCGAAGTCGAAGCCGGTGGCGTGCTTCATCGCGCCCGGGTTGAATCCGGTAATCTGATTATCCGCGAGATCGGTGACGATGAAAGCGGAGGCGGTGGCCTCTTCGTCCACGATGCGGATGTCGCCGGTTGGGATGCCGTTGTCAGCCATCCAGGTGAAGTAATCGCGGTAGTCGGAGCCGATGGCGGCGACGATGCGAGGTTCCTGTCCCAGCATCGCCAGGGAGTAGGCGATGTTGCCGGCGGTGCCGCCGAAGTAGGCGTTGAAGCCGTCCACCGTGAAGCTGAGGTTGATCTGGTGGACCCGCTCAGGGACGATATGGTCACCGAAGCGTCCGTTGAACGTCATGATGCGGTCTATGGCGAGAGAGCCGGAGACTAGTATCTGCATGGTGTCGAGTTCCTTTGGTCGAGATTTAAAACGAGTAGTCAGCAGCCCCAGCGGCCGGCAATCTGGCCGGCGAACTGCACGGGTGAGCCCGGGCCGATTCCACGAGCCTCAGCCTGGCCGGCGTTGATCTCCAGGATGAAGCGAACCGGGCCGGTGGACGAGTAGCGCGGCAGTTGGTCGCGCGGAGAGTCCAGGGGTGGGTTCGGCACGTCGTTTGTCACGCCGTCGACGACACAGTCCGCCCTGATCCACACCATGTCCAGCGGGAAGTGCATGTCAGGCATCCAGAAAGTACGCGGTGCATCCGCTTCGTAAACGAACAACATGGCTCGGTCCGTGTCGAGTGATTGGCGACCGGACAGGCCCTGAACTCGTTCCTCCGCGGAAACCGCCAGGTCCACCATGTACACGGCCTCCCCGATGATCACGAGAGGCGCATCGGGCAATGGGGTCGCAGTGGGAACGGGGGTATCCGTGGGAGTGGGAACGATTGTCGGCGCCGGTGTTGGCGTTGGTGTCGGCGCAGGGGTAGGGAGCAGAGTCATTACGGGTGGCGCCGGAGCCGTCGCGGTAGGGGTTGCCGATAGGACGGTTGGCGCCGGCGTGGCGTTTGACGCCGGGTCTGAGGCGCACGCCACAACAGCAACGGCCAGCGCAGCAGCCATCAACCCCCGCGTTATCGACGCGAGGGCGGGTCTCCAACTGTGATACCCCACCGGCGATCGTGCTAACCCAACTCGG
Organism: Dehalococcoidia bacterium; assembly: GCA_022827095.1. Lineage (GTDB taxonomy): Bacteria > Chloroflexota > Dehalococcoidia > Lucifugimonadales > UBA3495 > Bin87. The sequence goes on from JAJDTP010000009.1 coordinate 49,984, forward strand.
CGCGAATGTCGCTAATCCGCTGCTGCAGGGAACGCAGCAGCACCGCTGTGGGCGGCGGAGCGACGTGGGTGTAGCCCACACCCATGGCCTGCAGCTCCGACGCGGTCAGGGGAAACGCGGGATGGTTCATGGGCATGGACAGCTTGGCGCCCCCGGCGGCCTTGACCTCGTCGGCCAGCTCCTCCAGGCGGGCGCGGATGACCGGGCTCTGCGGGTCGCGGATGCCCATGTACTCGGAAAAGTCGGTGGGGCCGATGGACACGAGGTCGATGCCGGGAAGCGCGGCGATCTGGCCGATTTCGCTGATGCCGCGCTCGTCCTCAGTCATTACGGACAGGATGATGTTCTCGTTGGACGTGCGGGTGTGCTCTTCCCAGCCGACCGTGCCGAAGCGGGCGGCGCGGGTGCCGCCGGCGCCGCCCCGATGACCCATGGGGGCGTATCGCACGGCGTCCACGGCGCGCTTGGCGCCCTCGAGGCCGTCGATGTGGGGGATGATGATGCCCTGCGCCCCGGCGTCCAGCAGGCGCAGGATGAGGTTCTCGTCGTTGCCGGGAATGCGGATCATGGAGGTCACGCCGGCCAGGTCCGCGGCCATGATCATCTGGTTGATCAAACCGAGGTCGAAGGTGGTGTGCTCCATGTCGATGAACGCTGCGTCGAAGCCGGCCAGGCCGATGATCTCGATCACCTGCGGGTCGGCGAAGGTTACGTAGGTGCCCAAGGCGAGGCGGTTTTCGCGCAGCGCGCGTCTTACTCGGTTTTCCTGCATTTGATGATGCTCCTCAGAGGAGATGGTGTAGCGGCGGGGAGGTCAGCCGGGTCAATCTGACGTCTCGTGGGCCGCCGGAGTCTGCACCTGCTTTACGCCATATTTCGCCAGGATCGCATCGACGAAGGGTTTGAGCACTACTTCGGCCTGCTCAATGTTGAGCGCCACCGCCGATGCCTCGTCATCCTTATCGTAGTAGACCAAAACACCGTCGGCCATCTCTTCGGCGTCCTCGCGTGTTCGACCGTTTTCGATGTATAGCGTCTGAGTGTCAGGAATGTATACCACTCGAGCTTCAGGAAGCGGTTCCAACTCGATACGTTTCACCTTGCGGACCATGGGCCCCCTCCGTATTGACGGTCCAGTCTGCGGTCCCGGTACGCCGTGTGGAACTGGCCGGTTTCAGGCGTGCCGATGAAAACGACCTTGATCCACCGACGGCTCAGCAGCACACGACCAACGAGGATGGTAATCTCTCGGCCGCCATTGATTTCAGTATACCGGTCGTAGGGATCCGCGATGATCCGCATAACCCATTCGGGGAGTACGTCACTGTGCCGCTCGGCGAACGTTGCCCCATGGCGCGGTGTTTTCGGCAGTCGTGCGAACGCGAGCCGTAATCTGGCGTCTTCATCGGAGGCGTCAAATCCGTGAGCCAAAGATGTGACACCTCCGAGGTTGGTTATGCCGCCGCGCCCGTGAGGTGTGCCACCTGGGGCATTACCTTGTTGGCGAGCAGGCGGGTGGAGTGTTCCCAGGCCGCGTTGTTCTCCGATTGGTCGTACACCAGCATGAGGAGGCCGCCGAACCCGCCCACGTCGCCGTACAGGCGGTTGATCTTCTCGGCGACCGTGTCCGGCGAGCCGATGAGCCACAGGTGCTCGGCCATGTACTCGATGTTGACCGCCTCGTCAGGTACCTCGTCGTCGTGTTTGAAGACCTTCATCAGGTCAAACTCGCGGAACAGCGGCAGCAGGTAGTCGTGCCAGACGCGGCCCAGCATGCCGTTGAGGGCTAGGTCGAGGGCCTCCTCGTCGGTGTCTGCAACGTAGACATCGCGAACCAAACGCCAGTCGGCGCGGGACGGAGTGCGATTGGTGCGTGCGGCGCCTTCCTCGATGGCCTCCCAGTGGCTGCGGCAGTAGTCGGCGTTGAGCGCCAGGCTCATGGGGATGAAGCCGCGCTCGCCGGCGATCATGAGCGTGGGCGACTTGTAGCTGACCGACGCCACGCCGATGGGCGGATGGGGTTGCTGGTAGGGCCGCAGGAAGAATTCCAGGGTGCCGTACATGGGTTCCGGGATGCTGACGTTCCAGTACTTGCCCTTGTATTCGAATGGGCCGTCGTTCTGCCATATCTTCAGGATGATATCCAGAGACTCGCGGGTCATGTCCCGGTGCTCGCCGTTGTTGCCGTCGACGTCGAACAGCGCCCAGTCGCTGGGCAGTCCGCTGGCTCCCACGCCGAACAGGAAGCGGCCCTGGGAGATGTGGTCCAGGTAGGCCACGCGGTGGGCCAACTCCGCGGGATGATGGAAGGGCAGCAGATGGGCGCCTGAACCGAGCTTGATCCGCTTGGTCTTCATCAGCGCCTGTGCGATGAGTAGGTCCGGAGCAGGTATGGGCTCCCAGGGCGAAGTGAAGTGCTCGCCGATCCAGGCTTCGTCAAAGCCCAGTTCATCACACAGGGCCAGGTAGTCCAGGTCCCACTGGTGGGCATCGTAGATGTTCCGTTCCGGCGGATGCGACGGCATCATGAACAGTCCGTACTTCATGGCTCCTCCCCGTACAGGATGTGTCCGGCGTCCGGGCCGGCTTCAGGCTCAGGTGGTTGGCGTACCATAGCACAATTCGGGCCGGGTTGCCGTCCGTGCTATAGTGCCGCATTCATTCATGGCGTGGAGGCAAATTTGACCACAGTACAAACCGGCAACAGAGTACGGGTACACTACACAGGCCGCCTGGACGATGGCGAAGTTTTCGACTCATCAGAAGGCGGCACACCCATGGCCTTCACCGTCGGGGGCGGTCAGGTGATACCGGGATTTGAGAACGGTGTCGTCGGAATGGCCGTCGGAGAAACCAAAACCGTCCGAATTCCTAGCGCCGAAGCTTACGGCGAGCACCATGCTGACGGCGTGATGCGGGTGCCACGCGGCGAGTTCCCTCCTGACATGCCGCTGGAAGTTGGCGCCAGCGTGCAAGGGCAGCAGCAGAACGGGCAGGTGGTGAACTTCAGCATCATCTCCGTCGATGACGAAGCGGTAACCCTGGACGCCAACCACCCGCTGGCCGGCAAGGACCTGACCTTTGACCTTACTCTGGTGTCGATAGAAGGCTAACCAGCTTGAAAACTGGCTCCATCACGCATGAAGCGCAACCAGAAGTGAGACTGTTTCTCCGGTTGCTCCGGTATGCTCACGCTGATGTGGTGCGAGTCTTCATCACCGGAGCAATTTGCGAAGTGTTCTTGGTCATCGTCTAGCTCGTGATAAAGAGCACAGCAGGGGATGACCCTGACTTGAAACCGACATCGATTGTCTTGGTTAAAGTAATTCTTTATGCCGAAGTCGGTACGGCAATCTTGACGATTTTGTTTGCTGTGGCGCTTACCGCAGGTTACGTTCGGAACCGTATCTCGAATTCCTCCGGCTCAGCCGCGCGCTGACTGCAATGAGGATGGTAGCTCCCAACCCGTATGAACTTGCTGCAATCCAACCCAGAGTCATCGCCAATACGACGCAACTGCCGACTACCGCCAACCAGAAGGAATTCGGTAATATAGCCTGCGATCGCTATTGCGAAACCGACGCAACCTACCAAAAGTAACCCTACGCTGATGCGGTTAACGGTGGCGAAGGGGTTAGCCACTTTCGGAGAGTTCGGGGGTTTTTCGTCTTCCAGATTTGAAAGTGTATTTGGCATGGTCGTTCCCCCCTCGGATTCACTACACCAGACTACACCCGCACCTGCTGCGCCAGCGTCTGGTAGGTGACGGGAGAGGTTGCCACCAGGCCGGCGTCGACCGGAAGCACCACGCCGTTAATCCAGCGGGCCTCGTTGCTGGCCAGGAACAGGGCGGCGTTGCCGATGTCCCAGGCCGTGCCTTCGGTGCGCAGGGGCGCCGAGGAGCTGCGGACCTGGCGCAGGTCGTCGTCCATGCGGGGCGCGACCATAGGGGTGTAGACCAAGCCGGGGGCAATGCAGTTGGTGCGTATGCCGTCCGGCCCGTGGTCGGCTGCCATGCTGATGGTCAGGCCAATCACCGCCGCCTTCGATGCAGTGTACGGCGTGCTGCTGTGGGCGCGCAGGCCGGCGATGGAAGAAATGTTGATGATCGAGCCGCCGCCGGCTTCGATCATGCGCGGGATGGCGAACTTGCTGGCCATGACGATGGTCTTCACGTTCACCGCCATGATGTGGTCCCAGTCCTCTTCGGACACTTCGACCACGGTTCCCCGGCGGGAGATGCCCACGTTGTTGTCCAGGATATCCAGCCGTCCGTAGCGTTCGATGCAGGTTTCGACCATGCGCTCGCAGTCGGCGGCCCTAGTCACGTCGGCCTGCACGGTGGAGGCCACGCCGCCCTCGGCCTGGATCATCTCCATGGTCTCCGCAGCCCTTTCCTCGGTGATGTCGACCAGCAGGACCTTTGCGCCTTCACGGGCGAACAGCGTCGCCGTGGCGCGGCCGTTGCCGACGCCGGGCCCGCTGGAGCCGGCCCCGGTTACGATTGCCACCTTACCTTCCAGTCGCGGGCTGCGTTCAGGCACTGCTGATTCCTCCGTATCGGGCCGCCCTCACTCGGCGATGGGGCGCGAAATTATCCACAAACTCGCGCAAGTGTAGCACACCATTAGCGCCAGCATGGGCGCCTGGCTGAGCAGCGCAGCACGCCGGGTGGAATAGATCCGCGTCGCCTGCACATGGGCCAGGTAGACGCCGGCGATGTGGCCAACCACGATAGCCAGGATCGAGAAATACCAGATGAAAACCGGCGACAGGATGCCGATGTTGATGACGGCATCCGCAGTACCGAAGAGGTCCCAACCCCAGCCGAAGGGGTCGGATGCCAGCACGATGAACCGCTGCCCATTGATGAACAGGAACCCGAGGAAGTGGGCGAAGTGGTAGGCCAGGGCAATGGGCAAGAGCGAGAACGTGAACCGGCGCAACAGTTGGCCGGTGTCCGGTTCGGCCTGCCCGGATAGCAGGACCATTGCCCCGCATGTAACAGCGAACAGCAGTCCGAATACCACGGGCAGCCCCAGCACGCCGATCAGGTTGGCGATGTAGCCGCCGTAGATCGGGAACTGGAGGAGAAACTGGCCGGTGAAGACCAGCCACTCCGGCGTCGCGGACAGACCGTCGAAGGAAACCGTGGAGAGCAGCAGGATCACATGGAACACGACGGTGAGGGTAACGACGTCGAGGCGGTTCAGACCCACGCAGGGCGGACGCAGGTTGAACTCCCGCTGCGGTGGCGGGGAAACGGCGTAGCACTCGTAGCAGTCGACACAGTCGGTTTCGCCAGCGGAGCAGCGGCCGTCGCTGGAGCATCGCCGACATCGCGACGTTGGCGATCGGACCTCGGTTACCGAGAAGCGGGACATGAAACCGTAAACCACCGTGAACCCCTCGGCGTTGCGCAGCCAGACCTCCCGCCCGTACACGTACATGCCAACGAAGTTGTACAGGGTGTAGAGCACGAGGATCCATCCCAGGGCTCGCGGTCCGGCGGTATCGGCGGCCACGGTTTCCAGGATGGCGAATCCCACGAACACGAGCACGGCCGGCCACGGACCGATCCTTGCGGGGTACCGATGGTGCAGGCTCAGCCGGCCTCCGCCCGATACAATCGCGAACGCCTGCTCGAGAAATCCCCACGTCGCTTTCCACGGGTTGACCAGCGCCCACAGGTTGCCGAACAGTGCAGTAAAGAAGCTCAGTCCCACCCAGAAGGCCACATAGATTGCGGCCGGCGCCGGGTTGAGCGCGGCCCGTTCGTTGCCGATCAGCGCCCCGACAATCACATAGACGGTCAGCGCCACCGACAGGGTTTTCAGCGTGGCGGTGACGGGTCGCGAGGCCAGCCAACGGACGGGCGCCAGGCGCAGCAGGTTGTACCGAGGATAGCGGGCGTGGGCTGCCCCGGCCCGCAAGAACACGGCAGCCACGACGAAGGACAACGCAACGGCGACCGCGCCAGCGACCACGAACAGGGAAAGGGGCAACGGGAGGTCGTATCGCTCGCCGAATCCGTGAGCACTGGCGGCTACCGGGAAGCCAGCGACGAGAGCCGCGACCAACGCGGTCGCACCCAGGGGCAGGAGGATTCCAGCCGTGCGGCTTTTCATCATTCAGCAGAGTTGCGCCGGCGCAGGGTGAGCCACGTCCAGGCGCCAACCGCGATGATTGCGATCAGCACGGCCGTGATCCAGATCCACTGGATGCTGGCGCCCGGTTCGCCCACGTCAAGCGGCAGCACGAAGGTCTCTTCCCCCCGTTCTGACGCGACCGTTACGGATACGTCCCACAGGCCGGTGATTGCGAAGGGTACGTCCACCTCGAAATAGCGCAGCGTTTGCTCATTCAGCACCTGGTGTGGCCCGAACCCCGTGGAACCGGGAGGCCCGGACGTGATCACGGTCATCCGCACCTCTGTGTCGCGCAGTGGACGGGGATCGGCAACGTCAAACACCTGGATCGCCAGGTGGGTCTGAGGGATCACCGGCCGCGCCGGGATGATCCCGACAACCATGCGGTAGGAGCCCTGGGTGCGATCCATGATGATGGTGGACGCGCCGTTGGCCTCGGCGGCGCCTGCCACCCACGGGCTCGCTGCCGAAGCCGTGATCGCCGCTGCGAAAGCGACGGTAGCAAACGCCATGAACAACCCTGGCGACATAGTCCGAAACAACGCGTTCCCTGCTTATCCGCGGGCAAAAATATGCCGCAACACAATAGCACGGGGCTGCGAGGAGCATCAACAGAAAGCATGCGCCGGTAAGTGTTCAGAATCCAGGAGGTTGTCATTGCGAGGCGCTTGCGCCCTGGCAATCTCGACGCCGTAGCAGCAATGTCCGCCTCAAAGGACTCCCCTGCACCAACGGGATTGCCTCGCTGCGCTCGCAATGACACTTTCCCTGCAAGTCTGAACAGTTACCATACGCCGCCATCGCTATAATGCCGGAACACGCGAGCGTCTAACGCAACGCATCGCTGATGCAGGAGAGTGGTATGCCCTTCGCAGGATTGGATTTGACGGGACGAAAAGCGCTGGTCACCGGCGCGGCGCGGGGGATTGGCGCGACTCTGGCCGTTGGGCTGGCGCAGGCCGGCGCCGACGTGGCTGTCACCGATATGGCGTCCGACGAGTCTTGGGAGGGACTGTCAGATGTAGTGATGCGCATCCGCAACGAGGGACAGATCGGCCTGGCCGGCGACCTGGACGTGCAGGACGTTCCCGAGATCAGGCCGACGATCCGGCGCATGGCGGAGGACCTGGGCGGCCTGGATATCCTGGTTAACAACGCTGGCATCCGTCGGCGCGCGCCCGCGCTGGAGGTTACCGAGGAAGATTGGGACGCGGTTATGGACACCAACCTGAAGGGCTCTTTTTTCTGCTCGCAGGCGGCGGCCAGGCTGATGATCCCCAACGGCTTTGGCCGTATCATCAACATCGCCTCCCAGATGGCTGTGGTTGGCGCCGTGAACCGCGCTGCCTACTGCGCCAGCAAGGGCGGACTGGCGAACCTGACCCGGGTGCTGGCTCTGGAATGGGCGCAGCATGGCATCACCGTGAACGCCATCGGCCCCGGCCCGACCACCACCCCCGGCCTGCTGGAAGCCGACGATCGCGACGCCGACGAGGTGCGCGCCGAGCTTGCCATCAAGATGCCCCTGGGTCGCCGCATGGACCCGGAGGAACTGGTGGGAGCGGCGATTTACCTGGCCAGCGATTCCGCCGGCGCCACCACAGGCCACCTGCTGGTCGTCGATGGCGGATGGACGGCGTTGTAGAATTGTTTGTACGTCGGCGCACTGAGGTAAGGATAGAGCCATGAAATTCGGAATGTTCTACGAGTTGCAGATGCCGCGTCCGTGGACGGACAACGCCGAGTACGACACGCTGTGGAACGCGGTGAAGCAGGTGCAGTACGCGGAGGAAATGGGTTTTGAGCGGGTCTGGCTGGTGGAGCACCACTTCCTCACCGAGTTCGCTCACTCGTCGGCTCCGGAGGTGACGCTGGCCGCGATGGCACAGCACACCAAGAAGATGCGGCTGGGCTTCGGCGTCGTCCTGGCTCCCGTGCATCACCCCCTCCACGTCGCGGCCCGGGCGTCCACCTTGGATATCCTCAGTGACGGTCGGGTGGACGTGGGTGTGGGCCGAACCAAGGGGCCGTACCAACTGACTCCCTTCGGCGCCGACGTGGCCACCACCCAGAGCATGATGGTCGAGACCCTGGAGTGCCTGCCCCGCATGTGGTGCGACGAGGTTTTCAGCCACGACGGCGAGAACTGGCAGATCCCGCCCCGCGAGGTCATCCCCAGGCCGTTGCAGCAACCCCACCCTCCCCTGTGGATGGCCTGCACCCAGGAGGACACCTTCCGCCTGGCCGGCCAATTGGGCGTGGGCTGCCTGGTCAACACCCTGGGCGGCACCGACAAGACGCGCGGCCTGGTCAACGCCTACTACGAGGCCATCGAAAACGCCACGCCCGTGGGCAGGTTCACCAACCGGCAAGTGGTGGCCTCCACCATCGGCTTCTGCGACGAGGACGATGCGCGGGCCCGCCAGAAGGGAGCGGAGGTCGCCGCCTGGTACCTGGAGCAGAGCCGCCAGCGGTTCGTGCTGGAATGGGCCGGCGTGGACCATGACGCCGTTCCAGACGAGTACCGGTTCTACGTGCAGGGCGGCGCCGTGCGCGGCGGCGGTCCGTCCCGTCCCTCTGAGGACCCGCAGCAGCAGAAGCCGCCCAGCCCGGAGGAACTGCTGGCCGGCGGCGGTTACTGCGTCGGAGACCCCGACGCCTGCATCCGCGTCATCGAGGAGTTCGAGGCCATGGGCGTCGACGAGATAATGCCCATCTTCCAGGCCGGCCACGCCACCCACGAAGAGGTGATGAACTCCATCCGCCTCTTCGGCGAATACGTCATCCCCCATTTCAGGAATAAGAGCTAGCTTTGACATCGATAAACAGGATGGGCAGGATAGAACTGCTTATCTTGTATATCCTGTATATCGATGTAGAAATAACATTGGAGATACTTGATGACTACTGTGGAGCGGGTAGAAACGGTTGCGCAAACGGCGGGGGAGCATCGCACGCGGACTCCGGTCGTGTCCGTAGTCGCCACAACGCCGGAGACCGTTTTGGCCGACGTGGAGCGCGCCATGCGGCTGGCCGGCGCGGAGTCGGTCCTGTCACTGGAGCAAGAGACCCTGCTCAAGATCAACATCTCGTGGCAGCACTGGTACCCCGGCTGCTCGACGACGCCGTGGCAATTGGAAGGCGCAGTCCTGGGCTTGCAGAACATGGGCCACCGCGACCTCATCGCCGCCCACAACGGCACGGTGGTGGTCGACTCCTTCGAAGGCGAGGTCAACAACAAGCACAGGCCGGTGCAGGACAAGTACAACCTGCGCACCGTGCACCTGGACACGCCGCCGGAGCCTTGGATCCGCTACGAGCCCAAGGCGGAGATGCTGGTGTTGGACGACATCTACCCCGAGGGCATCGAGATACCGCAGATCTTCGCCGGCAAGAACATCGTCCACTTGCCCACCATGAAGACCCACGTCTTCACCACCATGACCGGCGCCATGAAGAACGCTTTCGGCGGCCTGCTGCACCGCAAGCGCCACTGGACCCACTCGGTCATCCACGAGACGCTGGTGGACCTCCTGGCGATTCAGCAGGAGATCCACCCCGGCATCTTCGCCGTCACCGACGGCACCTTCGCCGGCGACGGACCCGGCCCCCGTGCCATGCGCTGGCACATCAAGAATCGCATCGTGGCCGGCGCCGACCAGGTGGCCGTGGACGCAGTGGTCGCCTCGATGATGGGCTTCGACCCGCTGTCGCTGCGGTTCATCCGCCTGGCCCACGAACGCGGCCTGGGCGTGGGCGATATGCGGGACATCGAGGTGGTGGGCGACGAGCCCGACATCAGCCGGGTCAACTGGAACTTCGCCGACAACGAGAACACCTTCGCCAGCCGCGGCCAGAAACTCATCTACTGGGGCCCCCTCAAACCCCTGGAGAACGCCCTCCTCCGCTCCCCCATCGCCGCCTGGGCCTACACCGCCAGCAACCTCTACCACAACGGCTACTGGCTCAACACGATAGGCAAGGGCCGGGTCCGCAAGGCGCTGAAAACGGAGTGGGGAAGGTTGTGGCAGGGCTATTAGGCTTTCGCATGGATGCACAGGATAGACAGGATTTTGGGTTAGAATGGCTGCACGGGGGTGACGATGATGCACCTGATTGGAATGTGGTTCGGCGACGTTCCGCCGTTGACTCAGCGTATTAAGTTCAAGTTTGATGAGCACGTGAACGTGTTCGTCGGCCCAAACGCGTCCGGTAAAAGCACGGTGTTGATGGCACTGGCGCGGTACTTCGAGGTTCTGGACGGAGAAAGCGAAGCAAAGAGGCCATCGGATGATTTCTACATAGACGAAATGACTGAACTTGATTTTGATGATATTGTTGATGAAGAGGACCCGGAGCATAACATTATAGCTGGAAGCTGGGATTGGTTCGGTAACCGCCAGGTGGGCAATCCAGCAGTTGTACACTTGAACTCTGTAAGAAATGGGTTGCCAGGTATATCTGTGCCGCATACTGACGGTGAAAGATACCAAACTGTCCTCGAGATTTTGTCCGGTCCGTTCAGTGGTTCCCAAACGTTAAAAGCATTAGATGCATTGGCGAGGGATGCGCAGAAGAATCAGCCAGACTTGGTCAGTCTCATGAAGCGCCTTGGCATTAGGAGAGCCATTGAAGTAGCCGTAGAATGCAGCAAAAAGATTTGCCAAGAGGTGATCAACGATACTACTACCCGTCATTACAGAACAGCATCCGATGCCGGAGAATATCATGATGACCCAGCGGGTGATCTAGAGCAACCACTGGTCCTACGCAGCGCAGCAATAAGCACAAGTGACGTTCGCAACTTCAATAACTACCCGGTACGAGAAAGGCCTGCACGTGACCTCGATTCTGGGCCAATATACATAGGGCACCTCAGTTCTGGAACCGAAGGAACACTACTGTGGGTTCAGTGGTTGGCGCTCAAAATGCTCCATCACTACGGCTTTGCGGATGAGTGGGAAAAACAACCCGCCATTCTCCTCATCGACGAAATCGAAAATCACCTGCATCCCACCTGGCAGCGTCGTGTCATACCCGCGTTGCTGGAGCATTTCCCTGGCTTGCAGATCTTCGCCACCACGCACTCGCCCTTCGTGGTGGCCGGCTTGGAAAAGGGCCAAGTGCACATGCTGAAGCGCGATGCCAATGGCGTGGTTACCGCCAGCACCAACGAACACGACATCATCGGCTGGACCACGGATGAAATCCTGCGCACGTTCATGGGCGTAGACGAGCCCACCGACCAACTCACCATCGACCGCCGCGAACGCTTGCTGGAGTTGCGCCGCAAGGACTCGCTTACTGATGAGGAAGCCGCCGAGATGGAAGAATTGCGGCGCCAGGTCAACGAGGACTTCCTGTCCAGCAGCACTCCGTTGGCGGCCCAGCGGGAACGCTACGGCGACATTATGCTGGAGTTCCTGCGCTCCCGACAGTCCGAGCTATCCCAGGACGGCAGTTAGTCCACGATGCGGTGGATTGACCGGGGGCCGGAGCCTCCCGGAGTGGACGGCTATGCCCGTCAGTTCACACCGGGATGGGTTGACCACTTCCGCCATGGTCGAGGTGGGCGACCCACCGACTCGTTCTGGCGGGAATTTCGTTCGACGCTGGGAGTTCGGACGGCTGACATCTGCTGGTATTGCGAACGCCAATGCGAACCGGCGTCGGAGGCCGGAGGAAAGGCCGCTACCGTCGACCATTTCAAGCCACGGTCACGCTTCCCGGAACTGACCTATCAGTGGACCAACTGGGTGTTCAGTTGCCGCCGCTGCAACGAAGAACATAAGCAGGACAAATGGCCCGCTTTGGGGTACGTTGACCCATGCGCCGGCGACGAGCTGGAACGACCTGAACAGTTTTTCGATTACGATACCGAAACCGGCGAAATAGTCGCGCATCCAACGCTCACCGGTGATGCCCGCCAAAAAGCATGGGCAACCATCGCGGATCTCGGACTAAACAAACTGGATGTTGTCTTCTACCGTTTGGATTGGACGCGACAGTTCCTGGACGACTTGGGGATGTTTCCGGCAGGCGAGCGGAGAGCTTTCGTAGAGTTTTGGTTTGAGCAACCGCAGGAATTCCGGGGAGCGATTGCAATGACCGTAGCCCGGCTGGAGGCTTCAGGCGAGCTCTAGACGCTTCCAATTCCCCTTTCGGCCGCTCTGGTTGCGTTTTGCCACCCGATTTGGTTAGCCGCAGCCGCCGACGCCACGTCCTCGTACTCCGGCGCCGCGCTGACCACCTCGCCGGCCAGCCACTTGCGTTTGAGGCGGATGGGGCCGTACTCGGTCTCGACCGTCACGGTGTCCCGGTCGGCCACATAGCGACCCACCGGGCGGACGCGGACGCCCAGCGTCGGCGTGTCCCGCAGGAATACCTCCGCCAGACGGGATTCCAGGTTGGCCGGGGCCAGGGCGGATAGCAGGACGCCGGGGCGGTTCTTTTTCATCTGGATCGGCGTGTGCCAGACGTCCAGAGCGCCAGCCTCGAAGAGGCGTTCCATGGCGAAACCCAACTGCTCGCCGGTGGCGTTGTCCAGGTTGGTTTCCAGCAGTACCACGTTGTCCTGCCAGCGGGCGAAGGGTTGGGCCGCCTGAGCTCCGGGAGATTGCCGCGCTCCGCTCGCAATGACAGCGGAGGGGACCGTTTCGCCCAACCACAGGCGCAGTACGTTAGGGAAGGCGGCCGGGTCTTTGCCGCCGGCGCCGACGCCGATGCGGTCAATGGTCATGGCCGGCTGGCGGAACTCGTCGGCCAGCGTTGTAATCAGCGCCGCGCCGGTGGGGGTGGTCAGCTCGCCGACGCCGGCATGAAACTGACGCTCCGGCGCAACGGGCGCTCCGGCCGCCGCGATGATTTCCAGCGTCGCCGGCGCGGGATTACTGTAGCCGCCCGGTCGACGCGGACCGCCGGGTTCGCCCAGCACCAGTGGGGCAGCGTACACTCGCGCCACGTCCAGCCGCTCCAGTCCGTGAACCACGCCGACGACGTCAACCAGCGTGTCGGCGGTGCCCAACTCGTGCAGGTGGATCTGGTCGGGATCGTCGCCGTGTACCCGAGCCTCTGCTGCGAACAGGGTTTTGAGGACCGCGGAAGCGGCATCCCGCGTCCGTTCTGACAGTTCCGACGCGCCCGCCACGGCAGCCAGCATCTGCTGCGGTGAGTATCGCGGGGCGTCGGATACGTCAACCAGAACCCGGGTGCCGCGAACCTCGCACCGGATTTCGGTTGCGGTTTCGAGCTTGACGCCGGAGATACCCAGCGCGTCGACGGCCTCTCGCACTGTATCCAGCGGTAGCCCTGCATCGAGAAGCGCGCCGAGGAGCATATCGCCACTGGCGCCGCCCACCGACTGGATGAATGCCGTTTTCATCCCCGGGAGTTGGCCGCGCCCACGCGCAGCACGTCGTTGAGGCTGCCGGAGCGTAGCCCGCTGAGGTCCAGCGACACCCAGAGGTAGCCCAGGGCTTTCAGTTGCAGGGTGATCTCGTCGCGGTGAGCGAAGGCCAGTTCCATCTCATCGGCGCCCACCTCGATCCGGCACAGCTTGTCGTGGTGGCGCGCGCGGACTTCCCGGAGACCCATATCGCGCAGGATGTCCTCGGCCGCCTCGATACGCCGCAGGGACTCGACGGTCACGGGAGTACCGTAGGGAATGCGCGACGAGAGGCACGGCTGAGCCGGCTTGTCCCACAGCGGCACGCCCAGCCAGAGGGCGGCGGCGCGCACCTGGGCCTTGTCCATGCCCGCTTCCACCATGGGACTGCGGATGTTGTGCTCGGCGGCGGCGGTCATGCCGGGGCGGTAATCACCGAGGTCGTCGGTGTTGGCGCCATTGGCGATCCATTGGAAGCCTTCAGCGGCGGACAGGACGGCGAGTTGGTCGTACAGCTCAGTCTTGCAGAAATAGCATCGCTGGGGAGAGTTGGCGACGTAGCCCTCCCGCTGCAATTCGTCGGTGTGAATGACCCGATGGTTGATCCCGAACTCCCTCGCCACCATCTCCGCGTCGCCCAGGTCGCGGGCGGCCAGTGCCGGCGAGATGGCGGTGACGGCCAGGGCGCGATCTCCCAGCGCGCGATGCGCAACCACGGCGAGCAGGGCGCTGTCCACGCCGCCCGAGTAGGCAACGATGACCGATCCCATCTCCCGTAGGATCGATTCCAGCCGGTGCAGGCAGTCCGGAGCCGCATCTGTGCGCTGATGGTCGAATTTTGACATAATCCCTTTTGGCAATCCCCAACCGGTTTCGGATCATTCTACTACAACGGGTTTTGCGCATTGCCGGGAGACTAACGATGATGGTACAGAGCATCAGCGCGATAACGCTGGCGGTGCGTGACATGGCCAGATCGGTGGCCTTTTACCACGACGGAGCGGGCATCCCCATCCTGTACGGCGGGCCGGAGGCGTCATTCACCTCGCTCAGCGTCGGCGACGGTTATCTGAACCTGATCCTGGCCGCCGACGCCGACGTGCGCTGGTGGGGCCGCTGCATCCTCTACGTCGTCGACGTGGATGCTCACCATCGACGGATGGTCGAGGCGGGCTACAAGCCCGACGGCGAACCGGCCGACGCCCCCTGGCGGGAACGCTACTACCACATCACCGACCCGGACGGGCACGAGATCAGCTTCGCGCGGCCGCTCACGTCGGGTTAGCGGCTCACAACTCCAGCCCATACAGAAACAGCGTCAGGCTGGTGTGGGGGAAGGCGTGGTCTTCCAGCTCGTGGTAGCCGCGGTGGCGCAGGAAGGCGATGGCGGCGGTCATGTGGTTGGCGGTCCAGACGATGGCCCGGGCGTACCCGGCATTGCGGCAGAACTCCTCCGCCTGGTCCAGCAATTTTGAGGCCACACCCCGGCGGCGCGCCGACCGGTCCACCGCCAAGCGTCTTATCTCCGCTTCGTCATCGTCCCTCCGGTAGGCTCCGATACAGCCCACCAGCTCGCCGTCCAGCTCGGCGATCCAGAAATTGCTGCTCCGACGCCGAAGATAGCTCTGCTCGACGTGGGCCAGGTCGTGGTTGAGGGCGCCGTCAATGTATTCGTGGAACCCCTCGCGGTCGGCCTGGGTGTGGCTGTAGCTCTCGGCGTCGTCGTCCTGGGCGTGCGCGAACAGGTCGCGGACAGCCTCAGCGTCTTCGGCGCGAAACTGGCGAATGTTGATCATGGCGACTACGTGTTGACTAGGAAGTTGATGATGTCGCCGTCCTTGACCGGGTAGGTCTTTCCCTCGGACCGCAGCAGTCCTTCCTTGCGCCCCTGCACCATGCTTCCGCAGGCGCGATAGTCATCGTAGGCGATGACCTCGGCCCGGATGAAGCCGCGCGTGAAATCGGTGTGGATCACCCCGGCCGCGCTGACGGCCGGCATCCCCCCGGGCACGCTCCAGGCCCGGACCTCGTCGTCGCCGACGGTCAGGAAGGACACCAGGCCCAGGGTGTCGTAGCTGGCCCGGATCACCTGCGACGTGGCCGATTCGCCCAGGCCGAAGTCCGAGCGAAACTCGTCGGCCTCTTCGGGATCCATCGTGCTCAGCTCGGCCTCGATCCGCGCGCTGATGCTGACCTGGCCAACGCCGGCGGTGATGGCAGGATCGATGTCCAGGTCGGATACAGATATCGCATCGGCCCCTTCGTCCGTGTTGAACACGGCGATCACGTTCTTGTCGGTGAGCAGCTGGTAGTTAACCAGTATGGAGCGTTCCGAGTCGCTGAAAGTCTGCAACCGCACGGGTACGCCGTTCTCCAGGCCGGCGCGGGCCTTGTCCACGGTCTCCTTGTGTCGCACCACCATGGGCCGTTCTGCCGGCTTGGTCTTGTTCACCTGGTCGGCCAGACGGGTCGACGCTCGCTCAAGGACTTCTAGGTCCGCAAAGGACAGTTCGCCAAGCATGGCTTCGAGGTCGCGGGCTGGGTCCACCGCGCCGGTGGGATGGGGAACCGAGTCATTCTGGAAAGCGCGCACGACCACGAGGAACGCCGTCGCGGATTGGAGGATGTTCCGATACCGTCCGCTGATCCCCTGGGACCGGGCCATGCCCTCGGGCCCGGGCAGGTCGGTGTAACGTATCTCGGCGGAAACGACCTTGCGCGGGTGGTAGATCTCTCCCAGGTGGTCCAGGCGTGGGTCGGGCACCTTGACCGTCCCGATGTGCATTTCGGTGGGGCTGCCCGATGCGCCGCTGGCGTCGGACTTGCCCAGGGTAAGCGCGTTGAAAAGAGTGGATTTGCCAGATTGGGGGAGGCCGATGATTACGATGTCCATGCTTCCAGTATTCAGGTGGTGAATTTGCGGTGATAGGTCTGCGAAATAGATGCCCTGAGTCAGGATGGAGACTGGCGGGCATCAGTATCAGGAGGTCATGGGTTGACGCCGCTAATCGGGATCCGCATCACCCATGAGCAATTTCATGACTTCAGGGGTCAGCGTGATGTGGACCGATCCGTCTTCACGTTCGCCAGCTTGCCGAAGAGCGTCAATGATCCTACGACGTTCTTCTCGACGCCCTTCTTCCCTGCCCTGCTTTCGGCCCTGTTCCCTGAGTCTTTTGATTTCGGCTGGAATTAACAGCACCATGCGACCCAACACCTCCATGATGATTGCTACGAGTAGCGCGAGGCCAGCAGCCAGAGCAAAGATCGCTACCAGTGCGAATAGCTCATCCTTGCCCTGCTCTCGTAGCGGGTGATACCGCGATGCGCCGAATGCTACACCGGCGACGTATACCAGATAGTATACGACCAAGTAGCGCTCCGCGATGCTCCTGAGCGGGTCCACCATGCTGTTGGTAGCCGCCGAAGCCCTGGTCCAACTAGCCGGTCGCCAGCACCACCGTGCCGGTTGAAGACAGCGAGCCGCCGGTGCCATTTACGATACTCGTTGCGGCAGCCTGGTCGGAGGAACCCTTGCGATTGACCTGGCGGTCACCGCACTCGCCGCGCAACTGGCGGACAGCCTCCACCAGCAGGAAACTGCCGTACATGCCAGGGTGAGAGTACGAAAGCCCGCCGCCGTTGGTGTTGAGGGCGAAGTCGCCTCCGGGTGCGGTACGCTGGTTGGAGACAAAGTCCGGACCTTCTCCTGGGCCGCAGAAGCCCAGACCCTCGATGGTCACCAGCGTGGTGTAGGTGAAGGAGTCGTAGATCATGGTGAGGTCGATGTCGTCATGGGTCAGGCCGGCCCTTTCCAGGGAAAGCGGCCCGGTCTCCCGGGACCACGTCGAGGTGTGGTCGGGCATGAAGCTGATCAGGTTGTGGTCGTGGCCCTCGGCCGCGCCCAACACCCACACCGGTTCCTTCTTGCAGTTGGCTGCCTTCTCGGCGGTGGTCACGATGATCGCCGCGCCGGAGTCGGTGACCAGGCAGCAGTCAAACAGGTGGAACGGCCACGCCACCCAGCGGGAGTTGTGGTAGTCGTCGAAGGACATGGGGGAGTCGTGCATGTAGGCCACCGGGTTCAGGTTGGCCCATTTGCGGGTGGAAACGGCGATTTCGGCCAGGGCCTGGCGGGTGCGGTCCTCGCCGTACTGGTGCATGTACCGGGTACAAGCCATGGCGTAATTGATGGGCTGGCCGATCATGCCGTAGGGGGTCTCGTACTGGGCGACCGGGAGGTTGCGGTCCGCCGGCACCGGGACGCGCGTGGAGCGGCCGGCTTGCCCGTGGGTGATGAGGACGGTGTCGCAGTAGCCAGCACGGATGGCTGCCGCGGCGTGGGCGACGTGGATCACGAAGGACGAACCGCCCACCGACGTGTTGTCGGTGAAAGACGGCTGAATGCCAAAGTACTCGGCGGTGGCCAGGGTGCTGAATCCGGCGGTCATCAGCCCGTCGACGTCGGACAGGGAGAGGCCAGCATCGTCCAGCGCGTTGTAGGCAGCCTCGGCGTGGTGCTGGAGGGAAGACTTGCTGGGAACATTGCCCATCTCGTCCGATTCGGCGACGCCCACGATGGCGATGTCGCGTTCACGTTGTGCGGTGCTGGCCATAAAGCTATCCTCCAGGTGCCGGCTATTGGGAATTTGAGGCCAAACGATGGTACAACATTCGCTACGGGCCGACAATCGGCGGAGCATTTACGTAACTGTTCAGACTTGCGGGGAAAGTGTCATTGCGAGCGCAGCGCGGCAATCTCGTTAGCGTAGGAGATCCCTTCGGGACAGACGGCGCCGCTATGGCGTCGAGATTGCCACGGCGCGAGCACGGAAGTCGCGAACGCCTCACCTTGGCTGGGCTATACGCAATGCAAGCGGCGTAAGCGAGGGGGTCCGCCATTCGGTGGTACAGAGCGACGGGGAATTCCTGCGTGTCGGAGTTGCCGGCCGACAGTGAGAACTCCTCCGCCCGCAGCCACAGGCGCTGGCCCACCAGGGCGATGGTGTCCACGAAGGTCGGCGACGGTTTGTCGTACCAAGCCGCAGTGCGGGGGGATGGGATGATGTTTCTGCAACGCATGGGCGGCCAGTGTGGCCCAGGAGAAGAGACCCAGCAGAGCCGGCGTGGTGCGGGCGATGGCCAGGTCGGACCACTGGCGTTGGGTCTCCATGCCCAAGTGGGTCCTGACCTCCTGAAAGAGCCGGCCCCGTACTTGATACCTGACAGGGGTATGTAAAGGGCCGAAATCAGGCGTGGGCTTAGCTTGGGAAGGCGCAGTGGCATCCGGCATCTTGGTGGTGACACTACCAAACGCCGGAGACCCTCAATGCGCCTTCCCAGAGAATGCTATCAGATGCAAAAGACCATTGAAACGCATCTACCGCACCTCTCCCAGCCACAATTACCGGCCTGGCGCTGTGGGTTTGCGGGGCCATCCTGGCGGGCAGCGCCTGCCAGAACGCCGTGGCCGCGGCCCTCTCGCCCTGGGGCAACTGGAACAGGCGACGGCAGTACCTGCGGGAGTGGCTCTATGACGGCAGCGATCGGGCCCGTCCCCGTGGGACGGAACTGGACGTGAGCCTCTGTTTCGCTCCATTGCTGAAATGGGTGTTGGCCTGGTGGCGTGGCGACCGTCTGGCCTTGGCCGTTGACCCGACGCTGAAGGGGGACGACACCGCCGCCATCGTCATCAGCGTGCTCTACCGAGGATGCGCCATTCCCGTGGCCTGGCGCATCCTGCGGGCCAAGCGGCCCGGGGGTTGGATGGACCCCATCGTGAAACTGCTGCAAGCCCTGGCTCCGGCGGTGCCTGAAGAGCTGACCGTAATCGTGCTGTTCGACCGAGGCCTGACCAGTCCCAAATTGTGGCGCCAGATCCGAGCACAGGGCTGGCATCCCTACATCCGGTACCCGAAAAACATCACCTTCTGCACGGAGGGAGGCCGACGGCTCCCCGCCCAATCCTTCGTTTCCCATCCTGATGCCGCGTGGATCGGCAGTGGGACCGCCTTCAAGGGCAGAGCCAAACGCCGCTGCACCCTGCTGGTGGTCTGGTACGCCGACCAGCCGGAACCCTGGGTCATACTGACCAGCCACCCGCCGGAGGCGGTCGGCGTGAGTTGGTATGCCCTGCGTTTCTGGATCGAACTGGGTTTCAAGGCCATCAAGAGCGTGGGCTGGCAATGGCACAAGACCCGGCGCACTGACCCAACGCGCATCTCCCGCCATTGGCTGGTGCTGTCGGTGGCGACGCTGCTGGCCCTGGCCTATGGAACCCGGGTGGAGGACGCCAATGACCGGAAACTGCCTCCCGGCAATCTCAGAGCCCCTCCCAGGACACCGTCTTCCCAACGCTGCCACCCCAAGCGACGGCCAGTGCGGACCGTCAGCATAATCCGGTACGGCATCGTCTGGCTGCGGCGGTTGCTGCATCAGGGCCGGCTGTGGCGTCGCGTTTGGCTGCTGCCGGAACCCTGGCCCAAACCCAAGCCTCAGATGCACATCACCTGCCACTCCCCTCCATGAAAACCCTTTACATACCCTTGTTAGGTGCCTGACACGGGGCAGGCTCTGGACCAGCAGCCACATCGCGTGCCACCTCTCTCTTTCCCGTGGCGTCGGCGCCCGATACATCCGCCACCGTACCTCAACCTCGTCAATTTGCCACCGCTCCAGCAGCGGCCCCATCTCCCTCATACCCAAATCCCACCCCCACTCCGCTTTCCCTCACCGTACAACTCATCCACCGCCAATTCTACCCAACACCAATGCGGGTTTCACCTTGGCTTTGGTTTAGCACCAATGGTTTGTAGTCTGCGTCGTGCCGTAGCTCTTGCAGATAAACGAAGGTCTCGGCGAAGTCGATTATCGTAGCCGGAAACCGGTTGATCGCCGACGAGATCATTTGAGACCTCGCTCGGCCATGGTCAAGAGAGTCGACACTTCGCCGAACTTGCCGGTCAGATCGCTGCGGGTGATCTCTTCGATCCGGGCCTTTTGCTCGTCCGTCAACAGTTCGTGATCCATTATGCCTCCGGGCGTTCTGGCACGGGTCGCCGATTCCAATCCGGCCCAGATGGGTCATTCTACTGGCTGCGACCGACGGCAGAAAACCCGACGTTCGCCTCGTATGTTTGGGAATCATCCCAGGCTCAGCGTCGCCTCCGGGAACAACTCATCCACTTCCACCGCCTCCGGTATCACCTTCTGCTCCACGTTGAAACGCACGAAGGTCTCCAGCGTCTTCCGCGAACTCTCGACGCCGTAGGGGATCGGGTCGTCGCCCACTACGTCAACCATCCGGTGGTAGGGCCGGTCCTCCGGCGCCGCGGCATCACCCGAGCGCAGCTTGCCCATGTACAGCGCCTTGGCCGTGTTGAACGTCTCGAACAGTTCCGCCGCCAGGTCGGGGTTGGCATCCAGCGCGGCGTTCTTGACCACCAGCATGTGGCTGATGGGATACACTCCCGTCTTGCGGTGCCATGCGGCGTCGGCGGCGTCCGGCTCCTCGAACAGCGGCCGCACGTCCGGCGAGTCCACCGGCCCGGCTCCGATGGCGGCGTCGATCTCGCCCGACAGCAGCATTTCGCTCAGGTTGCCGTTGGACGACGACACCACGTTGGCCGGCGCCACGTACTCCGCCACGTGCTCGTCCCCCGACAGCACCCAGGTCACCGCGTCCAGGTCCACGCCGTACTCCGTCTGCAACAGGCCGCGCGTCCACACCCCGGGCGTCAGCGTGTAGCTGCGCACGCCAAACCGCTTGCCCTCCAGGTCTTTCGGTGATTCGATGCCGCTCTTCCGGTTGACCACGATGCCGCCGTGGTAGAAGGCCCGGGTCAGGAAAACGGGTACGCCGGTGAATTGCTTGCCATGCGCCCGGGCGCACAGGTATGTGGACAGCGCCATCTCGGCCACGTCGAACTCCAGCTCCCGCACCATCCGGCGGAAGATGCTGGTCACCGGCGACACCTCGATGTGCTCCATGCTGAACGTTGCCGACGTGATGGTGCCGTCCTTCAGCGGGGTGGTGTGACCGTAGTTGCCCACGGCGGTTCGCAATACCAGGTCGCTCATGTTGTTCCTCCCGTGCGTTGCTCGTGTTCCATCCGGAATCAGTGACAGCCGTGCGCCAATCATCTCCCAAACGGAGGCTGCCCGCAAATCCGGACGCGTCCCTGGGTCTCGATGCCGCGGCAGTCAGCCCAAATGGGACGTGATGCCAGGACTCCGGCTACGGCGTCATCCGGCTCAGGGCGTTGAACGCCAGCTCCTCGCCCTCCTCCTCGATGGTTTCCGCCATCCACTCGGCGATGAGCGGCGCCGCTCTCTCGATTGCGCTGGCCAAGGCGTCCCGCATCAACTCGCCGGTTGTACCGTAGCCCCAATTCTCTTCGTCCTCCTCCTGCCGTAACAGCTGCAATTCCTCTTGCAGCGCCGACTGAAGTGGTTTGTAGGCCTCGAAGACCTTCAGGCCAAAAATGTCGACAAAGCCGGAATCCGGACGGGCGCGTCCTTTCATCTCCACCAGGCGCAGGCACTCCTGCGTCAGATGCCGTCTGAATTCGGCGGCCAATTCTTCATCGACCCCCGCGCCGTCCAGCAAGCCGTCCACGCCGGCGCCGAAATCGTGATAATCGAAGGGCTGGTCCCAATCGGTGCCGATCTCGATCATCGGGGTGATCACGACCGCGTCAAATTTCTCGTCGAACCCCGTCAGGTCGTCCATGTAGAACGAATCTTCATATCCCTTTTCCAGGATGTCGTTGATCGGATCGTAACCGTCTGTCTCGACTTCGTCCGCCAGCTCACTGACCAACGCCGCGGCCAGCTGCCGGTTTTCGATCAAGTAGACAGCCAGCTCCGCTGCCGTGGAGATTGTGCGCTCCTCGCCTTCTTGCCCCGGTTGTTCCGACTGTTGAGTCATCCCTTGCTCCTGTGTGGCAACTCAGTTTGCACCGCGCCGGCAATTGTCCGCGCAGCCCCGCAACGCCGTCAACCGCACCGCGGCTTATGCGTACCCACTTTCGCAAATCGTCAGAAGCAGGATTTGCCGGATTTTATGATTGGGCAGGATTGGGATATCTCCATCACATAACGGTTCCAATCCTGAAAATCCGATAATCTTGAAAATCCTGCTTCTGACGTTTCCCCGCCGCAAACTGGGTACGCATGAGGACCGCGGATCGCCCCCGCCGTTGGGAGGGGAATGTGGACGCGCCCGCCCTTTTCGTCATTGCGCCTCAACGGTCTTGGCGGTATGATGATTCTCAGAGTTTTCCAACGTCACACCGCCGCTCGAATAACCTATGGCTGCTGATACCGCTGCTGAGAATCTCCGCACCGCCCTTTACGACACCCATGTAGCTCTCGGCGCCCGCATGGTGCCCTTTGGCGGATGGGACATGCCGGTGCAGTACGAGGGGGTCATCGCCGAGGTGGCGGCGGTACGCAACGCGGCCGGCCTGTTCGACGTCTCGCACATGGGCCGACTGCACATCGGCGGACCCAACGCCGCCAGTCTGCTGGACATTCTGCTCACCGGGTCCGCGTCCGGCCTGCGCGTGGGCCGCGCCCGCTACTGCTTCATCTGCAATGAGCGGGGCGGTGTCATCGACGACACCATTTTCTATCGTCTCTCCGATGACGAATTCCTGCTCATACCCAACGCCGGGAACCGACCCGCCGTGAGCCTCTGGTTCGACCGCCAGCTCGCCCAGCACTTCGATGGACGCGGCGTGCATATAACCGACCGCACCATGCTCACCGGCCTCCTTGCCGTGCAGGGGCCCAGTGCGGTGAACATCCTCGACCACCTGTGCGAGGACTTCACTCCCGGCGCGCGCCTGGCCCGCAACCCGGGACGCGACCCCGCTCCGTCCCTGCTGCGCCCCTTCACCTGGGGCCGCGGCCATATTGACGGCCGCCGCGTGTTCATCGGACGCACCGGCTACACCGGAGGAGATGGGTTTGAGCTCGCCGTGGGGTCGGCCGACGTCGTAGCGATCTGGAACAGGCTGACCGAGGCCGGCGCGGCTCCCTGCGGCCTGGGAGCCCGGGACGTACTCCGGCTGGAGGCTGGCCTCCCGCTGCACGGCCACGAGCTCACCGAGACCATCACCCCCATCGAGGCCGGCTACGGCCGGTTCGTGCGGCGCGACGGGGGCTACAACGGCGCCGACGTGCTGGACCACCAGCGGGTGTACGGAACCGAACGCCGCCTGGTCGGGCTGACCCTGCCGGGGCGCAGCTCCCCTCGCGCCGGGTACGACGTGCTGGCCAACGGCGAGGTCGTCGGCGCCGTGGCCAGCGGCAGTTACTCGCCCACCCTGGAGCGGTGCATCGCCACGGCCTTTGTGGACGCCGCCTACGCCGTATCCGACACGGTCCTCACCGTGGACATTCGCGGACGTCGCGCCGACGCTACCACGACGGAACTGCCTTTCTACCAGCGGCCGAGCTAGCGCCGGTTGACAAATACCGTCATTCTCGCTTTCGCGGGAATCCAGTGTCCGAAATCGTTAATGACCTTTCTGACCATTTCACCACACCCTCTCTAGACTCCTGCTTTCGCAGGAGTGACGGTATGACTTGCCATCCGGGGCTCTCCCGGTCGCCAGAATCGTTGACTACCCTACCCTTGGGAGGTATCAGACAAAGTGAATCCCGAAGACCGCAAATACTCCAGGGAACACGAGTGGGCCCTGGTTGAGGACGCCGCCGCCGGAACCGTCCTGGTGGGCATCACCCACTACGCGCAGGACCAGTTGGGCGACGTGGTGTACGTGGAATTGCCCGAGACCGGCGCTCCCGTGGGGCACATGGCCAAGATGGGTGAGATCGAATCCGTGAAGGCCGTCTCTGATCTGTATTCGCCCGTCAGCGGCGAGATCACCGAGGTCAATGGGCGCCTGGCCCAGGAGCCTGAATTGGTGAACACCGACCCCTTCGGCGATGGCTGGATGCTGCGGGTCCGCATGAGCGATCCCGCTGAGTTGGACGCGCTGCTCGACGCCGGCGGGTACAACGAGTACCTGGGGGGCCTCTAACTCCAGTAGACAATGCGCATGACGATGCCTTCCGATGATGCCTGACGCAAATCGTCAGCAGCCATCCGCCCTCACGAAGCAAATCTGGAGCCGGTCCCAGCTGGGACCGGCTCCATCCTGCTGGATGCCCAGGGCGGGCAGTTCTCGCACGCCGACACGATGTGGTCGATAGAGCTTTTCGGCAAGGAAGTGATCCCGGCGCTGAAGGATTGATGGGGCCGTGGCATCGTCAGAAGCAGGATTTTCGGGATTACGGGATTGTCAGGATTGAGACCATTTGGAGGCAGAGCGCTCCTAATCCTGATAATCCACAAATCCGGCAAATCCAGCTTCTGACGTTCCCCCGCCGCAAACCGGGTATGCGTTCAGGGCGAGCGATCGCCACTTGCCAGCTTAAGAGTCGGCGACTATCATAGCCGCATGGCAGAACGCGAAGTCCGCTATAAGATGGGTGCTGCCCAGTCCGTGTCCGCCGAAACCTTTGGGCGCCCCGGTCAGCGCACCTTCCGGCTGGTGGCGGAGGCCGGAAGAGCCCAGTCCTTCATCTGGCTCGAAAAGGAGCAGCTACTCCAACTGGCGCTGTATCTCCAGCAGGCCGTGAAGCAGTTGGGCGAATCGGTCGGCGACAAGGAAAGCGCTCCCGGCGAAACACCCTGGATGGGCGATCCCCTGGAGCAGGACTTTCGCGCCCGTCAGATGCAGTTGGAATACGATAGGGAAGCGAACTGCTTCGTTATCCAGGCCTTCGAGGGCGATGAGGACGATCCGGACGCCAGCACCCATACGTCCGTCAGTTTCTGGATGACCATGGCCCAGTCGTCAGAGCTGGCCGACCAGGCGTTGCGCATCTGCGCGGCCGGCCGGCCTCCGTGCTTCCTGTGCGGCGCGCCCATCGATCCCGACGGCCACCGCTGCGCTCGCGCCAACGGCCACGCCGTATTTGAAACCGGCTAGCCGGCCGGCAGGCCGCCTGTTCCCGTGGTTACCGACGGGCCATCCGACCTTGACTTGCTGCGGCATGGGGAGATCCTGAGCTGCGACCTGACGCGGCAGGGCTCGAACTACACGTATCTGGCCGAGTTGTCCCTCGGCGACCGCTACGGCCTGGCCATCTACAAGCCCCGGCAGGGCGAGTGGCCCCTGTGGGACTTCCCCAGCGGCACGCTCTACAAGCGGGAGTATGCGGCCTACCTGCTCAGTCACATCCTGGGTTGGGATTTTATTCCGCCGACAATCATCCGAGAAGGGCCGGGTGGCGTTGGTTCGGTCCAACTCTACGTGGACCATAACCCCCGGGAAAACTACTACACCATCACGCGTGAGGAACTGAGCGAGTGCGACGCCGACCAACTGCGCACCATTTGCTGCTTCGACCTGGTGGCGAATAACACCGACCGCAAGCCGGAGCACGTCATCCGCGCCCCCGACGGCAAGCTGTGGGGCATCGACCACGGCCTGACCTTCCACGCGGACACCAAGATCCGCACCGCCATCTGGGACTTTGCGGACGAGCCTATTCCCGATCGCCTGCTGGAGCCTTTGCGTAACCTCTGCGGACAGATACTGGCGCCGACGGGAGACGTTGCCGAGCTGCTGTCCATGATGGACGCCGCCGAGGCCCGCGCCCTGATGCAGCGGCTCCAGTGGGTGCTGCAGGAAGGGACTTACCCCGGCCTCCCGGGCTATCGCCGCCGCCGGCGACGGGGCTAGAGCATGTTTACAAACTGAAAATTACCCCGTCGTTCCTGCGAAAGCAGGAACCCAGGAAATCACTGCCGGCAGAAATTTGGCCTTATTTGTACTCGCTGGATTCCCGCTTTCGCGGGAATGACGAAGTTTGTAAACACGCCCTAGTCGCTCCCCGCCAGCAGCCCGTAGTCGAAGTGCTCCAGGTTCTCGATGATCACGTCCGCCGCCGAGAGGTCCAGGTGGCGCGTGGAATCGGTCAGCGTGCAGACCGTGTAGGCCCCCGACCCGCTGGCCGCCGCCAGGCCGATGGGCGAGTCCTCGATGGCCACGCACTCCGTGGGTTCCAGCCCCAGCAGCCGGGCGGCCTTGATGTAGATGTCGGGAGCCGGCTTGCCGTTTTCGATGTCGTCGCCGCCCAGCTTCACCGGGAATGCATCGGTCAGCCCGATCACCGACAGTTTCAGGTTCACCCACTCCCGCAGCGATGACGACGCCACCGCGATGGGCAGTCCGCGCCGTTGAGCTTCGGCGATCAACTCACGCACGCCCGGCCGCGCCACCAGATCGGAGCGCAGCACCTCCTTTACCACCTCGTTGTAGCCGGCCAGCAACTCCGCCGGCGTCTGTGGTATCCCGCGCAGTTCCTTGACCCGCACCCAGGTCTCCTCCACCGTGGTGCCCAGCAGGTGGCGGTTGTTCTCCTCCTCCGTGATCGGCGCGGCTCCGCACCGTTCCACCATCACGTTCACCGCCTTGTGGAACAGCGGCTCGCTGTCCACCAGCACGCCGTCCATGTCGAACAATATCCCCTTGTAGCCAGGCATCTCCGGTTGGTCCTCCTTGCTGTGTCTTGTCTCTCGCGGGGCGTCGCAACCCGATACTTGGCATGAGGCCCGAAACGCCGTAGACCGCACTGGCGTCGGCGCGCTGCGGACGTTAGAATCCGTTATTTTGGGCATCAGAGTCCCGCTCCTTCCATGCCGGCATTATATCAAGGAGCCCCAACACGCGGCCTGTCTGATCTTCGTAATCCCCAAGGCTATCGCATATGAAATCACAACGGCGTCACTCCGGCGAAAGCCGGAGTCCAGAGCCTGTGAATGGCTTGACATTCCCATGGAAGCAGCCGACTTCGGTCACTGGATACCGGCTTTCGCCGGTATGACGATACTAAACCGTTCATATGCGATAGCCCTGCCGTGTATTCCCTATTGACTCGCATTGGGGGGCAGTTTATGTTACATCCGCTTTCCAGATCAGTCTAAATCCTGCGAAGGACTACTCCTATATGGATGTAATTCGTACCGGTTAGCATGAATGCCGACGGGTGCTCGACAGCGCAGGCGTTGATCAATACGGGACGAACTGCGACACGGCACAGCGACCTGCCCTATTCTTCGGCAATTCGGAGGTTCTGATATGAGGCACCAACGGCTTCCATTAGGTCGACTACTGGCAGTCACGCCATTGGCTCTTGCCCTGATAATCGCGGTGGCCTGCGGAACAGCAGGGGAAGCGCCCGCCGCCGCGCCGGCGGCCCCGGCAGCAGAGGCAACCGCGATGCCCGCCGCGGCTATGGCGGAAAGCACTCCCGTCGCAAGTTCCGGTAGTTCCGGGCAGGCAATGCCCGCGGCTACCGCCATTCCCGAACCGACGGCCATGCCGGAAACCTCGGCCATGTTAGGCCCCAGGGGGACTCTAACGTTCGGACTGCCCCTGGTCCCGCCGTTCCACGTCTTCCCGACGGTGACCGAAGGAGCCGGGTATCACCACAACGGCTTCACCACCTCGGAGACCCTCGTTCACATGAGCGAAGACCGGGAGATTGTTCCCCGGCTGTTCAAGGAATGGAGCGTTGCTCCGGACAACGTCACCTGGACGTTCAAACTGCAGGAAGGTGCGCAGTTCCACAAGGGCTACGGGGAACTGGATGCGGAAGGCGTCATCTGGAGCATGATGATCAGCGGCGGCCAAAGCTCCCGGGTAGGGTATAACGCCCACATCCGCAGAATCTGGGGAGTCGCCGGAGACGTCAAGGAAGGCAAAACCGTCACCGACATCCTCGACGAAGGGCGGGTCCGGGCGATTGACAAGTACACCATCGAGTTGAACACCGGGACGCCGCAGTACGATACTTTGAGCCTGCTGGCCTTCCCGCACGTCAACATCATCAGCAAGCTCCAACTGGAAGACGTGGGTGTGGACGAGGCGAGCCGGAACATGTCCGGAACCGCCCCATGGGAGTTCCAGGAGCACAAGAGCGACCAGTTCACCCGGTGGTCCGCGGTGGAAGACCACTGGCGCCAGACACCCGAGTTTGCCGAGATGGTATGGCAGCACATCCCCGAGGAGAGCACGCGGGTCGCCAACTTCAAGACCGGGCAGCTCACCGCCCTGGAGATGAACCTGGACTCCATTGCAGCGGTCAAGGACGTGCCGGGCACCAGCCTGTTCAAGATAGCCGGCGGCAGCGCGGCCAGCATGGCCTTCTATGGCAACTGGTACGTGGGGCTCAACGAGGACGGCTCACGCACGCCGGAACACATTGAAAGAGCCCCCGGCTTCGATGCTACTTTGCCCTGGACTTCCGGCAACCCGGACCCTGCGTCCGAGGAATGGCAGAACGCCGCCAAGGTGCGCACGGCCCTGTCCATCGCCATCGACCGCCAGACCATCGCGGATAGCCTGCTGAGCGGAGAGGCGATCCCAGACCCGCTGCCGGCCTGGTCGTTCCACCTGGACAAGCTGCCGGCGGAATACCGGCAGTGGGAGTTCAATCCCGAAAAAGCCCGGCAGCTGCTGGCCGAGGCGGGATATCCCGACGGGTTTGAGATCACCCTGACGCCCCTGGGCGGCTCGAATTACCTGGAAGTGACTTCCGCCATCGCCCAGATGTGGGACCAGATCGGCGTCAAGGCCAACCAGCAGAACCTCCCCTACAAGACCTTCCGTCCGAGCATAGTGGAGCGGACCTACAACCAGGCATACCAGCACACCCACGTGGCGGTCGACCCCCTGGACCGGTGGTCCGGCGCCTTCAACCACGATACCGCCTGGAATTTCGGCGTAGACCACCCGGTCCTCAGGGATCTGATGGCGGAAGCCCAGGGTACCGTTGACAACGAAGCGCGGTACGCGATCATGGCTGAGGCCGCGAAGTTCATGTACGACAACGCCCTGAGTGTCGGCCTCTATGCCCAGAACCAGGTGTTCGCCCTGAGCGGGGACACGGAGCCCTGGCCCGAGCACCTGAATTATGCCGA
Source organism: Dehalococcoidia bacterium (assembly GCA_022827095.1). GTDB lineage: Bacteria > Chloroflexota > Dehalococcoidia > Lucifugimonadales > UBA3495 > Bin87. The sequence goes on from JAJDTP010000009.1 coordinate 79,520, forward strand.
AACCCGGGACCTGACCGCGCTGGAGTACGCTCCCAACCTCACCCAGTAGGCCGGGAGAACGTCACAGAGCATCGAGCTGGCTTCGGCTCCGACCGTAAGCCAGTTTGACGGCAACCGTCGGAACCATTCAGCCTGATGCGAGTGTAGGTCTGCCGGCACTGCTCGACCGGCGCCGGCGCCCGTTTCCCCAGAGAGCCTGAGGCTCAATGTACCGGGTCCTTGCTCCAGCGCCGGACGGCTATTCCGGCGCCGCGCTGGCGGTGAGCTCCGTGCGCTGCCGGAGCGGATTTGCTCGGGCAATGCCCGGGCGGCCGTCAGTTAAACATTCGCTCACGCGTACCCAGTTGTCATCGCGAGGAGCGCATCGACGTGGCGATACCGTTGCTGAAAGAGACCCTGTTGCCATCACGAGATTGCCACGCTGCGCTCGCAGTGACCGGTGCGGGAAACTGGTTACGCATTAGAAACATTCGCTATTGACTCGCGGCGGATGGCAGTCTATTTTACCCTGACGTTTTCAGGGCAGTCTGAATAGCTGCGAGGAGCCGGCCCGCTACCGAGCTGATTCGAACCGATGCCGACGATCATAAGACGGCACAGGCATTGGTCAAGACGGGACGAGTTGCAATGCGGCACAGTGAACTGCCCTATTATTTCGGAATTCGGAGGTTCTGATATGAAGCACCAACGGCTCCCATTAGGCCGACTACTCGCTGTCGCTCCATTGGCTCTCGCCTTGATGGTCGCGGTAGCCTGCGGAACGGCGCAGGAAGCGCCCGCCGCCGCGCCGGCGGCCCCGGCGGTAGAAGCAACCGCGGTTCCCGCCGCGGCTGCGGCGGAAAGCACTCCCGTCGCGAGTTCAAGCTCAGGGCAGCCGAGCGTTGCGGCGACCGCCGTTCCCGCAGCGACGGCTATGCCGGAAACCGCGGATGTGATGGCGCCCAGGGGGACTTTGACCTTCGGGCTGCCCCTCGTCGCCCCGTTCCACGTCTTCCCGACGGTCACGGAGGGAGCCGGGTATCACCATAACGGCTACACCACCGCCGAGACTCTCCTTTACATGAACGAAGACAAGGAGATTGTTCCCTGGCTGTTCCGGGAATGGAGCGTTGCTCCTGACGGCGTCACCTGGACGTTCAAGCTGGCAGAGGGCGCCCAGTTCCATAAGGGCTACGGAGAACTGGATGCGGAAGGCGTCCTGTGGAGCCTGATGATCAGCGGCGGCGAAAGCTCCCGCGTGGCGTTCAACACCCACATCCGCCGGATCTGGGGGCTTGGCGGAGACGTCAAAGAGGGTACCGTTGTTACCGGCATCATCGACGAAGGCCGGGCCAAGGCCATCGACAAGTACACCATCGAGGTGAACACCGGGACGCCGCAGTACGACACCCTGGGCCTGCTGGCGCGCCCCCACGTCAACATCATCAGCAAGGCGCAACTCGAAGAGGTGGGCGTCGACGAGGCCAGCCGGAACATCGCCGGCACCAGCCCCTGGTCATTTGCCGAGCACCAGAGCGACCAGTTCACCCGGTGGGAAGCGGTGGAAGACCACTGGCGCAAGACGCCCGAGTTTGCCGAACTGAGGTGGCTGCACATTCCCGAGGAGTCCACCCGCGTGGCCAACTTCCTCACCGACGGCCTCACCGCGATGGAAATGAACCTGGACTCCATCGCCGCAGTGGCGGACCACCCCGGCACCGACTTCGTCAGGATAGCCGGCGGCAGCGGCGTGAGCATGGCCTTCTATGGCAACTACTACGTGGGAGTGAACCCTGACGGCTCGCGCACGCCGGAACACCAAGAGAGAGTTCCGGGCTTCGATCCTTCTCTGCCCTGGATTTCCGGCAACCCGGACCCCGCATCCGAGGAATGGCAGAATGCCGCCAAGGTGCGAACGGCCCTGTCCATCGCCATTGACCGCCAGTTGATCTCTGACACGCTGCTGAGCAGCGAGGCCATCCCGGACTCCCTGCCGGCGTGGGCGTTCCACTTGGACAAGCTGCCGGCGGAGTACCGTCAGTGGGAGTTCAATCCTGAGAAGTCCAAGCAGTTGCTTGCCGAGGCGGGCTATCCCGACGGGTTCGAGATTACCCTGACGCCTCTGGGCGGCTCGAATTACCTGGAAGTGACCTCCGCCATCGCCCAGATGTGGGACCAGATTGGCGTCAAGGCCAACCAGCAGAACCTGCCCTACAAGACCTTCCGCCCGGGCATCGTGACCCGCACCTACAACCAGGCGTACCAGCACACCCACGTGGCGGTTGATCCTCTGGACCGCTGGTCCACCGCTTTCAACCACGAGAGCGCCTGGAACTTCGGCATGGACCATCCGATTCTTAGCGATTATATGAACGAAGCGCAGGGCACCGTTGACGACGCCGCGCGGTACGAGATCATGGTTGAGGCGGCGAAGTTCGTGTACGACAACGCCCTCAGCGTCGGCCTCTATGCCCAGAACCAGGTCTTTGCCGTGAACGGGGACACCGCCCCCTGGAACGATCACCTGAACTACGCCGAAACGCGGGACCTGACCGGGTTCGAGTACGCTCCCAACCTTACTGATCAGTAGGGTCGGAGGGCGTCAGAGAATGTCGATATGGCTTCGGCTCCGGCCGTAAGTTAGCTTGACGGCGAGCATACTCACCATCGCTGGGCGCGCAGGGCTTGGATTTCTTATAGCCCTCGTGCTCAGCTATGTGGGTGTGTGGGTCGCGTGGGGCCTGTATTATTTCTTCACCGACACCTCATCCAAGCTGCTTCGGGATGTGATGTTCCTGGCGGGCGCGGCGATTGGGGCCGGACTGGGCGGCTCGCTGACGTGGTTGCGCCTGGACGGCAATACGTTGCCGGTACTCTTGCTGATTGGATCTGCCGGTATCGGGGGCGGAATTGTCGGGTCCTGGATGGGGTACGAATTCGCGCTGAATCGAGAAATCAAGTGCTGCTCTGAGCCGCCCATCAACGCCTTCTCCTACGCGGCGTTGGGCGCAGCCGTGGCAGCCAATCTGGGAACCTTGCTGCTTGGCGTAGTAAGAGAAATCATCACCTTCAGGCGATAAGATCGAGTTGAATGCTCTGACCATCTGATGCTGGGACCTTGACATGCAACGGTTTTTGGTACGCCGATTTTTCCTGATGATAATCACGCTCCTCGCGGTGTCGATGATCATCTTCGTCATGGCGCGGGTGGGCGGTGACCCAAGATCACTGCTCCTGGACGATCATGCCACCCAGGAGCAATGGGAGTTGCTGGGGGAGGAGTTGGGGCTGGATAAGCCCCTGTACCACCAGTACGCGATTTTCATGGGCGGGGTGCTGCGCGGTGATTTCGGCGAGTCAATCAGCCAGCGCCGGCCGGTGCTGGAGGTAGTCGCAGAGAAAATCCCGGCGACGCTCCAGCTTGGCGGGGCCGCCTTCCTGCTCGCGCTCATTGTCGGGATACCTCTCGGCGTGATGTCGGCAGTGATGCGGGGCAGTATTCTGGACCAGGTCGGGAGGGCTGTGGCCTTGATCGGGCAGGCGGCGCCGTCTTTCTGGCTGGGCATCATGTTCATTTTCTTCTTTGCGGTGTACCTGGGGTGGGTCCCTCCTTCAGGAAGGCAGGACTGGAACAGCTTCGTGCTTCCAACAATCACCCTGGCGTGGGGCGGGTTCCTGGCCGGCAGCCTGCGGTTGATGCGCTCGGCGATGCTCGACACGCTGGACACGGAATACATCAAACTGGCCCGGGCCAAAGGGTTGCCTGGCCGGGCGATCATCTGGAAGCACGCATTTCGCAACGCCCTGATACCGCCGTTGACCCTGGCCGGCGTGTCCATGCCGGCTATCCTTACCGGCTCCATCACCACCGAGTTGGTGTTCGCGTGGCCTGGAATGGGCCAGTTGGCAGTGCAGGCCCTCTGGTCGTCGGACTACCCTCTGATCCAGGGGCTGACCATCATGTTCACGCTGGGGTATGTGTTCATAGCGCTGCTGGTTGACATCCTCTACGCTTACATCGACCCCAGAATCCGATACCTGTAGGAGATACGGATCCTCGACGAGTGAAGCGGTTACCGCCGCATCGAGAATTCACGTTTCCAGAGAAGGCCTGGAGAAACCAATGGCCAACGCTACAGTTCTTGCTCCCTCCCAACCCGTCATCGTGCGAGCTCTGAAGGCTATCTCGCGCTGGCGCCGCCCGGTGCTGATCATTCCGGTGTTCATCCTGACCTTGGTAGTGGTGGCCGGGATCACCGCCGACTGGATCTCCCCATACGATCCGGAGGTGGGGGACCCGAACCACCGTCTCCAACCGGGGTTCTGGGCGTACGAGCCGGTGCCCCCCGTGATCGTTACTAAAGAGGTGGTGGCGGTAATCAGCCCCAGCGACATCGAAAAGCAAAAAACGCAGATCACCGAATTCAACGCCCGGCAGATAGACCCCAACGCGGTTATCGGTGACAAACTGGACGTGGTTGTCCGGGAAGGCATCGATACCCTGTATATCCTGGGCACCGACCACCTGGGACGTGATCTGTTTACTCGGATCATTTATGGAGCGCGCGTTTCCCTGGTGATGGCCGGCTTGACGCTGGCGGTGGGCGGCACCATGGGCACGGTGCTCGGCTTGACCGCCGGATGGCACGGCGGGTGGGTCGACGAGGTCGTAATGCGCATGGTGGACATCATACTTGCGCTCCCTCTCATCCTGGTCGCCCTCGTATTGGTTGTGGCCCTCGGGCCATCCTTCCAGCTGATCATCGTGATAATGGCGATAGCTATCTGGCCACTCTTCACCCGCGTGACGCGGGGGGAGGTGCTGCGCGTCAAGACCGCAGACTACGTCGCATTGGCCCGAGTGGCTGGGGCCGGGACCATTCGCATCATGATCGTCCACATCCTGCCGGGGATAGCCAACAGCGTGATCGTGGTGGCAACTCTGCTGGTGGGCGTGGTCATCCTGCTGGAGGCCGCCTTGAGCTTCCTGGGCGCCGGCGTGCCGCCTCCGACACCCGCTTGGGGGTCCATGCTTTCCGAGGGTAGGGATCGGATCGCAATCGCGTGGTGGATTTCGACGTTGCCGGGGCTGGCGATATTCATGACCGTGCTGTCCCTGAACCTGTTCGGCGACTGGCTGCGGGATGCCCTGGACCCCAGGCTGCGCCAACTGGAGTAGCCAAAGTCCCAAATACTTTCAGCTTGGAACCGGCAGGGGCCGACGCTCAATTGAGGGTCATGATGTGATCCAGGAGCGTCGGCCTTTTTCGTGGACGATTTGTAATACCCAGTTGGTTGTGGCTTCGCAACCGCCTCTTGATGATCTCATCTCCGCCGTTCGAGGACTTTGCGGCGGGCGAGCGCCGCCGTTAGATTCCCAAAGCGGCCACCCCTGCCTTGGCGATGGCCTCATCGTCGAACCCGCTGGGCAGGCCGCCCACGCCGATGGCGCCGACCACCACGCCCTCGTGGAAAACGGCGACCCCGCCCGGCAGCGCTATCAACTGCGGATCTCCGAAGGACTCCAGCGACCGGCCGGTGCTGCTGAGTTGCTCGGCGAACGCGGCAGTGTCCATGGAGCGGACCGCCGATGTGTAGGCTTTGCGAATGGCGAAGGTGGGCCGGAGGCAGCGGTCCATCCGGGCGTAGGCCAGCAGGTTGCCGGCATCGTCCACCACGGCCATATCGACCTTGCGCCGGTCGGGGTCGCGGTTGAAATCGGCGATCATGGCGGTGATGGCGTTCTGGGCCTGCTCCAGGCTGATCATGGATTTGTTGTACATTGTTCCGTCTCCTTGAAATTGATGCTGAAAGATCGATTGGCTCTGATTGTTGATCGGGCCATTGTCCTGACGAGGCCGGCCGTGAGTGGGTTTCATCCCGCTCCGTAAAGCCGGTTGATATTACCGTGTCGGTTGGGATCCAGGTCCTTACCCCGCAAGGCGGGATGGTCGGGACCGTACCGATGGGCACGAAACACCGCGTTGGCCGTGCCGTATTGGGACGGGACGAAAAAGGGGCTGACGTACTCCCAGACAATCTCACCGGCCGGCGTTACCTCGAACACCCGGCCCTGCTGGCCTTCGGTGATGAGGGTATTGCCGTTGGGCAGACGTTGTGCGCCGCCCGTGAAGTGGGTGAAGAAGGATACCATCGGGCGTCCCTGGTACTGCCACACGATCTCGCTGGTGGAAGGGTCGACCTCGATGACCCGGGAGTAGCTGAGGCCGCGACGGTGGGAACCGTTGTCCAGCAGCAGCACGTTGCCGTTGTCCAGGTAGGTGGGGTGATGCTGGTGGGATATAACCCCCGGCCCCCACTTCCACGTGATCTCCCCCGTTGACCGGTCCACCAACGCCACGGAGTTGAGAATGCGGAAGCTGATCAGGAACGTGCTTCCGTCGGGCGACGCCGTCAGGTCGTTTGCGCTGCCCCAGGCATCGCGCCGCTCCAGGGGGCAAATCACGTCGGTGTCCGGATCCAGGTGGTCGGCGGAACTCCAAAGGCTCACCTCGGTCCCGTCGGGCGCAACCTCGACCACCTGGTCGCCGAGCATCCGCTCCGGGTCGCCGGCGGTGGTGAACCCGCCCTGGACCCGGCGGGTCAGTTCCGCCGATATCCGGTCGCGCTGCAGCAGGAACAGATTGTTGCCGTTGCCGAGCCGGTTGTGCCGGCGCAGGCTGGGATCGCGGTGCTCCCAAACCAGCCGGCTTTCCCAGTCCAGCTCACGGATGTGCTCGGCGCCGGGCGGGTTGGCTCCCAGGTCACGGAAAAGCAGGTTGCCATTGTCCAGCAGGAAGCCGTAGGCGATGCCGCCGGGATAGCGCCAACGGTGAACGAAGTTGCCCTCCATGTCGATGAGGTAAGCGTCGTCCCCGCCGTTGGGCGAGAAGAGCGTGTACCCCCGATACGCGCCGGACGAGTCATAGCGGATCAACCCGGTGGGACGGTAGGGTGTATCCATGGGGCGCTCCTCCGTTGCTGTCTGGACCAAAGCCGTCTGCTGCTTCCGCTCAAGTTTCAATCCGTGACCCACTCGCAGAGGATACCGGGTGTGAGGCCGATGGTAAACTCGGCGCAGCTCAAAGTCTCGGATCCCGGCCGGCAGGAGGCAACTCGAATGCTCATCGCGGTACCTGACCTGGTATCCAACTCCTACTTCCCGGCGGTCGCTGCAGTGGAGTTGGGGTTCTTCAAGGAACAGGGGATGGATGTGGAGTTGGAGATGGTGTTTCCGGTGGGCCGGGCCATGCAAGCCTTGCGGGACGGGGACATCGACTTCGTGGCCGGTCCTGCCCACGCCACCCTGTCGGCTTTCCCCGGCTGGCAGGGAGCCAAGTTGCTGGCCGCGCTATCCCAGCATACCTTCTGGCTGCTGGTGTTGCGTTCCAACTTAGGGGTTCAACCCGGCGACGTCGCGGCGGTCAAGGGCTTGCGGATTGGCGCGGCCCCCGGACCCGACGCCGCCCTGCGCCGGCTGCTTATCGAGTCTGGTGTTGATCCGGAGCGGGACGGCGTAACGCTGGCCCCGGTGCCCGGCAGCGGCGACGCCGGCGTGTCTTTCGGCGTCCATGCCGCCCAGGCCCTGCGAGACGGGATAATCGACGGGTTCTGGGCCAACGCCATGGGGGCCGAGGTGGCGGTGCGCAGCGGGATTGGCAAAGTGGTCTTGGACCCGAGGCGTGGACTGGGGCCGCCGGCGGCGAGGGACTACACCTTTGCGACGTTGGTAGCCACCGACTGGCTCATCGAAGAGTCCCCCGCAATGGCCGAAGGAGCGGTGCGCGCCGTCGTGGCGGCGCAAACGGCGCTGCGGGCCGACCCGTCGCTGGCTTCCGAAGTCGGGCGGCGGCTGTTCCCGTCCGACGAGGCACTGTTAATTGAGGATCTGGTCCGGCGGGACTCGGACTACTACGCCGCAGAGATTTCTCCGGACTCGGTAACCAGCCTCAATGAGTTCTGCCGCAATCTCGGGCTGCTCTCCGGCGACGTGGCATACGAGCAGGTGGTCGCCAGCCGGTTCATCCACCTTTGGCCCGAACGTTAGGTGCGCTCAATGAAAGTTGATATCAGGGTGCCCGTCGGTTTGCCGGTCCAGGAGACCGCCGATTTCATCGCCGAATGCGAGGCCGCGGGATTTTCCGGCGTTGGCGTCCACGACCACCAGCACAGCGGGCGGGACGTCTTTCTCGCCCTGGCCCTGGCCGCCGAGCGGACCTCGCGGCTCACCCTGTACCCCGCCACTTCCAACCCGGTCACCCGGCATCCCATGGTGCTGGCCTCCCTGGCCCACTCGCTGGAAGAGATTGCGCCGGAACGGGTGCGGCTGACGGTGGCCCCGGGTTACCTCGCGGTGCGCAATATCGGCCGGCCCCGGGCCACGGTGGACACCATGCGTCGAGCCGTCCTGACCATGCGCCGACTGCTGCGCGGTGAGCGTGTCGAGTTCAATGGCGTCGAAACCCGGCTCCGCAATATCAGCGATCCGCCCACGCCGGTTTTCATGACCGCCGCCGGTCCGCGGATGGTTGAGTTGGCCGGCGAGGTCGCCGACGGCGCCCTGCTGCTGGTCGGCCTGCATCCCAAGGCGGTCGCTTCCGCCCGTCGCCGGCTGGAGATTGGCGCGGCGCGGGCGGGCCGCAGCCTCGACGATTTCCAGACGATCTTCATCACCCCAACGACTGTATCGGATGACGGCCCGGCCGCCCGGCGCTTTCCCCAACAGTGGTTCCGGCCCGACCAGCCGTACCTGAAATACCCCAGCGATTCCAACCTTGTCTGGCTGCGAGAGGCCGGCATCGACCTGGCCGACGACTTTGTCCCGGAGAACATCAGCGACGCCCAGGCAGCCGAAATATGCGACGCCTTCGGTCTGTTCGGCACGCCCCAGGAATGCCTGGACAGGCTGAAACGCGCCCAGCATGAGTCGGGCATCGACCACGTCTTCATCTTTCCCACCCACACCCAGGAGGGCGGCTACGACATGCCGCGGGCCGAGGTGGACGCCTTCCGAGAGACGATAATTCCAGGTCTGGGCGCAGTGTCGTAGGGGAACGTCAGAAGCAGGATTTTCAAGATTTGGGGATTATCAGGATTGGAACCGTTCAGTGATGGAGTTCTCCCAATCCTGTCAAATCATAAAATCCCGTAAATCCTGATTCTGACGATTTACGAAAGTACCCGTGCCGGCGATCGCCGCGTTGACGGCACTATCGGCCGGGATTACACTCGCTCCGGCCGAACTCCGGCTAATCCCACGTCTCCCATGGGCCGATAATGCTTGCCACCGACGTTTCCGATGCCATCGAATTGATGTTTGAGACCGGATGGACCGACGGCCTGCCGGTGGTGCCGCCGTCCGAAGACCTGGTCCGCAAGTTCGTGGAGAGTATCGGCCGCGGTGGCGACGAACTCGTCGCGGAACTGCCGCCCCTGGGCGGAAGGGCCACCGTCGAACGCATCGCGGTTAACGCCGTCATGGCGGGCTGCCGGCCGGAGCACATGCCGGTGATCATCACCGCCCTGGAGGCGATGATGGACGAGCGGTTCAACCTGCGGGGCGTGATGTGCTCCACCGGCATCCACACGCCGCTGCTGATCGTCAACGGCCCCATCGTCAAGGAACTGGACATCAACGGCGGTTACAACTGCTTCGGCTCAGGCTGGCGGGCCAACGCCACCATCGGCCGCGCGGTCAAGCTGGCCCTGCTCAACCTGGGCGGCGCCATCCCCGGCGAGACCAACAAGGCCACCTTCGGGCACCCCGGCGCCTACACCTACTGCGTCGCCGAGGACGAGGACGCCAACCCCTGGGAGCCGATGCACGTCGAGCTCGGCTTCGCCCCGACCGACAGCACGGTGTCGGTGTTCCCGGCAGAGGCCCCGCACAACATCATGTACCACGCCTCCCACTCGCGGAACTTCCTGACCGTGCTGGCCGATACCATGTGCACCCTGGGCAACGTCCAGATGTACGTCATGGGCGATACTTTCGTGGTCATCGGCCCCGAGCACGCCAAGTTCCTCCACCGCGACGGGTGGAACAAGCGGGACATCCGCCAGTTCCTCTACGAGCACGCCCGCAAGCCGGTGCGGAAACTCCGCCAGGGCGGCCCGCCCCAGGGCGACTCCCGACGCGGCCACTTCTGGCCCCGGTACATCGACGCCGATGACGACGACCAGATGGTGCCGGTGGTGCGCGCCCCGGACCGCATCAACATTTTCGTCGCCGGCGGCGCCGGCGGCCCCCACTCGGCCTACCTGCCCGGCTGGGGCTCCCGCCGGGTCACGCGAAAGATCGAACGATAATTGCAGGATTGCAGAGGGAACTATGACTGTCACAAATTACCAGGACCGAATGCGGGAACTGGGCTTGGCCCTGCCCATCGACCCGGACGCAGCATCCCGCTGGCGGGCCGCGCCCCGGCTGGACACCCTGCACCACAAGGTCGGCGGCTTATTGGGCAACCGCAAGGCCAACGCTGATCTCCTGCTGCGGAACATCGGCGAGCGGATGGCCAAAGACCTGGAACTAGGCGACATCATCGCCGTGGACAAGTTCGTCTATTCCCGCCCGGCCACCGATGAGATCATCAGCGATCTCTCCGACCGGTGCGATTTCGTGGTCACGGCGATTGCTGATTGAGGCTCCTGCACCGCGTGCAGTGTGCACGACGCAATGACCCTGGAGAACCTCGGCATCCCCACGGTGGTGCTCTGCACCGACCCGTTCCTGAACTCGGCCTTCCGCCACGCCCGCACCTTTGGCCGCCCCGACTTCCACCCCCTCGGCATCCCCCATCCCCTGGGCGGCCTGACCCCCGACCAAGTCTCGGTCCGCGCCGGTGAGCTGGAACAGGCGGTTATCGACACGCTGACAACCTACTAGAACGCACTGCCCTCTCCCCCAAGAGGAGGCCAATATGGGGTCGCAGGATATTGACGCCAATCCATCGACAAGGTCAAACCTAGAGTCGACCCTACAGGAAGTCGTTATACAGGTTACCGTCGACCATTTCGAGAATGTCGAGGCTCACAATGCAGAGCCTGGAAAAGTAAAGAGACTATATCCCGAGAGCCTGCGGGCTGTGGCGGCAGCGAAATTTATGATCGAGTACCCCGAAGAAAAGGTGGACCCTCAAGCCGAATACTTGGCCCGTTTCTTTGCAGTCTCTCCCCGATACATCAAAGCCGCACGGAGAATGCTCACGGGCGATTGCCCAGAGCAAATCATTGCGGAGTTGAAATACGAGACAAAATCCGTCAGAGAATCCGAAATCCACTTCGACGCGTATAAATCTTGGACGCAGACAGACATCGCAGGCACCCATTATCTGTATGTGATCGTACCGGAGAAGAACCACACTGTGGGAAAAGTTGGCATCACCAACGACCTTCGCAGACGGATTGCCGACCTTGACGCGGCGTCCACCCATAATCTTCACTTTGCCGCCAAGTTCCAAACGCGACGCAATGCCAAAGACGTTGAAGACCGGACTCTCCACGCATATCGGATTAATCCCAGCGACAGAGAACGGATAATTGATTGGGATGACCAACAGATACTCAAGTGGACCATTTTCGGCGGAGGCAAATGGATCCCAGTTGCCGCCGGCTTTGACCGGTCGGGCCGTCTGTCGCGGTGAGGTAGTGTGACGAAAACCATCGTGCGTACCGTAACTCGGTGTCCATCCGCACACGCCCGGTTGATACCAGAGGCAATTACTCGCCGTCCGATTGTGAGTGTATCGCAGCCGTCCACGGGATCTACCTATTCAACTTTGTAACAGACCCTAGAGCGACCAACCAGCTGCTCCCCGGGATCACCGGGCGCGATCAAGGAGGCTACGACATGACCACCGTCGGCAATGGCAAGTACACCTACGAGCAGGTCGAGAACTGGGAGAAGCTGCCCGATGGATGGCAGCTGGGGCAGACGGCCATCGTCACCGACTCCGAGAACCGAGTGTATCTCTTCAACCGCGGCGAACACCCGTTGATCGTCCTTGACCGTGACGGCAACTATCTCGCCTCCTGGGGTGAGGGCGTGCTCACCGATGCCCACGGCATGTTCATCGACGACGACCAGAACCTCTACCTGCCGGTCAAGAACAGCCACGTCGTCCTAAAGTACGACCCCAAGGGCAACCTGCTGATGACCATGGGCGAGTGGAACCAGCCCTCGGACACCGGCTGGTCGGGGAATTACAGCGACCCGGTGGTCCGGGCGGCCGGGCCGTTCAACAGCCCCAGCGACATCGCCATTTCTCCCGACGGCCTTCTGTACATCTCCGACGGCTACGGCAACGCCCGGGTGCATCGGTTCACCGCCGACGGCGAGCACGTGGACTCCTGGGGCGCGCCGGGGAAGACCGCTCCCGGCGAGTTCCACGTCCCCCACGGGGTCTGGGTGCACACCGACGGGCGGGTGTTCGTGGCCGACCGCGAGAACAACCGGATGCAGATCTTCGACTCCGAGGGCAACTTCCTGGAGCAGTGGACGGACCTGGCTCGACCCTGCGACATCTACATCGACGACGATCTGGCGGTGTACGTGCCGGAACTGGACGGGTTCATGTCCATCCTGGACATCAACGGCAACGTCCTGGCCCGCTGGGGCAGTCCTTCGGACGCAGGGTGGGGCAACGGTGCTCACGCCGTGTGGGTCGACTCCCACGGCGACATCTACGTCAACCAGAACCTCGAAGGCCAGCGGCTGATCAAGTACCGCCACGTCGGTGTGACAGGGTGAGGCTATGCGCGTCGGTTATCAGGTCGGGCATGTGGTGCAGCGGGACAGCATCGACCATCAGCAACAGTGGCAGAACCACCTGGAGCAGTTCCGTGCCTCCCGCGACGCCGGGTTCGACATCTACTGCTGGGGCCACCACTACCTGATCGACCCTTTCCAGCACTTCCAGCCCTGGCCGGTGCTGGCGCGCCTGGCCGCCGAGCCGGGAGACATGCAACTGGCCACCTCGGTGCTGTTGCTGCCGTTGCTGAACCCGGTGGACGTTGCCGAGCAGGCGGCGACCCTGGATCACATCGCCGAAGGTCGCTTCACCCTGGGTATCGGGCTGGGCTACCGACCGGAGGAGTTTGAGGCCTTCGGAACGAAGATGTCCGAGCGCGGCGCCCGCTGCACCGAAGCTCTCGGCCTGATGCGCCGGCTGTGGACCGACGACGAGGTGACGCACCACGGCCGCTACTACAACGTGACCGGAGCGCGGCCCACCGCCCGGCCCTACCAGCAGCCCCATCCCAAGATCTGGCAGGCCGCGATGAGCGATCCGGCGGTGCGCCGGGTCGGCCGGAGCGGCGACATCCTCTACGTCGGACCCGCACAGTCCAACGCCACCATCCGGCGCCAGATATCGCTCTACCATCACACCCTGGAGGAGAACGGCCACGACGTGCCGGAGGACATGGTCATCGTGCGCGAGTTCTTCTGCGCTGCAACCCGCGAAGCGCTGGATCGTGCCAGGGTCAACTTGGCGCGGAAGTACGAAGTTTACGCCCAGCACGGTCTCCACGGCGCCGACGACGAGCTGACCCGCAAGGTGACCGGCGACCTGGAAACGCTGATGGACGACACCTTCCTGGTGGGCAGCCCCGAGCAGTGCGTCGAGCAGATCGCCGCCTACCACGAGATGGGGTTCACCGACGTGGCGATCCGGTTGTTCTACCCGGAAATGTCCCAGGCCGAGGTGATGGAGCATATCGACCTGGTGGGCCGCGAGGTCATACCGGCGTTGCACGCCCTGTAGCTCCCCTCCGGGACTGCTACACGCTCCGGCAATGCACCGCCGGGCTGGTAATGGTTCAGACTTGCGGGGAATGTGTCATTGCGAGCGGAGCGCGGCAATCTCGTTGACGTAGAGTAGTCCTCTGGGCCAGAGGTTGCGGCGGCGGCATCGAGATTGCCACGGCGCAAGCGCCTCGCAATGACAACCCACTGGATTCTGAACACTTACCCGGGCTGGCCCAGCCCAACGGGTTCGGGTCAGATTGTTGACGCCGGCCCGCCACAGCCGATCCACTATGGAGGACGCATGACCACGCAACCGACCCTGCTGACCATTGGAGACTACGAAGCCCGGGCCAGGCAGACCATGCCCCAGGCCCTGTTCGACCGGCTGTTCGGCGACCTGGGCGCGCCGGACTGGATCACCAACACCACCAACGTCCAGGCCATGAGCGAAGTCAAGCTGCGTCCCCGGATCCTGGTGGATGTCACCGAGAGGGACATGGCCACCACCGTCCTGGGCGAAGAGATCAGCATGCCGGTGATGCTGGCCCCCACCGGCACGCACCAGCGCGCCCACCCCATGGGCGAGTTGGCTTCCACTCGGGCCGCCGGCGGCGCCGGGACCATCCTGGGGCTCAGCACCGCCTCCAGCTACAGCATTGAGGAAGTGGCCGAGGTTGCCACCAATTCCCTTTGGTTCCAGCTCTACTTCTTCGAGAACCGGGAACTGACCGAGATCCTGGTGCGCCGGGCGGAAAACGCCGGCTACAAGGCCATGATGCTCACGGTGGACAACCTGGGCGCCAATTCCCGGGAGCGGGAATACCGCTACGCCTACATCCTGGACCAGGAACGCACCCTGAAGAACTTCCAGGGCATTGAGCTGCCCAACCTGCCCACCCGGGATAACTTCGCCGAGAGCTTTGAGTCGGGCCTCAACTGGTCTGACCTGGAGTGGCTGCGCTCCATCACCTCGATGCCGCTGGTCATCAAGGGCGCGCAAACCGCCGAGGACGCCCGGCTTTGCGCCGAGTACGGCTGCGAGGCATTGGTGGTCTCGAACCACGGCGGCCACGCGTTGCAGGGCACCGAGGGCACCATCGAGATGCTGCCCAAGATCGCAGACGCCGTGGGCGACCGGCTGGAGGTCTACTTCGACGGCGGCGTGCGCAAGGGCGCCGACGTGCTGAAGGCGCTCGCCCTGGGCGCCCGTGCGGTCTTCGTGGGTCGGCCCATCTTCTGGGGCCTGTCGGTCAACGGCGAAGAGGGGGTCCGCCACTGCCTGGAGATCCTGCGCACCGAGCTCAGCGTGGCCATGGGCCTCTGCGGCGTGACCGACGTGAAGCAGGTGGATCGCTCCGTTGCCCAGGACCCGGGCGCGGACACCGTCGGCGGCGTGGTGGGCGAACTGGAGCGCCTGGCCCGTCTGCTGGACCAGGGCTACATAACCCGCGAGGAGTTCGAGTCGCTGAAGGGCCGGCTCCTGTAAGCCTGATGCGTGCCGCCCGGGACGGCAATCGCGAAACGTGTCACGGGACCGAAGCAGACCACCCCGGATTTGGAAGGCGATGTTTATCTCAACACGACTCTCTTTTTGGGGTAATATGACGCTCGCAACGACACTATTGGAAAGCCAACTCATCGCGAGGTAATCTCGTCAGGGTAGCGGACGCCGCCGCGGGAACGAGATCGCCACGTCGCTGCGCTCCTCGCGATGACAAACCGGGTACGCGTGAGCGATATGCCCACGATACGCATCAAACGAAAGGAAGTGCAGCTATGGTAGAAGCAGATGCGCGCATACTCCTGGATTGGGACGCGCTGGAGGTCGGCGA
Organism: Dehalococcoidia bacterium; assembly: GCA_022827095.1. Classification (GTDB taxonomy): domain Bacteria; phylum Chloroflexota; class Dehalococcoidia; order Lucifugimonadales; family UBA3495; genus Bin87. Next base: position 95,081 of record JAJDTP010000009.1, read on the forward strand.
GACCTTTGAGACGTACCAGTACCTCCTGACCCAGGAAATGATCGACACCTACCGCCAGGGGGTGATGGACCCGGAGGCCAGCTTCCCGACCATCTCCCACAAGGTCGACGTGAAGCAGTACAACGCCAAATACCGGGACGCCGGTTCCGTCAACGCCCGCTGCGCGTTCTACTGCTACAACCCGCCCGTCGCCGGCAAGACGATCACGGTGCGGGCGTGGATCGCCGACAAGTACCTGCGCCGGGGCAAGAACTACATCGTCACCGAGGCGGTTTCGGTTGACGAAGACGGCCGGCTCATCGACCGCGTGATCACCCACGAGCTCAAGCAGCCCACGGAGGTCGGCAAGAAATGGGGAGGCTAGTTCGCGCCTACGAGGTGGGGGACGAGGTACCCCCTTTGATAAAGGAAATGACCCAGGAGGCCATCAACCTGTTTGAGGGCAGCTCCGGTGAACTGGAAGCCTCCCAGTTCACCGACGAGGAAACCGCTCGTGAGACCCTGGGAACCGAGGGCACCGTGGCCTCGGGCCGGATGTCACTGTCTTTCGCCCTGGAACTGCTGCGCCGTTACTTTGGCAGCGACGTGTTCAACCACAGCGGCACCGTCGACCTGAGGTTCCTGCGGCCGGTCCGCCCCGGCGATACCATCACCTTCACGGGGGCGGTAACCGGCGTGAGCCGCGAGGTGAACGGCAGCCGGGTGTCGGTGGACATCAAGGTCGAGAACCAGCGCGGCGATACCACCGGCGTGGGCCAGGGCAGCGCGGTCGTCCCCAACGCCTTTCTCCCCCAGGACGAGTAACCCCCGCCCGAAAGGTGAAGCGAATATGCAACTGGAAGGCAAAGTCGCACTGGTAACCGGAGGCGGGCGCGGGTTGGGCCGCTCGATGGCGTTGGCCTACGCTCGCGAGGGCGCGGACGTTGCCATCGTAGCCCGCACTCCCTCGGAGCTGGACGCGGTCGGTTCCGAAATTCGTGCCCTGGGCCGCCGCGCCCACACGGTCAACGCCGAACTGACCACCAGCGAGGGCGCCAACCGGGCCGCCCACGAGACCATCGGCGAACTGGGCAAGATCGATATCCTGGTTAACAACGTGGGCGGATACCGCCTCTTCACCAACGACCTGACCCACGCCGTAACCGTCCTGGACATCACCGAAGAGGAGTGGCGGCGGGTGATGGAATCGAACCTGACCACCACCTTCATGACCTGCAAGGCCGTGCTGCCCCACATGATCGAACGCGGCAGCGGCGTCATCGTCAACCTGACCTCGATGAACGTAGCTCGCCGGGGCCGGGCCGGCCAGGCATCCTACGGAGCCGCCAAGGCCGCGGTGGAGCGTCTCAGCGAGTCGCTGGCCGACGAGGTTAAGGACTTTGGCATCGCCGTGAACATCCTCGACCCGGGCTGGAACCTGACCCGGCCCAACGACGACTACGACGACGAAGTGCACAAGCGCATGAGGCTGCCCGACGACATCGCCGAAGTGGCCGTGTACCTGGCCCTGCAGACCCCGGCGACCATGACCGGCCAGCTGGTCTCGGCCGCCGAATACGACGAAGAGCATGGTATCGAGCGGCTTTCAGCCTACGACCGGCTCCATGCCTAGATTGTATCCGGTGAGGCCAATCGCACCCGCACGGCCGAAGCCGCTAACGACAAGAGAAACGGGCCCCAGAGGAGGAAACGATGAGCACCAACGGCGCAAAGACTACGATCATCCGCAACGGCACGCTCATTGACGCGACGGGTCAGCCGGCGGTCCCGAACGACGCGGTGGTGATCCAGGGCAACCGCATCCTCAGCGTTGGCGCGGTGCCTCCCCAGATCAACGTCGAGGACCGGGAGCACGTGGAGACCATCGACGCCACGGGCCAGTGGATCATGCCGGGCCTGATCGAAGGCCACTGCCACCTGTCCTTTGGCCAGCCGGCCATGCCCGGACTGAACATCGCCCGCGGCACCACCAGCGCCGAGTTCTCCACCATCCGGGCGGCCCGAAACGCCCGCGAGGTTCTGCGCTCCGGCGTGACCAGCCTCTCCATACCCGGCGGCACGTGGTTCATCGACGTGGCGCTTCGCGAGGCGATCAACGCCGGCATGGTCGAGGGGCCGCGCATCTACTGCGCCGGGCGGTTCATCGTCACCTACGGCAGCATCGCCGACAACGAGCCGTCGTGGATGGGCACGCCCGAGCACGTCAACGGCGTGCTGGCCAACTCCGTCGCCGAGATGATCACCGAGGTGCGCCGCCAGTGCAAGCACGGGGTGGATTTCATCAAGATGGCCGACAGCACCTGGGGCGATTTCCAGACCATCTCCAAGGAGGAACTCCAGGCCGTCGTCGGCGAGGCCCACCGCCGCAACGCCCGCATCACCATCCACTCCCGGGGGTCCGACTCCACCCGCGCCGCCGCCGAGGCCGGCGTGGACTGGATCATGCACGCCGATCTCGCCACGGAGGCCGATCTGGAAGTCGTTGCCGAAAACGACGTGCGCATCATGCCGACGATCACTTTCCTCAAGCACGCCGTCGAGGTCGGGCGGGAGTTTGGCCGCAGCGACAAGGAAGTCGACCAGATCAAGTACAACCTGGAAGGCGGGGCCAACATTGCTACAGCAGGCCCGCTCCATGGGCGTGAAGGTGCTGTGCGGCACCGACAGCGGCAACTCCCCGCTGACGCCCTACGGCGAGCTGCACGCCAACGAGATGGAGATCATGGTCAAGTACGGCGGCTACACCCCCATGGAAGCCATCATGGCCAACACCAGGGACAACGCCTTCGCCGTGGGTCTGGAAGGAGAACTCGGCACCATTGAGCCGGGAATGCTGGCCGACATCCTGATCCTGGACAAGGATCCCATCGCCGATGTCAGCGTGCTGCAGAAGGGCAAGCACCTCTCCGCCGTAATCAAGGACGGCAAGCGGGTGAACCTGAACGGGAGTGAGGACGACTACGTGCTGGCGTCGGCGGCTGACTGAAGTACGTCGTAAATCGTCAGAATCAGGATTTACGGGATTTTGTGATTGGCAGGATTGGGTGATCGCCATCGCAGAACGGTTCCCATGCTGATAATCCCTGAATCTTGAAAATTCTGATTCTGACGCTGCCCCCCGCAACCTGGGCATGCGCGGGGTAAAACAATGACCAACGTTACCGCCGGGCGGACGAGGCTGGCCCACGCCCTGCCCTTCTATTACGGTTGGGTCATCGCGGGAAATGGCTTGGCGTTGAGCCTGTCCACCCGCACGGTCATGGCGGTGGCCACGCTTTCCGTTTTCGTGGTGCCGATGACCCAGTCCATGGGTTGGTCGGTGGGGATGTTCTCCGGAGCGGTCAGCCTGGGAGGGCTGGTCGCGGTTTTCATCTCGCCCATTGTGGGGAGATGGCTGGACAAGTACGGCGCCGGAGTCATCCTGAGCGCGGGCTCAGTCGCCACCGGGGTGCTGGCGATTGGGCTGGCCTTCGTGGCTCATCCCCTGGCTTTCTATTTCCTCTACGTTCCCGGTCGGATGATCTTCTCCGGGCCCATGGAGATCGGGCTGCCCACGGCCATCAGCAACTGGTTCGTCCGGCGGCGTCCGCTGGGGCTGGCAGTGGATGCCGTCGGTAAGGGCGCCGGCCTCGCCATCGTGCCCTGGGCAATGCAGCTGATCATCACCGGGTATGACTGGCGAACCGCGTGGGTGACCCTGGGGATTCTGACCTTGGCGCTGGGAGTGGTTCCGTCCCTGTTGCTGGTGGCCCGGCGGCCGGAGGATATGGGCCTCGAACCCGATCCGGCGCCGGCGCGGGAAAACTCTGCTAGCCGGGATACACAGGCCGTCAAGGGTTCCGGCAACTCGGCTGCTTTCACCGAGACCAACTTCACGGTGGGGCAGGCGCTGCGGACGCGCGCATTCTGGATCCTGGCGATCTTTTCCGGCGCCGGGATGATGGTCCAGGCGGGGATCAGCCTGCACCAGGTCTCCCATTACATCAGCCAGGGAGTTGACCCGCGCTTCGCCGCCATGAGCGCGAGCACCTTCGCTCTGGCCCAGATGCCGGCGAGCCTCTTCTGGGCGGCCCTGGCGCGGCGGATGCCCATCCGGTTCCTGATGATGTCCGCGGCCTTCGTGGTGGCGCTGGCCGCGGCGGGAACGGTGATGAGCTACTGGGTGCTGCCGGAATTAGTCTCGGCGGCGGGCGTCGGCTTCGGCGTGGGTGGCCTGCACCTGCTGATCCGCCTGGTGTGGGCGGACTACTACGGACGGCAGAACCTGGGGACAATCCGGGGCCTGACGATGTCGGTGCAGGTGGGAGGCCAGGCGCTAGGGCCGGTAATCGCCGGGTTCATGTTCGATTACTTCGACAGCTACCGGATACCGTTCGCGTTTTTCGCCCTGGCCGTGTTCCTCGCGGGGACCATGGCGCTGGCGGCCAAACCGCCCCAGGCCCCGGAACCGGAGCAGCCGCGGTTGACTCAACAAAATCCGCCTAATTGAGGGCACAGAAGCAAAGTGGAGTGCCGTGAGGTACTTCGCTTTCTCAGAGGGACTCGCAAATGGCGGTACTCTTGCTGACTGTCGGGGCCATGGCATTCTTTTGTGCCCCAGTGATGGGGGTAGGCTTTCGGTTGGTCAGAAAAGGTCAGACCACTAGCTCCAGGTATGCCGGCGTGGCGCTGGTGGTCGCTGGTGGTTTGCCGCTGCTCTGCACAATTGTTTATTGGCTCTTGCTGTATTTCTTTTCCAACTGAGGCCTGGAACCTCGGAGAGACGCAGCATTCGGATCATCCGTGCAGATCTAATCTGACATGCGCGGGGATGCCAACCCGCCGCGCTGTGTTAAAATTCCGCCTATGCCACTGTCCTCGTTCCATCCCGTCATTCAGCGCTGGTTTCGCGGCCGTTTCGACGCTCCCACGGAAGCCCAGGCTGCCGGCTGGCCGGCCATCGCCCGGGGACGGCACACGCTCATCGCTGCGCCTACCGGGTCCGGCAAGACCCTCACCGCCTTCCTCACCTGCATCGATCAGCTGGTGCGGCAGGGCATGGACGCGGAGCTGCTCGACGCCACGCAGGTGGTCTACGTTTCGCCCCTCAAAGCCCTGTCCAACGACATCCAGAAAAACCTGGCCACACCGTTGGAAGAGATAGCTGCGCTGGCCGAGGGAACCGGAACTCCAATACCGCAGATCACCACGGCGGTGCGCACCGGCGATACCCCGGCCTCAGAGCGGCAGAAGTTGGCCAAGCGGCCGCCGCACATCCTCATCACCACCCCCGAGTCGCTGTACATCCTGCTGACCTCGGAGAGCGGACGGCGAGGGCTGAAGCACGTCCACACGCTAATCCTGGACGAGATCCACGCCGTGGCCGACGACAAGCGCGGCGCCCACCTGGCCCTTTCGGTGGAACGCCTGTGCCAGCTTTCCGACGAGCCCATCACCCGCATCGGCCTGTCCGCAACCCAGCGGCCCCTGTCGGAAATGGCCCGCTTCCTGGTGGGCAACCGGCACATTGACGCCGACGGAAATCCCGATTGCGTGGTAGTGGACACGGGCAGCCGCCGCAGGGTTGACTTGTCCGTGGAACTGCCTGAGCAGGAACTTGGACCCATCGCCACCCACGAAATCTGGGGCGAGACCCTGGACGCCATCGCCGGGCTCACCGAGACCCACGCCATCACCCTGGTCTTCGTCAACACCCGCCGCCTGGTGGAACGGGTGGCCCACCAGCTTTCGTCCCGCCTGGGAGAAGAGGCGGTCGTCGCCCACCACGGCAGCCTGTCCCGGGCCACCCGTTGGGACGCCGAGCAGAAGCTGAAAAACGGGCAGGTCAAGGTCTGCGTCGCCACCGCGTCGCTGGAACTCGGCATCGACATCGGCGAGATCGACCTGGTTTGCCAGATTGGCTCGCCGCGCTCCATCGGATTGCTGGTGCAGCGGGTGGGCCGGTCCGGGCACACCGTGGGCGGCGTGCCGAAGGGCAAGCTGTTCCCCCTCACCAGGGATGAGATGCTGGAGTGCGCCGCCCTGTCCCGGGCGCTGCTGCAAGGCAACCTGGATACCTTCGTCATCCCGTCGTGGCCGCTGGACGTGATGGCCCAACAGATGGTGGCCGCCTGCGCCTCTGAAGACTGGGACGAAGACGAACTGTTCGACCTGTGCCGGCGGGCCTACCCGTACCGTGACCTGCCCCGGGACCGGTTCGACCAGGTGGTGGAGTCCCTTTCCCAGGGGTTCGCACCACGACTGGGACGGAACGGCGCCCATCTGCATCGGGACGGCATCAACCACCAGCTGAAGGGACGCCGGGGCGCCCGCCTCGCCGCCCTGACCAGCGGCGGGGCGATTCCTGATAACGCTGACTACGACGTGGTGGCCGACCCGGACGGCACTTTCGTCGGCACCGTCAACGAGGACTTCGCCATCGAGAGCATGGCCGGCGACATCTTCCTGCTGGGCAACACTCCCTGGAAAGTCCGCCGGGTGGAAAGCGGTCGGATTCGGGTCGAAGACGCCCAGGGCAACCTGCCGACCATCCCCTTCTGGCTGGGCGAAGCCCCCGGCCGCACGTGGGAACTCTCCGACGAAATTACGCAACTCCGGGAAGGCATCGACCGGCTCCTCGACAGCCCGCAGAAAGCCGAAGCGTGGCTGGTGTCCGAAGCCGGCGTGTCGCCGGAGGTCGCCCGCCAACTGGTGGCCTATCTGGTCGAAGGCAAGCGGGTTCTCGGCGTGGTGCCCACCGCCAGCCGGGTGGTCGCCGAGCGGTTTTTCGACGAGAGCGGTGGTATGCAACTGGTGATCCACGCCCCCTTCGGCGCGGCCATCAACCGGGCCTGGGGCATGGCCCTGCGGAAACGCATCTGCCGCACCTTCGACTTCGAGCTCCAGGCCACCGCCACCGACGACGGATTGAATTTCTCCCTGGGTCCCAGCATGGCCTTCCCCCTGGGCGACGTGTTCAACTACCTGTCGCCCAATACGGTTGAAGAAGTGCTGACCCAGGCGGTGTTCCAGGCCCCCCTGTACGGAACCCGGTGGCGCTGGAACGCCTCCCGCTTCCTGGCCCTGCTCCGGCATTCCGGTGGCAAGAAGGTGCCGGCTCCGCTGCAAAGGATGCGGTCCGATGACCTGCTGGCCGCCGTGTTCCCGGCCCAGGTGCAGTGCCAGGACAACGCCGAACCCGGAAACATCGAGCCGCCGGACCACCCCCTGGTGTTCGAGACCACCCGCGACTGCCTCACCGAGGCCATGAGCCTGGAAGGTCTGAAGAGCGTCCTGGCATCCATCCGCTCCGGGGAGATCGAAGTGTTCGCCAAGGACACCGTGCAGCCGTCGGTGTTCGCCCACCAGATCCTCAACGCCATGCCCTACGCCTTCCTGGACGACGCGCCCCTGGAAGAGCGGCGAGCCCGGGCCGTCTCCCTGCGCCGCGCCCTCCCCGAGGACGCCCGCGATCTGTCCGCCCTGGACCCGGACGCCATCCGCGAAGAGTCGGCCTACGCCTGGCCGGCCATCCGCGACGCCGAGGAACTTCACGACGCTCTGCTGACCCTGGGGGTCGCTCCGCTGGATGAGCTGGCCTCGCGCACCGAGATGGCTTCCCGGGACATGGTCATCGGATGGCTGGAGGACCTGGCCCGGGCGGGACGGGCGCTGCGCATAACCCAACCGGAGGGCGCGACCCTCTGGTTGGCCGCCGAGCACACCGGCCTCGTCTCCGCCGCCTACCCTGATGTAGCATTGGAAGGGAGGGTCAGCCTGCTGGCCCCGGCCACCGGAGGCGCCAGTGATGAAATCGAGCGTGAGGATGCCGTACTGCACCTCGTCCGGGGCTGGGCTGAATCCTCCGGCCCCTTCACCGCCGGCGATATGGCCGGACTGCTCTGCCTGTCCGTGTCCGACGTCAATACCGCCGTGATCGGGTTGGAAAACGAGGGGCTGGTCCTGCGCGGCAGTTTCCGACCCGGTGTTGAAGAGGAGGAGTTCTGCGACCGGCGCATTCTCGCCCGCATCCACCGCGCCACCGTGGGCCGTCTGCGGCGGGAGGTCGAACCCGTTTCGCAAGCGTCGTTTATGCGCTTCCTGTTCCAGTGGCAACACGCGGCCGCGGGCTGGGAAACCTCCGGCGAGGGCGGACTGCTGGACGTCATCGACAGGCTGCAGGGGTTCGAAACCGCCGCCGCCGCGTGGGAACCGGAGTTGCTGGCGCGCCGCGTTGCCGACTACGGCCCGGAGATGCTGGACCGCCTTTGCACCGGCGGGGAGGTGGTTTGGGGACGACTGGCCCGGGGCAATAGCCCCGCCTCCGGCATAGGCTCCCTTCCGCGGGCCGCTCCCTTGACCCGCGCCTCCAGCATCTCCCTATCCCTGCGCGAGTCCCTGGACTGGTTGTTGGACCCGGCCCCCGAGAGCGTCGACAATTTGAAAGGAGCGGGGGCGGAGATTCTCGAAATCCTGTCCACCCGCGGCGCCTGCTTCCAGGCCGACCTCATCGCCCGCACCCGACGCCTGCCGTCGGACGTGGAGGAAACCCTGTGGACGCTGGCGGCCAACGGGCTGGTGACTTCGGACAGCATTGTCCCCCTCCGCGCCCGGATCAACGGGAAGCCAAACCGGGGCCGACCGGAACGGAAACGCGCCAAAGGCGCCCGTGATCGCAGCCGTGGACCCGTTTCCGCGCGTACCAATCCCGGCAGAAGCCAGCTCCCGGCGTCACACCGGCCCCGGTCGCAACGGGAATTCAGCGCCGGACGGTGGTCCCTGCTGGAGTCCCTCGACCCGGTAGAAGACTCTCTGGAAGCCAAAGCCATGCAACTGCTGCATCGGTACGGCGTGGTGTTCCCGGAGTTAATGGCAAGGGAACGGATGGCCCCACGCTGGCGGGATTTGGCCAGTGTCTACCGCCGGCTGGAGGCCAGGGGAGAAATCAGGGGCGGGCGGTTCGTCGCCGGTTTCGTCGGCGAGCAGTTTGCCCTGCCCGACGCCGTCCCCGCGCTGCGGGAAACGCACCGCGCCCCTGCCGCCGGCAGACTGGAAGTCGTATCGGCCTGCGATCCGCTGAATCTGGTCGGCATAGTCACGCCGGGGGAGCGAGTGCCGGCCCAGCCGGGCAACCGGGTCGTGTTCCGCGACGGTGTTCCGGTGGCGTCGCTGGAAAAAGGCATCATCGTCAACCGCTCCAACGCTGATGCCGAAATCATGACCGCCGCGACCAATCTCCTCTACGGTCCCATCCGGCCGCAACAGCCGCAACAGCGTGGACCCTTTGACCCCAACCAGGGCTCCACCCAACCGGCCTGGCCGTTGCCGGACCACGGAGTGCTGGAGCCTGTACCCGCCGCCCACTTCAACCTCAACTGAGTCTCACGCATACCCAGTTTGCCGCCAGGGAACGTCAGAGTCAGGATTTACGGGATTTTATGATTGGGCAGGATTGGGAAAGCTCCGTCGCAGAACGGTTCCAATCCTGTAGGACTTGCGCAGTTTAGTGCCTCTACTTCCGTCATTCCGGCGAAAGCAGAAATCCAATGGCCGAAATCGTTAAGCATCAGAACGACGCTTTCACACTACGACTCCTGGACTCCGGCTTTCGCCGGAGTGACGGGTGTGGGATTTCAAGTGCGTAACTCCAATACTGAAAATCCCAAAATCCGGTAAATCCTGATTCTGACAATGACAACGGACGACCCCATGCACCAAGCTGGAAATGCCAGCCCACCACGTCTCATCGTGGACCGCCTGTCTCCGGATTTGACCCGGGAACTCTGGCGGCTCATCAAAGCGGAGCAGCGAGACGACGTTCTTGCTCCGGTAACCGTGGTCACCCCGACGCGGTACGCCGGCTTGGCCCTGCGCCAGGAGTTGGGACGCACTGGGTTCGCCAATGTCCGGTTCATGCCGGTGGCCGTGTTGTCGGAACTGCTGGGCGCGGCGGCGCTGGAGCAGCAGGGACGCAAGCCGCTGACCGGCGTGCTGGAGAACCTGGCGGTGCGGCAGGCGCTGGCGCAAACCGACGGCCCGTTGCGCGGCGTATCCGAGCATCCCAGCACACAATCCAGTGTCCGCGCCGCGTTCCGTCAACTCCGCAACACCGATGCCGCGTTGTGTTCCGCTCTCGCCTCCCGTGGCGGCATCGCCGGCGAGATGGCCCGCTTGTACGACAGTTTTCGCCGGCTCACCGCCGACGAATGGTACGACGCGGAGGACCTGGCCGAAGCAGCAGCGGCAACGGTGTCCGCCGGCGCCGCCCCCGGGTTGGACGACCTGGGACTGATCATCTTCCACCTGCCCCACGGTCTTTCACCGGGAGAAGTCAGGTTGATGGAATCCCTGGCCGGCCGCCACCGGTGCGCGGCCATCCTGGGCATCACCGGGGACGCGATGGCCGACGAGTCGACGCTGGACCTGGCGGCGCGGCTGCGTGGAAAGACCGCCTCGTCAAACGCTCCTCCGGTCCCTGAATCAGACACTCCTTTGCCCGCCGGCTCTGCACGATTGCACGTCGCGCCCACCGCCCACGACGAACTTCGGTGGGTGATCCGCCAGATCATGCGTGAAGTCAACGAAAACGGCACTCCGTTGCACCGCATGGCAATCCTCTATCGCATGGCCGATCCCTACGCCTCCCTGATTCGCGACGAGTTGCGCATGGCCGGGATCCCCATGGCCGGCCCCGACCGCGAGACGCTGGCCGGCACCGGCGTTGGCCGCACCCTGAGCGGCCTGCTGGAGTTGTGCGGGAGCGAGTTTCCCAGGTCGGAGGTGATGGGATGGCTCAGCAGTTGCCCGGTGCAGAACCCTGGCGGCACGACCGCGAGTTTCAGCCCCAGCCAATGGGACGTGGTGACCCGCAAGGCTGGCATCGTGGGCGGCCGGCGGCAGTGGCGCGACCGGCTCGACGCCCACGGCCAACGGCTGATTGCAGACGCGGACCGCCGGGAAACCGACGGCGAAACCAGCGTGTCCCGCGCCCGTGGTATGAGATCCGAAGCGGCCGTCGCGCGTGATATCCAGGCCTTCATCGACAAACTCGCCGATGACCTCGCTCCGCCGGCCGACGGCAGCCCCTGGAAGAAGTTCGCGGACTGGGCGAAAACCCTATTGAACAGCTACCTGGCGACTGACATTAGCGAGGCTGACGGCGATGCCGCAGAACGCATCCGTAAATTGCTTGACGAGTTCGCCGCAGCGGATAGCGTGAACGCGAGCGCCACCTTGACTACGTTTCGACATATGGTCACGGAGTTGATGCAGACCCCCTTCGGCCATCTGGGCCCCACCGGGCAGGGCGTGTTCGTGTCCTCTTTCGCGGGAGCGGCCGGCATGACCTTCGATGCCGTATGGCTGGTGGGCATGATCGAAGGAGCGGTTCCCCCATCGCCGCGCCGCGACCCTTTGTTGACGGAGCCCGACTGGTCCGCCGCCGGCGGTCGCGACCGTATCCGGATGCGCATGGCGGAAGAACGCTACGAATATCTCGCCGCCGTCGCGTCGGCTTCGCGTCGCACCCTGACGTACCCAGTGGCGGACGCTGCGTCGCAACGGCCGGCGTACCCATCGCGTTGGTTTCTTGAACAGGCGTCGGCTTTGGCCGATGGTCCGGTGCGAAGTGGAGACCTCGCCGGCTGGCGCGGACAAGATTGGCTCACCGTTGATGATTCGCCCCAGCAGGCCCTGGCCAATGCCGATGAAATCGCCCTGGCGGACGGGGCGGATTTCCGACGCAAGCGACTGCTGGAATGGCGACATCACGGCCAAGCCCTTCCCAACCATCCTTACGCCCGGCGGGGCCCCTTAGCCCGCGCCGGCCGGCTGTCCAGCCAGCGGTCCTTGCGATTGTTGACCGAATACGACGGTAACCTGTCGGGGATCAAAGAGATCGACGGCTTCGGCATCCGCCCCGACGGAACGCCCATTTCTCCCACGGCGCTGGAGACCTGGGCGGCCTGTCCGTACCAATACTTCCTGGGGTACGTTCTGGGGCTAAACGTGTTGGAAACTCCCGAGGAAATCGTGTCCATCGGCCCCGCGGATCGCGGCGCCCTGGTCCATCAAATACTGGAGAGGTTCATCACCGAAAGCGCCCTGAGGGGCCATCTGCCCGCGCCCGGCGCACCATGGGGGGACGGTGACCAGGATCGCTTGATGCGGATCGCGGCCCGGTTCTTCCGGGATGCGGAAACCCGCGGCGTAACCGGCAAACGGCTGCTGTGGGATATGGTCAAAACCGAAATCCTGTCCGACCTGGAGACTTTCCTCGAAGCGGACTCAATACTGCGTGAGAGCAGCGAAACGGCGGACGTTCGAGTCGAGACCAGGTTCGGGTTCGGCGGTGATTCAACCGAGGTTATCGACCCTGATTCCGGGATCCGCTTCCGGGGAATGATCGACCGCATGGACATCAGCGGCGATGGCAAAGCGGTGCTGGTGATCGACTACAAGACCGGCAGCGCGGACCCGTACAAGGGCCTGGACGACGACCCAATCGATCAGGGTCGCCGGCTGCAACTGGGCGTTTATTCGCTGGCGGCCCGCGCGTTGTTCCCCGATGCGTACTCCTTTTCCGCCGCCTACTGGTTCAGCACCAACCGGGGCAGATTCCAGTTCGCCCCCTCCGCGCATTTCAACATGGCAGACGAAGCCGTCGCCGCAAGGTTCCGTGAGGGCATCGCCGGCATCGTGGGCGGCATCAACGGAGGAATCTTCCCCGCCAATCCCGGCCCGCCGGCCCGTTACGGCCCGTCCAATTGCCAGTATTGCGATTTTGATGCCGTCTGCCCCACGCGCCGCGCCGACCTCTGGGAGCGCAAGAAGTCCGATACCGTTCTTGCCGGCTATCTGCAACTGGCGGAACCCGATGGGGAGGGTGACTCATGACCACCGTGCCCGGCGCCGCCACCGGCAGCCGTCTCACCGACTTCGTTCCGGTCGATGACGACGCCAGGAAAACCATCCGAGACGACCTGGGCGCGACGCTGTTCGTCGAGGCCAGCGCCGGCACCGGCAAGACCACCAGCCTTGTCCAGCGGGTGACCAACCTCGTCGCCACCGGAACCACCACCCTGGACCGCATCGCCGCCATCACCTTCACCGAAGCCGCCGCCGCCGAGCTGAGAGATCGCATCCGTTCCGAGCTGGAAAAGGCGTCCGGCGACGACCAGCGCGACCCGGTGGAGCGCGACCGCTGCTACCAGGGCATCGCCGACCTGGACCAGGCGGACATCTGCACCCTCCACGCTTTCGCCGGCGGCCTGTTGCGCGAGCGTCCCCTGGAGGCCGGACTGCCGCCGTCCTTCGAGACCAGCGACGAGATCCTCGCCGGCATCAAATTCGAGGAGCAGTGGCGCGATTGGCTCGACCGCCATCTCGATGGCGAAACCGGTCTCGCGCCCCATCTAGCGTTGGCTCTCACCCTGGGCTTGACCATGAACCACCTGAGAACCATCGCCCGGGCGTTCCACCAGAACTACAGCGACCTGTCGGACGTCGATTTCGGCGCTTCGGAAAGTCCGCATCCGTCCGTGATGGAGCCACTCTTTGAGGCGGCGCCCGAGCTGGAAAGGCTGTGCCGCTACTCGAAGAACGGCCCGGGCGACCCGCTGTACGACCACGTCCAGAACCGGCTGGCCCTGCTCCGCCACCAACCGGCAACCGTCACCGGCCCGGCCGACGATTATCGCCTCCTGCTGGGCCTGCTGCCCCTGCGCCAGAGCCGAGGCCGCCAGGGAGACTGGAACACCGACCCGGACACCGGCCGGAACGCCTGCGCCGCCCTCAAGGACATCCTCAGCGATCTGGATCAGCAGGCCAACGATCAAATCCAAAACGCCCGCCGCACGGCGCTGATGCCCATTCTCGAGGACCTGCGGCAACTGGTGCTGGGATACGCTCGCCAGCGCCGCGCCGAGGGTCGGGCGGAGTTTCACGACCTGCTGGTGTGGGCCCGCGAACTGCTGCGGGACGATGCGCCGGCCCGCGACTACTTCCGCAACCGTTACACCCATCTGCTGATCGACGAGGCCCAGGACACCGACCCGATCCAGGCCGAAATCGCAACGCTGCTGGCCGCCCCGGCCCGCGCCGTAACCGCGGACGAGAACCAGCCGATCCCCTGGGATCAGATCAGTCCCGAACCGGGCAAGCTGTTCGTGGTCGGAGATCCCAAGCAATCAATCTACCGTTTCCGACGCGCCGATGTCGGGCAGATGCAACGCCTGCAATCGAGCATGGAACGGTCCGGCGGCCGAACCCTCAAGCTGGTGCAGAACTTCCGCTCCCAGACACCCGTGATTAGTTGGGTCAATCACCTGTTCGAGCAGTGGATGCAGGAACCCCAAACCGTCGGCGACGACAACGGGGATTCCCAGGCCGGATACGACACAATGTCCGCCCTCTGGGTCGGTGACACCGGAAACCCCTACTGCCCCCGGGTGTGGACGCTGGGCGACGAAGCCGTCGACGCTCCCGTCGGAGAAATCCGACAGGAAGAAGCGCGGGAGATCGGCCTCCTGCTCCGGCAGATGGTCGCCGAGCAGTGGGAAACCCTGGACCAGCCGGCCACCGACAACAACGGATGCGAGACCTACCGCCCGGTGCGCTATTCGGACGTGTGCATCCTCATGCCCCGCCGCACCGGTCTGGCGGCGCTGGAGCGCGGGCTGGAAAACGCTGACATCCCCTACCGCCTGGAAAGCGCGTCCCTGGTGTTCGAAACCCAGGAGATCCGCGACCTGTTGAACTGCCTGAAAGCCATCGATGACCCCGCTGACCAGGTGGCCACGGTGGCCGCGCTCCGCTCTCCCGCCTTCGGATGCAGCGATGCCGACCTGCTGCGCCACCGCGCCCGGGGCGGCAGTTTCGACTACCTGAGCAACGCTTCACCGGACCGTGGCGACGAAGTGGCACTGAACGCATTCAACGTGTTGCGGTCGTTCCACCGCGCCCGCCTGGACGAAGCCACCGCGGCGTTGATCGACCGGTTCGTCCGCGAGCGCGAGCTGATGGAATCGGCCGTTGGACACCCCAGGATGCGGGAGCAGTGGCGCCGTTATCGGTTCCTGGTGGAACGGGCGGGACAATTCAGCCGGGCCGGCGGCGGCACGCTGCGCGCCTTCCTCCAGTGGGTGGACGATCAGATCAGCGAAGGCGCCCGCGTCACCGAGTCCCCCGTCCCGGAATCGGACGAAGACGCCGTGCGGGTGATGACCATCCACGGCGCCAAGGGCCTGGAGTTCCCCGTGGTGATCCTCACCGGCATCAACTCGGCGCCGGCCCGGGGCGGCAATCCCGTCATCGTGGACCGGGGCAGCGGCCGGGTGGAGATTGGCGTTGGTTCTGCGGGCGCGCGGTTCGCCACGCCCGGTTTCGAGGAACTGGCTGAAATCGACAACCGCATGTCCGCCGCAGAGCACATCCGCCTGATGTACGTGGCGACCACTAGGGCCCGGGACCACCTGGTGCTGAGCATGCGCCGGCCGGCCAAGGGCCAAAAAACAACCGCCGCCGTGATCGCGGAATACCTGGAGAACCGCGATGATCTCTGGGAAGACGTGGAACTCAACGAATTGGTCGCGCTGGCTGAAACCCAACCCGCCGGCGAGCATGAACCCCGCGTGATCGACGAATCCCTGCATTCAACGGAGCATCTGGACCAGTGGGTGGCAGACCGGAAACGCGCCATCGCCGAACTCAGTCGCCCCCAGTTCGTAGCCGCCACCGGACTCTCACGGGCATACCGGGATGAAGAGGCAGAGCAGGACAGCCCCGAACCCTGGCGTCGCGGCCGGGCGGGCACATCGGTGGGACGGGCAGTTCACGCGGTGTTGCAATCCATCGACCTTGCAAGCGGCGCAGACGTCGACCACCGGGCCCGGGCGCAGGCCGTGGCCGAGGGTGTCCCGGACCGCGAGGAGGAGATCGCCCGGCTGGCGAAAGTCGCCGTGCAGAGCGACGTCGTCCGGCGAGCCGTGGCGTCGCAACGAATCTGGCGCGAGGTTCCCGTGGCGGCGTCCGTCGGTGACGGTTCGCTGCACGGGTTCATCGACCTGCTGTTCGAAGAGGAAAACGGTCTGGTGGTGGTGGACTACAAGACCGACGCCGTTACCGAGGCGCAGTTGCCGGAGGTTGTAGACCGATATCGTCTCCAGGGAGGGGCCTACGCCCACGCCATCGCCCAGATCACCGGCAAGCCGGTCCAGGAGGTGGTATTCCTCTACCTGCAGCCAAAACGTGAAGAACGGTTCACCGACCTGGCCAACGCGATGAAAGAAGCGCAGGCAGCCGCTCAGTCGATACTGTCAGCAGACTTCGTTTGACCAGAGTTCGCCGGCTCACAGCCTCCGGTAGGAGGCGCCAGACTCAGTCAAAGGCGCCGGCGATGGCGCACTCGTCCACCTCATCGTCGGACATCCCAAGCAGTTCGCGCAACACATAGGTCATGTCAGCTGCGAAGGCCGGCGCGCCCCGGGTTACGCTTCCCGGGGTGCGGGACATCTTGTAGGGCGCGCTCTCGATGATCCGAACCTCGCCCTGGTGGTCGGGGACCCGTCGGAAGAACCCACGCTCCTTCAGCTGTGGGTCGCGGGACAAATCTTCGCCGCTCTGCACGATGCCGGCCGCGATGCCCGCCGCCTGCAGCAAGGTCATCGCCTCCTCCGCCGTGCGTTCCACGGTCCAGGACTCCACGCAGGCGTCGAGGGCATCGGCGTTCCGCTCACGCAGGTCGCCGCTGCTGAATTGTGGGGCGGCAGCCCAATTTGGGTTCCCCAGAACTTGCACGAAAGCGTGCCATTCCTCGTCTGTAAAAACGGAGATGGCCACCCATCGGTCATCGCCCTGGCACCGGTACGCGCCGTGTGGAGCGCCGCCACCATGCGGCAGGCGGTTGCCCGTACGTGTCGAAACCGCCGCAGGTCCGTTGACGCTCATGTCCAGGGCCAGGGTATCCAGCAGCGACGTCAGCGACTCGAACTGCGAGACGTCCAGCCACTGCCCACGTCCCGTTCGCGACCGGTGGATCAGTGCCAGGAGCACTGCCTGCGCGCCGGCCATGCCGCCCACGGCGTCGCTGTACGCGCTGGCTGGCCCGCTGGGGTCGGTGTCGGGAAACCCCGTTAGCTCGGTGAACCCCGACCACGCCTGCAGCGTCTGGCCGTAGCTGACCCGATCCTTCCACGGCCCGGTGCGGCCCAAACCGGACATGCTGAGCATGATCACGCTGGGGTTGATCGCCCTTATCGATTGGTAGTCCAGTCCCCACGAGGGCATCACCCGCCCGCTGAAGTTCTCCGCCACCACGTCGGACACCGCGGCCAGCCTTTTGGCTATGTCGATGCCCTGGGTCGTCTTCATGTTCAGCGATATGGACAGCTTGCCGGCGTTCCAGTTGTGCCGCTGCCCCAGCCCTCGGGCCGTGGCCGACGCCGGCCCGCCCACCACCGACAGGGCGTTGTTGGACTCGACCTTGATGACCTCCGCGCCCTGGTCGGACAGGATCCGCGTGGCGGAAGGCCCGGCGTGTATCCAGGTGAAGTCCAGCACCCGTATGCCCTGGAGGGCGAGACCGGTCTGTTGGTGTTGGTTGCTGTGGTTCATTGCCCCGCGCATTCTTCAGAAGCAGGATTTACCGGATTTCAAGATTTTCAGGATTACGTCCGCAAATCCCGTCAATCCGGTAATCTTGAAAATCCTGCTTCTGACGAAATTCCCCTATTTAAGACCCAATATCCCGCCCAGGATTTCATCGTTGTGCTCCCCGGGCGCCGGAGCCGTTCGGCGCACCGGGTGCTCGAAATCGGTCAGCTGGTACGGATCGCCCGGATACACCATCGACGGGCCGCCATCAGACGATTCTGCGACGATCAAGTACCCCCGGCCCCATAGCTGCTCGTTCTCCAGGATTTCATCGGCCGTCGCCGCCGGACCCCACGGGTGGTGGTTGGACTGGCCGAACTCCGTTATCTCGGCCCGCGTGTGCGTCATGGCCCACCGCTCCACCAGGGCTTCGATGTGAGCCGAGTGCTCGCCCCGCAGGACGAAGTGGTCGTTGTATTGTTCGTCCATCAGGTCGCCGGCCATGCCGTCCCGATCCATCCATGCCCGCAGGTCGTCCCACGCCTTGCGAGTGTTGGTGGTGATGCTGGCGTAGCCGTCCTTGCACTTCCAGGTGGCGACGAACTGGCCGCCATGGCGGAACCCGCAGCGCACCGCCGACTCCCCGGTGTAGTTGTAGGTGGTGTTGACGTGTTCGGTGGTGGCGGCCACCGCCTCCTGCATGGACACGTCGATGTATTGTCCCTGACCGGTGGCCATGCGATGGTAGAGAGCCAGCAAGACGGCAATGTAGGCGCGGTTGGACGCCGTGTTATAGGCCTGCGAGCCCCACAGTTTCGTCGGCGGCGTGTGCGGCCAGCCCGTGACGTACATGTATCCGCCCATGGCAAAGCCCACCAGGTCCGACGCCTTGTAGTCGCGATACGGCCCGGTCTGCCCGAATGGGGTGATGGACGCGTAAACGAGCCCCGGAGCGTCTACGACCAGGCCCCCGTACCCCAGGCCCAGCGAGTCCATGTATCCCGGCGCTCCCGTCTCCAGCAACACGTCGGAGGCCATGGCCAAATCACGCAACGCCGCCGCTCCCTCGGCGGTGTCGATATCCAGAGTCACGCTGCGCTTGTTCGTGTTGAAGTGCAGCCAGTACAGGCTGCGGCCGGGTCCTGGTTTGCCATCGATGAACGGGCCGATCTTCCGCATGGGATCGCCGCCCGGCGGCTCGATTTTGATCACATCGGCGCCCATGTCGGCCATCAGCTTGCCACAATAGACGCCCATCGGCCCCGACAGGTCCAGCGCCCTGTAACCGCTCAGCGGCAGCGGGATCTCAGAAGTTGGTTGTTCGGCAGTGATGGTCATGGCGGGCATTGTAGCATCGGGCCGGGAGTGGCCGGCTGGTATAATGCGGCACACAGCCCGCCGCTCCGCCAGGTACGCCATGACTTCCCATACCAGGAAACCCGCCACCCCTGCCTCCCTATCTGCGGGCCGCTTCCGTCTGCCCGACATTCCCGAACGCGAGCCCGACGAAGTGACCCAGTTCGACCAGCTGTTCAAGACCGGACTTTCCTATGCCCTGGCGGTTCACCTGGGCAACCCCGATACCACCCTGGTAGAGGCCGACCGCTGGATCATCGCCGAGCCGGGCACGTTCCGGGAGCTGGCGCGCTATCCCGACCTGATGGTTTCCTTCGGCGCCGACCCGGCGATTTACAAGGCCAACAACGGCTACATCGTCTCCGAACAGGGCAAGCCACCGGACTTCGTGCTGGAAGTGGCCTCGGTAAGCACCGCGAACATCGACACTGGCGCGAAGCGTGAAGACTACGCGCGACTGGGGATTCTGGAGTACTGGCGGTTCGACGAAACGGGCCAGCATCACGGGGCGCGCCTGGCCGGAGAACGGCTGGAGAACGGCGTGTACGTGCCGATGCCGATTGACGAGTTGGCGGAGGACGTATTGCAGGGGTACAGCCCAGCCCTGAACCTGCACCTGCGGTGGGAGCGCGGCGATCTGGGTTGGTACGACCCGGCCACCGGACGGCACATCACAACCTTCGACATGGAGCGCGCCCGTGCCGATAACGCCGAGGCTCGTGCTGATAACGAGCGCGCTGCCCGCCTGCGGGCCGAAGAGCGGATCCGCCAACTGGAAGCGCGGCTCGCCCAGGAACGCTAATGCCGCAACCCGATCCCACCCTTGTCCCAACCCAGCAAGGAGCCAACATGACCACAACTATTTACGACGCCGAGCGCCACGATATTTCCATCGCCCTGGGCGGCGACGCCATGATCACCCGGCGGATGCAGGCTTTCCAGGAACCCCGCTTCCTCAAGCTGGTGGACATCCTCCGGGATGCCGACGTATCGCTGGTCAACCTGGAGATGCTGTTCCACGACTACGAGAGCAGCTGGCAGTGGAGCAGCGCCACCTACACCCGCTCCGACCCGAAGAACCTTGACGAGCTCAAGTGGATGGGGATCAACGCGGTGACCACCGCCAACAACCACTCCTTCGACTTCTCCGAGGGCGGTTTTCTGACCACACTGGAACACTGCAAGGATGTCGATTTGCCCCACGCCGGCGGCGGACGCAACCTGGACGAGGCCCGTTCCCCCGCTTACGTCGACTCCGCCCGGGGCCGCGTGGCCGTGATGAGCGCCACCAGCACCTTCAGCGAGACCTCTCGCGCCGGCGCCGGCCGACCCGACTTCGCCGGTCGCCCCGGCGTCAACGCCCTGCGCCACGACATCACCCACCACGTGCAGCAGGACGTGTTCGATGCCCTGCGCAAGGCCAACCTGGAGCTTGGTTACGAGGAGGAGCACGCCTTCATGCGCCACTTCGGCTTCCGCGGCAACCAGGACACGGCCGACGACAGCGCCGAGGTCGAGTTCCTGGAGCACAAGTTCGTCCTCGACGAGACCTTTGCCGTCCGCACCGCCCTGAACGAGGAGGACCGCCTCGGCATCGGCAACTGGATCCGCGGCGCGCAGAAGCTGTCCGACTGGCAGGTCTACGGCGTCCACTGCCACGAGAGCGGACCCGAGGGCGACTTCCACGGCCATTCCCGCATTTCTCCGCCCCATTTCTTGGTGGACTTCGCCCGCTGGACCATCGACCAGGGTTGCGCCGCCTTCGTGGGTCACGGCCCTCACTTCCTGCGCGGCATCGAGATCTACAAGAACCGGCCCATCTTCTATAGCCTGGGCAACTTCATCTTTCAGAACGAGAGCGTCCTGTGGCTGCCCCACGAGTCCTACCGGCGTTTCGGCCTGGACTTCAACAGCACCCCCGGCGACTACCTGGACACCCGCTCCGGCGGCGGCACCCGCGCCTTCGCCGCCGACCCGGTGTTCTGGCAGAGCGTGGTGGCGGTGTGCAACTACGCCGGCGGCGACCTGAAAGAGGTCATCCTGCATCCCATCGACATGGGCTTTGGCCGACCCATCGCCCAGCGGGGCCGCCCGGTGCTGGCCGACGAGCCCATCGCCCGCGAGACCCTCACCTGGCTGCAGGAAGTCTCCCGCCCCTTTGGCACCGAGATCTCCATCGAGGAATCCGAAGGCGATCTAGTAGGTGTGATCCGCGTCTAAAAAGCCGGAACGCTCAATGCTTTTCGCGCCCGGGAAACAATTCCCGGGCGCTCCGCTTTATTCAGCGGGACTTGGAGCCTAGTGCGGCGTATTGAACTGCACCAGGATGCCGTCCGGGTCAAACACGTAGATGCTGCGGATGTCCCCGTCGGCGTCGGTGAACGACTCGATGGGGCCGGCCAGTTCGACGCCCTTGCCGATCAGTTCATGGGTCAGGCCCTTCACGTCGGCGACGCCAAAGGAGATGTGGCTGATGCCCACCATGTCCAGCTTGATGGGCTCGCCGTCGGGATCCTCACCGGGATGGCTGGTAAGGGTCAGCGTGGGCGTCGCCCCGTCGCCATAGGTCAGGCTGACCCAGCGGCGCGCCTGCCGTGGTTTCAGATAGTTGTGCGTCCGCCCGTGCTCGGTGGGGTCGGTCATGCGATCGCCCAGGACCTTCATCCCCAATGCGTCCCGGTAGAATTCCAGGGACTTGTCCATATCGCTGACGCAGATTCCAATGTGGGTCACGCAGGTTGCTTCCATAACGTTTGTCTCCCTTGGCAAATCACACCGTCATTCCTGCGCAAGCAGGAGTCCATACGCCCTAATCCATAGGCAGCTTGTGCAGCCATCCCGGCTCCGATATGTCCAGAACCTGCCCGTTGGGACCCGCCCACTTCTCCTCCGCCCGTGGGGCGCGGGGCTGGCCGTCGGTGGCAACATCGCGCCGTACGATCTCTTCGCCGTTGATCCCCCTCAGCTTGGCCCCGGTCTCCTCCAGGTCGTCCACCTGGAATCCGATGTGGTGGATCCCATCGTAGTTCTCGCCGTTGGGGCCGACATCGGCGTCCTCGTTGGTCTTCCACTTGAGGATGGTCAGGTTGATGTCGCCATCGGAAAGCTGGATCTGCCGGGCGTTGCGGGCGACTTCGAACAGGTCGAACCCTTCCTTGTAGAACGTCGCCACCTCGTCCGGGTTCTCGCAGGTGATGGCAATGTGCTTGATCTTGGCCACGGGGACACCTCCAAAACTGGTATCGGCGCATTATAGCCCGCAACCCGGTATTACAAAATCATCAGAATCAGGATTTTCGGGATATGGGGATTTACCGGATTGAAACCATTTGCGGCAAGACGTTCCCAATCCTGATAATCTTCAAATCCGGCAAATCCTGATTCCAACGATTTTCACCAGCGAGGTAATTTACCCATGACCGCAACCCGAACCCTGGCCCAGTTCATCGCCGACACCGACTTTGCCGACCTGCCGCCCCCGGTGGTGGATGCCGCCAAGATCGCCATCCTGGACGGCGTGGCCAACGTGGCCGCCGGTTCGGTCCAGGAACTGGCCGACATCATCGGCCGGTACGTGCGGGACGCCGGCGGTTCGCCCCAATCGTCGGTGGTGGGCTGGGGATACAAGACCAACCCGCCGTCCGCCGCTTTTGCCAACGGTGTCTTCGGCCACTGCCTGGACTACGAGATCCAGGGGTTCCCGCCCACCCACGGCACCTCATCCTGTCTGCCGGCGGCCCTGGCGCTGGCTGAGCAACACCACACGCCCGGCAAGCAGGTCATCACCGCCTACGTGCTGGGCTGGGAGATCCAGGGACGGTTGCGGCAGGCTTCCGCGCCGGCCACTCGGCCCGGCCACCACCCGCCGGGACTGGTTGGCCCGCTGGGCGGCGCGGCCGCATCCGCCAAGACCCTGGGCCTGGACGCCGAGCAGACCCTGATGGCCCTGGGCATCGCCGCCTCGCGCACCGGCGGCCTCACCGCCAACACCGGCACCATGGTCAAGTCCACCCACCCGGGCAACGCCGCCCGCATGGGCGCCGAGGCTGGCATCCTGGCCGGCATGGGCTACACCGCCAGCGACGAGGCCCTGGAATCCCCCGTGGGCTACGCGGCCGCTCTGTTCGGCGGAGAGTTCGACTGGGACGTTGCCACCGGCGGCCTCGGCGCGTCGTGGCGGCTGATCGATCCCGGTTTCGACATCAAGCGATTCCCCGCCCAGGTCTACATGCAGAACGCCATCGAGGCCGCCCTCAACCTCCGCGAGCAGAACGGCGTCGACCCCAACGACATCGAGCGGGTGACCATCCGTCGCCAGGGGAGGGGCCATTCCGGTCCGGCGCCCCGCAGTGGGCTGGACGGCAAGTTCAGCGTCGAATACTGTGCTGCCGCCGCCCTGCTGGACGGACACGTTGGCATCGACACCTTCACCGACGCCCGCCGCTTCGCTCCGGACATGGACGCCATGCTCGTTCGCATCAGCGTGGAGCCCGAGGGACCCGCATCGGGCGCGACCCTCGCCACCGCCGTCCTCAAGGACGGTACCACCGTGAGCGCCGAGTGCTCCGCCTTCAGCGGTTCCTACGGGAACCCCATGTCTCGCGACCAGCGCCTGGCCAAGGTCCGCGACTGCTTCACCCGTGCCCTCTCCGATGCCGACACCGAGCGCGTGCTGGAGATGCTGGAAAACCTCGAAAGCCTCGACGACACGGCGGAATTGATGGCCGTCCTCGGCAACGTGGCGGTGGGCAGACCCTGACCTGCGTTATAGCCCAATAGTCAGAAGCAGGATTTCCCGGATTTGAGGATTATCAAGATTGAGTAGATGGCGCTGAGTATCACCGCAATCCTGAAAATCCGATAATCCCGTGAATCCTGCTTCTGACGAATTCCGCGGCAGCCCAACCGCGGCCACATGTTTCTGTTCATCCCGCGCTATAATCGCGCCCAATCGGGCGAAGTGCGTAAAGTGCTGCCGCTAATGTCCGAAACACGCACGTCGGGGAGGGAATCATGCTGGACTTGATCATCAAGGGCGGAACCGTGGTCACACCGGACGGAGTCGGTCTCCGGGACGTCGGCGTCCAGGGCGAGCAGATCGCGGCGGTGGCCGCCCCGGGCGTGCTCGACGACATCGGCGCCGGCGAAACCATCGACGCGACGGGCATGATAGTGCTGCCCGGCGGCATCGAACCCCACGCCCATATCAACGTGCCCGTGCCCGACTACTGGGCCGGCGGAGACGACGGCGTGTTCACCCAGCCGCCCGAAGCCGCCAGCCGCGCCGCCGCCTTCGGTGGCGTCACCACCTACGTGGACTTCGCCGGGGCGTTGCCGCTGACGCCGGGCGCAGTACCGCCGTCCGACCCCATCATGGCCCAGATCGAGACCCGTCGGGACACCTTCCGCGGGCACTCCTACACCGACTACACCTTCCACTACATCCTGGCCGGCGCCATCCCGCCCAGCACCATGGGCGAAATCGGCGAGGCCATCCAGTCCGGCGTCGCCAGCTTCAAGATCTTCACCACGTTCCACGCCCGGGTTCCCATGGGGCACCTGTGGGATATCTTCCAGGAGGTCGGCAAGCACGGCGGCATCATGGCCGTTCACGCCGAGGAGGACGACATCGTCACCTACATGGAGGAGAAGCTGGAGCGGGAGGGCCGGGACCACGGCTCCAACCTGCACCTGGCCCACAACAACATCTCCGAGGACATCTCTTTCAGGAAAGTGGTGCGTCTGGCCCAAAAGACCGAGACCGGCATCTACTTCGTCCACACCACGGCCAAGGAGGGCGTCGCCGCCATCGCCGAGGCGCGGGCCGCGCAGCTCCCCGTCTACGGCGAGGCTCTGCACAACTACCTGGAGTTCACCTGCGACGACTACCTCAAACCCGACGGCCTGGCCATCCACACCTATCCGGCGATCAAGTTCTCCGATGACCGCGACGCCCTGCAGCAGGGCCTGGTCGACGGCCCCATCTGCACCACCGCCACCGACGAGTGGACCACCTACAAGAACATCAAGCTGGCCGGCGACACCATACGCACCCTGTGCGGCGGGCACAACGGCATCGAGACCCGCATGGCGGTCACCTACACCAAGCTGGCCGCCAACGGGCGCATTGACCTGGAGCGCTTCGCCGCCATCACGTCCACCAACGCCGCCAAGATCCTCGGCATGTACCCGCAGAAGGGCGCCATCGCCGTGGGCAGCGACGCCGACATCGTCCTCTTCGACCCCAACCTGAAGAAGACCATCACCGTGGAAGAGTTGCACGCCGAGTCCGACTACTCCATCTGGGACGGCTTCCAGTGCGAGGGCTACCCGATCATGACCATCCTGCGCGGCAAGGTGATCGTCCGCGACGGTCAACTTCTGGGCAGCTCCGCCGACGGCCGCTGGCTCTCCCGCAAGGTCGCCCCGCGGGTTGTCACCCAAACGTCCGTGTAGGGTGCCGCGCGTCTACGGCCTCGCGCGTATCCACTCCCACCGGAACCGCCATTGCGAGCGAAGCGTGGCAATCTCGTTGCAGAAGGAATGTTTGTTCTGACGACGAGATCGCTACGTCGCTTCGCTCCTGGCGATGACAAACTGAGGGTTACGGCAAGTTGACCGGCGAACCCGTCTCCATCGACTGGTAGGCGGCGAGAACAAGCGCCAGGTCGGCCCGCCCGTCCGCCCCGGCCATGGTCGGCGGTCGGTCCTCTCGGATGCTGTCCAGAAACTCCCGCACCATGGGAACCAGCCCGTTGCCGTAGTCGTCCAGGTCAACCGTGGTCTCCGATACGGTATCGGTTATCCGCAGCCACGGTCGGCCCGGCTCGAAGTACAGCGACGCTTCCGAGCCAGAGATCGAGACCCATGAGTGCGGGCTGGGCGGCGCCACGCTCCACGAGTGGTTGATAATCCCAACCACGCCATCGTCATCTCGCGTGACCACCACCACTCCGTCCTCGGCCTCCAGTCCCGCATGGCCGGGCAGAACCTCGCGCGCGTAGATCTCCGTGGGCGGACCCGCCAGGTACGCCACCGCGCTCAGCTTGTGGATACCGCCGTCGATGAGCACGCCGCCGCCGTTCAGATCCCTGCGGCTGCGCCATCCGCCCGGCTGGAACGGGTATTGCTCGTGCAGCTGCAACAGCCGCACCTGCCCCACCCTACCGTCCTCGATGAGTCGTTTGGCCTCCTGCACCGGCGGCAGGAAGCGGAAGTTCTCTGCTACCATGAAAGTGACGCCGGACGCCTCGGCCTCCGCGATCATGGCTTCGGCGTCCGCTATCGTTCCGGCGATGGGCTTTTCCACCAGCGCGTGCTTGCCGGCGCGGAACGCCAGCGCGGCGTGCTCCCGGTGCAGGTGATGCGGCGTGCAGACGTAGACGGCCTCCACCCTGGGGTCGGCTACGGCCTGCTCGTAGGAACCGAACGCGTCCGAGCCGTTGAACCGAGCAGCATAGTCCTGCGCCCGGGCGAGGTCACGGCTGGCGAAGTACAGGTCGACCTCGCCGGCGAGTTGGGCCATCGACCTGGCGAACACCGCCGCAAAGGACCCACACCCGAGTACGCATAGACCAAGACTCATGCCTGGTCAAACTCCTGTCTGCTGATGCCCAGGTCTCTTCGGATTCCGTGAATAGTTCCCGTGGCCAGATCCCGATGGCCCGCATGCAAACCCAGTTTGCGGTTGGGAACCGTTCCGCGACGGAGGCTCCTCAATCCTGCTAAATCATAAAATCCCGTAAATCCTGATTCTGACGATTCACGTGCCGGCCTAGGACCGAATTATCCCCTCGGGCAATGGTTTGCCCCGCTCCTTGTAGGAGAGAATGAATTGCTCCGCCACTTTGGCGAGTTCAGATAGGGCACTGGCGGCGGTTTCCCCCCATGCCCTGCACCCGGGCAAATCCGGTGTCTCAGCCATGTAAAGCCACCCCTGGTCTGAGCAGGGTTCGTGCATGATGCAATCCAACTCGTACAGTTCCATTCCGAATCTCCCGCGGCGATGGCCATCGCCTTCAAACCGGCTGTGGTAACGGTCGCCTGGCGATAACCCGCGCTGCTGCGCGGCAGCCGTCCCACCTCTCTTTTTATGGCCCTGCTCTTCGAGAATGCGTGCCGCCCATTATACCCCGATGGGTGCGAGGCAAGGGCGGCGGCATTTCCATAAGTGTAGACTCCCGCGCCGCCGGTCATCATTCGCCCCGGCTCGCGCCGACTCCCTGGTAACCAGTTCCGCATCAGCCCATGCTAGACTGGAACCGTCGCTGGATACCACGCCTCAGGAGACTCGCCATGAGCAAAATGGTAAACGCCAGGTTCGCCGACGGGGTCTTCACGCCACTCGAACCCGTCGCTTTCCCGGAAGGCACAATCGTCGTGCTCAACATCGAAGCGGAATCCGCCGAGCCGCCCGTGTCCCGCAGCGGCGACTTCCTGCCCGGCACGGAAGACCCCCAGAAGATCAAGCAACTCCGCAACTTAGAACCGCCGTCTGGAGAACCCACATCTGACAATGCGGGGCAATCCATTCTGGAGATGTTTGACGAAATCCACCGGTCAATGCCGGAAGGGGCCTTTGACGAGCTCCCGACCGATGGGGCGCGAAACTACAAGCATTATCTGTACGGTTTTCCCAAAGAGGAGGACGAGTAGTGACCGGTGCCGCCGGGGAGGTGTTTGCGGATACCGGCTTCTGGATAGCCATGCACAATGCCGAGGACGAATGGCACCGGAGAGCGCGGCAGGCAGCCGCATCGTTGGTGAACAAGCGGATAATCACCAGTGAAATGGTTTTGGTTGAATTCCTGAACTTTTGCAGCAGGAGTGGAGCGGCCAGCCGACGGCTAGCTGCGATCACGGTGCGGCGGCTTTGGGACAGCCCCGGTATAAAGGCCATACCTCAAGACAGTGCGCAACTGAAAGCGGCAGTGCAACGCTACGCCGACCGTCTAGATCAACGCTGGAGCGTCACTGACTGTGCCAGCTTTCTGATAATGGAAGAGCGTGGTATTACGGAAGCGTTGGCGTACGACGTTGACTTTGTGCAGGCCGGCTTTCGGGCTCTTCTGCGAGAATTCTGAATAATCTGTACGCCTACCATGCCCTCCTACCCCCACATCGAACGCTACCGCGCCGACCTCCAGCGCTTCCTCGACTTCGGCGGCTCCGACAACGAGCAGAGCATCCGCCGCGCCTTTGCCGTCTGCCTCGACTCCTACTGCCGCGACCACCGCGAGAAACTCGCCCTCGTCGACGAACTCGACGCCGGCCCCGGACCCGGCTTGCGCAATCGCCCCGACGGCACCGTCAAGGACTCCCTCCGCATGGCCCGCGGCTACTGGGAGGCCAAGGACTCCCACGACGACCTCGACGCCGAAATCCAGGCCAAGTTCAACCGCGGCTACCCCCGCGACAACATCCTCTTCGAGGACTCCCAGACCGCCGTCCTCTTCCAGAACGGCGCCGAGGCCATGCGCGCCGACATGGCCCGCCCCGCCGATCTCCACCGCCTCATCCGCCGCTTCCTGGACTACGAACTCCCCCAGATCGAGGAGTTCCGCCAAGCCCGCCAGCAGTTCAAGGCCGACCTCCCCGCCGTCCTCGAAAGCCTCCGCGAGGCCGTGGCCGACGCCGAGGCCCACAACCCCGACTACCAGGACGCCGCCGCCCTCTTCCTGAGCCTCTGCCGCCAGACCATCAGCCCCGACGTGTCCGACGCCGACGTCCGCGAAATGCTGCTGCAGCACATCCTCACCCGGGACATCTTCCTCCGCGTCTTCGACGACGATCAGTTTCACCGCGAGAACAACGTCGCCCGCCAACTGGACGCCCTGGAGCAGACCTTCTTCATCGGCTCGGTACGCCATCAAGCTCGGGACCGCCTCACCACCTACTACGGCGCCATCGGCCGCGCCGCCGACGAAATCGCCTACTACGCCGAAAAGCAGCAGTTCCTCAAGGCCATCTACGAGGACTTCTACCAGGCCTACAACCCCGCCGCCGCCGACCGCCTCGGCGTCGTCTACACCCCCAACGAGGTCGTCGACTTCATCATCCGCGGCACGGACCACCTATTGCAAAAACACTTCGGCCGCACCCTGGCCGACGACAACGTGCAGATTCTCGACCCGGCCACCGGCACTGGCACCTTCATCACCGGCCTCATCAACCACCTGCCCCTGGACCGCCTGGAGTACAAGTACCGTAACGAAATCCACGCCAACGAGGTCGCCATCCTCCCCTACTACATCGCCAACCTCAACATCGAGTACACCTACAAGGAGCGCACCGGCCGCTACCTCGAGTTCCCCAACCTCTGCTTCGTGGACACCCTGGACAACATGGACTGGCAGGGCGCCAGCGGCGGCGCCGTCACCCGCCAGGGCGCCTTCAACCTGGGCGGCGTCTCCGAAGAAAACTGGATCCGCGTCCAGGAGCAGAACGAAAAAAGCATCAGCGTCATCATCGGCAACCCGCCCTACAACGCCAACCAACGTAACTGGAACGACTTCAACGCTAATCGTGAATATCCTGGGATTGATCGTCGAGTACGCGATACGTATGTTGCATCGAGCACTGCACAAAAAACCAAGCAATACGATATGTACAAGAGATTCGTGCGCTGGTCGTCGGACAGACTGGCGGACGACGGGATCGTCGCATTCATTACCAACAGATCTTATATTGATAAGTTCCAGGACGACGGATTCCGCAATGTCGTAACTCAAGAATTCAGTGACATCTACATCGTGGACTTAGGTGGAGATGTCCGCGGGAAGAGCCGGTCTGGCAACATATTCGGCATCATGACTGGGGTCGCCATTGGTTTCTTCGTGCGACGTTCCAAAAGCGAAGCTGTTAGTAATCTGAATTACTACGCTGTCGATGATCAACAGCCGGGAGCTCAGAAACTCCACAGCTTGGCAACCCTCGATCTGGATACCATACCTTTCGACGTGATCCGGCCTGATGACAGTCACAATTGGCTTGACCAATCCCACCCAGAGTTCGCACTTTTGTCACCGTTGGTTTATCGACAAGTCAGATCCGCCAAATACAGCGGTGATGAACAGGCGATTTTCGGTCTATGTTCGATGGGCGTTTCGACTAACCGCGATGATTGGGTGTACGACCACTCCGTTGGTGACTTGCGTAACAAAGCCCTTTTCTTTGCCGATACCTATAACTACCTGTTGGAAAGCGACGACCATTCTTTCCCTGTGACTATCAAATGGAGTAGCACGTTGCGCTCGAAGTTCGAACGAAGGCAGTCGATCGTCTATAACGATGGTCATCGCATTTGGTCGCTGTACCGTCCGTTTGTGAGTAGGCATCACGTAGCCCATCCAACGATGAATGACAGGCTAACTCGGAATCACTACGAGATGTTTGGCGAGGATCTCCGGCACGTTAACAAATTGATTTGCTTTCAAGCTACTGGAGCCCGCAGACCGTTTGCAACACTGGCAAGCGACCGGTTAACAGATAATCACTTGTTTTTCGATGGTACCCAATGCCTCCCCCTCTACCGCTACACCCCCGACGGCGAGCGGGTGAGCAACATCACCCAGTGGGGCCTGCGCCAGTTCCGCGAGCATTACGGCGACGACAACATCACCGCCGAGGACATCTTCGCCTACACCTACGCAATGCTCCACGACCCGGCCTACCGCCAGCGGTTCGAGATCGACCTCCGCCGCGAGTTTCCCCGGGTCTACTTCCATGAGGATTTTGCATGGTGGGCCGGCAAGGGCCGGGAACTGCTGGACCTGCACCTGAACTTTGAGACGGCGGACCTGTACCCGCTGGAACGGGTGGACGTGGATTCCCGCGTTCGCGGGAATGACGGAGGAAAAGCCATCCTCCGCGCCGACAAAGAGCGCAACCGCATCATCCTGGACGACCAGACCACCCTGACCGGCATCCCCGACGCAGCCTGGTGGTACCAACTGGGCAGCCGTTCCGCCCTCGAATGGGTCCTCGACCAGTACAAGGAGCGCAAGCCCCGCGACCCCACCATCCGCGAACGCTTCAACACCTACCGCTTCGCCGACCACAAAGAGCGCGTCATCGACCTCCTGCAACGCGTCTGCACCGTCAGCGTCAAGACCATGGCAGTGGTGGACGACATGGCGTACTGGGAGGACGGCCACCTGATCGTGTGGGGCGACCGGGACAAACACGAATGGGAGACCGTGGCGCTGGAAGCCTTTAACTCCTACTACGACGAATCGGATGATGATCCTGAATACCAGGCATGGCTGGCCTCGCTGCCCGATATTCGGGACACCAGGTAGTGGCGACTCACGCGCGTACCCGATTTGCGGCGTAGAAACGTCAGAAGCAGGATTTTCAAGATTTACGGATTATCAGGATTGGAGCCGTTCGGTGATGAAATCTCCCAATCCTGCCCAATCATAAAATCCCGTAAATCCTGCTTCAGACAACCACCCACCCGCACTAACTGAACAAAATGGTCAACGACGATCTCACCTACCGGATAATCGGATGCGCCATGAAGGTGCACCGCACCCTTGGCGGCGGATTCCAGGAGGTGATTTACCAACGCGCCCTGGCTATCGAGATGGCCCGCGCCGGCATCGACTTTGGCCGGGAAGTCGAACAGCCCATCTATTACGAGGGCATAGAGATCGGTTCCAGAAGGGCAGACTTCATCGTAGGAAATAGCGTCGTAGTGGAGTTGAAAGCCCTGGCCGAATTGGAAGCCGTCCACCTGGTTCAGGTGAAAAATTACGTGGCCGCCTACGGTTTCAGCTTGGGCCTCCTGTTGAACTTCGGCGGACCCAGCCTGGAACACCGCCGCATTTTCGGTAACTGACGGTGGTGGTGTTTGTCAGAAGCAGGATTTTCAGGATTCAGGGATTATCAGGATTGGAACTGCGGCGGCGAGCGCGGTTTCTTGGATTGTCTGAAGCAGGATTTGCCGGATTATCGGATGTTCAGGATTGGAACTGTTCTGCGATGGAGATCCTCCAATCCTGGTAAATCATAAAATCTTGAAAATCCTGCTTCTGACGTTTGCCCATCGCAGGAGGAACATCAGCCGGCAGCCTCGTACCCTCGCATCCGTAAATCCCGTTTACCCTGTCCATCCATGCCAAGCAACCACCGGAAACGGAACGCTGCCCGGCAAGCCGCATTTCCGAAAAACGGGCGGCGGCTCTCCAAAGGGAGCAACTGATGTGCCGGTCGTGGGCAGCGTCCACCGGCGCAGCGTCTTCCCAGGTGGTCAATCCCCTGGACAGCTCGCCGGCCGAACGGTCCCACACCCGATTACGATCTCTGGTACAGTGGCGAAGACGCGCCTGCCCTTCCAAGATGCGAGCCATCCCCTCTGAAATGGTGAGATAAATGAGCGCCGTGACCTCTCCTCTGCCCGCAAAGTTGCCGCCAGGTCCGAGGGGTCTGCCGTTGTTCGGGTCGCTGCTGGAACTGCGCCATGACACCCATCTGGCTATTGACCGGCTGGCCCGGCACTACGGCGACGTCTGCCTGCTGCGCTTCGGCAACGTGCCGACGGTGATAATCAGCCACCCGGACCTCCTGCAGGACGCTTTCGGCAGGCCGGAGCTGGCTGACCGCTGGGTCAGCGAGATCATGGATATTCTCAGCAGCGGGAACGACCTGGTGCTGGCCCCCTACGGCGACCGCTGGCGGCAGATGCAGCGCTTCGCCAACCGCGAGTTGCTCAGCGCCCGCAACCTGGACAATGTGCGGGAGCGTCACATCGAGGGCATAGTCAACGGGCTGGTGGACGAGATGGCCGCAATGGGAGATGCCGGCGAGTTGGTGTCGCCCCCGGTGATGCTGGCCCGCAGCAACTCCGAGATGATGTTCCGCGCCGTTTTTGGACGGGACGAAGACAGCGCCGGGGAGTTTGTGCAACTGCGGGGCGCGCTGCTGCAACACGTCAACTGGATCTTCGCCAACGCCAACGCCACCAACCTGGCGGACTACATTCCCTTGATGAAGTTCCTGCCCAACAATGCCCTCAAGGAAGCCGTCCGGCAGTCGGAAATCGGCGCGGCAATCATCGATTCCCTGCTGCAGGGCGCCCGCAACCGCCCCGGCCTCGACCTGTCGGCTCCCACCTGCCTGGTGGAGGTGATGCTGGCCCAGGAGGAGACGGGCGAGATAGAGAGCGACATGATCAACGACCTGTGCATGGATCTGCTGCTGGCCGGCACCGACACCTCAGCGCAAACCGTCAGCTGGACCCTGCTGCTGCTGGCCAACCGCCCGGAGCTCCAGGCCAAAGTCCACGATGAGTTGGATGGAGTCATCGGATCCGACGCCCTGCCCACGGTGGACGACCGGACGCGGCTGCCCTACACCTTCGCCTGCCTGGCCGAGTCGATGCGCTACCGCACCATCGGTCCCCTGGCGGTGCCGCACCAGGCCGCGGAAGACACCGAGGTCGGCGGCTACCTGGTGCCGGCGGGAGCGCAGGTGCTGGGCAACATTTATTCCATCCACCACGACCCGCGCTTCTGGGATTCGCCCGATGATTTCATTCCGGAGAGGTTCCTGCCCCAGTCTGACGGCTCGCCGGCTGCTGCGCTGACCGGCAACGCCTTTATCCCGTTCGGTACCGGCCATCGCCGCTGCCCGGGGCGTCGCTTCGCGGAGACCACCGTCTGGCTCCACCTGACCCGTATGTTGCACCGTCTCCGCTTCGAGACGCCGGCCGGCAGCCCGTTGTCCGAGGCCGAGGTGTTCGGCCTGGCGATCTCGCCTCTTCCCTACTCCCTGCGGGTGGAACGACGCCGGTAACGTCCTTGCCAGCTCCGGGGTTCCGCCGGCCGGCCGTTCACGGTCTATCCGTCGGATGACGCAGTTCAATGCCGTAGCTGGCCGCCACCCCCGGCACGGTAGCGTCGACCAGGAAGTAGCCGGTCCAGTCTTGCTGGACCCGCAGCCGTCGGTTGAGACGGGTGCGGTGCGGCAGCTTGGGGAACAGATAGCCATAGTTGTCTTTGAACCAGTGGTAGAAAGCTCGTTGACTAACGTTCTTCATGGCTTGCAGCACGCCGATGGTAACCAGTGCACTGATGGAGAGGATGGCTTGGCTGTGGTGAGTAGCCTCGGGCCGGGCGTCGTCTATTTTGCGGAACAGTTCGGTGATAAAATCGGCGATGTTCATAGGGGTTCCTCCCTGCGGAGTGTTGGCAACTCGCAGATTGCAGGAACCCCATGATATTTTCAGCGTTTTCTAAATAGGGGCATTTGAAACTCCGCTTGTCGGCGCTTGATTGCAGCCCGACGTGATTCGCGCCTGGGTTGTCGCTTCTTGGGTTCTCCTCTGGTAGGCTTGGGTTGTGAAGCCGTGTCCGCTGACAAGACGGCGGTTGGTCGGCTTGGAATCGGACGCTTGTTGGCTTCCTTTCGTACCGCGTTTCTCGGAGGCAGACTGGCGGTAACCCCGTTTCGGATATTCGGGCAACGGGATCTCAATCTCGCCAATTGTTCCTATTGAACCCCTTGCTTTCGCGCGGTGATGCCCTTTATTCGGCGCAAGTCGGACGGGAGCCTCACGCGTACCCACTCAACGACCTGTCATTGCCAGCGCAGCGCGGCAATCCCGTTGCTTGCTTGGTGGCCGCTGCGGGAACTACACCACCGCCCTGTTCGTACCGTTGGCTGACTCACTCACTGAAACGTTGCTGAGCTGTTGCTGGCGGATAATGTCTGCCAAATTCTCAAGGAGCCCCACCCATGCCCGTCACCCACGACCTCTCGCCTGATGCCCTTCTGACCACCACCCGCGCTGTCCGCAAACGGATGGACTTCGACCGGCCCATCCCCGACGAGATCATCCGCGAATGCCTGGCCGTGGCCCAGCAGGCTCCCACCGCCAGCAACCGGCAGAACTGGCACTTCATGGTCGTCACCGACCCCGACAAGCGCCAGGCCATCGCCGACCTCTATCGCCAGGGGTGGAACCAGTACACCCAGTCACCTACGGCGGCCACCAACCTGACTTACGATGACCCCGTGCGCGCCGCCGTCCAGGAGCGCGTGGGCGACTCCGCCCAGTACCTCGCCGACAACCTGCACCGCGCTCCCGTCATGGTCATCCCCTGCATCGCGGGCCGCACCGACTCCGCGCCGGCCCTGGTCCAGAGCGCGCAGTGGGGCACCATCATTCCCGCCGCCTGGAGCTTGATGCTGGCCGCCCGCGCCCGCGGCATCGGCTCGGTTTTCACCTGCATCCACCTGATGCACGAGGAGGAGGCTGCCGCCGTGCTGGGCATCCCGTACCGCCGCATCATGCAGGCCGGCCTCATCCCGCTGGCCTACACCATCGGCGACCGTTTCCGGCCTGCCCACCGCGAGTCGCTGGACGACATCGTCCACTGGAACCGGTGGTAGGTGGCCTCCGGATATGCTGGTAGAATGATTTTCGCCGCCGGCAGCGCAATGGAGAGCAGGAGGGGGCATGATTAGTATTTTCCGGCGCCTCCGTCGCGAGTCGGGCGGCTCGGCGGATGGCCGCAACGTTAAAATCCGCGCCCCCCAGGTATTCAGCCCGATACCCTGCCTGGACGGACTGGTCTGGATCGAAGACGGTTGCCTGCACAAGTCGGGCATGGACACCAGCCAGTCCTTCCGCCTGCCCCTGACCGACGTGTCCGATATCGTCGCCGACTGGGATTTCTTCAAGGAGAACCCCTCCCGCGCCGAGACCAGGATCATGGTCCAGGGCCCTGCCGGCCTCGTCCGCGCCAGCTTCGGCCCCCTGCAGTATTGGGGCATGATCGGCCTCACCGCCCACCTTCACCACGTCTACACCGAAGAGCAGACCACGGAACTGGGCGAAACCTCATCCGAAGCCCCCGAGATGGTCGGGCCCTTTGAATGTCGCCGTGGCATGATGTGGGCCGACCGCGACTTTGTCTATCTGGGCAAGTCCGTTTCCGCCGACTCCGCCCGCGTCCCCATGTCCACCATCGACGGCGTCAAGGCCCACTGGGATCGGTCCGTGGTCAGCAACGGGCGACGCATCCGCCTGGACGTATTCAGCCGCCTGGGTGGCCTGATGGGCTCGGAGTTTCTGGTAAAGCAGGCCTCCGGCGTCTTCGCGCTGGTCAACTACGTGAACCAGATGCGCACCGACCCGCCGGAATAGCAAGATGCGGCAGAATGTCAAGTGCTGCCGGCCGGCATACGGCCCGATTGGGACCGGTCTTGCGGTGTCCACCGGCCTCCCATAACCGACAGCTGAATCGCCAACCGCTGCCTTGCTGACTCCGTGGCCACGGCGCCGGGCGTGTCGGGCGGGCCCGCCCAGAACGGCGGCCGACGGATGCTTTATAATGGCAGACGCGCCTGTTTCGTGAATGCGACGGCCTCGCGTCAATAGGCATTGGCTTATGACTACCATCGCCACATTTGAAGACCTCCTCGCCATCCTCGAGCAGAACCCACAGCTCCGCTCGGCGCTGCGGAACCATATCCTTGACGAGGAATTGAAACAATTGCCGGCCATCGTCAGGCGGAACCAGGAACTGCTTGAGCAATTCATCCAGCAGCAGGCCGAGATAACGGCAAAGCTCCAAGCCGGCATCGATCAGCTCAACGACACGCTGAACCGTTTCATGGAGAGTACCAACGCCATGTTGGCCGCCCACGCCGAGAGAATGGCGCGGCTGGAGACGGACGTGGCGGTGCTGAAGACGGACGTGGCAGAACTGAAGACCGATGTGGGTTGGCTCAAAGGTCACATCACGCCCACGATCGCCCGGCGCATGATCGGGAGAATCGCCGATGTTACCCAATGCCGGCGGCCACGCTGGCTGGAGGAGCACGAAATCATCGACATCGCGGATGACGCAGATACCGACGGCGTACCTGACAACGAGCTGGAAAGTTTCCGCGCCATCGACCTCGTCATGCGCGGCATCGACAAGACCAGCGCCACCGGTGAGATGCAGTACGTCGTCATCGAGTGTTCCGCCACCGTGGCTGCCAACGATGTGACCCGGGCCCGACGCAACGCCGACCACCTGTCCCGGTTCACTGGTATCGCCTCCCGTGCCGTGGTCATAGGAACCGAAATACCCCCCACCATCGCCAACTTGGCCCAAGGCGAGTTAGTGCACTGTATCGCCATCACCAACAAGGGCGCTCGCCCCAGATAGCCGCAACCTCGCGTTGGCGCCCGGTCAAAATAGGAGACAGTTCACGTCGATGCCCAGCAAAAAGATCGTCCTCGCCTACTCCGGCGGCCTTGATACCTCCGTCGCCGTCCCCTGGCTCAAGGAAAACTACGACGCCGAAGTCATCACCTGCACCATCGACCTGGGCATGGTGGACCTGGAGTCCATCCGCCAGCGCGCCTACGCCGTGGGCGCATCCGAGGCCGTCACTGTCGACGGCCGGGAGACGCTGGTCGAAGAGTTCCTCTGGCCTGCCCTCCGCGCCGGCGCCATCTACGAAGGCCAGTACCCCCTGGCCACCGCGCTGGGCCGTCCGCTCATCGCCCGCTACCTGGCCGAGGTGGCCCGGGCGCACGACGCCGACGCCGTGGCCCACGGCTGCACCGGCAAGGGCAACGACCAGGTGCGTATCGAGGTCGGCGTCTCCGCCCTCGCCCCCGGCGTGGAGCTCATCGCCCCCATCCGCGAGTGGGGCATGAACCGCGAGGACGAGGTGCTCTACGCCCGCGACCGCAACCTGCCCATCGCGCCCTCCAACAACAAGTACAGCACCGACGAGAACCTATGGGGCCGCAGCGCCGAGGCCGGTGAACTGGAGGACCCCTGGGTCGAGCCGCCCGAGGACGCCTACGAGTGGACCGTCAGCCCCGCCGCCGCGCCCAACGAGCCGGCCTACGTCGAGATCCGGTTCGAGGAGGGTATCCCCACCGCCGTCGACGGCGAGACCATGGCCGGCGTCGCCATGATCAGCCACCTCAACACCCTGGCCGGCGCCCACGGCATCGGCCGCATCGACCATGTGGAGAACCGGCTGGTTGGCATCAAGAGCCGCGAGGTCTACGAGTCACCGGCCGCGGTCCTGCTGCACGCCGCCCACCGCGCCCTGGAGACCATGACCCTCTCCCGCGAGCAGAGCCGTTTCAAGGAGCGCATCGCCCAGGAGTATGCCGAGCTGGTCTACAACGGCCTGTGGTACACCGCCCACCGCCGCGACCTGGACGCTTACGTCGACAGCACCCAGAGCCACGTCACCGGCGACGTGCGCGTCCGCCTGCACAAGGGTTCCTGCGTGGTTGTGGGACGCACCGCCGACCGCCCGCTCTACAACTACGGCCTCGCCACCTACGACCGCGCCGACGAGTTCGACCACACCGCCGCCAAGGGCTTCATCGACATCTACGGCCTCCCCGTCCGCACCCAACGCCGCCAGCAGGGTGATTAGTTGGAGAGCGAACTCGCTCGGTCATTGCGCATCGCCCTTGCTCGTGTCATTGCGAGCGGAGCGCGGCAATCCCGTCGGCGCAGGGGATTCCTTCGGGGCAGACAGTGCTGCAACCGCGTCCAGATTGCCACGGCGCAAACGCCTCGCAATGACAACCTACTGAATTCTGAACAGTCACTCCCAATCCTGATAAATCATCAAATCCCGTAAATCCTGCTTCTGACGATTTACGGTGGGCTAACTCGCTCCCGCTACTCCAGCCCAACCCGCCGCAGCGTGTACGCCTCCCCGGCCATGATTTCGGGGATCCGCGGCGGCAGCGCGCGGAAGTCGTCAGTCGTCGCCGAGATCAGCCGGCCGGTCAGCGCTCCGCTGTCCTCCGAGGCCAGCCACACCGCCAACTCGGCGCACTCGTCAATGGACGCCCCGCCGCCGGACGTGACCCGCAGCCCCAGCTGGTGAATGAAGTCCGCGCCGGCCTCGGCGGCCTGGTCTGTCATCCGGTCCCACATGCTGGTGTGAACCGAGCCCGGCCCCAGGGCGTTCACCGTAATTCCCTGGCCATCAAGTTCCTGGGCCAGCACCTCGGTGAGCCGCACCACCGCCGCCTTGCTGGAGCAGTAGGCCGACATATTGCTCCACGCATTCGTCGCGCCGGCCCCAGACAGGTTGATGATTTTGCCGCCGCCCTGCTCCAGCATCACGGGTATGACCGCCCGGCACACCAGGAATGTGCCCGTGATATTGACATTGATAGTGCTCACCCAGTCGGCGATGTCGTTGCCCTGCAGGGGGCCCACCGGCCCGGATATGCCGGCGTTGTTGACCAGCAGGTCAATCCGCCCGAAACGCTCCACCACTCGCTGGGCCAACCGTTCCGTGTCCTCCGAGTTGGTGACATCGGTGGGCACAGCAATGGCCTCGACGCCTAGTTCCGACACGGCGCCCACCGCATCCTCCAGCTCCGACTCGCTCCGCGCGGCCAGCCCCAGCATCGCGCCTTCCCGGGCGTAGGCCAGCGCGATGGCCCGCCCAATCCCGCGCCCCGCGCCCGTAATCACCGCAACCCGACCATCCAGTTTCATGTCATAACCTCGCTGAAAGGGTCAACCAGATCCTCACGCGTACCCAAGTTGTCATTGCGAGCGTAGCGCGGCAATCCCGTCGGCGCAACGATGTTAGTCTCCGGACCTGTCGTTCGTTATTCACGAATCACACCGCCGGCGTTATATCCGTCCGCGCAAAATCGTTCCCCTTGAACAGCAGCGGCAAATTGCGGACTGAAGCCAGCGCGTAGGCAAACGTGTCCCCAAAGTTCAAGGCCGCGGGATGCCGTCCCCTGCCGTAGCGACGGTGAGCTTCTCCGGCGGCGAATATAAAGGTTCGGTCAAGCTGCACTATCTCGATATCGCGGCCATTCAACATGGTAATGGCATCCCGGTATACGGCTTCGCCTTTGCCGAGTGCGACGATCAGTAGTTCTACGGCCGTAGCGGTAGTGACCAACACGGGCGAGTTGCACTGTAGCTCATTCGCAAACGTGTGAGTGTCGGACTCCCCGGTGAGAATAGCGATTAACGCCGACGTGTCAGCTACCATTATTTCGGCAGCCCATTTTCGTCATAGAGTTCTTCCCGCCAAACTTTGGACGGCGGGTTGTCATCATCATAAGGATGTTCCTTACGATACTGACGGCCGTGCTCGAGGATCTCCTCCCAGCGGGCTTTCGACTCCGCTCGTTCCTCCGGCGTCAGTTGGGGCGGTGGAAGGACGTTAATCAATGTTTGCAGAGCCTTCAGCACCGCCTGGTTCCGCGCCTGTGGGCCTTGGTAGCCCAATCGCCTGGCAACCTCTACGGCATATTCTTCAATGAGAGCTTCCGGATCGGTTGTCGTTGGAAAGAAGGCCATGATCTCCATTCCTTCACGCCACAGGCATTTTGTGCCAACGCCGGCGGCATCCCTTTCGGAACACCGCCGGCGCGTACGATGATCCCAGTACGAACTAAACGTTCCCCAGCGCCTCGCTCAGCCGGTTCACGCCCTCGTCGATCTCGTCCTCGGTGATGTTCAGCGCCGGCATGATCCGCACCGCGTTGGGCCGCACGCCGTTCAGCAGCACGCCCGCCGCCTCGGCCGCGTCCATCACCGCCGGCATGATGTCGCTGTCGAACTGCACGGCGGCCAGCAGGCCCTTGCAGCGGATCTCCTCGACGAACCCGTACCGCGCCTTCAGACCGTTGAGCTTGTCACTGAGCACGACCTCCATGCGCTTCACGTTGCCCAGCACGTCGTTCTCCAGCAGGTAGCGCGTGCCGGCCGCTGCGGCCGCCGTGGTCAGCGCGTTGCCGCCGAAGGTGCTGCCGTGGTCGCCGTAGGTCAGCGCCATGGCGTTCTCCTTGGACAGGAACGCGCCGATGGGCACGCCGTAGCCGAGCCCCTTGGCCAGGATCATCACGTCCGGCTCCACGTCGTACTCCTGGTGGCCGAACAGGCTGCCCAGCCGGCCCATGCCGGTCTGCACCTCGTCCAGGATCAGCAGGATGTCGTTCTGGTCGCACCACGCCCGCAGCCGCTGGAAGTAGTCGTCGTCGGGGATGTTCACGCCGCCCTCGCCCTGCACCGGCTCGACCATCACGGCGACGGTGTTCTCGGTGGTGGCGTTCATCACCGCCTCCACGTCGTTGAAGTCCACGTAGGTGAACCCCTCGGGAATGGGCTCGAAGAGCTCGTGGTAGTGCGGCTGGCCGGTGGCGGCCACGGCGTTCATCGTCCGCCCGTGGAAGGAGTTGAACGCCGTGATGACCTCAAAGGCGCCGTCCTTGTGCAGCTTGCCGTAGCGGCGGGCCAGCTTCAGCGCGCCCTCCACGGCCTCGGCGCCGCTGTTGCAGAAGAAGACCCGGTCCATGCACGAGTTCTCGATGAGCATCTCGGCGATGTCCAGCTGCGGCAGCGTGTAGAACTGGTTCGACGTCTGGATCAGCGTCGCCGCCTGCTGGGCGATGGCGTCCACCACCACCGGCGGGCAGTGCCCCAGGTTGTCCACGGCCCAGCCGGCCACGAAGTCGATGTACTCCTTGCCGTCGGCGTCCCACACTCGAGAGCCCTCGCCCCGCACGATGACCACCGGCCGCCGGCGCACGGTCTGGGCATAGTACTTCTGCTCGATGGCAATGTATTCAGCGTTGCTGGGCATGACAAATCCGCTCCCTGTGAGTGTGTTGCTGAACGCCGCCACACGCGGCGGCGCGTAGGCCATTATACCCCGCCGGCCGCCCCCGGTCTGTCATCGCGAGGCGCTCGCGCCGTGGCAATCTCGACGCCACCGCAGCAGCGCCGGTTCTTAAGGACGCCCCTGCGCCAACGAGATTGCCCCCGTATCAAGTACGGGGTCGCAGTGACACCTTCCCCGCAACTCTGAACAATCACGTAGTTGGTAGCGGTTTGACTCGCCATCGCCATCCCGCGTATC
Organism: Dehalococcoidia bacterium; assembly: GCA_022827095.1. Lineage (GTDB taxonomy): Bacteria > Chloroflexota > Dehalococcoidia > Lucifugimonadales > UBA3495 > Bin87. Next base: position 136,880 of record JAJDTP010000009.1, read on the forward strand.
GTGCCGATTTTATCGAGTTGAGCGGGTGATGGGCGCGGCGACCGGGCGCGGCCGCGAGCGTAGTGTCCACCGCCTGACGGGAGCGGACGCTTGGCACGGATCTCCAGCGCTCCGGTTTTTGTAGTCCTGCAGGACCGGAACTTCCAGTACCTGTGGGCAGCCCGGTGGATCCATGAGGTCTCCCGCCGCATGGAACTGATCGTGCTGGGCTACCTCGTGCTGGAACTCACCGACTCGGCTTTCCAGGTCGGCCTGATCTCGGTGTTCCTGAACGCGCCGCGGGTGCCGTTGGCTCTGGCGGCCGGTATGCTGGCCGACCGACTGGACCGCTGGCGCATCCTGGCCACCATCCACGCCATCTACCTGGCGCTGGCCTCGTGCCTGCTGGTCCTGCTGCTGCTCGGGCTGGTCGAGCCGTGGCATGTGTTCGTCGTTGTCCTGGCCCAGGGAACCGCCAAGGTGCTGGACGACCCGACCCGCCGCGCGTCCCTGTTCGATCTGGCGGGTCAAGACCGCATCGCCCACGCCATGTCGCTGGAGACGATGACCAACAACGGCGGCAAAATCCTCGGGCCGATCGTCGGTGGCCTGTTGGTGCAGTTCTACGGGTTCACCGGCGCGTTCATAGTGCTGGTGGCGCTGGACCTGGTGTCGGCGATACTCATCTGGAGGATGCGCTTACCCGAACGTTCCATGTTGATTGTGCGGGATACCGCCTTCTTTACCGGCATACGGTCCGGGATCGGGCATTCCTTCTCCAACAAGTTCGTCCTGGGCGTGCTGTCCATATCCCTGCTGATGAACGGTATGGTCCTGCCGCTGCAATACTTCATCCCAGTCATCGCCACGGACGTGCTCAAAGTGGGGCCGGCCCTGGGCGGGTTGCTGGGGGCTGCCGACGGTATCGGCGCGTTCGTCGGAGCCATGATCATCGCCACGCGGCGCAACTACAGCTTCCACGGCCGTTACTTCGCATTTGGCGCGATCATTGTGGCGGTGGGCGTGGTGGCCGTCGCGTGGTCGCCGTGGTTCTTCGTCTCGTTCCTGGTGCTCTTCACCGCCGGCGTGGGTCAATCCGGGTTCAGCACCATGCAGAGCACCATCCTCATGCTGTCGACCGCGCCGGAAATGCGCGGCAGGATCATGGGATCCCAGGGCCTGGTCAACGGGCTCGGTCACCTGGTCGGTGGGTTCGAGATCGGCGCAATCGCGCAGGCTTTCACCATTTCCCTGGCCATCGGTCTGAACGCGGGTATCGGCCTGCTCCTGATGGCGCCGGTGATGATATTGACCCCCCTGATAAAGCGGGCGGTGGAGCCGTACCAACCCCGGGGCTGACCGTTTCCCGGCCGTCACGCCAGGCCGGTCACGCAGCGGGCGGGGTCGGACTCCGCCAAAACCTGCGGCCGATTCCCGGTATGAACGTAATCGGCGATCAGCTTGCCCGCCATTGGTCCGCGCCCGAAGCCCGATGACGCCAAACCGCTGACGATGTACAGGTCATCAATCTGCGGTATCTTCCCGATGATCGGCCGGCCGTCCAGGGAGAAGGGCATCATGCCCGACCACGTGCGGTTGATGGACAAACCCGACAGCATGGGGAGGATCTCGCTGGCGTGGCCGAAGTTCACCTCCACCCCGCTGGCGTCGACGGTATAGTCGTAGCCAACCAATTCGCGGTCGCCGCCGAAAATGATCTCGCCGTCCCGGTTCTGCCGTCCGTACAAGTGTCGAGTGACCCGATTGGAGCGGATGTGGGTCAGTTCCGGCGGGTGGTCGGCGTCCCAGCCCGGGTGTTGGCTCCAGTGCGCGTAGGATTCAGCGGACGACAACGAGTGGAAAGACCGGGGAGGCAGTGGCTGCGTCGCCCACATCTGCCCGCGCACCGGCACGATGGGGATGCGCAGACTCAGCATCTCGCCCAACGGGCCGCACCATGCTCCACCCGCGATGACCAGCCGATGGGCGGAGAACTCTCCGTTGGTACAGGCGACCCGGTAGGTTCCTTCAATCGTGCGCGCGATCCCCGTGACCTGACAATCCGTGAGGACAGTTGCGCCGCGTGCCACTGCCGCGTCGGCGAAGGCGCGGGTGGTCTTCTTGGGATCGGCCTGGCCCCGCAGGGGGAAGTGCATCGCCCCATACAGGTCAGGGCTGAGCTCCGGCTCGATGCCCCGGGCTTCGTCCGTCGTGAGCAGTTCCAGGGTGTAGCCGCGGGATTTCAACGCCAGCACACGGTCCCGGGCATAGACGTACTGCTCTTCCGTTTGGATAGCCTGGAGCCCGCCGGACGCGCGGAATTCAATGTCGTAGCCCAGCTCCAGATGGAGACTCCGGAAGATCTGCAGGCTGCCCATGGTCAGGTACGACTCCAGGTCCGGAATGTGACCCCAACCCAGCGCGCCAATGCCACCGGCATTGCCCCCCGATGCCTCTGAGCCGATCTCGCCCCGCTCCAGCAGCGTGACGCTGCGACCGTACGATGCGAGATGGAAAGCCGCGGACGCTCCGGCGATACCCCCGCCGATGACGATTACTTCAGCATCCGCCATGCTCACCTCGTATGGTATCTGTCCAGACTTGAAATTTCCGTCTCACACCAAAGCCGTCATACCGGCGAAAACCGGTATCCAGGAGTCTTGGCCGTATACACGTTTGCCGGTGCCTGGGCTGCCTGGATTCCTGCGGAAACAGGGATGACGTTTTTCCCGATTTACCGCGCCTCACGCCTCATAACACGCAACCCAGTGCCCGGGCCCATGCTCCTCCATGGGCGGATGCGGGTTGTCCCGGCAGTGGTCGGTGGCGACTGGACAGCGGTCGTAGAAGCGGCATCGGGGCGGAGGGTTGATGGGCAACGTCAGGTCGCCGCGAATGTCGGGGCGATCCCGGCGGTAGGTCGGATCCGGCACCGGTACCGCCGACAGCAGGGCCCGTGTGTACGGATGCAGCGGGTTGCCAAGCAGTTCCTCGGTTTCCGCCATCTCGACGATCTTGCCCAGGTACATGACCGCGATACGATGGCACATGTAGCGGGCCACCGCCAGGTCGTGGGTGATGTACAGGTAGGAGATGCCCAAGCCCTGCGCCAGGTTTTGCATCAGGGTCATGATGCCCGTCCGGCTGGACACGTCCAGCATGGACGTGGGCTCGTCGGCAACCACGAAGGACGGGCCGATTACCAGCGCCCGCGCAATCGCCACCCGCTGCCGCTGCCCGCCGGAAAGCTCGTGGGGATGGCGGAACAGGAACGACCCCGCCGGCGTGAGCCCCACCTGGGTCAGTATCTCAGTGACTCGGTCCACCCGGTCGGTCAGGTGGCCGACGCCCTGCACCGCCAACGGTTCGGCGATGGTGTCGTATATAGTCCGGCGCGGGTTCATAGACTCGTATGGGTCCTGGAAGATCATCTGCGCCTGTCGGCGGAAGGCGCGCAGGTCGGCAGAGCGTATCGTGCTGGCGTCCACCGCCTCGCCCGACCCCGCGTCCGGCGAGGGGAACCGGAAGCTGATCTGGCCGGACGTGGGCTCGATCAACTTCACCAGCAGCTTGCCCACCGTGGTCTTGCCGCACCCGGACTCACCCACCAAGCCCAGGCTCTCGCCAGGGGCCAGGCTGAATGAAACATCTTCCACCGCGTGGATGAAGCTGGACGCTTGGCGAAACAGGCTCTTGGACACCGGAAACCGTTTGGTCAAACCCTCCACGGCCACCAGCGCCTGCCCGTTGCCTCCCATCAGGAGATCCGAAACGACAGCGTGACTATCCGCAACCATCTCGGCTCCCATCACCGGTAACCGTTACTTCCAGGGGATGCCAGCAGGCGGCCCAATGATCCTCGTGGATCGACCGCTCCGGGAATTCCGTTCGACAGACCTCATCGGCGTACTGGCAGCGAGGATGGAACGGGCATCCCGAGGGAGGGTCGATCAGGTTCGGTGGCTCGCCGGCCAGGCCCTGAAGTGGCAACCTCTCACCGTGCACGCTGGGGAACGAGGACATCAACGCCGCAGTGTACGGATGCATCGGCGAGCGGAACACGTCGGCGGTGTCTCCCAGTTCCACCAACCTTCCGGCGTACATCACGCCGATCCGGTCCGTCACCTCCGCTACGACGCCGATGTCGTGGCTGATGTAGATCATGCCCATGCGGAGTTCCTGCTGCACCAGCTTCAATTCCCTCAGGATGCGGTCCTGGACGATGACGTCCAGCGCGGTGGTCGGTTCGTCGGCGATGATCAGGTCCGGATCGCACGACAACGCCATGGCGATCACCGCCCGCTGCCGCATCCCTCCGCTGAACTCGTGGGGATACCGGTCCATCAACTGCGGGTCCAAGCCCACCATGCGGAACAGGCGCGCCACGCGCTCCCGGGCATCCGACACCGTGGTCTCCATTCCGTGGGCCTCGATGGCCTCGATGATCTGCTGCCCGACCCGATGCACGGGGTCCAGGGAGTTCATCGCCGCCTGAAACACCATGGCGATGCGACGCCAGCGGTAGGATCGCATCTCCTCGTCGTCCAGTTCCAACAAGTCGGTTCCATTGAGCCTCACCTGCCCTCTGGTGAGGCGGGCGTTCTCGGGCAGCAGCCGCATCAGGCTGGTGGCAACGGAGGTCTTGCCGCAGCCCGACTCGCCCACCAGGCCCAGCGACTGCCCCTGCTGTAACTCGAAGCTGACCCCCTCCACCGCCTGAACCTCGCCCTGTCGAGTCTGGTAGCGCAGGGAAAGGTCAATCACTTGCAGGACCGGTGTGTGGGTTGAAGTTGTCATTTTAACTGGACACCAGGCAGGTCAATGTCCATTATTTTTCAAGTATAGGGCCTACTCAAAAATGTTGGACATGCCAGTGGTCAACGTCCATTTTTTGAGCGTCCCTATTGCGGCGTATTCGAGCATAAAAACCCGGCAAGTCGCGTCACGAGGTGTGCCGTCGCAGCCGCGGGTTGACCACCTCGTCCAAGGCGCGGCCCACCAGGTAGAACGCGCTGCACAGGAAGGTGATCGAGGCGCCGGCCGGAATGATGAGCCACCAGTACCTGGTGCCGCCCAGCAGATAGCCGCCGGTGTTGGCGGTGTGGATCATGATCCCCCAGCTCATCCGCAGGTCCAGCAGGCCCAGGAAGGACAGCACCGCCTCGGCGAAGATGGCGCCGGTCACGGTGAACATCATGTACAGCAGCGACAGCGGCAGCAGGTTGGGAATGATGTGCACGAAAATGATGTGGAAGTGCCCGCCGCCGGCCACCCGCGCCGCCTCGATGTAGGGCTTGACGCGGATGCTGAGCGCCTGCGATTTGAGGATGATCGCTGTCCCGCCAAAGCCGCCCAGGATGCCGATGATGAGCGCCAGATAGAACAGGTTCAGCCGGAACAGCGCGCTGAGCACGATCAGCAGCGAGATGCCGGGCAACGCGATGATCAAGTCCGCCAGGCGCATGAAAAGCGCGTCCACCAACCCGCCGTAGTAGGCCGCGACCGCGCCCACCGTCGTGGCGATTCCCACCGTGACCAGAGCCGCGGTGATCCCCAGCACGAACTCGGACCTCGTGCTCGACAGGAGTTGGCTAAGGACGTCCCGCCCCAGTGGGTCGGTGCCCAGCGGATGCCTCCAGTTCGGCGGAGCCGGATGGTCCAGCCGGTCGAATGCGTACCCGGTCACCGGGTCGTACACCTCGGCGTCCCAGACGGTCGCCATGAGGATGGGATGCGAAATCGCCATCAGCGCAAACAGGACGATGGTCGCCAGCGACAGCACCCCGATGCGGCTCTCCACGAAGATGGCCCAGCCGCCGCGGAAGGATCGCAGCGCCAACCTCGCACGGGCCAGCGCCATCTGCCAGCGGCCCGGATGAAGGTCGACCAGCGGCGACTCCGGTATTCCGGGCGGTTCGCGGGAGAAGTTCTGCTGGTCTGACTGCGGGCTGATCACTGGTACCGAATCCGGGGATCTAGGTAAACGTACAGCACGTCGACGATGACGTGGGCCAGCAGCGAGAAGAGCCCGATGAACACCATTGAGCCCATCACCAGCGGCAGGTCTTCGGAGCGCACGGCGTCGAGCAGGGTCATGCCCATGCCGGGCCACGAGAACACGCCCTCTATGATCACGCTGCCGTCGATGGCAAAGATCAGGCTGTACACCAGGCTGGTAACCACCGGAAGCAGCGCGTTGCGTGCCGCGTGCCGGTCGCGCACCACTTTCTCGGGCAACCCCTTGGCTCGGGCCGCCATCACGTAGTCCTCGCGCATCGTTTCCAGCATGCTGTTCCGCGTAAGCAGCATCGTTCCGGCGAAGGAGATCAGCGTCAGAGTGACGATGGGCAGGATCATGTGCCGGAGGATATCCAATGCCAGATAACCGATATCCGAAAAGGCCCAGGCCACGGGAATGGCCAGCGCCGCCACCGCGATGACCGGCCTCACCAGCGGGGCTGAGCCGATCCGCCCCGATCTCCTGAAAAAGAAAAGGACCAGGAATGCGAAGGCGATGAAGGCGGCGCCGGTCACCAGCATGTAGCTGAACACATGGTTGGCGCTGACCTCAGCGCCCCTCCAAACCAGGGGATCCAGGAACTTGCCCACCGGAAGCCATCCGAGTTTGAATGCGAAGATCCAGATCATCATCAGGCCAAAGGCAGGCGTAAACGCGGTGAACAGCGTCGCTCCCGAGATGGTCGCCGCATACTCCAGCACGCCGCCCCGTCGCCAGGCGATGGCTTTGCCGAGAAAGAACCCGACGTAAAACGACACCGCCGTGGCGGTAAGGAACAGCACCGCCGTTCGCGGTAGCCGCTCCGCCAGCACATCGAGCACCGGCCGGGGAAAATGCCCGAACGAAACCCCGAAGTTACCCGTGAAAGTGTTCTTCATGTGGACCAGGTACTGCTGCCACAGCGGCTTGTCCAGCCCGAAGGACTCCTTGATCTGTGCCCTCACCTCCGCCGGCAGGTCGGGGTTCAGCGCGTAGAAGGTGGCGTAGTCGCCCGGCTGGGCCTGCACCAGGAAGAACGTCAGGGTGACGATCAGGAACAGGGTCAGCGCCATCTGGCCGGCCCGCTTGGCCAGGTACCCCGTCATCGTGGGATAAGCCTCTCTACCACTTCATCTTTGCGGTAGCAGGGCGCAGGTCGGTACAATACACAGCACGGCGCATGGAGGGATCCCATGGAAGATATTTTGGTTATCATCCTGTTGGTTGTCATGGTAACCGCGGGGATAGTGTTGTTCTTCGGGGGGCTGGCCGGACTCGCGTTCAACGCTTATCGTTCAATGCGTCGCTCACAATCGCCAGCAGGCCGGGACGATTCCGCGAGCGTCGAGGCTGAGGCGTTCGTAATTTATCAGGATCAGGATTCACGGGATTCAGGGATTTACAGGATTGGGCCGATTGATGATGGAGCCTCCCTAATCCTGGTAATCCGTAAATCTGGCTAATCCTGCTTCTGATAATCCCCAATAGCGATTACTTGAACTGCACCAGCGTCGTCAGGCCTGAAGCGTCTTGCAGGCCGCCCAGGGAGTGGGTGTAGGGGAACTTGATGCGGTCGCTCCGGTAGGCTTCCACCAGCGGCGTGTCGAACAGCGGAACGTATGGCAAGTCCTCCGCCAGGAATTCCTGCATATTGAACACCAATTGTCGCGCCGCCTCGACGTCGGTTTCGGCCAGCAACTGGTCGGCAAGCTTATCAAACTCCGGATTATTGTAGCCGCCGGCGTTGTGCCCCTGGAGACCGGAGTGCCGGCTGTGGAAGAACGACTCCAGGTAGTCGGGGTACAGGCTCAGCCCCCAGCCCAGGATCCACATGTCGAAGTCCTGCTGGTCGAACACCTTCTCGACGATCAGGTTGAAGCCGGTCAGATCGGCGTGCACCGGGATGCCCACCTCGTTCAGCCACCGCTCGATCCAGATGGCGAAGGTTGACCGCAGCGGATCATAGCCCGGGCTGGGAGCAAGGATGTCAATGGCGGGGATCGGTTCGCCGTTGGGCATCTTCAGTCCCTCGCCCCGCTGCTCCACAAACCTCCCGTCTTCGCTGACCCTGGGCTCCGTTTCCCAGGTGAAACCGGCCGACTTCAGCAGTTCCACCGCCCGTGCCACCCGTTCGGCTCGGCTCATTCCCTTGCCGATCTCGGGAACGTCCGCGTTGTACCACGCCTGGTTGCCGGGCGGCACCATCGCGTACATGGGGAAGGCCACGCCCTGCAGCACCGTGCTGGTCAGGAATTCCTTGTCGATCAGCGTGGCCACGGCCTGCCGGAACTCCTTGCTGCTCATTGGCTCCTTGCGGAAGTTGAAACCCAGATAACGGACCCCGTCATTGGGGTTTTCAATTACCGTCAGCCCGTCTTCGCCTTGAAGCTGCTCCTGCAGACCGCGGGAGAGCCCCAGCGGGTTCAGCATGAAATCGATGTCGCCCTTTTTGAGGGCCAGCACGGTGGCGTCCTGGCTGCCGTATATCGAGTAGATGGTGCTGTCCGCGTAGGGGCCCACGGTGTATTCCAGCGACTTGTCGCCGCCGGTTTCCCCGAACGCGCCGAACTCGTGACCGCCGGGTTTGGTTTCAAAGTAAGCCCCGCTGGCATACTGGGTGACCACCGTGTCGGAGAAATAGTAGTCGGGGTTACTGATCTTCTCTGCGAAAGCCCCGCGCTCCCATTTTTCAAATCCATAGCCGCCTGCGGTGGGTTCGTCGCTGGCATCGTGGGCATACAGGACTTTCTGCTGCTCGGTGAGTTCCCCGGCTTGCATGGCCTCGGCCACCACCGGCTCCCAGTACGCCTTCGAGAAGATGGGCATGAACGCCAGCGAGAACTGCCAGCGAGCAAGCCCTGGCTTCTGTTTGAAATATATTTTCAGCTGGTGTGGGCCGAGCGCTTCGGCGTGGTCGAAGTACTCCGGGTCCACGATTGATGGCCAGTTGCCCGACAATTGCATCTCAGCGACGGTTTGGGCGGTGAAGGCGAAGTCCTCGGCCGTAACTGGGGCGCCGTCGCTCCACGTCACCCCCTCCTTGAGCGGTACTTCGGTGGTCCAGAAAGTTTGGCCGTCCACCGGTTCCTCCGCCAGGGCCGTGGGGAAGTCCGAGGCCAGCGAGGGTACCCAGTCAAATCGCTGTGCGGAGTAGGTATAAAGCGAAGGCTTGGAGCCGCCCAGCACGTACTGGTTCCATATCGTCCCGTCCGGCCCGAGGTAGGCCCAGACGTTGGTGGTGGTCAGGTCGGCCGAGATGCCGATCTGATACACGTTCTCCACACCATCACCGGCGTCCGGCGTAGGGGAGACACTGGCCGGGGCCGCGGTGGCCGCGGGCACAGCCGGCGTCGCGGATGACGCCGGCGTGGACGTCGCTTCCGTCGCCTGGGGACGGGCCGCGGTGGTGGGTGGAGCTGCCGGCGGAGCACTTGCACCCGCAGGGTCAGGCGTCGCGGTCACCACCACTTCTGTCACCACTTCCCGGGTACATCCCGCCAGTACCAGAGTTGCCACTATCAGGCCTATTATCATCGAGAATCTATACGTATGCAGCATCCAATCCACCTCAAACAGTGCGCCAAAATCTAACACGTCGCACGCGATTGCGGCAAGGAAGTGTTTTGCAGTAAGGCCGTGCTGGATCCCTCCGCTGTCTAAAGCGTCGAGCGGATGCACGATGGATCCTGTCATGCGCAGATGGGCTATGTTTGAATGTAAACAGTCACTAGGACTGCGGCTACATGTGACATCGAATGCGGCTCTCCTCATTACGGTCGCACGTCTTGCCCCGCTTCTTGCGGTGGAACCCGGTACGTGTCGTGGGCAACGAACGTCAACATTCCGAACAATGATTCGTGCTCCGGTTCGTAGCTGACTAATACCCGGTAACATTCTCCAGTGCTCAGGCTGATCGGAGGGAGAGGAAAATCATCTCGATATTCCAGGCGCACCGCCACCCGGTGAGGATTGGTTTGCAGCCCCCAGGCGTCGCCCACGATGCGCCAGTCCTGGTCTAGGGGTTGATCGGGCATCTGGTGGCAACCCGCCAGAACGTATTGTTCACCCTCCACCAACTGTGCCCATTCCGGCGCGTCCGGTTGGCCCACCACCAGCAGGTCACAATCCGTGCAACCTAACATCCGCTGACTCCGGGGCTCCGTGACGATAACGCATACGGCGCAACCCCCCATCATGAATAACACCGCGAACAACGCCCACAGAACGAACGTGGCGCACCCGCGCGCCAGGGAATCCCCTCACGCTCTTTCAGTTGCCGTTTGCGCCGCCAGCGACAACCCATCAGTGTGATGACCATTCCCAATGTCCCAACGGCTGCCTGGCACAGGAACTCCCCGGCAGAGGGGGGATGTATCAACGTCCCCCCAGTTTCACGGGTGAGGGAACCATCAAGACCCGGCACGGAAAGCAGGATGACCAAGCCCGCGACGGCAACCACCAATCCGACGCCAAATCCCCAGACCAAGCCCAGAAACTCATCGTACTCGTTCATGGTGTAACCGCTCAGTACCCCGACGACCATGCTCGGCACAATCGGCAGCCAAACATAGATGAAAAACAAGTGGGAAACGACGTACAGCAACGTCGATATGTCGGTGATCTCCAGAGCGAAGATTGGCGCTGCATTCAAGGTGAATCTCCGTGGCTGGTCTCGGCCCGACGGGGGCACCATACACCAAAGGGGCGAATGATGTACTCTACAGACGAACCGGATTAGTTCCCGGAAAGTCTTTTGGCATGGAATACGTTGGGAGAATACGCGACGTCTCAGGCAGATGAGGGATCTAGCAGGGTTCTATTTGCTGGAATGCACGCGCTCCACCGGTTGCGGGTCGATGCGTGATGGTAGGATGGAGCCGGCTGAGTTCGCTGCGTGTTCGCGATCTTGGTAACGCGCACTGCGGAAGCCTGCGGAGCCGCAAACAAAATTTGACATTACAAACCAGAGGTGTTGCTCATGAACATCCAGACGTTAGAACAGAGCCCACGGAACCATCGCGGTGGTCAAGTTTCCCACCTGCTATTGGCGTCGGGCCAGTTCGGATCCGAGAACCTGGCCGTGACCTGGGTTGAGGGCGAGCCGGGAAGTGAGCAGGCCGTCCACTCCCATGACGGCCGTGAGCAGGTTTACGTGATCGTACAGGGCACCGGAGCCATGAGGGTCGGTGAGGAGGTGGAAGAGGTCAGCGCGGGAACGGCCATACTGGTTCCCCCCGGTACCGACCACTCGATTCGTAACGTCGGCGAGGAGAATCTGATCTACGTTTCAGCTACGTCGCCGCCCTTTGCGATGCAGGAAGGCAACACCCAGTGGTCCGCCCCGACGGGATCGTAGGTGGCCCACCTGTCGCGCATCAAGCTCGAAGACACTTCTTTACCGCGACGGCTTCGGTCCGCCGTGGTCTATAATGCGTGACGATCATTACTCTTACCGCGTCGCGCCGGAGCCGGATATGGACGGCATCTACCTCGACTACAACGCCACCACGCCCATTGACCCCGCCGTCGCCGCGGCCATGCTGCCCTACGTGCACGGGCTCTTCGGCAACCCGTCCAGCGGCCACGCCTTCGGCCTTGCCGCACGCGAGGGAGTTGACCTGGCCCGGCAGCAGGTGGCTGCGATGTTGGGTTGCTCGGCGGACGACCTGATCTTCATCAGCGGCGGCACCGAGGCCAACAACCACGCCATCAAAGGCGTCATCGGCTCTCACCGCCATCGCGGCAACCACATCATCACCTCGGCGGTCGAACATCCGGCGGTGACCGAGGTCTGCCGGTTTCTTGAGGGGCAAGGGGTACGCACCACTTACCTGCCCGTTGACGAGTACGGGATGGTTGACCCCCGACAGGTCGAAGACGCCATCACACCCGAGACAGTGCTGGTCACCATCATGCACGCCAACAACGAGGTCGGGTCCATCCAGCCCATCGCCGAGATCGCTGAAATCGCCCACCGCCACGGCGTGCTGGTGCACAGCGACTGCGCCCAATCCGTCGGCAAGATTCCCGTGAAGGTGGACGACCTGGGCGTCGATCTCCTTTCCGTGGCCGGCCACAAGCTGTACGCGCCCAAGGGCATCGGCGCGTTGTACATCCGTCCCGGCGTCCAGCTGGAAAAATTCATGCACGGCGCCAACCACGAGGGGAACCGCCGCGCCGGTACCGAGAACATCATCCTCATGGCCGGCCTGGGCAAAGCCTGCGAACTCATCGAGCGTAACCTGGCCGAATACGCCGGCCACATGGCCGCCATGCGCGACCGCCTGGAGCAGGGCCTGCTGGCATCGGGCCACGACGCCCGGGTCAACGGCCACCCGACCGAACGGTTGCCCAATACTTGCAGCATCGGCTTGCGTGGATTTGAAGCGGATGGCATACTTGCCGGTCTGCCTACGGTGGCTGCCTCGGCCGGCGCGGCCTGCCACAGTGACCAGGTGGAGCTGTCCCACGTGCTCGAAGCCATGCGCGTGCCCACGGAGTACGCCATGGGTACTCTGCGCCTCACTGTGGGCCGTTACACTACCGAAGACGAGGTGGACCGGGCGATTGCTGAAATCACGGACGTGGTTGCCCGACTGTCGCCGGTACAAATAGCTGCCAACTGACCCGCACCGGAGTGAACAACGATGACGACCCAGACCAATCCAGGCGCTCTCGACGCCGCCACGATGGCCGGCTTCCAGGAAGACTTCGCCTCCCAACCCAACCACCAGCTGATGCAAAACGTCGTCACCCAGCATGACGTAAACGACGTCGCCCTGAACCGCAACATCGTCGCCGAAGCGACCCATAGCTTTTCCACGGTGCTGGACGACTGGAGCGTAACCAACCAGGCCCGTTCCGGCCGCTGCTGGATGTTTGCCGGCCTCAACCTGTTCCGGTCCGAGACGCGCAATGTCCTCAACGTCAAGGAGTTCGAGTTCAGCCAGAGCTACGTCATGTTCTGGGACAAGATGGAGCGCGCCAACTACATCCTGGAAGCCGTCATCGAGACCGCCGACCGGCCCATCGACGACCGCGTGGTGGCCTGGCTCCTGCAGCAGCCCCTGGGCGACGGTGGCCAATGGGACATGTTCGTCAGCCTGGTGCGCAAGCACGGCGTGGTCCCGAAGACGGTCATGCCCGAGACCGAAAGCTCCGGCAACTCCATGCGCATGAACGCCGGCCTGAACTACCAGGTCCGCCAGGGCGCTCGCAACATCCGCAGCCTCTACGCTGATGAGGCCGGCCTGGATGCTATGCGCGAAGCCAAGCAGGAAGCGCTGCAGGCGATTTACCAGATCCTGTGCATCCACCTGGGCACCCCGCCGGCCCAGTTCGACTGGCAGTGGAAGGACAAGGATGGCGAATTCCACCGGGACGGCGAGATGACGCCCCTGGCGTTCGCCGAGAAGTACATCACCACACCCATGGAGGACTACGTCTGCTTGGTGAACGACCCCCGGGGCTCCAGCCCGCCGGGGCGCACCTACACCGTCCAGTACCTGGGCAACGTGGTCGACGGCACCCGCATCACCTACCTGAACGTCGACATCGATATTATGAAAGACATCGCCATGCGCATGCTCCAGGACGGCACTCCCGTGTGGATGGGCTGTGACACCGGCAAGCAGATGCACCGCGACAAGGGCCTGTGGGACGCCGAGCTCTTTGACTACGGCAGCGTTTACAGCGCCGACTTCGAGATGAACAAAGCGGAACGGCTGGAGTACCACCAGACTGCCATGACCCACGCTATGCTGTTCACCGGCGTCGACGTGGTCGACGGCAAGCCCCGCCGCTGGCGCGTGGAGAACAGTTGGGACGACAAGGTCGGCGAGAAGGGCTTCTTCCTGATGAACGACTCGTGGTTCGCCGAGTACATGTTCGAGATCGCCGCGCCGAAGAGCTACCTGCCCCAGGAGTTGCAGGACGCGCTGGCCCTTGAACCCATCGTGCTCCCGCCGTGGGACCCTATGGGGTCGCTTGCGACGGGGTGAAATCAGCCCAATGATTGAACGGTAGGGGCGATAATCATTCGCCCCTATTTTTTGCGTCCATTGCGCCGGACGCTGGTCCACCCACTTTCGTCGTGACCAGGTACAGCCAAGGCGCCCCCAGTGCGAAAGGTGTCATATCCAGGTCGCCGTAGGACTGGTGGCCGCCGAAGCCGGCCTGCTCCAGCAGGGCGATCAGTTCGCGGTAGGTGTAGAGGCGGATCGACATGTGCCGCGTTTCGCGCGCGGCGCCCCGTATGAAAGTCCACGTTGATTCCAACCGGCCGGTTTCGTGGTCGTAGGCACGCTCTTCCAGCGCCAGCAGGTCCCCGGCTTTTTCCCAAACCCGGGATTCCTGAACGGCGTCCAGCAGCAAAGTTTCCAGCAGCGGCGTATCCAGCGCCAACCGGCCGCCCGGCTTCAGGCTCCGGGACACCGCACGCAGGAACTCCAGGTTCCCCGCGTCGTCGAAGTAGCCGAAGCTGTTCCAGAAGCACACCGCGCCATCGTAGGTTCCGTCCTGGAGCAGGCCCCGCATATCGCCGACCCGCCAGTCGACTTCCAGCCCGCGCGACGCAGCCGCTACCTCTCCCCACTCGATGAGCCGCTGGTTCCGGTCAATGGCGGTTATGCGGAAATGCCGGTCGGCCAATTCCAAGGCCAGACGCCCGCTGCCGCAGGGCACGTCAAGCACTCGAGCCCGAGACGGCAACCCCATCGCCTCGTGGATGAAACCGACCTCGGCCCGGGTCTGCTCCTCGTCGCGGGCATCCCGGACGTACTCCAGGCACAGGCCGGAGAAGAATTGATCCCACCAACCGCTTTGATCTGCTACCATCGTCACGCTCAAAGACTCTCCGTGTCAGCTGGCCAGCAGTTCCTTCAACTGCGCGTCGATGAATGCGGTGTCCGCCGGGTTGCGGCCCGGCCCGCCGCCGGTGTGACCCCAGATCGTCTCGATGACCCGAAGCTCTGCGTTGGGCATCATCGACACCTCGATCTCGTTGTCCTCCGGCGGGAAATACTGGTCGGTGCGGGAGGGCATGACGAACGCCTTGGCCTTGATCGAACCCAGGGCCTTCTCGAAGTCGCCGCCGTAGAGGGGGTTGTCGCTGATGTCGCCGGCCTGCCACGTGGCAACCATCGCCAGGATGTTGTTGGCGTCCTGCTGCAGGTACCGCCCTTCCCAGGACGTGATCAGATAATCCTCCAGCGAGGAGTGGCCGATGTCTAGGTACACCTTTTCCCGGTAGAACGCTTGCGAAGGCGCCCAGCCGGCGTACACCCGCGCCATCGCCCGCAGACCCTTCGCCGGCGGCGTGTCGTACCAGCCGTTGTTCCAGGCATCATCGGCGCACAGGGCGGCTTTCACGCCCTCGAGGAAAACGAAGTTGTGCCGGGCCGTCTTCGCCGAGCCGCACCACGGCGCGATGCGCTCCACCATATCGGGATACAGGGCGCCCCAATGGAAGGACTGCTGCGCCCCCATGGAGAACCCGCATACCAGCGCGATGCGCTCGACGCCGAACTGCTCGGTGACCAGCCTCTGCTGGAAACCGATGTTGTCGTAGTAGGTGACCCGGGGGAATCGCGCCCGGCCGTAGGGAGCCGGCGTGTTGCTCGGGGACGACGACAGCCCGTTGCCGAACAGGTTGGGGATGACGATGAAATACCGCGACGGGTCCAGCGCCATGCCCGGGCCGATCATCGGCTCGTTGGCCGGGTGCTGCGACCCGAAGAACGTGGGAAAGACGATCACGTTGTCCTTGCGGGCGTTCAGCTCGCCGTAGGTCTGGTAGGCGAGCCGCGCTCCTCGCAACCGCAGGCCGCATTGCAGGTCAACGTCGCCCAGTTCAAAAATCTTGTGGTCGCTCATGTTCCGTCCTCGCCGGGGTTGAATGCCGGCCCGAAAACCAATAGGCTGCAACCAAGTCTAACAGCCCGCAAATCCAAACGTGAGAGGTCTATCATGCTGAACAAAGTGCATCACGTGACCTATGTCGTGGAAAACGTCGACGACATGGCCGCCTACATCGAACGCAACTTCTCCCTCACGCCCATCCGCACCGACGAGTTCACCGAGCGCGGCTTCAAGTCCATCCTCTACCAGATCGGCGACACCCTCGTCGACTTCTTTGAGCCCCTGCGGGACGACACCCCCATGGCCGCCCAACTCCAAGCCACCGGCCCCGGCGTCATGCACGTGGCCTGGGGCGTGGACGGCATCGGGCAACTGTTCAATGACCTGCAGGCCAACGGCAACGACATGCGCGGCGACGGGCC
The DNA here is from genome assembly GCA_022827095.1 of Dehalococcoidia bacterium. Classification (GTDB taxonomy): domain Bacteria; phylum Chloroflexota; class Dehalococcoidia; order Lucifugimonadales; family UBA3495; genus Bin87. The sequence continues at coordinate 153,137 of JAJDTP010000009.1, forward strand.
GTCGGCCAGCCCCTTCGGCTACCTGACCGCCAGCATCGAGCCGGCCAGCTCCCACGGCATCTACTTCCAGCTGGCCGAGGGAGAACACAGCTAGCCATGGAATACACGCAACTGGGCCGCACCGGCCTGACCGTATCCCGCGCCGGCTTTGGCGGCGGAGGCATCGGCCAGGTCTGGGGACCCACCGACGAGGCGGAGGCCATCGCTTCCGTCCACCGGGCCCTGGACCTGGGCATCACCTTTTTCGACGTGGCCCCGTCCTACGGCGACGGCAAGGCCGAGAAGGCATTGGGCAAGGCGCTGGAAGGCCGCGCCGAGCCGGTAGTGGTCGCCTCCAAGGTCCGCCTGCGCGCCGACGAGATGGACGACGTGGCCGGAGCGGTACAACGCTCCGTGGAAATCAGCCTGCGCCGGCTGCGGCGGGACTCGGTTGACGTGCTGCACGTGCATAACCGATTCACTGAGTATCGCGGCGAGGTTGCCGACTCACTGTCGGCCGACGACGTGTTGGGCCCAGTGTTGGACGCCTACCGGAGCGTGCAACGAGCTGGCAAGACCCGGTACATAGGGTTGTCCGCAATGGACCACCACGTGCCCACCATGCACCAAATCCTGGAGGCCAACGAGTACGACACCGTTCTGGCCTACTACAACTTGCTGAACCGGACGGGGATGGAACCGCCGCCGCCCGGCTTCAGTCAGCACGACAACGGGCAGATTATCCCGCTGGCGCGCAGCCTGGGCATGGGCGTCATCGGCATCCGTTCCCACGCCGCCGGCGCGCTGACCGCCGCTCTGGACCGGCCGCCCCGTCCGGGCGACGCGCTGATGCAGAAGGACCTGGCCAGCGTCCAAAAGCTCGGGTTCCTGCTGGATGGCCCCATCCGGACCCTGTCCCAGGCAGCGATGGTTTACTGCCTGATGAACCGGGACATCCACACCACCGTCCCCGGAGTCAAGAACCGCGCTGAGGCCGAGGAAACCGCCGCCTGCGTCGACCTGCCGCCGATTCCGGCCGAGCACCTGGAGCGGCTGCAGCAGCTCTACGAAAACGACTTCCGGGACTGATGGCCAGCCCCGGAAGTTCTACGTAGGGTTCGTCTGGCCCCTACAGCGCCAACGCGTAGCACGCCCGACGCGGGTCAGCCCCGGTGCTCAGCGAGCCAGTTTCCGGGTCGCGCACCGACACTGTCGCGCCCAGCCCGCAGTTGGCCGTGCGGTGGATTTTGTGGCCCAGCGCCTTCAGGGCGCCCACCGTCGAGTCGGCGAACCCGTCCTCCAGGTCCAGTTGACCGGGGTAGTACACGTGGGGGTAGAAGGAGTTCACGTTGCTGGAAGTGGCGAACCGGGGCGCTTCCACCGCCTGCTGGGGATCCATACCGAACACCAGCGAGTTCAGGATCAGTTGCAGATTGCCCTGCACCTGGTTGTCGCCGCCGGGGCAGCCCACGGTCATCGCCGGCTTGCCGTCCCTGGCGACGATGTAGTTCACCAGGGTGGTGCGGGGACGCTTGCCCGGCTCCACCACGTTGGGGTGGCCCGGTTCGCAGTTGAACATTTCGATGCGCGTGCTCAGGCAGCAGCCCAGCTCGGGGAAGAACACCGACTTGGAGAAGGACCCGCCGCTGATGGTGCCGCACACCAGATTGCCGTGCCGGTCCAGCACCGACACGTGCGTCGTCCCGTCATCGGCGGAGGTGTCCGGCCCGAGTGCGGCGGCCATGACCTGCGGTGCGGTGCGCCCGGTCTTTTTGGAGAATCGCCACGGATCGCCCGCCGGCCGCTGCTCCGGATACGCGCCCTCGGGGTCGATCTCTCCGGCCCGGATGGCCGCGTACTCCTTGGACAGCAGGCCGTCCATGGGCACCGTCGCGAAATCAGGGTCACCGTAGAAGGCTTCGCGGTCTCCGAAGCAGAGTTTCAGCGCTTCGGCCACCGTGTGGATGTAGGCCGGACTATTGTGCCCCATCGCCTTGAGGTCGAAGTTCTCCAAGATGTTCAGCGCCTGCATCAGCATCGGCCCCTGGGTCCAGGAATCCTGACCCCAAACGTCGTAGCCTCCGAAGGTCGTGGTCACTGGCTGTCCGAACTGCGACCGGTATCCCGCCAGGTCCTCCATGGACAGGATGCCGCCCACTTTCCGTGACTCCTCCACGATCAACTCCGCCACCGGACCCTCGTAGAACGCCGCCCGCGCGGCCTTCAGGCTCTCTACCCTGGAGACGGAGGCGTTTGCTGATGCGTCGCGCATGGCCTTGAGCGTGTTGGCCAGGCCCGGCTGCCGCATCATCGCGCCAGGCGCAGGAACCTCGCGGTCCTCATAGAACACTTCCCAACCGCCCGGCGGGAAATTGTCGAACTGCTCCTGGCCCGTCCGTGAACGGAGCCGTTCCAGCATGTACTCGTAGTGCGGTATCCCGTCCTCGGCATAGCGAATTGCCGGCTCGGCCACTTCCGCAAACGACATTGTCCCGTACCGGTCCAGCATGTTGATGAACGCGTCGACGATCCCCGGCTGGGTGAAGGACAGCGGCGCGTCCATGCCCGGCCCGGTGGGGATGCGTTCATGGCCGCGCGAACGATAGAACTCCGCCGTGGCCGCGCCCGGCGCGCCACCCTGCCCGCTCAGCGACACCAGGTCGCCGCTGTCGGAGTCGTACAGCATGAACACCCCTTCGGCCGCCAGCGAGTAGGACGCGATGGGCTCAACCACCGCCGCGGCGAGGCTGGCCGCAACCATAGCGTCGAAGGCATTACCGCCGGCCAGCAGTATCCGCATTCCGGCCATCGATGTGAGGTAGTGTCCCGAGGAGATCACCCCTTCATTGGAGCGGACTACAGGTCGCCCCGTGTCGGGCAGGTTCACGTCGCCCTGTTCCAGGTTGTGGATCGTTTGCGCGATGGCCATGTCGTCTCCTTGCGTTGAGTGGCGAAATTCTCGTTTATTGTCAACCGGCTAGATTGTACCGTTGGTGTCAGTCTCCAGCAGCGCCCTGGCGTATTCCTGTCCCACCAGGTCCATGATGAGCGTATCGCGGTGCGCCACCGCCTGCGCGTCCCGGTGGAAGCGTTGCAACGGATCGGAATCGAAAAGCCCGTGGCCGCCGCTGATGTCGAACAGGCGGTTCACCGACTGCAGGCACAGCTGGACGATGTAGCCTTTGTCCCTGCGGTATTTCGCCCGTTCCAGTAGAGCGTAGCCCGCTCCCGACTCGGCCCGGTCGAATATATCATCCAGGTCTCGGTCCATCAGCGCCCGCGCCGCGTCGAGTTCGGCGGCGCTCTGCGCCAGTCGGATATGCACCATGGTGGAGTCGGCCGATTTGCCGCCGCCGGAAGTGCCCGTGGTCTTGGCGACGAACTCGTCGATCATGCCCTGGGCGATCCCCAGCATCGGCGCTACCAAATCCCACCCCAGCAGCACGGTGATGGGAATCCGGTACCGACTCTGCCGGTGCAGTTCCCAACCGCTCCAGTCGCCATCGCCGGCCGACGGCACGTCCAGGATGCGATGGGCCGGCACGAACGCGTCGTTCACGAGAATGTCTTTGCTGCCACTGCCGCGCAGGCCCGAGACGAACCAGGTATCCACGATTTCGTAGTCGCCAGCCGGCAGCAGCGCCCAGTTTCTCTCGCCGATGCCCGGCACGCCCAGCATCAGCCAGTCCGCTGCGTCGCAACCGCTGGAGAACTCCCACCTTCCGGACAAGCGATACCCGCCGTCCACCGCCGTGCACGTCGACCTGCCGACGTTCAGCGAGCTCGAGCTGAGGGCGTCCGAGTTCGTCCTGAACACCTCCTCCTGTGCCCGCAGCGGCCAGTATCCCACCAGCCACGAGTGGGCGGCCCACAGGCCATAGCACCATGCCGTCGCCGGACAGCCCCGGGCCAGTTCCGCTGCCACGTGCAGGCTCACGCGGTAATCCGCGTCGAGTCCTCCAAACCGCCGGGGCACAGCGATACGGCAGAGGCCCGACGCCAGGAGATCATCGACAGTCTCCTGGGGCAAACGTCGCAGCTCCTCGGTACGCGTCGCCCGCTCCTTGAGCGCGGGCAACATTTCCGTCGCCCTGCGGAGCAATTCCGTTTCCGATGCTGTATCAGCGCTAATTCGAGATACGACAGTCACGAATTCAACCTTTCGTGTGAGCCGATGTTCATATAAAAAGGAGTGCCCTATCCCCTATCAATGTTGCTCCTCGCTTCGGCCAGCCTAACACGGCCAGCCCAAGCCGGCTAACCTGGCCGGCTCCCCGCGGCCCCTATGGTATCATCGGCCACCCCAAGGCCCCGCACGCTCGCACCAATAGCCGGACAGCGCAACCCGTAAGGGCCTAACGGGCATGGCGCCCTTCGAGCCTGATAACCTTTCGGAATCCAATTTTGCGAATCTCCGCCACGCTCAACCGCGCTTCCTCCCCGCTGAGCATTTTTCGGAACCGCGACTTTGCCTTCGTCTGGGGGTCCACCGCCCTTGTGGGCGTCGGCACGCAGATGGAGTCCGCGGTGCTGGGCTGGTTCGTCCTCACCCTGACCGACTCGCCGTTTCTGGTGGGCGCCATCGCCGCCGCCCGGATGGCGTTGAACTTCCTGGCCCTGTTCACCGGCGCCCTGGCCGACCGGTTGCCTCGCAACCGTCTCCTCTCCTCCGTGGAATTCATCATGGGTTCGATGGGGATCCTGATGCTGGCCCTGATCCTCACCGGCCGGCTGGAGGTCTGGCACATCTTCGCGATCACGCTGGTGATGGGCGTAGTCCGTCTTTGCCAGATGCCGGTGGCTCAGTCCCTGGTCGCGGACACCCTGCGCACCGACCAACTGAGCCACGGCGCGGCGTTCAACACCGTTGCCATGAACATCGCGATGCTCTGCGGCCCGGTGATCGGTGGTTATCTGTTCAAAGGACTGGGGCCGCAGGGAGCGTACACCGCCATCGCCTGCCTTTACCTGGTCAGCGGCGGCGTGGCCCTAGGCATACGTCGGCCGGAGTCCAATGTCGTCCGCGCGCCGGAGCGCGTGCTCAGTACCGTGGTCAGCGGCCTGCGATATGTCGCCGGCAACCAGGTGCTCTGGGCAGTGCTCGCCGTGGCCGTCATCATCAATCTGGCCGGGTGGACCGTACACACCGGCCTGGCGCCCATCTTCGCCCGCGACGTGTTGGGCAGCGACTCCGCCGGCCTGGGGTTGCTGCTGTTCGCCTTCGGCAGCGGAGCGCTGAGCGGATCCCTAGGTTTCACCATGCTGCCCAGCATCCGCCGCCCCGGGCTGTTGCTGATCCTGGCGGTGCTGTCATGGCACGGCACCATTCTGCTGTTCTCCCTGTCGTCATCCTTCTATCTATCCATGGGCATATTCGTCCTGGTGGGGATGTCATTTGCCTCCACGCAGGTTCTGATCCTGACCCTCCTGCTGCGCACCACCGATCAGCAGTTCAGGGGCCGCGTCATGAGCCTGCGGTCCTTTGCGATCCTCGCCTACAGCTTCGGCAGCGTCGGCGCCGGCGCAATTGCCGGATCGTGGGGCGCTCCAGTCGCGGCCCAGGTGGTGGGGTTCACCGGCATCGCCCTGGTCGCGCTCTTGGCCGTGGTGGCTCCGCAGTTGCGCCGCGCCTGAGGCCCGTTGCCCTCGATAGCCTGATCCATACCCATCTTCCGGTATCGCTGGGTGATACAATCCTGATAATCGCCGACCCTGGGGCGATGGTATGGTGAGGTGAACAATGCCTACGGTGGCGACGGAGGGACAGTTCCGCTTCGTAGTCAACACCAGGGAGAATAGTCAACACCAGGGAAAACAGGTCGAACCGCCTCACGTACATATCTGGGTAGGCAACGAGGACGTGTGCCGTATCGAACTGAACGGCGGAAGTTACATGGATGAGCCTCCGCCGGGAAATTACCGGGACATTCGGCAGGCTTACGCCTGGCACGCCATAGCAATCAGGGAAACCTGGGACCGGATACACGGGGGCTGAACCATGGCAACGGCGCTGGTGAAAAACGCCGACCGGATGATGCTTACTGCCGTTCCGCTGGACGAAGGTATTGAGATCGCCTTCGCAGATGGACGTGCGGGTTTGATCCCCTTTCGCGACCTGCCGGAGATTTTGTCCGGCGAGGGCGTGGCCGGTCTGGAGTTGCCCAACCCCTACGAGATCGTAGTAATGATGGCCGGCGGCGACTGCACGGAGATTCCCTGGGACTTCGCCCGCCACTACTGCGACCAGTCGTACCGTCCCCGGGTAGAAGCCGTCGCTCGGCAAGGTCGGTCAATCATGGCCCGGCGCATCCGTGAACAAAGGGCGCACACGGGCCTCTCCCTGGAGGAATTGGCCCAACGCTCGTCAGTTGAAATATCCATCCTGGCGCACATCGAAAGCGGCGCGCACAGCCCACGGCTCGATACCCTCTCCGCCATCGCACACGCCCTGGGTTTGACCGTTGAGGATCTGCTGAATACGTCTTGATGGGATTGTCCTTCGCCGGCTGTCCATATGGTCACTCAACGCTCCCCCAACAGCGAAACCAACGCCAACACCGAACTCGGCAATGTGCTGCGCGGGATGCTGTACGGTTGCACGGTGCTTACCCAGAACACCCGGCTGATTGTGGGACAGCCCATGCTGGAACCGGACAACCTGGTTACCGCGCCCGACCGCGCTCCGGTGGCGGTTGAAGCCGAATACGAGGCCGTGGGCACCGGCGAAGCAGACGCCGCCGCCCGCCTGGGCCTGCGGGTGGTAAACCAGACTCACCCCATCGAAGCCGCCATCGCCCTCCGCTATCCCGATACCGTCAGGTTCGCCGGCAACCTGCGCGACGCGCTGGCAACCGCCCGCCTCTCCTACGCCGTGCTGTATCAGGACGGCAGCCGGTTTCCGGAATCGGGCTGGCTGGAAGGCTCCGTTGCCGACCTGGCAGACTTGATCCGCCTGGTGTCCGTGCCGCAAGAGGCCGTGGACGCCGCCGCGGCCGCCCTGGAGCAGGGCATCGAGCGGGCGGCGGTGATCCTCAACGAAATGGTTGCGCTGCGTCCCAACATCACCCCGGCCATTGCCCGGCTGCTGGGGATGACCGACGTGCCGCAAACCCGGCGCATGGCCGGCGCCATCATCGCCAACGCCCTGGTCTTTCACCAGCGCATCGCCGGAATGCACCCGCAGGTGAAACACCTGGGGCTGGTCTGCGGCCCCAGCGTCGCCAACCCGCAGGCGGAAACCCTGGCCGCCTGGACGCACATCCTGAGCATCAACTACTGGCCCATCTTTGCCATCGCCCGGGACATCCTGGAACAGCTCCCCGCCGGCGAGGCCGGCCGTATCCTTGCCGAACTGCGCGAAACCGCCCAGCAGGTAGACACCGCCGGCGTAACCAATGCTCACGACCTCACCGGCCGCATCTTCCAGCGGCTCATTGCCGACCGCAAGTACCTGGCGACTTTCTACACCCTGCCCCCGTCCGCGGCGCTGCTGGCAAGGCTGGCGGTGAGCAAAATGGACGCGCCATCTCCTTCCGCTCATCCTGAGCCTGTCGAAGGACGTGGTTCGACAAGCTCACCACGAGCGGTTGACACAGTTGAAGGGGAATTTGATTGGGGTGATGCCGCCGCCATTGGACGGTTGCGCATCGCCGATTTCGCCTGCGGCACCGGCGCCCTGCTATCAGCCGTGTACGAGCAAATCGCCGCCCGCCACGCCAACGCCGGCGGCGACCCGGCTGCGCTGCATCCGGCCATGATGCAGGAAGTCCTCTACGGCTGCGACGTGATGCCCTCGGCCATACACATCACCGGCTCCACTCTGTCCGGCGCCTGGCCCAACGTCGGCTTCGACCAGTCCCGCCTGTACACCATGCCCTACGGACGCCAGTCCGACGGCACGGTGAAAATCGGCTCCCTGGAACTGCTGCAATCCTCGTCGGCCATGACCCTCTTCAACACCAGCGACCCCGCAATGCGCACCGGCAGCGTGGGCGAGGAAACCGCCGCCCAGATCACCGCCGACATCCCCGACGAGGGGTTTGACCTGGTGATTATGAACCCGCCCTTTACCCGCGCCACCAACCACGAGGGTGCCCACGCCGACGTCACCAACCCCGCTTTCGCCGCCTTTGACGCTACCCGCGACGACCAGACCGCCATGGGCAACCGCATCAACGACCTGGGCAGGGGCAGTTGCTATCACGGCAACGCTGGCATCGCGTCAGCATTCGCGGCGTTGGCGCACAGCAAGCTCAAGCCGGGCGGTGTGCTGGCGTTGGTGCTGCCCCTGTCAGCGGCCGCCGGCCTGTCGTGGCAGGGTTTCCGTCAAATGCTGGCCGACGACTACGCCGACTTGGAAGTGTTGAGCATCGCCGCCAACGGCAGGGATATGTCCTTTTCGTCGGATACGGGCATGGCGGAGTGCCTGGTCATCGCCCGCAAAAATCTACTCTCTCGTCATTCCGGCGAAAGCCGGAATCCAGACACCCCTGCGCGTTTCATCTCCCTGCGCCGCCGCCCGTCGGGATTCGCGCCAGCCGCCGCAATCGCCCAAAACGTCATCGCCGCCGATGGCATCCGGAGTATCGAGGATGGACCATACGGCGGCGCCTATCTAAACGTCGGAGACGATATGGCTGGTGAAATGCTGGCCGCTCCGCAGTCCGACTCCGGCGAAAATTGGGGCAGCGTCCGCCTGCTGGACTACGCCCTGGCGCAGACGGCCTACGCTCTGACCCAATCCCAACTCTGGCTGCCCGGACAGCCGGCCCCGCTGGACTTGCCCGTTGCGGATTTGGGCAGCATCGGCAAAATGGGATTGGTGCATCGGGACATCACTGGCCCGGCACCACGCGGTCCGTTCAACAAAATTGCCCCCAGCCCAACGGCAACCTACCCCGCCTTGTGGAATCACGACGCCAAGAAAGAAACCCGTATCGTCTGCGAACCCGATGCGCAGTTGCAGGTGCGTCGGGGCATGGAGAGCAAGGCGGCGGAAGTTTGGGCCATCGCCAGCCATGCCCATTTGAACCTCGATTTCCGCTTCAATTCCCAACCGTTAGCCGCTGCGTTCACCGAGCAGGAAAGCATCGGTGGCAGGGCATGGCCGAATGTTGGTTTCAGTGACCGGCGTTTTGACTATGCTTTTGCGGTGTGGACTAACAGCACGTTGGGTATGTTGCCATACTGGTGGCACTCCAACCGCCAAGTATCCGGCAGGGGCGCGATGACCATACGCATGGCCGAGTCGTTGCCCACGTTGGACCTCCACTGGCTTACCTACGCTCAATTAGCTATGGCGGAAACCATCTTCAACGAGTTCCGCGTCAAGGAGTTGCAGCCGGCCTATCTGGCCGACGCCGACGCCAACCGCGCCCTGCTGGACCGCCGCGTAATCTGCGACCTGCTGGGCTTCGACGACGGCGTGTACCAGGCGGTGCGGCGTCTGACGGCCAAGTGGTGCGCCGAGCCGTCGGTGCACGGCGGCAAGCGCCGGCCCCGGGGGGCGGGGCTGGTCATGTAAAATGGCGCCATCTGCATAGGGAGAAAATGGGGAAATGCGAATAGATCTGAGAGGCACCATCAAGGGGCAAACCATAGAGTTGGACGAACCCATAGACCTTCCTGAGGGCGAGCGGGTGGAGTTGGTCGTTTTGTGGCCGGAGCTGGTCCCGGTTAAACTCACGCCCGAGGAACTCGAGGCGGCGAAGGCCGACTACGAGGCGAGATGCGAAGACCCGGTGTATCGTGCGCTTCATCCTCGACCTCCTACCGGCCATGTGGTCACCAACGAGATGGTCAACAGAATCCGGGAAACTATGGGGTATTAGGTGCTTCCGTCGCTGTTGGACATAAACGTACTTGTCGCTTTGCTTGACCTGATGCACTTGCACCACTCAAGGGCATTTGATTGGTTCAGAAGCAACAGCGCGGACGGATGGCTGACCTGCCCGCTGACACAAAACGGCTGCGTCCGCATCCTGTCCCAGCCGCAATACGCGCGCCCCCTGAGCGTAGCTGTCGCTATGGAACGGTTGCAGATTACGATGTCCATAGGACATCACCGGTTCATCCCCGACGACGTCAGCCTGCTGGACGACGGGCGAGTGGACTCCCGGCGGACGTTGGGCCACCGCCAGATAACGGACGTTTATCTGCTGACCCTGGCCGTGGCCCACGACGCGCGGCTGGTGACGCTGGACAGACGTATCCCGCTAGACGCCGTTCATGGAGCGGATGAAAACCAACTGGTCGTGATCTAGATCCCTGATTCTGACGTTTCCCCGCCGGAAATGGCATGGCGGTCGCAACCCCCAGGTTGCGACCGCCATGTTCTCTATACATCGTTCGGCGATAACGCCGGTCCTGAAAGGGTCCGTTCTAGTCAGCCGCGCCGGGAGCTAACGCCCCGTTGGCTCTGGCGGCCAGCGCGTTGTCCAGCACCTGCCGCTCCGCCCGTTCGGTCTCCCGCGAGAACCGCACCAGGAACACGAGTGAGGATGCGATCAGCACCGTGATTCCAACTACCAACAGGGCGTCGGCGTAGGTAAGGTTCTCCGCGCGGATCAGGAAACCGAACGCCACCGCTCCCGCGTTTCCTCCCGCGCCCACGATCCCGGCCACCGAGCCGAGCGCCTTGCGGTTGATGAACGGCACTACCGAAAAAGTGGCCCCTTCCGACATCTGCACGAACAGGCTGAACACGACCATCGCGCCCACGGCCAGGAACAGGGTCGCCATCTGGGAGAACAACACCAGCGCGACACCCTCGCACAGCAGCACTCCTCCAAGGAACATCACCCGCCCCCTCAGGCCGAATTTGATGCCCGCCTTGTCGCCGAACATGCCGCCCAGCGTACGGGCGAAGATGTTCATCAGCCCAAACAGGCCGGCGATCAATCCGGCGGTGGCCAGGTTCAACTCGAACCGGTCGTGGTAGTAGAGAGCCGCGATGTTATTGATGGTCAACTCTACCCCGAAACACGCGCCGTAGATGACGAACAGCGCCCAAACCCGGTAGTCCTTTGCCGCTTCCCAGAAGGTTCCCCTGGTGTCGGCGACTGAAGGCATCAACCCCCGCGCCCGCAGGTCCCGGTAATTCCCCGACGGCGTGTCCTGCGTCAGGAAGAAGTAGGCGATGCCCACCAGCAGCAGGGCCGCGCCCGGTATCACCATGGCAATCCGCCAGCCGAACACCTCGCCTACGCCGAACATCAGCACGCCGGCGAAGACCAGGGGCATCACGATTTGCGTTACTCCGCCGCCCAGGTTGCCCCAACCGGCGGTGGTGGCGTTGGCGGTGCCCACGACGTTCGGCGCGAACATGACCGAGGTGTGATACTGCGTGATCACGAAGGACGCGCCGATGACGCCGATTGCCAGCCGGAACAGCAGGAAGGATTCATAGCTGTTCGCCAAACCGATGCACATGACCGGGATCGAGCCAAAGATGAGCAGGCCGCTGTAAGCCAGACGAGGCCCGATGCGATCGCAGAGCCATCCGAACACCAGGCGCGCGATGATGGTTATCGCCACGGAGGCGATGATGGTGTTGCCGATCTGCGCTTTGGTGAGCAGCAGATCCTCTCGTACCACCGCCATCAGCGGCGCGATGCCGAACCAACCGAAAAAGCAGAGGAAAAACGCGAACCAGGTCAGGTGGAACGTCCGCATGTGCGGCGTTGCCAGGCTGAACAGGTTTATCCGTGTTGCTTTAGCGCTTTCCAGGGCTGCGCCCAGCGTGCTCATATGATCAACTCCGATTAGATTTGCCGGTCACGGGCTTGGGAATGGAATTCGGAACCCACGCCTGATGTTGCGTTTGAATTGCTCAGGCCGCGTTTACGGGCTTCATCGATAGCCTTGGGACGCGCCGACGGCAACCGAAACGGCACGTGCATCGCCGCTCGGCCACGTCGTGACCGTCGCGAACACCGAGCTTTCCTCAATCAGCGTGTCCCTTTCGTATTCCTCCGTTTCTCCCCAGATTTCGCGCAGGAGGAACTCCAGGCCTGCTTCTGCTTGCGCGTCCGCAGCGCCTTCGGACAGCGCTTCCAGCACCGCCGCCGCGCTCCGGAGTTTCATCGCCTTGATGGCTCCGGTCAGTTCCGGTTTGGTGAGCGCAATGCCGGGGACGTAACGGTCCAGGTCACCGGCATCCGCGGCAACGTTTTCCCCTTCCAGGTCGACCAACGCCTGCACCTGCGCTGTACATGAACCGCATCCGGATCCGGCCCGAGTGGCGGCGCAGACCGATTTGACGTCCCGATTGCCCGATCGCACGGCCACCACGATCCTGCCCTTAGTAACGCCGTTGCAATCGCAGATCTGCGCCTCGTCGGGCAGGTCTTCCACTTTGACCGCCGGGCCGAGGATGTCCACCAGCGGGAAGAGCAACTCCGAGCGGTTATCCGGCAGCGGTTCCTGACGGTCGAAGGCCTGCAGGACCCTCGGGATCGCGAGCCCGTCACCCAGCAGGATGGCGCCCTTGACCTTCCCCTCGCGCACGATCACTTTCTTGTAAACGTTGCGGTTCGGCTCGACATAGGTGACCACCTCGTCGTCGGCCTCCAGCGGGTCCTTGTCGCCGGCCACCGCCAGTTCGACGCCCATCACCTTCAGCTTCGTCGATATCCGCGACCCCGCGTACAAGGCGTCCTCGTCGTGTCCGGTCAGCCGCTCGGCCAGCACACGAGCCTGCTCCCAGAGCGGAGCGACCAACCCGTAGACCTGGCTGCGATGCTCCGCGCACTCGCCGATGGCGTAGATGTCCTGGTCGTTCCGGCAGGCCATGCTGTCGTTCACCAGGATGCCCCGCCGCACGTGCAGCCCGGCCATGCGCGCCAGGTCCACGTTGGGCCGGACGCCGGCGGAGACAACGACCATGTCGCAGTCCAGCGTGTTTCCATCCTTGAACTGAAGGCCGGTCACCTTTTCGTCGCCCATCACGGCCGTCGTCAGCTTCTCCAGGTGGAACGTCACTCCCAGCTCTTCCAGGCTTTGCTGCAGAAACTGGCCGGACATTGGGTCCAGCTGGGTTTCCATCAGCCATCCCGTCAGGTGGATGACGTCAACCTGGAGCCCGCGGTTCATCAAACCCTTGGCCGCCTCCAGGCCAAGCAGTCCTCCGCCGATTACCGCCGCCCGTTTTGTGTCGCCGGCGTATTCGATAATCTCGGTGCAGTCCTCCAACGTGCGGAACACGAAGGCCCCGGCCTTGTACGACCCGTCCTCGTCGTACAGCCCGTCCATCGGCGGGACGAACGCGCTGCTGCCGGTGGCGATCACCAACTTGTCGTAGGGGATCAGCACTCCGCCCTGCCCGTAAGCCATCTTGCCCTTACGGTCCACGCCGATGACCCGGACGCCGGCGTGCAGTGCCACGCCGTTCTCTTCGTACCAATCCAGGGGGTTGATGAAGATGTCGTCGGGAGCGTGGGAACCGGACAGCACACTGGACAGCAGAATGCGGTTGTAGTTGCCGCACCTCTCCTCCCCGATCACCGTGATGTCGTAGAGATCGCGTCCGCCCATAGCGACCGTCTCTTCCACGAACCGCGCACCGGCCATGCCGTTGCCGATGACTACCAGTTTCTGCTTCTCGGTCATGGGATCATTCACCTTTGTCGTTTGAGCGTAGGGCGGCCTCGATACGTACCGCGCAAACCTTGAACTCGGGCATCCGGCTGGTTGGGTCCAGCGCCGGATTGGTGAGCCGGTTGGCGGCCTGCACCCCGCCCCAGTGGAACGGAACAAACACTGTGTCTTCGCGGATGCCACGAGTGACCTTGACGTTGAAATTCGCCGCGCCCCGGCGGGTAACCAGGGTGACGCCGCTTCCTTCTTCAAGCTGGTACCGGCTCGCTGTGGCGGGATGGATCTCCGCCAACGGCAAGGGGGTCATGCTCGTCAATTCTTCGACCCTTCGCGTCTGGGTGCCCGATTGGTACTGGGCCAGGTTGCGACCGGTCGTGAGGTAGAGGGGATAATCCGCGTCCGGTTCCTCGGCCGGCGATCCGTGCCGCACCGCGTGGAACCTGGCCCGGCCGCTGGCGGTGGGGAACCCGTCGACGAACATGCGCGGCGTGCCCGCGTGGTCCGCATCGGGGCACGGCCAGAAGACGCCGTTGTTGGCGTCGATCTTTGCGTACGTGATGCCGGCATAGTCCGCCGGCCCGCCGGCAGACGCTCGGCCCAATTCATGAAATATCTCTTCGGCGCCGGAATAGCGAAAATGCCTGCCCTCTCCGAGACGCTCCGCCAGCTCGCAGATCACGGAAACATCGTCCCGAACATCTGCGGGCGGGTTGGTCACCCGACGGCGGCGAATAACCCGTCCTTCCAGGTTGGTCATCGTGCCTTCCTCTTCCGCCCACTGCGCCGCCGGAAGCACCACGTCGGCCAACTCCGCGGTCTCCGAACGGAAGAAGTCGCTCACCGCCAGGAAATCCAGGGAGCGCAGCCGATCCACCACGTGCCTTGCGTTGGGGGCGGAAACCACCACGTTGGACCCCATAACCAGCAGCGCCATGACCCCGCCTTCCAGCCCCAGGGAGTCCAGCATTTCGTACGCCGATTTGCCCGGCCCCGGGATGCGTGCTTCATCCACTCCCCAGACCGCGGCCACGTGAGCCCGCGCCGCCGGATCGTCGATGCGCCGGTAGCCGGGTAACTGGTCCGCCTTTTGCCCGTGTTCACGGCCGCCCTGGCCGTTGCCCTGTCCGGTCAGGCAGCCGTAACCGCTGTTGGGCCGGCCGATAAGTCCCAGCGCCAGGGCCAGGTTGATGAACGACCGCACGTTGTTCACCCCCTGTGCCTGCTGCTCCGTTCCTCGTCCGGTGAGCACCATCGCGGCGCCAGCCTCGCCGAGCAGGCGCGCCGCTCTTTCCAGTTCGCGTTGCGGTACCCCGGTGATCCGCTCCACGCGTTCCGGCCAATAGGTGGCGATGGTCCCCTTGATGTGATCGAAGCCTTCCGTCCGCGCGTCGATGTAGTCCTGGTCGAGCCGGCCGTCGCGCATCAGAATGTGCAGGATCCCGTTGGCCAGCGCGGAGTCCGTTCCCGGCGTCAGGCGCAGGTGCAGGTCCGCGCGACTGGCCGTCGCGGTCAACCGGGGATCGGCTACGATCAGCATCCCGCCGTTGGCGCGCTGTTCCTCGAAGTACTGCATCAACGGGGGCATAGTCTCGGCCGAGTTGCTGCCCGTCATCAGGACCACCTCGGCGCCCGCGATGTCGGCCAGCGGAAACGGCAAACCGCGGTCAATTCCCAGCGACCCGATGCTCGCCGCCGCCGCGGACGACATGCAGAAGCGGCCGTTGTAGTCGATGTTGGACGTCTGCAACGCCACCCGCGCGAATTTGCCCAGCAGGTAGCTCTTCTCGTTGGTCAACGACCCGCCGCCGAAGATGCCCGCCGCGTCCTTGCCGTATGCGCCCTGCGCGTCTTTGAATCCCTGCGCGACGCGGTCTAATGCCGCGTCCCAGCTCACCGGTACCAGCACTCCTGACTCGTTTCTGGCCAGAGGAGTGGTGAGCCGCTCGGGATGCGTCAGCGTGGCCGCGGCCGTCCAGCCCTTGATGCACAGGGCTCCCTTGTTGACCGGAAACTCCGCGTCGCCGGTGACTGCGATTTCCTTGCCGGCGGCGGAAATGCGCATGCCGCACTGGAACGCGCAATAGGGGCAATGGGTGGCGGTGGCGCCCGCGTTTGAGTCCATTTGGTCGTTGACCTGCTGCATGATTTGACCGCGCCCGTGATTTAGTTAGCGCGATTCAGCATATGCAGTGGGTTTTGCGTATCCTTTGCGAGACGGTTACGCGCCGGTTGCAATTTTGTGAATTAGGGATAACGGCACGGTAAATGCCGTGTAACCGCCGAGGGGTTGCCGCGGTCCCGGCAGCTTTTGTTCTGGGCTCGGAGCAGAATTTCCCCGCCGCCGCAACGTTGAACAGCCAACGTCATTATGTTTCGCAATAATAATGTAAGGTGATAATTAGTATACGATATATTGACATTGCGGATTCCGTCCTATAGACTGCGACGGCGGTAACAACCCTGATTTTCGAGACTAGGAACTCGAAACCCGGAATAGGCGCGAATTCGCCACATCCCAGCCTTATAGCGGCGGGCTCGTAGAGCCCGTTTTCCTACGGTTTCTTCACATTGGAAAACTCCGACCGGAGGTAGTTTGATGAGTTGGTTCGGAATCAGCCGCAAGAGTTTGCTTGTCCTTGTCATTGGGGGTTTGGTTCTGACCCCCATTGTGGCGTGCGGCACCGCAGAAGAGGCGCCGGCGCCGGCCGCCGCGCCCGCAGCCGCTCCGGCGCAGCAGGCCGCGCCCCAGCAGCCAGCATCCGGCAGTCAGCAGGCCGCGGCACCGGCCGCCGCGCCTGCCCAGGCGGCTCCCGCCCAGGCCCAGGCGCAAGCGGCGCCCACCGCCGTGCCTCAGTCCGCCGGTTCGAGCGACTCCATGATGATGGCGGAGCCCAAGGGCATCCTCAGCACCGGCCTGAAGGAAATGGGACCCTTCTTCCTGCACCCCAGTACCCTGGGCAACCCGCAGATCTTCGTCCACGGCACCGCGCCCATCGGCGAGGGATTGTTGCAGGAGGACGTGAACCGCGAGGTTCTGGGCCTGTTGGCCGAATCTTGGGAGATCTCCGACGACTTCCTCGTCTGGACATTCCATCTGAACAAGGGCGTGCAGTTCCACAAGGGCTACGGCGAGATGACCGCGGAAGACGTCGTCTGGTCGATGCAGCAGTGGGGCTTGAGCAAGCACCCTCGCGCCGGCCAGTTGGAGACGTTCTGGGCGGAACGGGACGGCTCGATGATCATCGACAGCCATACCTTGCAAGTGCACACCGGCGAACCGTTGGTCCACGTGATCGCCCAGCGCTGGCACATGACCCCCGGCGGCGCCTCCACCTTCATCGCCAGCAAGAAGCAGACGGAAGAGTTGGGCGTGGAAGCCGCAAGCGAGCAGATGGCCGCCACCGGTCCCTGGGAAATCGTGGACCATCGCACCGGCGAGTTCTGGAGGATGAAGGCGGTACGCGATCACTGGCGACACACCCCCGCCTTCGATGAGTTTGTCATGTGGGAGATTCCTGAAGAGTCCTCCCGCGTCGCCGGATTCAAGGTCGGCTCACTGGACACCTTCCTCATGGGATATGACTCCATCCCCAGCGTCCTGGATGTGGAAGGCGCCGAACTGATGAAGGTTCCCAACGCCATCGTGCAAAGCCTGCGGATTTACGGAAACTGGTACCCGGTCGAGGGCGTCGAAGCCCGGCCTGGCTACGACCCCGAAAACCCCTGGGTTTCCCCAACCGACGATATAACCTCGCCGGAGTGGGACCGGGCCCGCAAGGTCCGCCTGGCCCTGATGACCGCCATTGACCGCCAGGCCCTGGTTGACGAAATCCTGTCCGGCAACGGCAGCACCGCCACGCCCATCCACTCGTACAGCGGCTTCGAGCACTACCTGGACGGCCGGGACTGGGAGTACAGCCCCGAACGCGCCATGCAGTTGCTGGAAGAAGCCGGATACCCGGATGGGTTCAGCATCACGCTGACGCCGGCCCTGCGCGGCGCGCCCCAGGAAGTGGAAAGCTGCGAGGCCATCGCGCAGATGTGGCATGACATCGGCCTGGACGTGAACTTCCAGAATATCCCCTACGGCACCCTGCGCCCCACGCTGGTGGGCCGGACCTACCAGGGCGCGACCTGCCACGCCGGTGGCCCCCTGCCCACGCCGGCAAGCGGCTTCGGCAGCTACCTGACCGAAAACCCCTTCAACCGCGGCCTGGAGCACCAGTGGTCTGACGACCTGATGCGCCGCGCCATGGGTGAAGTGGATCCCGACGCTCGCGAGCTGATGGAGCGTGAACTCGGGCAGTTCCTGTTCGACCACGCCCTCACCGACCTGACCTACTACAACATCGACGCGATATGGCCGGTGGGGCCGCGCATCCAGCAGTGGGGCGATTACGTCCGACGCAGCGACGTCCGGCAGATCAACGGCTACGAGTACATCAAGCATCGGTAGTAACCTATCCGCAAAACCGCCCCCGATCACAAGACGATGAGGTTAATATGCTTCGATTTCCAGGAAAGTCTCTGACCGCCGCTGCCGGTCTCGGCGCGCTATCCCTGGTGCTGGCCCTGGTGGTTGCCTGCGGCGGCGCGGCGGAGACCCCCGCTCCGGCCACGGGCCAGACGACCTCCGCCGGCCAGAGCGCTGCGCCGGCCGCGCCGGCGGCTACGCAAGCCCCGGCGGCCGATTCCCGATCATCGGCGCCGGCAGCCACTGAGGTGCCGGTGGCAGCCGCAGTGACGGCGCCCACGGCCACCCCGCAAGCTGCCGCGGTGATGGTTGACGATAAACCTGTTGGCAGGTTGATAGTTGGTCAGAAGGAACTTGGACCCTTCATGGGCCACCCCGCACTGACCGGAAACCCCCAGATTTTCGTCCTGCAAACCGCTCCCATCGGCGAGTCGCTGCTGACCGTGTCCAGCGAACTGAAGCCGGTAGGCATGCTGGCCAGGGATTGGTCGGTGTCCGAGGACGGATCAACGTGGACTTTCAATCTCAACGAAGGCGTTCAGTTCCACAAGGGCTACGGCGAGATGACCGCCGAGGACGTCATTTGGGGTATGCGGCAATTCGGGGCTGACGGGTCGAAGCACCCTCGCGCGTCCAACATCCGCGGCATCTGGGAAAACCCGGAGGGCCACGCCACAGCTATCGACGACTACACCGTCGAGGTTAATACCGGCACGCCCTGGTCTGAGGTTCCGGTCAACGAAATCCTGACCAGCGCCGGCGGTGGCGGAACCTGGATCGTCAGCAAGAAACAGACCGAAGAGCTCGGAGTGGAAGAAGCCAACGACCAGATCGCCGGCACCGGACCCTGGGACCTGGTGGACTACCGTACCGGCGAGTTCTGGCGCATGGAAGCCGTAGAAAACCACTGGCGGAAAACTCCCCACTTCGCAGAGTTGATCTTCCAGGAAATCCCCGAAGAATCATCCCGCGTGGCTGGTTTCAAGACCGGGAACCTCGATACCACGCTTCTGGCCTTCGACTCCCTGTCCGAGGTTGAGAGCGTCGACGGCGCTGAGATAATGCGTGTTCCCGGCGGCGGCGAAGCGGCGTTGACCTTCTACGGCCAGTACTACGTGGGCATCGGCACCGAGGACCAACAGCCCGGCTACGATCCGGACCTGCCCTGGGTGTCCGCCGACCCCGACATCAATTCCGAAGCGTGGAAGAACGCGGCCAAGGTTCGCACTGCGCTGTCCATCGCCATTGACCGGCAGGGCATCGTTGATACGTTGCTGCACGGCTACGGATCCCCCGCCGTCCTCTGGGACTTCGGCCAGTACGAAGAATCCTGGCTGCCGGCGGAACTGCGCTGGGAGTACAACCCCGAACGCGCCATGCAACTTCTCGCCGAGGCCGGTTACCCCGACGGATTCAGCATCACGCTGACCCCGTCGCTGCGGGGCGCGCCGGTGGAAGTGGAAGCCTGCGAGGCCATCGCGAGCATGTGGGGTGACATCGGCTTGGACGTCAAGTTCCAGAACCTGCCGTACACCACCTTGCGACCCAGCCTGATCGCCCGTAACTACCAGGGTTCCACCTGTCACGCCGGCGGCATCCGCCTGGAGCCCGGCCAGGGCTTCTCGGGAATGCTGTCGAAGTTGCACCACCAGGCCGTCTGGAACCGCGGCGTTGAACATCCCTGGATGGACGAGAAGGTTTCCCAGCACATGGCCGAGGTGGATTCGGAGGCGCGGCGTGAGCTTGCCATCGAAATCGCGACGTTCATGTTCGAGAATGCCCTCACCGGCGTGGGGTTGTATAATTTCGATAGCCTGTGGCCGGTAGGCCCGAACATCCAGCCCTGGATCGAGGGCGTGCGCTATCGTGACCTCCGCAATATCAACGGCTACGAGTACATCCAGCCCAGGGGCTAAACCCGCATTTTCCTGAGGTGTCCATGCTGAGCCTTCCTCAAAAGTTCTCCACCTTCGCGGTCGCCATGGGGACACTGTCCTTGCTGCTGGCGGTGGGGATCGCGTGCGGTGGCGCTGCGACCGAGGAAGGCTCAGGAGTTCAACCGGCCGCGTCAAATCAACAAGCAGCGCAGCCGACTGCGCCCCAATCGGCAGCCTCGGGACAACCGGCTGCGGAACCCACTGCAGCGCAGCCTGCTCCACAACAGCAGGCCGCCACGGCCGTTCCTATCGCCACCCCAATTCCCACTCCTGAGAGTTCGACCATGGACTCATCGGAAAGACCCGAGGGAACCCTCAACGTCGGGCAGAAGGAACTTGGACCCTTCATGGGCCATCCCGCCGTCACGGGTAATCCACAGATTTTTGTCCTCCAAACCGCCCCAATCGGCGAATCGCTCCTGACGGTCAGCAGCGACTTGGTGGCTGTGCCGATGTTGGCCCACAGTTGGGGAGTTTCCGAAGACGGTTCGACCTGGACGTTCCAATTGAACAAGGGCGTCCAGTTTCACAAGGGTTACGGTGAAATGACCGCCGAGGACATCATTTGGGGTATGCGGCAATTCGGAGCCGAAGGCTCCAAGCATGCTCGGGCATCCAACGTCCGCGGGATTTGGGAAAACGAAGACGGGTACGCCAAGGCCATCGACGACTACACCGTGGAAGTCAACACCGGCGCTCCCTGGTCGCAGGTTCCCGTCAATGAAATCGTCACCAGCCCGGGCGGCGCAGGTTCCTGGATCATCAGCAAAAAGCAGACCGAGGAATTAGGGCAGGAAGCCGCCAACAGCCAGATCGCCGCTACGGGTCCTTGGGACCTGGTGGAATTCAGCACCGGCTCGTTTTGGCGTATGGAAGCCGTGGAAGACCACTGGCGCAAGACCCCGCATTTCGCCGAAATGTACTTCCGGGAAATTCCTGAAGAATCCTCGCGGGTCGCCGGTTTTCAGACCGGAAACCTGGATACAACCGTGAGCGCTTTCGACTCTCTGGATGCGCTGGTCAGCGTGGAAGGGGCGGAACTGATGCGCCTGCCCGGCGGGGGAGAATCGGCCCTCAACATCTACGGTCAGTACCATGTGGGCGCCGGCACGGAAGACCAACTGCCTGGCTTCGATCCTGATCTGCCCTGGGTTTCGGCAAACGCGGACGTCGACTCTGTGGAATGGGCCAACGCGGCGAAGGTTCGTAATGCGCTGTCCATCGCCATCGACCGACAAGGTATTGTCGACACCCTGTTGCGTGGATATGGCAGCCCGGCGGTAATGTGGGAGTACGGTCAGTACGAAGACACCTGGTTGCCTCCGGAAATGCGCTGGGAGTACAACCCTGAACGGGCCAGACAGCTATTGACAGAGGCTGGCTACTCCGACGGATTCAGTATCACACTGACACCTTCTCTGCGGGGCGCGCCGGTTGAAGTGGAAGCTTGTGAAGCGATCGCTTCCATGTGGGCCGACATCGGCGTGGACGTGAACTTCCAGAAGGTCCCCTACAGCACGCTCCGGCCTACGATAGTGGGACGAACCTACCAGGGCGCCACCTGCCACGCCGCTGGCATCCGCCTCGAACCGGGCCAGGGGTTTACGGACAAAGGCTCGAAACTCAACCACCAGGCGGTCTGGTCCAGCGGTGCGGATCACCCGTGGTTGGACGAAAGGATCGCACAGCACAAGGGTGAGGTGGACTTCGAGGCGCGCCGAGCGTTAGCCATCGAGATCACCACCTTCATGTTCGAAAACGCCATCACCAATATTGGGCTGTACAATTTCGACGTGGTTTGGCCGGTGGGCCCCAGGATCCAACCCTGGTCCGAAGGCGTGCGCTACCGTGACCTCCGCAACATCAATGGGTACGAGTACATCCGTCCGCGGCCGCAGAACTAGTCGGAACGGAAGGATTGTGGGCAGGTAACGCCAGTATGGGGCCGCAGAAGCCTTGGATATCAGTCGTCGCCAGAACTCTCCTGGGGTTTCCCCTGGCCGGGGTTCTGGCAGCCCTCGGGATGGCGCTAGCGTCCGCGTTGGCGGTGTTTTTCGGGGTAGCGGCCCTGCCGAAAATCCTTATGATGCTTATGGTAGGCGCGGGGGTGGGCGCTGGAATCGGGGCAGGACTGACCATGCTGAGAGTGGACGCCATCCCGTCCTGGCCTGTGTTGCTGGCCGTCGGTCTTGGTTTGTCCGCGGTTAGCGCCGCAGGGGCTTGGATCGGTTTCCAAATCGGCGGCCACATTACCGCCATTGAGGACGCCAGATGCATAGGCGTTTGCCCCTACCTGTTCAAGCCGCGAACCTATATTGCCCTGGGAGCGGCGCTGGTTCCGAACATCATTGCGCTGCTCTTCAACGTCGGCTATGAAGGCATGTTCGGAAGGTTCGCTCGCGCCGCGCGTCAGCCGCGAGGCGGCGGGACGCTGGGGTCCTCCAACGGGTCCGGGTCCGGCAATGACGAAGCCCGGGCCGCTGGCAGCTCGTCGTGATTTGACCCGGCATACGACCAGCGACTCTCGGCGAAAGTTCATCAATCGCCGCTAATCACCGGCAACGCTCAGGGAAACAATTTGTGAGGTAATGAAACAACATGCAGCGATACCTGTTGCGGCGCATCCTGCTGGCCCTGGTAACCCTGCTGGCGGTGTCGTTGATCATCTTCGTGATGAGCCGGGCGGCCGGCGATCCCAGGCACGTGTACCTGGATGACTATTCCACCCAGGAAGACTGGGACCGGCTCACGGCAACTCTCGGGTTGGACAAGCCGTATTATCAGCAATACGGCATATTCCTGGGGAGCGCCCTGCGCGGCGACTTCGGCAAGTCGATCAAAGAGGGCCGGCCGTCCATGGAGGTCATCATCGAGCGCATACCGGCGACGCTCCAACTGGGACTGGCGGCCTTCGCATTCTCGGTAATCGTCGGCGTGCCCCTGGGCATCCTGTCGGCAGTGAAACGAGGAAGTTTCCTGGACATGGCCGGGAAAGTGGTCGCCCTGGTGGGACAATCTGCCCCGGTGTTCTGGTTAGGACTGATGCTGGTGTTCCTGTTTTCGGTGCGCTGGAATGATTGGTTCGGGGACAGTCTGGTGCCGCCGTACGGCCGACAGGAGATCACCAGCATTATCTTGCCGGCGGTGACGCTGGGATGGTTCTATGCCGCGGCCAACCTGCGTTTGCTGCGGTCGGCCATGCTCAACGTTCTGGACTCAGAATACGTGAAGTTGGCGCGAGCCAAGGGCGTCTCCAACAACATCGTGATCTGGAAGCACTCGTTGCGCAACGCGCTCATTCCCGTGCTGACTTTCGCCGGCATAACCCTGGGCAGCCTGGTCACCGGTTCGCTGGTCGTCGAAACTGTGTTCGCGTGGCCGGGATTGGGGCAGCTGGCGATCCAGGCCCTGGCCGGCAACGACTACCCGCTGCTCCAGGCCGTGGTTATCGTGTTCACGCTGATGTACGTGGCGGCGGCGCTGTCGGTCGACATCATGTACGCCTACATTGATCCCAGGATTCGGTACTCCTAAGGGGAGGGGAAATCGTGGCAGCAGATGCAACTCTGGTCATACAGCAGCCGGCGGCGCCGGCCCGAATAGCCAGGAAACTCTGGCAACTCCGGAGATGGCCACTGATCCCGATGTTCTTCCTGGCGGTCTTCGTGATCACCGGGATCTTCGCCCCGTTGATCGCGCCGCACGATCCCGAGCGCGGCGGCCTCCGCGACCGCAACCTGCCCCCGGCATGGGAAGCGGGCGGAAGCTCCGAATTCCTGCTGGGCACGGACCACCTGGGCCGCGACATGCTCAGCCGGGTCATCTTCGGCGCTCGCATCTCGCTCGCGGTGGCGGGCGTTACCCTGGGCGTAGGCATGGTCATCGGCGTGGCCAGTGGCCTCATCGCCGGGTGGTATGGAGGCTGGCTTGATGAGTTCCTGATGCGGATCGTGGACATTAAGCTGGCGATACCGACCATATTGCTGGCCCTGGTGCTGGTGCTGGCCCTGGGGCAGTCATTCCTCATAATCGTCGCGATCCTGGCCATCGCCGTATGGCCGCGTTTTGCCCGCAACGTGCGGGGCGAGGTTCTCCAGCTGAAAACCATGGACTTCGTAGCGCTGGCCAAGGTGGCGGGAGCGTCAACGCCGCGCATCCTCTTCATGCACATCTTTCCGGGTGTCATCAACACCCTCATCGTGTTGGCTACCCTGGAGGTCGGCATCGTCATCCTGCTGGAGTCCACCCTGAGCTTCCTGGGAGCGGGAGTTCCGCCGCCCACGCCGGCCTGGGGCTCCATGGTATCCGACGGACGCGACCGGCTGGCAGTGGCCTGGTGGATCTCCACCATGCCCGGCCTGGCCATCATGCTCGTCGTGCTGTCAATGAACCTGTTCGGCGACTGGCTGCGCGACCGCCTCGATCCCAGGCTCCGCCAACTGAACTGATCCCCGCGACCAACGGCTGTCGTCCCACTCACAAGAAGGCTAACGCATGACAACTAGCACAACCGAAAACACATCCCCTGTGGTGCTTCAGGTTGACGGACTGAAAACCTATTTCGAGACCCGTTGGGGGACGGTGAGGGCGGTCGACGGCGTCAGCTTCGACCTGCGACGCGGCGAGACCCTGGGCATCGTCGGCGAATCCGGTTCCGGCAAGTCGGTGACCATGCTGTCGCTGATGCGGCTCATCCCGGAGCCACCGGGTCGCATCGTTGACGGGCAGATACTCCTGGAAGGCCAGGACCTGGTGCAGCTCTCAGACAAAGAGATGAGCGAAATCAGGGGAAGCCAGATCGCATTGATCATCCAGGACCCCATGACCTCCCTCAACCCGGTGTTCTCCATCGGAAACCAGGTGGGCGAGGCCATCAAGATCCACCAGGACATACCCAAGCGCACCGTCGTGCAGCAGGTCCTGGACGTGCTCCGCAAGGTGAACATCCCCGCCGCCGAGACACGGGTCCGGGACTATCCCCACCAGATGAGTGGAGGCATGCGCCAGCGCGTCGTGGGAGCCATCGGCATATCCTGCGAACCCATCGTGCTGATCGCCGACGAGCCTACGACCTCACTGGACGTCACCATTCAGGCGCAGTACCTCAAGCTCCTCAAGGAATTGCAGGAAGCATCCAACATCGGGCTGATCTTCATCACCCACGACTTTGGCATCGTGGCCAAGATGTGCGACCGTGTGGCTGTGATGTACGCCGGAAGGATCGTCGAGATGGGCGACGTGCGGGACATCTTCAACCATCCGTCGCACCCCTACACCGAGGCCCTGTTGTCATCGGTCCCGAAGCTGGAAGAGGACGTAGATCGCCTGTATTCCATCGAGGGGCAGCCGCCGACGCTCCACGACCTGCCGCCGGGCTGCCCCTTCGCGCCCCGCTGCCAATACGTCATGGACAAATGCTTGGAAACCTATCCGTCGCAATTCGACGTGAGCGATAGCCACTACGCCGCCTGCTGGAGGCTGGAATGACCACCCTGGAAGCAAATCCGATGACCCAAACTACGAGCGAGGTGCTCCTCGAGGCCTCGGGCCTCAAGAAGCACTTCCCCGTGACCAAGGGCCTTCTGATCTCCAAAGTCACCGGTTGGATCAAGGCCGTCGACGGCGTTTCCTTCCAGATCCGCGCCGGCGAAACGCTGGGCATCGTGGGCGAGTCCGGGTGCGGCAAAAGCACCACCGCCAAGATGCTCCTGCAATTGGAAGAACCCACCGAGGGCACCATTCGCTACCAAGGGGACGAGATACACAACGCCACCGCCGAGCAGCGCCGCGCCTATCGCAGTTCGGTGCAGGCGGTCTTCCAGGACCCCTGGAGTTCTCTCAATCCCCGGATGCGCGTCCGTGACCTGATCGCCGAGCCCATGGTCATCAACTTGAACCTGAGCCGGCGCGAGATGCAGGACCGCGTCGCCAAGCTCCTGAACGACGTTGGGCTCAGCAGCTACCACGCCAACCTGTACCCGCACGAGTTCAGCGGCGGGCAACGCCAGAGGTTGGCCATCGCCAGGGCGCTGTCCGTGGAGCCGCGAGTGATCGTGCTCGACGAGCCGGTTTCGGCGCTGGACGTGTCCATTCGTGCCCAGATCATGAACCTGCTGATGGACCTGCAGAACGAGTACAACGTCAGCTATCTGCTGATCGCCCACCATCTGGCCACCGTGCGGTACATGTGCGACTGGGTGGCCGTGATGTACTTGGGGCAGATTGTGGAATACGGCCCCACCAAGGAACTGTTCGACAACGCCTCGCATCCCTACACCAAGGCCCTGATGAACGCGGCTTTGCCATCCCACCCGGACATCGAGCAAGAGGAAATGATCCTCACTGGCGAGGTGCCTTCACCGCTGAATCCACCCGAAGGGTGCCGGTTCCATCCCCGGTGCCCGTTCGTTATGGACCGCTGCTCACGGGACATTCCGCAAGTTACGGAGTTGGAGCCCGGCCACGTGGTGTCCTGCCACCTCTACTGACCCGCATCCACAAAAAGGAACCCCGGGCCTACCGGGGTTCGCCACTGCCTCGTTGCGACGCCGCCCCATCACAGGGCGGCGTTCACGTTTTTCAGGAAGTCCTCCGCGCCGATACGAAGCAGTCCCCAGCCGGACACCGTCACGAAGTTCGCGCCCAGCTTGATGAACTCGGCGACTCCGGCCGTGTCCGCGGGATTATTGCCGCCCACGCCGACGTTCTTGCCGCCGGCCCGCACTCTAGGGATCACCTCGCTCATCACCCGGCGCACTTCGGGGACGCCAGGGTTGCCCATGCTCTGGCCCAGGTCCGACGCCGCCACGTGCAGCACATCCGCGCCGGAAACGGCCAGGATGTCGTCCAGATTGCCGACGGCTTCGATGTCCTCGACCATTGGGATCACCAGCACGTTCTCGTTCACCCACGCCGTCGCCTCGTCCCGGGCAACCCCGATGCCGTAGTCCTGCGCCCGGCCGCCGCCCATGCCACGATACCCGTCGGGGTAGTAGCGCGCGGCGCGGGCGATGGCCGCCGCCTGCTCCCCGGTGTTGACGTGGGGGACGATGATCCCCTGCAGGCCCCGGTCCAGGAACCGCAGGATCGTCTGGTCCGAGTGATCAGGTATGCGCGCTATCGGCGTTATTCCGAAGGACTCGGCGGCACGCACCATGTGCTCCACCTGGTCCAGGTTGGCCGGACCGTGCTCGCAGTCGATCATGACGAAGTCGTAGCCCAGCGCACCGAAGATCTCGACCATATCGGGCGCATAGCGCGTGATGATCGCGCCGAAGACGACCTGGCCGTCATTCAGTTTTGCCTTGGTGGTGTTGGTTCGCATTAGTTCGTCTCCCGTGTCCGTCTTGTCGTCAACCCTGAGCCTTACCTACAGGGAGCCGTCGATCACCATGTCCAGCAGGGCCGGCTTGCCGGAGGCCACCGCCCGGTCGACCGCGGGTTTGATCTCCACCGGTTCCGTGATGCGTTCGCCGTGCACGCCCATGCTGTTGGCGATGGCGGCCATGTCGAAGGGCGTCCCGAAATCAGAGTACAAAAGCCGCCCTCCCGAGGTTTCGGGCAGGTTCAGCACGTCCCGCTGGTACACGTTGAAGTTGGTCTTCAGCACCCGGTACATGCCATTGTTGCAGATGACGAAGACGCAGGGGATGTTGTCGTTGGCTGCGGTCCACAATCCCTGTATGGTCATCATGGCGCTGCCGTCGCCGATGATGCCGAACACCGGCCGGTCGGGGTACGCGCACTGGGTGCCCATGGTAACGCCGATGCCGCCGCCGATGGACTGCCCCCGTACCCCGCGCAAGTCGGGCCGGCGCTGGGCCTGGAAGTAGTGCCGCATGGTCGCCCGGTTGCTTATGGAATCGTCCACCACAATGGCGTGGTCGGGGATTGCCGCGGCCAGCTCGGACATCATGCGGGCCGGCGTCATCGGTCGGTGGTCCCACTTCTCGGCCGCTGACTCTTCGAACGCCGCCCGGACGCTCTGCCGGTCCGCGATCACCGCCTGTTTGCGCAGTCCAATCTCCGAGCGGTCGCTGGTGGAAAGGCGCTCCTCCAACGCCGCGATCAGTTCTGCCAATGCCGGCCCGCAGTGGCTCACGATGCCCACGTCGGTTGGCTCCGATCGCCCGATCTTGCTGCGGTCCGGGTCGATGTGAACCAGCCTGGCCTCCGCCGGCAGGATGACATCGCCCCAGTAGAAAAGCTCCTCAAAGGGATCCGAGCCCACGGCCAGAACGAGGTCCACGGCTTGCAACACCGCCCGCTGCTCGGTGACCCGCAAGGACAACGCGCCCATGAACTGCTCATGCGTGGTGGGGAAGGCCACCTCCGCGCCCCGCGCCTGGTACACCGGAAGTCCCATCAACTCGGCCAGCGCGACCGCCTGATCCACCGCGTCGTCGTCGGAAAGCCTATCTCCCACCAGCATCAGCGGCTTGCTGGCCCCCGCGAGCAACGAAGCCGCTTCGGCGATCCCCTCCATGTTGGGCCTCGCTCCGTCATAAACCGGACGGGACGGCTCGAGGTTCATCTCGGCCATGCCCTCCAGGGCATTTGAGGTGAAGCCAACGTACACCGGGCCCTTGGGGTGGCTGTTGGCTTCGTTGAACGCCCGCCGGATCACGCTGGGTATCTGGTCAGGATGGGACAGTTCTACCGCCCACTTGGTAACCGGCCGCACCAGGTCGGCCAGATCCGTGATGGTCTCGTTGACCTTGCGGATGTCGTAGTTGGCCGACGTCACCACCATCGGTGTGCCGGTGTTGAGGGCATCCAGCATCAGCGCGATGCCGTTGGCTAGGCCACTGTCCACATGCAGGCTGACGAAAGACGCCGTGCCCCTGGCCCGGGCGTAGGCCTCGCCCATGCCCATCGCCACGCTCTCCTGCAACGTCAGGATGTAACGGAACTCGGGGTAGTCCCCCAGCAGGTCGATGATCGGCCCCTCGCTGGTGCCGGGGTTGCCGAAGATGTAATCCACCCCCTCGGCCTTGAGCATCTCCAGCAGGGCCTGCTTGCCGGTCATCATCTGGGACATGGGCTCCTCCGTGCGGGCCGCCTTCACTGGAAGCGGCAGGGGATTGGTTGACGGCCAATTCTACAACAGGAAGAGACAGTGGTGGCGGCACAGCGTCAATCGTCTCCAACGGCAGGGATTCCAGACCTCGAAGCATCGCCCGGTCCAGGCAAAGGTACTCTTCCACCATCCACAGATTGCTCAAGCCGCGCCAGCGGCGAGCCCTGAGATCGCTTGTCGGGCAACCCGGTGCGTGGTTAACTACAGTGGGTGAAACGCGAGGAGCTCGCCGGTGTCCCCGACGTCCTCCGTTCCAAGAGCGCATCATGCTGATAAAACCGCTTTTCCAATCCACGTTGCAACGGTTCACTCCTGGAGTGTGTCGATGGATTCTGGCGACAACGGCGGCATTGACCGTATGCCTGCTTGCAGCGTGCGGTGGCGGCGTTCCGCAACCTGAAAGCTCCAACGCCAACGGAGAGGACGCGCCCATTTCGATGCCGCCCCAGACTGTAAGCGACCGACAGGAGCAGGCGCGCCTGCTCCTGGCTGATCGGCTGTCAGCGCCGGTGGATAGTTTGGCGCTGGTCAGCGACGAACCCGTGTCCTGGTCGGACGCTTCACTGGGCTGTCCTGAGGAAGGCATGGCGTATGCTCAAGTGATCACCCCGGGGCATCGCATAACCTTCAGTTACCAGGGAGAGCGGTATGAGGTCCACACGTCCCGCGATGACGGCGCCGGGCCTCAACTGAGGATGGTGTCGTGCGAGGGTGGAACGTCCTACTGACCGCGGCTATCGGCTACAACCCATTGGATACTGGCGCGGCTTGCTTCTGCCGCCGCCTGCGACACGCGCTGATTGACGCCCGTCGCGCCCTGCGGTATCGTTGTTCCCGCCTACGCTAACGATATTGGGAGTGCGCCACTATGGCTGAACAGGAACTGCCCCTCTTCGATTATGACGAAGTTCAGGTTGGCGAGGAGCTGGGCTCCTACGAGTACCTGCTGACGCAGGAGATGGTGGATCTCTACCGCCGCGCTGTGGACGATCCCGATGCCGTGTTCCCCACCATTGCCGTCAAGCACGACGCCACGTCCCTCTCGCTGGCCTACGACGACCAGACCGGCAGCATCAACGCGGGGAACGAGGTCGACCTCTTCAATCCGCCGATCCCCGGCAAGAAGATCCGCGTTACCGGCCGTATCCACGACAAGTTCGTCCGGCGCGAGAAGCCGTACCTCGTCATCGAAGCCACGGCCACCGACGAGGACGGCCGGATGATCGAAAAGATGCGCACCTACCAGATCAAGAAACCCGAGGAGTTGGGCAAGAAATGGCATCCCCAAGGCTAGACAGCGAAACCCTCCCCGTCGTCACCAAGCACATCACGCAGGACGTGATCAACCAGTTCGAGGCCTGCGGGATACTCAACCGCTCCAACATCCACAACGACCCCGAACTGGCCTCCAAGCGGCTGGGCACCACCTACGCCATCGCCTCGGGTCGCATGAGCATTGCCTTCTGCACCGAGGCCATGCGCAAGTTCATCGGCGGCGAGGACTTCCACCGCAGCGGCAACGTCAACCTGAAGTTCCTCCGCCCGGTGAAGCACGGCGACACCGTCAGCGTCCACGGGCAGGTCAACAGCCGTGAGCCCCAGGACGACGGGAGCACGCTGGTCACGGTGGATGTCTATTGCGAGAACCAGAACGGCGACAAGACCGCCGTCGGCCAGGCCAGCGCCCGCGTCAATTAACCTGCGCCCGTCACTACAACCTGCGCCCGACCACTTCGCTTAATCTCGAGAGTTCGCCATGACCACCGTTGTCGATTACCACGCTGAACGGAGTTGGCATTTTCTCGATCTGGTGGACGACGAGGTTGAACGCGGTGAATTGGAGGAGGCCTGCAACAAGATCTGGGGCGCGGCCGCCCATGCTATCAAAGCCGTCGCCGAGCGCAGAGGGTGGTTCCATGGATCGCACAATGCCCTGGCGGAAACGGTATTGCGTCTGATTGATGACGAGGGTGCCCCTCCGGTGCTGTACACCTACTACCTCGCCGCAAGCTCGTTCTACTCACGGTTCTACGGCTGGCCCCCCGGCGTGGACGAAATCCGCCACGGTAAAGGGGAAATTGCTAACTTCATCCGTATGCTGGAAAATCTGTGAGACCGGGGTCGCCTCTTGCCACCAAAGCGCATCCCCCTGCTAAACGACCGAATAGGAGAATCAACCCGAATGACTATGACCCGCTCAGAGTTTGGCAAGGTTGAAGTGGATATCGTCTACTGCGTGCCTTGAGGCTACCACGGCCTCGCCACGTGGCTGGCGACCGAATTCTGGCGTTCCCAAAACGCCGGCGATATTGCAATCAAGCTCACCCCCGCGGACAAGGGCCGCCTCGAGATCTATCTGGACGGCGAGAAGATCTTCGATCGTTTTGACGAGGATGGCGACGAGTACCCGGGCTACAGCAAGGTCAACGAGCTCAAGATGGTCGTGGCCGAGCGTGTCTTCGACGTCGAAGACGAGATCGCTGCTGCGAGAAACGCATAGATGGCCAATCCCGATCATGTAGCCGCGGTCACCGGCGGCAAGAAAAACCTCGAAGCGTGGCGGTCCGCCAATCCTGATCAGCATCTTGATCTTCGCGCCGCCGACTTGTCCGGACTTGACCTGTCCGGCATGGACCTGCGCGATGCCGATTTGCGGGGAGCATCCCTGTCGGACGCCCGCTTGACCCGGGCCAACCTGTCCCGCTGCGATCTGCGCGCCGCCGATTTCACGGGAGCCGATCTCTATGGCGCTACCCTGTCTTCCGCGCAAATGGCGATGGCCATCCTGCGGAACGTCAACCTCTTCTGGGCCGACCTCAAGCAGTCGAATATGCAGGAGGCGATCCTGCAGTGGTCCCGCCTCAATCGGGCTTCGTTCCTCAACACGGACCTGACCGACGCCGATTGCAGCCAGGTCACCGCCATTGAGGTCGACCTGCGTTCCGCGGACCTGACCAACTCCAACTGGCAGGGCGCCAATCTGAACGGAGCTGACGTGAGCCGCGCTACCATGCGGGGGGCGGACTTCACCAACGCCAAGATCCGCGACTCCATGTGGATCATGACCGACATGCGTGGCGCAAACTTCAACCGCGCGAGTCTGCACCGCTGCGACATGACCATGAGCAAGTGGGACGACACGACCAACTTCCCGCCTGGCTTTGATCCGAACTATATTGAGAACCGGGTCGACGACTACTAGTCGCGCCTGATCTTCGGGTTTCCTCATGTCTGTCCTGCTCGTAGCGTCCCACCAACCCGGCGCTGGCAAGACATCCGTCGCCGCGGGTTTGGCCACCCTGATCGCCCGGTCCGGCGCCAGGGTGTCTGTATGCAAGCCGGTCTCGCCGGCCGGACGCACCGACCCGGACGCCGTTTACTTTGCCGGCAATTTCCGTGGCGGCGTTGCCGTGGCATCATCGGAGGACGCTGCCGGCCTGGACGCGGCCGCCAGCGCCGTTCGCTCGCTCACCGGCATCAGCGAGCACGTGATCGTCGAGGTGGCCAACCCGTCCACCGGTTCCGGCGTGACCTCAGCCATCGTATCCGGACTGGCGGAGCGGCTCTCGGCTCGCGTGGTCGCAGTCTTCGGCTACGAACCGAACATCTCCGCGGTGGGGGTTTCCGGCGCGGTGGCTACCCTCGGGTCACGGCTGGTCGGCGTGGTCATCAATGAGACGCCGCGCTACCGAGTCCAGCGAGTGACGGCCCTACGGTCCGAGCTTTCCACCGCCGGAGTGCCGGTAATCGGCACTTTGCCGGAAGACCGCGCCATGCTCTCGCTGAACCTTGATCAGCTGGAGTCCAACCTTGCCGGTCGCTGGGAGCTCGAGCCGGCGGACGGCGGCGCATGGGTCGACCGCTTCCTCATAGGCGGGAACATCATGGACTCCGGCGCCGGCTATTTCGGGCGTTATGGACACCAGGCGGTGATCACCCGCGCCGAACGGCCCGACATCCAGATGGCGTCCCTGATGCAGGATACGCGTTGCCTGGTGCTGACCGGTGGCTCGCGACCCACCGAGTACATCAGGGTCGAGGCGGCCAAGCGTAATGTGCCCGTCCTGCTGGTAGATCAGGGGACTGTGGCCACAGCCGACGCCGTCGGCGGACTGATGGGCGCCGTTGTGCCCCACGCCCGGCACAAGGCCGAGCGCATGGCCGACCTGCTGGCGGGTCAGGTAGATCTGGGTGCCCTGCTGGCGTGACGCCCTGCTGACCGGCGCGTTCGCAGGGGCGAATCTTCATTCGCCCTTTTTCAGTCTTGCATCTCGAAGCGCTCAGACTCGGGCGGGCGGGACCAGAGATCGTCCGCGCCGGCCATGGCGACGGCGCGCTCGGGACTGGCTCGCCAAGCATCATAGATCTCGTTGCTATCCCAAGTGACCAGGGTCGAGATCTTGGTTGGGTCCGCCAGTGAGATGAAGGTATGACGCGCGCCGAAGCCGGGCGCGTGGCTCTGGGCCACACCGTTCCGATCCAGCAACGCCTTAGCCTCTTCGACCTTGTCTTCCTTAGCCCAATGGTGGGTCAGTACACCTATCAATGCCATCGGCGTGTCCTCCTGTCAGGTTAGATCGGTTGCAGGGCGACGGCGAACGGACCAGGCCGATCGCCCAGCGGTGGTCAGCTGCGAGTCCAAGGGAAAATTATCCTGGATCGCAGGCCCTCATAGCGGACGCGTAATACCTTGCCCAGGACGAATGCCACCAGCGCAGCGCCAATGCTTAACACGGCTCCCATTTTGCCCGGCTCCTGGAACGGGGAATCCCCGGGGAACGCCTTTCCCGCAACGAACAGGGCAACCGTCAGCCCGAGGCCTGCTACAACCCCCGTGACCACCAGGTGCCGCACGCCCATTCCCGGAGGCAATGGGAAACCGATCAGCGACGCTACCCAGGAGAACAAAGTTACGCCAATGGCTTTGCCCACTATCAGCGAGACCAGGACCATCATTGTCACCCACCCGATGCTGGTGAACGCCACGCCCGCGTTGGCAAAAGCAAAGAAAAACAGGCCGTAGTCCACGAAGGGTTTGAGCTGGTGCTCGAAGTTTTCCAGCACGCCATGGCCCCCATGCTCGGCGGCGCCCGCGTGATGTGCCGCATCCGCGAGGTGGGGGTGGGGCGCAGTTTCCGCAGCGTGCGCGTGCTCCTCCTCGTGCGATCCTGTGTGGTGGATGGCGGCGGGCATGAACGGCACGATGGGCACCAGCGCGAGCGCAGGCTCCACTCCCGCCTTGGCCATACCGATCCACGACAGCGCTCCGCCGATCAGGATGTAAACCGGCCACCAGCGGACTCGGAACCGCCGGATGGCATACGCGGCCGCCATGCCGCCGACCACAAACAGCAGCCAGATGGGTTCCACCGGATGATTCGGATCCGGGTAGAAGACGGCGATGATCACCAGTCCGATGGCGTCGTCGGCCACCGCCAGGAGCAGGAGAAAGTTCACGGCCGGATGCATGGGGCCGAACACAACCCGTGCCACCAGCCAGGCCAGCGCGATGTCTGTGGCGGTGGGAATCGCCCATCCATTGGCTACCGCGCCGAAATCGTCGGTGCCTCCGTAAAGAAGCCAGGCGAGCGCGAAGTACATGCCCACTGGGCCGAACACACCGCCCAGAGTTCCGGCCAGCGGGTTGATGGCCCGCCTCAAGGGGTTTAGCACGCCGCCCGGCAACGTCGACTCGGTGATCTCCTTCGCGGCAATGCCGAAGAAAAGGCACATGAAAATGCCGTTGATGATGAAATGGACCGTCACCGGGTGCCCGAACACGTAGGCGTGATGGCCCAACGGGTGAAAGTCGACCAACACCTCGTACCAGTGGTGATTTACGTTGGCGGCCACCAAGCCCAGAATGACGCCCAGAATCAGCGGCATCGAAAACTCCTGCACAAAATTGGACACCCGACTAATCTGGGTCATGGGACGGGAGGTATGGGCCTGCATCAGTTGTGATCTCGCATAAGGAGCGGCCGGAAAAATGCCGGCGGAAAATTCTACCATCAATTTTCCTACTTAACGGGCTTTCCGCTTTCCGAGTTGACAATGCCGGCCGGCCCGCACAAAATTGCGGCACCCCGATCCGACCGGCCACCCAGCTTTGCTGGTGTTCTCCCGTGAGAGGTGCATAGTGGCAGATTTGAACGACGCCGACGTTCGGGCTTTGGCAAAAGCCGCGGACATCAACATCCCCGACGACCTGGTTGCCGAGGTGCGCGAATCGCTGAATGGGCTGCTCGAGGCCCTGGCAGCCGTCACCGAGCCGGACGTAGCCAACATCCAACCGTTGCCAATCATCGTGTCCGAAACGGCGCGCAAGCAGGAGGGGTAATAATGCCCGACGCCAACATCTGCTACCTGTCGGCAACCGAGTTGGGCGAACGCATCGCCGCCGGCGAGGTTTCTTCGCTTGATGCCACCGAGGCTTACCTGGAGCGGATCGCCAGTCTGGACGGCAACTACGCTTCGTACATCACAGTAACCGCCGACCGCGCCCGTGAGGACGCGCGCCGCGCCGACGCCGAGATCGCCGCCGGAAACCGGCGTGGCCCGTTGCACGGCGTTCCAGTTGCCGTCAAGGACCAGTTCGACACCGCCGGCATCCTGACCACCAATGGGTCGACCATCCTCGGCGAGAACATTCCCGATGAGGATGCCACCATAATGGAACGGCTCAAGACGGCCGGCGCCGTGTTGCTGGGCAAGCTCAACATGAGCGAGTACGCCAGCGGCGACGCCTTCCGCCACCCCTACGGTCGGCCGCGCAATCCGTGGGATACGCGACGCAATCCTGGCACCTCCAGCAGCGGTTCGGGCGCAGCCACCGCTGCGTTCCTGTGCGCGACCTCGCTGGGTGAGGACACCGGCGGCAGCATTCGAGGACCCGCGGCGTTCTGTGGCCTGGTCGGCATCCGGCCCACGCTCGGGTTGGTCAGTCGGCATGGTGTATTCGGAGCCAGTTGGTCCATGGATACGGCCGGGCCAATCTCGCGTACCGTCACCGATTGCGCTCATACCCTGGCCGCCATCGCCGGGCACGACCCCAAGGACCCACAGTCGTGGGACGTTCCCGTCCCGGACTACGTAGCTGCGCTGGACGGCGACATCAACGGCCTCAAGGTGGGTCTAATATCCGAACGGGTGCACACCGACGCCAATGACCCCGAGGTTCGCGATGCCGTGATTGCCGCCGTGGGCGTGTTGGCCGGCCTCGGCGCCGACGTTCGAGAGGTGTCCATACCGCTAATCGTCAACTCGTCGGAGATATCCTACGGCATCATCAGCAGCGACGCTGCCATGCTGAACTGGGACATCATCTCCACCGATCGGCTGCGCGAATTGGACCACAACAACCAGGTGCGCCTCCTCATGGGCAGCATCCTGCCGGCCAAGGTTTACCAGAAATCGGCGCGCCTTCGTGATGTGCTCCGCACGGAGATCCTGGCCGCGCTGGATGAAGTGGACGTACTGGTGATGCCGGCCTCATCCGTGCCGGCCACGTTGATTCCGGAAACCACCGGCCTCGGAACCAAGGAGGACGTCATCGCCGGATTCAAGGGACGACGCGGGTTCACCGCCCCCTTCAACTTGGCGAACCTGCCCGCGCTGTCCATCAACTGCGGCTTCACAGCGGCCGGCCTGCCCATCGGGCTACAGATCGCGGGCCGGGCGTTCGACGAGACCACACTGTTCCGAGCCGCCTATGCATACGAGCAGGCGACGGACTGGGGGGAGCGCCGCCCGCCCGGCGTATAATCGACTCTGATTGCCCTTTGATAAACCATCCCGGAAACTGCGAGGACGGGCCATGTCTTTCAGTCCAGACACCCTGGAGAAAGTGGCCGACATCGCCAGGGACTTGCTCAACGAACGCTTTGGGAATGATCTGGTTTTCGACCCCGTTTTCGCGAAGTCGCTGGTCGACCACTACGGCGACGACTACATCCAACTGTACCTGGTGTTCGACGGCGACGAGAAACACCTGCGCACGGACGCGGCGCTGGACTGGGCCCTCAGTATGGGTCGATTGATGGATCCTGCACTACAGCAGATAGGCGTATTCGACCGCCCGGGGAGGTTCTTCATCAAAAAGTCCGAATGGGAAGAAGGGCCTCCCAAGTAGCCGGATGCATCCACCGCACCTGATGGCAATCGCCCGTCAGCTGGCGGCTCGCGAAGGGAGGCGAGGCCGCCCTCGCCAAACCGACCTGTGCCGCGCGGTCAGCGCCGCCTACTATGCCATGTTCCATACCCTGGCCCGGTGCGGCGCTGACCTGATCGCCGGCGCAACCCGCGCTGGCCGCAGCCAACCTGCCTGGGAGCAGACTTACCGCGCGTTGGAGCATGGTCACGCCAGGAATCAGTGTCGAAACCAGTCTATGGTAAGCCGCTTCCCACTGGACATCCATGATTTTGCTGAACACTTCGTCAATATGCAGCTCCACCGTCAGTTCGCTGACTATGCGCCAATAACCGACTTTGATCGCTCCCGAGTTGCTTATCTGGTTGATCTAACAGAGCGGACTATCAACCTGTTCAACGGTGTGCCCACCAGAGACCGCCGCGCCTTCGCCATCTACGTGCTGTTCCGGACGCGCCGCGATTAGCGGGAAGGACTAACCGATGCTGACCACAGACCACGCCCAAACCGCAGAGGGCTTCCTGGCCGATTCGGACCGGGAGTTTGACGCCGGCGATACGTTGCAGGCATCCGAGAAACTCTGGGGCGCGGCAGCCCATGCGATCATGGGGGTGGCGCAGCAGCGGGGGCTGGAATACGGAACCCACCGCGCGCTGGTCAACGCTGCCCGGACTATCGCCGATGCTGTGGACAGCGAGTTAATCCGGGCTGAAATGCGCTTGGGCATATCAGCGGCACAGCACTTTCACTCCAACTTTTACAACAGAACGATGGAACCAGAAGACATTGAATACGACCGCCCCTTGGTGCATCGTTACGTTGCGCTGATGCTCACATTCTTGGACCAGGAGTAATAACCGATGCCCAATCCCAACGAACTCACCGCCGCCCAAGCCGCCCGCGCCATCGCCCGGCGCGAACTCACCGCCGTCGAACTGGCGGAAGCGTGCCTGGACCGTATTGAATCCCTGGACGAACGCTTACTGGCGTGGGTGTACGTTGACCGCGAAACGGTGCTCGCCGATGCCCGCCAAGCCGACGCCACGGTGGCGGAGGGACGACCGTTGGGCCCGTTGCACGGCGTTCCCATTGGGCTGAAGGACATTTACTACACCGCCGGAATCCCGACCAAGGCGGGCAGCGAGGTCTACAAGGATTTCGTGCCCGACTACGACGCAACTTCGCTGACCCTGCTCAGGAAGGCCGGAGCGCTGATGCTGGGCAAGGCCGTGACCACCGAGTTCGCGTGCCTGGACCCGTCGCCCACATACAACCCATGGAACCCGGCACACACGCCGGGCGGGAGCAGCAGCGGGTCAGCGGTGGCCGTGGCATCCCGGATGTGTCCAGCCGCTTTGGGGTCGCAGACGGTGGGATCGGTGTTGCGCCCGGCTGCCTACAACGGCGTGGTTGGTTTCAAGCCTACCTTCGGCCGCGTCAGCCGCTATGGGGTGGTTCCGGTGAGCTGGAACCTGGACACC
Source organism: Dehalococcoidia bacterium (assembly GCA_022827095.1). GTDB lineage: Bacteria > Chloroflexota > Dehalococcoidia > Lucifugimonadales > UBA3495 > Bin87. The sequence goes on from JAJDTP010000009.1 coordinate 191,832, forward strand.
GTGGGCTGGCTGGTGCGCACGGTGGAAGACGCGGCGTTGCTGCTGCAGGTGATGGCCGGCCCCGACGTGGCCGATCCGGTGTCCTCCCGAGAGCCGGTGGGCGACTACCTATCGGCCATCGTGGAGCCGCCGGCCCCACGCATCGGGCTGCTGCGCCGCTACTTCTACGAGGGGGCGGATACTGAGAGCCGCCGCCACCTGGACGCCGTGGCCGAACAGCTGGCCGAAGCGGGGGCCGAGATCGAGGAGATACCCCTGGAGGAGAGCATCGAATCGGCCTACGTGGACCAGCGTCTGATCATGGCGGTGGAGGCGGCGGCCTTCCACGAGCCGATGTACCGGCGTCAGGCCGAGGACTACCAGCCCAAACTGCGGGCGATGCTGGCCGAGGGCCTTGCGGTGGACGGGATCGACTACTCCCGCGCCCTGGAGCGGCGCCGACAATTCACCACGGACATGGAGGAGGCGGCCAGGCAATGCGACGTGCTGCTGACGCCGGGCGCGCCGTCGCCTCCCCAAGCCGACCGCACCAACACGGGCGACCCTGCCTTCCAAGGGCCGTGGACGTCGTGCGGCTTCCCGGCCATCGCCCTGCCCTCCGGCCTGGCGGAGACTGGCGTGCCGCTGGGCATCCAGATGGTAGCGTCGCCGTTTGCCGAGGCTCGTCTCCTGTCCGCCGCCGCGTGGTGCGAGGACGTGCTCGGCGTGTCGCTGAACCCGCCGCTGTAAGAGCAGTCGAAACGGCGGATATGCTAATAGCGGAGGCCGTTGGGAAACTGCCATGCCTATCAAGTCACTGGAACTGTTCAATATGGGGCCGTTCCGGCTTCGACCGGGTACTGTCGAGGCATACAAAATTGTATTGGAATTTGACCCCAATGCGAACTTGCTAATTGGCCCCAATAACGTGGGGAAATCCACGGTTTTGCAGGCGCTAATCTCAGCAATCGCCACGGACCCAAATGTTATAAAAGCGCTTCCGCGAGCGCATATTAACGCTTCGCACGAACGTTCCATATTGGGTTTCCGTATGCCATTCGCTGAATTGGTATGGACTAATTCAGTTGGCGATTATCGAGCACTTTACATTTCTGAGACTTCTGATGACGGAGACTGGCAGTTTGCTTCACTACAGATTGGCGGGAAGGACGGGCTACAATTCGCAGATGAAATTGACTGGGAAGAACTGCAACGGGATTTTGGTTACGTGGGTTATCACAATCCAGCATCACCCCAGAGGGATACTGAATCTGCAACTTTTTGGCCATATCGCCTGTCGAAAGATGCTGAAGACGACCTCAATGTACTCCGGGCTGTCAATTTGAAACACGGCGCTGAAGAATGGGAACATGACGTATTTGACGAGATAGACCGGGTGATTCTTGAAATCACTGAAGGCTTTCGGGTAGAGATGGGTGTCGGGGTTTTTGCTAGTGACCCTGAATCCGAACGTCACGAATGGAGAGAGGGTCAGAACAAGTTCGCTACGATGGACGGTGAGCTAACCTTCCCCGAATTGAGTCATGGTACGCGCTCGGTGCTTTCATGGGTTTCGCAGCTCATGTTGGGCATGGCGGAGCATTACGAATACTACGACGATTGGAAGCAGCGGCGTGGGATTTTCATCATCGACGAAATCGACGCGCACCTGCATCCGTCCTGGCAGCGGCGCATCATCCCCACGCTGCAACGGCACTTCCCCAACGTGCAGATTTTCGCCAGCACTCACTCGCCGATGATGGTGGCTGGGTTGAAGAAAGGGCAGGTTCACCTGCTGAAACGTGATGAAACCGGGCAGGTGGTCTGGTCGCGCAACGAGCAGGACATCATCGGCTGGACGGCGGACGAGATCTACCGGACGTTCATGGGGATAGACGATCCGACCGATGAGCTGACGGTGCAGCGGGCCAACCGGCTGCGGGAGTTGCGGAGAAAGGAATCGCTTGCACCGGAAGAGGAACGCGAGATGGACGAGCTGCGCCGTCTGGTCAATCAGGATTTGCTGTCCAAAGGTCCGGTCAGCCCTCAAAATGAGCGGTACTCGGAATTGATGCACCGCTTCTTGCGCTCCCTTGAAACCGAATTGTCCCAAGATGGAGCGTAGTCGCAATGAGGTGGGTGGATCGCGCCCCGGCTCCGTCCGGCGTAGTCCACTACGCCAAGATGTACACCCACCTATGGGTGCAATACTTTCAACAACGCGGTAGCAACCCCAGCCAGCACAACTATTGGACCGTGTTTGCAGCCGACTTGCGCGAGTGTTTCAACGATAAGTGCGGGTATTGCGAGCAGCGATTTGAGCCTGTCGGCGAATTACAATCATCGGTTGACCACTTTCGGCCACGGAGCCGTTTCCCTCGCCTGGTTTATGATTGGGACAATTGGGTGTCCAGCTGCCAGCGATGCAACTTTGCCAAAGCCGACCAATGGCCGGATACAGGCTATGTTGATCCTTGTGCAGTGGATTTGTTGGATCAGCCGGAAGAGCATTTCGATTACGTGCCGCTTACCGGCGAGATAGTTCCAAAGTCGGGTTTGACTCACAATGCCAGGCACAGAGCGCAAAGCACCATTGATGACATTGGGCTGAATGAAACACGATTGCGCGAAACCCGGTTCAGGCTAATCGGTTCTTTTGTCCAAGATTTATTACTGGCAACCCCGGGTGCAGACAGGTTCGCCGTTGTCAGCAGGTATCAAGAGCCGTCGGAACCTCACGTCGGCGTCGTCAAAATGTTCACCAACCAGTTGCGTCAAGCCGGCAGAATATAGCCGTTTGGTCAGCACTGTTGGAGACGCTGGAAGCTGTACCGGGCGCCAGACGGATCACCGTGAGCGCCGACCGTGGCTATGACACCCGCGGTATCCGTCAAGGAGTGTCGCAGGTCTCGGGTAACACCCCACGTGGCCCAGAAGCAGCGCTCGGCCATTAACCGGCACACCACTCGGCATGAGGGGTATCGCCTCAGCCAGCGGGCCAGGAAACAGGTTGAGGAAGTCTTCGGCTGGGTGAAGACCGTGGGCGGCGGCCGGAAACTGCGCTGTGGCGGCGTGGCACGCAATCGGTTCTGGATGGAGATGACCACCGCCAGTTACAACCTGGTGCGATTGCTGAAACTGACGCCGGTGGTGGCGTGAACCGTGGGATAGGTCTGTCCTGACCACCGCCGACAACGCTCCGTAACCTGCCGACCAGCCCCCTCACTCACTAATCCCAAGGTAGCCCGCAGTTTGTCGACCAGTCATCACCACCTTCCCTCCAAGCTGCCACTCATTTCAACACCCTGTTAAGGTTGAGATGGGGTCGGTGTTTTTGATAGTGCCACTGAATCCGAACGCCAGGAATGGAGAAAATGGCAGAGCAAGTTAGCTACGATGGACGGAGAATTGACCTTCCCTGAACTGAGCCACGGCACGCGCTCAGTGATAGCAGCCTGTCCGAGAAACAGGTCAGCGAGGTGGAGGGGATATGATGGGGGCAGTCCACTGGTTGGGAGCCGGTGATGAGCAAGACCTACCTGTCTTACGATCCTGACCAGCAGTTACTGCTGCCGGCGGCGCTGCGGGAGTGGCTGTCCAAGGGTCACCTGGCCTACTTCATCTCCGACGTGGTGGACCAGTTGGACCTGTCGGCCATCACCGCCCGCTACGATGGCGAACGGATAGGTGGTCCGCCCTGCAATCCTCGGATGATGGTGAAGTTGCTGTTGTATGCCTACTGCATCGGGGCGCCGTCATCGCGGCGCATCGCCACCAGGTTGCATGAGGACATCGCCTTCCGTGTGCTGGCGGTGAATAACACACCCGATTTCCACACCATCTCGGACTTTCGCAAGGACCGCCTGGCGGCGCTGGCAGGATTGTTCCTGCAGGTGCTTTTGCTGTGCCAGCGTGAGGGATTGGTGAAGCTGGGACACGTGGCGCTGGACGGCGCCAAAGCCAGAGCCAACGCATCGAAACACAAGGCGATGAGTTACAGGCGGATGAAAGACCAGGAAGCGCAGTTGCAGGGCGAGGTGGATGAGGAGGAAGATCGCCAATACGGGAAGGGCAAACGTGGTAATGAGTTGCCGGCGGAGTTGGCCTTCCGGGAAGGGTGGTTGGAGAAGATCCGGGAAGGGCTGAAAGCCGAGGCTCAGGGCCGAGGCGGAACGGACGGCAGAGGAGGGCGCGGCGCCGACGAGTACGCCGGGATCGCCGTTGCCGCCGTAACCTGTCAGCGTAACCGACGATGACACCGCCGGGGTGACGGTGAGCGAGAGCAGCTTCAGCCTGAACGAGGGCGACTCAGCCACCTACCAGGTGTCGCTGGACACGTAGACCATCGGCGACATGCTCATCTCCGTATTCGCCCAAGGCGTCACGGCGGAGCCGGCCAAGTCGATCTTCACATCCGACCAACTGGTGGACGGCGAAGACCGTAACCGTCCGTGTCGCCGAGGACGACGATCCGGCCTTCATCACCCACGGTATCGGGGCCGATCCCTCACGCGTACCCGGTTTGTCATCGCGAGGAGCGCAGCGACGTGGCGATCTCGCTGCCGCGGCGGTGTCCGTTGCCCTGACGAGATTGCCACGCTGCGCTCGCAATGACAGGTCTGGCGAAACTGGGTACGCGTGAGGGGCTGATCCCGGTTCCGCATACGTAGATGTACTGGTTGGCTCCATAACCGTGGCCATAATCAACGACGAAAACACGCCCCAACCGGCCCTGCAGAAGGAGCCGGAACCCGGCAGCGTGTCGGTGAGCGCAACCAACCTCAGCGTCCGCGAGGGCAACTCCGCGGGAACCTATACCGTGACGCTGGACGTGGATCCCACGGAGAACGTCACCATCACAGCGAGCAGCGACAACGGCTACGTGTCGACGCAGCCGTCCAGCCTCGCCTTTACCACCGGCAACTGGCAAACGGCCCAAACCGTAACCGTCAGCGCCGGGCAGGATGCGGACCGGACCGACGACGCGGCCACCATCAGCTACGCGGCCAGGGGCGGCAACTACGACAGCGTTGCAGTGGCGTCCATGTCGGTCAGCGTGACCGACGACAGCGACCGGGCGGTCCTAGAGGCGTTCTACCAGGGCACGGGCGGCCGTATCTGGACCAACGTCGGCAACTGGCGGAGCGACAAGCCGCTGAACCAGTGGCGCAGCGTAACCACCAACGGATCAGGGCAGGTTACGCACCTGTCGCTGCGCAATAACGGACTGATCGGTTCCTTGCCTGCCGCATTGGGCAAGATGGAAAGCCTGCAAGTCCTGACCCTGGACCGGAACAACATCAGCGGCAGCCCGCCCGTCGAGTTGGGCAACCTGTCTAACCTGACTCGGCTGGCGATGAACCGCAACAGCCTCACCGGGGCCATATCGTCGCAGTTGGGCAACCTGCCCAACCTGAGCATCCTCGGCCTGGCGGAGCAATGGAGCCAACCACGGAAGCGCGGACTGTAACGTCCGCGTTTCCATTGGCTGTTTCGGCAACGAGATTGCGACCCCGCACCTGATGCGGGGTCGCAATGACACAGGGGTTACGCGGGCCTTGGGGTTTTGCGGTTGCAATTTGCGTGCGGTATAAGTATTATTAGGCAGGCGAATTGTGGGGAAAGTGATCCAAGCGAGAACGAAGTACCTGCTCGACCTGTGCGGCCGCGCCAACCGGCCGTAAGCAAGAGTAAGGAGCAGCTTAACTGATGGTAGCCCAGGACCCGAACGTAGTCGAAGTCACCGATATGTCTCAACTCCCGGAATCGGCGTTTTCGCCGAGAGAGTACCGGAGAGGAGACTTGGTGACCGGCGAGATAGTGCGCATCGATGACGAGGGCATGGTCATCAGCGCCGGCCTCAAAACCGAGGGCATCGTTCCGCCGCAAGAGATGCGAACACTTACCGACGAGAAGCGCGATCAGATGCAGCCGGGCTCGAACGTGATTGTTATTCACCTGAACAATCGCGGTCCGGGGGGAATGGCTGTATTCTCATATGATCAAGCGCAGGAAAAGCAGGTCTGGGAAGATCTGATCGAACTGCACAAGCAGGACTCCGAACTAGCGGCCAAGGTTGTGCAACACAACAAGGGCGGCCTGGTGGTCGACTGGCAGGGGGTGCGCGGTTTCGTGCCCTTCTCACAGATGGCGCCGGTACCGAAGGAAGGCCGTATCGAACACCTGGACGCCAGGATCGGGGAGGACGCCCGGTTCAACATCCTGGAGTTGGATGCCCAGCGCGAAAAGCTGGTGCTCACCGAGCGGCGGATCTGGCGACAACTGCGCAATGCGGCCAAGGAGCGCCTGCTGGAAGAGTTGCAGGAAGGCCAGATCGTCCAGGGCACGGTCCGATCGATGCGTGGGTTCGGCGCCTTCGTCGACCTGGGCGATGCGGAGGGGCTGGTGCCCATTTCCGAGCTGTCCTGGTCGATGATCAAGTCACCGGAGGAAGTGGTCAGTGTGGGCGACGACCTGACCCTCAAGGTGCTGAGAGTGGATCGGGAGAACAGCAAGATCTCGTTGAGCCTCAAGCGCACCCAGCCGGAGCCGTGGGACACTGTGCCGGAACGGTACCATGTTGGCGACATTGTCGACGGGACCGTCACTCGCCTGATGGACTTCGGCGCCTTTGTCAAGCTGGAAGACTGGGTCGAGGGCCTGGTGCATATCTCCGAGCTGTCGGCTCGCCGGATGGAGCACCCCCGGGAGATCGTCTACCAGGGCCAGTTGATCAAGGTGCAGATCCTGAGCATCGACACTGAACGCAAGCGGATGAGCTTGAGCTACCGCAAGGTGTACGGCCTGTAGCCTAACCACCCAGCGCAACGTTGCAAATGATTTAGGGGCGATGGTTATCGCCCCTATTTTGTTGAGTGCAGCGCTCGCAGGTCGATGTCGTTGATAATGAGGTGGCCGGGATCGGCGGCATTCTCATCGTCGCGCAACTCACGCAGCCGTTCCAGGCCGCGCCGGGTATCACTGGCGACACGGGCCGGGTGCCACTTGCGAATGCGACGCTTGAACAACCAGTAGGTGAACTCCTTCCAGGCGACCAGGGAAAGCTCCTCGGGATCGTGGCCCCAGCTTCCGCCGGCGTCGGTGAGGAATTCGGGGACGAGGTTGGTGCGGGTCTCCCCGTAGAGATGGCGGTAGGCTTCCTCAACCACGTCGTCGCTGTCGCCGTAGCAGCGAGCCAGCCGGCTTTTGCGAATGGAGTCTTCCGTCACCAACTGCAACGCCTCCTCGACTACCACGCCGTACCAGAAGTTCAGGTGGGCAGTGTACCGGTAGGGCCCGATGAGTTGGCGGAACCGTTCCGGGTCAATGTCCTCTGGCAGACGGCCGAAGAACAGCAGGTCCTCCAACTCATCGGGAGGAACGGCGTCGGGTATGGAAAGGCAGAGACGATGGGCCAGCGTGAGCCAGTCCAGCGCTTCGCCGCCGATAACGTAGCGCCAATGCCTTCCCCAGAGGTCCTCGTGGGTGAGGCTCCAGCAACCGATGGCGTCCAACAGCGCAATGTGCCACGGCTCGGTGCGGCCGGCGCGGGATCGCAGCCGCTCGATGACGTGCTCGTATACCGGTAACGATTCCCCATCGCCGTACGCCGGCGAGATAACCGCTACCCCGGTGTCATCCACCGTGAAGGTCATGGTCGGGACACCGCGGCGCCTCGGGCCTCGACCATTGCCGCAAAACGTTCCGTTCGCTGCCCCTTCGGGGCGCGGAGCCACGCGAGGAAATCGCCAGCCGGATAGGTGTTCAGGATGTGCTCGGGTCCGCACCAGGCGCGCCGGGCCACGGCCACCCCAAAGGTGCGGTTCGTCAGACCGTCGATGTGATGCGAGTCGGTGTTGATCACCAGCGGTACGCCCAACTCGCGGGCGCGGGCCGCGTGAGTGTCCTTGAGGTCCAGGCGCTCCGGCGCGGCGTTGATTTCCATGGCCGTGCCGGTCTCGCGGGCGGTCTGCAGCAGCGCCTCGATGTCGAATTCGACCGGATCCCGGCGGCCCAGCAGGCGCGTGGAGGCGTGGCCTATGACGGACACCTGGGGGTTCTCCATGGCGCGAGTGATGCGCCGGGTCATGGTGTCCCGGTCCTGGCTCATGGCGTTGTGAACCGAGGCGATTACCCAGTCCAGCATGCCCAGGACGTCGTCGGGGAAGTCCATGGCGCCGTCGGCGCGGATGTCCACCTCGGAGCCGCAGAGGATGGTCATGTCGTAGCGGGACTGGAGGCTCTTCAGGATTTCGATCTGGCGGGCCAGGCGGTCGGGGGTCAGGCCGTTGGCGACGCCCAGGCCCTGGGAATGGTCCGTGAGCGCCATGTACTCGTAGCCCATGGCGGCAACGGCGGCGACCATCTCCTCCAGCGGGAACTTGCCGTCGCTCCAGTCGCTGTGGAGGTGGAGGTCACCCCGGAGGTCGGCCTCGATTATCAGGTTGGGCAGGCTGCCTTCCCGGGCGGCGTCCAACTCGTCAGCGCCGCGGCGGAGTTCGGGCGGTATCCAGGGCAGGTCCAGGCGGCCGTAGAAGGTCTCCTCGTCCGGGAAGTGTTCGGTTTCGCCGGTTTCGATAACGGTGATGCCGTATTCGTTTAGAGATAGACCCCGGCGGTTGGCGTAGTCGCGCAGACGGATGTTGTGCTGCTGGCTGCCGGTGAAGTACTGAAGCATCGCGCCCATGGCGTCGGGCTCGCCGATGCGCAGATCTATCTGGATGCCCGGGTCCACTATCACGGAGGTCTTGGAGTCGCCCTGGACCAGGACCTCGCGGACGGACGACAGGGCGGCCAGGGCCGGACCGGTTTCGGCCGGATTTTCCGACACGGCGATGAGGTCGAGGTCGCCGATGGTCTCCTCCCAGCGGCGCAGCGAACCGGCCGGGGTGATGCTCACCAACCCGGCGCAGGCGTCGAACAACTGGGCGGTCACCGCGGCGCAAGTCTCGGAGGCGATGCCAAGGGGCGTGCGATCGGATCGCATCCTTTGGGCCTGGATATGGCGGAGGATGTTGGCCACGGAACGCTTGCCCATTCGGGGCAGCTGTTCGAGCCGGCCGTCCAAAGCGGCCTGCTCCAGTTCGGCGACAGACCCGATAGCCAGCTCGTCCACGGCGGCTTTTACGGTCTTCGGTCCCATGCCGGGGACTTCCAGCAGTTCCAGCACGTTGTGCGGAAGCTCCTCGGCCAGGCGATCGTAGGCGGCCACGTGGCCCGTCGCCACGTATTCCTGTACCTTTTCGCTGATGGCCTTGCCGACACCGGGGATTTTCTTCAGGTCGTCGCCGGCGGCGGCCGCCGCGGCCAGCGACCAGCTGAGCTGTTCGATGGTGTTGGCGGCGCGCTGGTAGGCGCGAATCTTGAAGACGGTATCGCCCTTGATCTCCAGCATGGCCGCCATGTTGTTGAACAGCTGGACGATGTCTTCGTTGGTGATTTGCGTGGTCATGGTGAATACCTTACCACCGGCCAACAAGGGCGGGCAAGGCGAGGGTTTGGCGTCGGGCCCTCGGGCAAACTCAAGGGCGCCCGCGAAAGCAGGCGCCCCTGTGTAGTCCCATATGTGAACTCGGCTAGCTGCTGGCGCCCTCCAGGTTCTTCATGTGGTTCATGGCGCTGCCGGCCCGGAACCACGCGATCTGGGTGTCGTTCAGCGTGTGCCGCAGGTTGAGGGTTTCCTCAGAGCCGTCGGCGTGCTTGAGGACCGCCTGCACCGGGCGGTCCGGCGCCAGGTCGTTGAGGCCGACCAGGCTCATGCGGTCGTCCTCCAGCACACGATCCCAGTCCGCCGGGTCCTCGAAGGTGAGGGGTAGGAGCCCCTGCTTCTTCAGGTTCGACTCGTGGATGCGGGCGAAGCTGCGGGTGATGATGGCCGCGGCGCCCAGCATGCGCGGCGACAGGGCGGCGTGCTCCCGGCTGGAGCCCTCGCCGTAGTTCTCGTCACCGATGGCGACCCAGCGGATTCCCTGCGCGCTGTAGGCGCGGGCGATCTCCGGAATGGGCATGATCTCCTCGCCGGAGAGTTGGTTCTTGCCGGTGCCGGTGTCCTCGGTATAGGCGTTGTTGGCGCCCAGGAACATGTTGTCGCTGAGGTTGTTCAGGTGACCGCGGAAGCGGAGCCACGGACCCGCCGGGGAGATGGAGTCGGTGGTCGTCTTGCCCTCGGTCTTCACCAGAACCGGCACGTCTTCGAAGTCGTTGCCATCCCACGGATCCCACGGATCCAGGACCTGCAGCCGGTTGCTGTTGGGGTCAACGCGCACTTCAACGTCGCTGCCGTCTTCCGGCGGCTCGACGTACATGTCGGTGCCCGGGTCGAAGCCGGTGGGCGGGACCTCCGGGGCCTCGGTCGGCGGCTGGAGCATGAACTCGTTGCCGTTGGCGTCCACCAGCGGATCGGTCAGCGGGTTGAAGGACAGGCTGCCGCCCAGTCCCATAGCAATGGCGATTTCGGGGCTGGCGATGAAGTTCATGGTTCCCGCGTTGCCGTCGTTGCGGCTGGGGAAGTTGCGGTTGTAGGAGGTGACGATGCTGTTGTCGGTGCCGCGGGCCTCGGGCCGGTTCCACTGACCGATGCAGGGGCCGCAGGCGTTGGCCAGCACGGTGGCCCCGATGGATTCCAGGGCGGCCTGCTGACCGTCCCGCTCGATGGTGGCACGGACCTGCTCGGAACCAGGGGTGACCAGCAGGCCGGACGCGGCGGAAACGCCCCGGGCGGCGGCCTGGCGGGCCACGTCGGCGCAGCGCTCCATATCTTCGTACGAGGAGTTGGTGCAGCTGCCCACCAGAGACACGGAAACCCGCTCCGGGAATCCTTCCTGCTGCACCTCGGCGGCCAGCTCGGAAATCGGGCGCGCCCGGTCGGGCGAGTGGGGCCCCGTGATGTGGGGTTCCAGGGTGGACAGGTCGATCTCGACGATCTGGTCGTAGAACTGCTCGGGCTGCTCCTCGACCTCGGGGTCGGATTGGAGCAGATGCTTGTACTCTTCGGCGATGGCGACCAGGTCACCGCGGCCGGTGGCGCGCAGGTAGGTGGCCATGCGCTCGTCGTAGGGGAACACGTCGCCGGTGGCGCCCAGCTCAGCGCCCATGTTGCAGATCGTGCCCTTGCCGGTGGCGGAGATTGACGCGGCGCCCGGTCCGAAGTATTCGATGATGGCGTTGGTGCCGCCGGACACGGTGAGCTCGTAGGCCAGCTTGATGATGACATCCTTGGGCGCGGTCCAGCCGCTCATGGAGCCGGTGAGCTTGACGCCTATGATGCGCGGATACCGGACTTCCCAGGGCAGGCCGGCCATCACGTCGGCGGCGTCCGCGCCGCCCACGCCGATGGCCAGGGATCCCAGGCCGCCGCCGTTAACGGTGTGGGAGTCAGTTCCGATGATCAGGCTGCCGGGGAAGGCGTACTTTTCCAGAACCACCTGGTGGATGATGCCGGAGCCGGGCTTCCAGAAACCCATGCCGAAGCGGCGGCTGGCGGATTCCAGGAACTGGTAGACCTCGTTGCTCTCGTTGAGAGCGTCCTGGAGGTCGGAGGAGGCGCCGACGCGGGCCTGGATGAGGTGGTCGCAGTGGACGGTGGTTGGGACGGCGACACGTTCGCGACCGGACTGCATGAACTGCAGTATGGCCATCTGGCCGGTGACGTCCTGGTGGGCCACGCGGTCGGGGCGGAGGTTGATATAGCTGTCGCCCGGGCGCAGGTCGGCGTCGGCGACGTCGTCCAGGTGGGACAGCAGCAGCTTCTCAGTCATGGTCAGGGGCCGGTTCAGTCTGCCCCGCACCTGGGCCAGCTTCTCGTCCATCTTGCGGTAGGTTTCCCGCACGAATTCCGGAGTGGAATCGATATTGCTCATTGTGTTCGCTCCTCCTCGAGTTTAGCCCCGCTGGATCGGCCTGCTGGCGGGTCGTCAATCACGGAAATTACCCGTGTTTCAGAACGCCGCGGCGGGCGACCAGGCCCGGGGAGATGTTACAGGGTTGCCTTTTCGCCATACTGTTCAATGAGGTCCATGAAGAGGCGATGACGCAGGGGATTGTGGTCCGGGTTTTCCGACCGGCGCAGGTAGATGCGGTACACGGTCGCCAGATCGTCGTCCCGCAGGCAGATGGAGTAGCTGGGCGTCCCGTTGCGCAGTTGGCGGTACAGAAACTCGACCTGGCGGATACGGCTGAGTTGCAGGGCCGCCTGACCGTCGCCGTCGGTGGTCAGCCGGGCGATGTCTCCGGTTGGGCCGACTCTCCCGCTGCCGTCCACGAATTGCAGGTTGTCCAGCGTGGCAGGAATGGAGACGGTGGCGGCCGGATTGTGCACCATGATCACGGCCTCGGACAGCCCGACAGGGGCATCGGCCATCCCCCGGCTGCAGTCCGACAGGATGCGCCGCAGCAGGTCGACGTTGGCGGGAGGGTTGGACCCGCCGAGGCCGTGGATGGGAGCAGCGGTCTCAGGCAGGTGGTCGGACAACACTTCGCCCAAGTCGTCCGGGATGGGGGCGAATCTGACTCGCCCGCGCCGGGTAACACTAGCTTCGCCCGTGATCGAGCCGTACAACGCTTTTTCGCCGGACCAACGGCGGACGACGTCGAATCTCGGACCGTAGGTGCAGCCCAGGATGCAACCGGACGTGGTTACCTGCACGCGATCATCACCCAAATCCTCTGTGGCGGTACGAAAATCGCCCAGCACGTCGGCGGCATTGCGGCCACGATGGTACCAGCGCCCGCACCCGTACTCGTCGGTGCAGACGACAACGTTTACTTCAGGGCGAGCGGATCGCTGCGGGTCAGTTTCGGACATCTGAGATCCTGTTAACCGTTAAACGTGCGCCCGGCAGCCAAGCGCCGGGCGCACGACGGGGTCGGTGTACGCCGGGCGGCGCGACGACTACTTGCTGAAGTAGTCGTAGTTGATCTTGATATATTCTTCGTACATGGACGGCACGGCTTCCTCGGCGAAGATGGCCGTGACCGGGCACACTGGCTCGCAGGCGGCGCAGTCGATGCATTCATCGGGGCTGATGAAATACATGTCATCGTCGTCGGTGGTGTAGATGCAGTCCACCGGGCAAACGTCGACACACGCGGCGTCTTTCACGCCCACGCATGGCTCGGTAATGATGTAGGTCATAGCGGCATTCCCTCGGATGATGTGGTGTGGGTTGACAGTGGCAAACCGAACTTCGGGCCACAACTCACGGGTGCGGAAATTATAGCACGGTAGGTAGGCAATGCAAACGAACCGGGTCGCCCGGAACACTGAACGGGAGCCTCGTTAAAGGAGGTTTTACACGCGGGTGAAACGCTTCTTGGTCGACAGGGTCACGAATGTCTGGGTCTTTTGCACGCCGTCGATGACTCCGATGCGAGTACGCAGGAAATCTCCAAGACTCTCGGCCGATTCCAGGGCAGTCCAGACGAAAACGTCGTAGGGGCCGGTGGCGACTACGACGTAATGCGCTTCATCGAGGTCGGCGATGCATTCTGCGACGGCATCGGACTTGCCCGGGCCGGTTTCCAAACCGATCAGGGCGGTGGTGCCGTAGCCCATTTTTTCCAGGTTGGGGACTGCCACCACATGCACGATGTCTTCTTTGATGAGGCGACGCAGACGTCGCCTTACGGTGCCTTCACTGACACCCACTGCGCGCGCAATCTTGGCGTTGGACGCACGCCCGTCCGATTGCAGGATACCGATGATCTTCAGGTCAAGTTCATCCATTGGTTGGCAGACTCCGTCCTAGGTATGCAGTCACATTCCTACGCTCAATGGCGCAGATATTTGGCACAAGATAATATTCGTTGTTGCTGCGGTTGTCAACCATCAAAGAGACGATGATAAACATTATCGATTTATTCGTGACGGATTCGCTGCTTTTTCTCCGCTTTCGACGCAGCATTAACGTAATGACCGGCGGCATGGCGGGAAGTTCCCGTTTTTGGGCGTCAACCCATGCTGAGTGTGCCCACGCCACCTACAATCATCACTATGGACGCAGCTTTTACCGACAGCACGCGGGGGCTCAGCGACTCGTCCAGGAACTGCCAGCGCATGCGGGATAGGAGTGTCGAGGCGATGAACACGAACAGCGGTCGGGTCGCCAGGACCGCCGCCACCAGGGAGGCGGGGCCCAGGCTGTACGCGTAGACTCCCAGCAGGATGGATACCGCCGGCATCAGCGACTCACCGAACAGAAGCATTGCCAGGACGCCCGGCTGTTTCACTGCGGTCCACAGACGGGGCCCGCCGCTCAACCCGACGCAGAAGAACACCGCGCCCACCGTGGCCTGCTGGATCCCGAATACCGTCAGCACGGGAAGTTCAGCGTTCAGCGCGGCCTTGGCCACTACGAAGCTGGAGGCGGCGCACATCGCGCTGAGGATCAGCAGCGCCGGTCCGTAGACTGTGCCGCGGTCGCGCAGGTCGAAAATTGCGGTACTCGGAACCGCCAATCCCGCCCCGATCCGACCGAAGGGCCGTTCCTGGAACAGCCGCACCGAGATGAGCACGGCACCCGCCACCACCAGGGCGATGCCGAACCATTGGGCGGGCGATATGTGCTCACCCAGGAACATCAGGGCCAGAACGGCGACGAAAATCGGATTAGTCTGGGAAATGGCGACGGCTCGCGAAGCCTCCATTAAACGGAGGCCGCGGAACAGGAGCACCACGGAACAACCCATGAACAGGCCAGCTACCGCGGGAGTCACCGCCACCTGCCAGGTGGTGCCGGCCGGGACACCCACAATCGCAGCCACGATGGTGCCGTAGATCAGTCCAGTGGCCCCGCACCACAGGCACAGGGGCGGCACGCCGTTCAGGTGGAACGACAGCAGGCGCTTGTCGCAGACGCTGACGAAGCAAAATGCCAGGGCTGAGCCCAGCGCGAGCAACGGCCACATTACTCTATGATAGCCTTGCGATTGGTTTCTGCGCTGCGGTGTCGAGCAAATTGACGCGAGACGGTCGCCGTCGCGAACGCCGAGTGTCCGTCTCGTTGGCCGCCGAACACCCGTGGCCGGTCTATGGGGGACAAGGCGAAAGGTTCAGACGCGGCAATGACCGTCGCACCGGCCCAGCCAGTTGCTGATGCGCATCCGGTTGCGCGCGAAACCACGGTAGAAGAGATCAAAGGCAGGGCGGGCCGGCCACCATTGGGTCCAGCCCAGCACCCAGCCCAGGCCGGCCCGGCGGTAGCCCTCGCGCAGACTTTCCATTCCCACCGTGATGGTACCGTCCGGCTTGATGCCGTACATGGCAGACTGGACCTGATCGGCGTCCAGGCCCCATGCCGCAGCGTCGAAATCTCCGGCGGAGATGTCCACGGGCTCGATGGCGTCGGGTCGGCGACGGTACAGATTCATCACCTCACGGCTGCACATGGGACACGACCCGTCGTATAGCATACGGAAACGATTACTCATCGCCGGCCTCCCCGCTGAGGCTTTGCGTTGCCCGGGTGCGTCAGTCGTCCGCCGGCGTGAGCACGGCGGCGTCAGCAGCCATCTGGGCGGCTTGGGCAGCGGCCAGGCCGGCCACGTCGGTGCCCACGTCCTGCACGCCGTACTTCTTTTCCAGCTCGTAGATGGCGTCCAGGCCCAGCACGGATGCTACGTCCCAGCGGGTGCCATAGCGGTCCGGGTTCACCTTGCCGTCGGCCATGAGCTCTTCGTAGGCGGCGCGCACCTGCTTGTAAATGAGCCAGATGGTGCTGCCGCAGATCATGATCTTGTAACCCAGTTCATCCATGGTCTGCGTCGTGGCCAGGTCGCCGTTGTACATGCGCGGCACGTCGGCCAGGTCGGCGGCGTAGCGCTGGATGTCGTCCTGGGACTTGATGCCGTCGACGAACACCAGGTCGGCGCCAGCCTCGACGTAGGCGCGGCAACGGCTGACGGTGTCCTCCCAGCCGGTGACGGCGTAGGCGTCACAGCGAGCGATGATGACGAAATCGGGATCGGTGCGGGCGTCCAGCGCGGCATGGATCTTCTGGACGTGTTCCTCCACCGGGACCACCTGCTTGCCGGCGAAGAAGCCGCACTTCTTGGGGAACACCTGGTCCTCCAGGTGTATCGCGGCCACGCCGGCGGACTCGTACTCGCGAACGGTGCGGTGCACGTTGAGTGGGTTGCCGTAGCCGGTGTCGGCGTCGCAGATCACCGGGATGTTGATGGCGTCCGCGATATACTTGGCGTTGGAGACCATTTCGGTCATGGTCAGCAGGCCGACGTCAGGGAAGCCCCGTTCGGCGGCAGTGCCGGCGCCGGTCATGTAGACGGCCTGGTGTCCCACGTCCTCGGCGATGCGGGCGTGAAGGGCGTTGAGCACGAAGGGGGCGACGACCAACCGGTCGGACGCGAGCATCTGGCGTAGCTGGGCAGTGGCTTTCATAGTTGCAATACCTCCACAAATGAACTTACATCGATGCACAGGATAGACAAGATAATACGGTATCCGTGAGAGTTGAGATCAACGGGTTGAGCGAGTGAACCGTTGAAACTCGACCTTGGGGCTACCAAAATTGATGAGCAATCCCACTAGGATCCCGGTAGCATTCAGGTAGTTGATTACCTGCGCTTTATGCTGCGGGGTAAGCCGCTCCACGGCTTTTAGTTCGATGATCACTTTGCCCGGCACCAATAGATCGGCATAAAAATCACCCACAGGGGTATTGCGAAACGTTACTTTGATTAGAGCCTGCGCCTTCACCGGAATGCCAGCGTCGTCGAGTGCAACCGCCATAGCGTTTTCGTACACCGATTCCAGGAACCCTGCTCCCAGTTCGTTCTGCACTTCGAATGCACAACCTATTATCGCCCTGGTCAAATCTGAATACAGCAATCCCCGATCCTGTCCATCCTGTCTATCTCCATCCTGTCTATCGATGTAGAGATTCTATTCGCGATCAGAAGATGCGGTCGGTTTCTTCCACCAGCGGGGGCAGGAGGGCTTCCATCCAGGGAACCATGTCGCGGAGGACCTCCACCGGGATTTCGTGGCCCATGCTGTACTCGTTATAGGACAGGTTGTAGTTCTCCGCGTCGAGAAATTCTCGGGTTCGACGCGCGCTGTCCATCGAAACCATCTGGTCATACAGGCCGTGGGCGACGAAAACCGGCTGTTTGCGGTGGTCAGGCAGGCGCGGTCGCAGGATCTCGGGGTCAGGCAGGGATGCGCTGAGCGCAACCAGGGCCACGAACTTGTCCGGCCGCTCCAGGCCCATGCGGTAGGTCATGCCGCCGCCCTGGGAGAAGCCCAACAGCACGGCCCGGTCTTCCTGGGCCCGAAACTCATTCAGCACCTCCGAAAAGCAGGCATCCAGAAGCGACTCAGCCTGATCGAAATGCTCCTCGGTCGCCTGGCCGCGGGGCGGATGCCAGCCGTAGCCGATCATGCCGGGGGCCAACTCAAAGGGGATGGGAGCGTTGGGGCACACGTACACGTAGCCCTTGCGGTTGATGGACGGGGCGAGGCCGGCGAGGTCCTGCATGTTGGCGCCAAAACCGTGCAGCATGACCACCAGCGGGTAATCGGCGTCGGCGTCATAATCGTCGGGAAAGATGACGAGATAGTGGAGGCCTTCATCGGCTACCCTGCGCTGTTCGGCGTGCATCAATCAGGCTCCTTTGTGTCGATACGCAATGGGGGACTAGCCCAATCGTAACATATCGAAACCCGGCGACCCCTTCGGGGACGTTGGGGAAGCAGGCACCGGGCACGCCGGCGGCGGATCAGCGCCGTCAACACCCGGGTTGGCCGGTATTGCCGCAGCAGGTGCGCCGGGACACCACCTTCAGCCACATGTTGGATGCTGCCAGCCGGAGGACCTCGCGCCACGGCAATCCGGTGCCCCCCAGGTTTGCGAATCCAGAACCCAGGGAATCCGGACCACGATGCGGATGGCGGTGTTCAGGTTCCTGGTCTGCCATGAGCGCAGCTCACCGCCTTCAGGCGCGGGTGGCGGCGGCGTTGGTGTCCCCGCTGCCGAACACGCCGAAGGGGTTCAGCGACCGCGGCGCGTCGTAGACGTCCATCCGCTCAGTCCGCTTCAGCCAACCAACCACGAGGTAGGTAATCGGCGTGGCGACGATCTCGTACACCGACTTGGCGATCCAGGCGCACACGGCGGCATTGAACACCGGCAGCCAGGAGCCGTCCGGACCGACCCACAGGCCCGAAACGCCAAAGGCGATGGTGAAGAACAGGATGGAGTCGATACCCTGCCCCACCACGGTGGAGGATATGGTGCGGAGCCACAGGAAGCGCCCCTGGGTGCGGTTCTTGAGCAGGACCATGACCACGGCGTTGGAAAACTCGCCGACGATATAGGCCACGAAGGAGCCGAGGAGGATCCAGCCGGTGGCGCCCAGGATCGCTTCATACGCGTGTTCGCTGGGCAGGTTGGCCACGACGTTTCCGCCGTCGTCGGTGATTATCACCGGATCTATCGACCAAAACACGGCACCCGGGATCATATCGCCGACCCAGAACAGGAACACCATCAGCAGGTTGCACACGAACCCCAGCCAGATCACGCCGCGAGCGACACGGAACCCGTACACCTCGGTCAGGATGTCGCTGATGATGTAGCCGATTGGGAAACAGACTATGGCCGCTGACACCACAAACAGGTTGCTGCCGATGAAGTCGAAAGGCAGAGTGAACAGCGACACCGGCTTGGTGGCGATGATGTTGCTGACCAACAGCACTGTCACCGCTATCGCGGCGATGATGACCAATTTCCCGGAGAATTGCATGGGCGACCTCTTTGACGGTGCAACCGTGCTACAGCAGCGGTAGGTAGCGTGAGATCTCGTAATCCGTGACGGTAGAGCGGTATTGTTCCCATTCCTGTTTCTTGTTGCGTATCAGAGTTTCGAAGACGAAATCACCCAGTGTCTTGCGCAGCAGGTCGCTGTCTTCAGCCAGCGCGATGGCCTCGCCCATGCTGGTGGGCAGCCGCCCGATGCCGCGGGCAGTACGCTCCTCGGCGGACATGGAAGCCACGTTGCCGGTGATGGGAGACGGCAGCGGGTATTCTTCCTCGATGCCCTTCATGCCGGCGGCCAGCAGCGCGCTGAACGCCAGGTACGGGTTGCAGGCCGGGTCGGGTGCGCGGTACTCCACACGCAGGGAGGTCTCGTAGCCCGCCTTGTACGAGGGCACTCGTATGAGGTCCAGGCGGCTGGACATGGTCCAGGACACGTGCACCGGAGCCTCGTATCCCGGCACCAGGCGCTTGTAGGAGTTCACCCACTGGTTGGTCACCAGGGTGATCTCGGGGGCGTGGCGCAGCAGGCCGGCGATGAACCGCTTGCCGATGACGGACAGGTGCAGGTCGTCGTCCGGGTCGTAGAAGGCGTTGTTGTTGCCGCGGAACAGCGACTGGTGGGTGTGCATGCCGCTGCCGTTGGCCGTAGAAAACGGCTTGGGCATGAACGAGGCGTAGACCCCCTGCTGCTGGGCCAGTTCCTTGATGACCATGCGGGCGGTCATGACGTTGTCGGCCATGGTCAGAGCGTCGGTGTACTGGAGGTCGATTTCGTGCTGGCTGGGCGCGCCCTCGTGGTGGGAGTATTTTACGGGGATGCCCATTTCCGCCAAGTTGAGCACAGTGTCCCGACGCAGGTCGGAAGCGGGGTTGCTGGAGAGCTGGTCATAATACCCGTAGGTGTCCAGGGGTTCCGGCGTTTCGGCGTCCCGCAGGTAGAAATATTCCAGCTCGGGTCCCACGTAGTAGATGTAGCCCAGGCTGGCCAGACGCTCCAGATTACGCTTCAGCACGTGACGCGGATCTCCGATGAACGGCTCCCCCCTGGGGGTGCGGACGTCGCAGAAAATCCGGGCCACAGCGTTGCGCCGGGGACGCCAGGGCAGGAGCGTGAAGGTGGTCGGGTCCGGGAAAGCCCGCATGTCGCTTTCCGTGTCGGTGCTGTAGCCCTCGATGGCTGCGCCGTCGAATCCGACGCCCAGCTCCAGGGCATCCTCCAGGTCATCCACGGTGATGGCGAATCCCTTGAGGTTTCCCAGGATGTCGGTGAACCACAGGCGGATGAACTTGACGTCGAAGTCGCGGGCGCTGCGGAGCACGTACTCGCGCTCGGCGGCGTGGTGGTCAGTCAGCACTGGAGGTCTCCTGATGGATGCATGGGTCGGCGGCGGCGCTATCGGCGGTGCGCCAGCAGCGCACTGTCTAGATAGCAGAAAGTTCGGAGGGTTCGGATGCCATAGCGATTACTCTTCCTCAGCCTCGCGCTTGATGTCGTCCCAATGCACCATTCGGCTGACGGTAACGGCGCCGTTGGGGAAGAGGTACGCTGAAAGGTAACTGTCCCAGATCAGGCCCATGCCCACATAAGCGGGCCGGTCGGTCTCCACAACATATACGGGTATATGTCCGTCGTGCCATTCCACATAAGCAACGTACCGGGGCATATCGTGAGATGTGCCATTGGACCTGTAATCGATATTTCCAGCCTGCTCTAGACCGAGTTCCACAATATCCTGAATTGGCAAGGCCAATTCCATATCGCTGGCGGTATCAACCTCGAAAACCATTTCCCGATACTCTCCCGCATCGCTGGAGACGTTGACACGCACGGTCATACGCCTGGAGTTGCCGTCGACACGGCCCGGAATTGGCATAACAGATTTCCCTAAGGCCGCTCGTTGAAAGTCGTCGGGTAGCCGATGCGGAAGGCAAAGTGGGGTGGCATTTCACCCTTGGGAATCTGGTGCTTTGCCAGCATCCTAGCATCGGCTTGCCCCAGCCTCTCGTCAATTTCGTAGTGGCCGGTTTCCACGTTGAGCACCAGGTACTTGCCGTTGAACTCCGGTTCCACCAGATGCTTGATGTCGGCGTTGTAGATGACCCAAGCTCTTTCCCGCAGGCTCTTCAGATTGTCGGCAGCCATATCATCCTCCCCGCGTGTTGCAATTGCAGTAGGGGCGAATGATCATTCGCCCCTACTGCACTGCTCTCGCCGCAGCATGTGGCAATTGTATCACCGGGCATCTGGCGTCGAAGTGCTTGAAGAATCTAATTGGGAAGCGCCGCAGGCGCAGACCGTCCGCGGCGTTCTGCTTGTAGTCCACCCAGCCGACAAATCAACCTAGATGTTCATCCTCTCGCCGTGCTGGGTGAGGTCCACGCCAATCTCCTCTTCCTGGTCGGTGACCCGTAGCCCGATGGTGTACTTGAGGGCGAGCAGGATGATGGCGGAAATCACGAACGACCAGGCGAAAGCGGCGGCGATGCCGATGATCTGGTAGAGAATTTGCTCGATGCGCGTGACGTCGGCGTCCAGCGCGCCGAAGCCGATGCCGACGAAAATTCCCGTCGCCAGCGCGCCCCACATGCCGCCGACGCCGTGGATGCCGAACACGTCCAGCGAGTCGTCGATACGGAACTTGTGGATCAGTTCAACGGCGATGAAGCAGGCTCCGCCGGCGCCAGCACCGATGATGATGGCGGGCATGACGCCCACGAAACCGGCGGCCGGGGTGATCGCGACCAGGCCGGCCACCGCGCCAGCCGCCGCGCCGCTGGCCGACGGGCGCTTGGTGATGAACCAAGAGATGATGGACCACGAGGACATGGCGGTGGCCGCCGCCACGTTGGTAACCACGAAGGCGTTGGCCGCGCTCTCGGTGGACAGGTCGAAGCTGCTGCCCGCGTTGAAGCCGAACCAGCCGAACCAGAGCAGGCCGGCGCCCAGCAGCACCAGTGGAACGTTGTCGGGAGCCAGGGTCGCAGTGCCAAAGCCGCTGCGGCGTCCCACGATCAGAGCGGCGGCTAGGGCAGCCGTGCCCGATGCAATGTGGACTACGGTGCCGCCGGCGAAGTCCAGGGCAAATCCGGCCTCGCTCATTCCCAGCAACGGGCCCAGGTTGCCGAGCCATCCGCCGCCCCAAACCCAGTGACACAGCGGGGCGTACACAATGGTCACCCACAGGGCGGCGAAGATGATGTAGGACTGGAACTTGAACCGCTCGGCGAACCCGCCGGCGATCAGCGCCACGGTGATGATGGCGAACATGCCCTGGAAGATCATGAAGGCCTGTTCGTCCAGGCCGACGCCCACCATGCCGAACTTGCCCAGGTCACCCACGAAGCCCAGGCCGCCGACGCTGGTGCTGAAGGCGAGGCTGTATCCCCAGAGCACCCATAGCACGCTGACCACCCCGATTGCGGTGATGGAGTGCATCATCGTGCCGATCACGTTCTTGTGGCGCACTAGCCCGCCGTAGAACAGGGCCAGGCCGGGCACCATCAGGAACACCAGAGCGGCTGAAATAAGGAAGGAAAATACTTCCAGCTCAGTGAATTCCATGTCTCTTTCTCCCCACTGATGTTGGCCGCTGATCGTGATCAGTCGCATCGCCGTCGCGGCCCGCTCAGGAGCGGATGACCATGCCGGGAACGGTGGCACCGCGATGCGTGGATCGGCCAACGATTTACCGCATAAATTTAGGTATCCGGTGTTACGGACGAATGACGTAATTGTTACAAAGATGTTTCGGGGCAGTCTGCAACCTCCGTTACGAAAGCTGCGCCGATGGCGAAATTGCACCCGTCCAGCGTTGTCAGCATCCTGCCCATCCTGTGCACCCATGCAGATGTACCCCGGCAATCCCGCAAGCCGGTAGGCATGAGCGCTCACCCCGTGTGCTTAACAGCCGACATCGCCCCGCTGTTAAGACGGAAGCGACAGAATCGGCGGCCTACTGTTGGCGGCCTCCGTCGACGACCAGTTCGGGAGCTTGGACGCGGCCATCCGCGTGTTCGCAGGCTATTTTGCACTCAGCTCAACGCTGGTCTGGCTGGTGGGCCGGGTGAGAAGCGTGGGCGCGCCCACGAGTGGGTGACCGGGTTGAGAACGTTTTGATGCTGGGATACCGTTGTTGGCATTCCACGAGACGGTAATATCTCCACCTCTTATTGTGTTGTCAAACCGCCTGTGCTCACCTTGGTTTAGGGTCAATTCAAATGGCCGTTGACTTTCATTGGCTGGGAGGCGCAAACGGTCTCTCGATGTATGCGTCTTCCAAGTATAGTGTTGAGATGTTTGCGGCGGTTGCCATGGCCTTGATCAACACAGTGACGTTTTGGGCAAGGAGGCCGCGTTTGCCCAGATCATTGTGCAATTTGGCTAACGTCGCCGTCACCTCGGGAAAACCGGCGAATACAATCCACGCTTCATTCAACGCTATGAACGGCTCTCCATCGGTACCACGCAAAGAATCGGTCAAACGGTAGCGATAAGCAAAGAAGCGTCGCAGCACGTCCCGTCGAGTCTCTATTTCGTCCCTCCTCCACTGCCGTTTCTGCAGTCTCCAACTCTGCCAAACCGCGATGATCGCGATCGCCGCAGATACGACGGATATCACTATCGGCAGCACAGTGGAAACACCCATAATTTGCTCCTGTTGCGCGGGACAAAGTGGTGGAGTTAGTCGCTGCGACGCCGGACCTCATCCCCTGCGCCATCGGATCCACATAGTGAGCCGTAACCCGACAATAGTAGACTCCTGTGCCTCAGCCAAATCCAGACGCGTTTAGAAGCACGCGAAACTGACTACAACCGCCCCTGGCTCCCCTGGGGCATCGTCCTCCTTCGTAACATCCCGGTCAAACACCCGCACCGGTGTATTCCCGGCCACGTCCTCCAGGAGCGGTTCGACTACCAGTTCGTACTCGCTGGCCCGCCAGGCAGCGTTCGACACAAACCACCAGCTGCATTCGCCTTTTCCGATCTCACCGACGCCGTCCACGGTCTTGCCTGAGGCGTCTCGGACCGACAAGGTGTGCAGCAGCAGCCCGTGGTCCAGCGGCCGGTCGAACTCAACCCGGAGCGGTTCTCGGGAGCCGGCGGCCGGAGCGGTCAACCGCCAGGCATACGGGTCGATCCGCGATCGCAACGCTGGCCCGATGCCGTAGGTGCGTTCCGCCCCGGCCCGGAGCGGCTGGCCCGTGGCGTCGCGAAAGGCGGCATCTATGGTGATGCTGATCGTCGTCCCTTCAACCAGCGGGTACCCCAACTCCAGGTTGGGCGCCAGGCCGCGCTTGATGCGGCCGGGATCCAGCAGCATGGTCAGGCGTTTGCGCTGGGCATCCCATAGCTCCGGCTCGGGCGGCAGGAAGACGTCGTCCAGGGTTTCGCCGGTGTCCGCTTGAGTGACCCTGATCGCGCGCGCTGCCCAGCCCTCGCTCATGGGCGCAGAGAAGTGCACGTACACCCGCAGCAGGTTCACCGGCAACTCGGCGGCGGTGGGGTAGATCGCCAGCACCTCCGCGGTCGAACTCGCTTGCGGCGATGGCCGCACGATCTCCCAGACCGCGGCGGATTCACCAGCATCCGCCGGATTGACCAGCAGCGAATAGCTCACGCCGCCGACGAAGGGGAACCGGGGCACGAAGCAGACGGTCCCATCCTGGATCAGAATTCGGCCGGCGACGGATGGAACGGTCTGACTATCTCCACGGCGAAGCAAAGCTTCGCTGGTGTAAAGGGCCAGACGCCGGGACAACGCCCCGGCATCCAGCCTTCCCAGCCCGTCAAGCTCGGCCTCAGTCCAGCCGCTGATCCTCAGGCAGTCGCGCCCCTCGTACTGCGCCCACTCCAGTTGCAGGCGGCGGCCCTGGGTCACAGCGTCGCGGTGGCGTAGGTGCGCAGGTGGCTGCCGTCCTCGTCCTGCTGGAGCATCAGCACGCCGTTGCCGTTCAGGTTCGCCATGCGCTTGACCCCGGGATGGGGCAGCAGTTCACGCGGCACGCCCACGCCCGGGGTGACCGGGTCGGCCGGCGATGCGTCCAGCGAATCATCCGGCACCGTGAGCGGGCCCTGCCCGTCGATGTCCTTGCACGCGATCTTGAACAGTGGGTGCCGGTCGTTGCAGACCAGCAGGTACTCGCCGCCGTCGTGCTGATAGGAAATGAGGTCGATCGGATGGTTGTGGGAACCCAGCTCAGCCACCGTCTTGCCCATGACGTGCTTTTCGGCGTCGAAATCGGCCAGGGTGAACTGCACCACCGGGGTGCAGGTGTAGCTGGCCAGGATGCTGGTGTTGTCCTGGTAGGGCACGAAGGCGCGGATGGGCGCCGCCGTCTCGTACACGCCGTGGGATACGTGGAAGATCTCCAGCGAGTTGGACTTGCCCTCGCCGTTGAAGGGGAAGGGTATCCGCCGCAGGGTGGAGGTGAACTCCTCGTTGGAGGTTCCGGCCACCAGCAGCAGCCCGTCGACGTACGACATGTCCGTTACGGTGACGGTGCGCAGCTGCATCCGCGTGACCAGCCGGGGATCGTCGGCGTCGGCCGCATCCGTGATGTCGTACTGGGAGAAGGCCACGTCGTCCAGCAGCACGTCACCGATGGAACCGTCGCCGGACACCCTGATGATCACAGGCGTCGCGGCGTCACCGCTGCCTCGCATGACGGAGCAGTACACGTTGCCCGAGGTCGGATGCGCCACGATGTCTCGGATGGTCACATCCTCCCGGGAACAGCCCAGGTAGGACGCCAGGGAGGCGTCGAAGTTCTCGAGGTTCACGTCCTGCGGGTCGCCGTCACCGGAGTCTCCGACGTCGATGGCGAAGATGGCTGCGCCCACGTTGTCGGCGGCGAACAGCAAACCTTCAGGGCCGAAGGCCAGCGGACCCACCGATTTGATCGCCGGCGTACCGACGGTCAGGCCGAGATTTTCCAGATTTGTCGCAGTTCCGAGGTCTACCATAACTGCCTCCTACGCTTTTCGTATCCAGATTTTCGCCAGTGTAGCATCGCGGCGACTGCCGGGCTACCGCCAGACCAAAACCGACGCGGTTTTGCTATACTCCGGCCGGTAAGCACCAAGAGGATCTGCCGACCGCCGCGAGGAGATCGCCATGACTACCGAACGTCGCCGAGGAACCGTTACCCTCCGCCAAGTGAGCGGATCCGCACGCTCGAAGAAAGTGAGGGTCGAGTTGGGAGAGGAGTCCGCCTTCACCGATCTGCCGGCTCCCGTGAAGGTGGGCGATGCGCGGTACTTCCTGGTGCGAGGGCGGGACGGCTACAAGCTGCTGTCCACCATCTGCCCCCACCAGGGCGGCGAGATCGAGGACGAGGGCGATGAGGTTTTCGTCTGCGACGGCCACGGCTGGCAATACGAGAAGGGCGAGGGCACTTGCGTCAACAACCCCGACTTCCGCATGAAGGCGTTCCTGGTCACCCAGCAGGATGGTCGGCTGGTGGCGCTGGTTCCCGACGAATAGGGCCGGCTCGGCCATCGGAATGAAACCGGCCCCGGAGCGCGAAGCTCCGGGGCCATTCGTATGACCGTCAGCGACCGGGTCGGGATCAGCCAACCATGTCGTAGCTGCGCAGCAACTTGCCCGGCAACTCGCCGGTGCACTCGTTTTCCACGAAGGTGACGGTGCCGTTGACCAGGATGTAGCGGATGCCGGTGGGCTTCTGCACCAGCCGCTTCTCGCCGCCGGGGAAGTCAGTCTCGAAGCGCGGCTTGTCGTACAGCAGTCCCAGCTCGTCCATGTTGTAGATCATGACATCGGCATAGTCGCCGACGCGCAGCGTGCCACGACCCTTCATGTCGGAGAACGCCGCCGGCAGGGCGCTCATCTTCTGGTGCGCCTGCTCCAGGCTCATCAGCTCGTTGTCGCGGATCCAGTGCCCCAGGAAGTACACCGGCCACACGCTGTTGACCAAGAACCGGGTGTGCGCGCCGCCGTCCGACACCGAGATGTGGACGAAGGGATTGACCAGCCGCTCGGCTCGCGCGTCGTCGCCCTGTCCGCCGGCCGGGTGGGCGAACTCCGTCTCGAGATCCTCGTCCAGGGCGATGTCCAGGAACACGTCCAGCGGATGCTTGCCCTCGGCTTCGGCGATGTCGGCGATGGACAGGCCCTCGTACTTGAGGTTCCGCTCCAGCGCCACCTCCACCACCTGCACCTGCGTCCAGTCGGTCCGCGCGTGGGGCCGCTCGATGACGTCGCGCTTCATGCCGGAGCGAATGCCGTCCTCGGACAGCTTGGCGATGCGCTCCTCCTTGGTGCCCACCAGCGGCTGCACCCAGTTGGGCATGTAGTCGAACAGGTTGTACTCGGAGAGCTTGAACTCGGCGATGGTCGGCACCGAGCCCTGCTGCGCCAGCACGGGCAGCCCTTCCTGCCGGACTTCCTCCAGCCAGTCGTAGCCCTCCTCGTCGCCCAGCGCGACGTGCAGCGGGCGCCCGCTCATGCGCACCATCTCCGCCAGCATCTCCCGCTGGCCGGGGCGGTCGTCGGAGATGCCGATGGTCCACCCCAGGTGGCCCACGCCGAACTGGCTCAGGACCTGGGACAGCGCGTAGAACTCTTCGGGCGACGCCACGTGGCTGGGCAGCCAGCTGCCGTCCTCGGGGCGGTCCTCCAGGTTCTTGTCGGCCGACAGCCCGAACGCTCCGGCCTTCATGGAGTCGTGCAGGATCTGCTTCATCTGGTTCAGCTCGGCCTCGGTGACCGACGTGCGCTCCCGCGCCGGGATCATGCCCAGCACGTAGCCCCGCAGCGGGGAAAAGGGCACCAGCGCGCCGACGTTCACCCCCAGGCCCTGGCGGTCCAGGCTATCCATGTATTCGGGGAAGGTCTCCCAGTCCCAGCGCATCCCCAGGCGCATCGACTCCAGCGGAATCGCCTCGATGCGGTTCATCATGCGCATGTTCAGGTCCCGGTCCTCGGGCCGGGTCGGCGCGAACCCGAAGCCACACTGCCCCACGGTCAGGGAGGTCACGCCGAACCATCCCGACAGCGACGCGTAGGGGTCCCAGTTCAGTTGCGCGTCGTAGTGCGTGTGCAGGTCCACCGCGCCCGGCGCGACGATGCACCCGCTGGCGTCCAGCTCTTTGGCGCCGGCCGAGCTGATGCGCCCGCTGATCATGGCTACCCGCCCGTCCTTGATGCCGACGTCGGCGCGGATGCGGGGCAGGCCGGTGCCGTCGATTACGGTTCCACCGCGAATTACCAAGTCAAATTCCGGCATAACGTTTCCTCCCGATAGCGGCGTGCTGTGAATTCAATCTGCCCCGCCTGACGACAAGAGCAACTTGCGATGGCCGAAGTGTAAATACGCTGTATTCCAATGTCAAATAATGGCTGATTTCGGCAAAAATCATGCTATCAATTGCGCAATATCGTCCAACCGTATCCCGCAGCGTGTCGCACCGGCCGCCCTGCCAACCTGATACCATGCGCGCCACCGCATCGTAAGGAGCGCGCTCCATGGCCGATCAGCCCATCTCTCCTACCGATCCCCATCCCCGACGCCGGGTGCCGGCCCTGGACGTGGAGCTATCCACCGTGGACACCGGCCAGGGCGACCCGGTGGTGTTTCTGCACGGCAACCCCACCTCGTCCTACCTGTGGCGCAACGTCATTCCCCACGTGTCCAGCATGGCCCGCTGCCTGGCACCCGACCTGCTGGGCATGGGCGACTCGGACCGCGCTCCGGATGGCTCATACCGGTTCGTCGACCATGCCCGCTACCTGGACGCGTGGTTCGATGCCCTGGGCCTGACCGAAAACGTCACGCTGGTGTGCCACGACTGGGGCTCTGCGCTGGCATTCCACTGGGCCAATCGCCACCAGGAGCGGGTCAAGGGGATCGCGTACATGGAGGCCATCGTCCGGCCCCTAGCCTGGGAGGAGTGGCCCGAGCGTTCCCGCGGGTTGTTCCAGTCCATGCGCTCACCCGACGGCGAGCAGATCATCCTGGAGCGAAACGTGTTCGTCGAGCGCATCCTGCCGGCCAGCGTGATGCGCGGACTGACCGAAACGGAGATGGAGGTGTACCGCCGTCCCTACCTGGAGCCCGGCGAATCCCGCCGGCCGACCCTTACCTGGCCCCGCCAAATTCCCCTGGACGGCGAGCCGGCCGACGTGGTGGCCATCGTTGATGCCTATTCCCAATGGCTGTCCACCAGCTACGTCCCCAAGCTGTTCATCAACGCCGACCCGGGCGTCATCCTCACCGGCGCCCAGCGCGAGCACTGCCGCGCCTGGCCCAACCAAACCGAGGTAACCGTCCCCGGCTACCACTTCATCCAGGAAGACTCGCCGGCGGAGATCGGACAGGCGATAGCGGAGTGGCTGGGGTCGGTAGGATAGCAAGCCGGCAAGCACGTCACGGCATATCGCACTAGGACTGAGTTTTGAGAGCGACTACGTTCTCAACGATACCTTCCAGCGATGTGCTAGAGTTCCCACATAAAGAGGCTCTTGCAACCACATTTTCAATGATGGCAGGGTTTTTCAGGGCGTGTTTCTTCTTAGCGATGCCCAATTTTTGTTGAGCCTCAGATAGCAATTTGCCGAAAGACTCCTTCCCTATTTCGTCCTCCAATGTCTTCTCCAAATTTGTTTTGAAACACGCAGATGAAGCCTTGACAAAGTGCGGCCAGTCCTCCTCGGGCTCGCCGACTAGCTTAAGGAGGTACCTGTTATCCTCCGGTTTCGCGCCGGTGTCGCCGAAGTCGCCATCCCATACCACATAAACTGAGACGCCCAATTGCCTCAGAATCACCAAGGGCCGGTCGATGTTGGGCTTCCCAA
Source organism: Dehalococcoidia bacterium (assembly GCA_022827095.1). GTDB lineage: Bacteria > Chloroflexota > Dehalococcoidia > Lucifugimonadales > UBA3495 > Bin87. Next base: position 221,398 of record JAJDTP010000009.1, read on the forward strand.
AGCACGGTATCACGGTGATTCCCAGAGCATCAAAGTCTATGTCCTTTGATTTGGCAAACCCCAAGATTGCGGAACGATCGTCTTCGCCTTCGACCAAGACAACAACGTCTGAAAAAAATCCCTCGCCCATCCAGGGCGTCATAAGGGCTTGCAGGCGGGGCCTCAGAGTTTCGGGGGTGAACTGTCCACTATTTCGATCGCTCGCCTCCCATAGTTCATGGGCAACGGCTGCCATATCGGCCTTCATGAGTTGAGTAGCCTTTGGATTCCCGTTCTCTTGGGTGACCTTGTGCAAGACACGAACCTGGTCGAAGCGGTCTAGTCCCACGAATAACGGCGAATGTGTGGCATAGATGACTTGGGTTTTGTCGGCCACCCCCGGGATCTCGCCCGTCGCTAGGTTCAACAACACTGAGGCCAGATGCCGTTGACGACTAGGGTGTTGATATAGCTCGGGTTCCTCTATTGCCAGCACCAAGTTAGGCAAGTGACCAGCTGCACCACTGGTCCTCTCTGTTGATCCAAGATCGTCGGAATCTTCTTGGATTGTCGCTCCCACATTGCGCACCGCATCAAGATGCTGCAGCATAGTGATTATGAACGCACGTTGAAGACCATGCCCGGTCCTTTCTACTCTCGATTCGTACTCGTCCTCTGTGAGTTTGACCTCCGCTTGGGGCATAGGAATCGAAATGTCTGCCAGTTCAGACCATTGCAATAAGACGCTAGCGTCCGGCACAAATGATTGAAGCGTTTCAGATAAATTGACCGCAAGGTCATTTAATTCTGTCAGGTTTTGCGGATTCATAATGTCTTTGTATTGGTCTAGGGTACGTTGCCTGAAATCCGTAACATCTTTACGATTGGCGAGTGCATTCCGTACTACCAGGTCCATTATCTCCGTGACCGATGATCCCCTTCTCTCGGTTGCGTCCTCCAGGGCATCCCTCACTGCCGGGATGTAAATGAACTTGGTATGTCGCCCAAGGTAACCTTGACCAACCTGGGTGAAACCAAAGAATTGACCATCGTCTCTCATTGAAATGGAATGTTCGGGGTTCTGACTTTCCCATTCATCTAAAGCTCGCCGCACCGCCGCCGCAGAACTGGCCGACGGCAATGAATCGTACTTATCCGACGCCCTAATCTCGGCATATTTTCCTCTGATAGCCGTGGCGGCACCTGCATTCCTGACTGCAACGAAATCAGGATTTTGAAGCCGCGTCCCGTGGTAAGTGCCTGACTTTCCCGCTTGGGGGTCGGAGAAGACACGAACCACGGTTAGACCGTCATCCTCCATGTAGGCGGAAAACCGATCGATTTCCTGAGCGTCAAGATCAGAATAGGTGACGGCTATTTCGATGTTATTGCTTACATCCTGTGCGTAAAAATCCTCGACAGTCACTGCGGCTGATGGGCTGTAGAAAAATTCCAGCGCCCTCAAGAAAGAAGACTTGCCCGAACCGTTTCGCCCCACCAACGCCGTGAGGGAATCGCACGGCAGCGATTCATCCAAAATGGAGCGGAAGTTCTTTACGTGCACTGTTTTTATCTGCATGGTGCTCCTCTTGTAACGGTATGGCGTGCAAAACCCAACCCCCGAAAAAATTAGAATCACATCGTATTGACGGATTCAGAAAATGACGATGTATTCCGAGGATAATGGTTTCGCAACCCGATCAAGTAATCGGTACCTGTAGTCCTTACAAGATTTTAGCACGCATTTGGCTTGACCACTTCGGCGTCACTTTTGGCCACTAACGCCGAAAGTATGATACCAGCCTGACCATTTATAACGACTTGCTAAGGATCCCCAAACGCGGTGTCCTCCGCATCCCAAAATCTCCCATCGAGATCACCCATTTGAGGCGTTTTCACCGCACCCAAACTGGTTCCCCAAATTGGCCACAACCAAAAAACGAGAGCCGAGGGTGGCCACAACCCCCGGCCCTCGCAGTGAGGAGAGGAAAAGTCGGATTTGGTGCGCTAGCTGGTAGCGGCCGATTCGGGGTAGGTCTGGATGCCGTGCTCGGAGATGTCCAGGCCCTGCATCTCTTCCTGTTCGCTGACGCGCACGCCCATGGTGAACTTCAGCAGGAAGAACAGCGCGAAGCCGGTGACCAACGACCACACCACCACCGCGACGATGCTCACGATCTGCGGCACCAGCGCGAGTTCTGCCGCGCCTGGCCGAACCAGCGCGAGGTCGCGGTCCCCGGCTACCACTTCATCCAGGAAGACTCTCCCGCCGAGATCGGCCAGGCCATCGCCGAATGGCTGGCGTCGCTGCGCTAGCAATTCCGCGGAACACTTTGCTTGATGGAGGCCCTCTTTCAGAAAAAGGCGTATCTTGGACGCTGTTCCGGCAACGGGGGACCTCCCGCCAGGCGGTCCAGGCTGCTCATTGGCTTGCGCCGGTTTTGACGCAGCGGAGCGCTCACCGCGTGCAGGTAGCTCAGTATCTCCTGGTTGGACCGCCAGAAACCCGTCTCGTGATAGGGCACCCCGTGGTCGGCGCAGAACGCCTTGATCACGGGCCGTGCATCCTTCAGCTGGTTGCGAGGCATGTTGGGGAAGAGGTGGTGCTCAATCTGGTAGTTCAACCCGCCGTACATGTAATCGACGACAGGGTTGGGAATGACGTTCCGGGACGTCAGCACCTGCTGCCGCAGGTGATCGAGCTCGGTATCGGGCCCCAGGATCGGCATTCCCTTGTGATTGGGAGCAAACACTGAGCCCAGGTGCAATCCGGTCAGAGCTCGATGGACTACGATGAACAGGACCCCGTGCCAGAAGGGCAGGAATGCGAAAACCAGGGCCAGATAGGCCGCAATCGCGGTTGCCACGACGATGGGTTCCAGGACCGGATGCTTCACCCCTTTCGGCCGCGCCAGGAAGACGATGCCCGCGAACAGCAGACTGTACGACGTGAGCATGAGCATCGGATAGAACCAGAAGGCTTGATGGCGGACGAAGAACCGCGCAACTCCCCACGACTCCAGAGCCTGCTCGTGGGTGAAAGCAAAAACCGAAACCTCGATGTCGCCATCATGCCCGATCTGGTTAGGGCTGACGTGATGCTTGATGTGCTTTTCCTGCCACCAACTGGGCGCCATACCCGTGACCAGCGCCGCCAGCATCATGAGCATGTCGTTACGCTTCATCGACCGGAAGACCTGACGGTGTCCGGAGTCGTGCCCCAGGAAGGCGAACTGGCCGAACCCGACTGCCATCAGGGCCGCGTTCAGCATCTGCACCCACAGGCTGTCAACAACGACCAGTATGACCGCACTGGCGATGAGAAGCGCGAATGCGACTGCTACCTTGACCGCGTAATAAGCGTATTGCCGATCCAGGAGCCCGTGCTCCAATATCAAACGCCGTAGCTTGAAATATTCCTCGTTGCGTTGCCGTCCATCCAAAATGCCCGCCGTGGCGTCTGCGAGTCCCCGGTTGCTTGCTGGTTCGCTGTGCGGCGGGCCCACCGTATCGTTGGCGATAATCCTTCTCTCTTTACCTGCTGCTGCGGAGTGGTCGAGATCGCGCATCCAGATATGCAGTATGAAAATGTGGCGCCAGTATACCCCCGTGGTTTGCGCGGTGCCAGCAGCGGTCTCGCCTGATGCGTGCCCCGCTTGCAGCGCGGGAACGTCAGAAGCAGGATTTTCAAGATTTGGTGATTATCGGGATCGGCACCGTTCCGTGATGGATCTCTCCTAATCCTGGCAAATCATAAAATCCCGCAAATCCTGCTTCTGACGATTTATCGAACTGCGCACGCACAAGACCGCAGCGACGCTGACCGCGGTGGGACGCTGTTACAATGGATGCGTCCGATAAATTGCATTGATTGATGGTTTTTGCAGCAACGAACTTCATCATAATGCACGGTTTTGCTCGGCGCGGGGCGCCGCCCATTCTTTTCCTGTCGAGACCAAGGAGTCTTTCTCTACATGCCATTTCAACCCCGTCAGACTGGTACACACTCCAATAATCGCAAACATACCAACAGCCCACAGATCAACCGACCACAACGGCACGCCGCCGTATGCGCGGACTGCCGAGACGACACCACCGTTCCTTTCCGGCCGACAGAGGGTCGGCCTGTTTATTGTCCCTCCTGCCTGTACCTGCGGCGCAACGGTGTCGCTTCTTCCCGTCCTGCGGAGGGTCGCAAATCGGCATCTCCGGTGGTCTCCGCTAGTGAACGCCGGTCTGAAGCCGCTGCACGCGAAACCGTCTTTCCCGGCATGGTGCTGAATCCCGGGACCAGGACCGCCATCGCGGGCATGAACATCTCCGATCCCACGCCGATACAGGAACAGTCGATCCCGCCGTTGCTGGAAGGCCGCGATCTCATTGGCCAGGCCCGCACCGGATCCGGCAAAACCCTGGCCTTTGCGGTCCCGCTGGTGGAACAGTGCGACGCCACCGCCAGGCAGGTGCAGGCGCTGGTCCTGGTGCCGACCCGCGAGTTGGCCATCCAGGTGGGCGGCGTCGTGGAGGACCTCGCCCGACCGCAGGGCCTGCACGTCACCCTGTTGTACGGTGGGCGGTCGTTGGGCAAGGACCACCGGGCGTTGCAGCAGGGCGCGCAGATCATCATCGGCACCCCGGGCCGGACATTGGATCACGTCCGGCAGGGCAGCCTAAAGCTGAGATCGGTGCGGTTCCTGGTACTGGACGAAGCTGACGAGATGCTCGACAGGGGTTTCGCCCGCGACGTCGACGCCATTTTGAGCGAGACTCCGACCCAGCGGCAGACTGCGCTATTCTCGGCCACCGTGCCGGACTGGGTGGCGAAGACCGCCAGAAAACACCTCCATGATCCGGTCACCGTGGCAGTGGACGCAGATTTGGAAACCCTGCCCAGCGTGGAGCACCTGGTTTACAGCATCCAGAAGACCGACAAGATGGAGGCGCTGCGCATCCTGCTGGATCGCCGGGACGGGGCGCCGGTCCTCGTATTCGGGAAGACCAAGCACGGCGTCAAAAGACTGGCCAGACAACTGGATGAGGCGGGTTACCCGGTGGGCGCCCTGCAGGGCAATCTCAGCCAGGTCGCCCGCGAGCGGGTGATGCAGGACTTCCGCTCGGGGGTCGCGCCAATCCTCGTTGCCACCAACGTGGCGGCGCGCGGCCTGGACGTCGAGGGCATTGGACAGGTCATCAATTACGACCTCCCCGACTCGGAGCAGCTGTTCACCCACCGGGTGGGCCGCACCGGCCGCATGGGACGCGCCGGCGAGGCCATCACGTTCATCACGCCGGACGAAGACCGCAAGTGGCGCGAGATCGAGCGTGGCCTGGGTCGCCAGTTCACCCGCAAATCATGGACGCGGGAGCAGCGGTCAGCCAAGCGCCGCCGGAGGTCGGAGGCCGAACGAGAAGTCGAGGCCAACGCGGCGCGGGTCAGGCCGGCCCGGTAGCCTGTGCCTCCGGTCTGTTTCGCCCGGATTGGAGCGTTGAGGAAGTCCGTCCGCTATTGCGTCATTGCCAATCCAAGGGTCTGGAACCATACGCGTCCCGAACCGACCATGTCCGCGCGACTTATGGGCAGCGTGGTAACGTCGGTTGACCTGAAAGATAATACGGCCAACATCGAGAGGACTGTGTCAGGCGCACTCTACTGTTGAGTCTCTGAAAATGGTTGGTGAGATCGACCAAAAACGAGAGCCGGAGGTGGCCACAACCCCCGGCCCTCGCAGTGATAGAGAGGAAATGTCGTTGGGGCGCGCGCTGAGCGTTAGCTGGCGGGGCACGACTCGGGGTAGGTCTGGATGCCGTGCGTAGATATCGGACAGGGCGACGCGCCGGGGTTCTGCCCTAGCGTTCCACTGGGCCTACCTGGAGCCCGGCGAGTCCCGCCGCCCGACCCTGACCTGGCCCCGGCAGATCCCCCTGGACGGCGAGCCGGCCGACGTGGAGGCCATCGTCGACGACTACTCCCGGTGGCTGTCCACCAGCAACGTCCCCAAGCTATTCATCAACGCCGACCCGGGCACCATCCTCACCGGCGTCCAGCGCGAGCACTGCCGCGCCTGGCCCAACCAGATCGAGGTCACCGTCCCCGGCTACCACTTCATCCAGGAAGACTCGCCGGCGGAGATTGGCCGGGCGGTGGCGGGGTGGGTGGCGACCCTCGGGTAGTAATCGAACCAGCGAGACAGTCACGTCAAAGACGAGAAGGAGACGTATGGTGCGATCTGTGATGCCATTTTAGGCGAGCGCCCGATCCGAATACGCGTAAACGTGCTCCAGGTACAAACGAGATGTTCGGCCGGCACATAGCAAGACCGGAAGGGGCTCACTGACTGCGTCAGTAAGTGCTGCCTCCGAACTTACTGATCGAGCGAAAGGAGGTGTGTTCGAGCAGCACGAGTCTGAGGGTGCGAGTTCGCCACCAACACCCTGCAGCTTGCAGGCCAAGCGGCGGCGCTGGGCCACGCCTACGGCATGAACCCTTGGGTGAACCCGCCGTTTGGCTCACGCGTTGATGGCCAGAATAGCATCGCTGACGTGGGTCGACCGCGAGATACAACCCACGGCTGCGCCGCCGCCCTCTACTGGGAGTTCGCACAACTGAGCCTGACCGACCAGAGGATGTACCCTTCATCCGCACCCACGCCGACGCGGGACGCCTGCAATCTCCGGCAGGCAGCATCCTGCTCACTTTGAACGCCGAAGAAACTACGTAAATGACGGGCGGCGGTGGGGCGAGTCGATGCCGACGGCACCTGTTACATCTCAACGCAGTTCCACCGCGTGGTGAAGGGCAAGGGGTATGGAAGGAGTTAAGTATCACAATTGTAAAGCATGGAAACGAAAGACATTGTTAATGTGTCTGTTGGCACTTTTTTACTCACTCAAAACCAGATAACCTGCACGAACCATATGTGCAAAGATGTAACGATCCGCGCATGGCACAACAGATGCTCCGAGGCAACAGAGTTGGCGCAGGATCTGTGTCTGTCGATATAGGTAGAACGCGAGTTCGTGGGCACTGAAATGTTGTTTTTTGCCTAATCAGTTTCACCCCGAACGCTGTAGGGTCGAACGCTGGGAGATTGCTCTAAAAACCAGGAATCGAGGGAAATCCCATCGCTCTGGGTACAAAGATTGGATCGATTCATTTGGATACGGTTCAAATATGCGGTCGATAACGAACCCCATTTCAGACAGTGTTTGTGTATACGACGAAAAGGGTCGGTGAACGTGAGTAGTCGTATAATGAGTTTGATCTTTGGAAATTCCGAAAGGTGCCTCCAGCACGATTTCTTTGTCATAACGAAACCAGTCAGCGTTTGCGTACTGCCAATAGTGCGGCCAAAACCATGGATGAGTGATGGAAGCGACCAGATGTCCGCCGGGCATGAGCAACTTAGCAATAGATCCAACGAGCGAACGTAGGTTCAGGCAAGTCATCAACGTCATGTTTGCTACGGCGCTAGTAAACGCGGGTCCGGTCCATTTACGTGCGAAATTCTCAACTGTGTCAGCGTAGAATGATACGTTAGGCAACTGGTGCTGGACTGATTGGGCAATTTCGATGCTTCGACGAGAGACATCCACCCCTACGATCCATTCGGAAATCGTGGCCAGTGCCTTGGTGGGTTCTCCCGTCCCGCACCCAACGTCCAAAACGCGAGTTAGCTCGCAACCATCCAAGGTTTCCAAGATAGAGGGCAACAATACGTGCTGGTAGCTGAGATCGTTGCCGGTTGCCATCTGCTGTTGACGGACAAGCGCAATGCGGTCCCATTCGGTGCGTAGGTCGTCGACCGATTTCCCGAAAACCGGCTTGACTTGGGGCTTTTCACGAGGATGCATTGTCACGCGCCCGCACCAACTGTGCTAAATCGTAAGCTAAGTGGAATGCTGGGTGTTCTTCCGCCGAATATTCTTGGATGATGTGCTTATCACCACTCCGTCTACCCACCGCCACTCGGGATCCTGCACGGCCATAATGCACTATCGTAAACGTCACTGAGGGAGTGTCTAACGTTTCGTACGCTATCACTTCTGCACCATGACCCTCTAACTGATCGCTCTTGTCGATACGATGTGGTAAGCAGATAATCAATTCTCCATCCTCTGCTTTTTTGCGCAACATGGGCATCATTTCATCGGGATCTACCCAGCTCATATCTCGAGTCCAAATGACGACCCGTCCGCCTTTACTGATCCAATCGAACAGATAGTTGTTGATTCCGACAGTGTCGCTTAGGTCGTACCGTCGGGTCGCGCGGTCAGGCCAAAACCACGCAATCCCTGCGAGGGCGATAGTGACAGTAGCAGCGATGACAATCACTACAATCAACCAAACAGACCAGTGATCCGCGGAAAAAATTAGAGAGATGATGAGACCCAGAACCGATGCCGGAGAGGCTATGATCGTGGCTATCTCTGGTATTCGGTGATTGCGGAAATTAGCGTACCACATGATTTGATGAGTTCCTTCGTCGGCACGTAGCCGAATATCCTACCGTCCGGTCGCACGTCCGGGGACGGAAGGTACACTCTCTATGCCTCATCGTCAAAGAGCCGAGGAAACAGCTTGCCAACAAACGAGAGCCGGAGGTGGCCACAACCCCCGGCCCTCGCAGTGAGGAGAGGAAAAGTCGTATTTGGTGCGCTAGCTGGTAGCGGCCGACTCGGGGTAGGTCTGGATGCCGTGCTCGGAGATGTCCAGGCCCTGCATCTCTTCCGCTTCGCTGACGCGCACGCCCATGCTGAACTTCAGCAGGAAGAACAGCGCGAAACCGGTGACCAGCGACCAGACCAGGACAGCAATCATGCTGACGATCTGGGGAACGAGCAGCGACGCGCTGCCGCCCACCAGGCCGCCGTCCTTGGCGAAGATCGCGATGGCCAGCAGGCCCCACAGACCGGTCACGCCGTGCACGCTGATGGCGCCCACCGGGTCGTCAATCTTGAGGACCCGCTCCATGAACATCACCGAGCCGTACATGACGGGCGCGGCGATGGCGCCGATGACCACGGCGGCCCAGGGATCAACGAAGTTCACGGGCGCCGTGATGCCCACCAGGCCGGCCAGCGCGCCGTTGCAGGCCATCAGGATGTCCGCCTTGCCCTTCACGATCAGCGTGATATACATCGCCACGACCGCGCCGGTGGCTCCCGACAGCAGCGTGTTGACCGCGTTCAGGCCGATGTCGTCGCCCCAGCCGATGTTGAAGCCGAACCAGCCGAAGAACAGGATGAAGGTGCCCACCACCACGAAGGGGGTGCTGTGCGCGGGCAGTTCCTGCGCCACGCCGTTGACGAACTTGCCCATGCGGGGGCCGACCACGACCGCGCCGGTCAGGGCCACGAAACCGCCCACCGCGTGCACGACGCCGGAACCGGCGTAGTCCAGGGCGCCCATGTTGGCCAGCCAGCCGCCGCCCCAGACCCAGTGTCCGTAGATGGGGTAGATCAGCGCGGAGACGATGAAGCTGTAGGCCAGGTAGGTCTGCAGCTTGGTGCGCTCGGCCATGGCTCCGGCCACGATGGTGGCGGCGGTGGCAGCGAAGACCATCTGGAAGATCCAGCCCACGTAGTCGCCGGAGGTCAGGAACCAGCCGGTCAGGCCGATGAACCCGCCCGCCGTGTCGCCCAGCATGAACGCGAAGCCGAAGGCCCAGAAGCCCAGCGACGCGATGGCGAAGTCCATGAAGGACTTGGTGAGGTAGTTGGTGGTGTTCTTGGAGCGGATCAGGCCGGCGCCCAGGAAGGCAAAGCCGGCCTGCATGAAGAAGACCAGCGCGGCCGCGACCACCGTGACGATGTTGTCCGAGTAGCCATTGAGCCATTCGGTGGTGGGTCCGTCATCCTGCGCGAAAACCGCGTTGTAGGTAGCCAGCAGACCGACCGCCAGCAGACCGACCGCCAGCGCCAGCAGCGTCCGCCGCAGCGAAAATGGGTACTCTCGCACCGCGGCGACGCCGTGACTGAGTACCCCGTTGCCTGAAAGTGATTTCGTGGCCGAAAGCATTTGTGCCTCCTTGCGGATTTGAGGCGTCGTCGCGCAACGTGTGACCTGAACGCTGTGGACCGGCGTCCCATGTGAATGTGACAAACCGTAGGCTAGGCGCAGGGTGTTAAACGTCCGTTGCGCGCCGATTAAAAAACTGTTGCGTGCGCGTTACTTTTTTGTTTCGCGGCCCCCGGACTAATGCACGTCAGCGTAACCCGGGGTCTGAGGCAGCGCGGTACGCTGTGTATAATGGGCCAACCGGCCCTGATGGCCGGAGATGATGAAAACGAACACCGTCCCGACCGTAATCCCGATAAATGGAGAGGTGTAACCATGGCTGAATACGCGCATCCCGAATCCCTGGTGAGTACCGACTGGGTGGCTGAGCACGGCGGCGATGCCAACGTGCGGCTGGTGGAGGTCGACGTTGACACGTCCGCCTACGAGCAGGGCCACATCGCTGGTGCCGTCACCTGGAACTGGCAGAGCCAGCTCCAGCAGAACGTCGCCCGGGACATTGTTTCCCGCGGCGAGATGGAAGCGCTGCTGAGCGGCAGCGGCATCGGCCCCGACACCACGATCATCCTGTATGGCGACAACAACAACTGGTTCGCCGCGTGGGCCTTCTGGCAACTGCGGTACTACGGACACCAGGACGTCAAGCTGATGAACGGCGGCCGCGCCCTGTGGCTGGCGGAGAACCGGCCCACCACCACCGACGTCCCGTCCTACGCTGCCACCAGCTACAGCATCAGCACGGAGAACACCGACCTGCGCGCCCTGCGGGACTACGTGCTGCAGGCAGTGAACAGCGGCAGCCACGCATTGGTCGACGTGCGATCCCCCGACGAGTTCTCTGGCGCGCTGAATGCCCCGCCGAACCTGCCGCAGGAAGGTTCCCAGCGCAACGGGCACATCCCCGGCGCGGCAAACGTTCCCTGGGGACAGGCGGTCAACGAGGACGGCACCTTCAAGTCCGCCGACGAGTTGAGCGCCCTCTACGGCGGCAGGGGCGTGGACGGCAGCCGCGAGACCATCGCCTACTGCCGGATCGGCGAGCGGTCTTCGCACACCTGGTTCGTGCTCAGCCAGTTGCTGGGCTACGACAATGTGCGCAACTACGACGGCTCGTGGACCGAGTGGGGCAGCATCGTCGGCGCGCCCATCGAGCGGGACGTGTAGCCGAACATACCAACTATGCATCCACGTAGGGGCGAATGATTATTCGCCCCTCACGCGTACCCAGTTTGTCATCGCGAGGAGCGCAGCGACGCGGCGATCCCGTTCCGGCGGCGGTGTCCGCTGCCCTAACGAGATTGCCACGCTTCGCTCGCAATGACAGGTTGCAGAAAGCGGGTACGCGTGAGTCATTCGCCCCTACTCACTGTGCCGTATCTGTATCGTCCAAACTCCGGGCGGCCACCGATCCGCGCTGTTGACGCTGCTGATTATGAACCTCGTTACAACGTCTCGTGTCAAATCCCTATGGATGCGGAACAAAAGCACGCCATAGGGCGCCGACATCCCTCGGGCGCGCACTAACTCTCCGTAGTCAGTGTCATAGGTAATCAGGGTTCGCCTTTCCTGCGTCGCCAACTCCAGCAGGTCATGGTCCGGGTCGCTGGGGTTGGTCTCGCGGACCAAGCGAACATCGTGACGGGCAACCCGCAGCCCGGCGACCACCCGTCTCATCATATTTTCATCAGCCAGTATCCTCACGATCTGCGCAACTCATCGGCATCCATCAAGGCATTCAAATCGTCCCACGTAAAGTTGGACAATTTCGCGCCCGTCGCTTTGTACTTCACGCAGGCGTCAACATCCTCAGCCCTGATATGGGGATAGCTGTCGAGAATATCGGCTACTGTCCAACTTCCCTCCAGAAAGTCAGTCACCAGCTCCACCGAAATACGCGTATTCACGATCACCGGCTTGCCGCCCAATCTCCCCGGAACGCATTCAATCCGGTCCCGCCAGTCGGCAACCTTTTCCGGCGTTCGTTTCTCAATTTCTATGCGCTCTTCCGAACGGCGCTGCTGTTCCGCCATCTCCCCGTAGCGTCGGCAAGCCTCGACGTCCTCCTCCGTAATGTGAAGGTAGTTGCCGACGATGGCTTCGCGGGTATATCCCCTCCACAGCAGTTGGTTCACCAGCGCCACGGCGATACCCGTGCCCTTGATGGTCGGCTTGCCGCCCAGTATTTCCGGATCGCACACAATCCGCTCCTGCCAGTCGGCGGGCGGGTCTTGTTTCGGCGCGGTCATGACAGTGGTCTCCTGTAGGTGCGCAAAGGGCTTCATTGCATTGTACTCGATGCAATAGACATCCCCGGCGGGCCGGGCTAGACTGCCAGTTACACAGAATACTTACACCCCATAAAGGAGCCAAAATGGCCGAATACAACCTGGCCGTCATTGCCGGCGACGGCATCGGGCCGGAGGTTATAGCCGAAGGGCGCAAGGTCCTGGACGCGGTGGCCGCGCAGACCGACGGCCTGTCCTTCCGCGCCGTCGAATACCCCTGGGGCAGCGACTACTACCGCGAGACCGGTCGGATGATGCCCGAGGATGGGCTGGACCAGCTTTCCAGCAGCGACGCGGTCCTGTTCGGCGCGGTGGGCGACCCCAACATCCCCGACCATGTGACGCTGCAGGGCCTGCTCCTGCCCATGCGCCGGGCCTTCGACCAGGCCATCTGCGTGCGCCCTGCTGTGTTGTTCCCCGGCGTCGAGTCGCCCATCGCCGGCAAAGCCGCCGGCGATGTTGACATGGTCATCTTCCGCGAAAATACCGAAGGCGAGTACGCGCCCGTGGGCGGCCGGCTGTACGCGGGCACTGCTCACGAGACGGTCATCCAGAGCGGGGTTTTCACGCGGCGGGGCACGGAACGGATCATCCGCGCTGCCTTCGAGCACAGCGTCCGTCGGGGTGGCAAAAACAAGGTGACCTCGGTTACCAAGTCCAACGCCCAGGCTTTCAGCATGGTGTTCTGGGACGAGGTGTTCGAGGACGTGGCCACCGAATATCCACAGGTGCAGACGGAATCGCTGCTGGTGGACCGGGCGGCCATGGACCTGGTACGGTGGCCGGAGGACTTCGACGTCATCGTAGCGTCCAACCTGTTCGCGGACATCCTGTCGGACATCGCCGCCGTGGTCACGGGCAGCATGGGCCTGGCGCCCAGCGCCAACATCAACCCGGAGGGGACGTTCCCCTCAATGTTCGAGCCGGTCCACGGCGCGGCATTCGACATCACCGGAAAGAGCCTGGCCAATCCCCTGGCGACGATCTTCGCGGTGGCCATGATGCTGGACCACCTGGGCGAAACGGAGGCGGCCGACCGTGTCAACGCGGCCGCGCTGCAGACGCTGAATGAACGCCAGGTCGTTACGGGCGACTTGGGCGGCAGCGCCAGCACGCAGCAGGTGGGCGATGAAGTGGTGCGGCTGCTGGGCAGCGCCGTCGACTAAAAGCCCGGCACGGGCGCCGCCACCGTGCCGGGCGAAATCAGAAGATGGCGCGCACCGCCGCCGTTATCTCCGTCAGCTTGGCATCGGTGAGGCGGCCCACTGTGTCCTCAATCAACCCCTCGTTCAGGGCGTGCAGACGGCCAGGACGCGCCCAGCTGTCTCTATCCAGCGCGCCATCCTGCATATCACCCTGCGTGATAGGAATATCTCCCGGCCTCTGACGACGCCGGCCGGTAACTTCGCACAATATCCAATCGCCCATCCCCACGTCAGCGAGAACTACGGCAGGGCGAGACTTTGCGTTGCTCAGGTCGGTGTACGGAAAGGGAACCTCCACTACGTCTCCGACCACGCCGCCTCCATTTCCAGATCATTGGGACGGCTGAACCACTGTGACAACCCCAGCATCGCCCACTCGTGCTTGTCCCTGTCGCCCAATACGATCAGCTTGTCGCCCTTCCAGTAGGCCATGTCGTCCACCACGTCCATCGTCCCCACGCTGACCGTGCAGACCCGGCGCAGCAGGTCGATCACCCGCTCCTTGTGGTCGGCAAAGCGGTAGGTGTTGAAGCGCTCGCGGATGGTGGGGTCGCGGGGCTTGCGCTCCTTGTACTGGTCGAGGACCCATTCCAGAGCGGAGCGGCTGCCCAACTGATACCGCCAAGCGTCAGCTGGCACACCTGCCAAAGTGGTTTGCTCGTCCAGCCTGATGATGCCCCGTTCCTTGTCGGCTCGCAGGATGGCCCGCTGCGGCTCCACGTCGGGATTATCCCGGCGCTCCAGCCCGTAGGGCACGGCGGTTTCAAACCCCAGGTGCAGGTCCAGCAGTTCCCGCCCCATTTGTACCCACAGGTCGAAATCGTGATACAGGGGCAGGCGCGGAAACTCCCGCAGCAGGTCGACTCGGTAGTCATGCCGATACACCGGGTCGTGCAGCACGGCGTAGGTGTAGGCGAAAATATCCTCCGCCCCGATGCCGTCGGGATAGGTGTCGTCAAAGTGTGCGCCCCAATCTTTGCGGTAATGCTCGTTGATCTGGCGCAGACCCCACTCGGTGATGTTGCTGACCCGCTCGCTGTCAGGGGTGTAGCGGTAGAGGGGGAGGCATTGGGTCTTCTCGAGGGTATCGAAGTTAGGAACAGTATTTGTAGCCAATACCTGAAAAGGCTTCGATGAAGCCACACCTGAAAAACAGATAACAATGTTCGCGTCGCTTGTAGCGTCTGGAAATATAGAAGGCAGTTGATACTGCATTTCATTCAACGCAGGATTGAAGTAAAGCTCTTTGGCAACGAATGGCCGGTAAACGGTACGCCTTACTCCGAGCCGGTCAAAAATATTCGGAGCATCCAAGCGTAATTGGCGTTTAAGGTCTCGCGTCCATTTAATCGCAGTTCCCAACTCAGCATCGTCGAATTGCGTACCGCCGTATGTCGCGCGGCTTTCCTCGTATTCGGCGATAAAGGCTCGAACCTTGATGCCGAGAAGCTGGGCGTCGAAGTCGTACACCCACTCATCCCGCGCAGTTATCACCCCTTGGGAGTACAGCCCGAACACCGCCTGCTCGTCGGCGACTGACTTCGCAAGTTTGGTTTCCCGGTTGGCAAGTGGCAACAGTCGCTCAAAAGTGCCGTCGCTCTGGTTGAGCCACTGCCCTTTGGAATCAGGGGCAATCTCAGAGAAGGCAAAGTTGGTGAGGGTTTTGTCCTTGATGTAATCAACCTTGTCCGGCGCTTTGAGATAGGGCCGAACATCGTTGTAAAACACCTTGAACCCATCTAGCCCCTTCCGGCGCACCAGGAAATAGATGGCGACGCCGACGCGGATTTTGTCGTCGAAGACGTTGCCGCCTTCCTGCCGGCGGCGCTCGCCGCTGGTGCGGGCGTTGCCCTTCATGTCGATGGCCCAAAGCTCATTGAACTCGTCGGCGACGACCTTGCGGAAACCGTCGTCCTGGCGAGCGTCGAGGAAGGCACTGTTGCTGACGAAACCAATGATGCCATCATCCGCCAGCCGGTCGGAGGCCCAGCGGATGAACCGCTTGTACATGTCGTACTGCTTGGTTTTCTGCGCCGTGCTGGCGGCGATGTAGGTCTCGCTGATGCGGCGGTCGATTTCGGGATATTCCCGGTTCTTGTTATTATCATTTTCGTTCTGCTGGTTGGCGTTGTAGGGCGGGTTGCCGACGATGACGCTGATGGGTTGCTCGTTCTGTTCCTGCACCCGTAGCCAGTTCTCTTCCGACAGGCCGCCCAGGTTGAAGGCCGCCTGTCGTTGCACCGCGCCGCCGCTGGCTCCCTGCCCCTGCCAGTCCATGTTGTCCAGAGTGTCCACAAAGCACAGGTTGGGGAACTCCACGTACCCCCCCATACGTTCCCGGTAGCTGTACTCAATGTTCAGATTGGCGATGTAGTAGGGCAGGATCGCCACCTCGTTGGCGTAGATTTCGTTGCGGTACTTGTACTCTAGCCGCTCCGTGGGCAGGTAGTCGATGAGGCTGGTGACAAAGGTTCCCGTGCCGGTGGCCGGGTCCAGGATGCGCACGTTGTCGTCGGCCAGGGTCTTGCCGAAATGCTTTTGCAGCAGGTGGTCCGTGCCCCGGATGATGAAGTCCACCACCTCGTTGGGGGTGTAGACTACTCCCAGGCGGTCAGCGGCGGCGGGGTTGTAGGCCTGGTAAAAGTCCTCGTAGATTGCCTTCAGGAACCGCTGCTTTTCGGAGTAATCCGTAATATCCCAGGCAGCGCTTCCGATGGCGCCATAGTAATGGCGCAGGCGGTCTATTGCCTGGCGCTGAACGTCGCCAGTGAAGAACGTCCCTTCCAGGTCGTCCAACTGACGGGCGATGTTGTTATAGCGATGGAACTGAGTTTCACGGAAAATCGCTAAAAAAATGTCCTTCGTCAGAATATGCTGCAACAGCATCTCTCTTACGTCGGCGTCTGAAATCTCGGGACTGATGGTGCGGTGACAGACAGCGAGAAATGCCGCGGCCGCGTTACGATAGCTGGCGTTTCCGGCAGAGGCAGCTTCCACAGCAGCGCGGAGATCCTCCAGTACGGAGGGCAGGTCGGTTTTGAACTGCTGGCGGGCTTGGCGGAACTCCCCAATTTGGGGTAGTTCGTAGTCGAGGAATCGCTGGATAAGACGATGCAGCTCGCCGGGGCGAGTCATATCCACCCGCATCGCCTGGCCCCCGCTCTGAATCAAGGCAGCGGTTCGAGAGTCTTCAAAGAGAATATTCTCCTGGGGGTAGCCAAGGTTGAACTTGCGCACAATTTCGGCGTCAAGGTCGTCGTGGGAATCCTTGGCCTCCCAATACCCCCGCGCCATCCGCAGCGTGTCCTTCACCGTACCGTCTGGGATGACGCCCGTAGGCGTGCGAAGCTCGGAAACCAGCGTCAGCTTTTCCCGGTGCGCTAGGCAGTACTCGGCCAGGCAGTTCTGGAAAGCCGGCCTTATGACCAGTTCGTTATCAGACCCGCTGACCGCAACGAGTTGCTGCAGGCTTTCGTAATAGCGTTTGATGAGCGGGTAGTCGGGCATGATTTACGATTATACTAAGCATCGCTGGACGTTGGCAAAATGGCCCGGCACTTTTGTTCTCCGATTTCCGCTGCTCAAACTACCTCGCGGGATCGTGCCACTGTCGTTCAGCAAGACTGCGATGGCTGGGGGCATATTTTCATCAAGGATGAACTGCGTCACGACTTACTCATGCCGGAACAGGCTTTCCAGCGTCGGAGCCTCTTCGCCTTCCTCCAGCGTCCATGCGTCGCTGTCCAGAAAGCTCCCCTCGAACTTCCATTGGGGGGTTCCGCCCGTCAGGTTTTCGCTGGCATACAGGAAACAGGCGCGTATGTCCTCGGGGGTCAGGTGGGGATAATACTTCACGATGTCTTCTTCTTTCGTCCCGCCGGCCAGCAGGCGGAGGACGAAAGCCACCGAGATGCGGGTTCCCTTTACGCACGGCCTGCCCCGCAAAATCTCGGGGTCGGATACTATGCGCTTGCGTAAATCAATCACAATCGCCAACTCCGTTAGGAACACTCCGGCCAATAATGCTGGGGCATAACCTGATTGTAGCATCTCTGCTTGCGTAGTCGCCGCTTCCATGCTCGCCGCCAGGGTCGGCCCGGCGCCGCTCCCGTTTGGCAGTCCCGCCATTTCTGAGTAAACTTGCCATTGCAGCGTCGCCGCGAACCCCGGCCGACACTGGTCCAACCCGACAACAGGCGGACAGCAATGAGCAGTAATTGGGAAAGGCGCGAGTTCAACCTCCCCGAAGACCACGGGTGGACGGCAAAACCGGGCAACCGGATTTTCGTGGCTAACCAGGGAGCGGTGCGATTCGAGGTCCCTAACACGTGGATACTGGACATGCCCAAGGGCTCCCGGTCGTTCGTGTTTTTGGACCGGAAACCGGAGGCCGACGCCGACATCCGACTGGACGTCCGCGTGATGCCGCTGGCGGCCGCCCGTCCCGACGTGGACTGGTCGCAGTTGCAGCCGTGGGACGAACCGCCCATCGCTGACTGGCTGAAAAAGAACCTGGCCAGCGACGAACGCATTCCCACCCGGGTCGGGAATCCCCTCACCCTGCGGCTGGACGGAACGACCATCGTTTGGGCGGAGATGGATTTCATCGACCCGTTGGAGAAACGTCCGGCCCACACCCGCCTGTGCTACGCGATGAAGACACAAGCCGCGCTGCTGGCGATGATCGCCATGGACTACTGGGATGATCACGCCGACCGGGCCAAGGCGGCCTGGAACGATATCCTGGGGACCCTGAAGGTCGGTGAGTTCATCGAAAGCCCTTTCCGTGGACCCGACCGCCGGTCTCGACGGAAACAGCGCTAACAACGCCATCAACCACTAACACCCGATTACAACTACTGGACAACGGCAGGTAACATGACAGCTACACCCGCATCGGCCGGCATCAACTCCGCCCGCCTGAACGACCACCTGAACTCGCTGGGCGAAATCGGCCGTGACGAATTCGGGATGCAGCGAGTGGCGTTCTCCCGTCAGGACGTTGCCGGCCGCGACTACGTCAGCAACCTGATGCGCCGAGCCGGCATGTCCGTCCGCATCGACCCGGCCGGCAACATCATCGGCCGAACCGAAGGCGCGGATCCCACTCTGCCCGCCATCGTCCTCGGATCGCACACCGACACGGTGCCCAGCGGCGGCGCGTACGACGGCGCCCTGGGTGTAATCGGAGCCATTGAGGTGGCGGAGGCGTTGCGGGACGCCGGTCGCACCGCCCGGCATCCCATCGAGGTGATGGTGTTCACCAACGAGGAGGGCACAAGCTTCCATCGCTGGTTGCTGGGCAGCCGGGCCATCGCGGGGCTATGGGAATCGGAGGACTTCGCGGCGGTGGCCGACGACGGGACAACTCTTGGGGAAACCTTACCGAACGTCGGGGGCAATATATCTCGAATCGAGGCGGCGCGCCGCCGACCCGAGGAGTTCGCCTGTTACTTTGAACTGCACATTGAGCAGGGGCCGACCCTGCACCGGGGCGGTTTCCCAATCGGAGTGGTCACCGGCATAACTGGCCGCTCGGTGTACCACGTGGACATCGTGGGCGAGGCCAACCATGCCGGCACCACGCCCATGGCGCTGCGGCGAGACGCCATGTCGGCAGCGGCGCAGATCGCCCTGGCCGTGCGTCGTATCGCCGGCGAGATGGAAGTGTGCCGGGTGGGTACGGTGGGCTCCATGGACGTGCATCCCAACGCCGGCAACGTGATCCCGGGTCGGGTGCAGATGGGCGTGGAGTTTCGGGACGAGCGGATGGAATCGCTGGCCGGCGCCGAGGTGGAGTTGCGCCGCACCGCCGAGGAAGTGGGGCATGCCGAGCAGGTGGCAATCACCGTGACCGCCCAGCGCAACACTCCGTCGGTGCCCATATCCGGGAACATGCAGCAGTTGGTCGCGGACGCATCGGAGATGGCCGGCCTCGAACACGTCAGCTTGCCCAGTGGAGCCGGCCACGACGCCCAGGCCATCGCCGCGATAACGCCGGCGGCCATGTTGTTCGTGCCCAGCGTGGGCGGGATCAGCCACGCGCCCGCCGAGTACAGCACGCCGGAGGATTGCGCCAACGGGGCCCAGGTGCTGCTGAACGCGCTGCTGCTGGCCGATGAACGGTGATTGATAGTCAGAAAACCGGGTGCGCGTGAGGGGACGATTGCCCCTGCTATAATCGCCGCCATGGAACTTTCTGCCGATTACCATTTCGACAAGGAACCGCAGGCCGTCTGGGACGCGCTGATGAACCCGGACGTGCTGGCCGGCTGCATCCCGGGCTGCCGCGGCATCGAGCCGGACGGGCCGGACCGCTACCGCGCCAGCGCGACGGTGCGCGTGGGACCGATCAGCGGGAATTTCACCGCCACGGTGGCGTTGTCGGAGCTCGACCCGCCGAACTCCTACAAAATGGCCATCGAGGGTTCCGGCAACCTGGGCTTTGCCAGCGGCGTGTCCAGCGTCACGCTCTCGCCCGGCGCGAACGGTGGGACCGACCTGCACGTGGATACCGACGGTCAGGTGGGCGGCGCCGTGGCCCGGGTCGGCCAGCGCATGATGGGTTCGGTGGCGAAGAGCATGATGGACCGGTTCTTTGGCTGCCTGGCCGAATCGGCGTGAGTAGATCTTGTGGTCATTGCGAGGAGCGTAGCGACGCGGCAATCTCGCTGCGCAGACGAACCCGTTAATTTGACGAGATTGCCACGCTCCGCTCGCAATGACATCTCAATGGAGCAAGTGATATGTCCTTCACCAACGAACTGCGAGCCAAGTATCATGACCAGTGGGAAGCCATGGTCACACATCCCTTCGTGCTGGAGATGGGCGACGGGAGCCTGGACATCGCCAAATTCCGCAGCTACTTCCGGCAGGACTATGTCTTCTGCAAGGATCTGGTGAAGCTGACGTCCTTCGCCATCGCCAAGGCGGCGCCGGACTACGAGGCAGGCAAGATACTCAACGGGTTCCTCTCCAACTTCCTGTCCGCCGAGAACGACCTGTTCCTCAACGGCTTCCACGACTTGGGCGTCACGGCGGAACAGTACCTGGAGACCGAGGCCAACCCCGTGACCCAAGGCTTCGGCGACTTCATGGTTCGGACCGCGCTGGAGGGCGATTTCGATGACCTGATCGCGCTGTTCTACGTGACCGAGGGCACCTACCTGGACTGGGCGGAACGGCTCATTAACTCAGGGGCGCAACCCAACAACGCCGTGTACCAGGGCTGGATCGACATCCACAGCCCCGCCGTGCTGGCCGACGTGGTGGCCTGGTTCGCCGAGCGGCTGAACGATGCGGGTGGATGGGCCAGTGAGACCAAGGCCGCCAACCTGGAGCGCATCTTCCGCACCACCCTGCGCTACGAGTACCAGTTTTGGGAGGCATGCTACCACGGGTGGGACTGGCACGACCGAAACTGACGGAGGCGGCCATGAACGATACGGCCCGCAATACGTAACCCGATCTCAGGCAACAGGCCCGAGAGCGCGTCGCCGCCAAACTTTCCTTCTTCGTGCATCTTGCCGTGTACGTCGCGGTCAATGTTCTGCTGGTAGCGGTCAACCTGCTGACCGTACCGGAGCATCTGTGGTTCTACTGGCCCATGCTCGGCTGGGGGATCGGCGTCATAGTCCACGGTGCGGTCGTGCTGTTGTACACCAAGTGGAACTCCGTGGTCGGTGGCATGGAAGAACGCGAACTGCGCAGGTTGCAGGGAGAGTGAGCCATCGGCTCGGGGTGTAAAGCCATCCCGTAACTTGCCATTCCTACCGCATGGTGGCAACCTTGCGGCCAGTCAAATCGGCGCAGGGTGACCGCGCCGTTACGGAGGGAATGACCATGACCACCAATCGACAAGCCCCCAGCAAAGAGGAAGTCCTCGGTTATCTCAAGGATGACGTGAACTGGGGCCGCTGGGGTCCCGACGACCAGAAGGGCGCGGTCAACATGGTTGACGACGCCAAGCGGCTGCGGGCCGCCGGCCTGGTCAAGACGGGCCGGGCGGTGTCGCTGAGCCGGGAGTTTCCCGTCACGCCGGCGCCCAACAACCCGACTCCGGCCATCCACTACATGCGCAAAGGCCCCCGCGAGCCGGGCGGCGGCATGTCCACCGACTACTACGGTATCTCCTACCACGGCACGGCGACCACGCACCTGGACGCGCTGTGCCACGTCTGGGACCACAACGGGATGTGGAACGGCAAGGATCCCAATGAGATGATCCAGTTCGACGGCGCCAAGTACGGCTCGGTGGAACACTGGAAGGAGGGCATCATCACGCGGGGCGTACTGTTGGACGTGCCGCGACACCGGGGCACCGACTACGTGACCCAGGAGACGCCGATCCACGGCTGGGAACTGCAGGATATCTGCGATGCCCAGGGCGTGCAGATGGAGCCGGGCGACGCGCTGGTGGTGTACGGCGGCCGCGAGAAATGGAACGCCGACGGCAACGCCATCTGGGGCAGCGATGCGACGCAGCGACCGGGATTACACGCCTCGTGCCTGAAGTTCATCCGTCAGAGCGACTGTTGCGTGCTGGTATGGGACATGATGGACCACACGCCCAACGGGTACGACCTGCCGTGGTCAGTGCACGGGAGCATCTTCGCCTACGGCATCGGCCTCCTGGACAACGCGCTGCTGCAACCACTGGCGGAGGCCTGCGCTGAGGAGGGCCGCTGGGAGTTCATGCTGACCATCAACCCGCTGCGGGTGGTGGGCGGCACCGGCTCCCCGGTGAACCCGGTGGCGATACTGTAGACGGGGTTCCGGCGGCGGCCGATGCCTACTTTGCTGGAGCAAATCCAGGCGTTGGCCGCCGGGCGGTGGGATCCTAGTGGACACGGGCGAATGCGACGTGACCAGCGGGGGATCCAAAACTCAGACCTAGTCCATGGGCTTGCCCATGCGATAGTAGTGGAATTGTACAATGACCCGGGCGAACGACCCGCAGTGTTATTATTGCAGCACGACCGTAGCGGTGCTTCGCTTCACGTAATTTGGGGATTTGATGCCGACACCGGCGACGCGCTGGTAATCACTGCGTATTACCCGGGGCTCGACCGCTGGGAACCTGACTTGATAACCAGGAAGCAAAGATGAACTTTACGACCTTTGAATATTTCTCCCGCATGGTCTACCACCGCGGCTATGCTGTTCGTATGGAAATGCGCATCCCCGACCCTAACGAGTGCCCGTTTCCATATATTCTGATATTTGACTTGGATAGGGTTGAGGATTTTCAGGATGCGATTGACCATGGCTACCTGGACGTAGCTGCTTCTCACGGCGACCTGTACCGAATGATCCCTCTGGACATCTCGCCCAAGGGCAATGGAGAATTGGCGCCACGCTATAAGCGGTATCGCACTCGATTGGAAGACGCCAACGGATATGTTGTGGAAATACAGACCGAACTCAAGGGCATCGGTTCGCCATGGGCGGCCAGCGTATCCCTCCCGGACTGCGACCGCCTCGACGCTGCCCGCTCCGCTCTCCAGTCCGGCGACTTAGAAAGCGCCGCACAGTACGGCAAGGTCTATCGACTTGAGCCGGTGGACGTGAAGCCAGTGGTTAAACCATGGAGTCCTTCTCAGAAGGACGCTGAGCGTGAGGCGGAGCATCAGGCCGAGGCCCAGCCGGCTAACTAACCGCCGTTTCCCGCTTATCCGAAACTACCCGCCCGCCCTTAATCACCAGCCGCAACTGGCGCAGGTTGTGGATGTCGTCCAGGGGGTTGGCGCCGACCACGATGAGGTCGGCGAGTTTGCCGGCCTCTACGGTGCCCAGCTGATCGCCGACGCGGCATAGCTCGGCGGCGTTGCGGGTGGCGGCGATCAGGGTCTGCCAGGTGGTGGCGCCGTCGCGGACCCACAGGCCCATCTCCAGCAGTGCAGCCTCGCGCAGGGGGCGGATGTCGGAACCCAGAGCCATCTTCGCTCCGGAATCAAGAGCGCGGCGGAACCAATAGGCGTGCTCGTCGGCGGCTGCGTCGGCGCGGCACTGCAACTCCTGGGCGATGTTGCGCTGGGCCAGCCAGCGCCGCTCGTAGTCGTTTTGGGCCTGGCCCTCGGTCAGGTGGGAGATGGCCAGGGTGGGCACGTACCAGGTGGGGGACTCGGCCAGGGTGGCGATGCACTCCTCGTCCATGATGTAGCCGTGCTCCACGGTATGCGCGCCCAGGCGCAGGGCGGACTTGACCGCGTCGGGATTTGCCGCGTGGGCCATGACCGGAAACTCGCGTTGGCGGGCGATGGCGAAGGCGGCGGTGAGCTCATCTTCGAGGAAGAACGAGTGCCAATGGCGGTCCCAGTCGGGGCCCATGATGCCGCCGGTGAGGTTCAGTTTGATGTGGTCGACGCCGTTCTTGATCTGTTCGCGGATGGCCTGGACGAAGCCGTAGGGGCCGTCGCACTCCCTCGCCTGTCCCGAGGTCAGGAAGTGGCCGCCGGTGGTGGTGAGGAAGTAGCCGGAGGCGAAGACGCGGGGGCCGACCACGTCGCCGGAGTCGAAAGCACGCTTCCAGGCCACGTCCATGAAGTGGGCCGCCCCGCCGCAGCGGACGGCGGTGACGCCGCCCTCGGTCAGAGCCGACGAGAGGGCACGGCCGAAGTTGGCGGTCTCCTGGGCCACGGTCATGCCGGGCGGCACGGGATACTCGGGGTGGATGTGAACGTCCCACAGGCCGGGCAGCAGGAACGCGCCGCGCAGGTCAATGACGCGGGCGTTGGAAGACGCAGCATGGCCGGAGCCAACCCCCACGATGCGGTCGTCATCGATTACCACGGTGGCATCCGGCGTGACGTCCTCGGTGACGCAATCGATGAGGTTGGCGTTGGTGAGGATCAGAGTCATGGTGGAACCTCCGGCGGACGGCATTATACGGCACGGGCCGGAGGATTGCGGGTCGGCAGGGCGCAGGTGAATACCGCTGCCGACCGGAGAAGCGAGGTTTACGTTGCTATGGACAGCCTCCAGGATTTTGATGGCGCAGGCGATGGATTTACGATTGATGACCAGGTCTCGGAGCGGTTATCAGCCCCACGGCCGGGGGTGTTGCGCTATGCTTTTTGCTCTCATTATCCGTGCCCACGGCACGGCGGGCTGTGGCGGGCCCGGTGGCCGGGAGACTACCCTGGGTAAGATGATCAGAGACAGTCTCCCATGACGCCGTTTAGCGACTTGGATGCTGATCTGGGTGGCCGTTTTCGCCCGAGACCTGGTCGGGAAAGGATATCACCTGCGGGACACAGGATAGCACGGACGTTCTGTATGGGTCAAAGGGCATGTCTGAAGCAGGATTTGCCGGATTTGGGGATTATCAGGATTGGGTTGGTTGGCGCAGGGGCGGGGGGCGAGATTGCCACGCTGCGCTCGCAATGACAGGAACGGGCGCTCGCAATGACAGGATAGGGGCTCGCAATGACAGGGAGGGGCGCTCGCGATGGCATGGGCTGGGGGATATTGCGCACGCATGAGGACGGAAATGGAGTGGAAATGAAACTGAAATGGGCCGGAAATGAAATCCTATTTTTGCTACAATTTGAGCATAAAAATGCGAAATGAACCGGAAACGAAATTGAAATGAGCCGGAAATGACCTCTGCAAACGTAAGCCGTTATCTGCGGCCCCAGCGGTGGATACGTTACAACACGGTGGCCGTTATGGACTCTTTGATCGCCGCAAAAACCGCAGCCGGGATTTTACGCGGACTGCCGTATCTGCCGCAATGGATCGCGCAAGTCCATGAGGAGCAGCTGCGCCTGGAAGCCGTGGGCACGTCGCGAATAGAAGGCGCGGAGTTCAGCCAGAGGGAGCAGGACGAAGCGCTGGCCCCCGGATCGGCAACGCGCTACGACTTGACCCACTCGCAGCGGCAGCTCCGGGCGGCCGAGGCTACCTATCGCTGGTTGCGTTCACGACCTGCTGACCGCCCGGTCAACGACAAGTTCATAATGGACGTCCACCGGCGCTTTGTGACCGGCTGCGATGACGACAATTGTGAACCGGGCGCGTTGCGGCCGGCGGGCTGGAACGTCACTTTTGGCGCTCCACAATGCCGCGGCGTTGAGGGCGGCAATGATTGTCATGTTGCCTTCGGCGCGCTTTGCAACGCCGTTGCTGGCGAGTTCAGGCAGTACGACCGTATCATCCAGGCAATGGCGCTTCATTACCATATTGGCGCGATGCACCCTTTTGGCGACGGAAACGGACGCACTGCTCGCGCGCTTGAGGCTTTTATGCTCCGCCAGGCTGGGGTCAACGAACTGGTTATGGTGAGCCTGTCCAACTACTACTATGAGCACAAAGAGGAATACTTGGGGGCATTATCTGAATCCAGGAGAGGCGGACATGACCTCACACCATTCCTGATATTCGCCATGTCAGCAGTCGCCCAGCAGTGCGGAACGGTGTCCAATACAATAATCGACAATCACAAGCGCACCCTGTTTCGGCAATTTGCGGTGGCGCTATTCGGACGGCTGCGCACGCCGCGTCGTCGGGTACTCGTGGAGCGGCAGTTGGCAGTGCTGGAATCGCTGCTGGAAACAGAGGCATCGGACCCCATCGTATTAATGGATCGAACGGCATCGCACTACAGCATGCTCAAATATCCAGGTCGAGCGCAGATAAGGGACCTTATCGACCTATTTGACCTGGGAGCGTTGCAGTTCAGCGACGATGGGATAAAGGTCAACCTGGACTGGCCCCAGCGGGCTTCCGAATCGGAGTTGATAGAGCGGCTGGAACGGGGAACGTCAGCGGCTTCGACAAATCGTCCCGGGATGGCCAATTTGCAGGATCTGCTCAACCGACGCCTTTAGTATCGCCGGGGAAACGTGGGAGAGTCTGAATCAGACCAGGTTGTTCTGGCGGGCCTGGGTGCGGCGACGGCGGGGGGCCTGGCGGAAGGTGGCCGGCGCGCCGCCGCGGGGGTAGGAGACGGTCTGGCCGGCGAGGAGTTCGTCGATGGTGAGGATCTGGACGCGGGGGTGCTGCTGGTCAGGGAAGTGCTCAGGGGTGTAGATGCCGGCGGAGAGGGCCTCCTGGCGCATGGGCTCGGTGGGCGGCTGGAGGGTAATGAACACGCCGAGCTCGGCCTTCTCCCGCTCCATGTCGCCTTTCAGCGTGGCGATCATGCCCCGGTTGACGTGGCCGCTCTTGACCTGGGCGATGATGCGCTTGGGCTTGCCGCTGTTGTCGTCGAAGAAGTTGATGTAGCCGTCCACGCCGGCGTCGGCGCCACGGCGACGGTCGTTGGCGGGACGGGCGTCGACGAGGCCCAGGGCCCACCACTCGAACTGGTAGCGGTCCTGCTCGGCCAGGGCGGCGGCGCTGCGCGAATCGGTGGGCTGGCCGATGATCTCATAGGGGCACAGGGCGTCGCCGAAGCTGTCGTGCAGGCGGTGGCGGACCAGGGTGATGGCCAGGTGGGTGATGTCGATGCCGATCCAGCGGCGGTTGAGGCGTTCGGCGGCGACGGTGGCGGTGCCGCAGCCGCAGAAGGGGTCGAGGACGACGTCGCCCTCGTTGCTGCTGGCGTTGATGATGCGTTCCAGCAGGGCTTCGGGCTTCTGGGTGGGGTAGCCGAGGCGTTCTTGAGCGTGCGCTCCAATCTGCTCGATGTCATCCCATAGGTTTTGAATGGGCATTCCCTTCAATTCGTCGGCAAAGCTTTTCCTACGGAGGCGCCCGTCTCTTTTCTCCGGGAAATGTATACGCCCTTCACGATCCCATTGCTCCATTTTCTCCTTCGTGATCATCCATCCGTTTCTAGGCGGCGGATAGCCTTTATATTCATAAATCAGATTGGGCCGATACGCCGGATTGGTTAGGCTGGTTGCCTGATAACGGCGCCCGTTCTCGTCGACGTGGGTGAAGTATCGCTCAATGTATGCTTGATACTCTGGCGACTCTTTATTGTATTGCGCTTCGAACAAGGCCGCGTCGGTTTTGGCGTAGAACAAGATAATGTCGGTACAGACGCCAAACCTTACTGATTGGTGAACAGCACTTGAGAATCCATGCCGTCTTTTCCAAGTGACCTCGTTCCGAAAATTCACTGACCCGAATACCGCATCTAGTAACAGTTTCAAGTAGTGGCTGGCGGTGGGGTCGCAGTGGAGGTAGATGCTGCCGGTGGGCTTGAGGACGCGGTGGAGCTCGATCATGCGCTGGGCCATCATGGTGAGATAGGCCATCATGTCGTTCTGGCCGAGGAACTGGCGCAGGGCGGCGAGGAGGCTGGCGACCTTCTCCGGCCCCTGGGTGACCACGTCCTGGAAGGCTATTTCCGACTCCCAGCCCCAGTGCCAGGTGTCCTCAAAGGCGGTGATCTGGGCGGCGGATTCCTCGCCGGAGCGCTCGCGGAAGAGGACGTTGTAGGTGGCGTTGGAGTTGAAGGGTGGGTCGAGGTAGATGAGGTCGACGGATTCGTCGTCGACATACTGGCGGAGGATGTCCAGGTTGTCGCCGAAGTAGAGGCGGTTGGGGGCGGTTGCCTGGGTTGAGGTCATGACAAGAGCGCCTGACGCTGAGGGATTCGGGAAGCAATGGATCGGGTTCGGCGGACATACCGCAGAGCGTGAGTTGGCGCCAGCCGCTGCCGTACCGGGTCAACGACGAGCAGCGCACCCGTCAGAGTGTAATTGCCCAGTTGAGCCGGAGCGTTGTCGTCTATGAAGGTGACGATGGTGGGTCTCTCGATTCCCGCCACGCTCACGCGGGCCTCGCCGATGTCATCCTCCACAATGTTGCCGTCGGCCAACTCCGAATGGATGCGGCGGTTGGAGACTATGCCGAGTTCGTGCAGCAGGGTTGCCGGCAGGCAAGTGTAGGTGGAGCCGGTATTTACCAGAGCGTCCACTGTCTCGGAGCGGCTGCCATCCGCCGAAATGACTACTATGGGGTAGGTGAAGGTTCCCATCATCAAGCCTCACGTGTGGCTGCTTTTTCCATTATACCGACGGGGAGGGGTATTCCAGCCGGCGGCGGGCGCGTCGAAGGTGGACGAGATCGTGGCGCGGTGGTACGGGCCGCTGCCTTGAACCTGTCGAAATCCGGGTGGCTCTAATCGACTTCCACGCTGTCCTCGCCGGCCGGCGGCATGAAGTCGGACACCG
This sequence comes from Dehalococcoidia bacterium, assembly GCA_022827095.1. Classification (GTDB taxonomy): domain Bacteria; phylum Chloroflexota; class Dehalococcoidia; order Lucifugimonadales; family UBA3495; genus Bin87. The sequence goes on from JAJDTP010000009.1 coordinate 250,013, forward strand.
CCAGGACCACGTCGGGGAAGGCGCGGGGGCTGACGCTGTCGCCGGCCCGGTAGGTGCGAACGGCGGCGTACTCGGAACCGGATGGCTCGGCGTAGGACGTGACTTCCTGCGCTTGCAGGTTGGCTACCCACACCTCCGGGATACCGGCGACGGCGTAGCGGGCCAGCTTGGCGCCACGGTCGTAGGCCAGGGAAGTGTCGGCGAATTCGATGACCAGGTACACGTCCTCCGGCGTAGTTCGTCCCAATTGCCCAGAACCTGGCGGATTCCACCGCTTCAAAACAGCGTCGGGCTCGGGAGCAGTGTTGTCGTTCAAATAGATAGGGCCTGCCATCTGCACCGTCGCCCGTCCGATCAGCGGGGGCACGAGCAGCGTTGTTGCCCAGTTAGTGCCGGTCACGTGGCGGTCGCCTATCGGCGGCATAATGATTATCACTCCGTCAATCAATTCAACTCGGTCGGACTTGTACAGGATGCCGGCCCTCTCCATGGCCAGGTACTCGTCCACGGTGAAACGACGGCGGCCGGCCAGCACGTCGGCCTGCTCCCTCGCGTCGATGATGCCGGCGCGGGCCAGGGCGGCGCACTCTTCGGAACTGAACGGTCGCGCCGGCGGCATTCCGACCATGGTCAGCGTGGTTGTAGTCATCGGAGATTCCTCCGCAGCATCAGGATGTTTCGCCGAGCGGCGGCATGAAGTCGGCCACCGCCAGGACCACGTCGGGGAAGGCGCGGGGGCTGATGGTATCGCCGGCCGGGTAGGTGCGGACGGCGGCGTACTCTGCGCCGTTGGGCTCAGCGTAGGACGTGACTTCCTGCGCCCGCAGGTTGGCGACCCATACCTCCGGGATGCCGGCGGCGGCATACCGGGCCAGCTTCACGCCGCGGTCATAGGCCAGCGTGCTGTCCGCGACTTCGATGACCAGGTACACGTCCGGTGGGAAATATGGCCCTACCTCGCTCAAAGGACGCTCACGCAACACCGCAATGTCGGGTTGCGGCGCGCTGCGGTCGTTCAGGCGGATTGCTCCCTGCACGCGCACGATTGCACGACCGATTAGAGGCGGAACGAATAGTCTGGTCAGCCAATCAGTGCTGACCTCGTGAGGATCGCCGATGGGCGGCATAATGATTATTTCCCCGTCGATCAGTTCGATACGGTCGTCTTCGTGGAGGATGCCGGCCTCCTCCATGGCCAGATACTCGTCCACCGTGAAACGACGGCGGCCGGCTAGCACGTCGGCCTGCTCGCCGGCGTCGATGATGCCGGCGCGGGCCAGGGCGGCGCACTCTTCGGAGCTGAAGGGACGCGCCGGCGGCATTCCGACCATGGTCAGCGTGGTTGTAGTCATCGGAGATTCCTCCGCCCGGGTATGCGCCGTGGGCACGTAATGAGCGAATCTTACCATGTCGGCGATGTGCTAATATCTGCGTAATTGACACTGTGGTTATCCGCTCCGGAGGTTCCCATCATGACTCAGAATACCGGCGCTTTTGAGGCCCTGCTGCAGGAAGACCGGACGTATCCGCCGCCGGCCGAGTTCGCCGCCAACGCCAACATCGCCGACCCGGGCGTGTACGAAGAGGCCCTGCGGGATCCCGAGGCGTTCTGGGCGCGGTTCGCCGGCGAGCTGGACTGGTTCAAGCCCTGGGACACCGTGCTGGACTGGTCCGATGCCCCCTTCGCCAAATGGTTCGTGGGCGGCAAGCTCAACGCGGCGTACAACTGCATCGACCGGCACCTGGACGGCCCGCGCAAGAACAAGGCGGCCATCATCTGGGAGGGCGAGCCGGGCGACTGGCAGGTCTACACCTACCGCGACCTGTACCGGGAGGTGTGCAAGTTCGCCAACGGGTTGAAAAGTCTCGGCGTCAACAAGGGCGACCGGGTGACGCTGTACATGCCCATGGTGCCGGAGCTGGCCATCGCCATGCTGGCGTGCGCCCGCATCGGCGCGCCCCACAGCATCGTGTTCGGCGGGTTCAGCGCGGAGTCGCTGCGGGACCGGATCGAGGACTCGCAGTCCAAGGTGATGATCACGGCCGACGGCGGGTGGCGTCGCGGGGGCATCATTCCGCTGAAGCAGAACGCCGACGCGTCCATCGAGGGCGACACGCCTGTGGAGAGGGTCGTCGTCGTCAAGCGCACCGCCCACGACGTACCCATGGTGGAAGGCAGGGACGTCTGGTGGCACGACCTGGTGGCCGACCAGCCGTTGACCTGCGAGCCGGAGCAGATGGACAGCGAGGACATGCTGTTCATGCTGTACACCAGCGGCACCACGGGCAAGCCCAAGGGCATTGTCCACACCACCGGCGGGTACATGACCGGCACCTATGCCACCAGCAAGTGGATCTTCGACCTGAAGGAAGACGACGTGTACTGGTGCACCGCCGACATCGGGTGGGTCACCGGCCACAGCTACATCATCTACGGGCCGCTGGCCAACGGCGCGACCACGGTGATGTACGAGGGGTCGCCGGACTATCCCGACCGGGACCGGTTCTGGGCCATCGTGGAGAAGTACGCCTGCACCATCTGCTACACGGCGCCCACTGCGATCCGCACCTTCATGCGCTGGGGTGAGGAGTATCCCAACCGGCACGACATGTCGTCGCTGCGGCTGCTGGGCTCGGTGGGCGAGCCCATCAACCCCGAGGCGTGGGTCTGGTACTGGCAGCACATCGGCGGCGGCCGCTGCCCGGTGGTGGACACCTGGTGGCAGACCGAGACCGGCGCGGTGATGATCTCCGCCCTGCCCGGTATCACCACGCTGAAGCCCGGTTCGGCCACGCAGCCCTTCCCCGGCATCGACGCGGCGATCCTGGACGAGCAGGGCAACGAGATTGGCCCGGGCGGAGGCGGTTACCTGGTGGTCCGCAAGCCGTGGCCCAGCATGCTGCGGGGCATCTACGGCGACCCCGAGCGGTTCGTACAGCAGTACTGGTCCAACTACGAGGGCATCTACTTCACCAGCGACGGCGCGAAGCTGGACGAGGAGTCCTACTTCTGGCTGCTGGGCCGGGTGGACGACGTAATCAACGTGTCAGCCCACCGGATCAGCACCATGGAGGTGGAATCGGCGCTGGTGGACAACCTGAAGGTGGCCGAGGCCGCGTGCATCGGCCGCAGCCACGAGGTGAAGGGCCAGGCCATCGTGGCCTTCGTAACCCTCAAGGACCAGGTGGCCGGCTCCGACGACGTGATCACCGAGTTGAAGCAGCACGTCGCCGGCAAGATCGGCCCCATGGCCCGCCCCGACGACATCTACTTCGCCGCCGAACTGCCCAAGACCCGCAGCGGCAAGATCATGCGCCGGCTCCTCCGCGACGTGGCCGAAGGTCGCGCTCTCGGCGACACCACCACGCTGGCGGACCCGGCGGTGGTGGAGATGCTGAAGGAGCAGTACGGGGACGAGGACTAGCGCATCCCTTCCGATAACATGACAAGAGGGGCAACTTTTTACGGTTGCCCCTGACTCTTCCGTTACGCCGTTGCCAGACTGCTTCTTCTGACAGCCAAACGCGAGCCGGCGAACCCGAGGATCGCTCCCACCGAAGCCTTTATCATCCAGTCTGCAATGTTAAATAGGATATCCCTTGCCGGGGTCATATGCTCCGCCGGAACCGGCGCCATCCACACCAGCACGCCACCGCCCACGAGTATCAATGCCAAAAGTAGGCCAACTACGCCAACGGTGGTTCTCGCGCCGTTCATGCCTGTCCTACCTCAGCCTGATTATCGCTGGCGCCCGCCGATACGTGTGTGGACGCATCCGGATTGCTCTTGCCACTCGTCCAGATACCATACAGCAACAAGCCAATGCTGCCGAACAACATGACTAGCCCGACCACGATCATGGTCATGCCAAGGATTGGCTCAAACAGCTCCATGCCGTCACCCTCTTTCTCAACCATCTGCTCCGATTTTATTACTAACCTGCCGCCGCCCGCGCCAGGTTCAAGTCCAGCAGCCGTTCCAGCACTTCCCCGTCGGGCAGATCCGCCGGCCAGCCGTAGGCGTCGGCCACTGCCGCGTCCAGCCTTTCGTGCGCGTTGGCCAGCCACGCCGGGTACTGGTTGTACAGGTTGGTCAGGGTGCGACGGCGCAACTGGTCGGAGTTGAGGGCCGGGTTGCCGAACATATCCACCGGGTTGCGCCAGTTCTCCCGCAGTTGATTCAGCTCTGCGGCGGCGTTAGCAATGGCTTCCCGTTGCTCGTCGGTCGGCTGCGGGAAGGGGAAGGTTTCAAAGCAAGTGGTGGGCGTGTAGCGGTTTGCCGATTCAGACTCGCGCAGTTGCGATCCCGCCGCAGTGGCCCAGGCGGTATGTATCCGACTTTGCAGAATGCCAAAGAAGTAGTCGTCATCCCGAGCGAACACGATGATGGTGGTGTCTGGCAGCACGTCGCCGTCGATCCAAGAAAATATGCGGTGGCGAGATGTCAAGCTGGTGCCAATGTATCGAGGCAATCCTGCTAATGCTTGCCGCATCCGGGGGGCTGGTGAGCTATGCAGCCACCAACGTTCGGCCCGACGCACCATACGGTTATTGATGCGTTCCTGCTTGACGTTGGCAACAACGTATTCAAAAGGCGCTTCGTAGCGTGCCGCATCTTCCTCCGGCATATCTACGCCGAAGTCGATGATCCACATATTCCGGGACACCTGGTTGATGTCCCGACCGATCATCCAGCGCTTAATAACGTCCCGGTTGGGCTTGCCGTGGGGGTTGGGCTGACGCAGCATTTCCTGGGCGACTTCGTCGGTAATCTCGAATGGTCCAACTTTAATGTCCCCCATGAAGCTGATTGCTACGTTCTCAGCCTGTGTTCTGGCCTGCGTGAGGTCCGCTCCGCCGGTGAGGTCAGGGTTGATGTTGTTGACGCGCTCGCCGTCCAGTGAGCGCGTCGTCTCGCTGCCGTCGTCAAAGCAGATGATGGAAATGTGGACGCTGGCCCGTGGACGTATGCTATTTTCCTGGTTGTCGTTGCCGTTTTCGCCGTTGTCCGACGGGTCGTTGGGTTTCCATTCTTGATCGGACACCACGTTGAATATGTCGCCCGTTTCCTTGATTCGCTCCATCACAGGGCGGTTGGACTGGAACCGTATCGCCTGGGTTGCCAGTAGCCCGGCTCGCCTGGCATCGCCGGCCTCAATCATCGCTCGCGCTTTTTCAAACCAGTAGCAACAAAGGTCGCTGGAGTTGGGGATGCGACCACCGTAAAGGGCATATACTGCGTCAGCGTATTGGTCACCCAAGCGCTCCCGAAAAGGAACGTGACCCAGAAAGGGGGGATTACCCACGATGTAGTCCGCCGCCGGCCATTCCGGTTCCGCCGGCCGCTCCGGATCGGTCAGGTCAATGATGGCGTCGCGGCGCTGTATGGTGTTCAGCGAACCCAGCACCGGCTCCCGATTATACTGGTGACCGTTTTCAATCAGCCATTGCAGGTGTCCGATCCACAGGGCCGTGCGCGCCAGTTCGCTGGCGTACTCGTTGATTTCGATCCCATAGCACTGCTCCGGCGACACCTCAGGCAGGAATCCGCGCAGTCCCAGGTCGGCGGCGCGGGTCAGCACTTTTTTCTCCAGGTCGTGCAACTGACGCAAGGCCACGTACAGGAAGTTGCCGCTGCCGCAGGCCGGGTCCAGCACGCGCAGGGAGGATAGCCGGCTCTGAAAGTCCTGCAACACCCGGCGAATTTGCTTATCGTCCCGTTGGTCGCCCGACATCAACATGACGGCGACCTCGGCTTCCACGCGATACCATTCCGCCTGCAACGGTCGCATTACCACCGGCTCGACTACGGTAAGGATGTCGGCCTCCGTGGTGTACTCCGAACCGATCAAGGCTTCCTTGTCGGGGTCAACCACCCGCTCGAACAGGGTGCCGAATATGGACGGCTCGATGTGGGCCCAGTTTCGTTCAGTGGCCTCGGCCAGCCGTTCCAGCTCGTAAGGCTTCATCAGGACGGTATCGGGTTCCTTGAACAGATCGCCGTTGAAGTGGCGTATCGGGTAATAACCGAACCGTCCGCCTTCGTTCATGCGTTGGAACAACTCGTGCGCGCCCCGGTCAAACTCGGCGGGATCGGACTGGAAGTTTTCGCAGAGATGCGTAACCACCCGGCTTGGCAGCAACCCCACGTCCTGGGCGAAAAAGCAGAACACCAGACGGTTGAGGAAGCGGGCGACTTCCAGGGAGTCGACGCCGCGCTGGCGCATTGACTGAGCGATGGCGGCGAAGATGTTGGCGGTGGCCTCGGTAACGTCGTTGGGCGTAATGTCCGGTTCCAGCGTCTCCGGTTCGTGAAAGACCCGGCGCAGTACGTCCAGCCATTCCGGTTCGTGCAGGTCGTCCAGCGTGATGGTATGGACGGCGGGCACTTTGTTGGTGAAGTTGGTATGCACCCGGATGGTCTGGAAGTCGGAAACCACGAGCAGGGGCGGGTTGTTGAGTGCTTCCCTGTAGCGTTGCAGCTGTCGATACGCCTCGTCCAGATCCCGGTGCAGGCCCTTGAACTCCCAGGCGAAATAGCCCTGCTTATACACATCGGCCCGGCCCAGGCGTCCTGACGCCTCCCGCACCGACCGTTCGAAGGTGTACCACTCCTGCCGCGGGTCCAGCTCCGCCGGCGTCGGATGCTCCACCAAGCGGCACAGGTCGAGAAACCATTCCTGAGCGCCGGCCGATTCCTGACCGCGGCTGCGGCGCCACTTGGCGATGAATTCCTGGGGCGGCATTACCGGCTGCTGCGTTGTCATGGTGGATCCCGGTGGGCAGGATACCCCGATTCCCGTGCCGGGGTAATGTCCTCCGCCGGAACCGGCGCCATCCACACCAGCACGCCACCGCCGAGAACCACCAGACCAAACAGGACGCCGGCAGTGGCAAATACACCGTTCACGATGGCTCTACCTCAACACGGCCGTCAGCAACGTGCCCGGACTGCGGTTCCTTCCTACCGCTCATCCATATTGAGTAAAACAGCAGGCCCATCCCGCCCAACACCATGATGAGTCCAATTACCATCATGGTCATTCCCAGAATCGGCTCGAACAGTTCCATGTCCGTTACCCCCGCTGCTCAACCGCACATGTTGATTTCTACCGTGGGCTAGGCAAAAATCTCGCTGACCTGACAGGCGAATCCCGGCAGCACCGACTCGCAAGTCAGCGTGTCGTTTATACCAAACAGCCGCATCGTGCCGCCGTCGGAATAGGCGACTATCTCCTGCGTGGCAATGTACGCTATCAGAGCCAGCCGCACGCCGGCTGACAACCACATCTGCGCCCGGGCTTCCGCCGCCGCCGTCGCGTATCCAGGTGAAAGCACTTCCACCACCAGATCGGGGATTAGCCCGAAAACGTACCCGCGTTGTGGTATTGGAGCGACAATGCGGGCCAAAGAGGTGAGGGAGTAATCGGGCGCGCGAACCGTATCCGGGGCCTGCTCAGTGTAGATTCCGACCTCAAAGGTTTCTATGAAATCCAGGTTATGTTCCTCAACGAAGTTCCCGATACGGCGGCCAATGCGTCCAATCACCACACCGTGCATATAACCTGGCGGCGGCATCTCAATCAGTTCCCCCCGGACCAGTTCGTACTTCTTGCCGTCATCGGGCATTGCCAACAGGTCGTCGGCGGTCAGTAATTTCCTGGCGGTGGTCACTTCAAATCTCCGGTACGACGAGGCGGTCTAACGCACTCCGGGCGCTGAAAGCAGTATATTTCATTCGTCTCATTCCCCGCCAGGCGGTTCTCAAATCGCCAAAATCGCACTGGCTTTACGCACCGGGCTCCGGGGGCTTCGTGCTATGTTGCCCGTGAGCAGCGCAGATCTGCCATTTTTCTGGAGGTTGGAGTTCCGCCGTATGACCGGCGCCAATTTGGACGGAATCGCATGACTGCACCCACGCCCTACAACAACCACAGCCTGGTGGGTGAGGCCCTGCGGCTCCTGGCCGCGGGGCTGGGTCCCTACGTGGCTGGAAAGATGACCGAAGCGGTGGAAGCCGGACGGTACGCGCCCGATGACTCCGAAGCGCTGGGCGAGATCTCCGGGGATATCTCGGTGACCCTGCGCGTGATGGCCGTGGCCTGGAACGATGTGTTCCGCGACAGGCTGGGCCCTACCGAGCGCAGCCTGGTATCCGAGATCCGAGAAACGCGCAACCGCTGGGCGCACCAGGATGCCTTCGACGACGACGACCTGGATCGCGCGCTGGACTCCATAGGCCGGTTGCTGGCCGCCGTCAGCGCCATCAACGAAGCCAAACGCATCGACGGCGCCAAACACCGCCTCCGCCTCAGGCGCTATGGGGCGCAATCGCCCAAGGCAACCGATGCGGATGGCCCGGGACCGGATTCCGGAGCCGAACCGGAACCGTCCGATGATCCGGCTGTAATGCAGCCGACGGATCGACCCGGCGGCGTGGAAACACACCCCGCCGTTGCGCCCGGCGCCAGTGCCCGGCCCGCGGATACCGCCGCCGTCAATGACAGCGCGCGCGAACAATTGCTCCAGGATCACATCCTCCAGGGTCTGGATTTACGACGACGCGAGCACTTTGGTCAGGCCATGGCGGAATTTGAACAGGCGCTTCGCATCGACCCGGATCGAGCGGACGCCTGGTTCCACCGGGGTATGACCTGGGGACTGATGGGCGATCACGGTCGTGCCATTGGCGACTTCAACCGCGCCATCGCCCTTGCTCCGCAGTATGCCGAGGCTTATAACTGCCGCGGGTACGCGCGCTTCTGCCTCGGCGAATACCGGCGAGCGGTGGAGGATTTGGAACGCGCGGACCGGTTGAATCCCGGCAACGAGTTGATCCAGGGCAACCTGGAGCAGGCCCGGATGCGCTTCCTGCAGCAGCCGGAGAATCCCGACCGGACGAGGTACAGGGCCGGCCCAGCGCCATAACTCCATTCCTGCCTGCACCCGGCGCAGGTCGGAACCGCGCCCTCGAATCTAGCAGGCACTCACTGGTGCGGTTGGAGTTCGTCGAGGTCTTCCAGCAGGGACGTCATGGCTTCCTGATCCGCCGCTTCGTAGCGTGCGCCGTAGTAGTAGTGCTGGAAACCGCCGATGATCCGCGCGACGGGCGGGTCGGGCAGGGTTTCCCTGACCTCCCGGTGGTGTTCCTCCGGGGTCTGGGACCCGCGTCGGGGGAACCCGACGGCGTTGGAAACCTCCAGCATGCGGTGATAGACCTCGCGGGGCGTGGTCGGCGGCGGACGGCGACGACGGAATCCCGAGGCGCGAGACATCCAACCGGACAGTGCATCGGCCAGGTCCTGGCCAGCGGTTCCCCAGGTGAAGATGGACTCGCGGACCTCGCCGTCCGCGTAGTCTCCGCCAACCAGCCTGCGGCGTCGGAACATACGGAACAGGATCCAGCCGGCGAGCGAAAGAACGGCCAGGAATGCCAGCCACTTTAAGATGGTCAGGATTACGCTGGGCGGGCCGTCACCCTCAACTTCGCGCAGGCTCTCGTGAAATTCCTGGATCTGCAGACGGGCCAGTTCCAGGCCGCTGAGGTCACCTCCGCCGAACAGGCTGGATACCCAGTTGCCCACGGCCACTAGACCGGCCGCCAGTAGCCCCAACAAGAGGAGAACGGGCCGGAGCGTCCACAGTCCTAGGAATGCCACCCCTTTCAGAATCGCGCGGGTGACATCGTCCAGCCCGCCGATGCCGATCGCCCCCAGGATCACCGCCAGCAGCAGGACGCCGCCGACGCTGAACAGAATGGCGAGCATCCATCCCCGGTTCATGCGACCAGCCCCGCCCTCGGCGGCGAACCGGCTGATGGCCAAACCGGCCAGACCAGTAGCGAAAAACAGCAGCAGCGCAGGAAGGCGGATGATCGCGGCCGACAAAATGGTGTCCGCAGCCACAGCAACAATTACCACCACCACGCCTCGAACGAAGGCGTTGCGAACCACGTCCAGTGTGACGTCGTCGCGGGCGATCGCCGTGCCCCTCCACCACAGCAGCAACATGAAGATGGCCGACAGCCCCAACGCCGCCGCGGCTCGCAGATCGCCGGAAAGAACCTGGCCGACGGGGAACCAACCGGCTCCCATGCTTAGTCCCGCCAGCACCAGCACCGACACCGCGCTCAGGCCCAGGCCGATGACTCCCCGCAGATTCAGCGAAAAGCGGATGGTCTGAACGTACCAGGACAGGATGAACGACCATCCCACTGCCAGCAGAGCGATGCCCAACGGTATGGCGGCATCCGGCAGGCGGATGACGTGGGCGAACAGACGGCAGCCCAGATACACCGCGAAACCCTCAAGAAAGAGGGCGATACAGACGATGAGAGCGGAGCGAGCGAATGCGCCCATATGGTTGCCAAGTAGTTGGAATCCAGGTTAGCGATTGCCGGGGCTAGTCGTTTCTGATGTCTAGCAGAACGTACACGGCAAAGGCGCGGCGATCTCTGGCTGGGCATCGGTTGAAACGGTTGATTACGTCCTCGGTCACCCGAATGTCCTGAATAACGTCCGATTTTACGAAACTGGTAATTGGATTACGCATAGCATAGGGATCGTAGTCTGCGGTATGACGTTTTTTTCTGCATATCAACAAAGTGCTCTGCGAAGTCCTGAACTTCGCTAGGCTCTGTTGACATTCGCGACATTCATGCACCATAACGGCCATGTCCGGCGCGACACCGCCGCTGCCTTACGGATGCCGTAGCCATTGCGCCATGTCAAGCGTCCGTTGACCGATGAGGCAATGATAGCCTAAAACGGCCCGGCGGGTTGCCTGCCGGGGCCGTTTTGCTGTTTGAGTTCTCCCCCCTCGGTTAAGTATAGTCCTGGGCATGGAACATCTAACGACTATAGAAGTGTTTGTGCTGGGCATTGCATCCGGCATTGCGGCCCTTGCCTTGCTCAATTTCATGGGATTAACATACCGCACATGCCTACGACGAATAAGACGCATCCGAGGGCACCAAGCATCAAGGCAGGCGGAGGTGGAAGGCGTAGCCAACTGATGCCGCCCACACTTGCCGCTGCAAGTATTGCCCCGATCACGGCTGCGACCAACGCCCAGCTCTTGTCTTCCATATAGCCTCCTATGCCCCCCCCCGCCGGTCAGTCGCCAAACTTGCGCTGGCGGGGGGTACTTTGTGAACGATTATCCGAGCCCCGGCGGACAACCCGCCAGGGCTCGGATTGTGCGTATTGCAGGCCATCGGGGGGGCGGTTGCGCTATGCCTCGCCCCTACACACGCCTAACGCCGCCGTTGCGCCCGCGTTGAGCTCCTCTACCTCTGCCAGCGTCATGGCGGCGGCTTGGATGTTGAACCAAGTATTGCCCCTAAACAGCTCTTTGTTCGATAGCAGCGCATCCGCCTCGCTTTTGGACTTGCCGTCGGATATGAGCTGCTGGAGGAACGCAAAGCGGTAGGAGTTGTTCCCTTGCATACAATCCCACAGATCGTCCGAGAGCGACAAGGTATGGCTTACCGCCAACTCCATCTCCGTAGCAACCGGCACGGCGGGTGAGGGCGTTGGGGGCGTTGCGGCCTGCGTGGTAGCGCAGCCCAACATGAGCGCGCCGGCAAGCAAGAGGGTGGGGATTGCGTACTTCATCATGGTTGGCCTCCGTCCGTATGGGCAGGGCTCTGCGCGACCTTATGCCACTCAGAGCGCAACAGGGTTTGCCAGTTGCCCTGCGACGATAGCGAGGAAGCGCAACGACCGTCCAGCAAGTGGGCTCCGCGCGATTAGGCCAAGCAATCCCACCCGGCATACCGCTCTGGTATGGCCGTCGTCTTGATCCTGCACATGGTGTGGTCTTCAGGGAATTTGTCCGGCTTGTCGTCGTATAGCCCCTGGATGATGCAACGCATCTCATCGTCGGGTATGACCCAAAAGCGCGGCGGTTCGCCGGTACGAGGCATCAGCACAAGCACCCAAAACATATTGGGGGTAGGGGGTATGAGCCGTTCGTTGATATTTACGATCCAGCCGTAGCCCGTTTGCGTTTTGACCTGGATCATGTACTTGCTTTTCTTGGCCGATACCACAACGGCATCTATGCCGGGGTAGTTGCCCGCAAGGGCAATCGTATTGAACCCTCTGCGGTTTAGTTCGGCCGCTGCGTAGTATTCGCCGGACCGCCCCGTTAGGTGCGTCGGTATCTTGGCAGCCATATAGCCCTCCCCGAGGGCCGCTACCCGCAAGGAGGGGACTTGCATAATCGTCGGTTATAAGTAGAATAGCCGACGCCTCCCTGCCCTATACAGGTTAGGGTGGGGCCTACTCCCTCCCTTGCGGGTGGGTGTTTGGATGGGCGGGTCGATGCGCGCGCTAACGGGACCGACCCGCCTACATTTGTTTCATGCGGCCCGGCGGCGGGCCGCGCAAGGGCGGAGCGTAAAAGCAAAGGGCAGACGGTACTAAACCCGCCTGCCCTTTGACGTACTGCCTTGATCTTGCCCCTACCCCGTTGCCGGCGTTGCCAGGCCCGCGCGCGGGCGGCGAAAAGCCGCTGGCCGTTTTGGATAGGGCTGGCACCGGTGGAACCTCCCCCTGTGAGGATGGGGCTAGTTTGTTAGAGCCAACCGCTCCCGCCTTGAGCAAGGCTCACGTCCCACAGAGAGAGGCAAGTTGCCTCCATCCGCATAACGGACGTACGCCGTAGTTGTTCCCGGAGGAACGAAACGCTTGCGGGGTTGCCCCCGGCGAAAGCGGGCTCTAACCCGGCAAGCATATCACAGGGCAGGCCCCATAGCCATACCGCCCCAATCCGCAATGACATACGGCCCAGCGGGTCAATTGAACCCCGCCGGGCCGCAAGCGAGCGTGAAACCGTAACCCGTGTGTACTTACGCGGGCGAAACTGGTATAATAGGAAACACCGAGCCGGTCTCGCTCCTGACAAAAGCGACCGGCCCAGTGGTACAGAGAGGCGCGGGTTTGACATCCGCGTTACAGGGGGCTGTCGCCGCCCTGCCCTCTGCCATCAATATAACATGATCTGATACCCCGCGCAAGAGGCTATAAGGGAGGATGATATGGCCCGCAGAATGCTAAACGACCGGCAATGGCTCCGCGTTGCCCCGCACCTACCCGGCAAGCATACCGACCCCGGCCGTACCGGGGCCAACAACCGCAACACCGTTGAGGGCATCCTATGGATTGCCCGTACCGGCGCGCCCTGGCGGGATCTGCCGCCCGAGTTTGGCAAATGGAACACCGTCTACATCCGCTTCCGCCGTTGGGCCATAGCCGGCGTACTGGCCGACCTGTACTACCGCCTTGCCGCTCCGTTGCTTGAGCTGGGGATCGTTATGGTGGACGGAACCTTCGTCAAGGTGCACAAGCACGGGGCGGGTAGCCCAAAAGCCAACGCCCTCCCGGCGGCGAGGCCATAGGCCGCAGCAGGGGAGGGCTAACTACCAAGATACTGGCGGCAACCGATGCGGGAGGGCGGCTTATCCGCTACTTGTTATTACCCGGCAACGCCGCCGAGTCGCCAGGGCTGGCACCCCTAACGGACGGCATTACCGGCAAGGGCAGCGTGGTTATCGCTGACAAGGCTTACGATACAAACCAAATCCGCAAACAACTTGCTGCGGCTGGGATTATGGCGGTCATCCCGTCAAAGCGCAACAGGAAGCGCCCCTACCCGCTTGACGAGGTACATTACAAAACCCGGCATTTGGTCGAGAACTACTTTGGCAAGATCAAGGAGTTTAGGCGGGTGGCAACGCGGTGCGACAAAACCGATACCAGTTACGCCGGCATGTTTGACTTTGCGGCAACGGTCATTGCGCTGCGGTAGCGGCGTGGTACAACGTTGCCGCCGTCGCAGTAGGGGCAGCAGATACCGTTAGGCCAACGGCGGGCAATGCACCATGCTACGGCGTCGGCCTTGTTGCTGAAATAGCGAACCGCATCAATCAGGCTTTCAAACATCGGCTGCATCATCCGCACTCCCACAATCGATTTTCGTAGCCAATGTGCCCCCAGCGCGACGGGAACGCAATGGGATATTACTCCGCTCGCATAAATCGCGTAATATTCTTGCCATTTTCGCCCTATTGACAGAATGGCAGGTATCGATGTAATGTACAGGAGCGACGCGCAAGCAAAGAGGTGTTGAGCCGATTCGAGCCAGTGAACGCCAATCCGCCGAGGGGCGGATTTCTTTGTTAATGCGCGATCATCCACCTGTTCCACGGGGTTCCATGCCACCTTCCACGCTATCTGCCTTGGACATTGCCGACCGGTTCATCAAATGGTCACTGGAAGATCAGACCCCTATCACCCCGCTCCAGGTGCAAAAGTTGGTTTACTTGGCTCAAGGGTGGTCCCTTGGGTTTGGGGAAGAACCATTATTCCGGGATACCATCGAGGCATGGCAATTCGGGCCTGTCGTTCCGGCGGTTTATCATGCCCTCAAACATTACGGTCGTAGGCGAGTCCGGGCTCGGCTGTACGACGATGAGAAATATGACATGCCAGAGACGGCAGAGAAAATGGTCCGTGTCGTATGGAAGTCATTCGGCAAAATCGATGGCATCCGCCTTTCCAAGATGACGCACGCGCATGATGGCCCTTGGGCGGACATAACCCAAGGCAACCCGACTGGTCAACCAATCCCCGAAGACAAAATCCGAGAATATTACAGCCGATTGGCTCAGGCTGTTGTTGACGAACAAGGCGCAGGGGATGGATAGGTGACAACATGGCTGCTCAAGGATACTATGCCCCGAACACCCCAGACCCGCAAATCATCCAAATTCTGCTGTCAGCCTTGGAGCTCACAGATTGGAATGAAACCACCAGGGCTGCGGCCAAGTCTGAACTGTCAGCGTTAGGGCGTACCGATTATGGACCAATGCCGGGGCATGGGCACCACGGCCCTGTGCCGTGGGTGTCCTTGCTTTCTCATTTGTCCCTATCGGCAATCGCAGGGGTCGCGATAACCTTTGTTTTTTGGCGTGCAACGCAAAACCCCTACATCCTCGCCGTAGGACTTGCGATTTCGGTCGTAATCCCAACGATCATCATTGCCAGTTTCGGGATCCCCATCCCTGGTTGGGCCGTCAAAAATGTCATCCGAAGATGAGGAACATCGCCACATGGATATTGTGGCACTTTCCCTGATGGCGTTGGTTACCGCCGCAATGGCAGGGTTGGCGATTTTCTTGAGGGCAACCATTTCGGATAACGGGAACCCCGAAGGTTCGGACCAATTGCCCTGGTATATTGCAGCGATGGCAATGGTACCAGCAGTCACATATCCCTTCTCCATTGGCGCAGGCTCCTTTTCTCTTGGCCGCGCAAACGTGGACCACAAAAGGTCTGCCCTGCAATGGACCCGCAGGATGGCGACGTTTATTATCGTTTGGATAGGCTTGACGATGGCGGTCGGGCTGTCTGGCCACTTGCCTGTCGATGTCAGTATCCAGACAGGCCCCAATGAAGGGGCGGATTTTCATCCACCCCTTCTCTATTACCCGCCGGCGTTCACAGCGGTATAGTCCCCCTTCTCCCGCTACAATCGCCCAATGTCTTGATTGTCAACAGAGCCTAGGGAAGCGGACTATGATGCTGGTTCGTTCACAACGCCTCCGTGCCGTCCCATGTTGTAGGGCTCGATAAGCTTGACGCCACGCTGGTCGGCTTCGGCTGGAACCGGACCCATCCACGAGCATATCGGCGCAGCAAACGGCCAGGCAGTGAAACAGGGCATAGTAGGTTGGTCTCCCGGGGACGGCCGCGACGGGCGGCTCCCGCCAGATCGCCGGCCGTATGAAGCAAGTTAAGCGGGGCCACGGCGTGCCTTTGTCTGGCTACGATGCAACCGACGCTGCAAATGCTCCCATTCGGACTTTTCCACCCACGACGGGCTGGGGGAATCATTCACGCCGACCTCAATCAGTTTGGGACGCAGACGCCTGATCAGGCTGCCGGTCCAGGCCGGGTCGAGCTTTTTCTGATCGCCGTCGAAGACGATGATGATACGAAGATAAGTTTCGCCCGTAGCGTCGGGACCCCATTCGTCAACCATGGGTATCACGCGGATCGGATCGAAAACGAATTCGCCGGCGAACCGTTCTTCAATAGTTTCCCGAACGACGCGCGCGACTGCTGCCTCGCGCTCGGGTGTTATGGTTGGCTCTTGTAGCATCAAGCAAGTCTCCGTGGCTTTATGTCAATTGGCGCGGCTATCTATTCTACTCTCGTTTGCTCCATCCCCAGTTCGACGGACGGCTCCCCGGCCCAGTCGTCCCGCCAGGCGTCCTCGAGGTTGGCCAGGCTGGAGCCGGCCAGGTACACCGGCACCTCGGCCGGCAGGTCGTCGGCCGCGGGACCCGGTGGGCCGTCTCCGGCGTAAAACACGGCCACGCGATGGCCGCGCCGCCGAATCTGCTCAGTCTCGTGCACCACCGCCCGGGACAGTGTGGCGGTTACCACCACCACCGTGGCGTCGGAAGCAAGGGCGTCGCTCTCGCTGCGCAGCACCGCCGACAGCTCGGCGACCCAGAAGGGGCCGGCCATGGCCAGGGATTCGAGCACGGCCTCGAGTTGCAGGCTCCCGCCGCCGGAAGGTACCGACATCCACTTGCTGGAATAGGACGCCACCGCGTTGCTGACCAGGCCGAAGGTGTAGCCCTCGCGTTCGGCGTACTCGGCCACCGAGGCGGCCACGGTGACGGCGCGCTCGAAGAGCCGGCGGTTGCTGCCCTGCCAGGCGGCGTCGCCCGTGCGCGCGTTGAGCGCGATGAGCATGTGCCGGGTGGCCGCCGGCTCAAAGATGCGCGCTTCGACCTTGCCGTGGCGGGCCGTTGCCTTCCAGTCGATGCGCTTCAGCGGGTCGGTGGGGCGATAATCGCGCAGGCCGACGAAACGGCTGGGGTCGTCCTGGATGAGACGGCGCCCCCGGCTGGCTCCCAGGGGACGCTCCCAGAGGTTCATTATCTGGCGGAGGTCTACGATGCGGGGATACACCAGCAGGTACTCGACATCGGGAACGTGTTTTTCGGCGGCAGAGATGCCGAACATGTCGCCGCTGCGCAGCCGGGCCGGCCCGATGCGGTGATTGCCCCGGGCGCGACACCGCACCTGATAGCGCCAGGTCACCCGCTGGTAGGGCAGCAGCGACGTGGTGATCCGGTGGTCCAGTTCCGCCTCCGCGCCGACGCCGCGCTGGTGCGTGCCGCCGGTCTGCAACCCGATGGGAAATGCGTCGGAGATATCCAGCCAGATCATGGGCAGGATCTTCCCGTTGTCCACCGTGATGTAGTAGTCGACCACGTCGCCGATGAAGGCCCGTCGGCGCTCCAGGCGGCGTCGGTAGGTCAGCCGGCTGAAGGCGTAACGGGGCCAGTGCTTGCCGGTTGCCCAGATGAGCACGATGATGACGCCGACCACGATCAGCAGCAACTGGCTGGCGAGGAGTCCGGCCAGGATCATGATGGCGGCGGCGATTACCCAGAGGTCGCTGAGCATGGGCGCAGGATACCCGATTTGGGTATGCCGGTCATCCGCCGGATGCGGGACCGCAGTCGTCGCCCGATGATCCCGACGCTGGAACTATGCCGGGGCGCGCTGCCCGGCGAGTTCCGCGATCCTGGCGCCCGGGCGGTTGTCGCCGATGGTCCAGACCAGCACGGCGGAGACCACCAGCAGGATGATGTTAGTCCAAATGGCGATCTCGTAGTTGCCGCGCAGGTCAAACAGGTACCCGCTGAGCGCCGAACCGATGCCCGAACCGATGGGCATCACCGCGAACATCGTGCCGTAAATCCGGCCCAGGTTGGTCGTGCCGAAACCGTCGGAGGCGTAAGCGGCGGTGATGCCAACCACCGCGTTCCACGAGAAGCCCACCAGTACCATCCCAATGACCAATGGCACGACGCCCAGGGGCGGTATTCCCAGGAATGAGACGCCCATCGACAGCAGGACGATTACGAACCCCGCCATGCGCAACTGGTAGGAAGCAGCCAACAGCCTCCGCCGGCCGTATTGGTCCGACAGATGCCCCAGCAGCAGCGAGCCGACGATGGCGGTGGCGCCGATCAGGCTGAATGCGCCCGCACCCACCAGCGGCGAGAAGCCCAGGTCGCGGGCGTAGGTCACGAAATGAGCATTCACGAAGCTCATCGAGTAACCTCAAACGAAATAGCCGAAGGTAAGCCGGTAGAAGAACCCGGTGCGCAGGGCCTGTCCGAAGGTCACGTGGTCCTGCGCCGCTGCCAGGTTCCGCAACCCGCCGGTGGCCGGCCCGCTTGCTCCGTCGGGAGCCTGGCCGTAGGGCTGCAAGCCCTTGTCCCCGGGCTGGTTCTTGATGAGGAACGCACCGATGGGAAAAACCACCACCAGCAACAGCAAGCCCAGGAAGAGGTACGCCTCGCGCCAGTCGAGCAGGACCAGGAAGACGGAGGTGGCAGGCACCAGCAACATGGCTCCGAAGGAGGCTGCGCCGCCGGTGATGCCCAGCGTCAGGCCGCGACGGGTCAGGAACCACTGGCTGACGATCTTGGTCAGGATGGGCCCGGTGCCCAGGGTGATGCCGGTGCTCATCACGCCGAACACCAGGTACAGCTGCCACAGAGTGTTCACCAGGGGCAGCAACACCAGCATGAAGCCCATGATGACCACGCCGCTCAGGGCAGCCCACTTGGCATCGTACCGGTCCGCCAGGTACCCGGCCAGCGGCCGAAGCAGGCCCGAGATCATGTAGGTAATGCCGAAGGCCAGCGACAGGGTCCCGCGGCTCCACCCGAACTCCTCGGTCATCGGGTGCAGGAACACGCCGAAGGAGAACTGGCCGCCCGAAACGCCCAGAGTCACCATGGCGCAGCCAAAAACGACGTACCAGCCGTAGAAGGTGTTTCTGAGCGTCGATACCATTGCAGTGGCCGACCATGCCTCAACGAGTGAGCCGTCTGTGCTTGCTGCGCGGATGCGGGGCTAGCGCAATAGTAGATGCGCGGAAGACGGCGCGCAACCGTCGCGTGGACTGCGGCGCTCACGCGTACCAAGTTTGCGGCGGGGAAACGTCAGAAGCAGGATTTTCAAGATTTGGGGATTATCAGGATTGGAACCGTTCTGTGATGGAACTTTCCCAATCCTGCCAAATCATAAAATCCCGTAAATCCTGATTCTGACGATTTACGAAAGTGGGTACGCATGAGGCGGCTGCGATTGGGCCTATGGTATGCTGGTCGGCAGTTTGAGCCGGAGGGTTTCGAGATGGCACGGGTTCCTTACGTCGCACGAGAAGAGCTGGACGCGGACGGCCAGACGATCTACGACCGGATCCGGGAGGACCGGGGAGCGGCGGACGTGGGTCTGCAATTCCGCGCCCTACTGCACAGCCCGCAGGCCGCCGGTTACCTGACATCCATGGGCGCGACGCTGCGGTTCCAGTCGTCCATGTCGGATGACCTCAAGGAACTGGCGATCATCCTGGTGGCCCGGGAGTGGGACTCCGGCATCGAGTGGACCGGCCACGCCGTTGCCGCGGCCAACGCCGGTGTGAGCGACGAGGCCATTGAGGGCATCCGCACCTGGAAAGCGCCGGACTGCCTGGAGGGCCAGCAGGCCGCCATCGCCCGTTTTGTGCAGCAGATGATCCGGGAAAAGGACGTATCCGACGAGAATTTCGAGGCGGTGCGCGCATTCCTGGGGGACCGTGGGGTCGTTGACCTGACCATGACGGTCGCTTACTACTCGGCCCTGGCACTGGCGCAGATCGCTTTGCGACCGGAAATGGGCGGCGACCGAGTTTCAACCCTCTAGGGCTGAACCCAACGCTTCGCCGGAGTCGGCGCGGCGTCAGGCTGGATGTTGGGTCTATGAGCAGCGCAGCCGCGGACCGGTTGTTGGGTCGCCTGGCCGGCCTACTGGAGTGGCATGGGCTGGGATCTGCCGCACTCACCCCTCGACCCCGCGGTGGTCGCCTGACCGGCGAAGACGCGGGCGAGGTGGCGGGGCTGCTGGACCGGTTGGCAGAGGAGGACGATGGCCTGCGGCAAGGTCGCAGTCCCAGCAGCCTGATTTTCGGAAACGGCTGTTTCGCCATCGGCAGGTACGACGCGGCGTACACGGTGTTCCAGGGGCTGGTCGAGCAACGTCCCGACGACTTTGCGGTGCGGTTCAACCTGGGAGTCACTTGCCTGCGACGCAGGAGGCCCGACGAGGCGGTTGACGCGCTGAGCGCCGCGCTGGAAATCGACGGCCTGTCTGCGCCGGCGTACTACCAGCGGGGCAACGCGCGTGATGATCTTGGCGATGCCGAGGGAGCGTTGGTTGATTATGCGACGGCGATCGACTTTGACCCGCTGCTGCTGCAGGCCTACTACAACCGCGGCATAGTGCTGAACAACCTGGGCAGGTACGCGGACGCCATCGCGGCCTTTGACGCGGTGGTGACCTTGCGCCCCGACATTTCCAACGCCTACCTGAACCGGGGCGTGGCGCGGGACGAACTGGGTGACGGCGCGGCGGCGGTGGCCGACTACGACGAGGCGCTCCGGCACAATCCCGACAACGCGGACGCCCGGTTCAACAAAGCTCGCGTCTGCTATCGTCTGGGACGATACGACGACGCGGTGGAGAACTACACTGCCGCCATCGAACTGCGCCCGGATGACGTGGAGGCGATCAACAACCGCGGGCTGGCCCACGACGCCCAGGGGAAATACTCGGAGGCCATCGCCGACTACGATGCGGCGCTGGGTCTGCGGCCCGACTTTGCCGAGGTGTTGAGCAACCGGGGCGCGGCGCGGGAAAGCCTCGGCGATACTGAAGCGGCCCTGGCCGACTACCTGGAGGCGCAGACCAGGGCGCCGGAGTTTGCCGCCGCCTACTATAACGCGGCGCGGCTCTACGCCGACCAGGGAGACATCGCCAAGTGCGCGGAGCAGTTGTCCGAGGCGGTGCGACTACAGCCGGGGCTCTATGCCGAGGCGGAGTCTGACGAGACGCTGGGCTGGGTCCTGGACCTGTCGCGCATGCGGGACGAGCGACGCAAAGATTAGCGACGTGAACGCCGCTGTCGTTCACTTGGCGTTTCGGAGCCAGTTTCTCAGCAACCGCACGGCTGCGCTCACAAGCCACCCGATTCCACTCAGCGCGCCCACAATTCCCAAGAACCTGTCTATGGTGAAATGGTCAGTCAAGTCGATAACTACGGCAATAATAAAAACAAAACCCAACACAAAAATCACTAATACTAAAGTAGTCGCTATGGATTTTGCCATGTTTCTATACAACATGGCTATCTTCTTATTTTGATGCCTAGCACCGTGACAAAGCCGGACACACCGATAGCGATGCCAGTAATACCCAGCAGCGCAATGCCGGTAAGAGTAATTGGATGAACTTGGAAAACGTAGTGCCCCAACAGGAACACTACAAGACCGACCGAATACGCGGCCAACGAGGCCGTAAATATCTTATCCCACATGATGCTACCCTCTTTATGGGTGATCAAAGTGTAAGCGCGGCGTGGGTCGCCGTCAAATAGGGTCGAGAACTAATCTAGCGGCCAAAGTCCTACGGACGGTCCGGTTCGCCCTCCTCGTCCGGCGGCAGAACGTCCAGCAGGATCGCTTCCTCGCTGAGACGAGCGGCTTCACCGAGAACTTCGGGGCGGTCTTCAATGAGGAGGTCGGGATCGACCATCGCGGCCTTTTCGGGACGGTGGTCGGCGTGGGTCAGTATGTTGTGGGTGATGACCACCATGGCCAGGGCCGTCAAGCCGAACATGACGGCCCAGTCATGCCCGCGCAACGTGTTGAGAGCCAGCATGGCTCCGAACCCCATGAAGATGCCTATGGACGACCGGAACACCGACCGACGGGACAACAGCACGGTGACGATCCCGACGGCGATGCCCACCAGGATGTACCAGTTCAGGTAGGCAAGAGAAACGCCGACGAGAACCACCATCCCGTCGCCGCCCTTGAACCCGGTGAATATGCTCTTCCAGTGACCGGCAATCGCGGCCGCTCCCGCGACGATGGCGGCCAGTTCGGGCACACCCAGCATCCAGGCAACGACCACGGCCACGGCGCCCTTGATTACGTCGCAGGCGAATACGAGCATGCCGCGCCGTCGCCCCACGTGCCAGAAGACGTTGGCGGTGCCGGCGCGCCGGCTGCCGGTGGCGAAGATATCGACGCCCTTGAGGCGCGCCACCAAGTAGGCGAAAGGGATACTGCCGAGGAGGTATCCGACCAGCGCCGCCGCGAGCACGCGGGGTATCAGAGGCAGAAGATCGTCAAAAAACATCAAAAAAGGGATCAGCTGGTCAGGTAGGCGACGATAATAGCACAGCGGGTTGCAATCAGTACGGATTGTGGCCCACGTATAACCAGTAACCAATCTGACCACGGGAAACTGATTGCTCCACCCGATCCAGCAAGCCGGGGGCGGATCCCGCCAAATCGGCGGCGAGCTCCGATGAGGGGAACCCCACCGCACCGCCCAGAGCGAGCTTGCCGCGCAGGTCGGCCAGCAGGGCCATCACCTCGGCGCTGAGGTCCTCCGGTTCGCCAGTGATGAAGCCGCAGCGCTCCAGGAGGCTCTGGTACCCATCGGCGGGCAGGGCGTCGGTGAGGCACAACATCATGCCCACGGTCCCGTCCAGCTCGGGCGGCAGGCTACCGGGTTCCACCGTGACGTCGGAGATGCCGATCACGCCGCCGGGCCGGAGCAGACGGCGCACCCGCGAGATAGCGGCGGCCTTGTCCACGAACAGGCTGGTGGCGCACTCGATGACGACGGCGTCGAATGCTCCCTCCCGGAACGGGGGCATCTCGGCGTCGCCGCGCACGAAGGAAACGTCGGCAGGAACCGGCTGTTCCAGCGCACGCCGGCGGGAGGAAACCGAGGCTTCCGCGCCCAGCTCCAAGCCCACCACCTCACACCGGAAGACCCGGGAGATGGCGGTGGCGCTGGTTCCCAGTCCGCACGCGAGGTCCAGCACGCGCCAGCCGGCTCGGAGGCCCATGGCCCGGCCGAGCCGGTTGGTGGCGCGCAGCCCGCCCGGGTGCAGGCTGTCCCCCAGGATGAGGCTCGCCAGTTCCGAGGAATAGAGATCGGCGCAACAGAGCTTGGCGGCGTAGGTGGCCAACATGGGGAACGGCCGTTACGCCTGGTCTTCCCGGTCACGAGAGATGGCCTGGATCTTCTGACGGCCCTGTTCCAGCGTAAGCTGCTCGCGGATCTCCTCGCGGTAGCCCACGGAGTTGTAGGAGCAGAAGGGGATGGCGCGGCCGTCCGGCGTAAGGATGCCGACGCAGCATTTCATCACCTGCTTGACGTTGAAGGTCCAGGCGTCCAAGAAGTCCTTGATGGCGATCTGGAATACGTGCTCCTTGAGGTGGTTGACCTCGTAGGGCAGGTCGAGGCCCGGTCCGCAGGCGCACTCGAACTGGCCGGCGGTCTGCTCGGTGCCGGCAACGGCAGACGCGGACCACAGGCCCTCCAGGGCGGTCTGGATGTCGGCGGCGTTGGGCGGCTCGGGCAGCGCGCGGTTGGTGATGTAGTCGAGATACTGGTCGATGTCCAGCAGGCGTGGCAGCGGGGTCACGGTGTCGCCGTCGACGAACAGGTAGGAATTGACCTGGCAGGTGGGGAAGCAGCAGGGGACGGGAACGAAGTCCTCCAGCACAAAGCGGCCGTCGGTCTGATCGACGATGCCATGAATGATGTCGGGGATCGTGACCCGGGTCATGGGGTCGAATTCGATGTGCCGGCCGACATGGGTGACGGGCTGGAACACCACGCCGCGCACCGCCGGATGCTTCAGGCCGAACTCAACAATGTCTCCCACCTCGTCGGTGTTCACGTCGCGCTCGATGGCTGCCACCAGCACAGCAGTCATGCCGGCCTCAGCCAGACGGTCCAGGGCGCGCATCTTGGTGTCCAGGAGGGGCGCGCCCCGAATGGTCAGGTAAGTCTCTTCGCGGAGGCCATCGAACTGGAAGTACACAACTGGGTCAAGAGCCGCCATCTGCGCCAGGAAGCGGTCGTCGCGGGCCAAACGCACGCCGTTGGTGTTGATCATCACCTGGCGAATGCCGCGGTCCTTGGCGGCCTGGATCATCTCGGGCAGCTGCGGGTGGATGGTCGGCTCGCCGCCGCTGAACTGGATCACTTCCGGATCGCCCTCGATCTCCACGAAGCGGTCCAGCATGAACTCGACCTGCTCCAGGGTGAGGCTGTAGCCAGCGCCGGCGTCGGCGAAGCAGACGGGGCAATCCAGGTTGCAAGCGGTGTTGACCTCGATGAGGGCCAGGCAGATGTGCTGCTTGTGCTCGGGGCAGAGGCCGCAGTCCAGCGGACAACCCTGGACAACCTCGGTGCTGAAATCCAGGGGAATGGTGCCCGGCTTGTTGAACCGGATGCTGCCGACGTACATCTCGGCGTCGGAGCTGATGATGGCCTCGAACCAACCATGTTCGGGGCAGCGTTTTCGCATGTAGACTTTGTTGTCGCGGATGATGACCTGGGCGTCGATGACCGCCTTGCATTCGGGGCAGATGGAGCGGGTGAGTTCGTGAAAGATATAGTCGGCGTCCTGCTTTATGCGGTTGGCGGAAGTCAATGCGGTTAACTCCTTATTCCGGGAGGGTGTGACTATGCAGTCAGATTGTTGCCATTTTCGATTTGGACATAAGTGACGTCCCACAGGGAGAACATCACCGCTCCGGTGTCGGGATCGGTGCGCAGCCGCGTGCCAGCCACCACGGGCAGAGCGATCCCGGTCTCTTCGGGTGGACCATCATGCCGTAGTATCGTTTCCAGCGTCTCTGCCTGCGCCGAAGCCCGGTCGACATCCGCACGGGAGACCTCGAAAGACGCCTGAACGATCAGATACACGGGTATGTCGTCCTCCGCACGCCGGCCGTAGAAATAGACGTCGCCTGAGTGTAGGTCGTTGGCCAGGCTGCCTGACACGACCCGGCGCCGAGCGGCATCCATTGCGATGTCGAACATCAGGGCGGGAGGCAACAACTCGATCCGGCTCAGGTTCAACGCTTTGGCGAAGGCGCCGGGACGGCGCTCGCAGAGAAACTCCATCCCCCAGCCCTTCAGGGTGGAGACGTCGCCAGAAGTGTAGTCGAGGGAACCGCGGAATCCGGTAACCGCCGTGCGGGTTTCCTGATAGGACTCCATCAGCCGCTCGAACCTGCGGTCAATCCTGGCTTGGGATGCGCGCAACTCCGCGATAGCTGCGGCGTTCTCCACAACTACTTTCTCCGTTCTGCCCTGAGCGGCGCGAATCTCCGCCATTTCCAAGTCATGCTGGGCGGCGCGCTCTTTTTGTTCCGCGCGCATTTCGGCTATGGCGCGGATGTTCTCCGCTGATGCCTTAGCGGTCTGTTCAAGCAACGCCCTTATTTCGGCCAGAGACATAGGTTCCGGATCATTGGCGGGGTCGCGTGTGGTCGTCATGGTGGCGCCGCTCCGAGGATGATCGACTCCCATGTTATCAGTTTGCCGCCCGGGCCATTGCAAGGGGAGCCGAAGCCAGCCGCCGCCGCATCACGGCCACCGCCTCAGGGTTGTTGTCAATCAGCGTGAAGTCCCTGCCCTCCCGGTAGGCCGCCTTGCCCAGGGTCCCGCTGCCGGCGAAGAAGTCCAGAAGGTGGTCGCCCGGGTTGGAATGGACGCGCACGATGCGGCTGATGATAGCCAGCGGCTTCTGGGTGGAGTAGCCAGTCTTCTCCTTGCCGGTCACGATGGTCTGCCACCACACGTCGGTGGGCGTCTTGCCCCGGGCAGCCTTCTCAGGTCCTACGAGACCCGGAGCCATGTAGGGGATGCGGTCCATGGCGTCGTAGTTGAAGGTGTAGTTGCTCGGATCCTTGGCGTACCAGAGAATGTTGTCGTGCTTGGCCGGCCAGCGAGTCTTGGGACGGCCGCCGTAGTCGTAGGCCCAGATGATCTCGTTGATGAACGAGTCCCGGCCGAAGATCTCGTCCAGCATCACCTTGCAGTAGTGGACCTCGCGGTAGTCCACGTGGAGGAACAGGCTGCCGTGGTCGTCCAGCACCCGGTACGCCTCCTCCATGCGCGGGCGCAGGAACCCGATGTAGTCGTCGAAGATGTCGGCGTACTCGCTGGACCCGACGACCTGGGTGCGGTAGCGGCGACCCTGGAACCCGGTGCGGTCGCCGTCGGGGTCCGGCGTGACCCGGATGCGGGTGCGAGACTGGGACTTGCCGGTGTTGAAGGGAGGATCGACGTAGATAAGCTGGAAAGCCCGGTCGGGCAGGGTCCGCAGGACATCCAAATTGTCGCCGAGTATAATCTCGCCCATCCCGTGCCTCCGATGCGAGACCGCATTATCCCGTGCGCCAATTGCCGGCGTCAAACCGATGAGTAGTTTGCCCCTCACCCCAACCCCTCTCCCACAGAGGGGAGAGGGGCTTAATGCAGGTGATGACTATGACCCAAAACAACCATCCCCCTGGGCCCCTGGCCGGCGTCAAGGTGCTGGACCTGACGCAGATCATGGCCGGCCCGATGTGTACCATGCTGCTGGCCGACATGGGCGCCGACGTCATCAAGGTAGAGCGCCCCGGCACCGGCGACGACACTCGACGCATGGGGTCGCGGCTGACCCACGACATCGCCGGCGGGTTCCTGGCGCTGAACCGCAACAAGCGCAGCATCGCCCTGGACCTGCGTTCGGATGATGGCAAGGCAGTGTTCCGACGGATGGCGGAGTCGGCGGACATCGTGGTGGAGAACTTCCGGCCCGGCGTGATGGACCGGCTGGGCCTGGGCTACCAGGCGCTGGCGGAGATCAACCCTAGGCTGGTGTACGCCAGCATTTCAGGTTTCGGCGGCACCGGCCCGTACCTCAACCGGGGCGGTTTCGACCTCGTGGCCCAAGGCATGAGCGGGCTGATGTCGATCACCGGCTTCCCGGGTGGGCCGCCGGCCAAGGTGGGCGTGCCCATCACCGACATCGGCGCGGGGAGCTTTACCGCCTTCGGCATCCTGGCGGCCTATATCCACGCTCAGCGCACGGGCCAGGGCCAGCAGGTGGACGGATCGCTGCTGGAGGCGGGCATCGCGTTCACGGTGTGGGAGTCGTCGGAATACTTCGCCAACGGAGAGATACCCGGGCCGCTGGGCTCTGCCCACCGGGTGAACGCGCCCTACCAGGCGCTGCGAACCAGCGACGGCTACATCAACATCGGCGCGGCGTCGCAACCGACATGGGAGCAGTTCTGCCGGGCCATCGGCCAGGACGCGCTGATCGAGGACGAGAGGTATCTGGAGCCCAACGACCGCAAGGCGCGTGAGGCGGAACTAGCGGAACTCCTGGAGGGCATCCTGACGGAGCACACCACGGCCCACTGGATGGAGCAGCTGGAGTCGGCCGGCGTGGTGGCCGGACCCATCTACGACATGGAGCAGGTGTACAGCGACGAACAGGTGCTGGCCCGCAACATGAAGGTCACGCTGGACGACCCCGAGCTAGGCGAGCTGAACCACATCGGGATTCCGGTGAAACTATCGGCAACGCCGGGGAGCATCCGCCACCGCGGCCCGGCGCTGGGCCAGCACAGCCGGGAGATATTAGCCGAGCATGGCTACAACGCGGCGGAGATCGATGCGTTGGTTGAGGGGAAGGCGGTGGCGACGCCGCAATAGCGAAGGGTTCGTGCAGTTAGTAACCTTGTCAAATTGGCGAAACAAGCCGGAAGACCGACTGATGCTACGACGGTACTCCAAATAAACGCTGGCGCAAAGCCTAGGGTCTGTTGACATTTGAATATAATGGCCGTGTGAGCAGCGTTAAACTATCATCGGAGCAATGGGATCAAATTCTCCAGTTCCTGCGCAGTTGCACCGGTCTCTACGTTGGTCGGGAAGCAGAATGCCGGCGTTTTCTCGAGGCGGCGCTGTGGATCGCCCGTTCCGGCGCCCAGTGGCGTCTGCTGCCCGCCGAGTATGGGAATTGGAACAGCGTGTACAAACGGTTTTCCCGCTGGGCTGACCAGGGCATCTGGGAACAAATGCAACACCGCTTCGCTGGGGACCCAAACCTGGAGCATCTCATCATTGACAGCACGGTGGTGCGGGCTCACCCCTGCGCCGCTGGCGCGCCCCAAAGCAAGGGGGGCAGGGAGCTCAGGCCCAGGGCCGGAGCCGCGGCGGTTTCAGCGCCAAAGTCCGCGTGAACGTGGACGCGCTGGGCAACCCTTTGCGGTTCATCCCGACCGGAGGACAAGACCATGACATTACTCAGGCCCATGAGCTAATCGCCGGTTATCAGAGCGCGTACGTGATCGCGGACCAAGGGTATGACGCCGGCAATCCCATCCCGTTCCAACCGGAAGGAACCACACGAATATGACGCCCATTTATACCGGGAACGGCATCTGGTGGAGTGTTTCATCAACAAGATGAAGCAGTTTCGCCGGATCTTCTCCCGGTTTGAGAAACTGGACGCCAGATACTTGGCCTTCCTCCACTTCGCTGGCGCTCTCATCTGGCTC
>JAJDTP010000020.1 GCA_022827095.1 Dehalococcoidia bacterium
CTCGTAGTAGTCCGAGGGCGGGAAAGCCGTCCACATGGCGAAGGAGGACAGGTGGTTTCGACGGAATACAACAGGGAGGTATGCAGAATGCAAGACGCCGAAACTGTATTGAACGTCATACGCGAACGCGGAGAACGAGGACTGCCGCTGGAGAACATCTATCGGCTGCTTTACAACCGGAACCTTTACCTGCGGGCCTACGGTCGCATCTACTCAAACCAGGGGGCTACGACCAGGGGAACCACCGCAGACACCGTGGACGGTATGTCCTTGGCGAAAATCGACCGCATCATTGACGCCCTGCGTTGTGAGCGGTTCCGGTGGACGCCGGTGCGACGGGTCAACATTCCCAAGTCCAACGGCAAGACCCGGCCCCTGGGCATACCGACGTGGACGGACAAGCTGCTGCAAGAGGTCATCCGGATGATTCTGGAAGCCTACTACGAGCCGCAGTTTTCCGACTGCTCCCATGGCTTCCGACCCAACCGGGGATGCCACACCGCCCTGGGCGACGTGGTGAACACCTGGAAGGGAACCCGCTGGTTCGTCGAGGGCGACATCAAAGGGTGCTTCGACAACATCGACCACGATGTCCTGTTGTCGGTGCTCGGCGAGAAGCTCCACGACAACCGTTTCCTACGCCTGCTGAAGCATCTGCTGAAGGCGGGCTACGTCGAGGACTGGAAGTATGGCCGCTCGCTGAGCGGAACCCCGCAAGGCGGAATAGTCAGCCCCATCCTCGCCAACGTCTACCTGGACCGGTTGGACAAGTACGTCGAGAACATGCTGATACCAGCACACACCCGAGGCACAGAGCGAAGGGACAACCGCCCATACAAGCAATTGATGGACCGGGCTGCCTACCACCGGCGAGCAGGGAATCGCGAGTTGGCGCGGCAACTGCGCAAGCAGATGCAGCAACTGCCGTCGAGCGACCCCTACGACCCCGGCTACCGGCGGCTGCGCTACGTCCGCTACGCGGACGACTTCGTACTGGGCTTCATCGGGTCAAAGGCCGAAGCCGAGCAGATAAAGGAGTCCCTGGAAACATTCCTGCGCGACTCGCTCAAACTGGAGCTATCCAGGGAGAAAACCCTCATAACCCACGCCGCCAGCCAGGCGGCCCAGTTCCTCGGCTACGAACTCGTGAACCAACAGGCCAACGACCGGTTCGACCAACGGGGTCGGCGTAGCGTCAACGGCCAAATCGGGTTGCGAGTTCCCGCCAAAGTCATCGACCAACACTGCCAAGCCTACATGAAAAACGGCGAACCGATTCACCGCAACACGCTAATCCACGACGAGGATTACTCTATCGTGGACAGGTATCAAGCGGAGTTCCGGGGCGTCGTTGAGTATTACCGGCTCGCCATAAACGTCTCCCATTTCGGGAGGCTGAAATGGGTCATGAGCCGGTCGCTCACCAAGACCCTTGCGGCCAAGCACAAGACCACATGCCGGAAAATCGCACGGCGCTACAAGGGCACCGTGCAGACCGAACATGGGGAACGAGTTTGCCTCAAGGTCGTCAAGGAGCAGGGCAATGGGAAACGCCCGAAGGTGACGCAGTTCGGTGGCATACCCCTGAAGCGGAATCGGAAGGCCGTTCTCGTAGACCGGCAGCCTCAGCGGTACCGGACTGACCGCAACGAGCTAATCAAAAGGCTCCTGGCGGACGAATGCGAGATATGCGGCTCAACGGTGGACGTAGAAGTCCACCACATCCGCGCACTTCGCGACCTGGACGTGAAAGGCCAACGGGAAAAGTCCCAGTGGGTGCAAATCATGGCGGCGCGGAAGCGCAAGACCCTCGTGGTCTGCCGGATGTGCCACCTGAACATCCACCACGGGCGAATCAAACCGCAATCGCAGACATAAACCACTGGAGAGCCGGATGCGGTGAAAGCCGCACGTCCGGTTCGGAGGGGGGCCGACGGAAAAGTGCTCCGCCAAGGCGGGGTAACTCGCCGGCGGCCTACCCTACCCGAGGTCCAGGCCAGGGTGGAGGCGGTGCTGGAGGCCCCGGCGACGGTGGAAGGGGCGCAATGTCCCACCGTTGACCCCAGGACCCTGTGGGACCGCATGGACGCGCACGGGTATTCCCAGAACCGGGTGGCGCGGCTGGCGGGCATCAGCACCGGCCATCTCTCCCTGATCATGAACGGCCAGCGCACCC
Organism: Dehalococcoidia bacterium; assembly: GCA_022827095.1. GTDB lineage: Bacteria > Chloroflexota > Dehalococcoidia > Lucifugimonadales > UBA3495 > Bin87. The sequence goes on from JAJDTP010000020.1 coordinate 2,177, forward strand.
CCTCGGGGGACGTGCTCAGGAGGCTCCACGAGGTGCTGTTCGCGCCGACCCAGGCGGAACTGGTGGCCCCGGTGGAACTCAAGGTGATGGGCTGGAAGAAGGACGACCGCAAGGGCGTGGTGGTCAAGGGGGCCGGCGGGCCGCACACCGGCAGGAATCCGGGCGGCGGCACCGTGCGCATCGGCGGGCGCGTTCCCTGGGGCGCCGAGGTGGAATATGCTTACACGAGCGGCTACGACAGCCGGGGGCGGCTGTCCGTCAACCACATCGTCGACGAGCGCGGCTACGGCGTGATGCTGAATAAACCGCAAGCGGACGCCGCCTAGAAAACGCGGAGGGGAGCGCACCACCAGCAGGTGCGCTCCCCTCTTACCGCCAGGTTTGCAATTCCTTTTGCGTTCAGGGCACTGAGCCGGCGCCCCGATTGCCTAATCGATAAACAGGCGGCCCAGGCCGAAGTCGTCCGCCAAGTCCAGGAGCGCAATCATGTGCTCCCCATTGGGCTGCGCCACTCCACTCTGCCAGCGCCAAACGGTGTGGGGATAGACGCCCAGGAGGCGGGCGATCTCGGCCCAGGGCAGCCTCGACTCCTCCTTGAACCGCTTCAATCGCTGCGGGAAGTCGGCGGGGAAGTCCCTGCTTATGGTGCTTATCGTGTTGTGGTGAATCCTCTGTCTCGGCATTGCTGGCTTCCTCCAGCAAAACGTGGGGGCAGGCTCCGGCGGCCCGGATGCCCTCTGTTATCCGGCAAGTGGGCAGAGCTCCCCAAGCCGCGTTTTGGCAACCAGATGATTGATCGAGGATGGCCGGAGTGGATGCCCTGCCTTCCGTCATGGAAATCAAGGGAATTATAGTGAATTTCAGCCAACCAGTCATCGGGATAACACGCTCCGGCGACTCCAACGCAGGGGGAAGGCCATGAGTATGTGGTCAAGGGCGCGGGCGGGCCGCGTGCTGGCAGGAGCGGCGACGGGACCATCCGCACTGGCGGGAGAGTGCCTGGGGCGCCGAGGCGGAATTCGCCTACCCTACACGATGGCCACGGCCGGACGTTCGTCAACCACGTCGTGGACGAGCGGGGCTGCTCCGTAATGCTGAAGCGCAGTGAGCCGGACGGCGCTTAATCCAATGGGTCTAAACTCCGACTCCCTTACTCCCTACCGGACGTGCGGACGGCGGGAATTGCCAGGCGGGGGGCGACCTCGCGCGGCTTTTCCGCCGTTGCTCCGTTAGTCGCCGGCCAGCAACCTGCTCACGCTGGTTTCCACGTCTCGGCCTTCCGGGGATGTGCGCAGCCAGGCACGCAGTTCCCGGCGAGCGACGGTCACCGTGAGCTTGTCGCCCCGCAGTTCCCGCAGTTGCGCCAGCTGCGCCGCCGCGCCGGACGCCGCCTTCTCCCCGGCCCCGGCTATGGTTGCGTGCAACTCTCGCGCCGGGTCGAACTCCGGGATGGGCAGCTTCCACAGGTGCTTGTGCAGGTCCCGCGCCCCGAACTGGCCTTTGTTCATCAATGGCGTTACCGCCTCATACAGCGTGTCACTGTTGATGATGGCCATCAGATAATGGGCCTCTTGCATATCCTTGCAGGCAACCCAAAATAGTACGTTCTCAACGAAGGCTTCATTGTCATGAAGTATAGCGGCCGTTGGTTGTCCCGCTTTGGTGTACATCACCCGAAGCGGCATCCCTCCATCATCTTGTTGCCAATCCAACTGTGATGACAATTTGCTTTGGTAATCCAAGTTACCGATGAG
>JAJDTP010000010.1 GCA_022827095.1 Dehalococcoidia bacterium
CCTGGTGTCCCGGGAGACCTTCGACCTGGTGCAGCAGGGACTCCACCAGCGGGCGCCCACGGTGCAGCGGCCCGCCAGGGCGGGGAGCCATTACCTGCTGAGCGGTCTTTTGCGCTGCGGGGTGTGCGGCAAGTCCTACTCGGCCCAGGGCGCCAAGAGCGGGCAGTTCGCCTACTACGTCTGCTCCAGCCTGTTCCGCGAAGGGGCCGGAGCCTGCACCGCCCGCTACCTGAACGCAACCAAGGTCGAGGACCTGGTGATCGAGAAGGTCCGGGAGCGGATTCTCACCGAGGAGACCATCACCGAACTGGTGACGTTGGTTGCCGAGGAGATCGACGCTTTGGCCGGCGAGGTCAACGGACGGCTGACGGCCATCAACAGCGAGCTTTCCGACGTGGATACCCGGTTGGAGAGCCTCTACCAGGCGTTGGAGACACAGCAGTTGCCCCTGGAGGTCCTGTCGCCTCGCATCCTGGCCCTGAAGAGCCGCCAGGACCAGTTGACGGCGGCGCGGGAGGAGGCCGAGTTCCAGTTGGAGCAGCGACGGGCGGAGCTGCCCACGTCGAAGGAGATCAAGGGGTACGTGGCGGACTTCCGCACACTCTTCCAGGAAGGGACGTTTCCGGAGCGGAAGGCGCTGATCCGCAACTTCGTGCAGGGCATCGAGATCGTGGAGGACGAGGCTGTTCTGACGTACACTATACCCATGCCCCAGGACGGGGTGACGTCGGAATCGGCCCCGGTTCTTGATTTCGTCCAGTCCGGCCCACCAACAAGTACCTGGCGCAGGCAATCAGTAACCGAGACGCTCACTCATACATCGAGAAAATGGGCGGCCTTACAGGGCCATCTGTCTCATCGAGTCGTCATCGGCCTTTCCCTACGTGGGAGAGCAAGCACAGGCGGCCCAATGAAGGAGCGATCCGAAAGCCTTTCATTCCGGGAGCTGGTGAGAACGCGGAACTTCGGGCTGTTGTGGGGAGCGGGAGGCCTGTCCGCCGTCGGCGACCAGTTCGACCTGATAGCGTTCCCGTGGTTGGTGCTACTGGTCACTGGAGACCCGGTTGCGGTGGGAATAGTCCTGGCGGTGGGCAACGTGCCCGCCATTTTCTTCATGCTCATCGGTGGGTCGCTGGCGGACAGGTATTCACCTCGCTTGGTCATGCTGGCCAGCAACGGCGTGCGAATCGCGCTGGTTGCGGCTCTGGCCGCGCTGGTCCTGGCCGGGATGACGGATCTGTGGCTGATCTACGTGTTTGCGTTGCTCAAGGGGATCGCGGACTCATTCCACTATCCGGCGCAAATGGCGATGCTGCCACGCATCGTACCGGTGGAACTGCTGCGACCGGCGAATGCGGCGGTACATACGACGACCCAACTGAGCGGTTTCATAGGCCCGGCGTTGGCGGGAGGCCTCATAGCGTTTTTCAGCGGCGGTGCGGCCTCGGCGAGCGGGGCGAACAAGACCGGCATAGGGCTGGCGTTCTCGGTGGTGGCCCTGGTTTTGCTGGCCTCTTCCGTGATGCTCCTGCTTATAAGAATGGCCGGCCCCAGCCCGGCGTCGGCAGGGGAAGACGAGAAGGAACCCGGCATCCTCTCCTCCATTAGAGAAGGGATTCAGCATGTCCGCTCGGACGGGGCGATGCTCGCGGTCTTCCTACTCATCGTCGGGATGGAGCTTCTCATCCGGGGGCCGGTGAAGGTGGGGATTCCTGTTCTGGCCCACTCGCGGCTGGCGGAGGGCGCCTTGGCCCTGGGAGTGGTCACGTCGGCCTATGCGGGAGGGTCGGTGCTGGGCACGGTCCTCGCCGGGGCGCTGCCCGCACCCAAAAGGGGGATGGGACTGGTCTTGATTGCAGTCTTCACTCTGGCCGGCATCCTTCTGATGCCCTTCGGTTTTCTGAGCGCGACGTGGCTGGTGGCGGCAATCATGCTGATCATCGGCGTAATGGGCGGATACGTCGGAATTCTGATCATCTCGTGGATTCAAGGCCGCACGCGGCAGGCGATCCTGGGCCGGGTGATGAGCCTGTTGCTGGTGGCCTCGGTCGCTGTGTCACCCATCTCGATAGCGGCTTCGGGTCCGCTGATAAGGCTGAGCCTGGAGTGGGTGTTCGTCATATCGGGTGGGATGTTGGCGGCGTTCGCCGTTGCTGTGGGGCTGCGGCCCGAGATACGCGGGATGCGGATGGCGGGCAACCAGGACGGCGAGGACTGATAACCCATCCACATCGAGCCCTCAATCTGGGTTCCTGCTTTCGCAGGAACGACGAGTGCGGTTACTCGTCGGCTTCGTAGGGGTCCAGCCATCCGAAGCGGCGGAAGCTGACCCGGCCGGCGTCGCTGAACTCCACGCCCTCTGCCTCCAGCAGTTCGCGCTGGAGCAGTGCGCCCAGGCCCTCGCCGCGGGGGCTGATCTTGCCCTGGGCGTTGATCACCCGCTGCCAGGGTACGTCCGGGCGCTGGTCATCGGGATACCGGCCCAGGGATGCCAGGCAGAAGCCGACCATGCGCGGGGTGCAGCCGCCCACGATCTGGGCGATCTGCCCGTAGGTCGCCACCTGGCCGCGAGGGATCTGCCGCACGACCTCCAGGACTCGCTCGTACACCGGCGGTACGGCGGGCGCATCGTCCAACGGAATTGCATCGTCCAACGGAATTACGCCGGGGCGTCGGGCGCGGCGACGTTGGCCTTGTTGGCGACGGCGGCCCAGGTGAGTTCGGTGAGCATCCGCACCGGGTCCAGGATCATCCACAGGACCGCGTTGTTGACGAAGTAAGCGTTGGCGAAGACCACGGCCCCCAGAATGGCCGGCAACACCGCGCCCACCTTGCCGGCCTTGCATCCGCACCGCAACAGGGCCACCGCCGACACGCTGCACGAGGCGATGAACAGGGGGTTGACCGTGCGCCAAACGTCTCCCCAGTAGTCGCCGAACAGCCCGGTGTACCCGTTGATGAAAACCGCCAGCGCAAGCGCCGCCAGGGCCAGGCTGCGCACCCAGGCCGCGCGGCGGGTGCTCAGCCAGAACCACCAAGCGCCGGCAAAGCCCATCACCAGTGGGCCGATCTGCCACAGTTTCCATCCCCAGCCGGCCACGCTCAGGTCGTTGGGGTCGGCTAGGTCCGTGTTTACCGTCCAGGCGAAGATGGCAAAGATGATGATTGCCGCGGCGGCGAGGGCGGCTACCGGGTCAAGGTCTCGGGGACGAAGGTAGTTGAGCATGGGACTGCCCGCTTATAGAGTTTCCGTCATCGCGGCGAATGCTGCGTGGCTATCTCAGCGGGGGAAGGCTAGTTACACCGGCGAGATTGCCACGCTTCGCTCGCAATGACGGTTGTGCCAATGCCGCCGATTACCAGTTGACGAGGCCGGGCTTTTGCGCCTTCCAGCCGGCGTCGGAGGGGAAGACGGTTTCCATCTCGACGCGGCCAAGGTCGCCGTCAAACATGTGCTCCACGGCGGAACGCCACGCGACATAATGGGGCTGCTCGCGGTGGGTGGCGTGGGCCTCGCGGTTGGCGTAGACCTCGTAGAGGTAGAACTGGTTGGGGTTGTCGGGGCTGCGCAGGATGTCGAAGCGGAAGCAGTTTTCCTCGTCGCGGACGCTACCCTGGCCGTCGCCCAGGCTCGCCTTGGAAAACTCGTCGGCGTAGCCGTCCTTGATGTTGATGGTGACGAAAATGGCGTACATGGTCGGGATTCCTCCTGTGAATTGAGGCGGGGGAACGAGTGTGTAGAGACACCGCCGGGCGAAATTATATCAGGCGGCCTCGTGCTAAAATGCCGCCATGAGAATGCCAATGTCCACCCCCAAAGACTGCCAAATCGACCTGCGCGGACTGCCCTTCCACTACCGCGACTGGGGCGGTCACGGCCGGCCGGTGCTGCTGCTGCACGGCCTGGCGTCGACCTGCCACATCTGGGACCTGGTGGCGCCGTTGCTGGCCGAGGATTGTCGCGTGGTGGCGCTGGACCAGCGGGGGCACGGCCAGTCGGCCCAGGTGGACGACGGGTACGACTTTGCCACCGTGTCGGGCGACGCGGCGGCGTTCATCGGATCGCTGGAGTGGGAGCGACCTGTCATCGTCGGCCACTCCTGGGGCGCGGACGTGGCGCTGGAACTGGCGGCGGCCAAGCCGGACCTGGCAGCAGGCCTGATTTTCGTGGACGGTGGGACCATTGAGCCATCAGCGCGGCCCGGCTGGAGCCTGGAACAGGCCCGCGAGGATATGGCGCCGCCCATATTCACCGGCTTTACAGCCGACATGATGCGGGCGCGGGTGAGAGAGGGAGCGCGGTTCGGTCCGAATCCATCGGAGACGGTGATCAACGCGGTGCTGGCTAACTTCCGCATCTTGGAGGACGGGACCATCCAGTCCAACCTGCGCCGCGAGAACCACCTGCGGATCATCGACGCGCTGTGGGACCACAAACCCTCGCAGCTCTACCCCACGCTGCAGTGTCCGGTGCTGATGCTGCCGGCTCGGCAGTCCACTCCCGACGCCATGGACCGGCGGTTCCGGCGGGAGGAGTCGATGGCCAGGGCGGCGTCGCTGATACCCACGAGCAAGACCGTGTGGCTGGAAGACAGCATCCACGACGTTCCTCTCCAGCGTCCAGAACTGGTGGCGAACACCATCCGTGAGCACATCAAGAGCGGGTTCTTAGGCCGATAATCCGAGAACAAAGAACCAACGGCAAGCGAGACCTCAACCACCGCAACTCCAGGGAGGTTTGATCATGACGACAGTAGGCTCCGGCAAGTACACCTACACCCTAGAAGAGAACTGGGCGCGCCTGCCCGAGGGCATGACCATGGGCAACGCTTCGGCGGTGGCGACCGACTCGCAGGACCGGGTTTACGTGTTCCAGCGCAAGGACCCGCCCGTGCTCATCTTCGGGCCGGGCGGCAACTATCTGGGGTCGTGGGGCGTGCGCGCCATCGACGAGGCCCACGGCATCTACATCCAGGACGACATCGTCTACATCACTGACCGCACCGACTCGGTGTGCGTGATCTTCACGTTGGACGGCAAGCCGCTGCAGGTCATCGGCGACCGGGGCGTCCACTCGGACACCGGGTGCGAGGTGCCCGGCGAGGTTTGCCCGCGCTCGGCGGGGCCGTTCAACTATCCCACCGAGATCGTGCCGGCGCCCAACGGCGACCTGTACGTGTCCGACGGATACCGCAACGCCCGGGTGCACCGCTTCTCCAGCGATGGACAGCTGAAGCAGTCCTGGGGCGAGCCGGGCAAAGGCGGCCCGGGCGAGTTCCACCTGCCCCATAGCATCGTGGCGCATCCCAATGGCAATCTCTACCTGTGCGACCGTGAGAACAACCGGATGCAGATCTACTCGCCCGACGGCGAGCATCTTGCCATGTGGGAGGACATGCGGCGGCCGCTGGACATCTCCATCGACAGCGAGGACAACCTGGTCATCAGCGAGGGCGGGGTGAACGGCATGTCGCCTCGCGTGAGCATCATGGACCCCGACGGCAACGTTCTGGCCCGCTGGGATTCGCAGTCGGCGCACGGCAGCTGGGTCGATGTCCACGGCAACATCTACATGGCGCTGGGCGCGCAGGAGCGCGTGGACAAGTACGTGCGGCAGTAGGACGCTATCACCCGGTTGTCGCCAGCGTTGTAAATCGGCGATACGCCCCACAACAGAATATTGTTGCGGGGCGCGTCGTTCTGTTCCTGGATCGTATAAAGAGTTGTTGCAGCCCAGGAGTAGGCCGGTATGGAAACGCCAACCCAATTTACGCAGGATCCGGACAAGGTGATCGAATCGGTCATTTACATGGCCGAACAATCCAAGGCTGACGCTTACTTCGGCGAACGCAAGGTGTATAAGCTGCTGTATTACGCCGACTGTGAAGCGTACAGGCAGCACGGCGCGCCCATCACGGGCACCATGTACGTCCACTATCCTCATGGCCCGTTTCCGGAGAACTGGCAGACGTTGAAAAAAATGATGCTAACGGCCGGCGATGTGCAGATATTGGGCAGCGACCCCCGGGAAGGTCGTAAGGATCGCGGACGCAACCTGATTTACCCGCAACGGTCGGTCAGGGAGGGCATCCTTACCCCGGAAGATTGCGCGATTCTGGCAGCGCAGGTAAAACGATTCGCCGGCTTCAACTTCGCGGGGATTGAAGAATACGTGCAGGAGGAAGCAGGATGGTTTACGACGGATGACGGCGACACGATTCCGTATGAGGCGTCCGGAATTTCAGCCCCGCCGTTGAGCGCGGATGGGGTCAGGAGGGGGAACAGCATTGCTGAGAGACGTGCCCGGCAACAGGCCCCCGTACGAAGTCAGGGAGACAGCCCAGTTTGATGCTGACTGGCGCAGGGAAATCCAGCTTGGAAATCTGAATCCCATGTTGGCGCCTTCCGATTTGCTGTTCATCAAAATGCTGCTGGCGCAGCAACCCTACCTGGGCAGGTGGCAGCCAGGTACGCCTTACGATAGCCGCACCATAGCACTGGCCCGGGTCTTCGAGATTGGATATTACGTGGTCGAGGATGACCAAGCCGTTTACCTTGACAGCATCAGCTTTATTGGTGGGAGCTAATCGGGGCTGTGAGCAGTGCTTGTGATACAATGCACCGTGCCGCTCGCTGCCAATGCAGTTGAGGGGTCGCTTCACCATCGATACAAGATTCGCTGCAATGCTTGGGTTTAACATGAAAGCATCTGAACTCATCACCCCAGAAGTAAACGAAAACATCCCCGAATTCGGTCCCGGAGACACCGTACGGGTCAACTTCCGGATTCGGGAGGGTAACCGTGAGCGCGTGCAGGCCTTTCAGGGGGTGTGCATCCGGCGCACCCACGGCACCGGGCCGGCGGCCAACTTCACGGTTAGGCGGATCACCGCCGGGATCGGGATTGAACGCGTATTTCCGCTGCATTCCCCGCTGATCGAGTCGCTGGAAGTCACGCGGCAGGGTAAGGTCCGGCGAGCCAAGCTCTATTACCTGCGGGGACGGCAGGGCCGGGCCGCGCGCATCAAGGAACGGACGAGCTACCGCACCAATCGGTAGGCGACATACCCGAAACGTTGACCGCCGCCCGCTGCCCCATCCGGCGCGGTTGCGGCGGTTTCGCATTTGCATATCCTGCGACTCACGCGGATCTCGATACAAGGGGTGGATAACGCTCACGCGCACCCAGTTTGTCATCGCGAGGAGCGCAGCGACGCGGCGATCCCGTTCCGGCGGCGGTGTCCGCTGCCCTAAAGAGATTGCCACCCCCGCATCAAGTGCGGAGTCGCAATGACAGGTTCCAGAAAGCGGGTAGCGTGAGGTGGATACGAGGTCGCACCGTGAACTACGCCGACGTCGCCATAGACGCTGACTGGATACCACCGGGCAAGACCTTTTCGTATCGGGTGCCTCGTCATCTTGCGGTGGAACCAGGGCAACTGGTCTGGGTGCAATTCGGCCGCAACATCGTGCAGGGGTTGGTCCTCAGCCTGGCGGACGCATCGGCGGTATCGGAGGAGGAAACGCGGGACATTCTGCACCCGGTGGAGCCGTCCCCGCTGGTTGGTTCGCTGGGGCTGGAGTTGGCGGCATGGCTGGGGCAAACCTACCGGTGCTCCCCTTTCGAGGCCGTTGCGCCGATGCTGCCGCCCGGTTTTCGGGCACAACAGCGGTCACGACTGACCGCGATCTCCGGCCTCGAGGATTCCGGTGAATTGGCGTCTTTCCGTGAAACTACGCAAGTTGCGTGGCGGGAACTGGCCGCCGCCTCCGGAGCCTCGGAGGAAATCACGTTCCTGAAGCGGATTGATCCGAGCCGCGCCAACGTCGCCCGACGGGAACTGCAGCGTCTCGTGTCCCGCGGACTGGTCCGCAAGGAGGTCAGCCTGCCGCGACCGCGATCCCATCGTTATCGCCGTCTCCTGATACCCGGGCACCATCCCGATTCGGGAGGGAAGGAAGTGGCTGCTCCGCAAGCGCGGGCCACTCGGCAGGTGGAACTGCTGGCAGCGGTGCGTGAGGCGGGGGCCGGCTACGAGACCACGGGAGTAGGACCCGCGGCGGATGCCCTTCTCCAGCGCGGTCTGGTGGGCGAGGAATGGCAGCGGGTGCGCCCCGAGGTTCCTTCGGGGGTTGAGCCGTCGCATCCCGCTCCTGGAGCGCTGACGGCCGCTCAATCGGACGCTGTGGCCAGCGTCACCGCCGCGCTGGACGACCCCAGTCTGCTGCCGCGCAGTTTTCTGTTGCACGGCGTCACCGGCAGCGGCAAGACCGAGGTGTACCTGCGCTCCATCGCCCACGCGGTGGAGCAAGGTAAGCAGGCCATTTACCTGGTACCTGAGATCTCGCTGACCCCGCAGACGGTCGGCATGGTGAACGATCGCTTCCCCGGCCGCGTCGCCGTCCTGCACCATCGACTGACTGAAAGGCAGCGGTTCGAGCAGTGGTGGAACATTCGTGACGGGTTGGCCGACGTAATCGTAGGGCCCCGCAGCGCCCTGTTCGCTCCGACTGTCAATCTGGGCATAGTGATCGTTGATGAGGAGCACGAACCGGCGTACAAGCAGGACGAGCATCCTCCCTATTATCACGCACGCGACTCTGCCCTGGCCCTGGCTCGCCGCTGTGGCGCCGTGGTGGTGATAGGTTCAGCCACCCCCGACGTGAGCACGTACTACGAAGCGACGCGGGGCCGGCATCACCTGCTGCGATTGCCGGAGCGGGTTCCACGCCACGACGGACACGCTACGCCTTTGCCTGAAATCAGCGTGGTCGATATGCGCCGGGAACTCCGGGAGGGGAACCGCAGCGTTTTCAGCCGCACCCTCACCGAAGCCCTGGACTCAACGATAGCCAGCGGTCAGCAGGCGATCCTCTTTCTTAATCGTCGGGGCAGTGCGGCGTTCATGCAATGCCGCGACTGCGGGAGCGTGATCAACTGCAGCCAGTGCTCCGTCTCCTACGCCTTCCACCGCGAGTCGTCTCGGCTGATCTGCCACTACTGCAATCGGCAACGGCGATTGCCCCGGGCCTGTCCGCAGTGTCGTGGGGGCCGCATTCGGGAGATGGGCGCCGGCACCGAGACGATCACTTCCGAGTTGCAGGAGCGCTATCCCGGCGTCGTCGTGGAACGGTGGGACTCGGACTCGGTTCGAAATCCGGCGGAGCTGGAGGCGGCGATGGGCCGGTTGGCCGGCGGTGAGGCGCAAGTTCTGGTGGGGACCCAGATGGTGGCCCGTGGGTTGGATCTCCCTAACGTCACATTATCCGCCGTGCTGCTGGCCGATCTGGGACTGAACCTGCCCGATTTTCGCGCCGGTGAAAGGGCGTTTGCCCTGCTCTGCCAAGTTGCCGGGCGGTCCGGCCGGGGCCATGAGCCCGGACGGGCGATTGTCCAAACCTACCAGCCCGACCACTACGCTATCGCCGCGGCCGCAGCCCAGGACTACGGGGGATTCTACGGCACTGAAATTGCCGCCAGGCAACTGCAGGGCAACCCGCCCTTCAACCGGCTCGCCCAGATTGTGTGCGCCGACCTAAGCGTGCGCGCCGCACAACAGACCCTGGGGGAACTGGCCCAGTCCTGGAGGGAACAGGCCGCGCGTGACGGACGGACCGACATTGACATCATCGGTCCCACCCCGTGCCTGCCGGAGCGCGTTCGGGGCCGGTACCGTTGGCGGTTGTTGCTGCGTGGCCGCAGGATCTGGCAGTTCCTGGAAGGACGGAGTGTCCCGCGCAACTGCCGGATTGACATCGATCCCGTGCGGCTCGATTGAATCTGCTGGCGGTGGGCGAGACGATGATGATTGCCTTCACGCGTACCCAGTTTGTCATCGCGAGGAGCGCAGCGCCGCGGCGATCCCGTTGCGGAAAGGGATCCTGTTCCCATCACGAGATTGCCACGCTGCGCTCGCAATGACAAGGGGTGGGCGCTCGCAATGACAGGTGGGGAAACTGGGTACGCGTGAGAGTGATCGCCATATTGACAACGTGAAGGATTTTGGTGTATCAAATTGCCACTGCTTGCGCACCCCAATTCTAGGATTGGTAGCCTTGTCACGGAGGAGGAACCATGCCTGACATCTATTACGCTCGGCCAAGCAATTTCCTTTCGGATCCTCGGGATCGCACGGTCATAGTCGGCGAGTCCGAAGAGGAAGTGCTCCAAAAGATGTTCGAGTATCTCGCCAGCCCTGAGGCCCAGGCCCGCTACCCCGGCGTCGACGACCCGACGGAGCTGGAGAACAACATCCGGACGTGCATCTTCAAGAAGGGCACCAAGGCCATCCACAACCGCCCGCCGGATGCGGAACCGGTCAAGTAGAGCGGCAAATTACTGCCCGTTATTCGCGCCCCCGCTCTTAGCAGACGGGGGCGTTTCGGCGTAAGGGTTCAGAATCCAGGAGGTTGTCATTGCGAGGCGCTTGCGCCGTGGCAATCTCGACACCGTAGCGGCAAGGTCCGCCTCAAAGGACTCCCTTACGCCAACGAGATTGCCGCGCTTCGCTCGCAATGACACCCGCAAGTCTGAACGGTTACGTTTCGGCGAGCGGGTTGCCGTGCCTTTCCCCCGTGGCTATACTGCGGCATCATGGCGATCAATCCTGATGACTACCCGCCGGGGACCTACCAGGAACTTCCGTTGTTCCCGCTGAACAACGTGGTGCTTTTCCCCGGCATGCCCTTGCCCCTCCATATTTTCGAGGAGCGGTACAAAGCCATGATCGGCGGCTGCGTCGACCGGGACGAACCCTTTGGAGTGCTGCTGATCAAGGAAGGCAACGAAGTTGGCGATCCTGCGGAACCTCATGCTATCGGGACCACGGCCCGTGTCTCGCAGGTGCAACGTCTGCAGGAAGGCCGGCTGAACATCCTGACCCGCGGCGAGACGCGGTTCGAGTTGCTGCAAACCGTGCAGACCGTGCCGCATCTGATTGGGTTGGTTCGGTTCATGGAAGACGACGAAGGCGACGTCTCCGCAACGGCGGTAGCCAACGTGCGCGAGCAATTCATCCAGTTGCAGCGTCAACTCACCGCCATGGCTGGTGGGTGGGACCGCGAAGTGACCGTTCCCGAAGAGCCCATCGCCCTGGCTCGCATCGCCTCCGCGACTTTGGCTGTCAGCCTGCCTCTGCCTCCCGATGTGAGGCAATCGCTGTTGGAAACCCCGACCGCCGGGGGGCAACTCGAGAAGTTGCAGACATTGATGCGCCAGGCCAATCGCATCGTCGCCGAACAAGCGGAGCAGAACACGCCGTTCAAAGGGCCGCGCCTGAACTGACCCGGCGGCGTTTACTCCCGAGACTGCCGGCGGCGCAATTCCTCGCGCAGTTGGCGCGCTTCTTCCTCAGCCCGCTCGGCGCGGGCTTCGGCCCGTTCAGCGCGGGTTTCGGCCTGCTCGGCGCGGGTTTCGGCGGCGGCCAACGCCTCCAACGCTTCTACGAGATCCGGCAGGTATTCCCGCGTAACCGGGTCCCAGAATCGCAGCTGGCGGTTTTCCCAGTGCAACTCCAGGCCCAGGCTGGGACTGTAGCCGCGCACCAAGCCATCGTTATCGTAGTCGATTGGCAAGGGCCGGTACACGCCGTCTTCCAGCACTTCGCCGGCCAGCGGGACATCGTGCCATTGCCCGCCACTGGGGTCGAACCGCCAGTATTCCCTGACCTCCAGGCGCGCGTAGATGTCGCGTTTCGCGGTGTAGTCATGCCGGCCGGTGCTCGGCGACCCGACTTCCAGTACGAAGTCCGGCGGCTGCCCGACTTCGCTGATGACGTATCCGTTGGCATCTTCAATGAGTTGAGCGGGAAAGGGGAGATCAAAGGCCGCCACGCAGTCGGGGCGGGGGGAGCGGCGAGCGTCGCGGGCCTCAAAACAAAGATAGCCCTCGCCCGATACCAGCGTGTTGGGCTGGCGTCGATAGTGGCTGCGCAGAACCTGATCGGTACGGGCGATGTGGGGGCGCTGTTTCATGCCGTCAGGAAGCGGGGGCGGGTCCGGCAACTCCGTGAGATTGGGATAGGCAGTGGCCGGCCGGGGTTTCGTGGTCATGGGGAACCTCCCTGGCCGGATCCGTAAATGCGCCGCGCTCCGGCCTCGGGGACCATCCCCGAAAACAACTCGGGATGGATCATCTCGGCGAGTATCTCCAGGCCGGTGACGAGCCGAGGACCGGAACGGCTGGTGTAGTTGCTGGCGTCGATTACGTACACGCGGTCGTTCTGCACTGCGGGAAGTGACGCCCATCCCTCTTTTTCCGTGAGCAGGGGGATATCTTCCATACCCCGGGGCACTTCAAAACCGCAGGGCATGACAACGATGACCTCGGGTTGGTTCTCGATGATGGCCTCCCATTCCAGCGGGAAGGAACCCATCTCCTTGTCGCCGAAGGAGTTGGCTCCCCCGGCCAGTTCAACCATTTCGGGAACCCAGTGGCCGCCGCACATCAATGGGTCGGTCCATTCAAGGTGCAGTACCCTGGGGTGGATATCAGCCAATTCAGCCCTCTGGGTGACGGTATCGATACGCTCCTGCATCCGGGCCGTGACCTGGTCGGCCATGGATTCAGTTCCGGTTGCGCGGCCCACGCGGCGCACGTCCTCGAGAACGTCGCCAAGGTACTGCGGGTCCAGGGATAGCACCTCGGGCTGCTTCTCCATGTTGGCGGTGGACTCGGCGACCTGCCGAGAAGAGACCGCTCAAACCTCGCAGATAGCCTGGGTCAGCAGCAGGTCCGGGTTGGCTGCATCGAGGATATCCTGGTCGATGTGGTAGATACCGAGACCCTCGGCGAGGCGTTCCGAAATCACGCGGCTGATCTCACCGCTGCTGGGCTGCGTGCCTTCGAAAACGCTGCGCACCACCCATGGCTTGTCTTTAGCCTGGGCCGGGTAGTCGCACTCGTGGGTTACGCCGTAGAGCTGGTCCTCCAGCCCCAATGCGTAAACGATCTCGGTGGCGGAGGGTAGAAAAGAACAAATTCGCATCGTGTCGCCTGCCTGTTAGTGACTGCGCGCATTGTAGCACCGGGCGCGAGGCGCCCCTAGTCCGCGTCCCGCTGAGCAGCCCGTTCCGCGCTTTCCGGCGGCTGCGCCGGCGTTGGACTGAACAGCTCGATGCGTTCTTCCAGGAACCTCCACAGGTCCTCGGTCGAGTCTTCGGCGGCCTGGGCGGCCGCTGCGGCGCGCACTTGCTCGATCGGCTGCGCGTCCGGGTCGGCCCAGTGGTTGAAGGACGGGCTCTCCACGTCCATCGCTTCAAAGGCGCTGGGGGCCGGCGGATCGGTTCGCCTAGGCGCCGGAGGAGCAATGAAGGTGTTGCGGAATACCGGCTGAAGAACCCGGTGGACGTGGAAGCCGGCAAACACCAGGGCGCCAGCGGACGCCAGAAGGAGGAACAGCGACAGCGGAACCGACAGGCTTCCCAGGGAGAAGAGCTGGATAATCAGCGGGATCATCAGCAGGACGCCGACGAGCAAGAAGGCTGTGGCCATGCCGTCGCGCAGGAGGGTGCGCAGGGTGAATCGCGCCGGCTGACCCGCGGTATCACGTACCGTCGCGCGAACGGTCAAGTTGGCGACCACCCGCAATTCGCGCCAGATGGCTATGGCAGCGGGGATGTTGATGCCCACCGTGGCGCCGCCCAGGATCACGCCCAGCAGGGCGTGGGAAACGGACTCCGGCTCGGCCAGCAGATCGGGCACGGTATACACTGCTGCGGTGCCGATGGCCGTGAGCACTGCGATGATGCAGATGTCGATGATGATGCGACGAACCGAGTTTTTCAGGAGGCGTCCCGTTTCTCCGGGCAGGGAGAACGCTGCCCAGAACGATTGAATGCCCAGGAAGATCACCAGATTTACTGCGAGAACCGCCGGCGGCGCGCGCCTCTCCAACCAGTCGTACGCCGGCGTCGCAAATTTGGAGGTCAGTGGCGCCAGGACCGCGGTGATCGCCGTAGCGATTGCCAGCACCGGCGCTACCACGGGACCAACCGCTGCGTTGGTGGCGCTCAGGTGCCCGATCGCCAGCGAAAACTCGCCCATTTGCGGCATGGTCATCCCCACCTGAAACGCGGTGCGCGACCGCCGGCCGGCCAGTACCGCCCCGATCGTGTTGGCCAGCATCTTGCCACCCATGAACACTCCCACTACCACCAGGGCTGGCACGATGTAGTCATCCAGCGTCCGGTAATTGATGAGCATCCCGATGGAAAGGAAGAACAGCGCGCCGAACATGTCGCGCACCGGGTTGACCAGGCGCGTCACCCGTCCGGCGGCGTCGGTGTCGCCGATGACCACGCCGATCAGGAAGGCCCCGGCGGCCGCGGACAATCCGAGGAACTCTGCTCCCAACGCCAGGCCGAAGCAGCAGCCCAGCGAAGCCACCAGCAGGGTCTCGTCGGACTGCATCCGGGAGAGGAAGCGCATCAGGCGGGGCGCCAGCAGTGCGCCGAAAGCAAGGACCGCGATGCAGAAGATGCCCAGTTTCGCGGCCAACCACCCCACGTCCGCCAGGTCGGTGGAACCAGTGGTAGCAAGGCCGGCCAGCAGGGTCAGCAGGATGACCGCGGCGAAGTCTTCCACAAGGAGGATGCCCACTATGGTTTGGCCCCATCCGGCGCGCAGGTTGCCACTGTCCCGCAAACCCTTCAGGAGAATTGCCGAACTGCTGATGGCCATGGCGCCGCCGAGGTACAGGGCGTTGGCTCCGGATATGCCAAGCACCTTGTCGGCTATCAGCACTCCCAGGTAGGTCAGGGTGGAGATCTCCACCACGCCGATGACCAGCACGCGCAGACCGATCTCTCGGATCCGCCGCCATCCCAGCTCCAGGCCGATACCGAACAGCAGCAGGATCAGCCCGAGTTCGGCCAGCAACTCGATGGTGTCCAGGTTGCTGATAACCGGATGCGGCAGGGTATACGGCCCGATGATCACCCCGGCAATGAGGTAACCAAGCACCGGCGGCTGCCATATCAGCCGGGCCAACGCCAGCCCAACAGCCGCGATGGCCATGGCAATGGCGAAGTCTTTCAGCAATCCAGCGGATGCGTCTGACAGACCGGCTGCGAATATGGTAAGCGGGAACTCTATCTTAGATCCCCCAATATCTGGAGCCTGCGGAACCCCGGCGCCAGCTCGAAACAGGACGGCCGGTACCGCGGACTAAGCCTGAAGGTTATTGTGGCAACGCTTGATTTCGAGCGTTCGGACTTATTGCCTCCGTCGCTCGGCGCGATCCCGCCGCCGGGACGGGGGCAAATATGTTGCCGCCGAGCGGCGCGAAATATGACGGGTTTCAGGCGACGCGTCCCGCGTGCTTGGGACGGGCGTCAGCAACGAATTCGGCGGTGACGGAAGTGCTGGGGGTCGCCACGGCGACCGAACCATAAAGCGGTCAACGCTTTTTCCAGGTGTCTACCAGGTAGTTGCCCTGGTCGTCGTCCACGCCCCAGATCTTGAAATGGATGCGCACATCGGCGTAAAGGCTCACGTCGCCGGGCGTCGCTTCCGAGTCCCTGAAAGCCTCGGCGGTAACTTCCATGAAGTCCACCGGGGCGTCGTCAGTGAGGGCGATTCGCTCCACCATGTTCACGGCGCACGCGGTGATGCCTGAGAGAAACAGTTCCCCGGCTCCCACGGCATCACCGCCGCCGTCGTCGGCGACCCAATGATGCGTGCGAGCATTGCAGATCGCTCTGCCGTGGGTTCCCGAGCTGTACGTTTCCACGTGATAGGCCATTTCCAGTGCCATCATGCCCCCTTTGGAGTAACGCGCTCCGCAGATGTTCCCTTAGGGTGATATTGATCCACAGACCGCCTAAATCATAAACTATGTGGGGCTTCAACGCCAATCGCGCCAATCCTTGCCAGGGCCTTTCGATTATTCCCGTCATTCCAGACTTGATCCGGAATCCAGAGCTTTATGAATGTGGCGACGTCGCTGGTTGCTAACCGTTTCTGGATTCCGGCTTT
The DNA here is from genome assembly GCA_022827095.1 of Dehalococcoidia bacterium. GTDB lineage: Bacteria > Chloroflexota > Dehalococcoidia > Lucifugimonadales > UBA3495 > Bin87. The sequence goes on from JAJDTP010000010.1 coordinate 15,977, forward strand.
CGCCGGAATGACGGATACTGGTGGTCGCGGAGCAATAATCGAAAGGCGCTGAATCCTTGCGGGGACGATAGATTGAATAACGCGAGACAGGGGACATCAGATGGATTGTTGGGCGTCGTGGTGGTTGCTGCCGGGCGCAGCACTCGCATGGGCGGCACCGACAAGACCTTCGTGGACGTGCTTGGGGCTCCCCTGATCGCGTATACGCTCCGGCGCATCGCGCAATCGGATGCGGTGGACCGGATCGTGTTGGTCGTCTCCGCCGACGCGCTCCCCGATGGTGAGGCGGTCGCACAGGAATTGGGCATTCCCAAGATCGCCGCGGTTTGCGCCGGCGGCGCGCGGCGCCAAGATTCGGTCTTGGCCGGGTTGGCCGCCATGGGTCGCCGGCGATGGGTCGCGATCCACGATGGAGCGCGGCCATGCGTCACGCCCGATATTCTGAGCCGGGCTCTCCACGAAGTCCGGGAATCGGGCGCTGCCATTGCCGCGGTGCCGGTCAAGGATACGATCAAAGTGGTGGGCGACGGGCAGGTGATTTCGGCTACGCCCGACCGAGCGACTTTGTGGGCAGCGCAAACTCCACAGGCATTTGACTATCAAACGCTGTTGGACGCCCACCGCGCCGCGGATGTCGCATACACTGATGACGCGGCCATGGTTGAGGCTGCGGGCCACCGAGTCACGGTTTTCTGGGGTGACTACGACAATTTGAAGGTAACCACTCCCGAAGACTTAGATGTCGCCAGATTGTTATTGGCCCGGGGATGAGCCGAAACGGCTGCAAATGGGGTACGAGTCCGCTTGCAACATCGCGACCGGTATGCATACGATGTTTAACGTCGTCCATTGTCACGGACAGGCGCGCGCATATGTGTCAGTAAAATTCGCGCGTTTGGACAAAGGGTTTCGACAAGCGGAGGATCAGAATGGTGGCCAGCACCGTCAACCGTCGCTCCCGGTACCGGGAGTATGCTCTATTCCTGCGCCTGAGCGCTGACCGGCTAGACATGGCGGTGGCCCCGGGTAGACTGGCGCATTTGCGCTCGAAAGTGAATACCGAGCGGAATACATTCCTGGTCTGGGTCATGGTCTGGTCCATTCTTGCTCTGATCTGCGTGGCGCCGCTGGCCATGCTCCTGATCGCTCATATGGACCTGCCCTCGCCCGCATTCGTAGCCACGCAAAGCGATGCCCTGTACTCGCAGCTCAGAATTGGCGATGAACCCACCAACGCGGACTTCGTCGCTTCTGGGTCCGCATTGGGATTCCTCGCAGCGATCATCATCGGTTATGCCCCGATCATCGCCTACGGCGGGCCGCTGAACGACATCGAGCACGCGCACCAAGTGCTCAAATCCGTCGAGCGAGGGTAGGCGCGGAACCCGGCTCGCAGTCCGCCCCGTCGAGATAGTCGGTGCAGTATCGAGTAGGCACCGGAGCCGACGCCCATGCCCTCGCCCCTGGGCGGGCATTGGTGCTCGGCGGCGTAACGATCCCGCACCCCACCGGCCTCGCCGGCCACAGCGACGGCGACGTGCTCAGCCATGCCATGATCGATGCTTTGCTGGGGGCAGCCGGCGCCGGCGACATTGGCGCGCACTTCCCGCCCGGCGACCCGTCCCTGGCTGGAATCAGCAGCCTGATCCTGCTGGAACGCACGGTCGGAGTACTGGCGGAGGGCGGTTGGTGCATCGCCAACGTTGATGCTACAATGCTCGCGCAACGTCCCCGGCTGTCACCCCACGTGCCGCTGATGCGCCAGAACATCGCCACCGCACTTTCGGTCGAGCAGTCGCAGATCAGTGTTAAAGCAACCACCACCGATTACCTGGGATTCACCGGGCGGGAAGAGGGCATAGCGGCTGTGGCCGTGGCGTTGTTGTGCCGGCCTTGACACCGCACGCAATTCAACAGCCCGCTACCGCCGTCGTCCAACCGGTTTAGTATGAAGCTCTACAACACCCTGAGCGGACAGGTCGAGGAGTTCGTTCCCGCCGCAGATAACCTGGTCAAGATGTACGTGTGCGGAGTGACCCCGTATTCCGCTACCCACGTCGGACACGCGTTGAGTTACGTGGTCTTTGACACCCTGCGGCGATATCTGGAGCACAAGGGATACGAGGTTCGTCATATCCAGAACTTTACGGATATCGACGACAAGATAATCCAGAGGGCACAGGAATCCGGCGTCTCCGAGGATGAGCTGGTTGAAGAATTCATCGGGGACTATTTCCATACGATGGACGCCCTGAACATCCAGCGGGCCTCGGAATATCCCCGGGCCACCCGCGAGATTCCGCGGATCATCGACGCCATCGCCGGCCTGATCGACCGGGGACATGCCTATCCGGCCGCCGGCGACGTCTATTTCCGCGTGACCAGCAAGGACGACTACGGCAAGCTCAGCCACCGCACCCTGGACAGCATGATCGCCGGCGCGCGCATCCAGGTAGATGAAAGCAAAGAGCACCCCATGGATTTCGTCCTTTGGAAAGGCGCCAAGCCCGGCGAGCCTTCATGGGAGAGCCCGTGGGGACCTGGTCGACCCGGCTGGCACATAGAGTGCACCGCCATGTCCCTGGAGTATCTTGGCGAGCAATTGGACATCCACGGCGGCGGACAGGACCTCGTGTTCCCGCACCACGAAAACGAAATCGCACAGAGCGAATGCTACACCGGAGCCAAGCCGTTCGCCCGCTACTGGATGCATAACGGTCTCCTGCAGTTTGGTTCCGACAAGATGAGCAAGTCGCTGGGCAATTTGGTGTCCGTGGCGGAGGCGCTGGAACGCTACAGCCCCGACGCCATGAGACTGTACTTCCTCAGCAGTCACTACCGCAGTCCCCTGGCGTACAGCGACGAGGGCGCCGCCGCGGTGGAGCGAAGCCTGGAGCGGGTGCGTAGGGCGCTGGTCCCCGGCAACGGCTCCGGCCCCGAGGTCGATGCGGAAACCCACCGAGCCAGGTTCTCGGCGGCCATGGACGACGATCTTAATACGCCCCAGGCTGTGGCCGCCCTGTTTGACCTGGCCCGGGACATCAATCGCGGCCGTGACGCCGGCCAGAGTATCGGCTCCGGTCAGGACGTCCTGCGGGAACTGGGAGGCGTGCTGGGCCTTACCTTCGACGGTCGTGCGTCGTCGGAGGATAGTCTGGCTGCGGCTCCATTCATCGACCTGCTGGTGTCGATACGAACCGAACTGCGGTCCGCCCGCCAGTTCGCCCTCGCGGACCAGATCCGGGATGGCCTGGCCCAGCAGGGCGTGACCCTGGAAGACGGCCCCCAAGGCACCCAGTGGCAGCAGCAGGCGACCGAATAGACCCAGGGACGCGGTTGAAAGCATCCGGACGGCGGGGTTTCAAATGCTTGATGCAACGATAATTGGCGGGGCGGCGTTGCTGCTGTCGATCCTCGCGTTGGTAGGTGGAAGTCTGTTTCGCCTAGGTAGGATCACTGCGCAAGTCGACCAACTGGACAAGCGGGTTGGACGGTTGGAAGTGCGCGTTGAACAAGTTGCCCAGGAAGTGCGCGCCGTTAGCGACGAATTGCGTGGGGAAATGCGGGAGCTGCGCGACGAATTGCGTGCCGAGCTGCGCGAGATGCGCGAGGAAATGCGTGCCGAGCTGCGCGAGATGCGCGAGGAAACGCGACGCAATCACGACCAGTTGTTGATAGCTTTGGCCAATCATAACCACGACGAAACTGGTCAGGCCATTTTTCGCAACCCGCTGTGAACACCACTGCGAACCGCCGCAATTGGCCTGCCGTTGCCGCTAATCTGGCGGACGTCGCAGGAAGGGAAAACGTCCTGACGGACGAGGCGTCGCTCGACCGTTACTCGGCCGATGCCCTGACGCCGTATCGGGCCTACTACGCCGACGCCGCTTTCGACCGCCTGGCCGACGTCGTGGTGCGGCCGGCGGATGCCGCCCAAGTTTCTCAGATCGTCGAGCTGGCACAGCGCGCCGGCGTTCCGGTGATACCGTACGGCGGCGGCACCGGGGTGATGGGCGGGATCCTGCCCGTGCGCGGCGGGATCATCCTGGACCTTGGCCGGCTCAATCGCGTGATCAACATCGACCCGGTCTCGCGAACGGCGGAGGTTGAAGCCGGATTGATCCTGCAGGACCTGTACGACGCGCTGGAACCCCACGGGCTCATGCCGGGACATGATCCGTACAGCGTTCCCATCGCTAGCGTGGCCGGAACCATCTCCACCAACGGCGTCGGCTACCGCGCCGCCGCCTTCGGCCCCATGGGCGATCAGGTAGTGGCGCTGGAAGTCGTTCTTCCCGACGGCCGCATCATCAACACCCGGCCCGTGCCCAAGCAATCCTCCGGTCCTGATCTGAACCACCTGTTCATCGGCAGCGAGGGTACCTTCGGCGTGATCACTCGGGCCACCCTGCGTGTGTTCCGCAAGCCTGAGGCCGCCGAGTACGCCACCTTTGAGTTCGCCGATTTCGATGCAGGTTTCGCGGCTGTAACGGAGATGGGGGCCCTGGGCATCCGCCCCACGCTCCTGGACCTGACCGAGGACAGCGAGGGGGTCCTGCTGCACTTGCTCTTCGAAGGTTACCGGGAAGGTGTGGACGCGGCGATGCGTCGCACTCTGTCCGTTTGCGACGAAGCCGGCGGGTGGAACGTGGGCCCGGAGCCGACCCTGTCCTATTGGAAACACCGCCACGACTCGGCAATGAACTATCGTGAGACGGCCCTGGGTCGTCCTCGCGAAGAACGCTGGCGGCGGCAATGGGGTCGCACCTTTGACTACCTGCACATGAGCCTGCCCGCCGACCGGGTGCTGGAGTACCGGCGTCGCGCCGACCGGTTGCTGGAGGCCCGGAAGATCAAGGTGGTGGAATACTGCCTGTGGAGCCGGCCTGAGTTCTTTTCGATGCTGGTGGTGCCCGACGGCGACCGCCGGGTGGTGGGTCGGGACGGCTATGATCCCGACGTGCGGGACAACCTGGCGGCCGGCGTGGATGAGGTGCTCACGCTGGCCCAGGACATGGGCGGGGTCATGGAGTATTGCCATGGCGTCGGCATCAAGCTGCATCATTTGTTGGGTCGTGAACTGGGCGTGAGCCGGGATGCGCTGCTGGATATCAAGCGGGCCCTGGATCCGGCTGGCATCATGAATCCGGGGAAATTGACGCTGTAGCGCATCCGACAGCGGGACCAGGATCACTGCTGAGGGCGGGTTCTAACCCGCCCTTCATCATGTCCGAAGGCAATATAATGTATCGTATAATATCCGTTGACGGAATATAGTGCGCCATGTATCATTGATTCAAATGATCACCGGCTATCACTATTAGCCAAGAGGAGCAAGCAAATGGTTACCGCAATCAATCCTGAAACCGAAACCAAGTCCGCGGTTGCCGAAACCGCCGAGGCGTCCGCTGAGTCCGCCGCCGTCGACGTTTCCGCGATCCCGGAAACCCCGGCCGAGCTGCTCGAGCAGTGGGAATCCACCCGCAAGCCGTCCGTGCAGGCGACCATCGTGGCGAGCTTCGTCGCCCTGTGGAACATCGTGGCCGGCCCGGGAATGACCGACCAGGCACGCCTGGAGCGCGAGATTGCTGAGACTCGCGGCTACCGGGATGGTTTCACCAAGCTGGTCTAATCAGCCATCACCCGACAAGGACGGCGCGGCCCTCCCCGCGCCGTCCCGCAGTTGACCAGGGCCGTCGCAGCAATGCGGCGGTCTTTTTGTATGCAGAACATCCGGCCAAAATCTCCGAATGTAATACTGGCAACAGGAACCACGCGATACTACAATCGGGAACACGGCGTCCCATTCAGGCGTCGCCATTACATTTGGCGGTGAGTTGCCATGTCGACCCCTCGCGCATTCGTTACCCGCACACTGCTGCCGGAGGCTCTGGACATAATCCGTGAGGTCGCGGACGTGACCGTGTGGCCGGAGGAAACGCCGCCGCCCGTGGATGAGCTGCGGCGGCACGCCGGTGATTCCGACGGCATCCTGACCACCATCATGGACCGTGTGGACTCTGATCTGCTGGACGCGGCGCCAAACCTGCGGGCGATCAGCCAACTTGCGGTGGGCCTGGACAACGTGGATGTAGCCGAGGCGACACGCCGCGGCATTCCCGTTGGCTACACGCCCGGCGTGTTGGCCAAGTCCACCGCCGACCTTGCCATGGCATTGCTGCTGGGCGCGGCGCGGCGCACGTCCGAAAGCGAGCGCTGGCTGCGCGGCGGCGGGTGGCAGATCCAGTTTCACCCGACCCACTGGCTGGGACAGGACGTGCACGAAGCCTGCCTGGGCATCGTGGGGTTGGGGCAGATCGGCCGGGAGATTGCCAAGCGCGCTCGCGGGTTTGACATGGACATCGTCTACCACTCGCGCACCCGTTACCCCGACGTGGAGGCCCAATACGGCCTGCGCTACGCCGAGTTCCCCGACCTGCTGGGCCAGGCCGATTTCGTTGTGCTCAGCGTGCCCCTGACGCCGCAGACGCACCACCTCATCAGCGGGCCGCAGTTGGCCATGATGAAACCCTCGGCCATCCTCATCAACGTGTCGCGCGGGCCAGTGGTGGATCCGGTCGCCTTGCATGAGGCGCTGCGCGACAGGCAGATCGCGCGGGCCGCCCTGGATGTGACGTCGCCTGAACCCATCTCGATAGATGACCCGCTGCTGACCGTGGACAACCTGGTCATCACGCCCCACATCGGGAGCGCCGCGCTGCCCACCCGGCTGAACACCATGAAACTGGCTGCGCGCAACCTGGTGGCCGGTCTCAGGGGCGAGCCCATGGAAGCGTGTGCTAACGGGGAGGCGCTGGGGTAGGCGTTCCCAACCGTGTCTGTACGGCTGCCTATTGACGCCCTATTCAGGTCATAGTGCCGGCGAACCTGCGAATGTCATCCGCGGCTTTTTCTTGAAAATCTCGGAGGACGGGATACTGTGTGTCCGCGTTCCGCGTGATGTACAAACGTTCGCGGCGACCTAGCTCCTCGATATCTTCGTGGACAACCAAGCTGATGAACGGCAACTGCGCCTTTTGAAATTCCAGAAGCGAGATCGCTACATTCTTTGCCTTATCGTTGCCCCGGACGCCGAACACGTAGAAATCCCGGTTATCGTGCCTCAAAGTCCAGTCAACGCCGCTAGGGTAGTCCGCTAGAGGGAACAGATCAGGCTGAGGCTCGAATCGAGCAAAGTCCGTATAGACGCAATTTTCGAGGTCTTCGTAAAACGCGCTCCTGACGGTCTCTCTGTTCCAATACCGCATATTGCAAATTTTTTGAACGCAGCCGGCAAACTGCATAATGCCTTCGTACACCCGTTCGGTTAGCGTGTCCAGATAAAGATCACCATCATCAATTTGCGCGCCACAATTGATGATGATGCTGTCGAATATCCGGCGGCGCGCATCGGAGTTCACGTCGTAGGTGTAGGACAGGCGCATCAGGCTCATTCCGAAGTCACAAAGGCGGATATATTCCCCGCCGCGAGGACTCTCGACGACGAAAATGTCAACCATATCGCCGTCTTCGTGGTAGACCGGCAATATCAGTTGAAAATGGCCGGGTCGGCGCTCGTACAGTTCGAATGCCGATGCCGGCGTATTCTGTAAAGCGTTTCTGACGCTATGGATGTCCATCGAAAAGCGTGCCTTGCACTAAATCAGGAAAGTAATCGGGGTAATTGGGGACGCTCACATCGCCGAAAAATGCCCGCAGGCACTCTTCAAACGTGCTGTACCGGTTGGTGAGCGCACGATCCTTTTCTTGCGGGTGAGCGCTGCCAGAGCTCATTTCCACCTCGGTCACGCGGTGGATGTGCGGCTGGGCATAATGTTGGTCAGGTTGGGTACTGAATTCGCCGTGTGGCCCGTTGTAACGGATCAGGGTGACTATGGGTACGGTGGGGTTCCCGGTTCGGTAACGGAGCCCGACCGAAAAATTCTCTATAAACGTGAGGTTTTGTCGAACGAATACCGAGAAGCACAGGTTACCGTCGGATACGCGCTCCAATTGCAAGTCGCATCGTCGTTGACGATGTTCCTGGCGGTAACCTCTGGCAGGATCCTTTTCCACAATCCGTTTAGGCTGGCTAATGAGGTCCTGGATCTGTTGGTCATTCAACATGACAATATTGTCAGTAGAGGCCGATGATATTGGCAAGCCCCTGGGTTCGCAACTTTATGATACATGGGCTCCGTTCTGACCAACAGCACGCCGGTTCATCGCTTTGGGCGTTAACGAGCCGCAGGAATCTGGCCGCTCAAGTTGTTGATGTCTTTCGCGCCAATCCGGCTGGCGCTAATGACGGCAGTTCTGGCCGATGCGCTCGCGGCGTATGCTATGATATGCGCTCTAATCGGGGTTGTCCCCGTCACCCGTTCTCCAGGAGTTCCGATTACGATGACCACCCCGACGGTTTCCGTCCAACTTGAAAGCCGCGACACCCTGGGCAAGAAGGTCAAAGCGCTGCGCCGTGAAGGCATCGTGCCTGTTCATCTCTACGGCAAGGGCGTCGAATCCCGCCCTCTGCAGTGCGAGGTTCGCACCCTGCTTCAGGCCATCAGCCGCGCCGGGGGTGAGTACGGCCAACCGCTCCGCGTGTCCATCGCCGGCGAATCCGGCGAGTACACCGCCGTTGCCTCGGAGATCCAGTGGCAACCCCGCACCGGCGACGTTCTCCACGTCGACTTCAGGACCGTTGCTCAATAGCCGGTCCCAACCAGCGACGCCGGCAAGCGACGCCGTCACCGCCAACCCCAGTCAGGGCCGATAGCGCCCGCCGCGCCAGCCTGGGAGGCTACTATGTACCTGGTTTTCCTCAGTGAATCCGGCTTGACCGGCCTCAGCGCAGACGATCCCAGTCAGCCGCACCATGTCCACGCCGGATTGCTGGTGCAGGAGAGCCAGTACATCTCCATGACCGGTGAATTCGATGCCCTGGTCCGGCGGCACTTAGGCTCTCCCGCCGGTACCGACGGCGTCCCGAACGAGCTCCGCCCTGGCGACCTTTACCAGGGCAAAGGGTACTTCCGCTCGTGGCGGCCGGAGCGCAGGGGTGAGCTCATCCAGGATTGCCTGAGTATCCTGATCCGCCGCGAAGTTCCGCTCCTGGTGTCGTACATCGATAAAGCCCAGTTCCTGAGCGCGAGCAAGACGGAGGGCAACTCCCTCTACGGCAACTCGGACCCGTCACAGTTGGCCTTCAGCCGGTTCCTGCTGGCCCTGACGATGTTCCTTGATGAGAACGTGATGTCGCAGATGAACCCCGACGACATCATGCAGTCGGTGTGGAACGTCAACGACTACGCGATGCTGATGGCGGGATCGCAGTCCACGTCAATCTCGTTGGCGTTGGACGAATTCCTGAGCGAGGAGAACGATTCCATCAACCCCAATATGTACGACGACCTGATGATAGCCCCGGCCGCCACCAGCGTGGGCGGGCAACTGGCGTCGCTATGCGCCTATGTCATCCGCCGGTGGCTCCAGCAGCCCAACATTACCCACGGGTACTTTGACGCCCTGCGCGACGGGCGAGTCCTGCAGGTGGTCTACCCCTACCAGTTCGACTGAGCAGCGGCCGAGCCGCCGCTGACCGTGAATGGGTCAAGCCTCGGCCGGCAATCCGGCCGGGGCTTTTCAACGTACCCGGGGCATCCTTGCTATACTGGCACGGTGTTCCGTCTTTCCCAAAAGACGGAACGGTTGAGGCATTCCTATGGTTACCTTATTGAAAAAGATAGTGGGCGATACGCCCGAACGCGCCGCCGAGAAACTTCGCGGGCAACTTGTGCCACGGGTCAATCGCCTGGAAGATTCCATGCGGGCATTGACTGACAACGAGCTCGGCGCGAAGACCAACGAGTTTCGCCGCCGAATGGATGATGGCGCATCCCTTGACGATCTTCTGCCCGAGGCCTTCGCCGTGGTCCGCGAGGCTGCCCGCCGCACCCTGGGCCAGCGACATTACGACGTGCAGCTCATCGGCGGCGCCGTGCTGCACCAGGGCAAGATCTCCGAGATGAAAACGGGCGAAGGCAAGACCCTCGTCGCAACCCTGCCGGCGTTCCTCAACGCGGTCACCGGCGACGGTGTCCACATCGTCACCGTCAACGATTACCTGGCCCGGCGCGACCCGGTGTGGATGGGCCCTATCTACCATCTGCTGGGCCTTACCGTGGGCTGTCTTCAGCACGACGCAGCGTACCTCTACGATCCGGAACTCACCGACGTGGGTCGCGGTGGTTTTCCTTACCTGACGCCGGTGTCCCGGGCGGAGGCATATCGAGCCGACATTCTCTACGGCACCAACAACGAGTTCGGGTTTGACTATCTCCGCGACAATATGTCGGTGGACGCCGACCTGCAGGTTCAGACCCGTATCGCCGGCCGGCCAACGCATCACTTCGCCATCGTGGACGAGGTGGACAACATCCTGATCGATGAAGCCCGGACTCCCCTGATTATCAGCGGACCCGCGCAACAGCCAGTGGAGCACTATTCGAACTGCGCCCGGCTGGCGCCCCGCTTGCGGGAATACGAAGACTACACCGTAGACGAGCGCACCCAGGCCATCTCCCTCACCGAGGAGGGCATCGGCAGGGCTGAGCGTCACCTGCGCGTTGACAACCTGTACGATCCCGAAAACTTCCACCTGGTCCAATACGTGGAAAACGCGGTGGTGGCCCAAGTCCAGAAGGTGAAGGACAAGGACTACGTGATCAGTAATGGCGAGGTCGTCATCGTCGACGAGTTCACCGGGCGCCTGCAATATGGTCGTCGCTGGTCCGACGGCCTCCACCAGGCCGTGGAAGCCAAGGAGGGGGTTAAGGTCCAGCGGGAAAGCGTCACCTACGCCACCATCACCCTGCAGAATTACTTCCGCATGTACCGCAAACTGGCCGGCATGACCGGTACCGCCGTCACCGAGGCCGACGAGTTCTACAAAATCTATGGCCTGGAAGTGGTCGCGGTTCCTACGAACCTGCCCATGGTCAGGGACGATGCCAGCGACCTGATATTCCCCACCGCCGAGGGCAAGTGGCAGGCGGTCATCGACAACATCATCCAGCGGTCGGATTCAGGGCAGCCGGTTCTGGTGGGCACCACCTCCATCGAAACGTCAGAGGCCCTCAGCGACCGCCTGCGCCGTCGCGGCGTGCAGCACCAGGTGCTCAACGCTCGCAACCACGAGCAGGAAGCATCGATTGTCGCCCAAGCCGGTCGCTCCGGCGCCGTCACCGTTTCCACCAACATGGCCGGTCGGGGCACCGACATCGTGCTGGGCGGCGCCGACACCGACCGGGAGGACTGGCGGGAGGAACACAACCGGGTCATTTCCCTGGGCGGCCTGCACGTCATAGGTACGGAGCACCACGAAGCGCGGCGGGTTGACAATCAGCTACGTGGCCGAGCCGGACGCCAGGGCGACCCGGGCAGCAGCCAGTTTTTCGTGGCCCTGGAGGACGAGCTGATGCAGCGCTTCGGCGGCGACCGCATCAAGAACGTGATGAACTGGACCGGCCTCAACGACGATGAGCCCCTGGAGAACAAGCTCATCACCAAGTCCATCTCCAGCGCGCAGGTCAAGGTTGAGGGTCATCACTTCGACATGCGCAAGCACCTGCTCAACTTCGACGACGTGCTCAACCAGCAACGATCGGTCATCTACGAACAGCGCTCCCAAATCCTCGCCAGCGAGGGGCTCCGCGAACGGATCCTGGACATGCTGGGGGCCGAGTTCGACCGGCTGGTTTCCAACTACCTGCAAGCCCGCCACGCCGATGACTGGGACGCGGACGGTTTCGTGGCGGCGCTGCGGCAGATCTGTCCGCCGACGGCCGAGATCGACACGGCGGAGAAGGTACTGACGCTGCGCCGCGATCACATCGAGGACATCCTGGACGATTACGCAGAGACGCTCTACGAGGCCAAGGAACGCTCCCTAGGCCCGGAGAACATGGGGATCCTGGTCCGCTTGCTGCTGCTCAAGTCCATCGATACCCATTGGGTGAACCACCTGACACACATGGAAAACCTGCGAACCGGCGTGGGGCTGCAGGCCGTGGGACAACGGGACCCGCTGACGGTCTATCGCTCCGAGGGTCAACGCGCCTTCGCCGAATTGACCCGGCAGATGCAGCGCGAGGTCACCCACACGCTCTTCCACGTTACGCTGGCTCCGGAAGCGCCCACGCCACGGGCTCCCGAAAACGGAAACACCCGAGCGCCGGTGAGCCCCATGGCCGCCGTATCCCCGGGACGTTCCACTCCCGCACCGCGCGGCGGGCGCAAGATTGGGCGCAACTCCAAGTGCCCATGCGGCAGCGGCAAGAAGTACAAGCGCTGCTGTGGCGCGGTTGCGTGACCAACCTCGTTCGACGCCGGCAGAAATGGGGCGGGTTTTAAACCCGCCCCGTTCCTTGTACGGCGATGACTCTGCCTATTGTCCGCGACGGAACAGGCGGCGCACGAATGTGACCGGCTGGGGTTGCGGCTCCTCCATGGCGATGGGCTTGTTGCGGCCAGACGCCCATCCTTCCGGGTCTCGCTCGAAGGCGATGCGGCATCCTGGGGCGCAGAAGTAGTAGGTCTGCCCCGCGTGCTCGCTGGTCCCGCCGTTAGGATTATCGGTGTCCACCTGCATGAGGCAGATTGGGTCGGTTGCGGTTGCCATGTCGATTACCTGCTTGTTAGTTGTCGGCGGGCGCGGGTTCAGTCTCCGGCGGGAGCGTGAATACGGCCTGGCCATTGGCGCTGTGCGTATGATTGACCAGGGCTAGTATCAGTTGCTGATGGCTGCGGCGAATTTCCCGCAGAACTTCATCCTTGGCAGCGTCAATTTTTACTTCCAGTTCTGTTCTGGTGTTGGTGATTTCTTGCCGCAGCTCGGCTTTCGCGTCGGCGATTTCTTGCCGCAGTTCGGCTTTGGCTTTGAAAACTTCCAGCTTGGTAGCCGCGATTTCCTCTTTGAGCTCCAGTTTGGTGGCCGCGATTTCCTCTTTGAGTTCTACTTTGTTAGCGGCCACCTCATTGCGGAGAGCGTTGGACTCTTCACGCGAAGGCATCCGACCAACACGGAAGGCCATGAGAGCAATGGCCACTGCGATGGCGCCCTGGCTGCCAATGAGTGCAACTATTATGGGCATAAAGTTGGTAGCGCTCGCCGTTTCCATGATCCGCTCTCATTACGCGATGCGTGGACGTACTTTCACCGCGATTGTATCAGCACTATGGCAAAGTGCGATACTCATCAGACGGGCGTCCGTCTCAGCCGCAGGGAGTTGCTCACCACGCTGACCGAGCTGAACGCCATAGCAAGGGCGGCCAGTATGGGGTTCAGGAACCCGGCATCGCCGAAGAAAAACCCCAAGCCCGAGGGTACGCCACCCAGCGCGGTGAACACCGGATATAGCGCGCCCGCGGCCACCGGGATCAGCAGCGTGTTGTAGAAGAAGGCCCAGAACAGGTTCTGCCGGATGGTTCGCATCGTGGTTCGGGACATTCTCAACGCGGTGGCAACGCCCATGAGATCGTCACGCATCAGCGTGACGTCTGCCGTTTCCCGGGCGATGTCGGTCCCGCCGCCCATGGCTATCCCGACATTGGCCCGGGCCAGCGCCGGCGCGTCGTTGATGCCGTCGCCGGCCATCGCGACTGTGTGTCCGTCGGCTTGCATCCTGGCGATGGTATCCGCTTTGTCGGCGGGCAACATTCCGGAGTGGTACTCGTCGATGCCGCATTCGGAAGCCACCGCCGCCGCAACCTCGGCGCGATCACCCGAGAGCATCACCGTCCGCACCCCCATTTGATGCAGCGCCGCCACCGCTGCCGGCGCACCGGGCTTCACTGTGTCGGCGACTGCGATGACACCGATGATGCGCCCGGCCAGGGCCACGAACATGGGCGTAGCTCCGCCTGCGGCGAGTTGGGCGGCCGCCGTGATCAGCTCGGCGTCCGTCGATGCATCGACCTGTTCCATGAGCGCAGCGTTTCCAACCGCTACCCCTTGTTCGGCGACCACGGCGGTCACGCCAGCGCCGGCGTGGGCAACGAAATCCGTAGGCGGGGCGACCGCCAAACCGTCGACTTGAGCCCGGCGCATCACCGCGCGACCTATAGGGTGCTCCGACAGAGTTTCGACTGACGCCGCGTAACGCAGCACGTCGGTCGTGCGAACGCCCGGCGCGGGCATGATGTCGGTGACCTCCGGTTGCCCCGTGGTCAGGGTTCCGGTCTTGTCCAGGGCAACGACGTCCACGCGATGAGCGGTTTCCAGCGCGGCGGCGCTGCGAATCAGGATGCCCCGCTCCGCGCTTCGGCCCACCCCGACGATGATGGCGGTGGGCGTCGCCAGTCCCAGCGCGCACGGGCAGGCGATGATGAAAACCGCGACCAGGGTCAGCATAGCGTACCGCACCGACGGGTCCGGCCCGAGGAACAGCCACAGCACCGCCGCGGCCAATGCAATCAGGCCGACGGCCGGCACGAACCAGGCCGCGACGCGATCGGCCAGTCGCTGCACCGGAGCTGCCGAGCCCTGGGCCTCTTCCACCAGCCGGATCACCTGGGCGAGCGTCGTATCCGCGCCCACCCGCGTGGCCCGCATCAGTACTGCGCCGGTTTCGTTCAGGGTGCCGGCGAACACGGAGTCGCCGACGGACTTTTCGGCCGGCATACTCTCACCGGTCACCGACGACTGGTCGACGATGGTTGCGCCGCTGGTTACTTCGCCATCGACCGGTATCTGCTCGCCCGGGCGCACGGCCAGCGTGTCACCGGTTTCGACGCTTTCAATGGGCACATCCGATATGGATCCATCCGCGGCCATGAGGTGCGCGGTTTGGGGCCGCAGGTCCAGCAGCCGTTCGATTGCGCCCGACGTGCGGGACAGGGCACGGGCCTCCAGCCAGCGGCCGAGGAGGATCAACGCGACGATTATGGCCGCCATGTCGAAGTGCAACTGGTGCCCGGCCGGTGCAGCAAATGTACCGGCAGCGATCAGGCTGATCAGGATCACCAAGACGCTGTAGCCGTATGCCACCGATGTGCCCAGGCCGATCAGTGTGTGCATGTTAGGCTGCAACCGCCGAATTCCGGCCCAACCCGCGGTGTAGAACGACCATCCGGCCCACAGCTGCACCGGTGTCGCCACCGCCCACAGCAGCAGAGGGTACCACCACATGGACAACAAATCGGGCGTCCATGGCAGAGCCGGGAAACTGCCCAGCAGCAGCGCGGCCCCGCCCACCGCTGCTACGATCAGCCGGACCCTAAGGCGTTTTTCCTCCCGGGCCCGGGGCCCGTCACTTCGACTGCCGTCATTGTCAATCGACTGCGGGTTGGTGTCGAGACGGTATCCGGCGTCGGCGACCGCCTTGGCCAATCTTTCCAGATCAGGCGATGCGGCGCCGCCATCGTCCAGGCTGATGGTTGCCCGCTCGGTCGCCAGGTTGACGCTCACCTCGGTCACGCCTTCGACGGAACGCAGGGCTTCACCCACATGATAGACGCACGCGGCACACGTCATCCCGGCAACGGGGAGAACAATGGTGTTTTGGGATGACTGAGACATGTTATCGGGTCTCCGACGCGTTCACGCAGCGCTCGGGCGGGACTATGTTCATTGTAGCAGCGGCCACGTTTCCGCGGCAGAGAGATTCAGACCGGAGCCGAGCGCGTCGGGGGCTTGTGCCCGTCAAGCGGTGGTATGCTCGTGGTCGGCTCGCGGTCAGGCATTCAGTGCGCCGGTCGGCGGTCGCTTGGCATAACCTACTGAAGTGGCGCACGCGGGCCTGGTGGCAAACCGAGCTTCTTCAGAGATCCAGTACCCTCATTCCCCTGTATCTATTTAACATAACGGACACGATGCATGCCATGCATTCTTCCTTTTGGTCTCATCCGCGGTCCATCCCGGCCTGAGTGGTGTCTTATAATTAATGCAGCGAAGCATATTCGCAGGAGGTGGAAGCAATGGACGTACTGAATACGATGGTCAGCCGTGGGCATGAGCAGGTGACGATGTACAGCGACCCTGAGTCCGGGTTGCGGGGTATTATCGCCATCCACGACACCACCCTGGGGCCTTCCTGCGGCGGGACCCGGATGTGGCCCTACGCCACCGAACAGGAAGCCCTGACCGACGCGCTGAACCTCTCCCGTGCCATGACCTACAAGTCTGCGGCCGCAGGGCTGCACCTGGGCGGCGGCAAAGGCGTCATCATCGGCGATCCTCGAACCGACAAAACGGAGTCGTTGCTGCGAGCCTGGGGCCGGTTCGTCGATACGCTGGGCGGTCGCTACCTCACCACCACCGACGTGGGCACCACCGGGCGAGACCTGGAGGCCGTGCGCCAGGAAACGGAACACGTGGTGGGTCTGGACGTAACCCTGGGCGGCAGCGGGGACACGTCCGTTATGACCGGCCTGGGAATCTACATGGGCATGAAGGCCTGCGCCGCCGATGTCTGGGGCACCGACGACCTGCGTGGCCGCACCGTCGCGATGCAGGGGTTCGGCAAAGTGGCCACCCACACGGCGGGTCACCTTCTGGAGGACGACGTTCGCATCATCGCCACCGATGTCAACGAGATGGCCCTGGATCGCGCGCGCCAGATGGGCGTCAAGGTGGTCGGGCCCGACGAGATCTACGACACAGACTGCGACATCTTCGCTCCGTGCGCGCTGGGCGGCGTAATCAACTCGGCCACCATTGACCGCCTGCGATGCCGGATCGTTGCGGGCGGCGCCAACAACCAGCTGATGACCGCCGAGGACGGCGAGGAACTGCATCGCCGGGGAATCGTCTACGCGCCCGACTTCCTGATCAACGCCGGGGGCATCATCAACGCCGCGGCCGAGATCGGCCAGGCGTACAACCCGGACCGTTCTCGCCAGCAAACGGAGCGTATCCACGAGCAGATGTCCGAGGTGCTGACCACGTCCCGCAAGCAGGAGATCTCCACGGCCCGGGCGGCAGACATCCTGGCGGAGTCCCGGTTGCACTCGGTACGGAACATGCGGCGCATCTGGCGGGGATAACCCCGTCCAAGTCGCGCATATGAAGAAGCCCCACGGTGGGCAATACCGTGGGGCTTCTTGCCTTGACGGTGTGGCTGAGGCGTTGAGATCAGCCGGCGCCCTGATACACGACGGTATCGGGGCGGTACACGGCCCACGAGAACCAGAGCTGGCCGATCCGGCCCGGCACCGGGGTCAGTTGCTCGCCCTCCAGCGGCCCGTGGATGGCGCGGCCGAATATGTCCCACTGACTGCCGGTCTGTTGGTCCACGATGTGACCTTCAGCGTCCGGCGCGAAGGTCAGCATGTTGCCGTCGGGTCCTCGCGAGGAAAAGATTCCGGCGGTGCCTACGTCCCGTCCTCTGGCTATCGACCCGGAATCCAGAGCGGACGCGGTTCCGGGCGACCAGAAGACCACGATGTCCTGGCCGGCCACGGATGCGGCGACCACTCGCTCTTCGGCCAGCGTGGTGAACGAGACCGCCCAGGCCTCGTTGCCGCGCTCCACGGCCGCGACCCGCTCGACGGCCGGCAACCTGGGATCTTTTTCGCCCCGGAACAGGAACGGTTCGCTGCCGGGCCGGTCGTAACCGGCATATGGGTTCTGCCCGTAGGCGCGACCCGAGTCCGGCCGCGAAAGGACCTGGCCGTCGGGGTGAGCGGCTTTGAAGTCTGCCCAGGATACGATGGACAGGTAAAGTTGCTCCAGCTTGCGGCCGGCGAAATGTCCGATGACGCCCTCGCCGCCCACTTCCTGCCACCAGGTTTCAGTCTGGCGGTCGTACATCAGCAGGTTGCTTTGGCGCAGCGCGCCGGTGGTTCCGAAGTCGAGGACCGTTCCGTCAACCGTCCGCCTGTACACGAAGGCGGTGTTGCAGAGCGGTCAAAACGTGATGACCACCGGCTCTCCCCCCACGGTGTCGTTGACCAGTTCGTGCCAGACCATTACCTGCACGGGGTACGCGCGAACGTCGCCGTTGAGGTCCACGACCTGCACGGGCTCAAGATCGTCGAGCCAGAGGTCGGCATCGTCAATCGACTCGAACTGCGGGTCGTCGATGGATGGGATACCATCTTTGGGCGGTCCGCCGGTCATGATCTCGTCGAAAGAGATCGTCGTCCGCGTGAAGTCCGTGTCCCACTGCGCCCGCAGGAGACGTTGGTAGCGCCTGCGGGCCTCCTCAGCCTCGGCGTCGGGAACGGTTTGCACCATGCTCTCGGGGGAGGACATCAGCGGGGCAGCCGTGGGGAGAGCGGTGGCAGCGGCAGCCATCGCAGCCGTCGGCAATGGCGTGGCGGCCTCGGCGAGGGCTACGGTGGGCAGGTCGGCAGCCGGCTCCAGGGTTGGGAACGCCTCGGTTGTAGGAGCGAGGGGAGCCGCCCAGGGTTCGCTGTTTAGTCCCTCTTCGGTGGGGGTGCAGGCCAGGGCCGTGGCTAACAGCAGAAGTATGCCGGCCAACACGAAAAGGCGGCCGGCTAAGTTCATTGCCAGGAGCGGAAGGGCTTTGGCTATCAAGGTTAGCGTCCTCGCAGACGCGGATCCAAAACGTCGCGAAGGGCGTCGCCGAGGAGATTGAAGCCCATCACAACCGCAAAGATCGCCACGCCCGGAAAGATGCCGACCCAAGGGGCGGTCAGCACGTGTTCCTGGGCGGCTCGGGTGAGCATTCCGCCCCAACTGGGTTGGTCGGGCGGCGCCCCAACGCCCAGGAAGGACAGGGAGGCTTCGATGATGATGGCGAAGCCAAGGTAGTACGTCGCTAGCACCAGATAGATGGCGAAGCAGTTGGGCACGATATGCCGGAATATGACGCGCCACGGGGGAGCGCCGATGGCCTGCGCCGCCGTTACGTAGTCCAACTCCTTGATGGACAGCACCTGGGACCTCACCGTGCGGATCACCGGGGCAATCATCCCGATCACGATGGCAAGGATCACATTGTTGAGTGACGAGCCGAGCACCGCGACAATAGCCAGCGCGATGATCAATCCGGGCAACGCCATCAGCGCGTCCACGACCCTTTGCGCCGACATGTCTATGATGCCGCCGGCGTACGCCAGGGCAACGCCGATGATGAAGCTGGCGGTGATTCCGATAAGGACGCTCCCGAGCCCGACGTACAGGCTGATGCGGGCCCCGTAGATCAACCTGCTGAGAACGTCGCGTCCCACATGGTCGGTGCCGAGCAGGAACTGGGAATTGGGCGGTATGTACACCGTTGAACCACCCTCACGACCTTCAGGGAGTTCTCGAGCGCCGTAGGGAGCAAGAACCGGCGCCATAAGTGCAACGATCACTAGCGCCAGCACCAGGATGCCGCCGATGGCTCCCAGGGGCTTGCGGCGCGTAAAGCGGTTAACCTCCCGGAGGCTGGCTGCGGCCGGCTGCAGCATCCCCGCTCGCGGTGGGGCGGCTACCTCGGCGCGCTGATTGGTTTGATTCGCCATGAGTACGAACACTCCTCACGGAACAACGGCCATAGAACGCAGAATGTCCCTTTACGCCCGCAACCTACGAGTACCTGATCCTGGGGTCCAGTATTCCGTACAGGATGTCGATGATCAGGTTCAACAACAGCACCACGGCGGCGGCCAGCAGGACAACGCCCTGAACGACGACGAAGTCACGGTGGATGATGGCGTCGATCAGATATCGTCCGACACCGGGTATCACGAAGATCGATTCGATGATGATTGTGCCGCCCAGCAGTCGACCGAATTGATAGCCGGAAACGGTGATCACTGG
Source organism: Dehalococcoidia bacterium (assembly GCA_022827095.1). Taxonomy (GTDB): domain Bacteria; phylum Chloroflexota; class Dehalococcoidia; order Lucifugimonadales; family UBA3495; genus Bin87. The sequence continues at coordinate 35,745 of JAJDTP010000010.1, forward strand.
CAAAAGGGCGTTTTTCAATGCGTGGCGACCCACTACCATCCACTCGTTCAGTCCCTTGGACCGGGCGGTTCTCATGTAGTCTTCCCGCATCACCTCCAGCATGGCGGAACGGGCCACCCTGGCCGTAAATGCCATGTCATGAAAAGCTAGAACCAGCGCAGGGAAGATCAACTGCTGGATGTTGGTGAAGGGGTCGCCCCATAAGGTAGCGTAGCCCAAGGGAGGCAACCAGCCAGCGAAATAGGTCAGGCCGTAGATTACCAGGATGCCCAGCCAGAAAGTGGGTAGAGCTATGCCCACCAGCGCCAGAAGCCGGCTGATGTGGTCCAGGAATGAATCCTGCTTGACCGCAGATAACACTCCTAAAGGCACGGCGGCGATGAAGGCCAGCACGATTGCCAGTATCGCCAGTTCAAGGGTGATGAAGAACCGGTCCTTCAGGTCATCCAGGACCGGGGTTCCGTACCAGACCGAGTCGCCAAAATCACCCTGGAGGATTTTCCACAGCCAGTCGCCGTACTGGATGTAAACCGGACGGTCCAGCCCGAGTTCTCGCTGAACGCGTTTGATGTCCTCTTCGGTGACCTTGCCGCCGTCGCCCTCCTCGCCCGTCAAGATCATCATGGCGGCGTCGCCCGGAACGATCCAGAAGAGGCCAAACACCAGGATTGTGGCGAGCAGTATAGTGGGTATGAACAGCAGGCCCCTACGGGCTATGTATGCGTACACCTTCCACCTTCAGTCTGTGAGCGTCGACCGCGCAGTGATTGAACAATGCGCCCCAGGAAGCCGGGGCGCATCACTCATCGAAGATTACGGCTGATAACCGGTTTCGGAGGGTTGCTCACGGTCCGGGTCGAACCAGACGTGGTCCCATTTGTGAATTTGCTGGACGGTGGGCGGCAGGTGGAAGTTCCGGATGCGGTAGTCCAACGCACCGCCGGCTCCTCCCCAGAAATACACTACCAGGTGGCTGCTACCGGTGTGTAGTATGTCAGCGATTTCCTCCAGGTGACCCTGGCGGACGCGCTGGTCGATAGCCCGGTTCTGCAAGTCGATCAACTCATCGATCCGGTCGTTTTGCCAATTTTGCGGGTTGCGCAGAACGTCCTGCAGATAGAATTGGTTGAGAATGTCCGCCGGGTCGGTCAGGATGATGCCCGTTCCGACGGTGGAGATTTCGTGCGTTCCGTCTCGCATAACGGCGTACATGGTCGCCAGATCGTTGGGAACGATTTCGATATCGATGCCCACATCCTGACGCAACTGCTCGCCAGCGACTTCCGCCGCCGGCAACGTAGGAATAGCGTTGCGGGTGTTCATTTTCACGGATATGCCGTCAGGGTATCCGGCTTCGGTCAGCAACCGCTTGGCTTCCGCAATCGCGGCGGTGCGATCTTCGGTAAATGCCGGATGGTTAGCGCGTAGTTCGTCCAGATCCTCGACCACCCCTGGCGAGAAGAAAGTGCCGGGTTTGCCAAAGCCTCTGACCGCACGCTCGATGCCCAGATCCCGGTCCAGGCCCAGGTAAAAGGCCTGGCGAACCCGCTCGTCGTCAAACGGTGGCTTGGCATTGTTGAGGAAGAACGCTTCGAAACCGGCGCTGGGAAGGATCAGGGCTCGTACCTGGCCGTCGGTCTCCTCTTCCAACACCGCCATGGCTTCGGGGCGGTTGACGCCGGTAAATGGATTGAAGGTTCCCAGCACCTGGCCGGCTTGCAGTGCGGCAATCCGGCGAGCTGTATCAGGGATGAGGTGCACGATAATGCCATCGAAGAACGGGCGACCTTCCTTGAAGTACGTCTCGTTGCGCGCGAAGGTGTAGCTCACGTCCTTCTGCCACCCGTCGAGCAGCCAGGGGCCGGAGCCGATCAGGTTTTCCGGCTGGTTGGCCTGCTCCTGCGTCAGATCTTCCGCGATGTGCTTGGGGTACATCTTCATGTAGTCCGACGCCAGGTTCGGCATGAAGGTGGGAGCCTGGTACTTCAGGGGCACGCGCACAGTCTTGTTATCGATCACCTCGGCGGTTTGATGCTCATAAAACGCGCGGAGGAATCCGGTGCGCGCCCGCTGAGCCCCTGGCAGGGTGATGCGGTCAAGGCTAAACACCACGTCCTCCGCGGTCACCGGCATGCCGTCCGACCAAGTGGCGTCCTTCAGATGGAACACGAACTCGGTACCGTCGTCGCTGACTTCCCATGTTTCGGCCAGGTCACCGATAATTTCGCTGGGCTTGACCGGGTTGTACTCGACCAGTTGGTTGAACCGGGGGCTGGAAGGCATCAGGGTGGTGTTGAGGGAACCACCGTAGTGGACGTCCCAGAACCCCGGGTTGCTGTTGCCAACCATGGGGAACGTGCCACGGTAATGCTTGCCCTCGCCTTCTTGCCACCAGTCCGGGCGTTCGTCGATTGCCACCGGTGTCGGGACCGGTATAGCGGTTGGCGTTGCATCAAGAACCCGTGTCGGCATAGGCGTGAACGTCGGGGTCGGGGCAGCCGGGGCCGAACTACCGGAGGCCGCAGGCTGGGACTGTTCAACCTGGCTGGGGGCGGTGCTGGGCTCGGGCGCGGTGGTTCCACCGCAGGCCAGCCCGACTACCAACAGGGCTGCGCAGCTCACGAGCAACAACCATTGGGGTCTCCCGATTCGTCGGAACTTCATTGGCGAACCCTCCCGATGCAAGTAGTTGGAAAGTGGGCAACTGGACAAGCGTCAGCCGCCTGGTATCGCTGGCTAGACTGGGTCGGCCAGTGTGGGGGGATGCTACTTACAAGGTTGCCGCTTGTCAAATGGTGATTGTCAACACCGTGGCAGGCTCACGCGCACCCAGTTTTGCTAGAAGTATCATTGAGAGCGAAGCGCGGCAATCTCGTCAGGGCAGCGGACGCCGTCGCGGGAACGGGATCGCCACGTCGCTGTGCTCCTCGCGATGACAAACCGGGTACGCGTGAGCGTGGCAGGATAAACATCGGTTACGAGGGCTCCTTGATAGATCACAACATCGTACCGATGAGCGATCAAAAAGCCGTCCCGACACATGGCTAGCGTCGGGGCGGCTGACTATCCGATTGGACGATTCTGGGCTGTTTCCGGTGGGTGGCTAGCGTCCGCGAAGGCGTGGGTCCAGCACGTCGCGCAGGGCGTCGCCCAGGACGTTGAAGGCCAGCACGGCGATGAATATGAAGATGCCGGGGAAGACCAGCAGCCAGATGCCCGTTTCCGGCGTTTCACGGCTGGCCACCGTAAGGATCCCGCCCCAGCTGGGCTCGTCGGGCGGCGCGCCCACGCCCAGGAAGCTCAGCGACGCCTCGATGATGATCGCGAACCCGAGGTAGTAGGTCGCCATGATGATGTAGATGGCGAGGCAGTTGGGCATGATGTGGCGGAACACGATGCGCTGGGGGCGCGCGCCGATGGCTCTTGCGGCGGTCACGTAGTCCATTTCCTTGAGCGTGAGCACCTGGGAACGCACGGTGCGGATCACGGGAGCGAGCATACCGATGACGATGGCCAGGATGACGTTGTTCAGCGAGGAGCCCAGCACGGCCATGATGGCCAGCGCCAGGATCAGTCCGGGGATCGACATCAGGGCGTCCACCACCCGCTGGAACGCCAGGTCAACGAAGCCGCCCGCGTAGGTGCTGGTGATGCCCAGCACGAAGCCCGCGGTTATCCCGATCAGGACGCTGCCTAGGCCGACGTAGAGCGATATCCAAGTTCCATGCAGCACGCGCGCCAGAATGTCCCTTCCGATGACGTCCGTCCCCATGGGGAATTCTCGGCTGGGCGCGAGGAAGATGTCGCCCACGGAGGCGTAGGGGTCCGGGACCGGCAGGATGGCCAACCGGGATGCAATGGCGACAATAATAAGGATGAGGGCGGTGACGCCGCCGACCGCACCGAGTGGTTTCCGGCGCGCGGTCTCCACCGTAGAGTGGTACGCGGCGGGAATCGCCAGGAGCGCATTGCGAACTGGAGAGCCGCTCTCTGCGGCGAGGTCGCTGGTAGCCATGGTCTGCTCCGTTGATATTCGGTACGTTACTGGTAGCGGATCCGTGGGTCGAGTATCCCGTAGATAAGGTCGATGACCAGGTTCAGGAACATGACCACCGCGGCCACCAGCACCACCACCGCCTGGATCACGACGAAGTCACGATGCAGGATTGCGTCGATCAGCATGTTCCCAATGCCGGGAACAAGGAAGATCACCTCGACGATCACGACGCCGCCCAGCAGCCGGCCGAACTGATAGCCCGACACGGTGATGATCGGCAACAGGGCGTTTTTCAGGGCGTGTCGACCGATTACGCCCATCTCCGTCAGCCCTTTGGCCCGAGCCGTTCGAACGTAGTCGTCCCGCATCGTTTCAAGCATGGACGAGCGGGTGACCCGAGCGGTGAACGCAAGATCATGGAATGCGATGGCCAACGCGGGGAACACCATCTGCTGCAGGTTGGTCAGCGGCTGCTCCCAAAGGTTGGCGTAGTCCAACGGCGGTAACCAGTCGAATACGTAGGCCAGGACATAGGTTACGACGATCGCAATGAGGAAAGTGGGCATGGCGATGCCCAGCAGGGCTATCAACCGACTGACGTAGTCAAGCTTGGTATCCTGCTTGACCGCGGAAATGATGCCCAAAGGAACCGCGATGATGAAGGCCATCCCCATGCCCATCACCGCCAGTTGGACCGTGGTGACGAATCGTCCGCCAAGCTCGTCGATCACCGGGGTTTGATACCACAGGGATTCTCCCAGGTCGCCCCGAACCATGTCCCATAGCCAGTCGGCGTACTGGATGTGGACGGGCCGGTCCAGGCCCAGCTTGGCGCGCAACCGTTCGACGTCCTCCAGGCTGACGCGTCCGCCCTCGTTCGGGTCATTGCCCGTGAGGATGAGCATGGCCGTGTCGCCAGGCACGATCCACATCAGCAGGAAGATGATGATGGTCACGATGAGGATGGTGGGTATGAAGAGGAGCAACCTCCTCACGATATAGGTGGTCATCATGCCTCCCGGGAACGGGCCTGGCGATCGTCAAATTTCTCCGTAGGCAGCAGAAGCCCGGTCTCGCCTACGGCTGGTAGCCGGTGCCGATCGGAGGCTTTTCCGCGTCCTCGTCCCACCACATGTGGTCCAGCTTGTGGATCATCTGGATGGTCCTGGGGATGTGGTAGTTGCGGATCCGGTAGTCCAGGGTGCCGCCGGCGTGCATCCAGCCGGTGGGCAGGTAGTGAGGCACCTCGGCCCGCAGGAGTTCAACCATCTGCGCGAACAGCTCCTTGCGCTTTTCCGGATCCAGTTCCTTGGCCTGCTCGGCCTTGAGCCGTTCAAACTCGGTGGTGGTCCAGTTGCCGGAGTTGCGCATGGTGTCGATTCCGTACCACTGGTTCAGGATGTCGGAGGGGTCCGGCAAGATGATGCCGCTGCCGCAGCCGACGATCACGCCGTAGTCGTTGCTGCGCCACTTGGCGTACAGCGTCGCCACGTCGCTGGACTCGATGGTCATGTCCAGGCCCAGCTCGCGCTTCCAGATGTCGCTGACCAGCTGTGCGGAGGTCGCGGTGCAGCCCGTCAGGATGGACGTGATGGTTCCGCTGAAGCCGTCGGGATATCCGGCTTCGGCAAGGAGTCGGCGGGCTTCGTCCAGATCGGCCTGGGCCTTGGTGCCGTCGGCGTCACGGCGGTAGCCGGGGAGCTCGTAGAGCGCTTCGACGCTCTCGTTGGGAGCGAACCCAACGTGGAAGTGCGTGCCCACGGTGCCGTTGCCGCGCAGGATCTTCTCGACAATCTCTTCCTGGTCGATGACCATCCAGAGGGCGGTGCGCACCCGGGGGTCGTCGTAGGGCTCGACCAGCCAGTTGAAGTTGAGACCGGCACGCTGCACGTTCGGCATGAACAGCGCCCGCATGCGGCCGTCGGTGTCCTCCTCCAACTGTTCGACGAATTCGGTGTAGGTGGACAGCACCGGATAGTACGTCCCGTCGGCCTGGCCTACCTTCAGCGTCGCGATGGAGCGAGCCACGTCCTGGATCAGGAAGACCTTGAAGCCGTCGAAGTACGGTCGGGGAGCCTTGAAGTAGTCGTCATTCCTGACGTACTCGTAGGACTCCTGCTTCTGCCAGCTGCCGTCCTTGTAGATGAAGGGGCCGGACCCGATCATGTTCTCCGGACAACAGTTGACGTCCTCCTGGCTCAGCGGCCCGGCAACGTGCTCCGGGTACATCTTCATGTAGTCGGAGGCGAGGTTGACCATGAAGGTGGCCGCCGGGAACTTGATGGGCATCCGCACCGTCCGTTCGTCGATCACCTCCGCGGTCTTGTGCTCATAGAAGTTGCGGAGGCTGTTGGTGCGGCCGCGGAAGGCGTCGGGGAGGGTAATGCGGTCCAGGCTGAAGACGATGTCGCTGGCCTTCACCGGCTGCCCGTCGGACCAGTTCGCTTCGGCCAGATAGAAGGTGTACACCGTTCCGTCTTCGCTGACGTCCCAACTTTCGGCCAGATCCCCGATGATCTCTTCAGGGTTCACCGGGTTGTATTCCACCAACTGGTTGAACCTGACTCCGGAAGGCGTGAGCGTGGTGGTCAGGCTCGCCCCGTAGTGGACATCCCAGAAGCCGGGGTTGTTCCGAGCCACCCACTTCATGGTGCGGCCGTGCTTGCCACGAGTGACCCAGTCGGTTTCGGGGGCCTGAACCTCCACCGGCTGTACCGTGGGCGTCGGTTCCGCCGCCGCCGCGGCGGGAGCAGAGCTTCCGGAAGATGCTGCCGGCTGGGCCGGCGCTGCGGCGGCGGTGGGTTGGGCCGCCTGGGACGAACCTCCGGACGGCGCGGCCGCGGGCGCTGATTGCGAACCTGTGGCTGCGCTGGCGGGGGCCGAAGAAGTATCCGATTCGGGGGCGGTTGCCGCTCCACCGCAGGCAATCACGAATGTCAGCGTGAGCGAAATAGCGATCAGGATCAGGGCAGTCGGGGTCGTTTTGCGGCGTCGTTTCATGATGCGAACCTCCGTTTGCGCTGCGCCGGGCAGCCGGTCAGGTGAACAACCCGGTCATCACCAGTCATGACATTGTCAGAAATGTGCCCATACACTCCAGAATGACAACCAAATATCGGCAGCTGAATCGATGTTGGCAAGACTAATACGTCGCCCAGCAGCCTGTAAAGACGAATTTCGTTATGTTAGCGACGCAGCAATATCATTTCAGTTGATAGATCGTATTATCATCGAGCGCAATCCACGTGTGCGCTGACGCGGGACGCTGTGGCCTGCCGGCGAGCCAAATGAGGAGAGGCGCCTCGTTATTGGGCGCCTCTCCTGTAGGTCATGGCGTTTGCGTTGTCAGTTCGGTTAGCGCGCCAACGCGACCAGCGTCCCGCCATCCGCTGACGTCGGGACGAGGACCAAGCCCCCCGCCGCGATGGGCGACGCCGTTATGGGGCCGCCCAGTCGCGTTTCCCAGGCGGTCGAACCGTCGGCGATATTCAGGCCAATCACCCGGCCATGTTCATCACCCACCAACGCGATTGGCCCCGCGGTAGTAGCAGGCGCCGTGATGTCTGCCTCTACGTCGATCTCCCAGAGCACCGAGCCGTCCCGGGAGTCCAGCGCTGTCACCGGGCCGATCGCGTCCGCGACCACCAGGGTCGTGCCAGACAGCGCCGGTTGATAGGGTTGGTCTTCCACGCTCCAGGACGACCACACGGATCCCTGTTGCTGCGGGACCTGTTGGGTGAAACCCCACACCAACAGCAACGTTCGCCAGTACAGGATCTGCCGCTCCAACGGATACCGGTGTCCCTGGTAGTCGATGCCCCAGATTCGTCCGTTGAAACTACTGAAGTGCAGCAGGTCATCTGTGGCGATGGGGCCACCGCGGACCCACCGGGAGCGCCCGGCATCATAGATCATACGCCGCTTTCCGGTCTTGGCGTCTATGACGTGCACGTTGGCGTCGTTGGCGGTGGCGATCACTTTGCCGTCGATTACGGCCGGCGGCGCGATCACCCAATCCCTGAGCCGATACTCCCAGAGGGTTTTGCCATCGGCGGCGTCCAGGGCGAGGAGACGGTTCTTGTCGCTTTCCGCCACGTAGAGCCGGCCGTCGGCGACGGTGGGCGAGGGCAATGAGGCCGTCCGCAGCCGGCGCGACCAAACGACTTCGCCAGTGTCAGCATGCAAGGCGGACACCAGGCCGGGTCGAAACACGACGAACACCAGCCCATCGGACACCGCTGGCGTCACTCCGGCAATGAGCCTGGAGTCGTACCGCCACGCCACCGCGCCCGATGCACGGTCCAGCGCCGTGACATTGCCATCTTCGTCGGTGACGTACACTCGGTCTCCCAGGACCGCCGGAGGCGCCACGATGGGAGCGCCGGCGACGTAACGCCACGCCGGCGTGGGGGTGGTTCCCGGAGCAAGATCAAATGGGTCGCCTGAGGCGAGGTTGGTAACCCCCCGCCCAGCCTGGGGCCAATCGCCCGGCGCGACAGCGGCCCCGGTATCGCCGATCCGCGTGGATGGGTCCGGCGGGTCGGGTGGCAGCCCGGTGTATCCCCACAGCACCCAGATGACCAGGCCCAGCAGGGGCAGCACGATCATGGCGATGCGGGCCAGTCGGCTGCGCAAAAAGCCCAGGCGGAGGCGCCGTGAGCGTTGGCGTGCCTCCTCTTCGGCGATCGTCTCCAAGCCCGAAAAAGCCCCGCAGCCGGCGCACCGGATGCGGTCTGCCTCCATTGCGCCGGCTTCCACTATCGGGTTGAGATGGCCGCAAAACCGGCAGAAAACGACGTTGTCATGTGTGTCGTGTGCCATGATGGCAGCGACACCCTCCCGTTGGCCGGGCTCAGCCGGAGAGAGCAGGTTGCAGGTTGGGGCGGTTTAGAAGGCCGGGCGTTGCAGAACCGCGGGATCGATCCGGCGACGGACGCGCTGGCCGTCGTCGGGCGTACCCAGCAACTCCCCCTTGTCGACCATCACCTTGCCACGCAGGATCACCGTGGTCGGCCATCCGAAGATTTCCCAACCTTCCCACGGGCTGTAGTCGCGCAGGTGCAGGTCGTCCATGGTGAGGCGCTTGTGGATGGTGGGATCGATGATGGCGAAGTCGGCGTCGCTGCCGGGGGCGATGACACCCTTTTGCGGGTACATGCCCAGCAGGCGGGCGGCGTTGGTGGCGGTGATGTTGGCGAACTGGGTGAGGGACATGCCCCGCCGCACGACGGCTTCGGTGTAGTTGACGCCCATGCGGATCTCGATGCCGATGTTGCCGCCCCGCATGTCCTGCACGTTGAGGCCGGCCGTCTTGTCCAGGTAGGTGGTGAAGCTGCTGTCGGTGGCGGTGAAGGTCAGGTTGTTTCCCAGGAGGCCGCTCCACAGATCGGTGCCGTCTTCCGGATATTTCAGGGATGGGTAGGTGTGGTACTTCATGCCGTCAGGCTCGCGATACTGAAAGGCGTTGAAGGACAGAGCCAGCGTGAGCACCTCGCCGTACACGGCTTGGCCCCGGCTCCGGGCGGCGGCCACCGCGTTGACGCCGTCGCTGCCCGTGACGTGGACGAAGTACATGCCGGCGCCGTTCTGCTCCGCGATGCGTATCACGTCGCGGAAGGCCACGTCTTCGACTTCCTTGGAGTGGATGAGGTGGGCGTTGTACCAGTCCCACATGCCGCGCTGTTGCGCCAGCAGGTAGTTGTACATGACGATCTCATCGTCCTCCGCGTGCACGGCCAGGACACCGTCGTGGCGTGCCAATTGCGCGGTGAGATCGGTGAGACGGCCGTTGTCGATGCGGCCCGTGGGTGTGAGCGACAGCGGCGGGTCCGCCGGCGGGCGGATGTTGGTGGTGAAGATCTTCACGCTGGGGAAATCGTTGTTGATCAATTCGCCCACGCGGGCGATGCTGTCGGCGGTATTGCTGGTTCGGTAGATCACGTGCGCCGAATAGTCGGCGTAGGTATTTCCCTCCCACACTGACAGGAAGTCGAGGATGCCGCCGACCAGTTCTCCCTCGTTGGGCGCCGGCGCGAAGTCCACCACCGTGGTGGTCCCGCCCCAGATGGCGCCCAGGGAGTGCTCCAGGGGGCCGGCGTTGGGCACGCCTTCCACCTGCTGGTGCACACCGGGTTGCACGTTGGCGGCGGCGTGAATATGCGGCTCAATGCCACCAGGGGTTACGATCCTGCCGGTTGCGTCGATGGTCTGCACCGCCTCGTCGGTCAAGGTACCCGGCGCGCCGATGGCGACGATGCGACCATCCTGCACGCCGACGTCTACGGAGGCTGCCTCGGTGGGCATTACAACGGTTCCACCGGTGATCAGCAAGTCAAACATGGTAAGCCTCCTGGGTGGTGTATCGCGTGGAGATCACGTCAGTGACCGAGATCCGATTGGCCCAACTGGGCCCGCAGTTGGCGGATGGTTTCCTGGGCGTTGGCCAGTTCGTCCTGCGTGACGGCCAGTTCGTCCTGGGTAATGGCCAGGGCATCTTCCGCAGCTTGCCGGTCATCATCGGCCGCGTCGATGTTGCGCAGAAAACTCCGGGTGGTCGGGTTCCAGAAGAGCAGCCATCCGCTATCCCAGCAGAGCCACAGGTCAAGCACCGCGCTGTAACCCCAGATTGAGCCATCCGGTGCCGTGGTTGTTTCGATGGGCACGTAGCCGCCGTCGACCAGCCGGTCGCCGCCCAGCGGGGCGTCATGGAACTCGCCGCCGGTGGGATCGAAGCGCCAGTACTCGCGGATGCCGATGCGGGCGTAGTCCCGTCGTTTCACCACCATGTCACGCTGTCCGGTGGTTTTCGAGGCGATTTCGAGGGCGAAATCGGGCGGTTTACCGGCTATCCAGGTCATGTAGCCGTTACGCGGCCAGATGGTGTCGACGTCGACGTCGAAGGCAATGTAGCAGTCCGGCTCGTAACGGCTGTTCAGGCTGTCGCGGTCGTAATAGAGATGGCTGTCACCCGAGATCAGCGTGTTGGGGCGTCCGCGCAGGTGCCGGCGCAGGGTGCTCATCACGTCGGTGAAGTGGGGTTCCTGGTGCATGGCGTCGGGCAGCGGAGGCGGGTCGTTGGAGATGAACCGGTCAGGATCAGCCCAGTCAGGTATGGGAGCGCCAGGTTCCAGGTCCAGTGATTGCAGCGCAAGGGTCTCGGTGGTCATGGTTCGCCTCGCATGGCAGCGCGCCATCTGCGACGATGGTAACACATACGCCCCAGCCGCAGGACGGCAGATCAACTCAGCGCCTGCGCCAGGTCAGCTATCAGGTCGTCCACATTCTCCAGGCCCACGGACACCCGCAGCAGGTCGTCGGGCGTGGGGCTTTCCGGCCCCTCGATGGAGGCCCGGTGCTCGATGAGGCTCTGCGTCCCGCCGAGGCTGGTGGCGCGGACGAACAACCGTACCCGGGCCGCTACGTCCATGGCGGCGTCCCGTCCGCCGGCGACCTGGAACGACAGCATCCCGCCGAAGTCGGACATCTGCCGAGCCGCGATGTCGTGGCCCGGATGGTCAGGCAGTCCCGGGTAGTGCACTGCGGACACTCGCGGGTTGTCCTGCAGGAAGCGGGCCAGGCGTCCGGCGTTGGCCGAATGGTGCGGCATTCGCGCCGGGAGAGTGCGGATGCCGCGCAGGGTGAGCCAACAATCGAATGGAGACGGTACCGCGCCACACAGGTTCTGGATCAGCCGCACCCGCTGAAGGAAAGCGGAGTCCTCGCGGCTGACCACGGCGCCACCGGTGACGTCCTCGTGTCCGCTGAGGTACTTGGTGGTTGAGTGCACCACCAGGTCCGCGCTCAGTTCGAAGGGCCGTTGCAGCATCGGACTGGCCCAGGTGTTGTCGCAGGCGCACAGCGCTCCGGCAGATTTCGCGATTTCGGCCATCTCGGCGATGTCAGTGATCTTGAGTAACGGGTTGGACGGCGTTTCGACCCAGATCAGGCGGGTGTTGGGCAGCACGGACCGGCGAACGGAATCCGCGTCGGTCATGTCGACGAAACTGGCTTGCAGACCCCAGGGAGCGAAAATCTCGCGAAGCATTTTCGAGGTGCCGTGGTAACAGTCATCCGGCGCGATGACGTGGTCGCCCGGGGCAAGGGCCTGGAACACCGCAGCGGTCGCGGCCGAACCGGAACCGAAAGCGGCGGCCTCCGCGCGACCCGCTTCCCCGCCCTCCAGCAACGCGAGGCACTGCTCAAGGGCGCGGCGGTTGGGGTTGTCCACGCGGGAGTAGACGAAGCCGCGCGAATATTCGCCGTCGGGGTCGCGCTCGAAGGTGGTCGAGAGGTAGATGGGCGGCGCGACGGCGCCCGTTTCCCCGTCGATCCGGTGGGCGGCCTGGGCGGCGATGGTTTCGGGGTTCATTGGCGGCCCTCAATTGTCCAACGAATTTGCCCCGGCAATTGGCGGGTTTGCGGGTCGTCAGACGCTCACTTTGCTGAATTCCGGCGCCGGCTCGCTGATCAATATGGTTTCCGGGTGTAGTGGCTGATTATATCGACCATGCGACGGTTGGTGTCGCCATCCTTGACGGCGATGCGAAACCAGCGGTTGTCCAGGCTGGAAGCCGTTGCCGACGCATCCCGCAGGAAGAGTTTCTCGCTCCGGCAGCAGGAGATGAACGTGCGGGCCGTTGGACCATCCGCCGGCAGTTGGCAGAGCAGATAGTTGGCGACGCCGGGAACAATCCTGAAATCAGCCAATGCCAACAGGCTTTCTCGCAGCTGTTCCCGGAGGCAGTGGGTCTCATCGTAGCGCCTGCGGTAGTATTCCGCGTCCTGCAAAGCCGTCACCGCCGCGATTTGACCGGGCAAGCTTACTGCCCACGGCGGCGTCAACCGCCGCAGGGGATCAATCAGACCGGGAGGGCCGCAAAGGTATCCCACACGGAGGCCGCTGAGAGCGTAGACCTTGGACATTGACTTGGAGACAATCACGTTCTCGCTTGTGGCGGCGAACTGCTCCAGGGACTCTCCGGCATCAACGTAATCTACGTAGGTTTCGTCAATCCACACCAGAGTTCGAGGTGATACCCGAGACAGGACGTCGATCAGATCCCGCCGAGGAATGTGCCTCCCGGTGGGGTTGTTCGGGTTCACGATGGCCGCCAGGTCGTATCCGCGGCTGAGCGGCTCGAGGAGCCGCGCAGTATCCACGCGAAAGCCATCGTCAGGACTCAAGGTCAAGCGATCAACACGGCATCCGACTACATTTTCGGCGACGTGAGCGTACTCGCCGTAGGTGGGCTCCAACAGCAGTATCCGAGATTCGGCGCTCAACCATTCTCTGAATGCCTGGAAGATGAGATTGGATGAACCGGCTCCGGGCAACACCGACCTTTTGCCGACTCCACGGGTCTCCGCAATTCGGTTAGTCAGCCCTTCGCTCCCGGTTGGGGGAGACGTCCGCATGGCCCAGTCCAGGAGTTGGCCCAGGATGCGGGATACCTGAGGCGATGGAGGAAACCAGGCATCCAGCACGTCGGCGCTGATGACTTCATCAATCTGATCGAGACTATCGAATTCGTTGCCAATGGCATCGAAAAATGCGCCGCCATGATAGCTGGTCATGCGGAGACCCTCATGGTTGGTACACCGACGCGGCTCACGCGTCTGCCTTGATGAACTCCGACACCCGCTCGCTGATCATGATTGTCGTGGCGTTGGTGTTGGCCCGGATCACGTCGGGCATGACGGAGGCGTCGGCCACGCGCAGGCCCTCGATGCCGTGGACCTGGCCGTGCTGGCTGACCACGGCCATCGGGTCGCTGGCGGGACCCATCTTGCAGGTGCCGGCGATGTGGTGCTGGGTGTAGGCGTTGCGGAGGATCCAGTTGTCCAGCGCGTCATCGCTGACCAGGTCGGCGTCCAACGGATTGAGCCGCTCGACGATGAACTCCTTGAACGGCGATTCGCCGGCGATTTCCAATGCCTTTCGGATGGCCTGGCGCATGCGCTGGCGGTCGTAGGGATCGCTGAACAGTTGGTAGTCGAGATCCGGTTGGACCGCCGGGTCGGTGGATTGCAGCGACAGACGGCCGAACCCCACCGCGTTTTGCAGGCCCACGCTCAGGCCGAAGTGGAAGCCGGAGCCGTCGTAGCTGATGCTGGACGGGCGGTGTTCGCTGGTCATCAGCGTGGGCGTGATCTGGAAGTCGGCCTTGGTCGGCGAATCGTCGGCACTCCAGCGCAGGCCCACCTGGATGTTGGGCGCAAAGGTGTCAGGCTCCTCGCCCTCGCCGCGGAACAGGATGTAGGCGGCGGGATGGTCGCGGAAGTTCATGCCCACGCCGGGCAGCTCGTGGTTCACCGGGATGCCCATCTCGCGCAGGTGGTCGGCGGGGCCGATGCCCGACAGCAGCAGGATCTGTGCAGAGCCGATGGTGCCGCTGCACAGGACGATTTCCCTGCCTTCCACGATGAAGATCTCGCCGCCGCTCTCCACCTCGACGCCCACAGCCTTGTTGCCGTCGAGTACCACGCGGCGGGCGTGGATGTTCCCCCGCACCGTCAGGTTGAGGCGGTGGCGAGCGGTGCTGAGGAAGGTCAGGGAGGTGCTCATGCGCACGCCGTCGATGTTGTTCATCGGCCGAGGCGAAACGGCGGTGTAGCAGTCGGGCGCGTTCTGGTCGGGGTGCTCGGGGATGCCCAGGCGCACGCAGGCATCGTAAAAAGCGGTGTTGAAGGGAAGCCAGTCCTGGCGTTTGGGCCGGCGCACCGGCAGCGGACCCTCCGAACCGTGGAAGTCGTCGCCGCTGTAGTCCCAGTCGTTCTCCAGCTTGCGGAAGAAGGGCAGGCAGTCGGTGAACTTCCACTCGTCATTGCCCCACTCGGCCCACAGGTCGTAGTCCTCGGGGATGCCGCGGAAGACAACCTGGCCGTTGATCGACGACGAGCCGCCCATGGCCTTGCCGCGCGGGATGACCATCGGCTCGTCCTGCAACGGGGTAGCCCGCCCGCGCAGGTCCCAGCTGTGAGGGCCGTAGGCGGAGAGCCAGGTGTTATTGCCCTGCTTCAGATCTCCGGGAAGATGCTCGAAGTCAGGATAGTCGGGGCCGGCCTCCAGCAGGATTACCGATTTGTCGGTCATTTCGGAAAGACGGGTGGCCATGACACAGCCGGCAGAACCGCCGCCGACCACGATGTAGTCGTACTGCATAGCGGATAGGTATCTCCTTGATGAGGTTGCGTTGGTGGGGATTTTAGCATGGGGTGACACAATCATCCGTATGTGTTCGGAATTCAGGAGGTTGCCATTGCGAGACGCTTGCGTCGTGGCAATCTCGACGCCGTAGCAGCAACGTTTGGCCCAACGGACTCCCCTGCATCAACGAGATTGCCGCGCTACGCTCGCAATGACACCTGTCCCGCAACTCTGAACGGTTACGATCATCCCGGGAACATGTTGGGGCAAACCGAGCGATTGCTATAATGCCGACCACTACGCCCGCTCAGATTTTGAAACGGTGGCGTTTGACGGGGTGAAGCGATGACGACAACCCAACCGAAACTGCTGACTGCCGATGATCTGCTGCGACTGCACAGCGAAGGGGTGAAAGGCGAGTTGATCATGGGGGTGCTGGACGAAAAAGTGTCATCGGGATTGGAACATGGCGAGATAGTGGGTAACGTACTCAGCCCACTGCATCAATTCGTCAAGCCGCGCCGGTTGGGTCGGGTATTTGGCTCAGATACGGGCATACTGCTGGAACGAGATCCTGACACAGTGCGGGAGCCAGACGTCGCGTTCATATCCGCTGAGCGGCTGCCGCTGAATGTGAGGGTACGACGCTATTCCGAGGTGGTTCCCGATCTGGTGGTTGAGGTGGTGTCTCCCAACGACCGGCCAATTCCGCTGTTCGACAAGGCACAGATGTGGCTGCGGTTCGGAGCGCAGTTAGTGTGGATTGTCAACCCGGAGGCCCGGACGATTACGGCATTGCCCCAGTCCGGCCCGACGCGGACGTTCACGGCGGCCGACACGCTGGACGGCGGCGACGTGCTGCCGGGCTTCACCTGCCCGGTGCAGTATATTTTCGAGGTGTAAGTGACCCGGCCCATAGAGCCGCAGCCCATACCGAAATCCTATCCTTCGTTCGATTGGCGCGCCGCTTTCGCGATCCCGCGAATCATCCCCCGAAACACGGCGGCGTGTACCGGCCAGACCAGGTACCAGTAGGCCAGACCGACCAGCCCCACCGGGTCGAACTCGGCGGTCTGGTGGATCACCGCACCATGGCCGTCCTCCGCCGGAGTGACCTCAAATTGCAGCCACGCCCGGCCGGGCAGTTTCATTTCCGCGCAGAACCGGACCGTACGGTTTGGTTCGTATTTTTCCACTCGCCACCAGTCCACGGCGTCGCCCACGGCCAGGTCGGACGGGTCGCGCCGGCCCCGTCGCACGCCGACGCCTCCGACCAGGAGGTCGATGAAACCACGCACGCGCCACAGCCAATTTCCGAAATACCAGCCGGTATCGCCGCCGATGCGTCGGATCGGCGCAAAGGCTTCTTGAGGGGAGGCAGACACGACTACGGATCGTCCGTCCACCAGGCGCGTGCCGAAACGAACGCCGCCCCAACTCCGTGCCTTCCCCGAGGATGACAGCGCATCGGACCAACGGGTTTCGGCGACCTGCTGGTCTTCGTTCCTCATCGCCGCGGCGATGGCATCCCTGACTCCGATGGGGCGAATCGGGAAGGCATCGAACGCGGCCGGATCCCTCACCACGCTGGCGTTGCGCAGGCTGTCGATCAGCTTGCGCCCAACCCGCGCGTACAGGGGCGTTACCAGTCCCAACCACAAGCTCGACAGGCGAGGGGTGAGCACCGGTACCGGCAGCATCGCACGGCGTAGTCCTCGCAACCTCGCGTACTCCCGCATCAACTCGCCGTAGGACACCACGTCTGCGCCGCCGATCTCGAATACGCGGTGGCCATGCACCGGCAACTTGATGGCGCGGCGCAGGTATTCCAACAGGTCGTTGATGGCGATGGGTTGCGCAGCGACCTCCACCCATCGCGGCGTGATCATGACCGGCAATCGCTCCACCAATGCCCGCACCATCTCAAAGGAAACGCCACCGGAACCGATGACAACGGATGCGCGAAACTCGATGACCGGGACACCAGACTCCCTGAGGATGTCACCCACCTGCCGCCGACTGTTGAGGTGATTCGACGCGTCGGGCGCATCGGCGCCCAGTCCGCCCAGGTAGACAATGCGGCGGATGCCGGCCTCCCGTGCGGCTTCGGCGAAGTTCCGGGCGCACTGCCGTTCCTCTTCAGCGAAGTCTCCGGAGGAGCCCATGGAGTGCACCAGGTAGAAGGCCACATCGAGGCCGCGCATCGCCTTCACCAGGGAGGCTCGGTCCAGTAGATCGCCCCGCACCGCCTCGGTGGATTCCGACAACCGGCTCCGCAGGTTCTCAGGCCGACGCGCTACGCAACGGACGCGGTAGCCGTCGCGTTGCAGGATGCCGAGCAGTCTCCCGCCTACATAGCCGGTGGCCCCGGTGAGGCAGATGCGAGGGTTGTCACCGATGGCCGTGATGTCCATCGTGACACCCGGCTTCGTCGGTTCCAATGTGGCCGCGACGACTCGCCGTTAGAACCCCACCATCCACCCGGCGAAGCGCTCCAGCAGCCCTTCCTCGCCAATGGCGACCAGGCTGTTGGCCGCCGTATCCACGTCGATTCGCCCGTAGGCCAGCAGCAGGTACGTATTGGCATTGCAGGCCACTACCATGTCGATATCGCCCGGGCTGGGGTGTAGGCCGTACCCTATATCCACGCTATCAGGTTCCACCACCACGTCGATGGCCTCGGAATCGGACAGCGCGAAGTGGTACCGGATTTCCTGCGACGGTGGGTCGTCGCCCGGGTTGTAGGCCGAACGGAGCCAGCGCTCGGACATCCCCAGCAGCACCGGAATCGCGTCCGGGTGCAGGGCGGCCTGCGGGTCGAACGCGCTGCGGATGTCCCAGTCGTGCACGGCCAGTTCCTGAATGCGCTGGCTGACGTATTCGCGGGCCGTCATGGTGCCCCGGCGGGGGTGCCAGCAATCGCAATGCCAATCGTCTCCGGAGAAACCGTCCAGCAACAGATGCAGGGCGCGGTAGTTGCGCTCAAAGGTGGGCACCAGTTCGTCGCCCAGCGAAATGGAGTAGGCGATGTCGGCGTCCGCGTTTGCGGCCGACATCGCCATATTGTCCACGGGTGCGCTGAAGCCGGGGGGCGGCGCGGAATCACCCTGGCGACCGCGGGTCATGCTGGCTATTTGACGTTCGGCGCGATTGGTCAGATGGCCGGCCACGTCGCGCACGGTCCAGGCATCGCACGCCGAGTGGCGGCGCAGGTCATTCGGTGACAGGCCGCTCAGGAATTCGTTCAGTCTTCGGGCCAGCGTCCCAATTACCGCTACTTCCTGTTGGATTTCTGCTTCGTCATAGGAAGTCATCGTATCCCGCACCTGCAAATATCCTATCGGATTGGTTCAATGGATGATGTATCTACAACCCGCCGAACCAACGGCCGAGGTTTCTCAACGATACGTGGGCGATGGTATCGGCGGTTTGGGAGACCCGAACCCGGCCGGCGCGTTTGGCGGTGTTCCAGTCCACCCGGTTGTAAAGACAAAGCAGGTAGGTGTTGGCGTCGGAGCGAATGGTCAGCTCGGGTTGGTTTTCGGGCGAGCATGCGGACACAGTGTAGCCGTCTCCGGTGACAACCACGTCGTGCTCCAGCGTCGCGCCCTCGGCTCCGCCGCCGATCTCGAAGCGATACACGGCTGGCGTCGTCAACGGCGCGGTGGGCCGGAAGCACAACTGGTACCACATTTCCGATGCTGGCAGCAGCGCGACGATCCCGTCGGCGTCCAAGTCGCCCTGTCCCGTATCGCCGGCGCGCATATCCCAGTCGTGGATCACCAGTTCCTGGATCCGGAGGTCGACGTAACTCTCGGCGGACATGGTGCCGCGCCGGCGGTGCCAGCAGCCGATGGACCAATCGGTCCAATCCTGCAGCATTACGTCGAGATCTTCGTAGTTCTGACGGAAAACGTCGAGCAGGTCGTCGCCCCAATCATGCCGGATCTGCACGTTGCTGGTGGCGTTGGCCGCCTGCACTTGGTCCGGCGTTGCCAGGAGGGTCTCCCCTTCCGGTGGCCCGCCCTCGCCGGCCAGACCCCGGCGCATGGCCTCCTGCTGGCGGACGGCGCCGCCGGCCAGATGGGCCGCCACGGTTCCCACGTCCCACTCCGAGCAAGCGGACTGGGCGTTCAGGTCTTCGGCGGAACTGGATGAAAGGCGGCCGTGGATGTCTCCGGCCAGCCGTTTGATCAGGGCAATTTTGGTAGCTACATCCATGGGCATAGCGCTTCGCCTCCACGCGTTTGATTGGTCGGTTTGTGGACGCGGCAAGTGTATCACGGTGGAGCGGTGGCAAGGATTCCGGTGATGGGCGAGACACTCGTGCGCCTGAATGCAGGCACCTCCAGCGGAGCCGGCGTTCGGGCTATTGGCGGGCCTGTTACGGCGCCAGGCAGGCAAGGTATCCGAGCGGTG
Source organism: Dehalococcoidia bacterium (assembly GCA_022827095.1). Classification (GTDB taxonomy): domain Bacteria; phylum Chloroflexota; class Dehalococcoidia; order Lucifugimonadales; family UBA3495; genus Bin87. The sequence goes on from JAJDTP010000010.1 coordinate 55,307, forward strand.
GAGTGAGGCCGGGGAACCTCTACGGATGTTCCCGCTACGAGTGCAATACGAATGCGCCCGCCGGTTTGCTCACCGTTGCCGAGTCACATGGCGACAGTATGCACTCCAAAGGTACCCACTCGGCATGGAACCCGTCCCACGCGGCGCGGCAAAACTGCCAGCGGGTTATGCTTGCGGTGGGTTTTGCAGCATCTGCTCCAGCTGACTGATGCGGGCTTCGGCGGCCAGGCGGGCGGCTCTTTCTTCGTCCCGCTGGGCTTCGGCGGCTCGCAGGGCAATTCTCGCAGCGTCCCGGTCCTCCTCCAACTCTGATGGGTCCTGGAGGAACGACCGCGTTCTCCAGTCGTAAAACCGCAGCCGGCTCCGGTCCCAGCACAGGTACAGTTCCAGTACCGCGCTGTAACCCCGAATCACCCCTGCGGCGTCCGGCGTTACTTCAATCCTTTGGTACACACCGTTGACCAACCGATCACCGGCCAAAGGCGCGTCGTGGAACCGGACTCCGGTGTAATCGAACCGCCAATATTCAGGTATGCCGAGCCGGGCGTAGTCGTCGCGCTTGGTGGTGTAATCGCGACGGCCGGTGTGTTCCGAGGCCACCTCCAGCACGAAATCCGGCGGCTTGCCCACCCGGTCGATTTCATAGCCGTTGTTGTTGGTGAGGGCGGCGCGGTCAACGCCGAAAGCAATCGTCATATCAGGATATGGCGCGTGGGGCAGTTGGCTTCGCGTAGCGCAGACGTAGCCGTTGCCGCTGACCAGCACGGTGGAGTCATCGCGTAGCGCGTCAAAGAAACGAGCTACGGTGTTCATCACGGCGCGCAGCTCGAAGTTTTCGGTTTGGCGCATGTCGTTTTCGCGAGGCGGGTCCGGCAAAGGCGGCAGCCGGGCGTCCTCAGATCCGCCCGGCTGGATTTTGGCTTTGCTTGGAGTAGTCATGAGCCGTTGTTCCTGAACAGAGAAACGCGGCACGGACAATCGTCGCGTTCAGTTGGGGAACCACATCACCGAGGATATCTCGCTGAATTCCCGGTTGAACTTGCTCCACGACGCGCCGGCGTCGGCGGACTGGTACAGGTAGCCGTACCGGCTGCCGGCCAGCAGGAAGTCGGGGTTCTGCGGCTGGGAGTTCACCACCCACATCGCCGTGTTGGGCTCAACGGGCAGGGACAGGCTATTCCAGGTTGCTCCCGCGTCGGTGGAGCGCATGACCACTCCGGTGGACCCAGGGGTGGTATCGCCAAAGGTGGTGAAGATGGTCTGGGGGTCGTCGGCCTTTACCTTGATGCCCCGGGGGTATCCCAGGGGGAAGTTCTGCCGCACGTCCAGGTTCCGCCACGAGCCACCGTCATCGTCGCTCAGGAACACGTCGTCATTCACCATCACCACCACCCGGTGGGGCGGGCCGGCCGTTACGGTGACGTTATGGATGTCCATGTTGGGAATTTCCTGGTGCGGCACCGTCTCCCAGGTGTCGCCGCCGTCGGAGCTGTGGCGCAGGCCATCCACCTCGATGCCCACCCAGATGCTGTTGCCGTTGGTGGGGTCGATGGCGATTCCGGTAACCCGCGGCACGCCCACCGCCGGGCACTCCGCGGCCACTTCGCAGGGCCGGTGTTCCCAGGAGGCTCCGCCATCCCTGGTGCGATAGATCTGGCACGGGTTGGGTGTGCCGGTGCCGGCGAAGCCCACCTGCGGGTTGGAGGGATCGAAGGCGATGGCCCAGACGGCGACGCCGTCCATGGGTGTGCTGACCGCGTGCCAGGTATCGCCGTTGTCGTCGCTGCGGATGATGCCCTTGTCACACCCGGCCAGCACGCTGCTTTCGGTGCCGGGGATCGGCGTCAGGCAGCGCACCACGGCGTCCGAGTGAATGCCCTGCGTGATGCCCACGCGCCGCCAGGACTCGCCGCTGTCGACGCTCCGCATGACGCCCTGCCCGGCGGTTCCTACCAAAATAGTGATTCCGTCTGCCATGGTGATGCCTCCTTCAGGATAGCGTCCGGTCATTTGGGCAACATGATACCGTTGGTGACAAACTCTTGCTATGCCGAACGGCCAGTATCCTCGCACAGTTCCCGGCAGATGGCCGCCACGTCCGCATCCACCGCCTCCGGATTGTCGAACCGCCGATGCGGTTCCAAGATTGGCTGCCACCCCGGCCGCATCCAGTCATACACGTCGAGCCAGGTTTTGACGCCGTCGACCGGGTCGGGTGCAGGCCGACGATTGCGCAAGCGCGCAAAGATCACATCTTCGGGCGGGTCGAGATGAACCCTGACGGGAGTCAACCCGCGATCCGAAGCAATTTTTTCGAGGGGACTACGGATCCATTCCCGGAGGGCGCTTGAATCGAAGACGACCACCTGCCCCTGGTCCAGCAATTCCTCAGCGCGTCGGTCGAGCGCATCAAAGACGCGTTTGTTTTCTGGCCCGTCGTATCTCGGAATGCCGTGGACGATGGCACGTCGGTGTCGGTCGATGTTCAAGATCACCGCGCGGCACCGCTCCGCCACCAGTTCGCCGAAGTAGGATTTTCCGCTGCCGGGCAACCCGTAGAGAATCAACAGTCCCGGAGAGCCTGGCTCGCGGGCGGACTGAGACAGGGACCGGACAATCTCCATGTCCCTGTCTATCGTGTCTCGTGTCCCGTCCTTTTGGAGCACGGGTAGGTCAGTCGCCGTTGCCGGAAGTGGCTGGCGCCGGGGATGTTCCCGCCGGGGCGGGCGCCGCCGGTTCCGCCGGAGTGGCGCCGGTGCGGAACTCGGGCGGGAGTTCGTCCTCCCAATCCGGCACCTGATGATGGTGGGTGTCCGGCAGGAACAGGATGGCGATGACGCCGCCCAGGCTCATGATGAACGATAGCAGGATCGTCCAGCAGTACGGGTTGTCCAAAATCGTCGGGAACCCGAGCTCGCGCACGCCGATGAGCAGCAGGCTGCCCAGGCCGGCGCCAGATGCCATGCCGGCGCCGGCGCCCATCATCTGGAACCCGTAGGCGCTGCCGATGGGCGCGTTGCCGTAGTACTGGCGGTTGATGATGGGGAACGCCGACATCTCGCCACCGAACCCGATACCGAAGAGGACGGCGAACAGGTAGAACATCCAGGCGTCGTTGGCGAACAGCAGGATGAGCACCGGCAGGACCTGCAACGCAAAGCACACGGCCATCACCCACTTGCTGCCCAGCAGATCGGCGGCGACCGGAACCCCGAAACGGGTCACCGTGCTCACCAGGCTCATGGTGGCGGCCGCGCCGGCTCCGATAGCCGTTGCCCCGAGGAGCGCCGGGTCCTGGATCCCCTGATAGCCACCGGCAGGGCGCAGGGCTTCCACTACCATGATGGGCAGGAAGACGATGACAATGCTGTGGCCGGCGCACCCCCAATAGTGGATGCCGACCAGGTTCCAGAAAGCGGGCGTCTTGCGCACCTGCTGGAGGAACACCCGCGCGCGCTCCTTGGCCCCGGCTCCGGTGGTCGGAGCACGCCGGGGAGCTTCGGATGCATCGGCGCCCAGCTGGCGCACCCCCGCATCTTCAGGGGAGTTGTAGAAAACACGGGTCAGGAGCAGGAGGATTATTCCGCCCAGGATCCCGGGGATCCAGAAAGCCATCCTCACGCCGATGGTGTCGGGCTCCAGCCACGGGAACAGGCCCGTCCAATGCTGCCCGGGACCCACGGAGAAGAAGACCACCAGTCCCAGCATGATGGGCGGCGCAATCACCGGGCCGAACCCCTGTGACGACTGCAGAATGCCCATGCCCAGGCCGAGATGCCGGCGGAACCAGGACGTGACCGATACCGTCAGCGGGACCTGGAAGATGCCCATGGATGCGCTCAGCATCACACCGAAGAACAGGTAGAGCTGCCAGATCTCCGTCATGAAGCCGGTGAGAATCATCCCGGCGATGTACAGAGAGGCTCCCAAAGTCATGGTGAACCGTGCGCCGTAGCGATCGCCCAGCCAACCTGAAGGTGGACCAAAAACGCCGGACACCACCCACTGCAACGAGAATGCCAGCAGGATGACGCCCTCGCTCCAGCCGAACACCTCGGAAATGATGGGAACAATCGCAGGGAACGACATCCGGAACGACGATGACACCAGCCGCATCATCGCGGTGATGGCGACTATCGCCCAAGCGTAGTGGACGCGATAGCCGATCAGCGTAAACTGATCGGGGCGGAGGTTAACTACGGCCATAATCCTCTCCCTTAAGGGAGGCAGTATGCTCTTGCGTCCGATACTGTGTCAAGGAAATTATTCGCGAGAGGACCGACCATGCCGTCCAGCAAAATGCACGCGGTCAGGATGGTGTTCACATGCGAGCGTTAACGGGGTCGCGCCGGCGCGGAACCCAGGTGGCTGCCGGCGTCGACCAGGATGGTCTCCCCGGTCACGTGCTCCGCGCCTTCGATGAGCCAGACCACCGGCTCCGACACGGTTTCGGGAGTGCCGGCCGAACCCAGCGGGGCGGACGCGGCGTATCGGTCGATGAAGCCCTGATAGTTCTCCTCACCCAATCCCTCACGCCACCAGCGCGTCTGCATCACGCCCGGACATACCGCGTTGACCCGGATTTCCGGCGCCAGGGCCCTGGCCAGTGAGTAGGTCATCACGTTCAGCGCCGCCTTGGACGCCGCGTAGGCGATGGAACTGCCGGAGCCGCTGAAGCCCGATCCCGACGACACGTTAACGATGGCTCCTATGCCCTGCTCCTGCATGGCCGGCGTAACGGCGCGCACCATCTGGAACGCGCCGACCACGTTCACCGAGAGGACCCGCTGGAAGTCCTCCGATGACAAACCTTCCAGGTCGTAATGGGGAACGATCACCGATGTGGCGGCGTTGTTCACCAACCCGTCGATCCGCCCCCATTTTTCCAACGCCGTCGCCGCCATGCGCCGGCAGTCCTCGTCCACGGACACGTCGGCCTGGCACAGGATGGCCTCACCACCCACGCTGCGGCAGGATTCCGCGGTAGCCTGCGCCTCGGCCTCGCTTTTGGTGTAGTTGATGACCAGCCGGCCGCCCTTGGCTGCCAGGCGCTGGGCGACCGCAGCCCCAAGGCCGGTGGCCGATCCCGTCACGATGAATACGCCGTCCTTGATTTCCATCTGGCTCGCTCCAATATCATGCCGTTGCAGAGTGCGCCGATTATAGCGAACGGGGATGCTCAACTTGACCCGCCCAATGGGGCGGCTACAATCGTTCAATCATCAAGTAGCAGGAGGCGGAACCATGCGGCTGGAAAACAAGGTTGCCATCATCAGCGGCGGAGCCAGGGGGATGGGCGCCCAGGAGGCCCGGCTGTTCGCATCTGAGGGCGCGAGGGTGGTCATCGGCGACATCCTGGACGACGCCGGTCGGCAGACCGAGGCCGAGATCAACGAGACGGGCGCCGAATGCCTCTTCGTTCACCTTGACGTGACCAGCGAGGAGGACTGGCGCAATGCGGTGGCGGCCGCAGTGTCCCGCTTTGGCAAGGTGGATATCCTGGTCAACAACGCCGGCATCTCCACCCGGGGCGGCATCGAGGACATGACCGCCGAGCAGTGGGAGCGCACCATGGACATCAACGTGAAGGGCGTGTTCCTGGGCACCCGCGAGGTCATACCGGCCATGAGGGATGCCGGTGGCGGCTCCATCATCAACATCTCGTCCGGCGCCGGCATCGCTCCCGCTCCCGGGACCTCAGGGGCCTATGCGGCCAGCAAGGGAGCCGTGCGCTTGTTCACCAAGTCCACCGCCATTCAGTACGCTGGCGAGGGCATCCGGTGCAACTCTGTGCATCCCGGCCCGATCCAGACGCCCATGCTGGGCGACACTCCGGAGGACGAGGAGCGCATCGCCGCTCAGGTGGGCCGGGTGCCGCTGGGGCGGGTGGGCCAGCCGATTGAGATCGCCTATGGTGTGCTGTATCTCGCCAGCGACGAGTCGTCATTCGTAACCGGCTCCGAGGTGGTGATCGACGGTGGGCGGACGGCTCAGTAATCGTAACCGTTCAGAGTTGCGGGAAAGTGTCATTGCGAGCGCAGCGCGGCAATCTCGTTGGCATAGGGAAGTCCTTTGGGGCAGGTGTTGCTGCTACGGCGCCGAGATTGCCACGGCGCAAATGCCTCGCAATGACATAGGACTTGCGCAGTTGAGAGCCTTTACACTCGTCATTCCCGGGAAAGCGAGAATCCAGTGGCCGAAATCGTTAACAGTGTTCCAGTTTCGTTCACCATAAAGTCAATGGATTCCTGCTTCCGCAGGAATGACGGGTTTGTAATTTCAAGTGCGTAAGTCCTATGACAACGTTGCTGAAGTCTGAACCGATACCAGTAATCGACCCGCCGCATGTGGTTGTGGAGTGGATGCCTGACTACGTCGATCAAAGGAGAGTAGCCGTATCGATACAGAACCGGCACGGCAAGCGGCCGCCGAGGTAAACAAGGCCCTGTTTTTCGCCGGGCTGTCACTTGCCGTTTTCGCCGCCATGAGCGCGGTCCTGATCGTTCCGCCGCTGCTGGTGGAGATCGGGGCCGACTTGAAAGTCTCGGTGCCGGTGGCTGGGCAGTTGGCTACGGCGACTTTCGCGGCCTGGGCGGCGTCGTTGCTATGCGTGGGGCCTCTTTCCGACTCGTTAGGACGACGCCCGGTTGCGTTGGCTGGGTTGGCGATACTCGCCGTGTCCGCGCTGGCGTCGGCGTTCGCGCCCAACATCGAGATTCTGTTGGCGTTCCGCGCGTTGACCGGTTTGGCCGGAGGCACGCTCCCACCGACTGCGGTCGGAGTGTTGTCGGATGTCATTTCACCGGCCCGGCGCGCCCAGGCGATTACTGCCATGTTGGCTATACAAGGCGTGGTCGCCGGGGTAACGGTGCCAATGGTGGCGGTGTTGGCAGACTTGGGCGGGTGGCGGCTTCCCTTTGTGGTCGTTGGCGCGTTACTGGCTTCGGCGCTGTTGGTCAACTGGGTGTGGTTCCCGAAGGACAACCGCCAGCGAACTCGAAACTTTGCGTTTGTTTCCCGGTACGTCTCTCTGCTTTCGTTGCGTTATTTCCGGGTGGCGATCGCGGTCGGCGCAGCGCAGCGCGTTTCGTTCTGGGCCACGCTCAGCTTCTTTCCTGCCCACTTGCTGCTCGCTTACGACGTGCCTCTCGCGCTGGTAGCACTGCCGCTGGCGATCACCGCCGTAGGCCAGGTAGTGGGCAGCTATTCGGCGGCGTATGTGGCGAACAATAAACATCGCATCGCCCTGCTGGCGGGCACTTCAATCGCGGGTGGCCTTTGCGCGTGCCTGTTCTTCTCGGTCGACCTGGGGCTCTGGTTGGCGGTGGCGGTGGTGGCAATTGGCGCGGGGTTCCTGAGCGTTCTGATGCCCGCCCTGGTTGCGCTCAGCACCGAATACTCGGGAGAGTCCAAGTCCACCGGAGCCAGCCTGATGGGATTTACCAACCAGTCCTCGGGCGCGCTGGGGGCCGCCGCCGGCGGCGTTTTGCTGGCTGGCGTGGGCTACGCCGGTATTGGATACATGTGCCTCGCGGTGACCATCGCCAGCGCCCTGATGACCCCTCTCTTTGGCCGGAGGTTTGGAGAAGTGGCCGGCCGCGCCGCCGCCGAGACTGCTGGCTAAGGGCTTTACCGGCGGGACTGAACCAAGTCAAGAAAACCGCCCCGGCATATCAGCCGGGGCGGTTTTCAGGCTCGTCAAGCCGAGTGGGCTGGATCTAGACGCCAGCGGCCACCGGCGCGTGGGCCCTGAAGAATCCGCGCACCTGCTCAACTGTGGTGGCCTTGAGATCGGGGTCTTCCTTCCAGGGCCACGCCGTCGTCTGGGCGTTGGGCGCCAGAGCGACCATGTCCATCGCGGCCTGGAGAGAGTGGGACGGGGTGTCGTCCGGCATTACCAGCAGCGGGGTCTGGCAGGCGCGGGCGAAGGCCCGGTCGACGCTGTAAAAGAAGTCCGGCTGCACTCGATAAAGGTTGTGTAAGTATTGTTGGATGGTATCCATCGAGATGTCCGGCCGGCCAGCGGTCAACTCGGGAGCCCAGACATCGATCCCCGAGTCGTACATGGCGTCCGGCGTCGCATCGGCATGGCCGACCGGCTGGCACAGCACCGCCGCGCGCACGCGATTGGGCGCCTTCTTGATCAGCGTCATCGCAAACGGCCCGCCGATGCAGAAGCCTATAAAGAGGAACTCGTCGATGCCAAGGTGGTCCATCAGGCCCAACTGGTCGTCGGCGAACGCGCCCCACGGGTCTTCGACCTGGACCGGCCCGGTGGACTGGCCTCCCTGGGCGTTGCGCTGGTCCATGGTGATGCAACGGAACTCGTTGCTGAACTCGTCGAACGCGTTGATGACTTGCCTCGGCCAACCGCTCATGATGGAGTTCAATCCGCCGCCGGGTGTGCAGAGGATCGGGAATCCGGAACCCTTTTCTTCGTAATGAATGGTGACATCGCCTCTGGTGTAGAACGGCATTGCAATTTCTCCTTGGTATCGTGTCGAGGAGGCCTCCGGGCGATTGTAACTTGGGGCTTGGGGTTGTCAAGGCGGGCCGGACACGCGGCGGGAAACGTCAGAAGCAAGATTTGCCGGATTTCAGGATTGGCAGGATTGGGTTGGTCGGCGCATGGGCGGCGGCATCCTGAAAATCCGAAAATCTTGTAAATCCTGGTTCTGACAACTCCTGAAAGTGGTTACGCCAGAGGTCGGTCCCAAGTGGATGAAGCGCCGTTTTATGGATAGAATGGCCGGAGCGCGCTTCGGCGTTTCAGCCTAAATTCGGGTTGGCAATTCTGATTCCCAGCCTTCACGAGGACGGGAAGAGCCGTAACCACCCGCAGACCCGGTTCTGTAAAAGCGTTGCCCGAAAAGAAATTGTTGGAGACAAGCAATGCCAAAGATAATCCCCGTACCCGATGAACTCAGCCAGCCCTTCTGGGATGCGGTGAACGAGCGGCGACTGATAGTCCAGAACTGTATCGGATGCGACAGGCTCCAGTACCCGCCCGGAGTAGATTGCCGGGTCTGCGAATCCGCGACTGGGGTGGAGTGGAAAGAGGTGGAAGGCAAGGGCCACATCGCCGCCTACATCGTCATCGAGGACGGCCGGCTCAACCGCCGGATGCCCGACCAGCCCTACAATCTTGCGCTGGTGACCCTGGATGAGGACCCCACCGTGAACTTCTACTCCAACCTACCGGGCACCCCGCCCTACGAGGTGCCGGTGGGCGCAGCCGTGGAGGTTACCTTCGAAGAGGTGGCCCCCGGCCAGTTGATACACGAATGGAAGGTGGTGGAATAGCTCACGTGTACCCAGTTTGTCATGGCGAGGAGCGACGTTTCCTTCGGCGTTGAGATTGCCACGGTTCGCTCGCAATGACAGGTCTTTGACAAATCTGGCAATCCCGTTGCCGGAGCGACGTTTCCTTCGGCGCCGAGATTGCCACAGTTCGCTCGCAATGACAGGTTGCGCAAAAAGCGAAAAAAGGACGGATTATGACCAGCAGCAATGACTTCCAATGGCGCAGGGACCGGGACGGCCTGGGCGTGTGGGAACACCGGGGCAACGTGGCCGTCGTCGGATACGGACATTCGCCGGTGGACCGCCGATGGGATGGCGTCGACCTGGATAGCTCCCTGGGCGCGTACACTATCATGGCCTGCGAAAAGGCCATGGAGCAGGCCGGCGTCACCATTGACCAGGTGGACGGCATCGTGTGCTGCGACAGCCACATCGCCGGCGGCAGCGGCGGGACGGCCTCACAGTGGGCGCCGCGGCCCTACTTTGATCCGCCCTACGACTCCGAGTACGGCCTGACGCTGATCAACGCCCAGTGGCTCATCAACACCATGGGCTTCAAGAACGTCAAATTTGCCCCCACCGGCGTGCCGACCATCGGCGAGATGGTGGGCATGGCGTCCCAGGCCGTGGGCGACGGGGTCTGCTCCACCTGCCTGGTCATCTATCCCACCGGAAACATGGAAGGACGCTACCGGCGGGGCGGCGAGAACGCCGACGACTACGCTCGGGGCGCGCGTCAGTGGACGGTGCCCTGGGGCAACCACGGCGGCAACGACTTCATCAACATCTTCCCCCACCGCCAGTATTTGATGAAGTACGGCGGCGAACATGAGGACCTGGTCCACTTTGTCCGCAACCAGCACAAGAACGGGATGCTCACCCCGTGGGGGTACAACGCCACCCACAACATCCAACCCATATCGGTGGAAGACTACATAGGCTCCCGGCCAATCCTGAATCCCCTGCGCATCTGGGACTGCGACCGCCCGGTCAACGCCTCGGCGGCATACGTATTCACCACCGCCGAGCGGGCGCAGGACATGAAATCCCAGCCGGTGTACGTGCTGAACCATTCGCAGCACAACTTCGCGTTCCGGACAACCCAGCCCGACCTGGACGAAGTGGAGATGTGGACCGACCGGCAGGCGGCCCGCATGTATGAGGGCGCCGGCCTGGGCCCCGCCGACGTGGACATCTTCAATCCCTACGACGGCTATTCCATAATGACCCAGTTCTTCCTGGAGGGCTTCCAGTGGCACGGAGTCAAGCGGGGTGAAGCCCTGTCTTTCTACGCTGGCGACATCACCGTCAAGGGCCCGCATCCGTTCAGTTCCAGCGGTGGCAACCTGGGCAACGGCCGCACCCGCACCGCCATGTACACCGACAGCATCGAACAACTCCGCGGCACGGCCGGTGACCGCCAGGTGACGGTGCGGGCCGAGACCGCGCTGTGCGCCTTCTCCACTCCGAGCAGCGGGGGCTGGCTGATGCTGGGCAAATACCCTTCGTGATGACTTCGGGAAGCTGGTAACAGCGTCGTCGCGGCATGGGATGCCGCCGAGCAACCCCAGTACGGCTTGCCCCCGGAGCCGGCGCTTCGTCCTGACGGGCCCTTAGAAACGGTTGTCCCGCCCGTAGAGGAATGCTTGGGAACTCCCTCGTCCTCGGCGTATACGATCAGGAGTAAGCAAACCAGGAGGTTGTTCATGACTACGGGGCTGCTCGCTGGGGTAACGGTTCTGGATTTTACGGCGGCGTTCGTTGGGCCATTTTGCAGCCGGATCATGGCCGACATGGGCGCAGAGGTGATCAAGATCGAGCGGCCGGCGGCGGATCAGGATGAGCGATTCACCCCGGAGTCTCTGCCGACGCGGAACGGCGTGCCGTATCTGCACCTCAACGGCGGCAAGAAGAGCCTATGCGTAGACCTGAAGACCGAGGCGGGTCTGGAGATCGTTCACGCATTGGTGAAACGGGCCGACGTGTTCGTGGAGAATTACACTCCCCACGTGGTGCGGAGCTACGGGCTGGACTATCCCAACCTGCGCAAGCTGAACCCGGGCATCATCATGTGCTCCATGACGGGCTACGGTCAGGAGGGGTTCGCACACAACCCCGAGCACGTCTGCACCGATCCGGTGGCGCAGGCGGTCAGCGGCCTCAACTGGATCACCGGCGAGCGGGATGGCGCGCCGTACACCATCGGAGGCGGTATCGGCGACACCGTCACCGGCATGACGGGGGCGATGGCCGTGGGCTACGCCTTGTTTCACCGGCAGCGGACGGGTGAGGGTCAGTACATCGACCTGTCCATGATCGACAGCCTGCTGTTCCTGGACTCTCTGGCCATGCCCCATGTGGCGGCCAACCACGGGGCGCCTCTGCATTATCGCAACGGGGAGCAGAACACCTACACCTTTCCCATGGGCATTTTGAAGGCGCGGGATGGCTACATCTCGCTGCAGGCGCCGGGACAAGGGCCCAACAGCGCGTGGGGTCGGCTGTGCGAGTGCATGGGTCGGGAGGACTTGATCGAGGACCCTCGTTACTTGACGGACGACGACCGGGTGGAGCGGCGGGACGAAATCGTGGGGATCATTGAGGATTGGTTGCAGACCCTGCCGGACGACGAGGCGGCGCTGCTGGTGTTGGCGGAGGCGCGCATCTCGTCGGGGCCGGTGCTTTCGCAGGAGGAGATCTGGCGGCACCCACACTACAACGCGCGCGGGGCGTTCCAGGAGATAGAGTACCCGGAGGTCGGCCCGGTGGGGGTCGTGTCGCCGCCGTACCGGTTCTCGGCGACGCCGGCGGCGGTGAGCGGACCGGCGCCGCAACTGGGGGAGCACAATTACACGGTGCTTGCCGAACACCTGCAGTACTCGGCGGAGGATGTGGCGGCGTTGATTGGTGCCGGCGTGTTGTACGAGTCGTCGGGAGCGAGGAGGCGCCGGCGGGCCGGCTCCGGCTGAGCCGCGTCGGAGCCTGGATCTAGCGGACGTAGCCGGATTTTGGCGGACGTTGCCGGGCACAAGAACGACCGCCTCCTACTCAAATCAATCAGGAAACGGCCGATGTGGCTGGGGTTTTACGAAGTTAATTGGCGGAGAGGGCGGGATTCGAACCCGCGAGAGGCGTAAACCCCTACGCGATTTCCAGTCGCGCCCATTCGTCCACTCTGGCACCTCTCCGCGGTTGTCCGTGCCGTCAAAGCGCACCCGGACCATGAAAAACCAAAGGGCGGAGGAAAATTATAGCACGGTCGCTCGGGCGTCCGCGCCAACCCATCACGGGGGTAAATGTTCAGAGTTGAGGGGAAAGTATCATTGCGAGCACAGCGCGGCAATCTCGGCAGCGCAGTAGGTACCTTCAGGGCAGACGCCGCCGATACGGCGTCGAGATTGCCACGGCGCAAGCGCATCGCAATGACAACCTCCTGGATTCTGAACACTTACTCACGGGGCATGCCGGTAGACCTCGGTGTCGGGATGGTACTGGAACCAGCCGAACCAGAACGAAGTCAGGCTGGGGATGCGCGGGAACACAGCAGAGGGATCAGCCGCATTCACCAGTCCGCTTTCCGTGACCTGCCAGTGAGCGCCGGATTCGTCAACCAGTGTGGTCGGCGCCATGTTTGGGTCATCAGCCTCTGGCAGCCTGAACACGGTTTCGCCGCGCTCGTAGATGCGGCCAGCCCGCGATTCGGGCGATGCCACCACGACCACGTTGAGGCCGCCCACGGTGTCGTTGATCAACCGCACTTCTTGCAGATCAGTCACGCCGTAAGCCTTGGCGCTGTCGCCGATGGATAATCCCACTACCACCGCTTTCGGTTCGAACGTGACGTCCCGGTTCCACACCGGGAACATGACCTCGTCGGAAGTGAAATAATCGTAGTAGATGGCGCGCGGGTCGTTCTCGGGTACATAAAAGTCGGGCGGATATACGTCGGTGTACCGGTCCAGCACCGTGGTGTCCGGATGCTCCGCCAACCATTCTTCCCAGGTGGTCACCACCGAGGGAAAGAAAGGCTGCCTGATGCCCGAATCGGCCAGGGGTCCGATCACCGGTTCGCCGATGAACTGGTTCCATAGCGAGCGCGTGGCCCGGTCGTACATCACCTTGTTGCTTCGGTAGAGAAGACCGGAAGTGCCGAAGGTGGTCGCCTCGCCGTTGACGATGCCGGAATACACGATTCCGGTGCCGCAGAGGGTTCAATACACCAGCGAGATCGGTTCGCCCCCCAGCGTGTCGTTGGCGAGTTCGTGGGCGTTCATGATGCGCAAGGGATACGCGCGGTGCTCGCCGTTGATGGACACGCCGAAGACCCGGTCGCCAGGCCACAACCAGGTGGCCTGCTCCGGCAGGATGTGGGGCGGCTGCTCCAACGGCGGTATGCCGTCCAGCCGAACGCCGCCCCAGACCACCTCGGTGAGGTCGACCCGCGAGCGGGTGATGCCCGGTTCCAGGATGGCGCCGATGGCCGGGTCGATCAGCGCCAGCGAGTCCACTTTCCAGCGGGGGTATTCCGAAGGTGGGGCGTATTCGTCCATGCGAGGCCCGACCCACTCTCGCCACAAGCGGCGGTCGAAATCGAAGTCCTGCCCGGTGAGGGCCGTCAGTGTGTCTATAGCCTGTCCCAGGGTATCCCGATTTCGGAAAAACTTGAGCGCCTCAAGGATGACCAGGACCTGGGACTTGTCACCGTACTCCTGCGTATCCGCGAGCGCGCCGAGGGTCGCCTCCGAAGGATGGTCCAGACCGTGCCAGATGCTGAACATGGTGCGGTTGGAGTCGTAGGTGACCGCCGTGGGCTCGGCAACGGGGGCTGGACTGAGAGCGGTTGGCTCGACGGTTGCGGTCGCAGTTGCTTCGCGGGTCGGCAGCGGAGCCGGCAGGGTCAATGCGGGATCCTCCGGCGCCGGCGCCGTTGGCCGGCCGCAAGCCAACGCCATCAGCGCCGTGATCAGCAGCAGACACAGAATGGGTTTGCGCAACTGGATATCCTTACTTCCGAGGAAACAACCGGGGATGGACGAGAATCTAGCGGGTCGGGCCGGCTTATCTCGTTCAGGCAGGTGAACTGTGCTGATCGACCTTGATGATCTTGACGTGATCGGGGAGCCGGGAGCCGGCTTCCCGGAGAGCCCTGGTGAGAGCTTTCACGTCGATGACGTAGAGTTCCACGCGGTTTTTGGGAATGTTGATTCCCGACTCGACCGGAATGCCGGTGGCGCTGGCGAGATCGTGCGCTCGGTTTTGCGCCTGTTCCAGGTATCGCAACGACGCCTCAGCTTTGCGGGCCTTGATGATCCCCCGCAGGGGATGGTCAACCACGTAGGGCGCCAGGGTGGCTTCGGGGTTTTCGGTGAACAATACGGTCACGCCGAAATCCGGTTCGTGGTGGATCCACAATCCGCCGTAGGTGTCAGGCTCTCTCGACCGAAAGGTCGATCCCAGCGGTCCGACCTCGCCCTGCAAGGACAGGCGGCACACGGCTTCCTCGACGCTCACTCCGAAGTCCCTGGCGTAGTATTGAGCGTCTATCCACAATGCGTCATTCTCAGGCACGTTCGGGCAGGGCAGGGGAGCATTGGCGGTTTGGGTCGATGATGACATCGGCAGTAACCAGAGTGTCGCTACTATGATTACGAAGAGCGCACCCGTAAGGATGTACACCGTGGGCGAAGTCGTCATGTCCACGCCTCAGAGCGCCAGGGCTCGACACCCATGCATGAATCGGGGGCAGGTGCTGGCCCTGCCCCCGTCGGGTAAGGGTTTGCCGGAGCGATACTAATCGGCGGCAGCAGCGGCTTCCGCGGCCGCGTACCACTCGGGGCCCTCCTCGCCCGGCTCGGGCAGCACGAAGCCGCCTTCCATGGTCCACGACGCAGGGTTCTCGGTGATGCGACCGGGAATATCCTCAGGGGCAACATTGGCTACCCGGGCAAAGGCCTGGGTCAAGTCGGACAGGAGCTGCTGCTTGACCTCCTCAGAGCGGCCGGCGCGGTTGCCGCCGTCCAGGTAATAGCCCACACCGTGCTCGTGGGTCTGGCCCTCCGGAGTTTCCAGGAATGTCACGGACACGAAACTGCGGGGCGCGCCCGTGGAGCCGCAGTGAATGTCGGTGAATGCCAGGGCGATCTCCTGCCTCTGGTCAAAGGACAGGGCGTCCTGGGGGATGAAACAGCGATAGTGCGGCATGGTCTGCTCCTTGTGCCAGGTAATTTTGGGCTAGCCGTCGCGTCGGTCGCGCGCGGACACGACCAGTTCGTCGGTGGTGCAGCCGGTGAGGTCCATCCACATATCCTGTATGGACTGCATGAGCTCCACCCGGGTTTCCTGCTGGAGGCCTGGGGGGATCTCGCCTCGCACGGCCGATGTGGTGGAAAGCCGGCCGCCGCGGAAGCCGAAACCGTGGGGGATCTCGATCCAGTTGACAGATACCTCGTCGGGGTTGCCGCCCACGAACCCGGTTGAGATACGGGCCAACTCGGAAGCCAGGCGGGGCCTCAGGTCTTCGGGGACTATCCCCTCCTGGATGGTGCAGTTGAACGTGATCATCGACCCTTCCAAACGCGACAGGTTGGTGGCGCCGCAGGGTAACATAGCGGGAAGCGACGCGGCAATCTCGAACGACGACCACCGGAGGCAGCCACCCATGTGCCGAAGCATCAAGACGCTACGCAACGCCGACCCACCGGCAACCGATACTGAGGTACGGGAAGCGGCTCTGCAATTCGTTCGCAAGATCAGCGGCCACCGGCAGCCGTCCCGGGCCAACGCCGCAGCCTTCGAGCAAGCGGTCGACGAGGTGGCGTTGGCAACGCGCAGCCTGCTCGACTCCCTGGCGTCGCCGGGCGAGCGGGTGACACGGCTCAAATGACAGGGTAGGGACGCTGTGCTATCGTAGGCCGGCCCGTAGTCACGGGCATCATCATTGCATCAGGAAGGTTTAATCATGCCCACCATGACCGGCGGCCAGGCTCTCATGCGCTCTCTGTACCTGGAGGGGGTGCGCGTCATCTTCGGGCTGCCTGGCGTGCAGCTCTACCACGCGCTGGACGCGCTGAACGACGTGCCGGGCATCCGCCTGATCACCACGCGGCACGAGCAGGCCACCGCGTACATGGCCGACGGCTACGCGAGGGCAAGCGGCGGCGTGGGCACCGCGCTGATGGTGCCAGGGCCGGGTCTGCTCAACGCGTCGGCGGCGATCAGCACCGCTTACTCGGCGTCGTCGCCGGTGCTGGTGGTGTCGGGTCAGATCGAGCGCGACCTGATCGGCGCGGACCGGGGCATCCTGCACGAGGTGAATGACCAGCAGGACTGCATCCGGCCCATCACCAAGTACGTGCGGCGCATGATGACCGCCGAGGAAGCGCCCGAGGCGGTGCACGAAGCCTTCCGCCAACTGACCACCGGCCGGCCGCGCCCCGTGGAGATCGAGATGCCGCCGGAGACCATGGCGGAGCAGAAAGAGGTGACGCTGATCGAGGCCGAAGGCTACCCGCGCCCGGCGGCATCCGACGAGCAGGTGGCCGAGGCGGCGCGCATTTTGGCCGGCGCGCGGCGTCCGCTGATCTGGGCCGGCGGCGGCGTCATTTCATCCGAGGGGTCGGAGGCGCTGGTGCGGTTGGCCGAGCGATTGCAGGCGCCGGTGATCACCACCGCCGAGGGCAAGGGCGTCATCGACGACCGGCATCCCCTGGCCCTGGGCGCGCTGCGTCTGCGCAACGACCCGGTGGCCAAGGAGGAGCCCCACTTCGACGTCATCCTGGGCGTGGGCAGCCGCATGGCCTTCCCCATGTGGCTGGACGGCCAGCGGGTGGTGCAGATCGATATCGACGCGGACGAGTTGGGCCGCAACTGGGAGAACACCTACGGCGTGGCTGGCGACGCGCGCACCGTGATGGAGCAGGTGGACGCCAGGCTGGCCGAGTCGATAGATATGGGCTCCCGCCCGTCCTTTGCCGCGGAAACCGAGAACCTGCGCCAGCGTCGCAAGGAGTCAGCCCTGCGGCCGGAACCCCAGGAGTCGTACCTGCAAGCGGTGCGCTCCGCTGTCCCGGAGGATGGCATCCTGGTGTCGGGCATGACCCAGCTGGGCTACTACGCTCGCGCCTTCTGGCCGACCTACGAGCCGCGAACCTTCATCACGTCCAGCTACTCGGGCAACCTGGGCTACGCCTACCCCACGGCGCTGGGAGCCAAGGTGGCCCAGCCGGACCGTCCGGTGGTGGCCCTGTGCGGCGACGGCGGGTTCCTGTTCAACTCCCAGGAGCTGGCCACGGCGGTGCAGCACGGCATCAACGCCGTGGCGGTGGTGTTCAACGACAACGCCTACGGCAACGTGCTGCGCGACCAGGTGAACCAGTTCAACGGCCGCGCCGTGGGGGCCGAGCTGCACAACCCCGACTTCGTCAAGCTGGCCGAGGCCTACGGCGTCCGCGCCGCCCGCGCCGAGGGCCCGGAGGCGCTGGAGTCGGCCCTCCGCGAAGCCCTGGCCGCCGACGCGCCCAGCCTCATCGAGGTGCCGGTGGGCATGATGCCGACGCCGTTTACGTAGCCGATTGACCCGGCGCAGGGAGGATTGAGCCATGAAACTCACGGTGACCATTGACCGGGATGAAGATGGCTTGTGGATCGTGGAATGTCCGTCTATTCCGGGCTGTGTAAGCCAGGGCGATACGAAGGATGAAGCGCTATCGAACATCCGGGAAGCCATCGAGCTCTGCATGGAAGTGCGCGCCGAACGGGGGCTGCCGCTGACCGTGGAAACGCGGCAGGTGGAGGTTGCCTTGTAATGCCCCAGTTGCCGGTCTTGAGCGGGTCGGAGACGGTGCGTAATTTTGAGCGCTTTGGCTGGGAGGTGTCCCGCCAGCGGGGCAGCCACATGGTGATGACCAAGCCCGGGGAGATGGCGACGCTCTCCGTACCCAATCATTCCACGGTGGCCAAAGGAACACTGCGCCGCCTCATCCGTGACGCCGGTCTGACCGTGGCGGAGTTTTGCGCCGCGTTGTAATGTCAACTCCCTGCGACTACAAGCAAGGTCTTGGGCGACCAGTTCAGAGGCCACACGATGGGTGCCGAGCTGCACAACCCCGACTTCGTCAAGCTGGCCGAGGCCTACCGAGTCCCGGTCGTGGGCCGGAGGCGCTGGAGTCAGCCATCCGCGAAGCCCTGGCCGCCGACGCGCCCAGCCTGATCGAAGTGCCCGTGGGCATGATGCCGACGCCGTTTACGTAGAGGATACCGTCCGTCCACCCGTCAGCGACGCACAGCGGAGCGTGAGCAATGCCCAGAATAAACCCGGAAATACTGGTATGGGCGCGGGAAACGGCCGGGCTTACGTTGGAGGAAGCGGCCAGGAAGAACCAACGCCTTGCTGATACCAGAAGGGCGTCGGCGGTGGATAAGCTGAACACCTTAGAACACGGGATGGCCGAACCGTCGCGCCCGGTACTGGTCGAAATGGCTCGGGTGTACCGCCGGCCATTGCTTACGTTCTACCTGTCCCGACCACCGGCGAAGGGGGATCGAGGGGCGGACTTTCGCACACTGCCCGCCGGACATACGGACGCAGATGACGCGCTGCTGGACGCGCTGCTACGGGACATAAGGGCGCGGCAGAGCATGGTGCGGGCAGTTTTGGAAGATATGGAGGAGGCGGAAAGGCTAGATTTTATCGCAGCGTGCCGAATGGAAGACGGACCTGCGGCGGTGCTGGCGTCATTACGGGCATTGCTGGATGTGGACTTAGTGGATTATCGTAAGCAACGAAACCCTACAGCGGCTTTTCGCCTGCTGCGGGCTCGTGCGGAAAGCGCTGGCGTATTTGTACTGATTAAGGGCAACTTGGGGACTCACCATACCGACATCGTTGACACTGATGTTTTTCGCGGATTTTCCATCGCGGACGATATAGCACCGTTCGTGATAATCAACCAGCACGATGCAAGATCATCATGGTCATTCACCTTGCTACACGAAATGGTACATCTGTTGTTGGGCCAAACTGGCGTTAGTGGAGCCCGCGCCGAAAATGAAATTGAATGGTTCTGTGATGATGTCGCCAGTGAATTCCTGCTGCCACAGACAGAGAGTAAAAGTCTGGCGTTCTCGGATAACGATGACTTTGAGGGGGTAGTCGAGAGGATTAACCAATTTTCTAGTGAAACCAAAGTTAGCCGGACAATGGTGGCGTACAGAGTCTGGCGAGGCGGCGGGATTGATTGGGATATGTACAATCGGCTGAAAAGCGCGTTTCGGGAACAGTGGCTGCGTGAGCGCGAAGAACGCCGTGAACAGGCCCGCCAGCGAGAGCGAGCCGGCGGGGTTAGCCCTCAGGTTACGCGCCGATTCCAACTTGGAACCTCACTGGTCAACTTGGTTCGGCGCGCGATGAGTTCTGGTGAACTGACGACCTCCAAAGCGGCCAGCGTGTTGGGGGTCAAACCTGGGCAAATAGGTTTGCTGTTCGACGTCGGCCGGCCGTCATGGGAGGAAGTGCATGAACCTCCTTGACGCTAATGTGTTGATTGATGCCGATCGGGATTATTATCCCATTGACCGGCTCCCCGAGTTCTGGAGCTGGCTGGTTGCCATGGGAGAACGGGACGTCGTAAAGGTTCCGCAAGAAGTTTATGATAAGGTCACTCAGGCCGATGATGCACTCTCGCGGTGGCTGAAAGACAATCAGAGTGCTCTATTGCTGGCCGAAGCGGTCGATGAAGATTTGATTCGCCGTGTGATGGACGAAGGTTACGCGCCGGACTTGAGCGACGTCGAGACTGAACAGCTGAACGAAGACCCCTTCCTGATAGCATACGCTCTGGCTGACCCTGAGCATCGCCGCGTGGTCTCTACTGAGCGTTCCCGACCCAGCGCGACCCGTGCCAATCGGAAGGTTCCTGACGTGTGCGACTATTTCGATATCATCAATTACAATACGTTCAGGCTGATACGCGAGCTGGACTTCCGCACGGAAGACTGGCAAGGTCGACAATAGGGTGTTGGCTTGCGAATTGACTGGCACTATGTGCGCTGTGTATCAACGTCGGAGAAGAATGAGAGTGAGATGGAAGATTCCAACATCTACCCGCCCGGTTTAGACGCTGAGAAGATCCAGGAACTTGCGAAATACTTTGATTTCCTCACCGAAGAGGAATGGATCGCCCAAGACGAATACGCTTACGAAAATCCCTTTACCGTGGACGTGCTGGTGCCCAAAGAGTTGCTCACCACCGTCAGGGGCATGATTGCGCGCCACGAGGCTGACCATCCCGAAGAAGCCGCTGCGGCTCAGGCCTGGCTTGATCGGAAGTCGGACGGGCCCGGCAACTTCCCGCCCGGCTGGGATGCGGAGCGCGTCCACCGCCTCGCCGCCGAAGCTCTGGCCGAAGAGGAAGCGCTGGGGGAAGAAGCAGCCGACTTCAAACCCGACGGCCTGACGATGATGCTGATTCCCGCCAATCTGGCCCCCGCCGTACGTAAACTCCTGGCCGGCCACGGGGCGGATGCGCTTGCGGAACCCTCGCCCACCGACTAACCTTCGGAAAACTTGAACCAACTGCCATGCCCGCCACCACCCGCATCCTCATCACCGACTTTGTCTGGCCCTCCACCGCGCCGGAGCGGGAGGTGCTGGTGGCCGGCCTGGGCGACGGGGTGGAGGTCGTCGAGGCGCCGGACGGGTCGGAGGCGACGCTGGCCGCGCTGGCGGCGGACTGCGACGGCATCATGACCTGCTTCGCCCAGGTGACGCCGGCGGTGGTGCGGGCGGCGGAGAAGTGCCGCGTCATCAGCCGCTACGGCGTCGGCGTGGACAACATCGCCGTGGACGTGGCCACCGAGCTGGGCATCCCCGTCACCTACGTGCCCGACTACTGCGTCGATGAGGTCAGCGACCACGTGATGGCGCTGCTGCTGACCTGGAACCGGCAGATCGGGTTCTACGACGGCGTTGCCAAAGCCGGCCGCTGGGAGGGCACGCCGTCGCCGCACCCGCTGACCCGTCTGCGCAGCCAGGCCATCGGCATCGTCGGGTTCGGGCGCATCGGACGCGCCGTGGCCGATAAGGCTCGGGCCTTCGGGCTGGCGGTGGTGGTCCACGACCCCTATCTGCCGGCCGACGCCGCGTTGCCCGACGGCGTGTCGGCGGCTACGATGGACGACCTGCTGGCGGTGTCCGATTACGTCACCGTCCACACGCCGCTGAACGACGAGACGCGCGGGCTGATGGGCGCGGCAGAGTTCGAGCGTATGAAGTCGTCGGCGTATATCATCAACTGCGCCCGCGGCCCCATCATCGACGAGCCGGCATTGATAGACGCGCTGCGGGACGGGCAGATTGCCGGCGCCGGGCTGGACGTGATGGAATCATCGGCGCCGCCGGCGGACCACCCGCTGTTCGCCATGGACAACGTGATCGTCACGCCTCACGTTGCCTTCCTGTCACAGCAGTCAGTGCTGGAACTGGAGGTCCGCACGGCGCAGGCCACGGTGGACGTGCTGCAGGGTCGGATGCCGGAGTTCCTGGTGAACCCGGCGGTGCTGCCCCATTCGCGCGTGGCGCTGCGTTAATCGAATTTGCATGGATGCACAGGATAGACGGGATTTCTGATTTGATTGGAGGGACACATGGCTGAAGCAGGCTTTACCATCAGTTACCTGGGCACGGGCGCGGGCGGCTGCATCATGCGGAACCACACCGCCATTGTGGTCGAATGCACTACGGGAGAGCGGATCCTTCTGGATGCGGCGTCGGGCAACACGGTGCTGCGTCATGGGCACGAGCTGGGCATGTCGCCGAACGACTTCGACTACTGCCTGCTGAGCCACAGCCATGCCGACCACTGCGAGGGTTTGCCGCACATCGAGATGCAGCGCAGCCGGCGCAATGAGGCAGAACAACCCATGCAGGTCTATGGCTCGGAACAGGCCATGGTTGACATCGGCACGTTGCTGGCCCTGCCTACTCGTGGGCTGGTCGTGGACTCCGAAGGAGCCCTCAGGCGAGACGGGCGCAGGTCCATCGCTTTCCGTCCCACCGAGCCGGGGGAGTGGGTGCAATTGACCCCTGGCGTGCGGGCCCGGTCCACGACGGTCAACCATATCGGCGGCGCGATGGCCTGGCGGGTTGAATCGGGCGGACACGCCGTGGTGTTTTCTGGCGATACCCGTTGGTGTCCCGACCTGGCGGATTTGGCCCAGGGAGCCACGCTGCTGATCCATGAAGCGCTCTGCACCGAGGAGAGGCGGGACATGGCCGACGGCACCGCGCACTCCACGGCGGCGGAGGCGGCGCGCATCGCCCAGATGGCCGGCGTGGGCGGGTTGACCATCACGCACATTCACAACGATTACCACACGGACACCGAGGCTCTGATCGAAGAGGCGCGGTCGATTTACGACGGGCCGGTCGGGGTCGCAGAGGACTGCTGGCAGCAGCGAGTCTGATCCGCCGACCGCAGGTGGGAGCGGCCCCACTCAACCAGCGCGGTTGATTTTTATTTCTAAACATAATATACTGTATTTGTAAAAACGATATTCAATCGATTGCGTACCCGGTGAATCAACGTGCAAATCGACCCTGCTCGACCCCAATTTGGTCATAACGGTGACGACGGGCCCGCCGGCCAAGGCGATCCCGCGTTGTATAATTGGGTACGTACAGTCAATTTCAGGAGGTCTTACATGAACCGCACCCAACGTGATTTGATCCTGCTGGCCGCCGGCATCGGCATCGGGGTTGGCCTCGGTATGCTGCTGGCGCCACGCAGTGGACGGGAAACGCGACAGGCGTTGACGCAGGGGGCCAATCAGGCCGTCGAGCGCGGCCGTGACTACTGGCAGCGCATCCGCAGCCGGATCGCGGCCGGCGACACCGACGCAGAGCTGGACTCCGAAGGTTAGCCTGGACCGTCCGCCGGGGCGACGGTTGAACAAACCGTCGTCCCGGCCCTTTTTGTGCCCCGATGGGAAGGACAGCGTTTTATGTCGCCTGACGTCGTGTCGATTATCCGAGACATCGCAATTATCGTTATGGCCGTCATGGTGACCGTAGCGGCGTTGGCGCTCACCGTCGTCGCGTTGAAGATATATCCGAAGATCCGGCGGGCGGCGACCAATTTTGAGGCGGCTTCGTGCATCATGCTGGACACGACGGCTCGGATCTCCGCCTTCGTGACTGCCGGCAGTGAACTCGGCTCGTTCGTTTGGGACCTGGTCACGCGGATCCGCGCTCGTGGCGACGCCAAGTCGGAGGATGATGCCAACCCGAACAACTGAAGGGTCGGCGCCTCAGTCAGGCTTGGACCTCGGAGCGGCTCCTGGTCCTGGCGACCGGAGATGGCGGCCTGGTTTTACGGTTTGGGCGTATCCTCCTTGTAGATATTCCGAGGGCTAAGTTATAATCTCCAACTAGTTTCCTATTCTCGCGCGGTGTGTGATGGCAGATATTTTCGACAAGCTGCAGCCTATAGTGGATCGCTATCGGTCCATCGAAGATGAGATGGCGCAACCGGAAGTTGCAGCAGACTATGCCAAGCTGCGCGAATTGAACCGGGAGCGGTCCGGCCTCGAGGAGCTGGTGGGCATCGACAGCCGGCATCGCAAGCTGTTTGAAGAGCAGGCCGACCTGAAGGCGCTGGTCAGCGAGGGCGGCGATCCCGAACTGGTGGAGATGGCCCAACTGGAGCTCATCGAGGTCGAGCAGCAGATTGCCCAGCTGGCCCAGCAGTTGCGCATCGCCCTGCTTCCCAAAGACCCCAACGACGAGCGGGACGTCATCGTGGAGATCCATGCCGCCGCCGGAGGGGAGGAAGCCTCGCTGTTCGCCGGCGACCTTTACCGAATGTACCAGCGCTTCTCCCAGGAGCAGGGCTGGGCGGTGGAGATACTGGATTCCAACCCGTCGGACCTGGGCGGTTTCAGCCGCATCGCTTTCTCGGTCGACGGAGACAACGCCTTCAGCCGGCTGAAGTTCGAGGCCGGCGTGCACCGCGTCCAACGGGTGCCCGAGACGGAAACGCAGGGCCGTATCCATACCTCCACGGTTACGGTGGCCGTGCTGCCACAGGCCGACGAGGTCGAGGTTGCCATCAAAGAGGACGACCTCCGCATCGACATCTTCCACGCGGGAGGCCACGGCGGCCAGAACGTCAACAAGGTGGCCACGGCGGTCAGGATCGTGCACGAACCCACCGGTGTGGTCGTGGTATGCCAGGACGAGCGATCGCAGTACAAGAACAAGTCCAAGGCCATGACCATCCTGCGCAGCCGGTTGTACGCGGCGGAACAGGAGCGCCACCAGGCTGCCATTTCCAACAGCCGCAAGGCC
Source organism: Dehalococcoidia bacterium (assembly GCA_022827095.1). Classification (GTDB taxonomy): domain Bacteria; phylum Chloroflexota; class Dehalococcoidia; order Lucifugimonadales; family UBA3495; genus Bin87. Next base: position 79,953 of record JAJDTP010000010.1, read on the forward strand.
CAGATCGGGAGTGGCGACCGTTCCGAGAAGATTCGGACCTACAACTACCCCCAGGATCGGATTACGGACCACCGCATCGGGCTGTCGGTTCACGGCGTGCAGCGTTTGATGGATGGGGGTCTGGGCGACATCATCGACCGCCTGATCGCCGACGACCAGGAACGGGGCCTGGCCAGCGTGTCCGCCTGATCTCAGTATTGACGGCCCGCATTACCAGGGGCGGCCGCAGGGTCGCCCTTGCCGATTGACCAACATGCCTAACCTCCGCACCGTCATCCAGGAGACCCACCGCACGCTGGAGGCCTCCGGCATCCCGGACGCCCGCCTGGAAGCCGAGGTGATGGTCATGGACGTAATGCGAATGCCGCGTCAGGCAATCTTCGCCGAGCAGGAGTCGCAGGTCTCGCCCCAGCAGGAGGAGCAGTTGGCCGCTATCGTGACCCGCCGGCTCACGCGGGAGCCACTGGCCTATATCCTGAACTATCGGGAGTTCTACGGCGTCAACCTGTTGGTGAACACGGACGTGTTGATCCCCCGTCCGGAGACGGAGACTATGGTCGAGCACGCCCTGTTCATGGCGCTCATGGGCATGGAAAGCCGGGAACTGGTAATCGCCGACGTTGGCACCGGAACCGGCGCTATAGCGGTGAACCTCGCCATCCATCTGCCGGCGGCGCGGATCTACGCCAGCGACGCCTACGACGCCACGCTGGACGTCGCCGCATACAACGTGCGCATGCACAACGTGGCCGACCGCGTCACCCTGTTGAAGGGCGACCTCCTTGAACCGTTGCCCGAGCCGGTGGACGTCATCGTCGCCAACCTGCCCTACCTGCCCACGGATCGGATCCCGACCCTGCAACCAGAAATACAATGGGAGCCGGTGGCCGCGCTGGACGGCGGAACCGACGGACTGGATCACATCCGTCGCCTGTTGTCGCAGGCTGCAACGGCGCACGGCGTTGAGGGCGGCGCCCGCCTGAAGCCTCACGGCGTGATCCTGCTGGAGATGGACCCCGAGCAGTTCTCCGAGGCTCGATCCCTGGCGTCCGCAGCATTTCCCGATGCGGAGATTACTGTCGAGCCTGATTTGGCTGGCATGGACCGGGTGCTGTCGGTCAGCCTGGCGGCCGGCGATTGCTGAGACCCGTGCGTCCGGTTCTGCGCTGTACGACGGTTCGCCCACATCCACGCGCCGACCATGAACGGCAATGCGTACCCTGATCGTCTCGGATATCCACTCCAACCTGCAGGCTTTCGAAGCTGTTTTGGCCGATGCCGAAGGTGCCGGCGGATACGACGAGGTCTGGTTTCTTGGCGATCTGGTGGGTTATGGCTCGGATCCGAGCGCGTGCATCGATCGGTTGCGGAGGCTGTCCCACGTCGCGATCGCCGGTAATCACGACCACGCTGTGACCGGCAAGATGAACCCTGACCTGTTCAATGGCGCGGCGCGTGCGGCCGCCCTGTGGACAGCCCAACAACTGACCGAGGACGAAATGTCTTACCTCGCCGACATGCCCGAGGTACGCCGGATGGGATCGTTCACCCACGTGCACGGCAGTCTGTGTGACCCGGTCATGGAATACCTGATCAGCGAGCCGGCGGCCCTGGCAACCTTTGCCCTGATGGAGACGTCGTTTTGCCTGGTGGGCCATTCTCACTACCCGTTGGTTTGGACCGAAGACAACGGGCGCGCGGGCGTTGAACTCTTGGACCCCTCGGCTCCAGTGGTCCTGGATCCGGAACAACGGATGATCGTCAACCCCGGCAGCGTGGGCCAGCCCCGCGACGGCGACTGGCGGGCGTCGTACCTGCTATACGACAGCGAGGCTGGAGCATCTGGAATTCTATACCACCGCCGTGTCGAGTACGACCTGGCCGGGGCGCAAAGCGGGATACTGGCGGCAGGGCTCCCGGAGTCACTGGCAATTCGCCTGGGGAACGGGCATTAGCAAACTTGACGGTTTTCGACCGGCCCCATTACACTTTTTCACGACACCCGCTCGCCAGTAGAGCAAGTCGAGGTAACATCATCGCTATTCAACAGGTTAATGGCAACGCCGCATTCAGTGAAGACGTAGCATTATTCATAGACTGGGAGAACTTCAAAATCAGCCTGGCGGTACGGGGCAGAACGCCCAATGTCTCCGCGCTGAAGGAGGAAGTCTCCAACCACGGCCGCGTTGTCGTCGGCAAGGCCTACGCCGACTGGGTATCCCGGGCTCCTGAACTGAAGGGAGCCAGCCAGTTTATCCATGATCCGCCGTCGCTGTACGCAGCAGGGATCGAGCCGGTGTACGTGCCCACCCGGTTACCCTTGCGTGGATCCTACCAGTCGGGTCGCACCGTCAGCGTCAAGAACAGCGTTGACGTGAAAATGACGGCGGACTGCATCGATACGGCGCACAATTTCCCCAACATCAACACTTTCGTCCTCGTATCCGGGGACTCCGATTTCATCCACGTCATCAACTCCCTCCGGGCGGTCGGCAAGCGCGTCCTGGTGGTGGGAGTGTCCTGGGCCACATCCCGCCGCATGGCCGACCACGTTGACGGCCTCATCTTCTACGACGCGGACGTGGACCCAATCGATGCCGAGGGACCCGAAAACGCCTTCCACCGCGCTCCTGCTCATCGCGGCCGCCAACAACAGCCTGCTGCCCTGGCCAATCCCGGCCGCCACCAGTTGCCCGAGGTCATCCGCGCCATCGAGGACGTGATCCGAACCGAGCGCGCGGCCGGACACACGCTGCTCCTCACGTCGCTCAAGCAGCGTCTGATGCGCCGCATCGCCGGCTTCGACGAGCGCAAGTTGGGCTTCTCCGGGTTCAAGAAGCTGATGCTGCGGGTCGCCGAAGAGGGCAACATCAAGATACGCAGCGTCGACCTGGTGGACTGGATCCTGATGGCCGATGAGCCGGACCCCGAACCAGTTGCACGGGACGATGACGAGGCCGACCTGGAGGACGCGCAGACCTACGAAGAGACTGACGCCGCAGCCGATGACGACGACGCTGGGGAGGCAGACCGACTGGCTGAGTCTGCGGCCAGGGAATTCGACGATCGACCCAGAGATCGCCGCTACCGAGACCGAGCGACCGCGCCCGCACAATCGGACTCGCCTGAACCCGCTGCCAGTGACGCGCCCACATACCGACAAACCCGGATCGAACGATCTCTTGTGGACGCCATCCGCGCCATGGACCTGCCCCAGTCCGATGATCCCGACGGCGACGCGGCCCGCATCGCCGACCTGGTCGCCATGAGTCATTTCCTGGAGGAGCGAGACGGCGCCGACGCGGTAATGTTCCAGGCGTTGTGCAACGAAATCAGCGAGGCCCTCACCGCGGGAATCGAGGCGGAGGATGTCACCATCCGCAAGCACTGGGGCGAGTCTCCCGAAATGGTAGCGCGCAACCTGATAACCCGCTACGTCCGAGCCCTGATGTCGAACGGGATCTTCCAGTATCGCAACATCAACTTCAGGGATTCCGAAACCAACCGGTCACGACGCCGGCGGGTGTTTGGCCTGAATCGGGAGCACCCCGTCGTAGGATACGCGCTGGCGGCCCGGCTGGGGTTGCCCTATGATCCTCCAGCCGAAGAAGATCCTTCGCCCAGTGACACGATCGCCGCGCCGCCCGTCGAGGATCACGGCTCCGCGGAGGCAGACCGCCCCGAAACAGCCGAAGAGGCTGAAGTGGTCGCTATCAGCTAACCGTGAGCGTCAGGAGGTTCACAGCGGGTCCCATCCGACCGGTGGGACCCGCTGTGGTTTGCCAAACGGTTCAGAGACCGTTGCGCGCCCACCTCGCCAGTGCTTTGTCCGACGCGGCGATCTCGGCGACGGATGTGTAGTAGTAGTCCTGCCACCCTTGTTCGGGCAGTCCGGCGAACAGCATCAGGTTCAGCGGGTACTCCTCGCTATCGGTCACCCGACGGAAGTCGTCGCGGAACAGAAACGTTGGCTTGCCTAGGGCGATGGCAATGCCCAGTTCGACCATCACGCCCTCGTCGGGCGGTGTCCCGTTAACCACCGCGAAGATCGCGTCGGCATCACGCACGTCCCGAACATCGGCCAGCGCGATCCAGTGCGCCCAGCCAGGTTCGGAGAAGTCGACCTGGTTGTTGCGCCCGAAGGGTTCCCATACCTCCAGCCCAAGGCTCTCCAGCGCGCTGACGAGCTCCGGGAGCAGCCGTGCTTTTTGCTGCTCGGAAAAGCCGTATGGGTTGGCCAGGTAGATCGTCTTGCGTCGGAGCAACGTCATTGCCGGTCTCCAGGTCGGGTTACGTGTTGGACGCTTCCCGCCAGAGGCGGCAGCCGGTGACGCCCAACACTATAGGCAGCGCAGTGTCCACCACCGCCCATATCACCCAGGCGGTGTGGTTATCGCCCTGGCTGACGTCGCCTGTGACGAGGAAAGCGAACCAGTTGTGCAGGAACAGTATGGTGACCACGGCGGTGGCGTAGAAGACAAGGTTTGCCTCCAGGTAAGCGTGGGTAACCGGATCACCGGGCTCGCGTCCACTTGCCCGCTGCTTGTGGACGTAGTTGAAACCCATTCCCAAGGCCAGGCCTACCAGCATCAGGACGTCCAGAACGTGCCATACGGCAAGGACGTTGATCGAGTTCACGAGAAACACGTTTATGATGAAGAATACGGCGACTGCGATTGAGATGCCGACCAGATATGCGCCGACCAGTTTGTTTATTGCCTGCATTTCTCCTCCTTTGCTATTGCAATGCGCTGTCCAATCCTCCGTACCACGCGCTGGCCAACTCCTCCACCGGCATGTCAATCAGACCGGCAATCCGCATCCGGTCCCCTTCGGTGCAACCCAATATCGTCGCGGGCACCCCGGCCGCGCCGGCCGAGGCCAGTATGCCACTCACGTGTTCCATTTCTACCGAGATCAGAATGCGAGATGCGGCCTCTCCGAACAGCGCCGCATCCCACCGGGCCGGAATGTTATGAGACAGATCGTCCGATGCCGCAAATCCCACGGAGCGGCCGCCGCCGATCCGGCCATCACCTAAAATGCAGCACTCGGCCAACGCGACGGCCAGCCCTCCATCGGAACAGTCATGGGCCGATTTCGCCAGCCCATCTGCGATGAGGGTACGGCAGAAGCCCTGCACTCGTCGCTCCAGCGCCAGATTGATCCTCGGGCGGCCCCTGACCATGCCGTGGGCCGTGTTGAGGTACTCGCTGCCGGCCAGGTCGGATGCGCGAGCGGTGAGCCGGTCGGCGCCCAGCAGGATCACCGCCAACCCTTCCTCGGCGAACCCCGCGCTACAGTGTCTCTGGACATCCTCCAGCAGCCCGAGGGCTCCGACGATGGGCGTCGGGAAGATGGCAGCGCCCTGGCTCTCGTTGTACAGGCTGGCGTTGCCGCTGACCACCGGGATACCCAGCGCACGGGCCGCACGGGCCATGCCGCGGATACACTGCTCCAGTTGGTAGTAGATCTCGGGCCGCTCCGGGTTGCCGAAGTTCAGGCAATCGGTGAGGGCCAGGGGTTCCGCGCCGACGCAGGACAAGTTGCGCGTGACCTCAGCCACGACCATCTGGGCGCCACGGTAGGGGTCAAGGAAACACTGGCGTCCGTTGCCGTCAATGGCCACCGCTATCGCCTGGCCGGTGTCCTTGATCCGTAGCACTGCCGCGTCCCCGGCGCCCGGAGCGACCACCGTGTTGGTCTGCACCTGGTGGTCGTACTGCCGGTACACCCCCCAGCGGCTGGCTATGTTGGGCGAGGCGAGTAGCTGGAGCAGGGAATCCCCCGCGGCGGCGTGCATGGGCACGTCCCGCAGCCGCAGCCGTTGCCGTTCCAGGGAATCTGCGGAAGGTTGGCCGTCCAGCCGGTAGCGAGGGGCGTCGGTCAGGTGTGTCACGGGAGCGGAGGCTATTTGCTCTGCGCCGTCGGTCACCTGCGCGTACTGCTCTTCAGTGACCGTGCCCACCGGACGGCACACGATGTCCCATTTGTCGAACACTTCGCGGATGGCGGGCACGTGCTCCGGCGCGGCGGCCAGCAGCATACGCTCCTGGGACTCCGACAGCATCACCTCGTAGCCGGTCATGCCGGATTCCCGGCGATGCACCTGGCTGATGTCCAGCGCGATGCCCCGACCGCCGCGCGCCGCTGACTCCACCGCGGCGCTGGTCAGTCCGGCTGCGCCCAGATCCTGCAGTGCGCGGACCCGGCCCGTGGCCAGGGCTTCCAGGCAGGCCTCGATCAGCGATTTCTCCAGGAAGGGGTTGCCCACCTGTACCGTGGGCCGGAGTTCCTGCTCCTCCTCAAAGGTGCGCGACGCCAGGCCGGACGCGCCGTGGATACCGTCACGGCCGGTGCCGGCGCCGGCCAGGAGAAGCACGTCGCCGGGTCGGTCGGCGGCCGCGCTGGCCAGGTCCTCGATGCGCGCGATGCCGACGCACATGGCGTTGACCAGCGGGTTCTGGGAATAGCAGTCGTCGAAGTAGATTTCGCCGGCCACGTCGGGAACGCCGATGCAGTTGCCGTACCAGCCGATGCCGTCCACGACTCCCTTGAGCAGCCGTCGGTTCCCGGCGGTGTCCGGCGGGCCGAAACGGAGGGAGTTCAGCAGGGCGATGGGCCGCGCTCCCATGGCCAGGATGTCACGCACGATGCCGCCCACGCCGGTGGCCGCCCCCTGCAACGGCTCCACGGCGGACGGATGGTTGTGGGACTCGACCTTGAAAACCACCGCCAGCCCGTTGCCGATGTCGATGGCGCCGGCATTCTCGGCGCCGGCCTGGGAGAGGGTCCGGTCAGAGCGCGACGGCAGCATTCCCAGCAGCGGACCCGAGTGCTTGTATCCGCAGTGCTCGCTCCAGAGCGCGCCGAACATGCCCAGTTCAACCGGGTTCGGCTCCCGGTCAAGCCGGTCGACGATCAGGTCGTACTCCGCCTGGGACAGCGCGATTTCGTCGAGAATTTCCTTGGATACCGGCATGGCACTCACTGGTTTGTCCGCTGCTGACGTGGTCTGAACATTGGTCGGACATCAGAAGCCGGGATATCGACAATGTCGTCGGCAAGATGAGAGACTTCCTGCGCGACGCTTTGGCGATCTGGCGTGGCAATTATTATCCGTACTCCATAGCCTTGAGCGGTTCTGATGGCCTCAGCGAGATCCCGGTCGCCTGCTATGAGCACAGCTGTTGAGTAAACGGAACGGCTGGCCAGCCGAACCATGTCCAGCGCAATCAAGGTGTCAACGCCTTTTTGTTGACGTTCCGGACGAAATGTCCACAGCCTATCAAAGGCTTCCAGCAAGAGAGAAGGCTCGCTGCCGATTTCTTTTGCGGCATCGGCAATGGCTTGCCTTATTGGTTCGGCAAGCTGATTGGGGCGTTCAGCAACATGCCCAAGTCGCAACTGTATGCCCGGCGTTGCTGCTATGCCATTGAAGTACGTCCTCTGACCGCGGTAATCCCGATGCGAAGGATCAAACGCGCCATCGTACCAATATGCACGCAGGAAAGATTGACTAACGATGTGTTTCCCTGAGAGATCTCGGAGCCACTGGGCAGTCGTAGCCGCATCGGGGTTAATGGAGCCACGTCTTTGGCTCAACACATTGGCACCAACGGCATGCAGGAATCCAACATCAACAAATCCAATATATGATTCTGGCATCGAGCAACTCCAATAAAAATCAGGGTCTCTCACGAGACCCTGCTAATGACCCCAACGGGGCCGGACTGCTAATGACCCTAGCGGGCCGTATTTCTAGCATCCCAATGGGATTATCACTACTCTATCAGCACATGGCACCATTAGCAAACGAAGACTCGGCCAGATTCATCCAATCAGACCGCCAACCACCACCATCGCCACGCCGGCCACGGCCATCAACGTGCCTATAACCAGCTCTTTGGTGATGGTTTCGACCTGGCGCAGGAACAAACGCACCATGACCATGGTTACCAGCGGGTTGCAGGATACGACGGGCGCGATCATCAGGATGTTCGAGCCTTCACGGGTCACGGCGAAATATAGCGACATCACGGCGCAGGCGGCGGCAAATCCGGCCATGAACACGTACAACGTCGCCCAGCCGGAACTGGTGGATTTCTGCATCGCCTCGCGTCCGAAGAGCGGTGAAAGCACCAGGGTGGCGAAGAACATGCTCCCGGCCGCCATGATCAGCGGCGAGCCAAACTGGATGCTGAGGACCCGGCCGCTCAGGGTCGACGCGCCGTAGCAGGCGGCCGCCAGTATCGCCAATCCGTAACCGGCGACCGATTTCCAGTCGCTGCCCCAGCTTTGCCGGAGGAAATTACCGCTGGTCAACGCCAGCCCGATCACCACCACCACCGTGCCGATCCCCAGCAACACGTTCAGATGCTCGTTGAATCCCGGCACCTCGAGTTTTGTGAGGGTGATCGCGTACAACGCAGAGAAGAGCGCGGCGCTCCCGACGATGGGCGTCACCCTGGATGCGCCGATCAGGCTGATGGCGATGTACTGCTGTGAGCGACCGCCCATGTAGGTGAGAATGCCATTGCCGAGCAGCCACGCCAAGGCGATGGCCGGCATGGCGATGATTGCTTCCAGCTCGAAAATCAACGCCAGCGTCCCCGCCAGCAGGGTGGACGCCACCAGGGAGATCAGGGAAGCCGGCATGGGGCGCATGGCCTGCATACCCAGACGGGCCAGCACCGCCGAACTGCCGAACCCCAGCACCGCGATGCACGCCAGCCCCAGCGACAGCAGCATCCCTAACGATGGGCTCCCGCGTCAATCATGGAGCCGAAGATGAGGTTGCCGTCGTCGGAGCCCAGCAGGGCCTCGCAGCTTCGCTCCGGGTGGGGCATCATTCCGAGCACGTTGCGGCCCTCGTTGAGGATGCCAGCGATGTTGTCCACCGATCCGTTGGGGTTGGCGTTTTCAGTCACCGCGCCGTCGGGCTCGCAGTACCGGAACAGGATCCTGCCCTGTTCCTCCAGTTGCGCGATGGTGGACGGATCTGCGTAGTAGTTCCCTTCACCATGAGATACGGGTACGGCCAATGGCTGTCCGTCGCCGCACCGGCTGGAGAACGGCGTGTCGGTGCGTTCAGTGCGCAGGTGGGTCCACTGGCAGCGGTATTCCAGGTGCCCGTTGCGTCGCAGGGCCCCGGGCAGCAGTCCGGCTTCGCACAGGATCTGAAACCCGTTGCAGATGCCGATGACCAACCCGCCCGCGGCGGCGAAGTCGCGCACCGCGCCCATCACCGGAGAGAATCGGGCGATGGCGCCGGCGCGCAGGTAGTCGCCGTAGGAGAACCCTCCGGGCACGATGATGGCATCGTAGCCGACTACGCTATCCTCTTTGTGCCAGATGTAGTCGGCTTCCTGCCCCAGCACACCGTTGACGGCGTGGTGGCAGTCGGTATCGCTCCAGGTCCCCGGAAATACCAGGATGCCGAAACGCATACGTCGGATCAGCCCGCCGTTTCCAGGAGCCGGGACACGATAGCGTTGACCTGGCTGCCATCGGCCTTGCCGCGCACCTGCGGCATGATGCGGCCCATGACCTTGCCCCGGTCGCCCGGCCCGGAGGCTCCGGCATCGGCGATGGCCTGGCGGGCTATGGCTTCGATTTCGTCCTCACCGAGTTGCTCAGGCATGTATTCCAGGAGGATGGCCAGCGACGCTTCCTCCTTGGCGACCAGGTCGGCGCGTCCGCCCTGGCCGAACATTTCGATGCTCTCCCGGCGATCCTTGACCTGCTTGGCTACCACGTCGGTGACGCCGCTCTCGTCCAGCTCCTTGAGGTTGTTCTTCTCGGTCAGCTGGATTTGGCTCTTGAGGAACCGCAGCGTCTCCAGGCGCTCGCGATCACGCGCCCGCATGGTGTTGCGAATGTCCTCTTCCAACCGGTCCTTGATGGTAGCCATAATGCTTCCGCCTTTCGCATCGCTCGCTTCTGGTTGGGCTCACGGAGCCTCTTGCCGCACGGCGAGGAAGTCGTTAAATGCTACAACGCGACCGGGCTGAGACGCAACCGTGCTATACTGAAATCGCCTAGCCGAAGTGGCGGAATGGTAGACGCGCCGGTCTCAAAAACCGGTGGGAGAATATCCCGTGTCGGTTCGAGTCCGACCTTCGGCACCAATTGGCTTTACTGATACATTTTGCAAGTATGCATAGATATATGATGGTACCGAAAGCCAATTTCCAGCAAACTGCCGGAAATTGCCCGTGGTTGCCAGGGTCTGTTGACATTTCACCGGAGCCAGATGAGAGCGCCAGCGAAGTGGAGGAAGGCCAAGTATCTGGCGTCCAGTTTCTCAAACCGGGAGAAGATCCGGCGAAACTGCTTCATCTTGTTGATGAAACACTCCACCAGAT
>JAJDTP010000034.1 GCA_022827095.1 Dehalococcoidia bacterium
GGGAAAAGCAACATCAATTTCTACATGATCATCCGGGCGTGCAATCGGGTTGCGGGTTTCGAGGTGCGCAGCGAGCTGATCGAAGAACTGCACTCGCGCCTCGCCACCGAGGGGATCACCATCAACTACCCGGTCCGCAAGCTGCAGTTGCCCGATGGCCTGACGCCCCTGCCGGCGCTTTCCGGAACCGGAGACGGCGCCGGCAGGGGCGGTGCTGGCGACGGATGAGAGCCGCGGCGTCATAGGGCGAGGTTGGGGAGGTGGGTGATCTCGTAGTTGCGGAGGCCCTCGTTCCAGACGCGGCGGATCACCTGGGCCGGAATGTCCCTGACCTCCCTTCGCATGGTGAAGCCCACGTCAGGAGTGCCGGAGAAGGCGCGTTTCACCAGAGAGGTCTCGTCGGTGGATCTCCACGAGCAGGTCGGCGTCGGCCCTGAGTTCCTCGATGAGGTTCACTAGCCGGTCCAGGGCATCGGACAGGGCCAACTCGGAGGCGATGGGTTTCCGCTGCTCCGGCGCGGCGCTCAGGCGGGAGGAAGCGGAATGGGACCGGTGGAGCGCTGGCCGGTCAGACCGGCGGCGGGCAGCAGGGGCGGCATCTCACCGGTGCGGTAGGCGCGGTCGATCTGGGGGATCATCCACTCGCCGGAAGTGGTGTTGTCGGGCGAGACAATATTGGCCGGGAACTCGCTCCCAGTGGGGGTTGCAAAAGGGCGGCCTCTCCGTGTAAGTAACTGGTTGACGACCGCCGCTGTCGCCTGATGGCAATGCCGGTCAGTTGGGCGACGCCCTGTTACCATGGGAGCCGGGACCATGATCGACGCATCACAGCCAACCGCCATATCGATGCCAACCGCTTTGCCGCAGCCGGAAATCCGGAAACGGCTGGAGCGTCTGTTGGCGGACATTCACGCCGCCACGCGGCAGCAGATCGGCTATCCGGTGAACCAGGATTTCGACTACTCGGCTCTGTTGCCGTTCCTGGACTACTCGATCAACAACGTCGGCGACCCCTTCCATCCCAGCAATTTCTGGGGCAACACCCACGAGATCGAACGGGAGGTCATCGGCATTTTCGCCGGGCTGATGGGCCTCGAGCCGGATGACGCCTGGGGCTACGTGACCTCCGGCGGCACGGAAGGCAACATGTACGGCCTGTACCTGGCGCGGGAGCTGTACCCCAACGGGATGTTCTACTTCTCCGAGGAGACCCATTACAGCGTGCTGAAGAACGTGCGGGTCCTGAACGCTCGGCACATCATGATCAGGCGGCAGGAGAACGGGGAGATCGACTACGAGGACCTGGAGGCCATGATCCGGGTCAACCGGGACGTGCCGGCGGTGATCATGGCCAACGTGGGCGCCACCATGCGGGGCGCGGTGGATGATATACCCAGGATCAGGGAAATCCTGCGCGAGCAGGCCGTGACCAACCACTACATCCACGCCGACGCGGCGCTGAGCGGCATGATCCTGCCGTTCGTGCAGAACCCGCAGCCCTACGGGTTTGACGCCGGGGTGGACAGCATTTCAGTGAGCGGGCACAAGCTCATCGGCGCGCCGCTCCCCTGCGGGGTGGTCCTCACCAGGCGGCCGTACGTGGAACGGGTGGGCCGGGCCATCGAGTACGTGGGCGTTGAGGACACTACGCTGTCGGGCTCCCGCAACGCGCTGGCCCCGCTGATGATCTGGTACGCCTTTGCCCGACACGGACACGAAGGCTTCCGCGCCATCGTCGCCCGGATGCTGGATGTGGCGGAATACGCGGTGGGTCAGTTCAACGAGCGGGGCATACCGGCGTGGCGGCACCGGAACTCGGTCACGGTGGTGTTCCCGCGACCGCGGGAGGAGGTGTTCCGCAAGTGGCAGATGGCGCCGGAAGGCGAAATAGCCCACATCATCACCATGCCCCACGTCACCCGCGAGATGATCGACGAGCTGGTGGACGACTGCGCCGGCTGACCGTGCAGCAACAGCTGTGCTGTCACCGGGACCGGAGGGAATCGAGATGAACCAGGTCAACCCTGTGAACCGCATCATCGTGATGGCCCAGGACCGGGTCGGCGTCATCGCCGACATCAGCAGGGTCCTGGCCGACGAGGAGATCAACGTGGAAACGATCAACGCCGAGGTGATGGGTGAAGACGTCACGGTGATCCTCACCGCCGACCGCTACGACCGCGCCCTGTATGTGCTCAACAAGGCCGGTTTCAAGGCGGTGAGCGACGACGCCCTGGTGCTGCGCCTCCCTGACGAACCGGGCGCTCTGGCCACGGTAGCCGGCAGCCTCAAGGATGCCGGGGTCAACATCGAGAGCTTGCACATTCTGAGCCGTCAGGCCGGTCACGCGATGATTGCGCTGAAGACCGACAATCAGTCGGAGGCCATCTCCGCCATCGGCAGAGAGAACATCTTCTGACCCGGGAGTTGCTGACGGAGCGTGCCGGCACTGCATAGAGCTGGACGACAGGCGGCTGGGCGTGAGGGTGGTGGCGGGCGGCTGCTCGCTCAGACCTCCCCGTGACGGGTCTTGGACGAAAGCCTCGACCCGACTGCCGGGTGATTGATCGGCAGGGATGATGGCGTCCCGTCGGCCGGACCGAAGCGCTTTATGCCCAGCGCCAACCTTGGCTAGGTTTTGGGCATTATTAGAAAAGTAAAAGAACTGGGTAATCTGGCCTGACCCTACTTCAAGAGGCTCAGCCCATGCTCACCCTGCCTATTGTCTTTGTACCGATACTCGCCCCCTGCGCAACGTTGTTCACCAATCCGACCTGTCAGAAAGCCCGGCTCCTGATGGTGGGCGTTATCCTGACCACGGGCCAGCGCACCGTGGCCGCGGCGCTGCGCGTCATGGGACGCAGCGACCAGGACGACTACGTCCGCTACCATGAGGCGCTCAATCGGGCGGAGTGGTCGCCCCGTGCGGTTGCCCGCGTCCTGCTCTTGCTGCTGCTCCAGCCCCAGCCCCTGGATCGGGGCGACGGGCCGCTGATCTTCAGTATTGACGAAACCCTGGAGCGGCGTCGGGGCGTCAAGATCAGAGCCTCAGGCAGCTATCGGGACGCGGTGCGTTCCAGCCGCAACCAACTGGCCTTGGCCAG
>JAJDTP010000005.1 GCA_022827095.1 Dehalococcoidia bacterium
TGGTGGAACTGGTGATGAACGCCGTCGTGGGCAACGCCGTGGACCCGAAACTGCCCGATCCCAACAAGGTCAAGACCAATTAGGAGGGAAGGGATGAGAGAGCACGAGGTACCCACCCACGTACAGGCTGAGGACAAGGTGTTGCTGGGATTCACCTTCCCCCAGATCGTGGCGGTGGTGGCGGTATGCGCCGTGGCCTACGGCGCCTACAGCTACTTCCCCTTCGGACCGTCGGGGTTCCGGCTGGGCATCGCCGTGCTGCTGGGCGTGGTGGGCATCGCCCTGGCGGTGGGGAAGGTGGGAGGCCGGGGGCTGCCGCTGGTGGCCGCCGACCTGCTCAAGTTCAACCTGGGGGCCAGGCGCTACGCCGGCTTCCCCGCCCAACTGGCCCGCAGCGAGGCCCCGCCTCAGCCGGATACAAAGCCCGATCCCCTGCGGCTGCTGGCCAGGAACGCCGTCGGTAGCATCGGCAAGGCGGCCAAGGCAGCCAGGAACAAGGGACGTCCTCCCTTCCGGCCCCACAGCTGGTTCGGCAAGCGGCGTCCCATGGGCGAGGAAGGCGCCAACGGCGGCAGCGCCGCCAAACCCAACCTCCGGGAGACCCAGGGCGGAAACCCCACGCATCAAGGACGATGCAAGCCCTGGTACAAGCTCCTGGCGGTGGCCGGTTTGCTGATTCTGACCATCATCGCCATACCCGGCTCTGCCCTGGCCGACGACCCCGACGAGGAACCCTACGACGGCGCCTGGCGGCTGGACGAAATCTACTTCCAGCCGCCGGAACCGGTGCCGGGACGCCGCATCTTCATCGAACGGATAGCAGTCTCCGGCAACACCGCCGCCGTCAGCCTGCGGGCGGCCCACGACCTGGATCTGAAGGTAAGGGTCTTCGGCGGCAGGACCGGCAGGACCCTGAAGATGGGCGCCAACGCCGTCGTCCACTCCGGGGAGCGCAAGACCTACAACCTGAGCTTGGACGGCCCCGAGCCATCATTCACCTTCTCCTGGACGGACGCCCTGGGCTTCTCCGGGGCGGTGTCGCTGAGGAGCGGCCAGATCCCCTACCCGTTGCCCAAATACGACGGCGGGCTGTGCGACCTGGAGGTGGTGTCCCTGGAGTGGACGCCGGGCGCAATCAACGGCGTCATCGCCTCGGAGTGCATCGCGGAGACCCGCCAGGAGGTGGACCTGCCGGTGTACGGAGGCCACTTCAGCCAGTCGGTGCCCGCCCTGCTGGACGCCAGCGTCACCGGCATGGTGGGCACGGTCAACGTCCGATGGGGAGGCCACGCCGCCAGCGCGTCCTTCGTGCCGGGCGGCGTGACCGTCTTCACCCTGCCGGTGGCGAACCGACGGGCTACCGAAGACCTGGAAATCACGGCGGAGCTGACGGCCACGTTGAACGTCCCCCGGCCGCCCATGTTGCAGACCGTCCACCACCCGGCCCGCACCGACGTGCACACCCGCCGGGTGAGGTGCAGTTGCGGCGAAAGCAGCTACACCAGAACGGTGCGCATCTACATCTACCACGAGGAGCACGTGCGGGCCGAGGAGAATCAGCGGAGCCCGATCACCCGCACGCGGACGGAGACGACGCCGGTTACTCAAACCCTTGGTGTGGGCGCCGACGCCCCCTACCGGGTCCTCTACGTGCCTCCGCCCAAACCCCCGCCGCCCAAGGCGGAGCAGACGCCGGTGGGCGGTTCCAGTTGGTGGAGCTGGCTATGGCCCGGCAACTGAGCGCCCTGCTGCTGTCATCCGCGGCGGCGCTGGCGTCGGTGGCCGCCGCCCCGCAGCAGGACGAGATGGACAATCTGACCGCCGTCTTCGACGCGGTTCTCACCGGCATGGCCTACGCCGGGGCGGGCCTGTGCTTCTTCGCCATCGTCTGGGCCGGGTTCCTGCTGATGGCCGAGGGCGCCGAGGGGGAGGGCCGGGGCAGCCGGGCGCGCAACGCGGTGTTCATGGCGGTGGTCGGCCTAGTGGTAGTGCTCCTGGCCAAGGGCATCGCCGCCGGCATCGTGGGCAGGATCATCGCGGTCCTACCCGAAATCTAGGAACGCAAAGGAGTTGCAAATGGTGAAATTGACGTTGCCCAACCCCAAGGACCTGGCCCGACGCTGGCCGCCGGGCCGGTCCCGACCCCAGGACGCTGAAGCAGCGCCGGCGGAACCCAGGCCGCCGCCCCCGCTGTCCCTCTTCTTCATGTTGTCCCACCTGGAGGAGGACGGCCCGGTGCGACTGGACGGGGTGAAGCTGGCGGTGCTGGAGGTGATGGGGCTGGAACTGGACGAGCCCAAGCTGGGCGCCTTCGCCGGTTCCCTGAACGCCGTGGACTTCCCGGTGCAACTGCTGGTGCGCCAGCACCCGCCGGTGCTTTCAGCCCTCCGCAACAACCTGATGGCGGCCCAGCCCGACGACCTGCCGCGTCAGAGCAAAGACGCGGCCGACAGCCTGGGACGGCTGCTGACCACGTTGGAGACAAGGGAGGGCATCCTGGACCGGCGCTTCTACGCCGTGTGCGAGCACGCCCGCATGGACGAGTTGCGCGGCCTCCTGGCCCGGGCCGGCCTGGGGGTGTTCCCCCTGGCTGGCAACTCTCTCAAGTTGCTGTTGCTGGCCTGCGCCCTGGGCGGTTCCCCCAACGAGAGAGACGAGGAACAAGAGCTTGAAGTCGAGGTCAACCGCCGGGACATCCGCATTGACGGACATCTGACCCGCTCGTTGCACCTGGGCAAGTGGCCGCGCTCCCTGGCCCCCGGCTTCCTGCAAGGCTTGATGGCCGCCGGCGCGCCCATGGACCTGTCGGTCCACCTGGGCGCCATCCCCACCGAGCAGGCGGCCCGCACCCTGGAGTGGCAGAAGGTCCGGTTCGAGTCGGCGCAGAGCCTTTCCTTCAAGCGAGGCCGCAGCCTGTCGCCGGAGGCGGAGATCGCCCTGGAGGACGTGAGCCGGCTCAGGAGCGAAGTGCAGCGGGGCCGGGAACGGCTGTTCCACGCCTCCCTGTCGGTCACCCTCCACGCAGACGACCAGGACACCCTCAAGGACCTGACCCAGAAGGCGAAGGCCCACTTCGCCGCCACCCTGGGCAAGCTGGACAACCTGGCCTTCCGGCAACGGGAGGGACTGCTTTCGACATTGCCCCTGGGTCTGAACGCCGTGGCGACGTGGCGAACTTTGGACACCTCCAGCCTGGCTCGGCTGTTTCCCTTCTCGCCGCCGGACCTGGACACCCGCAGCGGCACCCTCTACGGCATCGACCTGCGGGCCTGCGCCCCCATCGTCTATGACCCCTTCGACGGCACCCACCTCAACGCCAACACGGCGGTATTGGCGCGTTCCGGTTCTGGAAAATCATTCGCTACCAAGCTGGGCGTGTTGCGAGGGCTGTGCCGGGGCGTGCGGGCCTACGTCATCGACCCGGAGGGAGAGTACACCGACATGGCAAGGGCCGCCGGCGGGCAGGTGTTGTCGCCCGGCGTCCCCGGCCAGGGCATGAACCCCTTTGTCATCGACCGGGGCGACAGCGAGGAACTCCTGCAGCGCATCGGCAGCTTGCGCCGGTTGATCGAAGTCATGGTGGGGGAACGGCTTTCCGCCGAGCGCCGTTCCTCCCTGGATCACGCTTTGGCCTCCTACTACGCCCAGCGGCGGAAGCGCACCGGCTTCCGCGATTTCTACGCCTACCTGGAAGGGGAAACGCCGGAGATCGCCCACCTGCTCAGGCCCTTCGCCACCGGCAGCCTGCGGGACCTGCTCTCCGACGAGGGCGACGATCTGTTGACCCACGAAGCGTTGGTGACGGTGTTTGACCTGCATTTGCTGGAACCGGAACTCAGACCGGCGGCGGCGATGGTCTGCACCGAGACGGTGTGGGCCGCAGCAGCGCAGGACCCCCGGCCAAGACTGCTCGTGGTGGACGAGGTGTGGAGCATCATGCAGCACCCGGAAGGGGCGGCTTTCATGGTCTCGATGGCGAAACGGGCCAGGAAGCACCGGCTGGGGTTGCAGTTCATCACCCAGGACGTGCAGGACCTCCTTTCCGAGGACAATTCCCGCACCATCACTGGACACTCCGGCCGGGCGCTGTTGCAGAACGCCGCCTTCAAGCTGTTGCTTCAGCAGGACGCCGCCGCCGTCAGCGCCGTGGGCGAAGCCTTTGACCTGCCCGAGGAGTTGCAACGCTGGCTGCTGTCCTGTCCCCGGGGCGACGGATTGTTGCTGGCGAGAGGCAACCGCTTTCCCGTGCGCATCGAGGCCACGCCGGAGGAGACCGAGGTAATCGAGTGGCGGCCCGGACCCAGGCACTAGCCGGTAGGGGCGGCGAAGAACGGCGCGGGCCGAAAAAAACAGATACCAACAACCGACTCGATAGCGGACGAAAGGAAGGACGATATGAACGTGCAACTGAACCCCAGGAAAATCCTGTTCGGCAACCGTAGCGTCAGCGCCCCGGTGCTGCTGGCGGTGACCCCGCCCCGCACCGGCGAGCGCACCATGCTGGGCGTGGAGAACCTGCTCCAGTCCATCGCGGTCCCAGAACCCTTCTCCCTGGAACTGGCTGGAACCGCCGACGGCGTGACCCTGCTGGCCCGCTGCCTGGACCGCGAAGTCGTGCGGGGTCAACTCGCCGCCCACTACCCCCAGGCCCGCGTCCAGGAGGTGGCCGGGGACGACGACCCCATCTTTGTGCATCGGGGCGAACAGTCGTGGGGCATGACCCTGCGCGCCTCCGGCCCGGAGTACGTGCCCCTGCGCACGTTCCGGGACGACGACCTGCTGGACCCGGGCTCCGATCCCCTGATCGCCATCATCGGCGCTCTGTCCAACCTGCGAGACGGCGAGCGGGTCCTGGCCCGGCTGCTGCTGCGTTCTCTCGGCCCCGACTGGTCCCAGGCCCACCAGCAAAAGGCTTTCAAGAACCCGGGTCTCCAGCGCCCCGACCCCTCCTACACCTACCAGACCCGGCCCTTGCAACTGGACGGCGTGACCATGGCCGTCCTGGGCGTGGGAGCGCTGGCCGCGCTCAGGGGCTACCTGTGGTTGCAGAGCGGCGAAATCTGGAAGGCGGCGCTCCTGGCCGTCGGCTCCGCCCTGGGCCTGGCGGTGGCCGGCTGGGGCTGGTGGCGCTGGAAGCAGGCCAGGAACCGGGTGTACGACCCGCTGATCATCAAGGAGAAGGTCGGCCGCATCGCCTTCGACGGCGAGCTGGAGATCATCGCCGTGCTGCCCGAGGTCAGCGACCCTAGGGACGGCCTGAATCGGGCCAGGGAGGTGCTGGAGCCGGTGGCCGCCGCCTACCGGCATTACGACCACCCCGCCGGGGCGCGGTTCAAGGTGAGTAAGGTCAGGCCGGTGGTTCCCACTACCAACCTCCACCCCGCTGGGCCTGGCTTGTTCGGCAAGCGCAGCGTGTTGGGTGTCAGGGAGGCGGCGGCCCTGTGGCATCCGCCCGGCGCCCGGGACGAGACGCCCCTGTTGGAACGCTCCGGATCAAGGGCGCTGCTGCCCTCGGCCAGAGGAGTGAGGGGAGGCGCCCTGGTGGGCGACACTACGGCGGGCCGGAGCCGGGAGATCCACTTCCCCGAGGACCTGCTGCGAAGGCATCACCTCTACGTGGCCCGCACCCGCATGGGCAAGTCCACCCTGATGCACCACGTGGTCAGTCACAAGCTCAGGGAGAAGGCGGCGGGTAACGACCACGACGCCATTGTGGTCATCGACCCCCACGCCGACCTGGTGGCGGCGCTGCTGGAACAGGTGCCCGAGTCCATCGCCGACAAGGTGAAACTCATCGACCTGGCCGATCCCCGGGGCTTTCCCGGCATCAACCTGCTGGACACCAGGGTGTTCGGCGACCGCGACCGCACCGCCGACTCGGTGGTCCGCGTGGCCCACGGCCTGTGGGACCAGTGGGGTCCCCGGATGCAGTCCATCCTGGAGCACACGGTGAAGAGCCTCCACGAGGCCAACCGCCACCCTGCCACCGCCGCCGACGAGCAGTTCACCCTCCTGGATGGCCTGCCCCTGCTGTCCGACGACAACTACCGCACCGGCGTCCTGACCCGGGTCTCCGACCCCTACATCCTGGACTGGTGGGGCGGCATTTTCGCCAGCTGGCGGAGGGATTACCAGGGCGACGCCCTGGCCCCGGTGCAGACCCGCCTCTCCTACTACGCCTCCTCGGAGACGGCAAGGGCAATCATCGGCCAGCCCCGCTCCACCATCGACCTGCGCCAGACGATAAGGGAGGGCGGCGTGCTGCTGGTCTCCACCGCCCAGGGCAGCGTCGGTAGGGATGTGGCCGCATTGGTGGGCGCGTCGCTGCTCAACCTGGTGGACGCCGTGATCCGGGAGCAGGGTAGCCTGGCTTTCTCGGAGCGCCGGGGCGCGTTGGTCGTCGTGGACGAGATGCAGTCCATGCCCGGCGTGGACTACGAGAGCATGTTGTCCGAATTGGGCAAGTTCGGCGCGTCCTTCATCCTCGCCACCCAGAGCCTGGCCAAGCTGGACGACCTGTCCCGCACCATGCGCGACACCATTCTGGCCAACGTCGGCTGCCTGGCCGTGTTCCAGGTGGCGGGCAGCGACGCAAGGCAACTGGTGTGGGAGCTGGGCAAGGACCAGGTGTCCGAGGACGACATCGTATCCCTGGACGTGCACCACTGCTACGTGCGGGCTACCGTGGGCGCCGAGCGGATGTCCCCCTTCTCCATGATGGTCAGGAAACCGGAACCGGGCAGCCTGGAAGTGGCCCGGCGCATCCGCGCCGACGCCACCGCCTACCTGACGCCTGAGACGGAGATCGCCGCCCAGCAGGAGCGGGGCCGCCAGCGGGTCCACGAGTACCGCCGCGAGGTGGAGCGCATCCGCCAGAGCCGGACCCCGCCGACCCAGGGGAAGGGGCAGCCGAACAAGGGCCAGGGGCGGGACAGCCAGCGCAGCAAACACTTCCAACCGCCCACCGGAGGGCCGCAGCCGGGAGAGGCGGAAGGCGACGAGTCCGGCGCGGATGGTGGAGACCAGGGCGAGAAACTCAGCCCGCACCGCCAGTTGCTCATTGAGCGGCAAGAGGAGAACGGCGAATGAACCACAATCGTTGCGAAGCCGACGCCCTACGCCGCCTAGCCGCTATGCCCTTCCTGGACCGGCAGGAGCTGGCCGCCCTCTCCGGCTGGTCCCGGGGCGCGGTGTATGACGCCGTGGCAAAGCTGGAAGACCGGGGGATGGTGGAGGCTGTCCCCAACGCCACGCCCCTGGTCGCCCCCACCCGTCGTCACGTCCTCACCGCCGCCGGAGTGAACCTGCTGGCCGATCTGGATGGCGTCGCCCCGGAGGAGTTGCTTTACCTGCGCCCGGTGTCCCGCCAGTGGCGGCGGGGCCTGCTGGAACGTCTGGACGCCGTGGCCGTCATCTACCGGCTGGCCTGCGCCGTCAACCAGGTCTTTCACCCCCTGGTGTTCCGTTGGTATCGGGCCATGCCCCTGGACGCCGCCATCGCCATGCCCGACGGCAGGACCCTGGCGGTGGTTCGGCAGGGCAACACCGCCGACCGCACCGCCTTCGCCAAGCGCATCTGGAGGCTGGCGCAGGGAGAGCAGACCAGCGCCGTCCTGATGCTGCTGCCCGACGAGGTAAGGCTGCGCCCGGGCCGGCGTTTGGCGGCGGCATTGCCCGGTCCGGCGTTCCTGGCCCTGGAGAGCGACGCCGTTCCCGCCGGAGCCGGTAGCGCCGTCTGGAGAACCCCCTCCGGCGCCGCGCCCCTGGACTTGCAAACGGCCTTGGCCCACACCGGGCCGCCCCGTACCTGGCCGCTTCGCAAGCCGCCGCAGCGAGCATCATTCCCCGACGATCTGAACCCCAACGCCGACTGCTTGCTGCCGTCCTTGCTCAAGTCGGTGGAGAAGCGGGCGGTGGACCTGCTGGCCGACTGGCCTTGGCTGTTGCCCCGACACTTGGGAGCATTGCTCGGCGTGAAGCGGACCCGCCTGTCCCAGGTGACGCAACGGTTGGTAGAGTTGAGCCTGCTGCTGGATGTTGCCGTTGACGGAGAGCGCCGCCTGGCCCTGTCCGATAGGGGACTTGTGATGCTGGCCCGCCGCGACCGCACTTCCCCCGGCGACGCCCGCAAACGGTGGAGCGCCTTTCCCATCGACCCCGACGCCCCCCTGGACTGGCGCAACGTCGCCGGGACCAGGACCCGCCAGTTGCTCCGCAACGTCGAGCATACCGCCGCCGTCCACGCCTTCATCGCTGCCCTGTCCCGCCAGGCCCGTTCCCGCTCGCGGGAGATCTTCCAGCTTGACCCGCCCCGGCGGGCCTCCCGCTACTTCCGCCACGACGGAAAGCTGCGCTCGGTCCACCCCGACGCCTTCGGCGTCATCCGGCGGGGCAACGACGTATGGCCCTTCTTTCTGGAGTGGGAACGCCGCGCCGTGAGACCGGCAACAATGGCCGCCCGCGTCGCCCCCTACCTGCGCTACTACGCCACCCACCACCCCACCGACGACCACGGCCATCAGCCCTTGGTCCTAGTGGTCTTCGACGACGCCATCGCCCTGACCCACTTCCTGGAAGTAGCGGCCCGCGAGATGGAACGCGCCCGCGTCCGGGTTCCCCTGCTGGCCTCGCATAGGGAGCTGGTGATGAGCGCCGGACCGTTGGGACGGGCCTGGATTGCGCGCGGCGGCGACCCGCCGGATTACGCCTTCCAACCCCGCTGATTTGACCCCATCAAACGAGAGTGTGCTTATGAGACTTTACTACTGCGTGGAGGCCGAGGGCCGCCGTCATCACGTCCGCACCGCCCTGGGCGTGAACGAAAGGGTTTGGAACCGGCTTCACCGTCGCGTCCGCGAATGGCGCCGCCGGTTGGAACAACACTTCGGCATCCCCCCCAACTGCGAGCTGCGCCCCCATGACCTGCCCATCACAGCCATGACTACCGCGCATTCCTGCGGTTGTGCCTGTCACGCGCAACCGCCGACCACCCGGGGAGTAAACGTGGCGGACCAGGGGCTGCGCGTCGTCGAGGACTTCGCCGTTGAGACCGGCGGCCTCCAGGCGATCAACGTCTGCCTAGACAAGGAGGAAACCCCAGCCTACCGGAACGTGAGCCTGGACCGGCTCTACAACCGCATCAACGCCACCGCCGCCGGCGAGGACGGTTACGCCTTCCTCATATTCGGACAAGAACCCGAGGAGATGATGGTTCGCACCTACGAGCGGCTGCGCAACCATAACCCGGTGCCTGTGCGCGTCGGCGCCTGCGGCGATGGCTGGCACACCCGCAACCTGCCCATTGACCGGATAATCGGCGGCCCCATCTTCCGCACTCCGGCGTCCGATTGCCTGCTCCACGTGGCCGGTATGGTCACCCAAGCCCTGCTGTGGCGGGAAGAACCCGGCGCCGGCGTGGACTCCGGCACTTTCACCGTCCTGGACCGGGCCCTGAACCGCCGTGCATCCAGGAGCGACCCCCAGGGGGTGGTCAGAAGGTAAACGCGCATCGCGGGCCAGGCGGGGCGGCGAACCGCCCGGGTACTCTGGTCCGCCCCGATGAACCCCGGCGTCCCGGTTTACGAGGGTTGCGGGCGATGATAGCCGTCCAACCACCATCCCTGTCGCCTCGCCGGCAGGGCCGAGACCGCCCGCAAAGGCGGTATCTGGCTTTCCCGGGGACGTCGGCAACGATGGCGACGGCCCCCTGGTGCGACCGGGCCGAGGGTAGTGATAACATTCGAGTATCCCCCTTGGCCGGGAGGTCAACGCCATGAACGCCTTTCAAGCAACGTTAGCTGACGTTCCCGACCTGGTGCGCATGGAGCTCGCCGGATACCTGTCCGACGCTTTCGTCATCGCCGACGTGACCTCGGAACTGCTGCCGGGACCCGATGGCGGCGACTACATCAGAACCACCGTAATCTTCAAGGACGACCATCCCGAACTGGACGCCCGGGCGCTGAACGAATTTTCCACCCACATTGACCCGCTGTGCCAGGCGCGGGGCTTCGACCGGCCAACCATCGCCTACGCCAACCGAAGCGAGCTGCCGGCATGACCACCGGCGCCCCCAACCGCCCCTTCCGCCCCCGACGCCCATCAGTTGGACCGAACTCATAGCCGCCGGGCGGGCAAGGCTGGCTCCCCGGCTTCCGGCCAATCAACCGTATGGGGGTCGTGTTGCAGCATGAACAGGCCAATCCTAGCCGACCTGATCGCCCTGGGAGAAGGGTTCACTACCGAGTTCAAACAATCCCTGCCCTCTGACCTCGGCAGGGAGATCTGCGCCTTTGCCAATGCCACCGGCGGTGTAATTCTCATCGGGGTTGACGACGCCGGAACCGTGATAGGCGTCCAAGACCACAACCGGCTGAAGTCCCAGGTGCAGAGCGTCGCCCGTTCAGCGGACCCACCCGTGGCGGTGGCGGTGGAAAGCGCAGAAGAGGTGCTGCTGGTCACGGTGCCGGAACAGCACGGCAAGCCCTACTCCTTCCGGGGCCGTTTCTTTATCCGAGAGGGAGCAACCTGCCAGCAGTTGTCCCGCGACGAGATTAGGGACTTCTTCTTCCAAGAGGGTCTCATCCGGTGGGACGAAACTCCCTGCAACGCCTTCGACCCGTCCGTGGAAATCACTCCCGGACGCTGGGCCGAGTTCACCGAGCACGCCGGAATAGACGCCGGGCTGAACCCAATGACGGTCCTGGAGAACCTGCACCTGGTCAAAGACAGCAGGATGACTCACGCCGGGGCCTGGCTGCTGGCCGACGACATCACCCGTTTTACTCTCCAGGCCGGCGTGACCTGCGCGGTCTTCCAGGGCAGCGCCAAGACCCACATCCTGGACCGCAAGGAGTTTCATGGGAATCTCTACGCTATCTACCAGGACGTCATGGCCTACTTCCAGGCCAAGCTGAACTCCGCCCTCATTCCCAATGCCCAGGGACGCGACGAGAGGTTGGAACTGCCCGAGAACGCCCTGCGGGAGGCGGTGGTCAACGCCATCGCCCACCGAGACTACCGCAGCACCGCCAACGTGCAGGTGTACATCTTCCAGGACCGGGTGGAGATCGTTACGCCGGGAGGACTGCCCGCCGGTATGCGGGAGGAAGACCTGGGGAGTAAGAGCGTTCCCCGCAATCCCCTGCTGTTCAGTATGCTCTACCGCATGAGGCTTGTGGAGCAGATCGGCAGCGGCATCCGGCGTATTCACGACGCCTGCCGGGAGCACGGCGTCGCCGAGCCGACTATCGAAGTGTCCCCCGACTGGGTGACGGTGACTTTCCCGCGTTCTGTGGAAGCCGCCACCCCCCATGTTACCCCCCATGAAACCCCTCATGTCGCCCCCCATGTGGAACGGCTCATTGCCGTCTTGCAGGGGGAGATGAGCCGGGTAGAGATTATGGATGCTTTGGGTTTGAAGGATCGCCGGCACTTCGCCAGGGCCCACCTGAAACCCGTTCTGGAAGCGGGTTTGGTGGAGATGACGCAGCCGGACCGACCCCGGAGCAGGACACAGGGATACCGGCTGACCGCCCTGGGCCGGCAAGTTCAGGGTTCCTTGCCGGACATCGGTGACGCCTGACCGGCAGAGTATCGCCACGCGGCGGAATGGGGTGGGCAGGATGGCCTATGTTGAACAAATAGGGCCGGACGGAATGAACCGCCCAGCCCTTCGATGCCGTGGCCGCCGGGGATTTGCTTCAATCACTCCGGCGGTTCACCACCGCCCTCTAATTTCCCCACCTCCGGCAGCAGCAGGTGCAGCAGCCCCATTCCGGCGGCCAGGTTGAACAGGGACACCAGGTGGCCGGAGCCTGGGGCGGCGCCGGCCTGCCAGCGGAACACGGTGCGGGCGTTGACTTTGAGCAATCGGGCCAGGCCCCGCGAGCTCAGACCGGCGGCCCGCCGGAAGGCGTCCAGCCGCTCGGGGAAGTCCGGAGGGAACTCCTCCGGCTCAATGTGATAGACCCACTGCTGGCGGCGGCTCACCGACTATTCTCTAACCGGCCAGGGCTGGGCGGAGTCCAGCAGGAGTACGGCGATTCCGCCGGGCACGGAGCCGGCGAAGCGCATAATGGCCCGCAGTTCCTCCTCGCTGGGAGGCCGTCCGACGCGCCACAGCCGGGCTTGATGCGGGGGAATGCCCGACGCCAGGGCCACCTCCTCCAGGGAAGTTCCCGACCGGTCTTCCAGCCGTTCCAGTCGCACCGGAAGGTCCTGGGGCAGGGACGGAGCGGGGAACCGGAGGCGCCGGTCCCGCTCCTCGCCGGTGATGCTCTTACTCACCGTAGTCGCCCTCGGTATCGTCGTCCCTGACCCATAGGGTCAGGGCCCCGGCGTCGCCCTGACACAGCACGTCGATGCCGCCGGGGATAATGCGGGCCAGCTCGGTGAGCGCCAGAATGTTGGCCCCGGAGGGCCGGCGCTCGCCCCGCCGCCACAGCAACATGGTCCGTTCGCTCACGCCCAGCAGCGGGGCAAATTCCTTCCAATTCAGTCCGGTCAGGACCTTGAGCCGTTCCAGCCGCAACCCGAAGTCCTCGGGCCAGGGCTTCGGGCGGAAGTCCTCCAACAGGTTCCCCGGTACCAATGTCATGTAGTTACCTCCTTGGTAAGTGAATTGCGCTGTAGTCTCCGTACAGGACCAGTTCCAGCCCGCCGCGCACCTGGGCGGCCAGCCTGACCAACGACAGCATGGCGCCGCCGTTGGGTTCGCCGTCCCGCTTGCGCCAGCGCAAGGGCTGGCGGGGGTCCACCCCCAAGGCGTCGGCCATCCCCTCCCAGGTGAGGCCGGTCAGCTCCTTGAGGGCCGCCAGCCGCCGGGGGAAGTCCTCGGGCATCAGGGCGATGCCCGGCGGAACTGGGCGGCAACCGGAAAGGTCGCGGTCCCTAGTCATTCGTTTCCTCCAGGATGAACAGGTCCTCGAAACGGTTGACCTGGAGGACCTCCATCAGACGGCGGCGGGTCTCACCGGAGGCTCTGCGCCGGCCGGTGAACAGGTCGGAGACGAAGTTGCGAGACCGGCCAATGCGCCGGGCTAACTCACCCTGGCTGATGTTGAGCACGTTGAGCCGCGCCCGGGCCTTGTCAGGGTCCAGCCGGGACCGGAAGGAAGGTTTCCTGCGTTTCACGCCGCGTCCTCCTTCCCCGCCGCAGGCCGGTTGGCGTTAACCGCAACATCGGTTTTGGCGGCAGCGGGATACGCCTCGGGATGTTCCAGGTAGTGGCGGGCGATGATGCGGGCTAGGATGCGCAGACCTTCCATGCGCTGGCGCTCCTGGTCCTCGGTGAGTTTTCGCTTCTTGCTCAAACGTTTCTACTCTCTGTGGGAACCGGCCTGACTTCCGGGGGTAGCCTGGAGGGGGCCGGTGGGATATACTTGGGCCGCTGTTTAGAAAATACGTTCTGTATGGCAAAGTGTACCAACCGGGCATGAGCAGAGACAATGACCAAAAGCCATAAGCACGCCTGTTTTGACAAAGTGTTCACTATTATGTGATAATTAACCCGCAGAAATACAACGCCTGTTCGGGCGGCAACACCGAGGGATGGGGTGGTGAGCATGGACGAACACGACGACAAACTAGAACTAGACGAACTGCGGGAAGAAGGCGAAGGCTACGAGGACATCGGCGCCCTGTTGCGGCGGCTGCGGGGCCGGGTGAGCCTGCGGGAGGTGAACCGGCGCACCGGGGTCTCCATCTCCTACCTGTCCCAGATCGAGCGGGGAGAGAAACAACCCGGCCCCAACGTGGTCCGCAAGCTGGCCGAGTTGTACCGGGTGGACGCTGAGCAATTGATCAATCGGGCCGGGCACGGGCCGCAGCCCGACCCCTACGGCGACGAGGCGATGGACGTGGAGCGGGCCTACCGTTTCGTGCTGGACGACCCAGCCTTCCGGGTGGGCACCCGGCCCGACGGCCCCATGACCCTGAGCGCCAAGCGGTTCATCGTGGAGATGTACGAGAAGTTCACCGGCAAGAGGCTGTTGGAATGAAGACGAAGACCCTGGGCGGCTTCTGCCGCGACCTGCTGGACGAGTATTTATCCGGCACTCACCCAAACCCCGAGGCAATGGCCGCCCGGTTCGTGGACTACTTCCGTCTGCCGGTCCGTCCCACCCTGGACCAACTGAGCGCACTGATGGAGCGGGCCGGCTTCGGCAGGGTGAAGGACGGGGACATGGAGGGGTTGAAGGGCGCCCACATCGGCGACCCAGGGGCGAGTACGACATCTACCACCGGAACGACCTGTGGGAAGGGACCAAGGCCCACACGGTGTTGCACGAAGCCTACGAGATCATCCACGAGACCATGTGCGACCTCCATTCCGGCGCTCCGCCAGAGCGGACGGTGTGCCGGGAGGCCGACCGCTTCGCGGCGGCGGTGCTGATGCAACCGGAAATCTTCTCCGCGCTGGCCCGAGCGTCGGGCCTGGACGTGTCCGTCCTGCAACGGGAGTACCGCTGCTCCTACGCTTCGGTGACCATCCGGTTGGCCGAGGTGCTACGAGACCTGCCCTTGATGGCCGTCCTGTACGAGCGTGAGGAAAGGGGTGGCCCGGACTCCTGGGATGACCAGCCCGAATTGCGCGCCAAGGTGGTGAAGAGAACGCGGGGCTTCCGACTAACCCGCACTCGCCCGCTTTGTGGCGACCGGGGCGGTATTCCCAGGTGGGATCGGCCCCCACCTCCCGGCTCCCTTGCAGAGTTGGCCGCGTTGACCGGCATGGCGGAGTACGATGAGAGGGGAGGTCTGGCGACTACCGCCCGGCCCGTATTCTGGAAAGGCAAGCTGGCCAAGGTTATCGTAGTCGCCGTGCCTATCCGCCACCGGAAGGTCCTCTCGACCCAGGTGGTCACCGCACCCTACTATCATCCAAACTGCGGTGCCGCGCTGGCCGCTCCGTAGTATCCGAAGGAGACCCGAATGTCAGATAGCAATGTAGTCCGTGACTCTGGAGCCGATGATATCCGATGGCAAGATTACGAGGAACTGGTCAAGGACATATACGAGGTTCTGGGGCGGGCTAATGGTGTAACCATTGAGTGCTGGGGCAGTTCTTGCAGAGTGGAGGGACCCCCTGGGGTGTTTCCCCAGATCGACGTTCTCACTGTCCACAGCGACGGGCTACATCAATACAGGACGGCGATCTCGTGCAAGAACTGGAACAAAAAAGTGGGCATCCCGATAGTCAGGGAGTTCTCTCAGATCATCGACGATGCCCGGCTGAGCAAGGGAGTAATAGTCTCCAAGATGGGGTTCACCGTGCCAGCCATGGCCTATGCAGAAGCCAAGAATATCGGGCTTGTCGAACTGAGAAGGCCGCTGGACGAGGACTGGGGCGGCTATATCAGGGAAGTCCACATCACATTGATGATGGACCAGACCGAAATCCACGATGTCAATTTCAATCTTACTGCACCGAAGCCTGGCCCTGGCGAGGAGGTTTATCGGGGAGGTCCCATACATTGGCCCCTCATGCTGAACCAAATCTTCATCGGTATTCCCGGGCAAGAGGCTGAGACTTTCCGGAAGCTGGCCGATGACGAGTGGAGCAAAGACGAAGGAAGGGAAGTGTACAACCTCCAGTTCCCAGAAGGCAGCATATTGACGGTACCCGACTTCCCCGACTATCCCGCTCACGGTTATTCGATAACCGGCGCCACCTTCAAAGTAAGGTTCAGCCCGCCCATAACGGAAGAAATTGTGGTTCGGGCTGACGAGCACGTCTACATGATAATGGAGAGCCTGTTCGATGGACGCCGCTTTACCATTACCAAGGATGGACAGATAACAGAAAATCCCCCGCCAGACGATGCCGCCGCCGCGGGGAACACTGACCGCCCTTGACGGGTTGCCTGGCGATGAACGATAATAATAGTAAGACAATCTATTATTACAGCAAGCAAAAAGAGAGACCATGCCCCCACGACGGAAATCCAAGACCATCACCTTCTCCCTGCCCCCGGAGATGTTCGAGGAGGTGCAGCGGGTGAAGGATGAGGAAGGCCGGGACATGAGCGAACTGGTGCGCGAGGCGCTACGCCTCTACATGGAAGATAGGGAGCTGCGCCGAGAGGCAAGGCTGGAACGGCTGCGCTCCCGTCAGGCTGAAAGGGAAGATAATCAAGGAGGACAGAGGGATGAGTAAGAATACCGACCTGGCCCCGGTGGCCCTGTACGCGAGGGTTTCCAGCGACCGCCAGGACGTGGACCTCTCGGTGGCCGCCCAACTGCGGGCATTGAGGGACTACGCCGACAAGAACGGCTACCTGGTGGTCCGCGAATATATCGACGAGGCCGAGAGCGGGCGCATCGCCGATAGGCCACAATTCCGCCAGATGCTGGACGAGGCCAGCAAGCCGGAAGCCCCTTTCCACGAGATTTTGGTCTGGAAGTTTTCGAGGTTCACCCGCAGGCGGGAACACGCCGTCGCCTTCAAGTCCATGCTCCGCAGGAAGGGCATCCGGGTGGTGTCCATCACCGAGCACGCCGACGACACTCCCACCGGCAAGCTCATGGAGGCCATCATCGAGTCCGTGGACGAATTCTACTCGGAGAATTTGGCCCAGGAGGTGACGCGGGGGATGCGGGAAGCCGCTTCCCGTGGCTTCTGGATGACCACCTACGCCCCCTACGGCTACCGACGGGTGTACGTCCAGGACGGGGCCAAGAAGCGCCCCAGGCTGGAACTCAACCCGCCCCACGACGCCGTGGTCCGCCGCATCTTCGACCTCGCCCTCCAGGGTAAGACCTCTCTGAACATCCCCAAGACCCTGAACGCCGAGGGCATCCCCTCATCTAACGGCAAGAAGTGGGGTAAGACAACCATCTACAAGGTCCTCACCAACGAAGCCTACACCGGAACCCTGGTTTGGGGCACCAAGGCCAAGGACGGCCAGGAGCCAGTGCGGGTGGAGAACGCCTTCCCCGCCGTCGTGTCCCAACAGGAGTTCCAACGAGTAAGGAAGCTCCTGGAAGCCCGCGCCCCGGCGGTCACTCACCCCCGCCGCGCGGCCAGTCCTTACCTGCTCAGCGGCCTAGCCAAGTGCGAGTCCTGCGGCAAGGCCCTCACCGCCTCCGAAGCCAAGAGCGGGAAGTACACCTACTACGTATGCCAGTCCATCCTCAAGCAGGGCAGCGGAACCTGCGACACGCCCAGGCTGAATGCCAAGAACTTTGAGGACATCATAATCTCCAACATCCGCGAGAACATTCTCACCGAGTCCAACATACGCGATCTGGTTAGGCTGGTGGACGAGGAGATGGACGGCGTGGCCCGGGAGCAGCGGCAGAACCTGGAAACCATCGAGGCCGAGCTTGAAGAGGTGCAGCGGAAGCTGGACCGCGTCTGGCACTTCGTGGAGAGCACCGACCTGGACATGACCGACGCCTCCGAGCGCATCCTGGAACACCGCCACCGGCGGGAGCAATTGGAGGCTGCCGCCGAGGAAGCGCGGGCCGTGCTGTCCCAAAGGCGGGAGTTGCTGGATAGCGCCGACACCATCGCCGCCTTTGCCCAGGAGATGAGCGAGTTTCTCAAGACCAGCGAACTCACCGAGACCAAAGCCTTCGTGCGGTCATTCGTCAAGGATGTGCTGGTCCGGCCCGGCGGGGCGACGATTGTCTACACCCTCCCCACGCCGGAGGACAGCCCCATGGGGGGAGCGGACGCTGCTGAAATCGCGCTGAACGGCGGAGTTCGCAGGATTGGATATGGTGGTACCCCTGGAGGGACTCGAACCCCCGACGCGCGACTTAGGACGCCGCCGCTCTGTCCAACTGAGCTACAGGGGCAGAAACGAAGTGGTGGAGATAGCGGGGCTCGAACCCGCAACCTCGGCATTGCGAACGCCGCGCTCTCCCAGTTGAGCTATATCCCCACTTCTGCCATCGGACCACGATAATCTCGTTGCCGACGATGAATCAATCGTAGCCAACGGGTGCCGGTAGTGTCAAGGAACCAGGAGGATTCGAATGCCCTTTGGACTTCCTAACCCACTACCCGTATCCGATGGTTGTTGCTATCCGCGATGTAGATCTGTCCGTCGGCCGCAATTCCGCATCCGTGCGGGCGGTCCATTCCGGCATCGGTGGCCGGGCCGCCGTCGCCGTGCCCGCCCAATTGCCCGCCGGCGATGGTGGTCACCACTCCGTTGGTGACGTCGATCTTTCGGATGGCGTGGTTCTCCGTGTCCACCACGATGACATTGCCCGCAGCGTCGCAGCGCAGCGCCTTGGGCGCTCCCCAGGTGGCGGCCAGCGCGGACCCGCCGTCGCCGGTGTAGCCTCGTTCGGCGGATGCGCCCGCAACGGTTCCCATGATCCCGCCCGCGGTGACCACGCGGACGCCGTTGCCCTCGCGCTCTGCGATGTACGTGTTGCCGTGCTGGTCCATGCATACCGCCCGCGACCCCAGGAAGCTTGCCTGTCGCGCCGGCATGCCGTCGCCCCCGCGCGTCTTTTCGCCGTTGCCGGCGAAGGTATCGATGATGCCGGTAGCCAGATCCAGCCGGCGGATGCGCTGGTCCTGGATGTCGGCGATGAGCAGCCCGCCCCGTCCGTCCAGGAAGCAGTCGTTGGGCTCCCGCAGTTGCGCTGCCTCGCCAGCACCGCCATCGCCTGAATATCCCGGCTCGCCGGTGCCCGCCACCGTAGTGATAACTCCGGTGACGCCGTCGACCCGGCGCACTGCGGCGTTGAGGCGGTCGACAATGTATACATTCCCGTCGCTGTCGACTTCCAGCGAATAGGGCTCATTCATGGCGGCCCCCGTCGCCGGCCCACCGTCTCCCGAGTAGCCGATCTCACCGGTTCCGGCCACCGTCGTGACGTGCCCGGTGGACGCCTCGACCCGACGCACGGCATGATTTTTCGCCTCGCAGAAGAACATGTTGCCCGCGCGGTCGAACGTGCACATGAACGGCTCGCGAAGCGTCGCGGACGTCGCCGGCCCACCGTCTCCGCTGTAGCCCGCTTCGCCGGTGCCAACGACGGTTCGGATGGTCTGACTGCTTCCTGTGGTCATGTGTGCCTCCTGGATCCGTTCGTGGAGTGGAGTGTTCAGTCGGTTAGCGTTTCAGTGATTGCCAGGACCGCATGCCTCAACCGGCTGTCGGTTTCCATGGCCTGGCGCACCCGGGAAACCCCGTGGATCACCGTGCTGTGGTTCCGACCCGTCAGGAAACGTCCGGCGCCGGTCGGAGTCATGCCCAGTTCCGACACTAACAGGTACATCGTCACCTGTCTCGCCAGGGCCACCACAGCCGTGCGATTGCGGCCCAAAATCTGCTCCGCCGCAAGCCCATAGTGACGCGCCACCTTGCCCAGCACCTCTTGTGGTGTTACGTCCGCGCGCGCATCCGGCCCCGCGATGGCGTCCAGTTGTACAGCTACGCTTTCTGCGGTCAGTGGAGCGCCCAGGAGTTGTGACGTCGCCACCACCCGGTTGAACGCGCCCAGGAGTTGGCGCACGTTTCGGCTGACGCGATGCGCGATGAGGTCCAGCACCGGAGGTGGCACCTCTGATCCGCTGTCCGAAGCCCAGGAATGGAGCATCGCCAGCCGTGTTTCCAAAGAAGGCGGACGGATATCGGCCACCAATCCCCATTGAAAACGCGAACGCAATCGTTCTTCCAACGGCGTTATGGTCTCGGGCGGGCGGTCGCTGGTCAGGACGATCTGCGCGCCCGCCTGGTGCAGGTCGTTGAAGGTGTGGAATAGGGCTTCCTGCGTCTGCTCTTTTCCCACCAGGAATTGCACGTCGTCCAGCAGCAGCAGGTCGAGGCCCCGGTAGAGTTCTCGGAATTCCGTCATCGCGCGCCGGTGGATCGCGGAGACGAACTCGTTGGTGAACTGTTCGGACGTTACGTAGCGGACCGAGAAACTCCGCTGACGCGCCACGTTCCCAATGGCGTGCAGCAGGTGAGTTTTTCCCATCCCGGAGCCGGCGTAGAGCAACAGCGGGTTGTACCCCGGGGCAGCATCTTGCCCATCCGCGTTGACGGCCCGTGCGGCGTGGTAGGCCAACTGGTTGCTTTCGCCGACGACGAAATTGTCGAAGGTATACCGCGGGTTAAGCCCAATCGCGCGGGCGGGTTGGCGGACCTGCCACGTATCCGCAGCTTCGTGTTGCGATGGGTCGTTGTCTGGATCAACCCGGTCGGGAAGCCGCGTCGCCGGCTCCGCGACTAC
Organism: Dehalococcoidia bacterium; assembly: GCA_022827095.1. Classification (GTDB taxonomy): domain Bacteria; phylum Chloroflexota; class Dehalococcoidia; order Lucifugimonadales; family UBA3495; genus Bin87. The sequence continues at coordinate 20,200 of JAJDTP010000005.1, forward strand.
CGAATACACCGAAACTTCGCGTTGCGGCGCCGGGTTGTAGTCACCCGCCGGGGTCGCCAGGTAACGGACGCTTGATTGTGCGCCCGTCGTTTTGGCTACCGCCTCCCGAACCATTTCCAGGTGCAACGGCAATTCCAACCACGACACCGCGAACGCGGTTGCTGCGCTGACCACCAGGCAATCATCTTCCCATCGAAGGCCGGAGCAGGGCCGGAGGAAAGTGTTGAATTGCTCCTGGGGAATTTCCAGCTGTAGGCGGCCGAGGGCTGCTTGCCACGCTGATACGGGGTCGGGTCGATCTTGCATCGTCTGCGTTCCTGATTCCAAGTGACCATGATCGTGTGGCAGACAATGGTAATGGGGCCGCCGGCAGCCCCGCTAGACGGATATGTAGATGTAATGTTTTGCCCGCAATTGAAAAAATCAACGCTATTGGCCGCACAACAAAAAGTGTGATGAATTCCAATCGTGCGCCCGGCTGGTGACCGCGGCAATGGAATATTCGTTTTGATTCAGCCGGGGGCGGTATGGCGGCGGCGATCCGTACCGTCCGACCGCCGATAACAACATCTGGTAGAAAGCTGTGCCGGGCGAAACCGGGTTGCAGTTTGAGAGTAGATTACCGGGCTCCGCCCGGGTGCTCTGCACCGACCATTTGACGGACTTCGCCGCTGTTGTCGGCTTACGCATATCCGGTTTGTCATCGGCAGGAGCGCAGCCACTTGGCGATCTCATTCCCGCGACGGCGTCCGTTGCCCTGACGAGATTGCCGCGCTCCGCTCGCAATGACGTTTCAAGTGAAACTGGGTACGCCTAAGCGGCCGTCAGGGCTTCACCGCGCCGATGACGTACTCGGTGTGCATCCGTCGCTCGATCCCGGTTGTATCAGTTCCATCGCTTCCGGGCCGTTGCGTGTTCCGCGCTGGCATCATCCGCCGGTCGCGGTCAAGGTTGCGCGGCGCGACCCTGACCACTTCCAATCCGGCGTATGTGGCCAGATCGGCCAGGCATTCGTGTGTGGGCACCAATATTCCGCGCATGGTGGAAGGTCCCACCACGATCACGGCCGCCGACCCGGGCCGGAGCACCCTTCGCATCTCGGAGATGGACGCCGACATATCAGCAAAGTACCGCCGCAGGACGCGGGATTTCGTAGCATCCGCCTCGCCGACGCGCTCGACCACGGCTTCGACTTTTGCCGGCAGCGAATCGACCGACGACATCTCCTGGCTGCCAGGGGACTCCGAGCCGATGTACTCGCGCCGTAGCTTGGTCAGGGACGGAATGGGGTCGCCCAGCCACGTCAGGGAGAACTTGTGCGCCCGCATGTAATCGAGGGCGTTAGCGTACGGTGGCGACGTCACGATCAGGTCCACGCTGCAATCCGGCAGCGGCAACGAACGCGCATCTCCGGGAACGATGCTACTGTCGCCCACCAAGTCCCGGTTTATGCTCCCGTAGGCATCAGCAGCCCGTTCAATGAGGTTCGCGAACAGCGGGATGGGACGCCTGGGTACCTTGTCGGACACGCGATGCGGCCGTGTGTGGGCCAAATCCCGGGCCCGGGACACGCCGCCCGACTTGGTGACAATCGTGGCAGAAAAGACCACTTCCAGCAGGTTGCGCAGGTCCGCATCGGACTCTTCCCTTATTGCTAACGTCAGGCAGGCGAGTTCGCGTTGCGTTTCCGGGAAGAACCAATAATTTAGGAATTCCTGGGTTGGCGGGTCCATATCTGCCTGTACGGCCTCCAAAGGGTCCCGCTGAGGCCCCAGACCCGCCATGAGGTCCGCCGTCCGGCGGAGCGCCTCGTCACCCGCGCTGCGGATTTTGCCCTCACACATTGCTGTCGTGCGGGCTTTCGCTTGGCGTCGCGCCAGCGGGTCCAAATCCACCCCAATTGCCTTCCGGCCGGCAGCCCACCCCTCCAGCAGCGTGATGCCCGAGCCGCACATGGGGTCCAGCACCGTGTCGCCTGGCTCCGTCAGAGCCTCGATGAAATACCCGGGCAAGCCGTACGGAAACCGAGCCGCAAACGGGTGCAACGCGTACAACGGATGGGCGTGCCGGTTTGTTCCCTGGAATGACAGGTCGCCATCTAGGAGACGGGCTAACCTCCTCGCAGGCGTTTCACGCTTGCCCATGGTTACCTCGAAGGTAAAGGCAAGGCTAATAGCCGGATCGGAACACACTTACCCTGTCGCATATCGTCGAGCGACTCTCCGACTTTTGGCGGTTACAGATCGACCCTGATCTCTGAACGCGCTAGCCAGCGGGCTCCGGCGCAGTGCGAATCCCTCGGCTGCGGCGGCCGGCGCCGCGTTCCTGCTGCAATTGCAGCCGCCGGGGCAGCGGAGGCCGCGGCAGGAACCAGTAGCCGATGGCTGCAGCGATGTACAACAAAACCAGCGGGAACAGCGCCCAATAGAAACTGTTGGTGTAGTCGTATATGGCGCCCATCCACATGGCAGTCCACATTGAGGCCAACTGGTCGGGCAGGTGTTGCCATCCCCGCAGGGTGGCGTAGGCCCTCCGGCCGAAGAAGTCGCCCATGATGGCCCAGTTCAGCGGGTTTGCGCTCTCCGCGAAGGCCAGCAACAGGACAAACACGACGACCTGCCAGAGGTGTCCGCTCTGGGTGAGCAGTGATCCCAGCGCCGCCGCGCCGGCGAGCATGCATAGCGCGCTGAGTTTGCGCCGGTCCACCTTGTCCCCAATCCAGCCCATGCACGGGTTGAACACCATATTTGCCAAGGAGAAGGCGCTCACGAATGCGGCGGCCACGATGATGTGTCTCTGGCCATGTTCCGAGGCCGGGTCCACCGGCACTCCGGCCTCCATGAACCAAATGATCAACGGGGCCATCAGGAAGGAAGCGCCGGCATGGACGATGTTGCGGAAACCGGTCGACATGACCAGCAGCCAGTACGAGGGCGTTCGCATCGCTTCACGGGCGGTAAAGTCGGTATCCCCGCCGTTCGTGGAACGCCGGCGCGCCATCGCGTTGCGCTCCGATGGGTTCGTCTCGACGAGTTCCGGCGGGTCCCCGTCCGGCAGTTGACCCATGTCTTCTGGGGAACGACGCAGGAAATACGACAATGGTATGACCACCGCCAGGATTGCGACCCCGAGGATGGTGCAGGCATCCCGCCATCCCACCAGGAAAACCAGCAGGCCAACCAGATAGGCGGACGCGCCGCCCAGGCCGTTGCCCATGCTGACCACCGACATGGCCAAGCCCCGCCGGCGACGGAACCAGTTGTTCACGGCCGCGATCGACGCGTTGTTGTAGCCCGACCGGAAACCCACGGAGAGAAACACCACGAACACCAGCAGGAACCACCAGAAATTGGTGGTGCGCGCCAGCAGAATGAACCCCAGGCCGGACATCAACCCGCCGAACGCCAGCATCACGCGCGGCCCGAACCGGTCGGTGCAATACCCCATGAGCGGACCTTGGACACCCCCCATGAATCTGCCCAAACCTTCCGCCAGTCCCAGCATCGTCCTTGATTGTGGACTGAAGCCCAAAACGCTCTTCGGGAAGATGATCTCGCTTTCGACCGGCACGTAGAGAACGGTGAAACCGCGGTTGAAGCTGCCATGCTTCATCCCGTCGGCCACGAGGCTGACGATGACGATCCACCACCCGTAAAAGATCCTGGGCCGGCGCATTAGCCGTGGCCTCTGACCGGTTTGAGACGCATCGGTCTCGGATGGGTCGGATGGGATATTGGATGCCATTGTCCGGGTCGCGCGTTCAACGAACGTAATTCCGGGGCGCGGTGAAACACCCGCGCCCCGCTGTTCGGCCGGATTGTACCACAGGCCGGCAGCGCGGGTTGCTTCTATGCCGCGTGCGCCGGATCCCGATGCAAAAATCGTGACTGCCGCAACAGGATTCGCACGGCTTGGCGGGACGCTCGATACTGATTAGACCCATAGGCAAAGAGGTGATTATGGTATGATATTCGCATCCCGGACCGCGCACGCACTGAACCGTGCGAGGTCGCCGGCCGTAATCAGAGGTACCGATGCCGCGACTGACGCCACAAGAGATCGATGCCTATCTTGCAGGCCCGCACGTTGCCCACTTCGCGTCCATCCGCGAGGACGGTTCTCCCCACGTTTCCCCGGTTTGGTACCAGTGGGAAGACGGCAAGGTCACCGTGGTTTCCGGCGATGCGGCCGTGAAGACAAGGAACGTGCGGCACAACCCCAAAGTGGCCCTATCGGTTGCGACCGACGAATGGCCGTATCAATACGTCATTCTCGAGGGCGACGCCACAGTCCGCAGTGATAACCTCAAGGACGCGGTTCGCCGGATCTTTTCCCGGTACGAAGGCGAGGAACGAGGCGAGCAGGACGCCGCCGACCTGGCCGAGGGCGACCAGAAATTGGTTGCCATCGAGATCGACGTCAGCCGCGTCATGTCGTGGAAAGGCATTGACCAGTAACAGCCTCCCCAACGTGGCCGACGCGGTAATCATTGGCGGCGGCGTCATCGGTTGCGCCATCCAGTATCACCTGGCGCAGCTGGGGATCCCGAATACCGTTCTGCTGGAGCGCGACGTGCTCGGTTCCGGCAGTACCGGCCGTTCCCAGGCCATCTGCCGCATGCATTACTCCAATCGGATCACCACGCAGTTGGCGTGGCAGAGTCTGCAAGTTTTCGCTGACTTCGACGAGCGTGTGGGCGGACATTCCGGTTTCGTCCGGACCGGTTATCTGGTGGTCGTCAATGAGGCCGACCAAGGTGGCCTGGAGCGCAACGTCGCAATGCATCGGGAATTGGGGGTGCCGACGTCAGTGGTGTCCCGGGATGACCTGGCTGGCCTGGCTCCCATGGTGACGCTGTACGACGACGAGCGAGCGGCCTGGGAGCCTGAATCCGGCTACGCCGATCCTTACCAGACGACCGTGTCCTATGCTGCCCGTGCCCGCGAGGCTGGCGCCGTGATCGCCTCCCGCAATCCCGCGTCCGGAATCGAAACCGCCGACGGGCGGGTGCGGGCCGTCGTCACGGTGGCCGGAGAACGCATCGCCACTGATACAGTGATCGTTGCGGCCGGCCCATGGTCCAAGCAGGTCCTCGCCGACGTGGGGGTGGATGTGCCGTTGCTTCCGGTGCGCCATCAGGTTGCCACGGTGGCCCGGCCGGTTGAGCTCGTACCGCAGCATCCCACCGTGGGCGATATAAGCCAGTCATTCTCCTTCCGGCCGGACGGCGCCAACTTCACCACCATGGGGTTCGGCGATGACGAAGAGCAGCCGGACCCAGAGACGTACCCACAGGGGATAGACTTGCAGTCTGCCGCGTCGGCGCGGACGAAACTGGCCCGACGTGTCCCCGGCATGTCCGACTCGTATTACCGGGGGGGATGGTCCGGGCTCTTCACCACCACGCCGGACTGGCATCCCATCTTGGACCGCGTACCCGGTGTCGAGGGCCTGTTCTGTGCCGTCGGGTTCAGCGGGCACGGGTTCAAGCTATCGCCGGCCATCGGGAAGGCGGTTGCCGAGCTGGTTGCCGAGGGCAAAACCCGTGACGTGGACCTCTCCCCGCTACGCTTCAGCCGCTTCGCCGAGGGAGACCTCATGGAATCGAGCTATCGTTATCGGGTGTTGGCCTGATCTTCTGCCGTGCTATCGGTCAGCGCTTCCAACAACTGTGGCAGACCATCCAGAATTTCCCACGCGAACCGCGTAATTTGCCGTCCTGAACCATCATCAGCCAAACGGAGCAATCCCGAATGGTCACCAATTTTCAATCGCACTACATCCCGAACACCATCGCCGAACAGGACGAGTTGCTGGCCGCGGTTGGCCTGAGCAGCGTCGACGACCTGTTCTCCGATATACCGGACGATTACCGTAACCCTCCGCTTCGCCTCCCCGACCCCATGTCGGAGTTGGAGATCCAGCGGGAACTTGGCGCGATGGCCGGCCGCAACCGGCCCTTGTCCAGTGGTCCGTCCTTTCTGGGGGCCGGCAGTTACTATCACTTCATCCCCTCCATCGTGAAAGCGGTCATGACCCGTGGCGAATTTCTGACCGCCTACACCCCGTACCAGCCGGAGGTGTCCCAGGGCACGCTGCAGGTGATCTTCGAGTTCCAGACCATGATCAGCGCACTTTACGGGATGGAAGTCGCTAACGCCGGCATGTACGACGGCGCCACCAGCCTTGCGGAGGCCGTGCTCATGGCCTGTCGCGTGACCCGCCGGCAGCAGGTAGTTGTCAGCGACACCGTGGCTCCGGCCTATCGCCAGGTCATCGCGACCTACTGCCAGGCCCAGGGGATTGCCATCGATATTGTGCGGACCGCGGACATCGGCGCCAGCGTGACTGAAGCAACCGCCGGAGTGGTAGCGCAGTATCCCAATTTCTACGGCGGCCTCGACGATCTGGCCGCCCTGGCCGCGACCGCCCATGACGACGGCGCCCTGCTGGTGGTGTCGGCCGATCCCCTGGCAATGGGCATGCTCAAACCTCCGGGTGAGTTCGGCGCGGACATCGTGACCGGCGAAGGCCAGCCCATCGGAATCCCCCCGTCCTTCGGTGGCCCGTACCTGGGCCTGTTCAGCTGCAAGCAGCAATACATCCGCCAGATGCCCAGCCGCCTCGTGGGTCGGACCACCGACACCCAGGGTCGCACCGGCTACGTCTTGACGTTGCAAACCCGTGAGCAACATATCCGACGCGAGCGGGCCACATCCAACATCTGCACCAACGAGGCGCTTTATGCCCTGGCATCGACCATTTACCTGGCGGCGATGGGCCGGCAGGGGCTGCGCCAGGTGGCAGAGCTTTGCTATCACAAATCCCACTACGCAGCCTCAGCCATCGGTGGGCTGGACGGATACTCTCTGCCCCAGTCCGGCGAGTTCTTCCAGGAGTTTGTCGTCACCTGTCCCGAGGCGCCGGCAAAGATCAACCGCCGGCTCATGGAACGCAACATACTGGGCGGGCTCGATGTCAGCGACCGCTTCGAGAACGGGATGCTGCTGTGCGTGACCGAGATGAACTCCCGGGAAGATATCGACCTCCTGGTGGACGCGTTGTCCGCCGAGAAGTGATCAGACCCTTTCGGACTCTCGTCCAGGACTAGCCACCGGTTGTAATCGGGCCACCTTCACAATGCCAGCGACCCGCCATGATTGACCGAAACCTGCGCGATTTGAGACGGCTGCGGCATTACCCGGATCCCTTCGAAGACGATGGTATTTCGTCGGAACACGAAGGATACGTCAAATGGTTCGGCCTGTGGGTCAAGGAGCCTACGCTGTTCGCCTTGGGATTCGGACTTGCCGGTTTCATGCTGGCCCTCGTAATCGTTCGGACAACACTCGCCAGTTTCACCACTTGGCTGCCCACCGGCGCATTGTGGTTCAACATTGCCTTCCTGGCATCCATCGTGACCCTGACCTTCGTTGCCTGCAGCATGTTCGTGTGCGGGTCCATCGCAGTCCGGCGGCAGATCCGCCACATGAACGCTCAGATGGCCCGTTGGGACGACGCGACCCCGGAAGAGGTGGCGGAGATCGTACGCGCAGCAGACCGGAGAATTAACCGGCGCATCCTGTGGCGCACCGTTTGCTGGATGATCGCCATGGCAGCGCTGTTCGCGATCTTCGGGACCACTTGGCTGTTTGCTTGGGGCGGCCCGGCGTTCTTCATAGCGAGCACGTTGGCCGTCGTGGTGGTCGTCTTGGCGTGGAGTTCGCGAGTCTACCGGATTGTGCCTCTTGCAAATAGTTGGATAAAGCGATCGTCGTGACGGCAGGCCCAGCGGCGATCAAACATTGAACAATCAACGGATTGACGTTTCCAAATCGCAACCCCATCAGCGGGCCGGCGATGGCAGAATCCGTGAGAACACCAGGAGACTTCGGACGATGTTGAACAAAGGCGGCAACCGAGACACCACCAGCCTGTTGATGGACCGCAGCGTACCCGGCCGCGTCGGAGTGATCACGCCGGGCCTTGATGTTCCGGCTGCGCCTCTGCCGGATGCGGCCTACCTGCGGGACGATCTGCCACTACCCGAGGTATCAGAGCCCGAGGTGGTCCAGTATTTCACCTCCCTGAGCCAGTTGAACTTCAGCATCGATACGCATTTCTACCCGTTGGGGTCGTGTACGATGAAGTACAACCCCAAGATCAACGATGAAGTCGCCTTCCTGCCCGGGTTTGCCGGCATCCATCCCCAGCAGCCGGCGGAACAGTCGCAGGGTGCGCTGGAGTTGCTCTGTCGGTTGCAGGACTTCCTGACCGAGGTCACCGGCATGGCGGCGACCAGCCTGGCTACCCTCGCCGGCGCCCATGGAGAACTGGGCGGCGTGCTCATGATGCGGGCGTACCACCTGGCCCGCGGCGACTCCGGCCGCACCAAGATGGGCATCCCGGACAGCGCCCACGGCACCAACCCCGCCTCGGCCGCGATGGCTGGCTTCGACGTGGTGACGATCCCGTCTGACGCCGACGGGAATACGGATCTTGCAGCTTTGAGGGAGATTGCAAGCGACGACCTGGCTGGGGTGATGATCACGTTGCCCAGCACCCTGGGCCTGTTCGACACCAACATCCTGGAGGTCTGCCAGATCGTCCACGATTGCGGCGGCCTGGTCTACGGCGACGGCGCGAACATGAACGCGCTGCTCGGTCGCGCCAAGCTCGGCGAGTTGGGCTTCGACGTCTGCCACCTGAACCTGCACAAGACCTTCAGCACACCGCATGGCGGTGGCGGCCCGGGCGCCGGTCCCGTCTGCTGCGGCGAGAACCTGGCGCCCTATCTGGCTGCTCCGGTCGTGGCGGTGAACGACGCCGGCGAATATTCGCTCGCTGAGCCGGAGCAGAGCATCGGCAAGATCAGCGGTTTCCACGGAAACTTCGGCGTGTTGGTCCGCGCGTACACGTACATCCGAACCCTGGGCGCGGCCGGCCTGCTTTCCATCAGTGGCAACGCCGTCCTGAACGCCAACTACATCATGGAATCGCTCAAGGATATCTACGAGTTGCCCTACGACCGCACGTGCATGCACGAGGTCGTTTTCTCCGCCGACCGCCAGCGTGAGCGGGGAGTCAGCGGTTTGGAAGTGGCGAAGCGGCTGCTGGACTACGGTTTCCACGCGCCGACCATGTACTTCCCGCTGATCGTGCACGAAGCGCTGATGATCGAGCCCACGGAGTCGGAAACCAAGGAAACGCTGGACGCGTTCATAGACGCCCTGCGCGTCATCGACTCGGAGGCAACGTCAGAGCCCGAACTGGTTCAGCACGCCCCGCACACCACGCCGGTCTCCCGCTTGGACGAGGCGACGGCGGCGAGGCGTCCCGTGCTGCGCTGGGAGGCGGCCGCAGACTAACCGAGCGTGTCGACGCCGACCTGCTAATTCGCAGAAAATGAATGGTCGCCCTTCGATGGAAGGGCGGCTCGCTTATTTAGGCATTCGGACTGGAGTTAACCGCCCTGCTCCTCCAGCGCGCGCCGCAAATCCTCGGGGTCGACGTGGACTTCGATGCCCGCCCGTTCTTCCTGCAACAGCATCGCCACTCGAGAGTCGCGGCCGGCCCAACCCCGGTTGATGGCTTCGGTCATCTCCGCCAGCGTGGTGTTGGCCAACTTCATCGGCACATCGAACTCGCGGCCGACCGCTACGGCCAGGTCCACGTCCTTGCGCGCGAGCCGCAACGCGAAATCCGGCGGATCAAAGTCGTTGATCAGGAAGTGTTGGGCCAGCCCCTCGAACATCCCCCGGCGTCCGCCGGCCCCCTTGCGCACGGCCAGCCACAGCGCCAACGGGTCGACACCCGCCTTGATCCCCATGGTGAACACCTCGGCCAGCGCGGTCTGGACGATGTAGCCGGCGCAGTTGTGCACCAGCTTGGCGACGGAGCCGCTGCCGATTGGTCCGACGTAATAGGCGGCGTCTCCAATCGAGTCTAGGACCGCTTTGTGCTGGTCGAACACTGCCTTGTCTCCGCCGACCCAGATTGCCAGGCGTCCACTGGCGGCGCCGGCCGGGCCGCCGCTCACCGGGGCGTCCAATACGTTGATGCCCTGCGGCGCTACTCGGTCGTGGATCTGGCGGATAAGGGTCGGTGAGCTGGTGCTGAGGTCAAAGTAGGTTTTGCCAGCGGCCATGCCCGACATTATCCCGTCTTCGCCCAGCGAAACCGCTTCGACCTCCACCGGCCCGGGCAGCGAGGTGAACACCACGTCGGTGGCCTCTGCCACCTCTCGAGGCGTGTCGGCCCACTGTGCTCCCGCTTCCAGGTGCTGGGTCGCGGCTTCCCGCCGGATGTCGTGGACGACCATCTCGTTTCCGCCGCTCAGGCAGTTGTACGCCATGCTGGCGCCCATGGTTCCGAGACCAATAAAGCCAACTTTCACCATCTCTTTCATCTCCTGGGAATCTCGCCCTTTGGGTAGAGGATTCGCGGGCATTTTATCAGAGGCGAACCGGTGTGCCGTGCCGAGGCGATTTCGTTGCCCTGAACTTGTCTGAGAGGTGGCAGAAAAGTCTAAGAGGTGTTCAAAAAGAGGGAAGGCGTGCCAAACGGCGTAGCATGATCCCAGTCATCGAGATATAGAGCCAGGTTTCAGTGGTTTCGTACAATGCCTCGTAGTCTTTGCTCAATCGCCGTTGCAGGTTCAGCCAACCGAAGGAATTTCTGGAAGAAAATGGAGCCAGGGAGATAAACTGCTACAAAGGCTCCAGTGAGGATGTGATCAAGGGGGAGTGTTCCGCTACTGCGCCGGTATCACTGCTGCGCAGTTTGACGAAACAGCTTGGCGTTCTTCGTACAGATAGAGAATATCCAGCGCTGCCAGCGTCAAATCTCAGGGCTCCATCATCGCAGCAAACCCCGGCCGACGCTCACGGCGCAATGGCCTGGCGTCTGGCCAAGTCTGATAGTACAAGTATCGCAGCCAGCGTGGCAGACAAAGCGAACTCTTGACTTTACGCCGCAACCACCGTGGTCTTCCCCTCCGTGCGCCGAGCGCCCCCGCTTTCCAATGAGACCGACCCATGCCACCAACCCGCCGCAACGCCTTCCGCCTGCTCGTCCTGATGCTGGCCTTGAGCCTAGTTGCCGTTGCCTTGGTGGCCCTGGCCTGCGGGCCGGCTGCGCCGGGGGAGCAGGATGGACCGCCGGAACCTACCGCAACAGCCGAACCCGCTGGCACGACGGATCAATCTACGCCAACGCCAACCGGTGGCCTTCCGGACGAACCGCCCCCAACGCCGCCCCTCACGCAACTGCAACGGCAGTACACCAACTTGGGGAGCAACCTCACCGACAAAATTGCGGAGTACGAAGCGGCGTCCGGCGCTGGGGGAGCGTCCGGGAGCTCGGACCAGCCCACGCCCACGCCGGAACTGATATTTATTCGCCTATTCACTGATACGGCTGAACGAGTGGACACGGTAAAAGAATTTCTGGAAGATAACGGAGCCAGGGAGATAAACTGCTACAAAGGCTCTAGTGAGGATGTGATCAAGGGGGAATGTTCTGCTACTGCGCCGGTGTCGTTGCTGCGCGGTCTTGCTGAGCATCCTGGGGTTCTTCGGATAGCTAAAGATTATCCATCGGTGCCAGCATCAAATCTTCCGTCGCCGTCATCGCAGCAAACCCCGGCCGACGCTCACGGCGCAATGGCCTGGCGCCTGGCCGGGGCTAATGGCGCGGGTGTTAAAGTCGGGATAATCGACTACGGTTTCAAAGACTTCCGCACTAGGCTGCCCAACTTGACGCCGGCGGCCAAGCCCTTCTGTTACGACACGTCAGGAAACCTGGATAAAGTGAATATCTCGGTTTGTGAAACCAACATTGGGCCGCATCCAAGTGATGACCATGGCACTGAAGTTGCCGAGGCTCTGACCGAAGTTGCCCCTGGCGTCTCACTATACATAGCTAATGCACATACACTGCCCAGAATCAAAGCAGCCAACGTCGCAGACGCCAACCGGGCGAATCGCCTGGGGATTTGGGTTCGGTTGTCGGCCGGGAACGACGGGTGCTAGACTGCCACATCCCGAATGTGTCCCGTGCGTTTGCCCTGATGTCTGCCGAAACCGTCGACGAACTGCCCGTTTCACGCACCGGCCAGTCCGCATTGGCAGTGTGCGAAATCGCCGCCCGGCGCGCCGGGGAGTTGGTGCTGGAGCGTTTCCGGACCGAGGTGGAAGTTAGCCTCAAAGGCCGGGCCAACGTGGTCACCGACGCGGATCTGGCGTCCGAAAGGCTGATCCTGGATTACGTGGCCGGCGAATATCCCGATTTCGGCATCCTTTCCGAGGAATCCGCCCCCGTTCCCGGCGCTTCTCCGTACACCTGGGTGGTCGATCCCATCGACGGCACCCGCAATTTCGCCGAGGGCATTCCCCATTTCTGCGTGGTAGTCGCCATTGCCGACGGCGACCAGGTGGTGTGCGGAGTTACCTACGACCCGGTGCGGGATGAGATGTTTTCCGCCCAGCAAGGATGTGGAGCCTCGCTGAATGGGCAGTCCGTAACCGTTTCCGACCGCGACGGTATCGACGAAGCGGTTCTGGGTTTCGACCTGGGGTACAACTTCGACCAGGCCAAGCTCCTCCTCGAAATGGCGACTGGTGTCTGGCCCAAAGTCCAGGGCTACCGCCTGATGGGTTCCAGCGCCCTCAGCCTGGCCTACGCCGCCTGCGGGCGCATTGACCTGTATTTCCACCACAGCCTGTCGGCGTGGGACATTGCATCGGGTGTCCTGCTGGCGCGGGAAGCCGGCGGCCAGGTGCTGGACCGGGCGACACTGAAGGACGCTACCCTGTTCTCGCCGGGCCTGATCGTGTCCAACCCGGCCCTGGTGGAGCAATTCCTGGCGCTCACGGAAGGAGCAGCCTGGCGCACCATGTGAACGCCGACCTGTGCCGCCCTCCCGGATTTACCGGATGGGCGCTCGACCGTAGTTCGAAGGAGGGAAGTCTATGGTCACTCAGATTTTCGAAATGGTCCGCGAGGTTGGCCGGGTGCCGTCGTCGGAGGTTCCCCTCAACGCCGGCGAGCAGACCCGCTTCGAGCGCATCATGGACCAAGCGGTGATGATCGACGTGCATCAGCACCCCTTCCTGTTGCCCGAGGACATGGACCGGTTCATCGAGTTCCTGCGGACCAGCCGCTACCAGTATGGCTACCAGGCGGTGGAGGTTGGGGGTTGGTCGACGGTGACCACCGCCAGCGCGTTCAGCGGCTTCAAGAGCACCACGGACATGTCCTTCATGGAATACGAGGACATCGCCGCCGAGGTCGGCGGGATGCTGGCCGACGTGGCGACCCAGGACAACATCGTGCGGGTGGGCAACGCGGACGAGATCATGTCCGCCCGTCAGCAGGGCAAGATCGGTTTCCTGCCCACCCTGGAGCACCTGGCCATCGGGAACCGCATCGAGCGGGTGGACGCGCTGTTCGGCATGGGCGTCCGCCTGGCCGGCATCACCTACAACCGGCGCAACTTCATAGGCGACGGCCAGACCGAGCGCAACCCGGGCGGCCTCAGCGACTTCGGCGTCGAGGTGGTGCACCGGATGAATGACCTGGGCATGGCCGTTGACCTGTCCCATGCCTCGACGCCGACGGCCATGGACGCCATCGAAATCTCCCGGGCTCCGACGGTGTTCAGCCACAACGCCTCCTACACGTTGCGACCCAACGGCCGTACCCGCAAAGACGAGGAACTGATCGCCTGCGCCCGCAACGGCGGCCTGGTCTGCATCACCGCCGTACCCAACTCGCTGAGCGACGATCCCGAGCAGGACATCGAGTGCGTGCTGGACCACTACGACTACATGGTCAACCTGGTGGGCGTCGATCACGTGGGCATCGGCACCGACACCACCGTGGGCGACCACGTGGCCTTTCACCGGGTGCTGCTGGGACGGGGGCCGGACCAACTGCCGGCGCCGTACCTCAACGGGCTGGAGTCGCCGGCGGACGGCAAGAACATCGTGCGCGGCCTGATCCGGCGCGGGCACTCCGATGAGGACGTGCTCAAGATAGTCGGCGGCAACGCCCTGGACTATTTCCGCCGCGTCATCGGGTAATCGGGTAAGCAAGGCCCAGGCAGAGAATTTATGGCTGATGCAAAGAGTTGGGCGCACTTGGTGGGCAGTGTGCCGCTGCCCGACTCGGAAACGGTGTTCCGCACCGTCAGCGACGCCTGGGGTCCGCACCTGCGTCGCATCTCCGACGGCGAAACCGGACGGCGCGGCCGCTGGATCTGGTTCCAGCGGGAGATGCTGGAGCAGCATCCGGCCATGGAACCTGACCCGGACGAACCACCCTACGCCTTGTATCAATGGGACGGTCTGTTGCTGCGCGAAACTTCTTACATTCGCTTCAGGCCGGGCGTTGACCCGGCCGCCGTTGCCTTTCCCACCGGGTACGCCGAGGCAGCGCTGGAGTCCTTCGACCTGTACACCCGCTTGCAGGGTGATGGGGTGATACCGGGTGACGCTCTTTTCCAGGTGTCCCTGCCCACGCCGATGGCTACGGCGTACATGTACGTGAGCCCGGCGGCCCGCGACGCATACATACCCGCCTACGAACGGTCATTGCTGTCAGCGGTGGACGAAATTCTCGCGTCCACCCCGCATGACCGCCTGTCGATCCAGTGGGATGTTTGCCAGGAAGTGCTGTTGTTCGAGGACTACTTCCCACACCGGCCCGCCGACTACAAGGACCAGGTCTTCGCGGAGTTGGGGCGGTTGGGCAACGCCGTCCCTGAGACGGTGGACCTGGGCTACCACCTGTGCTACGGATCTCCGCGCGACGAGCATCTGGTGATGCCCAGGGACATGGGAATCCTGGTTGAGATCGCCAACGGGATCGCCACGCGACTTGATCGGCGCCTGGACTTCATTCACATGCCCGTACCCCAGGACCGGGCGGACCGCGAATACTTCCGGCCCCTGGAGGAACTGCGGCCACCCGCTGGGACTGAATTGATCCTGGGCCTGATCCACCATGATGACACCGCCGGCGACTGCGCCCGAATTGATGCGGCCCGACAGTTTGTCGGTTCGTTCGGCGTGGCCAGCGAATGCGGTTGGGGTCGCACCGACCCGGCGCGAGTTCCCGGCCTGCTGGAAAGCCACCGCCGCGCGGCGGAGTACATCAACGCCGCATGTCTTGGAGAGTGTTGAGATGATCCAGCTTACCGAGGAAATGTCGAGCCTGATCAACCGGGCCCGGGACGACGGCTACCCGTGCATCGTGGCCACCGCCTCCGATGATGGGACGCCCAACTGCGGCTACATCGGGACCGTGCTCACGGTGGGCGACGATACGCTGATCTACCGGGACCGCACCGGCCGCAACCCGTTGGACCACATCGAGGGGAACCCGAAGGTCATCGTGCTTTTCCGAAACACCGAGCGGGACGCCGGCTGGAAGTTCCGCTGCACCGCCACCGTACACCGTGACGGTCAAGTGTTCGAGGACATGACCGATCGCCTGCTGGAATCAGGGTTGGTGAACGAGCGTTACCTGGAAGGCAGCGTGGGCGCGATCGTGGTGCTGCGGATCGACCAGGTGCTCACCCTGTTCGGCGAGTTGCTGCAGGAGCGGGAGCCCGGCCTGCAGTGGTGACCGGGCGGTAGCCCGGCTGGCGGAGGGAGTGGGATTCGAACCCACGAACCGGTTAGGGTTAACGGTTTTCAAGACCGTCGCAATCGTCCACTCTGCCATCCCTCCAGAGCGCCGGACATCCATTGTAATGCCGCCGGCCCGCGGGCGTACAGACCGGCCGGCACACTTGCCGCTAGAGTCGCCCGCGGTCAGCAGACGGGCATCCCACGGCTATAATGTCCGGCACTGCATCACCCACGGAGCCGCCAAATGCCCGAAGACCTGGTCCGCGTTGCCCAAAGCCTGGTGCCGGAAATTCTCGCTAACCTTGATCGGATCGACGCCGATTGCCAACTTCCGCCTGACCTGGCCGGCCGCATGGCGGCGCACAACCTGTTCTGCCTGTATGCGCCGCAGGCTCTGGGTGGCCCCGAGCTTGATCCGCTGACGGCGTTTCGGGTGGTGGAGACCATATCCCGGGCCGACGGTTCCGCGGGATGGTGCGTGTTCAACGGGAGCGCGATCACCGCAGCCCTGGCTCGCCTGACCATCGACGCCGTGAAAGAGATATTCGGCGACCCGCCGGCCATGCTCGGGTCCGGCTCGGCCCGGCCCGAGGGCACGGCGACCATCACCGAGGGCGGGTACATCATCAATGGGCGCTGGAACTACCTGAGCGGAATCGACCATTCCACCGCGCTGTTCCTGAACTGCAGTGTCCTGAAACATGACGGGTCTCCGGCGCGGAACGACGACGGCAGCCCGACCATGCAGGTCGCCATCGTGCCCGTCGCGTTGGGCACCGTCATCGACAACTGGACCACCCTGGGAATGCGGGGCACCGCCAGCAACGACTGCGAGTATTCCGACGTGTTCGTGCCGGCGCACCATACGTATCGCAGAGGCGACCCGTCGCATCACCCTGGCCCGCTGTACAACCCGGCCCAGACATCCATCCTGATCAGCTGGACACTGGCCGCGGCCAACGCCCTGGGCATGGCTCGGGGCGCCATGAACGCGTTTCACGACCTGGCCACCGGCGCCGGCACCACCAACTCGCCGATGCTGCTGCGCGACCGCAACTACGTTCAGATAACATACGGCGAATGCGAGGCCATCCTGGACGGGGCACGCACCTACGTGTTGGACGCCGTGGGCAGCATGTGGGATGCACAGGTGCATCAGAAGGCCGATCTTTTGGAACGGGCCGTGCGGGCTCGCCTGGCTATAACCCACGCCATCCGCCGCTCCGTGGACGTGGTGGACCGGCTGTTCAGCGTGGCCGGCACCAATGCTATCCACCGCTCGGTGGGGCTGGAACGGTTCTTCCGCGACCTCCACGTCAGCGGCCAACACATATCGGGTCTGCCCCACAATTTCGAGTACGGCGGGCAGGTCTTGATGGGCGCGGAGACCACCGGGTCGCTGTACACCTGACCTTGATCTGTTGTAAGCGAAGGGGCGACCAGCCGGCCGCCCCTTGCAGATCGTCATTGGGGTAGTTTCCTATTCCGGGAAGATGCGTTGGTAGATCCCAGGCGACCCTTCGCCGTGAACCATGTGGGGGCGCACCTCGTGGGTCCAGACCGGCGTGACGATGGTGCTCCAGTTCCGCCAGGCGTCGCTTTCCGCGATTTCCAGCGACTCCATCTCGTGGACCGTCGCGTACTTGGGCTCGCCCATCACCGCCTGGAACCGGCGGGCACGGATGTAGCCGGGGATGTCGACGGCCATAGGCAAGCGCTCGTTGTTGTAGGCGTCGTTCCACTTGTCCTCAAGGTGGTCCGGTATAGACATCCGGCCCACCAGGATCAGGGGAGACATGCCGGCCTGCGCGGTCTCCTCCGATAGCTCATCCGGATGCACCCGCTTGTAGAGGTTGCGGATGTACTCCGTGCCGATCACGCTGGGAGACATGCGCTGGGACCACTCGGTGGGTTCTTTCAGCCACTTCTGCCACTCGTCCGAGTACCAGGCTTCGTGGTTGTCCAGTTCGTAGACTGCCAAGTACTTGGGGCCGCCCTGGACTGCCTGGTAGCGCGCCGCATCAAGCACGCCCGGTATAGACAGCCGCTCCGGGATGTGTTCCTCGTTGTACCAGCGGTTGTACTCCTCGTCGTTCTCCGGCGCCACGTCGCTGTAAACCAGCAACAGGCCGTCGCCCTTTTTCCTCGTCGCCATGGCTCTACTCCGTCGTTCGGTGCGCTGGCGGCGCCACCGCGTTGTCAATCTGGGCCGCAGTATAGCATCGGGCCGGGCGGCCTCCGGCGGCCAGCGTTTGCTTTGTTCACACATCGATGCACAGGACGTACAGGATCGGGTTGGGTATGTTGATGGTTCGGAGACTTTGGATCAAGGTGTAATTTGAACCTCTATCGCGCTCGCCAATATCTCTTCCATTCTGCGCATCGATGTCAGTTCGTTGCCGTCCTACCAGCGATTGCAGAAGACTGCGCTGTGGGCGCCGCCGCAGGCCCATTTCCGGTGTATAATCGGCCCACCGCAACAACTTTTTGGCCGACGCGTGCCGCCAGGATAACAGGAGGGATTTATGACTACATCGTTGCAGCAAACGTCTTCCAACGGACATTCCACGGGAGGCGTGGAGGAATTTGACGTTGTCGTCATTGGCGCCGGCGTCACCGGGTTGTATTCCCTGTACCGATTGCGCCAACTGGGATTCTCGGCAAGATCCCTTGAAGAAGGCGACGGCGTTGGCGGCACGTGGTACTGGAACCGCTACCCCGGGGCCCGCTTCGACTCCGAGAGCTACACCTACGGGTACTCTTTCTCCGAGGAACTGCTGCAGGAATGGGAGTGGCAGGAACACTACTCCGGCCAGCCGGAGAATGAGCGCTACCTGAACTACGTGGCCGACAAGTTCGACCTGCGCGGCGACATCCGGTTCAACTCCCGGGTCGCCTCCCTGGTCTACGACGAGGCCGGCAACCGCTGGAACATCACCACCGACGATGGATACCAGGCCCGGGCGCAGTTCGTGATCACGGCTATCGGCATCCTGTCGGCGCGCTACGTGCCGGAGTTCGAGGGACTGGAGAGTTACGAAGGGGTCTGGTGCCACACCAACCGCTGGCCCAAGGAAGGCATGGACCTGGCCGGCAAGCGCGTGGGCGTCATCGGCACCGGCGCCACGGCCGTCCAGTTGATCCCGGAGATCGTCGGCGAAGTCGCCCACTTGACGGTCTTCCAGCGCACTGCCAACTACTGTGTGCCCCTGCGCAACGCTGTAATCGACCGGGAGACGCAGGACTACATCAAGTCCCACTATCCGGAGATTTTCGAGCAGTGCTTGTCCACCCCCGGCTCCTTCATGCACGAGTTTGATCCCCGTTCCGCGCTGACGGTTTCCGAGGATGAAAAGCTGGAGCAGTACGAGCGGCTGTGGGCGGAGCCTGGTTTCAAGAAGTGGCTGTCCAATTTCTATGACATCATGATGCCCGGCGAGGCCAATGAGGACTACGCCGAGTTCGTCCGCAACAAGATACGCGAGCGCGTGCACGATCCCGAGGTCGCCGAGAAGCTGGTCCCCAAGAACCACATGTTCGGCTCCAAGCGCCTGCCCTGCGAGAGCGGTTACTATGAGGTGTACAACCGCGACAACGTCCTGCTGGTTGATGTCCGCGAAGACCCCATCGCGCGCTTGACGCCCCGGGGCATTCAGCTGGAAAGCGGAAGCGAGCACGAACTGGACGTCATCATCTTTGCCACCGGCTACGACGCCGTCACCGGTCCTCTCAACCTGATTCACATCGAGGGCATCGGCGGCGAGGTGCTCAAGGAAAAGTTTGCCAACGGCCCCCGCACCTACATGGGAATGTCCAGCTACGGCTTCCCCAACATTTTCACCATCAACGCCGCCTCCGTGGGCAACTTCCCCCGGTCCGCGGAGCCGCTGGTGGAGTGGGTGACCGACGCCATCGCTCACGTTCGGGACAACGGGCACACTCGGATCATGGCTACACCCGAAGCCGAGGCGGCGTGGGTGCAGCACATGAAGGATGACAGCGAGAACATCCTGCGAACCCAGGCCGACTCTTGGTTTGTGGGTGCGAACATCCCGGGCAAGGCGCGCGTGCTGCTCACCGCGCCGGACACCGCCCCGGTCATGCGGGCCAAGCGCGCCGAGGTGGCGGCGAACGGTTACGAGGGATTCACGTTGGACTGATCGCTAGGCGTTCGGAAATCGTCAGAAGCAGGATTTTCGGGATTTAGGGATTATCAGGATTGGAACCGTTCCGCGATGGAGATCTCCCAATCCTGTCAAATCATAAAATCCCGTGAATCTTGCTTCTGACAAAAATCCCTGCCGTGCCATCCATCCAGGCGAAGAATCCGCCGGCGGATCGCCCGGAGTTGCTACTCCTTGGCAGGCGCGGGGTCACCGGGCCGCTTGGCCAGCAGGAACGCTGCGGCCGATATAACCTGCAACACACCGACGGCCACCAGGACGGGTACGAAGCTGCCGATGCGATCAAAGACCCATCCCGCGGCTGCTGGGACTACGGGGCCGCTGACGCCGTAGAACAGGGTCATGACTCCCACGAGGGTTCCGAAGCTACGCCGGCCATAGTATTCGCCGACGGTGATCCAGGCCAGGGCGCTCACGCCCTGCCCGGTGGCCGAAGAAACGATCAGGAACCAGGCCACCGCGTCCCCGTCCAACAGCAGGGCGGCGACGGAACAAAGGGCGACCAGGGCCATGGCTCCGCTCAGCAGCAGGCGGGGTGACGCCCAGGTGGCGGCGAGGCCCATGCCGAAACGGGCCGGGATGGTGGCGAAGTAAGTGACTGAAAGGTAGATGGACGTTCGCGCTTCGTCGACGCCTTTCCAGATCAGGATGGGGATCTGGTTGATGACCAGCACGTCGGAGGGAATCGTGCGCAGAGCAGCGCCCACCGTCAGTGCCCAGAAGGAGAGCGTTACCAGCGCCTGGGTTGCAGAGTAGTCGAGACGATGCGCACCGGCGGCCCCCGCCAGTCGTGACCCTCTCCGGGATGAGATTGAGTCGACAATGCCCGCGCCGTAGGGTTGCAGGCCCAGGTCCTCGGGTCGACTGCGGATGATCGCCGCGGCCGGAATGGTCAGTGCGCATACCAGGATGCCGGCGACGATTGCGGTGGTCCGCCATCCGAACTGGTCTGCGGCGGCGCTGAGGGCCGGGAGTATGGCCGCCGCTCCGCCCATCACCGCGGTGTTGATCACCGCCAGGGCGAACGCCTTGCGCCGCTCAAACCACTGGTTGACCACCGTCATCAGGGTCGGGAAGATGCCGAGGCCGCGACCCACCGAGGCGGCCACCGAATAGACTGCCACGATGTCCCAGAACGAGTCCGCGAAACCCAGGGCGGCGAACCCCAGCCCCGAAAGAATGCCACCAGCCAGGATCAAACGGCGTGCGCCGTAACGGTCGGCCAGCCAGCCGGCGGCCAGAGACGTGACATCGCCCACGCCCCACGCCGCTCCGACCACAAAAGCGGACTGGCCGGACGTGAGGCCGAGCTCGCCGCGAACCGGAACCGAAAACGCCAAATATCCCGGGATGACTACGCCAAAGGCAAAGAAACCCAGGACAACCGCGACCGAGAGAACCCACCATCCGTAGAAGACTCCGCCCGGGTCGGCTGGTTCCCGGGCGGATGTTCGGCGGTACGAAAGACCGCGCACGGTATTATTCCAGTGTCAGGACGGCCATGTCAGGACGGCCATGTCAGGCCGGGTTTCAGCCACACCAAGCGCAGTGCATCTTTGGCCCTGCTACGCGGATGGGATCGAAATCGGCTCCCTAGTCCGCCAGGGGAATAACCAGGTACACCCTTTCCGCGCCGCCCACCACGCGGGTCGTGTGGCCCTCACCCGTCAAATCTTCGGCGAGGAGCACGTCGCCGGGTCCGACGCGATGCGTGGTGCCGTCGCTCAGCCCGATCTCGGCCTGCCCGGCCAGGGTAACGGTGTACTGTCGTCGGGGTGCGCAGTGGAAGTCCAGGAAGTAGTCCGGCGGTGAGATGCGGATCGTCATGCCGCTGGTGGGCTGCATGGGCGTGCCCCGACCGTAGGCGCCCTCGGTATCGAGGAAATCCTCAAAGGGCGGTTCGTAATGTTCGAGACGGGACTGGCCGTCGGGACCGGTGAAAACACGGACGTACTGAGGCATTTGACAACTCCTGGATGGTGCAGATTGCAGCCGATTATACCGGCCTACTCGCCGGGGAAATCGTCGGTGGTCGGTCGCTGTGTCACCCACGAAACGTTGTCGGCATCACCCCCGGCGCCCTGGGAGCGGCGCAGGGATTCCACCGCCCGATTGATCAACACCGCGCCGAAAAGCCCGGCCGCGGCCCCCAATGGGAAAGCCAGCAAGCCCCCGGTGACGCACAACACGACCAGCACGTGAGGCTCCACAATGGCTCGCTCGTTCAGTTCGGCGATCCTCGCGAACCGCGAGGCGATGGTCCAGGCGACGTAGCCGCCGGCCGCGCTGCCGACGATCGCTGCGCTGATGATGTAAAACAGCTTGGTGGGAGTGAACATGATTACTATCCCGGTCGCCTTCATGTAGTCTTGATGGCAGTATTTTGTGGTTGCAATGCTAGCACAATTATTAAGCGAATTCGCTGGCCGTTATGATGAATTCGTAACTATAACTTGACAACAAGGCGACATCCTCGTTTAATCGTTCGGCATCCGTAACATGGGGCCTGGCGGCGTCATCAGCTGTCTGTCACCCGGGAAAGCAGGAGGAGAGACCACACAATGGGATTGAAACGGTATTGTAACCCCCGGCTGCTTGCCGCGTTGGGCTTGGGAGCAAGCCTGATCGCCGCGGTAGCCTGCGGCGGCGCGTCCGAAGCCCCCGCTGCTCCGGCAGCCGCTCCGACTGCGGCGCCAGCGAGTTCCGGGTCGGCGGCTCCGACCGCTATGCCCGCGGCCGCTGCTCCGGCGGCGATGGCTGAGGAAACGGGCGGGCACGTCAACTTGCTGGTTACCAACATAGGTAACGGCAAGTTCGATCCGCTACTCACCGAAGGCGAGGACCTCAAGTTCCAGCGTATATTCCAGGTTGCCCTGGTCGGTGGCGCCGGCGGCAGCGAGTTGACCCCAGCCGTGGCCAAGGAATGGTCCGTCAGCGAAGACGGCAAGGTCTGGACTTTCGGCGTGAACGACGGGTTCATCAAGGCCCACGACGGCAACGTCATCACCCGCGACGACGTGTACTTCAATCTGAACAGCCGCCTCGGAGCCGAGGCCTTTCAGCTACTGGATGCCGGTTACTACGAGCCCCGCGACGTGGCGCTGGCCAACCTGATCGAAGGCGTCAGCAAGGGGCCGGGTGACGACCAGGTGCAGGTCACCTTCAAGACCGTGCGCCTGGACTTCGCCTTCAACTGGTCGGAGAACTCCCAGGGCGCCAGCCCCATGATCGTTCCCGAGGCGACCATGCGCGAGCGCGCCGGCGCCACCGGGTTCGAAGGTTACGAGTCCGATCCCATCGGCATCGGCGCCATGCAGGTGACCGACTTCGTGCTGGAGCAGAAGTACTCCTTCGAGAAGTTCGATGACTTCTTCTGGACTACTGAGAACGGCTACTCCGAAGACCGCAGTGTCACCTTTGACACGCTCACCATCGAAGTCGTCCCTGAGCCGGCCGGCCGTCTGGCTGCCCTGCGCAGCGGTGACGCCCAGCTGATCGAAGCCAACATCAACATGATTGGCGACATCAACGGGATCGACGGGGCATCTATCGCTTGGCAGAAAGAATCTTCCTACAACTGGGTGGTGTACGTGGACTGCTGGGTCGAAGAGCTGTGGTGCTTCCCGGTCGAAGCCCGGCAAGCTGCCGAGCACGCCATCGACAAGGACGCCATCGTCAACGGTCTCTACTCCCCCGAGTCCGTGAACGCCGATAGCTGGTCCCACGTGACCCCCAATTCCCTGGGCTGGGGCGAGAACCTGCGCCCGCGCTCCTATGATGTTGACGAAGCCAAGCGCCTGCTCCAGTCCATTGGGTACGGTGGCGCAGACGGCGGCGACGGCACCGACGCTAATGGCGAGCAGATCTCCTTCACCATCTACACTTGGGAAGCCGGCGACCTGCCGTTGCTGCCCGACCTGGCCCAGCTCTACAAGGACTTCTGGACCGAGGGTCTCGGCTGGGACGTTGAGGTATCGGTCGGTGACGCGGCCGCCACGCGCCAGAAGTGGAATAACCGCGAGTATCCCGGCGACGTCCTGGTACGCACCAACGAGGGGCGTTACGACGGTACCTCCATCACCCAGGGCGGTTACCTGAATCCGGACATTGCATGGCGCGCCGTTGACAACTGGGAGAACGAGCCCTGGGCCAACACCACCACTCCGGTAGTGCAAAAGGGTCTGGCCGATCTGAACGCGGAAACCCGTCATGCGTCGTACAACGAGATGTACGACTACCTCCAGGACCAGGCCTACTGGGGTGACGGTTTCAACACCAACGTTCCGTGGGGATTGGGCGCCGACGTGTCCTCCTACGAACCCTGGAGCCTCGTGCCTTACGTGACCGCCATTTGGACGCTGAAACTGAAGTAAGCGGCGGTTAGTGGACACCAGCGGCCGGCGTCGTCCAAAATACGGAAGGGCGTCGGCCGCTCAAATTTAGCGCATCGTTTTTAGGCTGATCATATGACCGCATACATCGCGCGACGCATCGGTGAGGGGTTGGTCACGCTGATCGCCCTCAGCTTCGTCGTATTCGGCAGCGTGCACCTGACCGGGGACCCGGCTCGGTTCCTGCTTCCCATCTCCGCCGAGCACGATGAGTCGGTATACGAAGCCCAGAAGGCTGCTTACGGTCTGGACAAGCCTTTCATCGTCCAATACTGGAACTTCCTTATCAAAGCGGTCCGCCTGGACTTCGGCCAGTCTTTCACAGCCCGGCGACCGGTGCAGGAGATTCTTCTGGAGAGGATCCCGGCCACCGTGCATTTGGCCATCGCCGGAACCGTACTTGCCATAGGAATCGGCGTGCCGCTGGGCATCATTTCCGCGGTGAAGCGGGACACGGTACTGGATAAGATATGCAAGGCATTCGCCATTTTCGGCATGGCTGCGCCCCAGTTCTGGGTGGCGATCATGCTGATAATCGTGTTTGCCGGTTATTGGGGTTGGTTACCCGCATTCGGTAGAGGGGACGTGACCGGATGGTTCCCATCATGGTCGCAGATCCCCGATATGCTGGCGCATTTGATATTGCCGGCTTTTGTGCTGGCTCTGGCAATCATCGCTGCCATCATGCGCCTGGCCCGGTCTGCGATGCTGGAAGTGCTGGACAGCGACTACGTCAAGTTCGCCCAGGTCAAGGGCATGAGCGACCGCGTGGTCATTTGGAAGCACGCGGCGCGCAATGCGCTGATACCGGTAATCACGTTCGGCGGCATCAGCCTGGCTGGCCTGCTCAACGGATCGGTGGTCGTTGAAGTGGTGTTTGCATGGCCCGGCGTGGGATTGATGCTCCTGGAAGGCGTGCTCTCCAACAATTTCCCCCAGGTCGAGGGAGCGATAATGGTCTCCGGCGCGGCCTACATCCTGACCGCCCTGATCGTCGACATTCTCTACGGTTACGCCGACCCTCGGGTTCGGATGAACTAGCGATTCCCATCGGGAGGGAACCTTGGCCGCAGAAACTCCAGCACTGGTTCTTGAAGAGCGGGCTCCCGTGTCTCTGGCACAGCGCGTCAGGGACGCGCGGTTGCCCTGGGTTCCCATCGTAATCCTGCTCGTCATCGTCTTCTGCGCCGCGTTTGCCAACCTGGTTGCGCCCCACGATCCGCGCGCCAACGACGTGCGCAACAAGTTGCAGCCGCCCTTCTCTAGTTCCGAGCACATCCTCGGGACGGACCGGCTGGGCAAGGACATGCTCAGCCGCCTGATATACGGCGCCCGGACTATGCTCCAGGTGACCGCCCCGTCAATGGTCGTGGCCATTCTCGCCGGCACCATCGTCGGGTTGGTGTCCGGTTACTCCGGCCGGTGGGCTGACTCCGTGCTGATGCGCATCACCGACGCGGTCTTAGGGTTCCCATCAATCCTGGTGGCGCTGTTGATCGTCACCTACCTGGGCACCGGTGTGTGGAACGTGATGATCGCAATCGCGGCCACCCAATGGGCTCGATTCGCGCGCATGATTCGAGGTGAAGTCCTCGCCATACGCGACCGGGACTTTGTGGTCCTGGCGCAGATCTACGGTGTATCGCCCGGGATGATCGTGTGGCGTCACCTGTTCCCCAACGTCATCAACACCCTAATGGTGCTGACCAGCGTCAGCATCGGCCAGGTAATCCTGCTGGAAGCATCACTCAGCTTCCTGGGATTGGGCCTTGCCCCCGGCGATCCGGCGTGGGGCATCCTGGTGGCGGAAGGGCGCGAATTCCTGACCCAAGCGTGGTGGATCGCGCTGTTCCCCGGCCTGGTGATAACCGTAGTGGTGATGGCGTTCAACTTCTTCGGCGACTGGCTCCGCGACTACCTCGATCCGAGGCTGCGGCGAGCCGGCTGACAGATTTTCCCACGGACCGGCGCATGCATCGCTTCCGACGGTCCGCCATTAGGGAACGCCCCTCGTCGCGGCTAGGACTGTGCTGAGGGGTTCCGGCGACGTCGCACCGCCGTATTCCGACCCCGGCCGATACTGATGTAAGTACCCCGAGCGGCAATGCGAAAACCGGGGTCTCCGTGTGGACAATTCCGATTGCCCGGTGCTACCATTTTTTGAATGATTGCCAACGGTCGACACGCCGCCGGATGAGGTTGCACAAGCCATCTCGCTGGCGCTGATCTATGGGACGGTACGATGACTGCCTCTGCTTCCGCCATGCCCCGCGCCTACGACGCTGCCTCCGTCGAACAGCGCATATATCAGACCTGGTGGGACGGCGGATACTTCGTACCGCGCATCGATCCCGACCGCCAACCTTTCTGCGTGGTCATGCCTCCGCCGAATGTCACGGGGGAGTTGCATCTCGGCCATGCCCTCACCGCCAGCCTCCAGGATGCCCTGGCCCGCTGGCACCGGATGTGTGGCGACCCCACCCTGTGGCTGCCCGGCAAGGACCACGCCGGCATCGCCACCCAATGGGTGGTGGAGCGTGCCCTGGCCGCCGAGGGCACCAACCGGCACGATCTGGGGCGCGAGAGGTTCGAGGAACGCGTCTGGGAATGGGTGCGCCTCTACGGGAACACCATCGACGAGCAGCACCGCCGGCTGGGGGCTTCCTGCGACTGGTCACGCCTCCGGTTCACCTTGGATCCCGGCCCGGTCCATGCGGTGCGAACCACCTTTGTCAACCTGTTCAACAAGGGCCTGATCTACCGCCACGAGCGGATCATCAACTGGTGCCCGCGCTGCGCCACGGCCCTCTCCGATCTTGAAGTCGATTACGAGGAGCAGGACGGCAAGCTCTATCGCATCCGCTACCCGTCCGCTGACAATCCCGCTGACGGGGTCACCGTGGCCACCACCCGTCCGGAGTCGATGCTGGGCGACACCGGCGTCGCCGTTCACCCGGACGACGAGCGTTACACCGACAAGATCGGCGGTATGGTCACCCTGCCCATCGTGGGTCGCCAGATCCCGGTGGTCGGAGACACCGCAATCGAGATGGAGTTCGGGACCGGCGCTCTGAAAGTTACCCCCGGCCACGACATCGTGGACTTCGAAATCGGGGAACGACATAGCCTGCCCATTGTCACCGTCATTGGTTTCGACGGCTGTATGACCGACGAGGCCGGCGTCGAGTATTCTGGCATGGAGCGCTTCGCCGCCCGCGAGGCCGTGGTTGCCGAGTTGGAGTCCATCGGTGCGCTGGAAGGTGTGGAGGATTACCATCATTCGGTGGGCCACTGCCAGCGTTGCAACGCCGTGGTAGAACCCCTCATCAGCATGCAGTGGTTCCTGAACGTGGGCAAGCACGACCAACTGGGCACCATCGCCGGCAACGCGTACGCGGCCGTGGTCAATCGGGACATCGAAATTGTGCCGGACCGGTTCTCCCGCGTGTATCTGAACTGGCTGGAGAACATCCGGGACTGGTGTATCAGCCGGCAATTGTGGTGGGGTCACCGCATCCCGGTCTGGTACTGCGCCGCGTGCGGCGGACTCGCCGCCCATGTCGATGATCCGACGGCGTGTCCCCAGTGCGGCAGTGCGGACATTGAACAGGAAAGCGACGTTCTGGATACCTGGTTCAGCAGCGGCCTGTGGCCTCACTCCACGTTGGGATGGCCGAATGCCGGCTCCGCCGACCTCGATTACTTCTACCCCAACTCCGTGCTGGAAACGGGCTACGACATCCTGTTCTTCTGGGTCGCACGGATGATCATGCTGGGCATTGAAAACACGGGTGACGTTCCGTTCCGCTCGGTCTACCTGCACGGCATGGTCCTTGACTCCGAGGGCCAGAAGATGAGCAAAACACGCGGCAACACCCTGGACCCGCTGGATCTGCTGGAACAATACGGCACCGACGCGCTGCGTTTCGCCCTCACCACCGGCACCGCCCCTGGGAACAATCTGCGTCTGGGCGATGAAAAGCTGGAATCGGCGCGCAATTTCGCGAACAAGATCTGGAACGCGGCACGCTACGTGATCAGGGTGATCGATTCTAGGTCGGCGTCGGGAGAAAACCAACTCGGCGACTGGTATCGTCTCCCCGCTCCCGCGCACCGCGAGGACCGCTGGATCGTCAGCCGACTGGATGATCTCACGACCGCCGTGAACCAGGCTCTGGCGGCGTTCGAACTCGGCGAGGCCCAGCAGAAAATCCACGACTTTGCGTGGAACGATTTCTGCGACTGGTATATCGAGATGGCCAAGGTCCGGCTCCGTGTTGCGGATTCGGCGGAAGCGACTGCGGCTGCAACAACGCTGGTTCACGTGCTGGAGCGTTTGCTTCGTCTGCTGCACCCGTTCATGCCCTTCGTCACCGAGGAGATCTGGCAGAACCTCACGGCCCGCGTTCCGCCGCAGGAGGCCGGCCTCCCCGAGTCCATCATGGTGTGTCCTTATCCCCAGGTCGACGCGCCGCGCTCGGCTCCAGACGCCGAGGCTGATGTGGACATCGTGATGCAGACCGTGCGCGCCGTGCGCAACATGCGCGCTCAGTTGCGCATTCCCGCGGCTCAAAAATTGGAGGCCGCAATTGAAACCAACGGGATGAGAGCCGTCGTAGAGGAAGAGCAGGAGGTGATCTGCGCCTTGGCTCGAGTGGAACCGTTGCGGGTGTTGGACGCAGGAGACGCGGAGGCAATGTCAGGTGTGAGCCTGGTGGTCAATCCGTTGGTCGTGCGTCTACCCCTTGAGGGAGTGGATCTGCAGGCGGAATCCGACCGCTTGCATCGGGAATTGGAGTCCAAGCGCCAGGACGAAACACGCAAGGAGCAACTGCTGGCAAATCCCAACTTCGTTTCCAGGGCCCGAGCCGAGGTCGTTGAGAATGAACGCCAACGCCTGCGGTCGCTCACCGAGGAGCGTCAGCGTATCGAGGACATAATCGCGCAGCTGGGGGTCTAGTCCAAGATTGCCATAATCTGCACGCGACGTTTGGGGCGCCGGGAGCGCCGAGCTGTCAGAATATGTTCCGTTGACCTTTATCGACCCGACCAGGAGACTCTTTATGTCGCGCAACGTCGCCCGATTTTCGGTCTTAGGTGTAATCGCCGTACTTGTTCTCGCTGCTACCACCGGCTGTTTCTTCGGGGGCGGGGATGAGCCCGAACCCACTGCTACTCCCGACCTGGCAGCCACCATCGCGGCAGCCGTGGCGCTGGCCGTTCCAACGGCGACCCCCATACCTCCGACCGACACGCCGGAACCCCCTACCCCCGAGCCAACGCCTGATATTCAGGCTACCATCGACGCCAGCATAGCAGCGACCCGGGCCGCCATGCCCACAGCCACTCCGGTGCCGACGCCGACCCCAGCGCCCACCAGCACGCCGGAGCCGACCAGCACCCCAGTGCCCACACCCACCCCGGTGCCCACTGCTACCCCCGTAAGCAACCCCGCCAGCCAAATACCGTGCATCGTGGTCGGCGTGGTCAGGAACAGTGGAGGACTGGTCAGCAACGCTCGGGTTATGGCCGTCAGCCAAGATGGTACCAACCGCATCGTAGCGGACGCCAGGTCAGACGTGGATGGCAAGTACCAGCTGTCGATCACCGAGTTTGACCAGTTTTTTAACATCTTTGTCGGAGGCAGCGACACTGGTGAGGACACTCCGAGAACGTCCATCGGTTGCCGTGTGATTCGCAACCTGTCCGTGAACTAAACCATTACGGTGAGTTCTGGCCCCGGCGGTGCGACGCCTCCGGGGCTTTCTTCTGTCTGCTAGAATGTCGCGGACTCAACCCCGGCTCGCTTCGCTACTGCGTCAGACGAAAGCACGATGATCAACTCGCCCCTCGGCATTATCGGTTATCCCATCGGCCACTCGATTTCCCCCCGGTTTCAGCAGGCGGCGCTGGACCATCTCGGGGTGGACCACGGATACCAGCCGTACGAAGTCCACCCCGACCGCGTCGCTGATTTTGTCGCCTCCCTGCGAGACGACACCGTCCTGGGCATCAACGTCACCGTTCCTCATAAAGAAGCGGTCATGCCTTTCCTGGATGAGATTGACGAGTGGGCGGCAGAGGCGGGGGCCGTCAACACTATCGTAAATCGCGACGGCCGCCTCGTGGGCTATAACACCGACGGCTACGGTTTCCTTAGAGCGCTCCGCGAGTCGGCCGGGCTGGATCCTGCCGGCAAGCGGGCTTTGATACTGGGAGCCGGCGGGTCCGCGCGCGGTGTGGTACAAGCACTGCTGCGGGCCGGCGTCGCCGAGCTCGCCATCGCCAACCGGACGCTGGAGCGCGCTCAGGCGCTGGCCGAGCTGGCCGACAACCGCGGCGTGCCCGCGCGGGCTATCGAGCTGAACGCCCTGCAATCGGACGGTTTCGATGGTCAAACCGACCTGATTGTCAACTGCACGTCGCTGGGTATGCACCACGGACCCGACGAGGCTGCTTCGCCGATGGCCGCGTCTCAAATCCCTCCGGCGGCCCTGGTCTACGACCTCGTGTATAATCCTATGCTGACCCCGCTGCTCAGGGAGGCGCACTCGGCTGGAGCCCCCACCTTGGGCGGCATTTCCATGTTGGTGTACCAGGGCGCCGCATCCTTTGAGCTGTGGCTGGAAAGACCGGCGCCCGTTTCCGTGATGATGGACGCCGCGATGTCCGCCATGCGCGAGCGCGAAGCCCAGGCACAATGATCCCGATCCAGGAGGCTGAAACTCGATGATACGTTGGTTTACTGCGGGCGAATCCCACGGTCAGGGACTGATGATTATCGTCGAAGGCGTGCCCGCCTACCTGCCTCTGGACGAGGAATTCATTGCCCACCATCTGGGCCGGCGCCAGCGGGGGTACGGACGCGGAGGGCGTCAGCAGATTGAGCGCGATCATGCCCATATCCAGACCGGCGTTCGCCACGGGTACACCCTGGGCAGCCCCATCGGAATGCTGCTCGAGAATCGGGACTGGGTCAACTGGCAGGACGCGATGGCCGTCGAGTACGTCGAAAATCCGTCTCAGGAAGGACGCAACCGCCGCGTCACGCGTATCCGGCCCGGGCACGCCGATCTCCCTGGGGCGATGAAGTATGGGTTCCACGATGTCCGCAACTCTCTGGAACGTGCCTCCGCCCGAGAGACCGCCGGGCGGGTTGCCGCCGGCGCCGTTGCCATGCGCCTGCTGGAGGAGTTCGGCATCCAGCTGCACAGCCACGTGATCTCGATTGGCCGAATCCACGCCGATCCTCCGGAACACGACGCGATCGACTGGGACGCCGTGGAGGAATCGCCTGTGCACTGCGCGGACAACGTCGCTGCGGAAAAGATGATGGCTGAGGTGGACGCCGCCCGCGAGGCCGGCGATACCGTGGGCGGTACGGTGGAAATCATCGCCGAGAACGTGCCCATCGGACTGGGCTCTCACGTCCATTGGGACCGCAAGATCGACGCCAAGATCGCCCAGGCGCTGATGAGTATCAACGCCGTCAAGGCGGTGAGCATCGGCCCCGGCTGGGAGTTGATGGATGCTTGGGGTTCGGAGTTCCAGGACGTCATCGAGCCGGTCACCGACCCCGACAACCCGTGGCAGCGCAAGACCAACCGCGCCGGCGGCACCGAGGGCGGGATGACCAGCGGTCCTCCACTGGTGGCCCGTTTCGTGATCAAGCCCATCGCCACCCTGCATAACCCGCTGCCGTCGGTGGACCTGGATACCGGCGAGCCAGTTCAGGCGCACTTTGAACGCAGCGACGTGTGCCAGGCTCCGCCCGCCGGCGTTATAGGTGAGGCCATGGTGGCTCTGGTCCTGGCCGACGCTTTCATGGAAAAGTTCGGCGGCGACAGCATCTCCGAAACCCGCCGCAACTTTGAGGGCTACCAGGCGACTGTGGGCCCGCGGTTACGCTACAGCTGATCGCAGCCGATGCTTGCCGGACGGTTTCAACGAGCGATGAAATACGGCGTAACCCTGTTGCCCAGTTCCTACGAGTCTTTCCGGCGCCACGTACGCCTGGCCGAGGATGTGGGTTTCGATTATATCGGCGTCGCCGATTCTCAATCCCTCTTTCGCGAGCTGTTCGTCTCGCTGGCCGTGGCCGCCACCGACACGTCGCGAGTTCACCTTGGGCCGTCCGTCACCAACCCGTTGACCCGGCACCCGGCGGTGACCGCCTCTGCCATCGCATCGTTGCACGAACTTTCCGAGGGGCGGGCCTTCCTCGGGATTGGCACGGGCGACAGCGCCATTCTGAACCTGGGGCTTCGGCCGGCGCGCATGCGGGCGCTGCGCGATTACGTCGGCGCGGTTCGGGGCTTTCTGGCCGGAGAAAACGCAGAGTACCTCGGCCGTGAGAGTCACGTGCGGTGGAGCCGTGACCCCGTTCCCATAATGATGTCCGCAGAAGGTCCGCGAACCCTGCGAATGGCCGGCGAAATCGCCGACCGTGCAATGATCCACACCGGGCTCACCCCCGAGATTCTGGCTGACACCGTGTTGCGCATCCGCGAAGGCGAAGTCGATGCTGGCAAACCGGCCGGCTCGACAGAAGTCTGGGCCTTCGCCAAGTGCAACATCGCCGACGACCATAGCGACGCCATCGATGAGATCCGCATGGCCCTGGCCGCCAGCGCGCACCATGCTTTCCGTTTCACCCTGGAAGGCAAGCACGTTCCGTCCGAACTGCACGAGGCCATGCAGATCATCCAGGGGGAGTACGTTCCGGCCGAGCACGAGCAGGTTGGGGAAACGCGCAACGCTGCTTTGTCGGATGAGCTCGGCGTGACCGATTATCTCGCGGATCGGTTCGCCGTGGTCGGCACGCCTGAGGAATGCCGCGCCAAGGTTGCGCAAATCGATGACTCGGGCGCGGACGTCCTGCAAATCACCGCTATCAGCCACGATCCGGCCGACATCATCCGTCGCTTCGGCGAGGAAGTTATAGCTCACCGATCATAGCCGGGGTTGTCAAATGACGAAAAGCAGGGGCGAAAGATCTTTCGCCCCTGCTGCCATGGCGGTTTGCCGTGTGTGCTACGGGAATAGAATTTCGCCCGTTTCCGCGTCCTCCACGGTAATCGCCGTCACCGGGCAGTTCTCCGCCGCTTCGATGATGGTCTCCTCAGGGTCGCCGGCCGCGTTTTTTACATAAGATTGCCGGTCTTCGTTCAGGCCGAACGTGTTTTCCGCGAAGGTCTCGCACATGGCGTTGCCCACGCACACGTTGTAGTCCACGGTAATTTTTAACTGTCGGGCCATCGGGGTAACCTCCTCATGATGGTCAGGCGAAAGAGAGACGTTAGCGGTGATTGGTTGCGGCGACCGGGTTCCTAGCGAGTGGAAACCGGCAAGTTCAGCAGAGTGCGCTGTCCGACACTGGGCAGGTATTCCAAGTCCTGCGGGTCGGTTTCCAGTTCGAATCCCTCGAAACGCCGGGCCAGTTCGGCGAAGGCTTCCTGTCCTTCCAGCCGCGCCAGGGTGGCTCCGAGGCAATGGTGAACACCGCTGCCGAAGGCAACGTGGGGGTTCGGGTTTCGCGTGATGTCGAGCCCGTCGGGGTCGTCGAAAACCTTGGGGTCTCGGTTGGCTGACGAAATCACCCAACGAACGCGGTCGTCCTTGCCCACCTGCTGCCCGTCGCCCATGTCCACGTCTCGCGTCGCTACCCTTTGGATCGACTTCAGCGGGGAGTCGAACCGGAGCACTTCTTCGACGGCGTTCACGATGTGGGCATCGGGGTCGGTTTTCAGCAGGTCGAACTGGTCCGAGTGTTGGGCGAAGGCCAGCACCCCGTTGGAAATCAGGTCGTTGGTCGTCTCGTGGCCGGCGACCAGCAGCAACAGGGCATTTGCCAGCACCTCGTCGCGGGTGTAGGCGCCCATGATTTCGCCTTTGCAGATCACCGACAGCAGGTCATCACCGGGGTCGCGGACCCGCTCGGCCACGATGGGCGCCAGGTAGTCGGTCACCGCCTGAACTCCTTCAGCGTACATGCGAACTCGGTCGGGCTGGTTTCCGTCGAACCCGCACATACGGCCGCACAATTCCTTGACGAAATTCCGGTCGCTGGGCGGTATGTCCATCAGGCTGGCGATGATGCTGTACGTTAGCGGCGTGGCGAAGTCGTGCATCACGTCCATTCGGCCGGCGCCTTGAAGATCGTCCAGCAGGTCGTTCACCGTCTGGCGGACCAGCGGACGCCAGGTCTCCATGGCCTTTGGCGTGAAGTACCCATGGACAATCTTGCGCTTTTCCTTGTGCTTGGCGCCATCATTCTGGGTGAACTGGGCGGCCCGCCACTGACGCACCGCGGCGAACAGTTCCATGTCCTCTTCCGGAATAGACGGAGAAGGCGGGGCGTTGTCCCGCAGCGCAACTTCGGAGGAGAAGTATTCGGGGTGCCGTGCCGTCCACACCAGCCGTTCGTAGCTGGTCACCACCCACATCCGGTACTGCTCGTTCCAGTGTACCGGCGCTTCCGACCGCAACGCGCCGAAAAAGCCGTAGGGATCGCGGATGGCCTCGGCGGAGAACAGGTCGTCGTGGATGTTGGCGGGCATGGCGAACCCCTCGATGGGCGGGCGTCGGTGCGCTCAAAATTATCACAAGCGATGCTACAATTCAAACGGAGCACAGCGCTCTGTCGCGCATCGGTCAGCCGGGCTCCAGTGCTGTCCCGCAAAAGGTGGACAATATGGTCAAAGCGTACGTCCAAATCACAATTGAAACCGAAGAAAGAGCTGACCGTTGGGCCTGTCGCTCCCCGGAGCTTGGGTTCATCGTGTACGGCGTAACCCGCGAAGCGGCCAGGGGCGAGGTGAACAAGGCGGTTACCGCCCTGCTGGCCAGTTTCCACGGGGACATCGAAGCCATCGAGCGTTTTCTCACCAAGCGCGAGGTGCCTTACTATAGGATTGAGCGTGAGCAACGGGACGAGTCCGACGCGGCGACGCAAACCTCGCCCGAAAACAGCCGCGTCGATACCCCAAGTCATGGGGGGACGGAGGCGGAAACGAGCCTGGAGGAGGTATTGATTGCCTAGCGGTCGAAACCTCAGTTGGCTAGAAGTTACCGGCATACTCGGCCGGCTCGATATCCAGCAAGTGGAGCGCTTCGGAGCATATGCGGTTTATGTGGGCAGCCAGGATGACAGCACAATAACAATTACCACCGACGATTGGGACATACCGTTTGACGACCTGGCGTTCATTCTGTCCAAGATAGGTATCAGCACGGTTGAGATAGAGGCGGCATTGGAATCTCTCTACAGTGATCACTGACGGTACGCGGCAACAAAAGGGCCGGCGGTCATGGGTTCGACCGCCGGCCCTTTTTCCGGCCCGTTATTCTGGAAATGACGATGCTAGGCGCTGGTCACCTTCACCGGCAGGCTCTCCACCGCGCGGAAGGTGAGGACGTGGTCGTACTCGACCTCTTCCACCGGGATCTCAAGCTCGACCTTCTCGAACCGGTTGGCCAGGTTGCGGAATATCTCCTGACCCTCCAGACGGGCCAGGGTGGCGCCGAGGCAGTGATGGACCCCGCTGCCAAAGGCGACGTGCTGGTTCGGGTACCGCTCAATGTCAAAGTCATCAGCGCGGTCGAAGACCTTGGGGTCGCGGTTGGCGCCCGGAATGAACCAACGGACCCGGTCGTTCTTCTTGATCACCTGGCCGTTCAGCTCGATGTCATCCGTCGCGATGCGCTGGATCGACCGGACCGGGGAGTCGTACCGGAGGGCTTCTTCGGTGGCGCGGACGGTCTTCCCTTCCGGATCAGACTTCAGGGTCGCCCACTGTTCAGGATGCTGGGTGAAAGCCAGCGTGCCGTTGCAGATCAGGTTGATGGTGGTTTCATGTCCGGCAGACAGCAACAGCATGATGTTGTTGACGGTCATGTCCCGGTTGAACACGCCCTGACGCTCGCCTTCGCAGACTACGGACATCAGGTCAGTGGCGTCGAAATTCTCGGGATTGTTGACCCGGTCCTCCACCATCGGCGCTATGAAATCCTGTAGGTTTCGCACCGCCTGGGTCAGCGGCTTCATGCGGTCCGGACCCTCGCGGTTCAGGAAGCGCAGGTCCTTGGCCAGTTCGCGGAGGCGTTCTCGCTCGCTGTCCGGAATGCCCAGCATCCGCGCGATGACCAGCAGAGGCAGCGGCGTGGCCAAGTCGGCCATCACGTCCATGCGACCCTTGGCTTCTACGGCGTCCAGCAGCTCGTCGATGGCCGACTGCACCAGCGGCCGCCACATCTCGATGGACTTCGGGGTGAAGTATCCGTGCATCACCCGACGCATGTCGATGTGGTCGGGGCCGGAGACGTCCGGGTTGTACCGCTTCTGGTCATGCTGGATGAACCGGGAAACCTGCCACTTCTTGATGAAGTTGTAGAGCTCCATGTCGTCTTCATCGATGGGCGGGTTGGGCGCGCGGGTGTCCCGGGCGTACACGCTGGAGGAGAACGCCTCGGGATGCCTGGTGACCCACACCAGATGTTCCCACGAGGTGATCATCCACACCTCGAACTGCTCGTTGTAATAGACCGGCTCGTGCTCTCTCAGCCGATTGTAAAAGTCGTACGGCTTGTAGATTGCTTCCGGCGAGAACGGATTGTCGTTGAAGGTGCTGACCATTGGTTGATACCTCCGGTGGTACGTTACTGCGGCTGCCGGCGGGGTGCCGGCAATCCTTGTTGATGGGCGGATTATAACCGATTATCGCTGCAAGCGCAGATATCCAGAGCGCTTTCCGCCAAACATGGCGGTTCCGACTGGGGCGCCGAATGAAAGCAGGGGCGGGAGAATTTCCCGCCCCTGCGCGTTACGGCGATATGGTTCCGCGGCGGTTATGCGTTGGTCACCGTCACCGGCAGAGCTTCCAGCGCGCGCAGGCCGATGAGCTGGTCGTATTCCAGCGTCTCGGCCGGAACTTCCAGCTCGAGGCTCTCGAACCGGTTGGCCAGGTTGCGGAAGATCTCCTGTCCTTCCAGCCGCGCCAGGGTGGCGCCCAGGCAGTGGTGGATGCCGCTGCCGAAGGCCACGTGCATGTTGGGATAGCGTTCGACATCGAAGTCGTCCGCCCGGTCGAACACCTTGGGGTCCCGGTTCGCGCCGGAGATGAACCACCGCACCCGGTCGTTCTTCTTGACGTGCTGCCCGTTCAGCTCCATGTCCTCCATGGCGATGCGCTGGATGGACTTCACCGGCGAGTCGTAGCGCAGGGCCTCCTCGGTGGCGCGCACCGTCTTGCCCTCCGGGTCCGACTTGAGGATCGCCCACTGGTCGGGATGCTGGGTGAACGCCAGGGTGCCGTTGCAGATGAGGTTGATGGTGGTTTCGTGGCCGGCCGACAGCAGCAGCATCACATTGTTGACCACCATGTCGCGGTCGAAGATGCCCTTCCGCGCGCCCTCGGCGACCACCGAAATCAGGTCGTCCTTGGGACTGGCGATGCGTTCGTCGACCAGCGGGCCGAGGTAGTCCTGGAGGTTCTGCACCGACTCCGAAAGCGGGCCCATGCGGTCCGGCCCGGTCCGGTTCAGGTGGCGCAGGTCCTTGGCCAGCCGGCGCATGATGGGTCGGTCGCTGTCCGGGATGCCGAGCATCCGGGCGATCACCAGCAGGGGGAGCGGCGTGGCCAGGTCGGCCATCACGTCCATGCGTCCCTTTTCCTGCACCGCGTCCAGAAGCTCATCGATGGCGGACTGAACCAGGGGCCGCCACATCTCCATGGACTTCGGCGTGAAGTAGCCGTGCATCACGCGCCGCATGTCCACGTGGTCAGGCCCGCTGACCTCGGGGTTATAGCGCCTCTGGTCGTGCTGGATGAATCGGGAGACCTGCCACTTCTTGATGTAGTTGTAGATCTCCATGTCGTCTTCGTCGATAGGCGGGTTCGGCGGCCGGACGTCCCGGGCAAACACGCTGGACGAAAAGACCTCGGGATGTCGGGTTACCCATACTAGGTGCTCCCAGTCGGTGACCATCCAGACTTCGTACTGCTCGTTGTAGTGCACCGGCTCCCACTCGCGCAGCCGCGCGAAAAATTCGTAGGGTTGGTACATCGCTTCCAGGGAGAATGGGTTGTCGTTGATCGTGCTAACCATTTCCTGCGACCTCCGGTGTGCGACACGCGATTTGCCGACGAAATACGCAGCAAAAGCTGCGATGATGCGGCGATTATATGCTCGCCAGGCCTTGTGCGCAAGCGATAAAAGCTGAGGCCCGGCGAATGCTCGCCGGGCCTCGTAACCCTGCGGGGAAATGTGGACCGATTACGACAGGTTCACCGGCAGCGTCTCCAGCGTCCGGAATGTGATGCTGGAAGTGTAGGTGAGGTCGTCCGGGTCGCAGTTCATGTTGAGGTTGGGGAACCGCTCAGCCAGGGCCTTGAAAGCTTCCTGTCCTTCCAGCCGGGCCAGCGTGGCGCCCAGGCAGTGGTGAATGCCGCTGCCGAAGGCCACGTGGGGGTTCGGGTACCGCTCGACGTCGAAGTCGTCGGGGCGGTCGAACACCTCGGGGTCGCGGTTGGCGGAGGTCACGAACCAGCGCATTCGCTCGTCCTTCTGGATGAGCTTGCCGCCCAGCTCAACGTCCTCGCCGGCGATGCGGGTGATGGACTTGACCGGGGCGTCGTAACGCAAGCACTCCTCGGTGGCGCGGATCATCTTGCCGGCGGGATCGGTCTTGAACAGTTCCCACTGGTCGGGATGGGTCATGAATGCCCGAGTGCCGTTGCAGATCAGGTTGATGGTGGTCTCGTGACCGGCCAGGAGCAACAGGATCGCGTTGGCGACCACTTGCTCTTCGTCCATGATCCGCTGGCCGGCCGCGTTAGTCGTCCGCGCAGCATCGGTCATCTTGTCCAACAGGTCGCCGTTGGGGTTGTCCAGACGGGCTTTGACCATCGGCCGCAGGTAATCCTGAAGCTCGGTGATGCCCTCGGACAGCGGCTGCATCCGGTCGGCGTTGCCGCGGCCGATAAACAGCAGCTTCTCGGCCAGCGAGCGGATGAACTGCCGGTCGTAGGTCTCAATGCCCATCATGGCAGCGATGACCAGCAGAGGCAGCGGGGTGGCGTAGTCGCGCATGACGTCCATGCTGCCGCGCTCTTCAGCCTCGTCCAGCAACTGCTTGATGGCCGACTGCACCAGCGGGCGCCAGAGTTCCATGGCCTTCGGCGTGAAGTAGCCGTGAATGACCTTCCGCATGTCGGTGTGGTCCGGGCCACCGTGCTCGCGAATGTGCTCGTGGGTGCTCACCGCGCGCCGGTCGGTCTGGATGAACCACTGGCTGAAGAAGTTCCGCACATCCTCATAAAGGCCCATGTCGGATTCGTCGATCGAAGGGTACGGAGGCAGCGGGTCCCGGTGGAACACCTCGGACGAAAACGCCTCGGGGCGTCGCGTGACCCAGACCAAGTCCTTGTACTTGGTAATGACCCACAACTTGTAGGGGGCGTTCCAGTGGACGGGGTCCTCCTCGCGCATCCGGCCGAAATACGTATACGGATCCTGGATGACTTCAGGGGAAAACAGGTTTTCATTAAAGGTGGTAACCATAAAGTCCCTCCCGCTGACTTTTCATGGTCAAATTCGCCGCCGGTCATGGCGTGACCAGCGGCAATACTCGCCGCGTTTGCCCAATTGTAGCAATCGCACTATTTGTGGTCAATTACGATTCATGCATAGTACGGTCGCGTTTGCATTGGAGTAATGAATGCAACGACGCTCGATGCGGCAGGTTCGCGCCTAAATCGTTATGCGATCGAGGGACTAATGCATACCCAGGTTGGTTAGAACCGTCATTGCGAGCGAAGCGCGGCAATCTCGTCGGGGCAACGGATGCTGACACGGGAACGAGATCGCCACGTCGCCGCGCTCCTCGCGATGACAAACTGGGTACACTTCAGCTTGCACGCGCCGGAAAGGCGCCGATGGCCGGGGTGATCGAAGGGTGGAGTGGATGATACATTTGGCATCCATACTCTGTTCCTGTAGGCCCTGTGGCGAAGTCGTTCTGAGGCTCCCCGCTTGCTTTGCCTGAGCCCGACTGTGCTACAATCCGGCCACGAACCAGGTGAACCGGGGGTAACAACCCGGAACCAACGGTCAACCAAATCCAGGGAGGTCCAAATCATGGCTGAATCCGACTTCACCGTTTATTACGACTTTCGTTGACCCTTCGTGTACAACGCTGCCATGTGGTGGGCGAAAGTACGCGAGAATACCGACCACGCAATCGACGTGGATCTGAAGCCATTCTCGCTGGTCCAGGTAAATCACGACAACAACAACGACGACGGCTTCAAATACTGGGAGCAGGACGACTCGGACAACACCTTGCTCGAGCTTCGCGCCGGTATCGCCGCTCAGCGCCAGGGCGAGGAGATCTTCGATCGCTTCTTCATCAACCTGCTGCGGGCCCGGCATGAAGATCGCATCGACCTGACCGACGCGGACGCCATCAACGCCGTGGCCGAGGCATCCGGGGTCGACATGGGCCAGTTCGCCGAAGACCTGGCCGACCCCGAAGTCCTGAAGGAGATCGGCGAGAGCCACACCGAGGCAGTGGAAGTACATGGCGCCTTCGGCGTGCCTCTCTATGTCTTCCCCAACGGCAACTCCGCCTTCGTGAAGATGTTCATTCCGTCCGACGACGAGTCGGGACCCATCTACGACAACCTGGTCGAGATGATGGCTGACCACAAGCACGTCGGCGAGGTGAAGCGCCCGTCCCCGCCGTGGCCCTATGAGGGTGTGCGCGGGTAAACGCGCCCCACATCAAGTGAGTTCGCCCGGCGCACATCGCCCGGTCGCCGAACTGGAACAAGCCCTGGGCCTGAGCTTTCGGGACCGGGGTTTGCTCATGCAGGCGCTGACGCACCGCTCATACGTTAATGAGACCGGGGGTTCGGACACCGATTCGTACGAACGTCTCGAGTTCCTCGGCGACGTTGTGGTTCGGCTCATCGTGAGCGAGGAGCTGTACCGCCGCCTGCCGGAGTGCGACGAGGGCGGCCTGACCCGACGCTGGACAGCCCTGCTGAGCCAGCGCGCCCTGGCCGCCGCGGCGCGGGACCTGGGCTTCGCGGAGTTCGTTCTGGTGGGGCGTGGGTTCGAGGCTTCGGGGGGGCGTAACGGAGACGCCGTGCTGGGCGACGTCATGGAATCGGTGATCGCCGCGATTTACCTGGACCAGGGGAACCGGGCCGCTCGCGATTTCGTCCTGTCGGCTCTATCCGGGCCCGTGGCCGCGGCGTGCCAACCTGATTGGCGGCCCGACAACCCCAAGGCGGAACTCCAGGAACTTCTCCAGGGTCAGGGCAGGCCCACCCCCGTCTATCGAGTGGTTGCGTCTTCGGGCCCCTCCCACCAACCAAACTTCCACGTCGAGGTCGCTACCGGAGAAGAGGTCCTGGGATCCGGAACGGGGTCGAGCAAAAACGCTGGGGAGGTCGCCGCCGCCCGCGCCGCCCTTGCCGTGTTGTCACCTGGCTGATGCCCATTCTCCACGACACGTTGCACTCCAGGCTTTGGCAATCTGCTCGCGAGGATGCCTACGCGCCTCACATGTACCCGCTTTGTCATCGCGAGGAGCGCAGCGACGTGGCGATCTCGTTCCCGAGGCGGCGTCCGTTGCCCTGACGAGATTGCCGCGCTTCGCTCGCAATGACAGTTCCCTCGAAACTGGGCACGCGTGAGGTGCCGCGCCATTTGATTGGCCCGGCGGCGGCGGCTATAATGGTCGCAAGCATTCGTTTTGTATTTGAGGAGGCGCGCACATGGTTGCTGACGTCCTGACCGGTACCTTTACCGTCAAATCCGGCCACGCCCAGATGCTCAAGGGTGGCGTCATTATGGACGTGGTCACCGCCGACCAGGCCCGCATCGCCCAGGAAGCTGGTGCGGTGGCCGTGATGGCTTTGGAGCGAGTGCCCGCAGACATCCGGGCCGACGGCGGTGTTGCGCGCATGAGCGATCCGTCGATGATCGCCGAGATCATCAACTCCGTCTCCATACCGGTCATGGCCAAGTGCCGCATCGGACACTTCGTCGAAGCACAGATCCTGGAGGCGATGGGCGTGGACTACGTGGACGAGTCGGAGGTGCTGACCCCCGCCGACGAGCAGC
The DNA here is from genome assembly GCA_022827095.1 of Dehalococcoidia bacterium. GTDB lineage: Bacteria > Chloroflexota > Dehalococcoidia > Lucifugimonadales > UBA3495 > Bin87. The sequence continues at coordinate 62,542 of JAJDTP010000005.1, forward strand.
ACCACGTCTGGAAGCACGATTTCACCGTCCCATTCGTCTGCGGTTGCCGTGACTTGGGCGAAGCCCTGCGCCGCGTCTCCGAAGGCGCCGCCATGATCCGCACCAAGGGCGAGGCCGGCACGGGCGACGTCGTCGAGGCCGTGCGCCACATGCGGGCGGTGCAGGACGCCATCCGCAAGCTCCGGAACCTGCCGGACGACGAGCTCGTGGTCGAGGCGCGGGACATGCGCGTGAGCCTTGACCTGCTCATGCAGACCCGCGAGGAGGGCCGTCTACCGGTGGTCAACTTCGCCGCCGGTGGCGTGGCCACGCCGGCCGACGCCGCACTCATGATGCAGTTGGGAGCCGATGGCGTCTTCGTGGGCTCGGGCATCTTCAAGTCCGGCGACCCGGTGCGCCGTGGCCATGCTATCGTCCAGGCGGTCACGCACTACAACGACCCGCACATCCTGGCCGACGTGTCCAAGGACCTGGGCGAGCCCATGGTGGGGCGCAGCGTTCGCGAGCTGTCCGAGCAGGAACTGCTCGCTACGCGCAGCGTCTGATCGGGTTCCCATCGGTACCAAACTCGTCGAGCTCAAGTCAGAGAGGCCGTTCGGTTAGTTGAACATCGGCGTATTAGCGGTTCAAGGCGATTTCGCGGAGCACTGCCATGTGCTCCGCAGCGTAGGCGTTACGGCCACCGAGGTGCGTTTGCCGAAGCACCTCGAAGAGCTGGACGGCCTCATCATTCCCGGAGGCGAGAGCACGACCCTCAGCCGGTTGATGTCGCTGTACGAGCTCCGCGAACCAGTGGCTGAGATGGCCAAGCGCGGCAAGGCGGTTTGGGGTACGTGCGCCGGTATGATCATGCTGGCGAACGAAATCACCGAAGAAGACCCGGTGCCCATGGCGCTCATGGATGTCGGCGTACAGCGCAACGCCTTCGGTCGTCAGGTGGATTCCTTCGAGCAGGACCTCCACATTAAGGCGCTGGGTGAGCGCGAATATCACGCGATATTCATCCGCGCTCCCGTCATTATCCGCATTGGTGACCCGGTCGATGTCCTGGCGGCGCTACCCGATGGGCGTCCGGTCGCGGTGCAACAGGGCAACATGATGGCCACATCCTTCCATCCCGAGCTCACCGCCGATGCCCGCATTCACCGCTATTTTGTTTCCCTGGCCGGTGGACCGGCCTTCGATCCGGAAGCGCCCCTCATCGATACGCCCCGTGTCCGCTAGCCCTCTCCACGCCGAATAACCTTTTGCACCCAAAGACCCCGTCACCATAGCTCAGCGAACGCAGCTCCACCGGGAGGCATAGTTGGTAACTGTCGAACAGCTGGCCCAGGACGAATTGCAACAACTGTTGGCAGTGCTCCCGGAGCGCATCACCCATAAGCTCCGGGAACAGGAAGAACTTGATGACCTGTTAGAAGTTATCCTCGATTTGGGCCGCCTGCCCGAGGCCCGTTTCTCCCGCGGCGATGTGATGCTGGGCGAGGAACCGGTAAACCGGGAGGACCTGCAATACGTCGTCTCCGGCATCGGTAATTTCGGCGACGACAACCGTGCCGGCATGGAGCGGACCCTGCACCGAATCTCGGCGATCCGCAACCGCAGCGGGAACGTGGTGGGTATCACGTGCCGAGTCGGGCGAGCAGTGTTCGGCACCATCAAGATCATCGAGGACCTGGCCTACAGCGGTCAGAATATCCTGCTTCTGGGTCGCCCCGGGGTGGGCAAGACCACCATGCTGCGCGAGGTCGCCCGCGTCCTCGCCGACGAAGCACGCAAGCGCGTGATCATCGTCGACACCTCCAACGAAATCGCCGGCGATGGCGACATTCCGCATCCGGCCATCGGGCATTCCCGGCGCATGCAGGTTCCTACGCCCACAGAGCAGCACGGTGTGATGATCGAGGCGGTGGAGAACCACATGCCCCAGGTCATTATCATTGATGAGATGGGCACGACGCAGGAGGCTGCGGCCGCGCGCACCATCGCCGAACGCGGCGTCCAACTGGTCGCCACCGCCCACGGGAACACTCTCGACAATCTCATCATGAACCCCACGCTGTCCGACTTAGTGGGCGGCGTGCAGACCGTCACGCTGGGCGACCAGGAAGCACGGTTCCGGGGAACCCAGAAAACCGTGCTTGAGCGCAAGGCCCCTCCCACCTTCGGCGTGGTGGTGGAAATCCGTGACTGGGACGAAGTGCTGGTTCACGAGGACGTAGCCCAGGTGGTGGACCAGTGGTTGCGCGGCTATCCGGTGGAACCCGAGGTGCGCCGCATGGACGGCGAGGGCAACGTGTCTCGCACCGCCGCCCCCCGGCCCAGCGAGGTTGGGCAGACCCCGTGGTCCGGTAACGATGTGCGAGGCCGGCGAGGACGCAAGCGGTCCCAGGATGGCGGGACCGAATACGACCGGTATCCGCCCGAGACCTTCCGCGATGAACCGGACGCCAACGGCACAGCCGGCCGGCGCCTGGACGCCCGGATATTCCTCTTTGGCGTCAGCCGCGACAAGGTAGAGGCGGCCCTGGCGGAGCGCGAAGCCACCGCTGAAATCGTCAGCGAACTGCGGCGCGCCAATCTCCTGCTCACCACCAAGAACCATTACCGGCGGGGCAGCCAGTTGGTGCGTATCGCCGAGAGCAACAACGTGCCGGTGTATGTCCTCAGGAAGAACACCGTTCCCCAGGTATCCGAGTTCCTGACGACGATAGCGCGGGATCAGGGCATCGACCTGGCTCCGCCGCGGAGGGGGTCCGAAGAACGAGAGGAAGCCAACGCCGACGCCATGGCCGCGGCCCGCGCTGAAGTGGAGGATGCCGCCCGACGGGTGATGGACGGGGAATTCAGCGTGCAGCTTGAGCCACAGCGGCCCTACATCCGCCGGCTGCAGCACATGCTCGCCGAGGAGTTCAACCTGGCGTCCACCAGCCGCGGCCGCGACCCGCAGCGCGGCGTTTTGATCTACCGGCCGTAGCGACGTGATGCCTGAAACGCGGGGCCGCAATACGCATAACGCCGTTTCCCGCTTCTGATACCCTGACGCCGTTACGTTGATACGCAATCGGGAGTCACGGCGATGTCGGGGGTGTTCATAGCCTTTGAGGGTGGCGAAGGGGCCGGCAAGTCCACGCAGGCAAGCATCCTGCACGACGCGCTCCAGCGAGGGGGCTACTGCACGGAGCTGCTCCGGGAGCCGGGTTCCACCAATCTAGGCGACTACTTGCGGGAGTATCTCATTGGAGAGCAGCCCGTTTCCCCGCTCGCGGAATTGCTGCTGTTCGAGGCTTCCCGGGCACAGTTGATGACCGAGCGGATTGAGCCGCTGCTGAACAACGGCGCGGTGGTAATAGCAGACCGTTTCGCCGGCTCGACCATTGCCTACCAAGGATACGGGCGCGGCGTTGATCTGGATCGGATCGGATGGCTGAACGACCTTGCTACAGGCGGCCTTTATCCTGACTTGACCATTTTGTTGGACATCGACCCTCCAGAAGGGTTGAAACGGGCCAATAGGCGGAAACAGGAACCGAGACAGCAATTGCGCCTGCCGCTAGGCGATATAACGACCGACCGTTTTGAAGGAGAGGCAACGAACTTCCATTACCGCGTAAGTCATGGGTTCCTCCAGCAAGCCGCAGCCAACCCGGGCGCCTGGCACGTCATTGAGGGCAATGGTTCGATAGATGACGTTGCTGCCGCAGTGTGGGCAGCCGTATGCCCTGTATTGCCCGCGAGAGCCGTGGCCCCCGGCGGCTGAACCGCTTTCCGGCCAACAAACAGCCGCCGCCCTTATGGGCGGCGGCCTTCAAATCCGTTTGGTGTGCGCGACTAGTTGTCGGCAGCCACGGCCAGGTCGGCCTGCGCGATCCTCGCGGAGATGACTTCCTTCATCTTGCGGACGCGGCCCAGCTCGGGGTAGATGTTCCCCTCGGCCTTCTTGTCAAAGATCTTCTCGCCGTCCACGAACACTTCCATGATGCCTTGGCCGCGCGGGGAGATGGTGATGGCGGCGTCGCCGCCGTAGGCCCGGAAAAACTCGTTCGCCATCCACGTGGCGGTAGCGTGGTGCTGTCAAGGCACGCAATAGGTAATCTCGATCTGGACTTTGCCTTCCATGTTTCTCCTCCGAATGGAGCGTGTATTTTTTGGCGATTGCCTTGCGAATTTTATCACAAATGAAAAGACGTTCCAACAACCGCGTTGTCACTCGCGTACTCAGTTTGCGGCGGAGAAACGTCAGAAGCAGGATTCACGGGATTTAATGATTTGCAGGATTGGGAGATCCCTATATCACAAAACGGTTCCAATCCTGACAATCCCCAAATCTTGAAAATCCTGCTTCTGACGATTTACGAAAGCGGATACGCGGCGGCGTACCGGGAGCGTATTTGCCAATCGGGCTGCGATATAATCGCCGGCGATAACTGATCCTCGGTGTGCGATATGGGCAACCAATCTGAAGTGTTCTGGCAGGACTACGCCGTATCCCGGCGCGACCGGACCGCGCTGCTCGACCAGGACCCGTTGGTCCTCTGGTTCACTGGCTTGTCCGGCGCCGGCAAGACGACGCTGGCCAACTGCCTGGCCAAACGCCTGTACGACTGCGGGTACGCGACCTACGTTCTGGACGGGGACAACCTGCGCCACGGCCTCAACCGGGACCTGGATTTCAGCGTGGCGGCGCGCCACGAAAACGTGCGGCGTATGGCGGAAGTGGCTGGCCTCATGTACGACGCCGGCCTGATCACCCTGGCGGCCTGCATCTCCCCGTTCAAGACGGAACGGGACTTCGCCAGGAGTCTGGTGCCGGACGGCAAATTCGTCGAGGTGTTTGTCGATACCCCGCTGTCGCTGTGTGAGCAAAGGGACAACAAGGGTCTCTACCGCCGGGCCCGGGCCGGGGAAATCGTCAATTTCACCGGTATCGACTCGCCGTTCGAGCGCCCGGAGGACCCGGAGATCGCCATCAACACCACTGGTCGCTCGCCCGCTGATTGCATCGAGGCCATCATGGACTACCTGTCTGCCCACCGGCTCATTACGGTCGCTGGACAGCAGCGGCGTAGCGAGAACCGACTTCAGGCATAACGGAGACAGCGCCGGATCGAGGTTCGCCGAGGCCGGGTTCTGCGTCTCCACGAACGCTGGGTCGATTGGCAACACTAGCCGCGCAACGTTATAATGCCTCGAATTCTTTGCTCAAAGGGGGCATTACGTGACTACCAATGGCCAGGCTTCCTTCAATGCCGATGAACTGCAGGTGTTTTTCCGCGGGCAGTTTGTACCAGCCAGCGAGGCCAGGGTAAGCGTAATGACCCACGCCCTCCACTACGGGACGGGTGTATTCGAGGGTATCCGCGGCAACTGGAACCAGGAGCAGGGCGCGATCAATATCTTTCGCATGCGGGAGCACTACGAACGGCTGCTGGACGGATGCCGCATTCTCATGCTGGACATCCCCTACTCGGCAGACGACCTCTGTGACATCACCGTGCAGCTGGTGGAGCGCAACGGGCACGATACGGACATTTATATCCGCCCGCTGGCGTACAAGAGCCAGGAACTAGTCGCTAACCTCAAGCTCCAGGAGCTGGAGTCGGACTTCACCCTTATCACGGTGCCGTTCGGCAACTATCTGGGCAGTGATCGGTTGCGTTGCTGCACTTCGTCCTGGCGTCGCGTTGACGACCCGATGATCCCGGCGCGCATCAAGGCCTGCGGCATCTACATCAACAGCATTCTCGCCAAGACCGAGGCCACCATCGCGGGTTTCGACGAAGCCATCCTGCTGAACCACGACGGGCACGTGTCGGAGGGGTCCGGCGAGAACATTTTCATGGTCAAGAACGGGGTGATCTACACTCCGCCGCTGGAGGACAACGTCCTGGGCGGCATCACCCGCGACACGATCATGCAGTTGGCCGCGGCCGAAATGGGCAAGGAAGTGCAGATGCGCACCATCGACCGCAGTGAGTTGTACCTTGCGGACGAGGTGTTCCTCAGCGGCACCGCCGCCCACTTGACTCCGGTGGTTGAGCTGGACTTCCGGCCCATTGCCGACGGTCAACCCGGACCGATCACGACGCAGTTGCAGCGCATGTACTTCGATATCGTGGTCGGCAACAATCCCAAGTACCGGCACTGGTGCACGCAGGTAAGGCAGCCCGTAGCGGCTTAGGGAGATCGCCCAGCCGGAGAAGCGGGGATGCTTGGGCTGTTTGGCGCGGCCGCCCTATGCGGCTACCTGCTGGGCAGCATTCCCACTGCCTACCTGGCGGTGCGTTGGGTCACCAGGGGCGCGGTTGACATTCGTCAGGCCGGCGACGGCAACGCCGGGGCCAACAACGTCAACCGCGTCTGCGGCCGGCGGTGGGCCATTCTGGTCGGCGCGGTAGATATCGCCAAAGGCGTGGCGGTGGTGCTGGCGTTCAACCTGCTGTCCCGTCTGGTTAACCCCGCGCTGGCCGGCATCCCTTCAGGTTTGCCCGACTCACTGGCTCCGGCCTTCGCCTTGACCCCGGTGGGTATGCTGGCCGGCGCGGCCACCATGGCCGGGCAAATCTGGCCGATCTGGTTGAAATTTCACGGCGGTCGCGGAGCGGCAACGGCCCTGGGGATCACCGGAGCCGCGCTGCCGGCCGCGGTGCTGATTATGGCATTGCCGTGCATCGCGGTCCTGGTACTTACCAGAAGCACCATTATCGCGTTGCCGTTCATCTATCTCACCTCTATGGTGCTGGCCCGGGCGGTTTTTGACGTCGGCTGGGGAGCCATTGGTTATTGCCTGGGCATCTTTATTGCGGTGGGAGCGGTGCACTTCTGGGCAGTGCGCTCCCGCCGGCCGGTCGGTAGAGCTACCCCCGGCCGTGGATAGGGCGCCTCGTCACAGCGCCGCCAGCATCGTCGTGCCGCCGACGATCATCGCGATGGCAAATGCCTTTGCCGCCAATGCCTGGGGTCGCAATGACTCCTGCATCATTCCAAACGTCCTCCAGCTCAGCAGGGTACCCACCACGAACACGAACAGCGGGCGGGTGGCCAGGATCGCCGATGCCAGCGAGACCGACCCGAGGTCGAACGACCAGATAAACAGCAGTATTGCCAACTGCGGCAGCAATCCTTCTCCGATGACGAAGGTAGTCAGTGCGGGGCCGGAACCCAGGCCTTTCCACAGCCTCCTCCAGTTCGCCGGCCGGCCGAAAATGGCGAACGCGGGTACCATGCCCATCATCTGCAATCCGGAGGCCTCCCACGGGTTCAGGTCGGCCAAGACCCATTTGCCCAGGAAAAACGCCAAACCCAGGGTGATTGAGCTCCCTACCAGGGCGGTCAACCCGGGGGTCAGTTTCAGCAGTCCCCGTCCGAAGGACTCCACGGATACCAGCGCGACGCCTGCGACCACCAGCGCGATCGCTGCCCATTGCGGCGGCGTTATGGTCTCGCCCAAAATCGCCATGGCAAGCAGCGCCACGAGGATGGGGTTGGTTTGACTTACCGCGACCGCGCGCGAGGCTTCTCCAAGTTTGAGTCCCAGGAACAGGAACAACAGCCCCGCGCCCAGGCTCACCCCGGACAGCAGCGCGATGAGCACCGTAGCCAAAGATGCTCCGGTGGGCCAGCCGACGGCCAACAACACAATCGCCGCGCAGATCGAACGGGTCAGGATGGAACCAGCGCCCAGTGCTCCCACGCCGTCCAGGTAGTTATCCAGTAACCGTTTGTGCGCGATGTTGGCGAGGCCGAGCGAAGCGGCGCTGCAGATGGCCAGGAAGATCCACACGACTAAGGCGCTATCCTTGGGAGCGTCAGCGTATCACCACGCACCGCGCTCGTGGTTGCGGCGGTGGGCGGCGTAAGGCCCACGCAGTATAACCCGCGCGCAAGCCGGGTCTGCGCCGGCTCCCCTGCTATAATCGCGCCGGATTTGAAACAGCGGAGGTACACGAATGGGCTGGTCGATTCACCATCCGGTCGGGCTGATCCACCACACGGCGGCGGCGTGTCAGCGGGGATACACACTATTCTCCACCACTCGGGGCGGCAAGGATGCTTACCTCATCGACATGCAGGGCAACGTCGTCCACCGGTGGCACTCGCCCGAGGGCATCCACTATTCCTACTTGCTGGACAACGGTAACCTGCTGTGCCGCACCTTGCCTCCTGAGGATGCCGGCGGCATCGAGACCGTGGGCGGTTCGTCTGCCAGCATCATCGAACTGGACTGGGACAGCAACCTGGTCTGGGCGTACCGCGACAACACCCTGCACCACGATTACGAGCGGCTGCCCAACGGCAACACCCTGCTGCTGATGTGGGATCCTATCCCAGAGGATTTGGCAGCCCAGGTGCAGGGCGGCTACGACGTGGATTTCGCCCCGGGGATGCTCGGCGACGTGGTTCGTGAAGTGACGCCGGACGGCGCGACCGTTTGGGAATGGAGGTCATGGGAGCACCTGGATCCGTCCGAAGACATTCTCGGTCCGCTGGATGCCCGGCGGGAATGGACCCACGGGAATTGCTTGAACGTCACCCCCGACGGCGACCTGCTGGTAAGCTTCCGTTTGACCAGCACCGTGGGCATCGTCGACCGCGCCACCGGAGCCTTCAGTTGGAAGTGGGGCCCGGGCGAGATCGACCACCAGCATCATCCCACCTGGCTGGACAACGGACGGGTGCTGATCTTCGACAACGGCTCCCACAGGCGCGGCACCAGTTTCTCCCGCGTGGTGGAGGTGGATCCGGCTACCAACGAGATCCATTGGCAGTACCAGGGAATGCCCGCCATCTCCTTCTACAGTTACAACATCAGCAGCGCCGAGCGTCAGCCCAACGGGAACACCCTGATCTGCGAGGGCGCGCCGGGCCGCATGTTCGAGGTCACTCCCCGAGGTGAGATCATCTGGGAATACATCAACCCGTTCTTCCTCTACAGCGCCGCCGCCGGCGGCGCGGGCGGCATGGAATACACCAACGCCACCTTCCGCTGCCACCGCTACAGCCCGGACCACCCGGCGCTGGCCGGCAAGGACCTCGATCCGGGGCGCCACGCTGTTTTGAACAACGTGATGCGGTAATGCGGGGCCGCTTGGAGTTGTCCGAATTAATCGGCGGCGTCCAGCATGTCCAGGAACTTGTGGACGTCGTCGAAGGCCGGACTGTCCCATGGGATGACGCCGGCGGCCAAAGCGTTGCCGGTCAGCAGGGTAGGGTCATCTCGGTTCGCCGCCAAGAAGGCACGCAGGCGGGCTTTGCTTTCCTGTCTGGGAACGTGGCCAATTGATTGCAGGCAATCGAAGTAGCGGCTGACGCAAGGCATTGCGGGCGCGCCATTAACTGCGTCAAGGCACAAGGATTCTAGGTCGCCTGGCGAGCCGTTATCCGGCATGATGTACACAGAAGACAAGATAACAGCCCCATCGAGTATCCCATTTGCAGATACCATCGGCGCCGCGGGAATAGGTAGACCGGCGCGACGCAAAGATTCGGCAACGCTTTGGAACGCACGGTCATAATAATCATCGGCATCTCTCACTACGCCAATGATTCGGACGATATCGATAGCCCTGACACGGGGAACGAGGATGTCCGTCAAAAAATCGCCTAATTTGTTCTTCCCGCCGAATTCGATGATCTGCACACCTTCGCTACCGCGAAGTTCGATGATCCGGCGGAAAAAATGAAAATCGTCGTTTCCCTCGACCAGAAGCAACCGAGGCTGTTCTATTTCGAAGCTCGCAGCCAACCTGGATGGGCTGACCATCAGCGCAACTCCCAGAAATATTCGATGTTGGTATCCAACGCCTTCTTCTTGTACGTCGTTGCCTTTACCGGTTCGGAGGGAGTTCGCCGGTACAGGTGATGCAAGTGCAACTCGTCAGATTCCGTGAAAGCACTGTCAGCGGCGACGATGCACTCGTAGCTATGGGTAGTTGCAAAGACTTGGACGTTGAATTCCCGGGACAGTCGATTTACTGCTTGCCACACGTCAACCAGTGCCGAGTGGTGCAATCCGTTTTCAATCTCATCCACCATGATGGACCCGTCACTCACTTCCGCAAAGGCCAACGTCAACTCGAGGAGCCTGGAAAATCCGCTTCCCATTAGAGCGATAGGAATAATCCTACCAGCTCCCACGTCCCCGTAAATTAGCGCGGAGCCTTCGGCACTCGGTACAGCCGTAAGACGCCGCAGACGGGGTTCGATCAAGCGCATGACGCCTTCTACATCACTGATGTAACCGGCGATTTCCGCTCGTCCGAACCGAGCGGCTAACTCAGGTGGCGCGATGCGCCCGAGTGATTGCATGAACACGCTGCTCTTTCGGTCCGCACTACTTAGTCCGCGCTCGGCACGCACGGTGGGCACGTTGCCATCAAACTGGATACCAGGGGCAACGGGCAAATCGAAAGGCAAAGGGGTAAGCTCCACCCAAGCGCGGGAGGCAAATGTCTGCCCGGAATCGTCCTCATAATCGAACAAGATTTCGTGATCGGACATGTTGTCGGACGGAGACCTTCGGTTTTCCCCAGCAGCCGAGATGGCTGGGGTCAGGGTAGTTGTTCTGTCCGCGATGCGGCGGCGGATAATGGTCAAAATCCCGGAGGTCGAACCGCCATTACGTGACCCAGCGAGTTTGATAGGCAGGTCAGTTTGGTAGTCCCTGAACAACTCAGAAAATAACTCTCCCGGTTCGCTGGTAGGCAAGCCTCGCCAAATATTGATCCTCTGAGCTAAATCAGGGGTATTTTGCCCGCTGTGCAACCATATCGCTTCCAACAACGCCGTCTTGCCGGCGTTGTTTTGGCCCGTGATCAGGTTGACGCGGGCCAGAGGTTCCACCGTCAACTGGTCAAACAGGCGGAAGTTTTCGATGCTGAAGGAGGTGTACATCGTTCGCCGTAATGCTACGCCGGCCGCACCCGCATTTCCCGCAGGTCGTCGGCGATGATCAGCTTGGCTTCGGTCTGCTCCTGGATGTCTTCGGGGGACCAGCCGGGGGCGTGTTCGCGCAGGACGAAGCCGTCCTCGGTGATTTCGAACAGGCCCAGGTCGGTGGCCAGCAACTTGACCACACCCGGCGCGGTGATGGGCAGGGTACACTGCTTGAGCACGCGAGGCGCGCCGTTGCGCTGGTTGTGTTCCATGGCGATGAACACGCGCTTGGCGCACGCGGCCAGGTCCATTGCGCCACCGATGCCGCCGCCCTTGCGCACCGGGATGCGCCAGTTGGCGAAGTCGCCGTTTTCCGACACTTCGTAGGCGCCCATCACCGTCACGTCGACCATGCCTTTTCGGATAATCCCGAAGGAATCGGCGTGGTGCACGATGGCCATGCCCGGCAATGCAACCACGTTCTGGCCGCCGGCGTTGACGAGGTGCCGGTCTTCTTCCCCGGCCGGAGCCAGCGGACCGAAACCGATCACCCCGTTTTCGGAATGAAAGATGATCTCCTTGTCCGGCTCAGACTCCAGGTAGTTGGAGCAAAGAGTTGGCATCCCCACGCCCAGATTCACGATCCAACCGTCCTGGAACTCCATGGCGAGGCGGTCGCACATGGTTTGCCTGGAAAGGCGGGGTTTGTCCGCGGTAGTCATCGCAGTACTCCTTGTGTTCTTTATCGCGCACGAGATACGGCGCCGGTGGTGGGGTGAACCAACCTCGTCAGTCCCAGATCCCGTCTTCCGGGATCTTTACCAGCCGGTCAACGTAGATTCCCGGGACGTGGACGCAGTCCGGATCGATCTCCCCAGGTTCGACGATGCTGTCCTCGACCTCGACCACGGTGATGTCGGCGGCCATGGCCATAACGGGGTTGAAGTTGCGTTGAGTCAGGCGGAACTGCAGGTTGCCGAAGGTGTCCGCCCGGTAAGCGCGGATCAGGGCGAAGTCGGCCGGCAACGGATATTCCAGCACGTAGGTGCGCCCGTTGATTTCCCGGTGCTCCTTGCCTTCCGCCAGTTCGGTCCCGACGCTGGCCGGCGTGTAGAACGCGCCAATGCCGGCCGCGGCGGCCCGCATGCGCTCGGCCAGGGTGCCCTGCGGGACCAGCTCCGCGTCCAGCTCGTCGTCGTTGTACATCTGCACGAAGGGCGTGATCTGCGACGGGTGAGTCGGAGCCGTGAACGCGCAGATCATCTTCTTCACCTGGCGCGCTTCGATCAGCGTACCGACGTCAACGCGGTCATCCAGCGAACCGGCGTTGTTTGAAATCCCGGTGAGGTCCTTGACGCCCAGCCGATGCACTGCGGCCAGAAGGTTGCGGGCCAGACCTACGTTGCCAAAACCGGGTGACATGAAGGTCATGCCGTCTTTCATGTCGGCCACGGCGGAGTCGAAATCGGGGAAAACCTTGTTCTTCATTGGGGTGGGCTCCCATTCCTGGTGTCGCCGCGGATGTCCTGTGGCGATGCCGTCGTCGCCAGCGGCGCGACGGGTGCGGCCATTATACAAGCAACATAACCTCTGGCAACGCGATTGATTACGCCGGCTGCGAACGGCGCGGTCGACTCGGGGAAGGCCTTGTGCTTATCAACTACTGCCGTCCGCGCCGGTCTGCAACCTGAGTGGCGCAATCGGGTTGGCGTCATGAGGAGGCAGCTCGAGGTCTCGAGTGCGGCCGCGCCAACGGTCCGCCAGAGGCCAGGACAGCAACGGGGATTGACCCGCGCCGTCGCCGGCATAGGGAGTGTTGCAATTCCCGGCGTCCTGATCGTCGTCGGGGTTGTCACCGTCCGGGCGCCACGGCCACGGGAGATGCCGCCGCCAGGGATCGGAGCCGCCGTACCCGTTCGCCTCGGCGACCACGGCCATCACCTGGTGGGGACGGTACACGCGGTGCGTGGGCTGCTCCGCCAGGATCGCATCTTGGTCGATGGTTGCCCAAAGGGCGGCGACGGACGTCGCGCCGACGCTGCGGGCGCAGGCGATGTCCTGGGGTCCGTCACCGACGTACATGGCGTCGGCCGGGTCGACGGCCATTGTGTCCAGGACGTCCAGCAAGCCGTCCGGCGCCGGCTTGTAGGGTCGGTCGTCAGTCTTGAAGTTGGCGTATTCCACAAGCGGGGCGAGGCCGGATTCGCGAAGCTCGATCTCCCCGAAGTATGGGATCTTGTCGGACAGTATGCCCACGCGTATCCCGTGCCGCCGGAAGGCGTTCAGCAGCGTGGCAACTCCCGGGTACAGGTAGCGGCGATGACCGTCAATCGCGTGGTAATGGCTCAGGTAGATGGGTAGGATGCCATCCAACTCGTCCTGTGCGTCCGGACGACTGCCGAAGAACCAGAGGAGATGTTGGTGAAAGGGACGATGAAATTCGGCCGCTACCGCCTCAGCAGTGGGCGGAGCGATACCCAGTTCGGCTGCGGTGTTTTCCATCAGCCCGAGGTGGATGCCCCAACTGTTCCACAGGGTCAGGTCCCAGTCAAAGACAACCGCCTGCATCACCGCCTCCGATGGTCCGGCTAGACTGCGCCGGATTCGCGTGCCAGGACTATGTCGCGTTCCTAGCAGTGACCCGGGTGTGCCTGCCCGCCGCCCTGGTAGTCGATGGCGCTGGGCATCACGGTGGTGCCGGGGTGATCCGCCCGCCCGAGCTTGACCGTAACCGCGCCGCTGGCATAGTGCAGGACTCCGCTGACTTCGAGGGTGGGAGAATCGGCAAGGTAGGTGATGTCACCGTTGGCTTCCACCCGGAAGGGACGGTCGTGGCCGGGATAGATGGTGTTGGCGGCGGACACGATTTTCTGGATGCTGGCCCGGGCGTCGGCCTCGCTCCAGAAAATGATCGCCGGCGTTCCTCTCCCGATTGCACCGGCGTCGGACATGGCGTCGCCGCCGATACACACCGTGCCGGCCTCGGTCTCGACCACCACGCTGATGTGCCCGCGCGTGTGCCCTGGCGTTTCGATGATGCGCACGCCAGGTTCCAACTCAGTTTCTCCGCTGACCGCGTTGACCCTCTGCTGCAGCAGGGTGTCCGCGAAATACCTCGCAGTGGCCAGGTCGCCAACCCGGGGATTGCGGCTGTATTCCAACTCGTCGGCGTGGATTACGATTTCCGCGTTGGGGAAAAGGTCGGTATTCTGGGAGTGGTCCCAGTGCGAGTGGGTCAGGATCACCCGCCCGATGTCGTCGGTGGAAATCCCATGCGCGGCCAGCTCGTCTACCAGCATGTTGCGGCGGCCAAAGTGAGCGACGTCGACGATCGACAGCACTTCACCTCGGATCAGGGTCACGGTGCACAACCCCAGCCGTGTTTGGTCGGTGTTGATGGAATACCCACCCATGATGATTTCCAGTTCCGGCATAATGTCCCTCCGCCAGAAGTCGCAAGTCGCTGTTGAACAGCCTGGTCGGCGCGATTATAGCACCGCGCTATCTGCGACTCGGCGAATCCACTGCCCAGTTACGATCAGATGACGCCCTCCGCTGAAATCGTTTTGCTCAACGGGAAATTTCCCGTCGGAATGGGCAACCGTACGGCGCTGGCCGTAGCCGGCGGACAGGTCGTGGCGATTGGGGACGACCGTGAGATCCGCCGGTTGGCGACGCTGAAGTCGACCGTTCTGAACTGCGGCGGCCGCACCGTGATCCCGGGCATCGTCGATGCACACTGCCACCTGTTGGCAACCGCCGCCATTGGCCTGCGGGTGGATTGCCGGCCGGCTGTGACGCGCGACGTCGCCGCAATAGTCCGCGCGCTGCGCAACTCCGCGGCCTCCAAAGACGGTTGGATACGAGGCCACGGGTACGACGACTCTCCCCTCGGCTTGGGGCGGCATCTGAACCGCCACGACCTGGACCGCGTTGCCACGGACCGACCCGTACGGGTGGACCACCGCTCTGGACACGCTTGCGCGCTGAACAGCCACGCACTGGCGACAGTCGGCATTGACCGCCTGACACCGGACCCGCCGGGTGGGGTGATCGCGAGGGATGACTACGGCGAGCCGACCGGCCTGCTGCTGGAGATGGACGATTGGCTCCGGGACCGCGCCCGAGTATCCGAGGACCCGTCACCGGGGCAGATGCGGCAGGCTGTTCGTGATTTGGGCAACAGGTTGCTGGCCTACGGCATTACCGCCGTCACAGACGCTGGGCCGAGCAACGGCCTGGAACGTTGGCGGTACTTCGAGGAGACGACGGCCGACGGCACGCTGCCCCTGCGAGTGACCATGATGGTCGGTTTCGACCGGTTGGAGGAAATCCAGGCGGCCGGGCTGGGCTACGGGGCCACCGCTAACGGGGGGGCGCTGGTCTTGGGCAATGCCAAGATCATGCTCACCGCGTCGACCGGGCAACTGCGTCCCGACCCGGCTCAGTTGGCGGAGATGGTCGTGTACGCCCACGAGCTTGGATTTCCCGTGGCCATCCACTCGGTGGAGCGCGACGCCGTCGTCGCGGCTGCGCTGGCCATCGGCGACGCCCCGCCGGTCAAGGCCGGCTATGGCAGCCGGGTTCGGGACCGCATCGAGCACTGCGCCGAGTGTCCGCCCGACGTTCTCGAGCTGGTAGCCCAAAGCGGCGCTATGGCGGTGCCCAATCCGGGGTTTTTGCACTACGACGGCGAGCGATACCTCAGTACCGTTGCAACCGATTTGTTACCGCACCTCTATCCAGTGGGAGCGCTGGTCGCTCGCAGAATTCCCACCGCTCTGGGTTCCGACGCGCCGGTTATCGAGCCCAATCCGTGGGCGTCGATGGCGGCTGCGTTGTCTCGCCAATCGGCCGGCGGGGCTGATATCGGAGGGATGAAAGCGCCGTCGGCGGCCGAAGCCCTGGTGCTGCACTCCGGTCAACGGCGCATCACGCCCGGAATGCCAGCGGACCTGGCTGTGGTGCAACCCGACCCGCTTATGATTTCGTCGGCTGATTTACCCAATGTGCGTTCCGCGGCGACCATCGTTGCCGGCCGGTTGGTTTGGCGCGACGTGCCACTTAGTCAATAACCACGTCACCGCCTTCCCACATTTGCACGGTCAGTGTGCTGCCTCTGAACAGATTTGTACCTAACAGGAACTGATTTTCCGATTCCATGACGTAGACGCCACGGTAATCCCCGTCCCAAATCACCGTGGCCTCGTAAAAATTACACTTGATTGTTTGCCCGTCAGCCAGAGTCATCTCAGTCTGGCCGGCGGGAGTGAAACCCAGTTGTCCGATGAATTCGGCGTCAAGTGTCAGGTCACTGTCGAATCCGGTATCGACTATTACTTCCCGGCGCCACCGATAGCCGTTGATGTCCAAAATTGCAACAGGCACCATGGGTTCCAAGTCTTGGTTGACGAACCCGGCAATCACAATCTGCCCCTATAATGCCCACCCGTCTTCACTGCTGCCGGATAACCGATGCGAAAGACGAAGAACAGAGTGGGGAGCGGATGCCGTTCCCGTAACTTTTCGTTGGCGTCTCCGAACCGGTCTCCAATCGCATAGTCGCCCGTCTCGACCTCCAACGCCAAATAGCGGCCGTGTTCATGCGGTTCCAGCCTGTGCCGCAGCTCTGCATCGTAAATGGCGTGGGCGCGGGTTCCCAGATCGCTGCGCTGGTGTTTCCCGATTGCCATTGTCTTCCCCTTACCCAATTTAGCACGGAGGTGAAGGACTGCCGGCTCCAAAGGAGACGCTGGAGCCGGCAATCTCAACGTCTGCTGGGATCATTTAGTGCCCCACGCGATCCTGGAATTCCCGCTCGGTGGTGGCCGCTTCCACCGCCTGGTACTCGGGCAGGCTGATCAGCGCTTCCACCTCGGCCCGTCGCTGCGCAACCTCGGCGGCTCCGATGCCGATATGACCGGTGTCCCGCAGGCTGGTGTACGCCTGCTGGATGCCCTGCACTGCCGCGATAGCCGGCGTGGTGGCGTAGATGATGACCTTGTAGCCCAACTCCTCGTATTCCTGCACCGTGATGTCGTCGGTGCCGGCGATGACCAGCAGCGGCACGTCAGGCACGCCGGCGCGGAAGGTCGCCAAATCTTCCCGCTGACGCACGCCCCGGGGCATGACCACGTCCACTCCCAGGTCACGCAGGGCGTTGCCTCTTCGGATGGCATCTTCCATGTCGCCCTCGACGGCGGTGAAAGAGTCGGTGCGGCCAATGATCAGGAAATCGGGGTCGCTGCGCGCCTCCAGGGCGTAGCGCATCTTTTCCAGGAACTCATCGATGGGGATCACGTGCTCCAGGCCGGCGTGGTACGACGCCCGCTTGGGGAACACCTGGTCTTCGATGTGGATGCCGGAGATGCCGGCACGCTCGAAGGTGCGCACCGTGTGCATGGTGTGAACCGGATCTCCGTAGCCGGCACCGGCGTCGCAGATCACGGGCAGCGGCACTGATTTGGCCACCCGCTGGGCGACGTCGACCTGCTCGGTCAGCGTCATCAGCGGCTCAGTGACCGCCAGGTGGGCGCCACTCATGTAGCCGCCCACGTACACGGTATCGAACCCCAGGGACTGCACCACGCGCGCGGACATCGGATCATAAGCGCCGGGCGCGAGTATCGTTTCCCCGGCGGTCAAGCGGTTTTTCAGGTCGGAACGCAGAGACATTTGAATACACCTCCGGTCAGGCAGGGATGATGGTTGGTATCGCGCCGTAAAGCGTACCATACCGGGGCCCGACTCATGGCCCGGGTATCGGTATGTCCACCGGGTTACCGGCTCCGCTTTAGATAGGGAATGCCCGTTCCAGTGCCTGACGCTGGTCGGTGGTCAGGCTCCACCCCGAGGCCGCGCAGTTGGCCTCCGTTCTCTCTACGCTGTTGGACTTGGGGATCGCGATGATCCGCTCCTGGTCGGACACCCAATTCAGCGCGACCTGGGCCGCCGTTTTCCCGACGTTGCCGGCAACTGTTTCCAGCACGTCGTTGTCACGGTTTCTGCCCAGCGCCCGGCGTAGGCGTCCGCCTTGGTTGCCCACCAACGCCCCTTCGTGGAGCGGCGAATATGCGATGACCGTGATGTCGTTCCGCCGACAGTAGGGGATCACGTCGCGCTCCGCGCTGCGGCGGCGCAGGTTGTACAGGATCTGGTTGGAGACGATGGGCACGTTGGGCATGGCGGCCTGGGCTTCCCGCATCTCGTCGACGGAAAAATTGCTGACGCCGACGTGCGCTACCGCGTCGTCGGATACCAGCCGGGCCATGGCGCGCATGGTTTCGGCAATCGGCACCCGGGGGTTGGGCCAGTGGACTTGGTACAGGTCGATGCGGTCTACGGCCAGCAGGCGCAGGCTTTGCTCGGCCGCCTTGAGCACCTCGTCGTAGCGCAGATGGCTGCCCAGAACCTTGGTCGCCACGATGACCTGATCGCGGATACCGCTGATCGCCTCGCCCACCGCGGCCTCGGTGCGGTACATCTCGGCGGTGTCGATCAGGTTTGCGCCCAGTTCGACTCCGCGCCGCAATGGTTCGGGTCCGCCGGAGTATCGCCAGGTGCCCAGGCCAATCTCGGGGACCATCATTTCCGACGATCCCAACCGTTCGTAATTCATGCCGATTGCTTCCTCGTTTCGGTACCAGATGTTGAATTGGAGGGATGGCCCGAGGGGACTATCCAGTGACGTCGAGTTGCACCTCAGCAATCTTCCGGCCGGACTCGTAAATGTAAATCCAGTATCGACCCGCACCCCAACGCAACGGGGGGTTCGGTCCCACCGAGAGCCACTGGGTGCCGCCGGCGAACCGTGATTCGAACTGCACGGGCACTCGACGCCGGCTATTGGTGAAACCATCCTCAAAATACTCGATCACCTCGAATTGCAGTTGCTTGGGATCACCGGAGATCGAATAGGAGTATTTGAGCGTCAGGTAAACCCAACCCTCCACATCCGACGTCGAAAATTCTTTGACCGGCTGACCGTCCACGCTCAGCGCGACGTACGCCTGGTCAACCCGCCCGTTGACTGCCGGCAGGGTCGGATCTACCGGGGCTGGATCTGGGACTCCTTCGACCACGGTGGGCGTCCGGCCCCGGTACCATTGGTCCCAGATGTGCTCCAGGTCAGGTTGCATCTGCATGCCGCCGGCCCGGAGCCACTCCACGCGGATATCGGTCTCGGTGAAATCGCGCTGGGACGGGTAAGATGGGTCTCCCGCCAGACTGGCGTACAGGGCCCGCCAAGCCTGGAGGAACCGTTCCTCGCCCAATTGGCGGTACAACGCCAGCAACAGCCGCTCGCCCAGGTAGTAGTTGCATCGCCACAGGCCCGGATCAGCCTGGGCTTCCTCGACGTGGTCCGGAGACCGGAGTTCAAGTTCGCTGAGAGACGACGCGCCGTCGCAGGGATAGTTGGTCGACTCCAG
Source organism: Dehalococcoidia bacterium (assembly GCA_022827095.1). GTDB lineage: Bacteria > Chloroflexota > Dehalococcoidia > Lucifugimonadales > UBA3495 > Bin87. Next base: position 81,846 of record JAJDTP010000005.1, read on the forward strand.
GGGAGCGCCGGCGGTGACATGGCGTGCGTAGGTCGCGGCGAAATCGGCCCCGCCCTCGGCAAGCCAGATGGGTTCCGCATAGAGGTAATAGTGCGCGATCTCGTGAAAAACGGCATGGGGCGCAAAATCCGGTTTGGAGTTGTCGTCGATTTCCGGCAACAGCGTGACGTGCGTTTGGTAGTTGGTGCCGGCCGCCACACCCGCAACGTAGTCGGTGACGTGTATCACGATGGCCGGGGTCGGGAAATCGGCATCGAACATGCCCTCGAAAACGGGCACCGCCGCTTGGGCGACGGCCATCACCGGCGAATCGGGCGGCGTGGGTCCGGAGCGCAATATCGCGATGGGTACAATCGACCCGCTCCGGTTGGTTGCGGCTCCCAGCTCCACGTTGAGGGTTCCGGGATCGGCCACTGTCGCGTCGAATTCGGGCGACAGGAACCGGGAGCGTTCGTAGAGTACCGCCACAATCGCGGCTTCGGCAGTGGTCAGACCGTCGCGGAACCAGCCCGCGCTGGTGAGTTGGGCCAACCGTTCCGGTCTGTCCCGGGCCATCCGCTGGAGGGACAATAATGCGGGCAAATCCATAGGTCGCAGGCCGGTTTTGAATTCGTCGGACGCCAGCAACGCGCTCAAGGCCTCCGGCGCGTCGAGACCCATGTTGACCATGCGTTCCGCAGCGTTGAATTCGTCCACGGTTTGCAGGCCGTCCGCAATCCAACTGATGCTGCGAATCTGAGCGACGACAGCGGGATCGGCTTGTTCCGCGAATTGCCAGTTTCGTGCCTCAGAAAGGCTGAAGGCTGGAGGCCCCGGGGTCGCTGTTGGAGGTTGGCGAGGTATCGCCGTGGCCGAGGTGACCGGAGGTGATGGGGCGATTGCCGGCGGCTCGGTGGGCGCAACGGTGGCCGGCGGCGGTGTCGCTGTGGGCGCAGGTCCGGTTTCCGGCGATGCGGCGACTCTCGCCAGGGCCGCATCGATGGTCGCCTGCAGGTCAACGTCGGGTGGCTCGGTCGCCGGAGCGCCGCCGAAGAAGCAGCCGGCGGAGGCAATCACCCCCACCAAGCCAAGAACCAACCAGGTCGGTGCATAACGCATAATCGAAAGTATAGAGTTCCCAGGGGCCATGTGCTATCAGGTACGCTATAATCGCCGCCATTGGGTTCAAGGCGCAACGCAAACTTCACCAGGAGAGTTGCTGACATGGGCAAGCTGGACGGCAGGGTAGCATTGATAACCGGCTCGGGCCGCAACATCGGCCGGGCCACGGCGTTGATGATGGCCTCCGAAGGAGCCAACATCGTGGTCAACGCGCGCAGCAACCGCGACGAGGCGGAGGCGACCGCGGCCGCCGTCGAGGAACTGGGCGTGAAGGCTCTGCCCGTTCTCGCCGACGTTTCCCAGAAAGACCAGGTTGACGCCATGATCGATGCCGCCATGTCCACGTTCGGGCACGTCGACATCCTCGTGAACAACGCCGCCATCCGGCCTCACCAGCCCTTCACCGAAGTGACGGTGGAAGACTGGGAGCATGTGCGCGGCGTAGTCCTGGATGGCGCCTTCTACACGACGCGAGGCGTCATCCAGCAGATGGTGGACAACAACTTTGGTCGGATCGTGTTCCTCACCGGCGACGGTGCGTTTCGGGGAAGCCCGCTGCGGGCTCACGTGTCCGCGGCCAAGATGGGCATTGTGGGCATGGCCCGCAGCCTCGCCTCGGAGTTTGCCGGCAGCAACATCCGCGTCAACGTAGTGTCCCCCGGCAGCATCGACACCAGCCGCGCCAACCCCGAATGGTACGCCGGCCGGGTGCCCGACTCCTCCGGCATTCCCTTGGGCCGACAGGGCAAGCCCGATGAGATCGCATCGACGGTGACGTTCTTGTGCACGGACGATGGCGGTTTCATCACCGGCCAGACCATCCACGTGAACGGAGGGCAGGGCTTCTTCGGCTGAAGGGCTGCGCGCCGTGACGAAAAAGAACGGCTCCGATCGGAGCCGTTCTGATTTGCGACAATGGAGCGGAAGAAAGGGCTCCGGCCATGCTACCTCGGCTGCTTTCTCCGCCAGGGATAGCCGTCCAACTGCCACCGCAACCATAGTCCGGCAGCACCGCCGCCTTCGATGGCCCACGGGCACAAGCGGTACCCAATGAAGGCAATGGTGGCCCCTACGAAATAGACGATTGCTCCCGTGAAGAACATCGCGCCAACCCCGAATCCGAAATGCCCCCAGAGAGCTGCTATAAAGCCAGCCGCAGCAACTATGGTGCCGACCGAACACACGAGTCGTGCGACTGTCCAATGCGGAAGCAGTTGTCGCCAAAAATCGGCGGTGAAAAGCTGCCTAATAATCATGAGCCGCCTCAAAGTTCTCGTCGCTATATCTATCGTTGGTGGTTCGAACCGGAGGCTTTCCGTTTGCTATTTGCACTGCGCTTATGGAGAACGGCTCCAATTGGAGCCGTTCTGATTTTCGAAAATGGAGCGGAAGACGGGATTCGAACCCGCGACCTTCTCCTTGGCAAGGAGACGCTCTACCACTGAGCCACTTCCGCCGGGCGTGTGCTGCCTACTGTGATCGTACCATAGGCCCGGAACGGATGTAAAGGAATGCGGTACGGAACGCCCCGCGCATCACCGCTCAAAAACGGCTCTTGAAACCGTCTGTGAGACTGGCGCGGGTCAACTTGACCCACAATTTGCCCTGTGCTTTACTTGCCCAACCGCCGCGCAGATTCTTGCAGCAGACCAGGCGCTTTCCCCAAGGATAGTCCGTGCACTTCGGCATGTTCATGCAGTTTGAAACCCGCCCCGGCGGAAGCCAGGCTGCGGCATTCTCCGAGGGGTTCGAGCTGGTGGATACCGCCGAGGAATGCGGACTGGACGGGGCCTGGCTGGCCGAAATGCACTTCACGCCCGACCGGTCGGTTCTGTCGTCGCCCATCACCATTGCCAGCAGCATCGCGACGCGGACCCGTCGGCTGCGCATCGGGATGGCTGTCTACGTGCTTCCGCTGAACAACCCGTTGCGGATCGCAGAAGAAATCGCTACGGTCGACCAGATCAGCGAGGGCAGGTTCGATTTCGGAATCGGACGCAGCGGATTTGCCCGCTCTTACGACATTTACGGCGTGCCCTACAACGAAAGTCGCGACCGGTTCCGCGAGGCGCTGGACATCATCCTGCGGGCTTGGGAGGGCGAGCCTTTTTCATACGACGGGAGCTATTACCAGGTAACCAACGCCACCGTCGCGCCGCTGCCCTACCAGCGACCCCATCCGCCCTTCCGAATGGCGGCGACGACCGCCGAGACCTTCCCCCGCGCCGGAACCGACGGCTACCCGATTTTCGTCGGCCTGCGGGGCATGGACGTGCCGGAACTCCGCGACAACCTTAAGCAATATCGAGCCGCGTGGAAGGCGGCGGGACATCCCGGGGAAGGCGACGTATCCTTGCGCGTTCCGGTCTACGTGGGCCTGACCGAAACCGGCGCAGTCGAGGAACCGTTCGAAAGCATCCAGGCCTATTTCGGCCGAATGGGCCGGCTCTACGCCGTCGATTCCGGGTCGGCCGGAATCCAGGCGACCGAGCTGCGGGACCAACGGGCCGCCCGGCTCTCCGCCCTGTCCTACGATGACATCCTGGCGACCAAAGTCGCCTTTGGGACCCCCGCCGGGTTGGTTGAACGCTTCACCCAATTGCGCGAGGAACTCGGGCTGGACGGCGTCGTCGCAGAGCTCAACGCCGGCGGCATGATCCCCCACGACGTGGTAGTACGGAACATCCGCCTGTTGACCGAAAAGGTCATGCCGGCATTCAGGTGAACCGGCCCGGCACGATTGAATTGACGAGGTGACCAACCCATGAAAGTCGCTGTCCTCGATGATTACCAGAGCGTTGCCTCCGGCATGGCCGATTGGTCGAGCCTGCCCGATGGCATAGAGGTAACCTTCTTCAGCGACCATCTCGCCGACGAGGATGCGCTGGCCGCCCGACTGGCGGATTTCGACATCGTCATGGGTATGCGGGAACGGACCGCGTTTCCGCGTTCGCTGCTGGAGCGGCTGCCGTCGTTGCGCTGCCTGATCACCACCGGCGCGCGCAACGCCTCGTTTGACACCGACGCGGCCACCGATCTGGGGATCACCGTATGCGGGACGCCCGGCGAGGGCGAGGGTCCCACCGAGCTGACCTGGGGCCTGATCATCGGCCTGATGCGCCGCATCGCTGAAGAGGATAGGGCGAGCCGCGACCAGGGCAAGTGGGGCATCCACGTGGGCCACGGGCTGCGGGGGAAAACGCTGGCGCTGCTGGGCCTCGGGCACATCGGCTCGCTGGTGGCCCGCGTCGGCAACGCTTTTGACATGCAGGTCATCGCCTGGAGCCAGAACCTCACGGAGGAGCGGGCTGCTGAATGCGACGCCACGCTGGTCGACAAGGACACGCTATTCGCCGAGGGCGACGTCGTGTCCGTCCACGTCCGCCTCAGCGACCGCACCCGCGGCCTGGTGGGAGCCCACGAAATCGGCCTGATGAAGCCGTCGGCGATCCTGGTCAACATTTCCCGAGGCCCCATCGTCGACGAGCTGGCATTGGTGGATGCGCTCCGGCGAAAGGCCATTGGCGGCGCGGCGTTGGACACTTTCGACGTCGAACCTCTGCCTGCTGATCACCCCTTCCTGACCTTGGACAACACGCTGATCACTCCCCACGTGGGGTACGTGACCCAGGAAGGATATCGCGCCTTCTATTCCGGCGTGGTTGAGAACATCCGCGCCTTCGCATCCGGTGAGGCCATCCGGGTCATCAATCCCGACGTGCACCAGTCGCCCAATCTGCGCGGCCCGGTCTGAAGCCGGCTGCCCATCAGGAGAATGCCCCAATGAAAGCTCTGCGCATCGAGGAATACGGCAGCGTCGAAGTGCTGGAGTGGAAGGAAACTCCGGAGCCTACGCCGAGCCCCCACCAAGTGCTGATCAAGGTCGACGCAGCGGGCGTCAACTACGCCGACATCATGCGCCGCCAGGGCAACTACCCCGGCCCCGACCTGCCGGCCACCCTGGGTCTGGAAGCGGCGGGGACGATCACGGCGCTAGGCTCGGACGTGACCGACGGCCGCCTCGAGGTCGGGCAACGGGTTATGGCCATGGGGCCGCAGGGCCAGGCGGAATACGTGGCCGTCAACCACAACTTCGTTTTCCCGTACCCAGAGGGCATCGACCCGGTCCACGCCGGCGGTATGCCCATCACGTTCCTTACCTCTTATCACCTGCTGAAGACGCGCGGGCAGATGCAGCCGGGCGACACCGTTCTTGTCCAGGCCGGCGCGTCCGGCGTGGGCACCGTCGCCATCCAACTGGCTAAGGAGTGGGGCGCCCGCGTGGTTGCCACGGCATCGACCCAGGATAAACTGGACCTGTGCCGATCACTGGGAGCTGATGTCACCATCAATTACACGGAAACGGATTTTGAGGACGAGGTCCGGGACCTGACCGACGGTCGGGGCGTCGCGCTGGTGCTGGAGTGTGTGGGCGGCTCGGTGCTGGAAAAGTCGGTGCGCTGCGTGGCCTCCTATGGGCGAGTCGTCAGCTACGGCAACGCCAGCGGACAACCGGCCAACCTGGCCGCCGCGGACATAACCACCCTCAACCGCACCGTGATCGGGTTCAGCATGGGCCGCTCACCGATTGGATCCCTGGACCACCAGGGCGCGATGGATGACCTGGTTCCCATGATCATCGATGGTCGGATCAAGCTGATCGTCGACCGCATCATGCCGATGTCGGAGGCGGGAAACGCCCATCTGCACCTGGCCTCGCGGGGCACTCGGGGCAAGGTCATCCTGACCCCGTGAGTTCCGCTGCCGAGCGCTACGCGGCCGTCCACGACGCGGCCCTGACGGCGGGCCGTTTCGCCGACCACCGCCGCCGAGCCGACCACTGGGCCGACCTTGCGGAACTGTTCCGCCTGGATCCCCACCGCCCGTGGGATCAAAACCTCCGTGCACTGGCCGGCTACCTGGAACCAGCGGACGTCCTGCTCGACGTAGGCGGTGGGGCCGGCCGGGTCTCCCTGCCGCTGGCAAGCCAGGTTCGGGAGGTTGTGCTGGTAGAACCCTCCGAAAGCATGCGCGGCCAGTTCATCCAGTCGCGCGATGAGGCGGGCATAACGAACGCGCGCGTCTCGCCGGACTGGTGGATGGACTCGGTGGAAACCGGCGACGTGGCCATCACGTCGGACGTCGTCTACTTCGTGCGCGACATCGTCCCGTTCGTCACCAAGCTGCACAACTCCGCGTCCAGGCGAGTGATTATATGCATCTGGCGACCCACGCCCGGCGACATGGACAACGAACTGCGGCGCATCCTGTACGACGAACGACCCTCTCCCTGGCCGGGGCTGCCGGAATTGGCGGCCGTGCTGTGGGAGATGGGCCTTTTGCCGGACGTAAGGGTCATTCCGGCTGCGCCGTGGTGGATACCGGAAGCGGACGGCGGGCTGTCCGAGGCTCAGGCTGTGGACCTGGCAATGGGGCGGCTGGAGCGCGACGATGAATCCACCCGTCGGCACATCGAGACCGACTTTGACCGTCTGTTCGAACGCGGCCCGGCTGGTCTCAGCCCGCGCTGGCTGAGCGGGGCGCGCGAGGTGATGATTACGTGGGAGACTAATGGGCGGCGGCTGGACTGAACGGGAACTGTCGATTGCACGGGAGCACGCAATGGAGCGTATTGGAGTAGCCTTTGCCGGTGGTGGGATGACGCCGCCGCAGATCGTGGAATGCGTTCAGTTGGCTGAGGAACTCGGCTACGAGTCCGCCTGGGTGGCTGAAGGACACGGGGGTGATCAGTTTTCCATCCTCACCGCGTGCGCGCTGGCGACGTCGCGGATACGCCTGGGCACCAGCATCAGCAGCGTTTACGTCCGGAGCGCCCCGACCATCGCCATGGCGGCGGCGTGCGTGGACCATTTCTCCAACGGCCGTTTCATTCTCGGGTTGGGCAGCAGCCACAAGGTGCAGGTCGAGCCCGAACACGGGCTGGAGTTTTCCGGTCCCATCCCCCGGGTCCGGGACACGGTGGACATTGTCCGCCGATTGCTGCGCGACGGCGCGGTGACCGACTACCGGGGCGAGGCGATCAACATCGCGACCTTCGATCTGCATTTCCCGACGCTCCGTCCGGAAATGCCCATCTACCTGGCGGCGGTTTTCCCCAAGATGCTGGAAATCGCCGGCGAGATCAGCCAGGGGGTCCTGCTCACCTGGTGCACGCCGGAGCACGCGCGAACCGCCAGCCGGCATATCGCTGCGGGCGCAGCGCGAGCCGGCGCCGCAGCAGGATCGGTTGAGGTGGCGACGCTGGTTTCAGTGTCCGCGCCGGGCGCCGACGATGGCGGCATGCGCCGGGTGGCCGCGACCTATGCCGGGCGGTTCCCCCGGTATCGCCGGCTGATGGCCGAGGCCGGTTTCGCCGACGAGGTCGAGGAGGTGCGCCGCGCCTGGCGTTCCGGCGATATTGCGCTGGCCGAGCGTCTGGTCCCGGAAGGGCTGATCGACCGCATGTCGCTGCCCACGGACGCGGGAGCCAGGCGGGAAAGGTTCGCCGAATACCGGGAAGCCGGCCTCACTCTGCCGATCATCGCTCCCCGGGTGTCCGGGCCCGACGCCGGCGCGACCGCGAAACGGATAATCCGCGATAACGCGCCGGCTTAGCGTCCTGTACAGCTTGCCGTAGCGATTAGTCCGCCGGCAGCCAGGGCGACCACAGGGTGATGGGAATGGTCACCGAGATGCGTGGCTGGTCGCCAACCACGGCGGTGGTGTGGCCCTGGCCGGTCAGGTCATCGGCCATCAGCACGTCGCCAGCCCCGAAGCGGCGCTTGGTGCCGTCGCCGATGCCGACCTCCATTTCACCGGCCAGCGTGATGACGTACTGTCGCCGCGGGGCGGTGTGCCAGTCGGAGAAGTAGCCGGGTTCGAAGCGGCGGAAATTCACGCCCGGGGTGACCTGCATACCGCTGTGAATAGCGCGGTCGCCCGGCAGGTCGAGGTCCTGGAAATGGGTCTGGCCGTCATCGCCGGTGTAAATGCGCACAAATTCCATGAAAGGTGCCTCCTGGTTCGAAATAATGTTGACTGCATTGGCCTGGGATGCAAGCCGGCCGTCAAGGCACCGACATTCTAGCGCATCGCGGCGCGGATAGTGATGGCGTTCCGCTGGACCCGAGATTGAACCATTTAGGAAGCCGGCAGGCCGCCAATTCAAACCCGGTGAATTGCCATCCAGCGGGGTTAGAGTAGGACGCATCGATACGAATACGGCATCATGTCAATTGCCACCCCGACCGGTCCCTCTCTCCCATGTGCATTGAGCGAGTTCACGTACTTGTATCAGCAGCCGGTATTGGGTAGAATCGTCGCCTGCTGTTCCCAAGGAGCCGTGCGGACCTGTTGCCCGGCCGGGGAGCCAATCCACACGGAGGAAAGGGTGATTGGATGTACTAGGTACTCACGTGCTCCTGGAACTTAGAGATTGCGACCCCCGGTTGCTGGACGATCTGGCCCATATCCGGCAGGAGATGCTAAGGGCGGCGGCGACGGTTGAAGCGCATGTGGTCGGGGAGTCGTTCCATCAATTTACGCCCCAGGGCGTAACGGGCATTCTGTCCATCGCCGAATCCCACATTTCCATCCATACCTGGCCGGAGCACGGCTACGCGGCGGCGGATATCTTCACCTGCGGCGACCAAACGATGCCGGAACGCGCGGCGGCGGTCATAATCGAAGCCCTGCGCTGTCGGGATCCGGAAATCACACAGATTCGCCGCGGGCTCACAGGTGCGCGAGTTGTAGAACTGCAACCGGCGCACCGCCTCAACTGACGGCTTCCCACGCTGGAAACGCGGCAACGGCCGGCTCTTCCGGCCGGTTGGGTGGCGTGTGACCGCGTCAGCCAGTTCCCCCTGTTGTCCAAGGAGTCCCGATGGCCAGCTACCCAATGGAAGAGATCACCGGCAAGTGGGTAATCGAGACCGTGATGCCCGACCTGGCGATCATGCTCAAGGTCGATGAGGTCCTTTATTCCGGCCATACGGGATACCAACGGGTGGAAGTGGTCCATTCCGAGGTGTACGGTCGCAGCCTGCTGCTTGACGGCAAAACGCAGTCAACCGAACGGGACGAGCACATATACCACGAGGCCCTCGTCCATCCGGCCATGCTGTTGCATCCCGACCCGCGCCGGGTGTTCATCGGTGGCGGCGGCGAAGGCGGAACGCTCCGGGAAACACTGTCGCACCGATCGGTGGAAAAGGTCGTTATGGTCGACTTGGACCAGCAGGTTGTTGAGTTGTGCCGGGAACACCTGCCCCACCATCATCGGGGGGCGTTTGACGACGGGCGCACCGAGTTGGTGTTCGACGATGCCCGCGGGTATCTCCAGTCCACCGACCAGTCTTTCGACGTGATGATTATGGACCTGGTGGACCCCCTGGAAGGCGGGCCAGCGTACCTCCTGTACACCGAGGAGTACTACGAAATCGCCCGCGCCCGGCTGAACCCGGGCGGAGTCCTGGTTACGCAGTCGGGCCCGGCCGGGTTCCTGAGCCTGCACGAGTGTTTTACGACGATATACAAAACGCTGGAAAGCACCTTCAAGCACGCCGTCCCTTGCCAGGCCCACATTCCTTCCTTCATCACGCTGTGGGGGTTTACCATCGCGTCGGATGCTCCGCTGACCGACCTGGCCGCCTCCGATGTGGACCGTCGGATCGACGAGCGGGTCACGAAGACCTTGCGGCATTACGATGGGCGCAGCCACGAAGCCATGTTCGCCCTGCCCAGGCACATCCGCGATGGCATCGCGTTGGAAACGCGAATCAACCGGGACGATGCCCCCGTCTTCATGGTGTAGATTAGTAGGCTATCAGAACGCCGGCGCATTGCCGTCGCCCGTTCACGACTGGGCCGACCACAGTTCGGGGAACCTTTCCAGCGGCAGCACTTTGCCGGCCGTTTCCCAACTGTCCACCAGTTCTCGGATCGCATCGGGCACGCGCCTGGTTTGCCCGGTGTCCGCGTGGAAACCGACGTAGATCGCCTCAATGGTCGTGAGCGGGGAATCGTCAGGCGCTCCGCCCTCCGTGAAAATGGCGACTTCCAGCGCGATGCTGGTGTTGCCGATGCGAGCGACCCGGGCCCGCAGGTCCAGTATTTCGTCCACCCTTACCGGCGCTTTGTACTCGATGGTGACCTTTGCCACGGCGCTATCGAAGTATCCCGCCGCCGCGACGCGATATATGCCGAATCCCAGGTTGCGGAAATATTCGGCTTGGGCGATTTCGAGCCAGCCGAGGTAGCTTCCGTTGAAAGCGATCCCCTGCGCGTCGCATTCCTGCCAGCGCACGCGGACGTCGAAGCCGAACCGGTAGTCGGAGCGCAGTTGCGTCATATCAGCCTGGTACTCCGCTCCATCCCAGGCTCGCCAGGAAGACGCGGTCGGAATTGGTCAGAGGCGCGGTTTCCAGTAGATCGGGACGCAGGCTCAGCGTTCGTTCCAGGGATTGCTGCCTCCGCCAGCGCTCGATGTCGGCGTGGTTGCCGGAGCGCAGTATTTCGGGCACGGGCATTCCTCGGAACTCAGCGGGCCTTGTATAAAGCGGGTGTTGCAGCAAACCGGACGTGATGCTGTCGTGCTCCACATTCTCCGCCGATCCGACTACTTCGGGTACAAACCGGGAAACCGCGTCGACTATGACCATGGCCGCCAACTCGCCGCCGGTGAGTACGTAGTCGCCGATGGAAACTTCGTGGGTGATCAGACCTTCCCTGATGCGTTCGTCAATGCCGGCGTAGTGCCCGCAGACGAGGATCATGCCCGGCGCGTTGGCAAACTCGTTCACCAAATCCTGGTTCAGTATGTCACCCTGTGGAGATGTCAGCACGATGGGCGTCGCTACCCTCTCAGCGTCAGGGATGCCGGCCAGGGCTGACTCCACCGCGGCGAACACCGGATCAGGTTTCATCACCATGCCCGGGCCGCCGCCGAACTGGTAGTCATCGGCGGTCCCGTGCCGGTCCGTCGCATACTCCCGTATGTCGACGGTATCCAGGGAGACCAGCCCGCCGCGGATGGCGCGCCCCAGCACGCTGTACTCTTCGATGAACCGGAAAGCGTCCGGGAACAGGGTCAGGACGGTGAAGTGCATCGAAGGGGTGGGTGGGTGACGACAGGAACTGTCGCCGTGGCCCGGGCTGCCAGCGTGTGTTGATTCAACCCGACATGAGCCTAGGCGGGCTGCAATTCCCGCGTGGCCAGGCGGTTGGTGTAGGCCTCGCCGCCCTTCATGATCAGTAGGAGACGCTCGCGGTCGCGCAGAACCGAGATGTTCTGCAATGGATCGCCGTCTACGACCAGCACGTCGGCCTGCTTGCCAACCTCGATGGTACCCACCTCCTTGCCGATGCCGCAGCACTCGGCGGCGTAGCCGGTCGCGGCCTGGATGGCCAGCATGGTGCTCATGCCCTTCTCGACCATCAGCTCCAGCTCGCGGGCATTGTCGCCGTGCACGAAACCGCCGGCGTCGGTGCCAGCCACGATGCGTACGCCTTCCTTGATGGCAAGCTCGGTGCTCCGGATGTGGATGTCCATCAGAGCCTGTGCGCGCACCCTGATGTGGGGAGCGCTGACCGTGCTGTGGAAGTCGTAGACTTCGAAGGTCGGGGTGAAGAAGGTGCCCTGGTCGGCCATCATCTTGAGCATGTCGGGATCAGTGGCCAGATAGCAGCCGTGCTCGATCGACCCCGCCCCGGCTTTAATGGCAATGGGCAGGCCGGTGCCGCCCACGGCATGGCAAAGGGTGCTGCGTCCGAGCGCCGCGGCCTCATCAACCAGAGCTTTAGCCTCGTCCAGCGCGTAGGCCTGGTCCAGCGGACCGTTGCCCGGGCGACCCGAAGCGCCGCCCGTCGTCGCAAACTTGATCTGGTCGGCGCCGCAACGGACCAGCTCGCGCACCTTCGCCCGCACGCCATCCACTCCGTCGGCTACGCCGTCAGGTGACAGTGGGTCGTGTCCCAGGATCACCTTCCGGTGTCCACTGCCGCTGACCTTGTCCTCGATCCCGCCGGTTGGGGACATGATATTGACTGAGACGATGAGCCGCGGCCCCTTGATGAGGCCCTGCTCCACGGCCATCTTGAACCCGGCGTCGAGACCTCCGGCATCCCGCACCGTGGTGTAGCCGGCCGCCAGCGTATCCTCGATGACCTGGGCGGTGCGGATGTTGAACAGCGACAGAGGTTCGTCCATTCCCCAACGACCCGTCAGACCGTATCCGCCCGACGCCAGGTGGTCGTGAACGTCGATGAGGCCGGGCATTATCGTGTGGCCGCTGGCGTCCAGCACTTCGGCCCCTTCGGGGATGGGCACGGCGGCCCGGGGACCGACCTCGACGATGCGGTCGCCGTCTATCAGCACCGCAGCGTTTTCGACCACGGGCCCGCCTGACCCGTCGATGAGATTCCCTCCAACTATTGCCAGCATGATCGACCTCTCATTTTGGCGAACGCGCAGCTCATCGGATAGCCCGTCCACGGCGCCGGGCTCCTGCTGCGGTGAGGCGATGCTAATTTGGGCTCCGACCGATGTCAAGGAAACATAAACCGCATAACTGGTCGCAGGAATCTGAGTGTGCGGCCGGTTCGCTACGTTATAATCGACGGCAAGCAAAACTGCTCGATTGGAAAGAATATTGATGGGACTGGTCGCGGTCAATTCTCGTTTTTTGTGCTTGATGTTCTGTTTTGCCGTGGCATTGTCCTTGGGCGGATGTTTTGCGGGAAATCTGTTTGGCGGTGATCTACCCGCCATCGCCTACGTAGTATCGGACGACGATGGCGCCCAGGCGTGGGTCCAGCAACCCGGTGCGGATGAAGCATCGCGCATCTCATCGTTGAGCGCGGATGCAAGGACGCCGCGTTGGTCGCCAGACCACACCAAAATCGCGTGGATATCGGTTGGCAATCAGACCCAACTGATGCTGTACGACGTAGACGGCGAAGGGGTCACGTCCCTGGTGTCGAACGTGGACGCCGATCAACCTCCGATCTGGGCTCCGGAGTCGGACCGCATCGCGTATGTATCCGATGAAGACGGCGAGCCCGACATTTACATGGTGGCGCTGGAGGGCGAGCGGAAAACGCGGCTGACCTTCAACCCGGAACGGGAACTCGTCGGTGACTGGTCTCCCGACGGCGAGTGGCTGGTTTTCACGGAATACGGGAAGGACGGCCTTTTCCTGCGCAACCCAAATGGCGTCAACCGCATTGAGTTAACCTCGGGTCCCGACACCGACCCGGTCTGGTCCCCCAAAGGGGACCGGATAGCCTTTCTGCGCAGCGACGATGGCGCCCGTGACGTTTATGTCCTCCGCCCTACGAAGTCTGGCAACTGGGCCGACGACACGGATGAAGTCGCCGTGTCCGACGACCAGCACGACGAGTTTTCCGTAGCTTGGTCGGCCGACGGCCGGCGATTGGCATTCGTGGTGCGTTTTGACGACCAGTCGGAGATATTTTCCGTGCTGGTGGACGGCTCGGAGCGGCGCCAGTTGACCCAGAACATGGAAGATGACCTGACACCGGTCTGGTCGGCTGGTGAAGACCGGATCGCGTTCGTCTCGCACGCCTACGGGAACGCTGAGATCCTCTACATGAACGCTGACGGAACGGAACAGATGCGGCTCACTGTCAACGACGCCATGGATACCCACCCCGACTGGTAACCGAGCCGGGCGACGTTCCGAATCACATGCTTCACCCCGTTGCGGAACTTGACCCCGCCGACGTGAGCCCGCTGCTGGGCGGTCTCAGCGCGCCGCTGGCAGCCATTTCGACGCGCTCGGGAGACGTCAGCAACGCCCAAATCGCAGTCGCCGTCGCCGCGGCTTCTATCGTTCCCCAGCGACCGCGGCTGATCGTCCAGATCTACCACACGAACTATACCCACGGCCTGATCTCAGCCAGCGGGGTCCTGGCGATCAACTTCCTGGAAACCTCCCAGCTACCGCTCATCTGGGAGCTGGGCATGCATTCGGGTCGCGACGGAGACAAGCTTGGGAGCGTGAGCTATACCACCGGCCCCACGGGCAGCCCCCTGCTTGAGGGATGCTATGGCTTCCTCGATTGCCGCGTGATCAATGCCATGGACGGCGGCGACATGACCGCGTTCCTGGTCGAGGCGGTAACCGCCCGGACCAACGGCGGCGAGCGCATGACTTGGCGAGAGGCTAGGCCACGATTGCCCCGTCGGTGGGCCGACGAATGGGACCGCAAGATCGCCGGAGAGGTCGATGTGTCGTTGCGCACCATGGGATCGATTGACCCGGCCGCCTGGTCAGGCCGCCCAATCACCTGAATCCGATACAATGTTACAATGCGCTCATCGGATTTGCCTAACGAACTTATTGATCGGGGCATCTATTGGCAAGTGGGCGGGTTCTCGCTGGCAGCCGTCGCCAGCGTCGCTATCTTGGCGGAGTTCTCCGGCTCGGAACTGCGTGCGTTCATCTACTTTGAGATTGCGGTTACCAAACTGTACTGGGCCTTGGTAATTCCGCTGGCCGGGCTGTTTGACGGAGCGCGCAAAATGTTTGAGAAAATGTCTGACATCAGAGCGAAACGCCGGCAAAGGTGGCTTGACGAAGGTCGCCGCCAGGAGCGCGACCGAATGCGTGCAGAGTTGCAACGGCTCGCGGCTGACCTTCCGCAGGAGGTTGTGGCCTCTCTACTCGATGAACCGCACGATCCCAGTGAGCAAAGGGGCGCGCCGAGTGTTTGAGAAAATGTCTGACATCAGAGCAAAACGCCGGCAAAGGTGGCTTGAAGAAGGCCGCCGGGAAGGCCAGCGGGAAGGTCGCCGCCAGGAACGTGAAACCTTGCGTGAAGAGTTGCGCCGTCTGGGCGTGACGCTGCCGCAGGAAGCCATCGATTACCTGGATGGTAAGGGCGATAAAAGTGAGCCACAACATGGATGCTGACATTGCTGAAATCGTCGCCCGCATCCACGACACGCCGCAGCAATCGGTGCTGGCGGTGGCCGGCGCCGGCAACTATGCCCTAGCCTGGCTCCTGGGAGTTGGCGGCGCCTCGCGCACCGTGCTTGAGACCAGGGTGCCGTACGGATACCTGGCGATGACCGACTTTCTCGGCGGGCACGCTCCCGAGCAAACCGTCTCTGCTGATACCGCGCGACTGATGGCCCGGTCGGCCTGGGCTCGAGGTATGTCGCTGCGCGAACAGGACGCCCCCATCGTCGGGCTCGCATGCACCGCGACCATTGCCACCGACCGCACCAAGCGTGGCGACCACCGTGCTTTCATTGCCACCTGGGACGACGACTCTGTCACCACCGATTCCCTTGTCCTCGAAAAAGGTCTGCGTGACCGCGCCGGCGAAGAGGACGTGGTCAGCCGGCTGGTCATCGCGGCAATCGCACGAGCCTGCGGCGTGTCGGCGGAACTCGACCTCGGACTCGTCGCATCTGAGCGGCTGGTGACCAACACAACGCGCCACGCCGAGCCGGTGCAACGCCTGCTGGACGGTGACGCCCGTTGGGTCACGGTCCATCCCGACGGGCGGATGGCGGTGGACGGAGACGCCCCCCAGGCTCTGCTCCCCGGCTCGTTCAACCCCATGCATGCCGGTCACACCGAACTGGCCCAGGTGGGGGGCGACGTGCTGGGCGCGCCGGTTGCGTACGAGCTTTCTGTGTCCAACGTGGACAAGCCGCCCCTGGCAGCCGGCGAGGTACACCGCCGATTGGACCAGTTCCAGGGGGTCGGCACGGTGGTGCTCACCCAGGCGGAAACCTTCATCAAAAAATCCGCGCTGTTCCCCGGATGCGGTTTCGCCATCGGTTGGGACACTGTGACTCGGCTGATTCAGCCCAGGTACTACGGAGATTCCGAACCGGCGATGCTGCAGGCGCTGGCCGAAATGTGGGGGCGCGGCACTCGTTTCGCCGTGGGCGGGCGCACCGATGACGGGGGCGAGTTCCGATCGCTGTCGGACGTCAATATCCCGGATGGGTTCCGGCCCATGTTCACGGAAATACCCGAGGCTGACTTCCGGCGCGACGTTTCTTCGACGGCGTTGCGGAGGAGCTGAGGCAATTGACGCCGCATCGTGCGATTGCTAGGATGCGTCGGGCGATTGCACTGGGATTGGCAGGTTATCCGGCGGCGCTTCCAGGAAGCATGAAGACCACATTCCATTTCGATAATGATACGTTGCGTGATCGACCGTATATGAGTTTGGCTCTGTGCATTGAGGCGCTGAATAACCAGATATATAGAGAAGAACAAGCGGATGGCCGAATTCGCATTTGGGGTATGGCCACAGTACCCGGTGAGTCAAGGCAACGCATTTTGCGTGTGGTTTTGCTTGAAGACGGAGAAACTGTGCATACTGCGTTCATCGACAGCGGTTTTGGCCGATGGAGCATCCGATGAAAGTGCGCTATTATCCTCAAACTGACAGCCTTTACATCGAGTTGAAAGGCGCTACCAGCGCAGAATCGTACGAGGTTCGTGATGGCCTGGTGGTAGATCTTGACAACAGCGGCGTAGCGGTAGGCCTGGAGATCGAGCACCTCTCCAATTTCACCATGAACTCCGGTACGGAGGTTGGACTTGAAATACATCGTCGTGACCCTACCGACGATGCATCCGTCGCTGCGTTTGGCGTTGACTTGGAGATGCTGCACAACTTCGTTGAAGGCCTGGCGATTCAGGAAACAGTTGACGACCTGATCCGACAGCCGGCATAGCAACTCAATCTGCCCTGATCTCATGGAATTTACAGTTCCCCTGCTCCAAACCTTCAACCCGGCCGACTATGCCGGAAATTGGTTGGCGGTGGTGATTGCTATCGCCATTGCGTTGGCTGCCATCGGTGCAATGTTCGCGGGGTCGCAGTTGCTGTCGGCGCGGCGACGCTCGGCAGTCAAGCTCACGACCTACGAATGCGGGATACCGCCGACACCCTTTGCGTGGTCTAATATCAACATCCGTTTCTACATCTTCGCCATTCTGTTCCTGATATTCGATGTGGAAGCGGTGTTTCTCTTTCCGTGGGCGGTCGTGTTCATACAGGAAAAAGCCGCCGGCAATCCGATACCGTTCTACGCGATGATCTTGTTCCTGGCCATGCTGTTCTTCGCTGTGATCTACGGGTGGCGCAAGGGGGTCCTGGATTGGCAGAAGTAAACCCTTCCGCAGGGCCCGGCGGACTCCCGTCGGGTGAGGCGGTCTCTCCCCTGGCTATGCCTCCCCGCGCTACCGAGATTGTCCTGGGCGCCGGCAACCGACCCGGCCCGAGCTTGCTCAACCAGGCAACCGATGGGCGGGTGCCCGGCGTCATCACGACCACCACCGACCAGTTGTTCGCCATGGCCCGCAAGTCGTCCCTATGGACGCTCAGTTTTGGGCTGGCCTGCTGCGCCATCGAGATGATATCCACGTACATGGCCCACCACGATTTCGACCGCTTCGGCGTGGTGACCTGGCCGTCGCCCCGGCAGTCGGACGTTATGATCGTCGCCGGTACCGTGGTGAAGAAGATGGCCGAGCCTATCCGCCTGCTCTACGAACAGATGCCGGAACCGAAGTGGGTCATCGCCATGGGCAGCTGCGCCACCAACGGCGGTCCCTACTACCGTTCCTACTCGGTGGTGATGGGCGTCGACCACATCATCCCGGTGGACGTGTACGTGCCCGGTTGCCCGCCCCGCCCGGAAGCGTTGCTGTACGGCATACTGAAACTCCAGGAAAAGATCATGGCCGACGCGGGAGACGGCAGTGCCGCGGCCTCGACGTAACGCCCCGGAGGCGGAAGCAGAGCCGCCGCCAGACCCCATCGAGTTGTTGGCGCCAGCGCGGCGCGAGACCCTGGACCGCGCCCTCGCGGTTCTGGCCGACTACTCCCCTGTGCCCAGTGCCTTGGGCGACCTGCCCCAGGTCACCGTGCCCGCCGCCGACATAGTCTCGGCGTGCCTGGCCTGCCGCGACGACGCGTCCCTGGACTGCCGCATGCTGCTGTGCCTGGCGTGCGTGGACTACGAAGAGCGGTTTGAATTGGTCTATTTCCTTCAGTCGCTGGCCCGGGAACAATCGCTGGTGGTAAAGACCGAGGTGTCCTACGATGCGCCGGCCCTGTCTTCGGTATGCGAGGTGTGGCCGGCCGCCGACTGGTACGAGCGCGAGGCGCACGACCTGTTCGGCGTCGCGTTCGACGGGCATCCCGACCTGTCTCCCCTGCTCCTGTATCCCGAATTCGACGGGTTCCCCGGTCGCAAATCATACGACTTTTACGAGTACCGGGAGTTCTAATGACCGCCGCCCAGGAAATCAATCCCGGCGCGTCGGAATTCATAGCTCCCGTGGAGTTGGTAGCTCGCGTGGTATCCGAGGGTGACCAATTTGTAGCTATGGTGGACGTACTCGAACTGCAAAGCACCGGGCGCACCCGGGAAGCCGCGGAGAACGGGTTGGTACAGGCAGTGCGGGGATGGCTCGAACGACAAGATACCGTCGGCCGTCTGGGTCAGGCTCTCGGAATTGATGACTTGAATGAGGAAACCGAGATCGTGCTGCGGTTCGATGTAGAGGAACCGTCCGGCGAGAATTCAACCGGCGACTGACCATGGATCGGATCGTATACGAAATCGAAGCCGTGCCGGTCGCCTCCGGTTGGGAGGCACGGTGTCCGGAGCTTGAAGTGACCGCGTACGGAGACACTCAGGACCACGCACGTACCGCCCTCCGGCGTCAGGTGTCGGACTACCTCGAAGACTGCGAGGAAATCGGCGTGCTGGAGGATGTGCTCATCGAGGCCGGCTTCTACGATAACGGCGAAGCTTGGATGAGCGCCCGTGTGGAGCCGCCACAGCCCAGCCTGCGTTTCATCGGCTCTCCGTTTCCCGAATCCCGCGAGCCGTCGGACTGAAGATCCGGTTGCCGTTGGCGATCCGACGAACCATGACTGATCCAACCGCCATAACTACCCCGATCCCGGAGGGCGTCCCCGAAGGCACGCAGCCGGTGGAGATGCTGCTCAACATGGGGCCACAGCATCCGTCCACCCACGGCGTGTTCCGCATGGTGCTCTGGGTGGACGGAGAGAAGGTGGTTGACGTCGAGCCGCACATCGGCTATCTGCACCGGGGATCCGAGAAGCTGTGCGAAGGTGAACAGTACCATCAGGTCGTCACACTGTTCGACCGGATGGACTACATCGGCAACTTCAATAACGAGCTGGCCTACTGCATGGCCGTCGAGAAGTTGATGGGACTGGAGGTGCCGGAACGGGCCGAATACATTCGGGTGATCCTTTGCGAACTGAATCGCATCGCCAGCCACCTGCTGTACGTTGGCACCATGGGCCTGGACGCCGGGGCCATGACGCCGGTGATGTTCTCCTTCCGGGGCCGGGAGCGGGTGCAGGCGCTGTTTGAAGCCGTGTCCGGCGCGCGCATGATGCACAACTATTTCCGCATCGGCGGCCTCAAGGAGGACGTGCCGGACAATTTCCGGCAGTTGGTGGACGAGTTGATGCCGCTGCTCCGCGAGGACGTTGAGCAAAGTGACCGCATACTGACCTTCAACGAGATCTTCCTCTCCCGCCTCAAGGACGTGAGCCCGATCAGCGCCGACGAAGCGATTGCCCTGGGGCTGACCGGTCCGCTGCTGCGGGCGTGTGGGTACGAGTATGACGTCCGCAAAGCGCAACCCTACTCCATTTACGACCGTTTCGACTTCGAGGTGCCGGTGGGTTTGGACGGAGACTGCTGGGACCGGCACTGGGTGCGGGTCCAGGAGATGTACCAGTCCTTGCGGATCGTGGAACAGGCGATGGCGCAACTCTCGGAGGGACCAGTGGCGTCATCCCTGGGCCGCCGCCTGATCCGCCCGCCCGCCGGTGAGGCCTACGTCCGCGCCGAGAACCCCCGGGGCGAGATCGGCGTCTACCTCGTCAGTGACGGCACCGACCGGCCCTATCGATTGAAGGTGCGGCCGCCGTCTTTCTGCAACCTGTCCGCTTTGCGGCGACTGCTCGCGGACACCTGGCTGGCAGACAGCGTGGTAGTGCTGGGATCGCTGGACATTGTGCTGGGTGAGGTGGACCGGTGAGTTTCCTCATCAGTCTGGCCTGGAGCGCATTGGGCCTGGCGATCATGTTCGCCGTCCTGTCGGTGGTCGTCCTCTCGATGGTCTGGCTCGAGCGCAAGGCGCTGGGTCGCCTGCAGTTGCGTTACGGGCCGACCCGCACCGGACTGTTCGGGCTGATGCAACCCATCGCCGACGCGGTGAAGCTGATCATCAAAGAGGACATCATCCCCGACGATTCGGAAAAGGCGATCTTCTGGATCGCTCCGGTCATCGTCGTCGTATCGGCCTTCGTTATCTGGGTGACCATACCCGGTGGCGACAGCGTGGTGATCCGTCACCTGCCCCTGGGGTTGTTCTACATCATCGCCTTTGCGGTGATCGGGATCCTCGGGCTGGTGCTGGCCGGCTGGGGATCCGCGAACAAGTACGGCATCATGGGTGGGTTGCGATCGGCCGCGCAGTTGATCTCCTATGAAATCCCCGTGGTGCTGGTGGCCGCCGCCGTGGCAATACTGGCCCAGTCCCTGGAAATGCGGGAAATCGTGGCGCAGCAATCCACCTATCCTTACCTGTTGGTGCTGCCCCTGGGCTTCGTGATCTTTTTCATTGCCGGCCTGGCCGAGGTAGGACGCACGCCTTTTGACATCTACCACGCGGAGAGCGAGGTGGTGGGTGGTCCGTTTGTCGAATACAGCGGAGCCCACTGGTCGGTGTTCTTCCTCGCCGAGTACATCAATACCTTTGCCATCGCCGCGCTGACGACGCTCCTGTTCCTGGGCGGCTGGGGCGGCCCGGCGCTTCCCGACGTGGTGTGGTTCCTCTTCAAAACCTACGCCGTGGTTCTGGTGGTGTTCTGGGTGCGGGGAACCTTCCCGCGTCTCCGCATCGACCAGTTGATGGCGTTTGCCTGGAAGGTGATGGTTCCATTGTCGTTCTACACGGTCATCATCGCCGCCGTTTACCGGTTCTACGGCCTGCCCTGGTGGAGCCTGACCATCATGTCGGCCGCCGGCCTGGCGGTCGCCGGCTGGATCATCTACCGGCGCATGACCGGGCCGGCTCGTCGGGTTGCTGAAGTGCAGCGTCAGCTTGCCGCGCGACGGGCGGCAACGGGAGCACGCACCTGACCGCGTATGCTGGTATCATATTCGCAATTCTACGCAGAATGCCGTCATGACCACTCGCACCCGCAAAATCACCGTCGCAGAATTCGAGGCGATGGCTGCTGAACCCGGTCACCGCTACGAATTGGTGGACGGAGAGTTGGTTGATATGGATGGCAAGCCCAGGCACGGCGCGGTAACGGGAGAAATATACTTGCTGCTGCGAGGGCATATCAGATACAACAGCCTGCGCTTTGATGTCGGCGTCAATACTGGTTTCCAGATGGATCCGTTCACCCTGAGATTTCCCGACGTGCATGTGACGTCTTGGGAACGAATGGCCGGGTACGACGAAGGTGCCCCAGGCTGGCCTGCTTTTGCGCCCGATGTGGCAATCGAGGTCGTTTCTGCCAGCAACACGTCGTCCGAACTCGCGCGCAAGGCCGCGGAGTACTTTGCCAACGGCGCTCTCGTGATGTGGATAGCCGATCCGGATCCCCGCTCCGTAACCATCCGACGCCCGGGTGTCCCCGATGAAGTGTTCGGCCCGGATGATATTCTGTCCGGCGAGCCGGAAATCCCCGGCTTCTCCTGCCCGGTGGCCGATATCTTCGCCGTGCTGGACCGACCCGGCGCCCCCATATCCGAGGACGGATAGCCATGCTGGAAAGCCTGAAAGGGATGATGCTCACCCTCGCATCGACTGTCTCCGGGTTCCGCCGGCCGGTCACCCAGCAGTATCCCAAGGAGCCAACCCCGGTGCGGCCGCGTTTCATGGGGTTCCCGGCGCTCACCTGGGATGGTGCAATCAGCGAGCCGTACTGCACCGGCTGCATGGTGTGCATCCGCAACTGCCCAACGCAGTGCATGTCCGCGAGCATGATGGACAACCCCAAGCATGCCGACGGCGAAAGCAGCCGCCGCAAGATCGTCGATTACTTTGAAATCAATTTGAACCGTTGTATATTGTGCGGCATCTGCGTCGAGTACTGTAACTTCGACGCAATTGTTATGAGCCACGAGCACGAGATGAGCACGTACGCGCGGAACGGCGATCGGGTCGACCTCCCGGCGTTGCTGCAGATCGGCAAGAAATACCAGGACGATACCGCTTGGATCCCGCCAACCGTTCTGGCTAAGCAGAAAGCCGACGCCGCGAAAGCGTCGGCCGAGGCCGATTCCCAGGACTGAGCCGAGGCTGGCCGTGCCCCGAGAAGACGAACGTTTCCGTAATCTGTCGCCGCGGCATCCGCAGTATTGCACCTGCGTTGAATGCGTGGAGAAACGGAAATCCGGCCAGGATGAAACCGTCGCCGGTAAGGTCGGCAAATTTGCGGGCAAGGCGGCCAAGGCCGGTAAAATGGGCAAGGGCAAAAAGCGCGGCAACAGCGGTGCCTCCGGCAAAGCCCGTGGCCGGACGCAGTCGGTATCCGAGCCGGTGCGAAAGCACAAGGCAGACTGCCAGTGCGCGACCTGCACGCTCCTCAAGTCAATCTAGGTGTTGGTCCCAAGAATCCAGGACCGGTTCGCCTATCCAGCAATGCCGACGCCGAAACCAAACCCTCAACACCGGAGCCGCCAGCGGGGCGGCTCATACTTTGGCAGCGTGCCGGGAATCTCCGTGAGGAACCCGGTCAGCCGGGACGTATAGACCCGTGGCGCTGGCCCTCTTCACAATCGTAGCCATTTTCACCCTCGGCGGGGCCGTGGGCGTGGTGGCGACTCGAAACGTGGTCCACGCGGCGCTGTTCCTGCTGCTGTCCCTGTTGGGCGCGGCCGGCGCCTACCTCCTGTTGTTCGCCGAGTTTCTGGCCCTGGTGCAGGTTCTCATCTACGGTGGCGCGGTCACCATCGTCGTGCTGTTTGCGGTCATGCTAACCCGGTCCTCGGAGTATCCGCGTATCACCGACAACAAGCAGTGGCCGCTAGGATTGATAACGGCCACGGTGCTGGCGGTGGTGCTGGGCGCGGCTTTCTGGCTGGCTCCGGATGTCGCGGCCGAGCCCCAGGCGCCCGCGTTCACGGAACTGGGCGCTGCCCTGTTCACCAAGTGGGCGCTGCCCTTTGAAATCGCCTCCCTGGTGCTCCTGGTCGCCCTCATCGGGGCCATCATCATCGCCCGCACGCAGACCGTGACGGCGCAAGCCGATACACCGGCGGAAGGCGAGGGTTAGCCGTCCGATGGTGCCCCTTCTGTATTTCCAGCTCCTGGGAGCCGCCCTGTTCGGGATCGGTTTCTACGGAGTCCTCGCCCGCCGGAGTGCGGTGCTGATCGTACTGTCCATCGAGCTGATGCTCAACGCGGTCAACATCAACCTCATAGCCGCTGCGTCCTACCTTAACGGCACTGGCCGTTTTGCCGCATTCGACGGCCAGATAATCGCGATCTTTGTCATTACAGTTGCTGCTGCGGAGGTCGGTCTGGCTTTCGCGATCATCCTGCGGATGTACCGCAACCGCGGCACCGTGAACGTCGACGAAATCAACCTGCTCAAGTGGTGACATGCCGCTGGCATTCCTGATCCCAGTCTTCTCCTTCGCCGCCTGCCCGCTGATCATCCTGTTCCAGCGTTGGCTGCCGCTGCGGGGCGCGCCGCTGGCGATCTTGGCCATCGGCGGGGGGTTCGTCGTGTGGGCCCTGACGACGGTGAGTTTCCTGGGCGCGGCCCCCGAAAACCCCGCATGCGCCGTCAGCGGAATCACCGGAGCGTTGACGTGCCATTTCTCCACGTCCTGGTTCGAGGCGGGATTACCCGGCGTTGCCGCGACCGTTGACCAGGCCATTCACCTGGATTGGGGCATCATCATCGATCCCTTGACCGTGGTGCTCCTCGGGCTGATCACCTTCGTCGCCCTTGGCGTCCAGCTTTACTCGCTTGAATACATGAAGGGCGACCCGCGTTTCGGCTGGTATTTCGCCTGGCAGGCCTTGTTCGTAGCGGCGATGCTGACCCTGGCGCTGGCCGATAACTTCCTGCTCCTTTACATCGCGTGGGAACTGGTGGGCCTGTGCTCCTACCTGCTCATCGGGTTCTGGTTTGAAAACCCGGGCCCGCGCGAGGCCGCTAAGAAGGCCTTCGTGGTGACGCGCATCGGCGACGTCGGTCTGCTGGTGGGCATCCTCTTGCTGTGGGTCAACGTGGGCAGTTTCAGCATGACCGACGCCTTCGCGGCTGCCGCGTCCGGCGAGCTGGGCAGCGGCGTCACCACCGCAGCGGCCATTTTGCTGTTACTGGGAGCCATGGGCAAGTCTGCGCAGTTCCCCTTCCACGTGTGGCTGCCCGACGCCATGGAGGGCCCGACGCCGGTCAGCGCGCTCATCCACGCGGCGACCATGGTCATCGCCGGCGTGTACCTGGTGGCCCGCGCCTATCCCATCTTCGCGGCCTCTCCCGAAGCCATGATGATCGTCGCCATCGTCGGCCTGATCACCGCCCTGGGCGCCGCCACCATCGCGCTGGTGTCCACCGACTTGAAACGCATCCTCGCGTACTCCACCGTGTCCCACCTGGGTCTGATGATGCTATCGCTGGGCGCCTTCGGCTGGACAGCGGCGGTGTTCCACCTGATGGCCCACGGGTTCGCCAAGGCGTTGCTGTTCTTGGGAGCGGGCAGCGTGATGCACGGCGTGGGCGCACACGGCGACGTTGACATCCGTCGTGTGGGAGGTCTGCGGCGGGCGATGCCGGTAACCGCAGTCGTGTTTTCCATTGGCGCGCTGTCCTTGGGGGGCATCCCGATCCTGTCCGGTTTTTGGAGCAAGGACGAAATCCTGATCGCAGTCGAGCACAACCTGCCCGTGATATTCATCGTCCTGACCATGCTCACCGCGTTCCTGAGCGCGCTGTACATGGCACGGGCCATGTTCGTCGTGTTCTTCGGCGCTGAAGGCGAGGACAGTCACCATGCCCACGAATCTCCGCTGCTGATGACCGGCGTGATGTCCGTGCTGGCGGTGCTGGCCGTAGGTTTCGGCTGGATAGCGTTCAACTGGCCGGGCGCTTTCGGCGGCATCGGCGGGTTTGTGTTCTACGACCACGCGGAGAAGTTCCACTTCAACTACGTGCTGGGAGCGCTGTCGATCATCCTGGCGGTGGGCGCTTTCGTCCTGGCATGGTTGGTTTACGTACGCCGCTCGGTTTCCCACGAACCCTGGCGCGTGCGGTTCGCGGGGGTGCTGCGAGTAGTCGAGCGCCGGTACTACGTCGACGAGGCGTACCAGTGGAGTATAGATCGGGTGGTGCTGACCGTTTCTGCCGCGCTGGCGTTCTTTGACCGCGCCGTGGTGAACGACGTCGCAGTGAACGGCCCGGCCGACGTCGTGCGCAAGGCTGGCGTTGCCTTACGCTTGCACGTCACCGGCCACGTTTACACCTACGCTTTGGCGGTGGCATTGGGCGTGATCGGCCTGGCGATTTTCTGGTGGCTGCGCTCGGTGTAGGGTTTGGTGGCTTCATGCAATATCGCCATCCCGGCGCCACCTCGTCTTTCCGGCGACAGCGGGAAACCAGAGCATCTTTGCACAACAGGATCATGGATTCCGGCTTTCGCCGGAATGACGGTCGCCGAATTTAGTAATGGCTAATTTCGACCAGGTATCCCTGCTGCTGTTGGTGTTGGTGCCTCTGGCCGGCGCGGCGCTGGCCATGTTCCTGCCCAAGGACCGCCCGCGGGACGCGTGGCAGTTTGCCATCTTTGTGGCCGCCATCAGTTTCGTGCTGTCGGTTGTAGTGTTTCTGCGCTACGACTACGGGGCTGGCGGCGTGCAGATGGTGCGGTCGTACGATTGGATCGGCCAGCCGGTCAACATAACGCTGCACTTCGGGCTGAACGGCATTGGCGCGCCGCTGGTGCTGCTCAACGGCATCGTGCTGCTGGGCGCGGTGCTGATCAGCCAGACCATCACCCGGCGGACGCGGGACTTCTTCGTGCTCCTGTTGGCCTTGGGCGCCGGCGTGTTCGGCGTGTTCGTGGTGCGCGACCTGTTCTTCCTGTTCTTCTTCTACGAGCTGGCCGTGCTGCCCATGTACCTGCTCATCGGCGTGTGGGGCAGCAGCACCGATTTCGGCACCTTCCTACGCACCAAAGAATACGGCGCGATGAAGCTGATGCTGATGCTGGTGGCCGGCAGCATCCTGATCTGGGTCGGTATCCTGGCCCTGTACGTCGCTTCGTCGCAGGCGGGCGACCCCACCTTCAACATCGACAAGCTGGCCGCGCTTCAGCAGGACGGGGCGGTTTCCCGCCTGACCCAGATGTGGGTGTTCCCCTTCTTTGCGCTGGGGTTCGGCGTTCTGGCCGGCCTGTGGCCCTTCCACACCTGGTCGCCGGACGGTCACGTCGCCGCGCCCACCGGCGTCAGTATGCTGCACGCTGGCGTCCTTATGAAGCTGGGTGCCTTCGGCATCATACAGGTTGGGATGATCCTCACTCCCCAGGGGGCGGAAGTGTGGATGCCGGTGCTCATCGGGCTGGGCACGGTGAACGTCATCTACGGCGCGATTTCCGCCTTGTCCCAGAACGATCTCAAGTACGTCATCGGCTATTCCAGCGTCAGCCACATGGGTTACGTGCTCATGGGCATCGCCACGCTGCACCCGGTGGGCTTGGCCGGCGCGGTGCTCCAGATGTTCTCCCACGGCATAATGACGGCCCTGATGTTCGCCATGGTGGGAGCGATTTACGAGCGGGCGCACATCCGAGACAGCATGATCCTCAACGGCCTCATCAAGCGCATGGGCACGACCACTTTCTTCTTTGCCATCGCCGGCTTGGCGTCCCTGGGGTTGCCCGGGCTGAGCGGCTTCATCGCCGAATTCATGGTCTTCACCGGAGCATTCCGCACCTACCTGCCGCTGGCGGTGCTGGGCGTCATTGGCGCGGCCATCACGGCGGTTTACATCCTGCGGCTGTTGGCCCGTTCCTTCTTTGGCGAGGGCGATCCGCAGTGGGACCACCTGACCGACGCCAGCCCGGTGGAAAAGGGCGTGGGTGCGGCCTTCGTCCTGATCCTGATTGCCGTCGGCGTCTGGCCGGCGCCGCTGCTGCGCGTCATCAACACCGGCGTGGAAAGCGCGCTGGCGGTGTTTTAGGCGGTTATCGGAATGCCAATCGACTACACCGCTAACCTGCACCTGCTGACGCCGGAGTTCGTCCTCACGGCGCTGGCGTTCCTGGTGTTCACGGTGGACCTGTTCCTGCCCGAGAGCAGGAAGGAGTGGCTGGCCGGCTTGTCGGTGGTCAGCCTCGTCGCCGTGATGGTCATAGCCATCCTGATGCGGCCGGCGGGCTCGGTTGAACTCTACGGCGGTCTGATCGTCGTCGACAGCTTCGGCCTGTTCTTCAAGATATTCTTCCTGGCCATCGGCGTGGGCATCATCGCCTTATCGGTCGAATACGGGCGCGACCGTCTCGACCACCGCGGCGAGTTCTACGGGCTGCTGCTCTTCTCAATCCTGGGCATGAACCTCATGGCCATGTCCCGGGAACTGCTCACAGCCTACATCGCCCTGGAACTGCTCTCGTTCAGCCTATACGTCATGGTGGCCTACGGATTGCGAGAGGCCCGCTCCAACGAGGCTGGAATCAAGTACATCATCATCGGCGCGCTGTCGTCGGCCATCATGCTCTACGGGCTGAGCAACATCTACGCAGCCTTGGGCACCACCTTCTTCGCCGGCATCGCCGAGGAACTGGCGTCGCCCGGCACGGTGAGTCCAGTCCTTTGGGTTGGCGTGGCGTTGCTGGTGGTCGGGCTGGGGTTCAAGCTCTCCGCGGTGCCCTTCCACATGTGGGCGCCCGACGCCTACGAAGGCGCTCCCCTGCCGGTAACCGCCTACCTGGCCATCGGATCCAAGGCCGCCGCGTTCGCCCTGACCCTGCGTCTCTTCGCCGAGGCCATCGTTCCCGCCGTCAACCGCTGGGACGAGTGGCAACTGGTGATTGCCGTCCTGGCTGCAGTCACCATGCTGCTGGGCAACCTGGTGGCATTGGCCCAGCGGAACCTGAAGCGTCTCATGGCTTACAGCAGCATCGGACACGTGGGTTACGCGCTGGCCGGCATCGCGGTCCTGGGCAGCGACTTTGCCCTGGCGGCCAAGTCGGTGGTGTTCTACCTGGTGGTGTACGCCGTGACCAACCTGGTGGTGTTCGCCGGCGTGACCGCCTATTACAACCGCACCGGTCAGGACAATATCGCCGACTTGGCCGGCCTGGCCGACCGCCAACCCTTTGTCGCCGCCGCCATCGCCATCGGCCTGTTCTCGTTGGCCGGCCTTCCCATTTTCGCCGGCTTCACCGCCAAGTTCTACCTCTTCGCGGCCGTGGCCGACGGCGGGTTCCTGTGGCTGGCCGGCGTCGCCATCTTCGCCAGCCTGATCTCCCTCTACTACTACCTGCAGGTGCTCCGCCAAATGTACATCGAGCGCCCGCCCAACCCTGACCATGCCGAAGAGGAACACGAACCCGCCGACGGTCACGAGGACGCCCACGGTCATGGCGGCCACGACGAACCGCCGGTTCCGCCGATGCCCCGGCCGTCGCTGCTGCTCACGGCCACCATGGGTGTCGGGCTGCTGGTGGTGACCTGGCTGGGCGTCTACCCCGCGCCGCTGCTGGGCCTGATCGATGCGGCTAGCGCGGCGATTGTGCCCCTGGGCTGAACGCACCAAATCTAGGCGTTGAGTCGCATTCGAGGCGGATGATCAACCATTTTTGGGTCAACGGAAGGACAGGGTCCGTGGACTGACGTGTGCCAAGCCAGTGGCCGACCGTTTGCGAGGATACCTAGATGAAATTGAGAACGATTCGTACTTTTGACGAACTTGAGGCGTTTTACGGCGTGCTACGGCATCAATACCCCAATTACACGTACCCACGCATATCAGCTGTCCACTATGGAGTATTCGATGTAGACGAAGACACGCGAGGCTGGGGAGAAGGAGCATGGTTGGTGGCTGGAGCGGCAATCGACGTAGGCGACTGGGACGTGTTTGAAGAAGGCGGTGTGAAAATAGCTAAGTTCGAGCATCTGATAGTCAAACCGGAATTCAGGAACCAAAGAATAGGAACCGCGCTATTAAACTTCGTTGTTGAGAGCCATTGTGACCTCGAAATAAATGGTCGCGTTTCCAAGAACGGCGATCGAGAACGCTTGGTTTCTTGGTACGAGCGATTTGCGTTCCATGTCGTGGGGGAGAGCAGCGACGAAGTTTTCATGGCACGCAAACCAGAAAGTGACTGTGAGTATCTTGCACCACGGTTGCGCGAAGACGCCGCCAACCGGCTTTATGGGGAACATCGATATGGCTTAGACCTAAATGTTTTTGATCCAGAGTAAGCTGGCTCCCGAAGGCAAATTGATACCCCAAGGCTTGAGGTATGTCCACCATGATCATCGCAGTAATCGGCAACTACGACCCGCCGCCCCACGTGTACGCGCTGGCCGAGGGCGTTGGCAAGGAGCTGGGCCGCCGGGGCATCACGCTGGTTTGTGGCGGGTTGACCGGAGTCATGGAAGCCGTGTGCAAAGGGGCGAAGTCCGAAAACGGCACCACCATCGGGATCCTGCCCGGTGGGTCGCCGCGTACCGCCAACGAGTGGGTGGACTTCCCGGTGGCCACCAACATGGGTTTCGCGAGGAACGTGGCGGTGGTCAGCACGGGGCAGGCGGTTATCGCCGTGGGTGGCGCATTCGGGACCCTCTCGGAGATCGCCTATGCCCTGAGCTACGGCATTCCGGTGGTCTCGCTGCACAGTTGGCCGTTGACCCAGCGCGGCGACGGCCTGCCCGTGGGTGAGAATTACATAATGGCTGACGATCCGGCCGACGCCGTGGACAAGGCGGTGGCCGCGGCTCTCGCCCGCACCGACGAGACCCAGACCGTCGCTTTC
Organism: Dehalococcoidia bacterium; assembly: GCA_022827095.1. Classification (GTDB taxonomy): domain Bacteria; phylum Chloroflexota; class Dehalococcoidia; order Lucifugimonadales; family UBA3495; genus Bin87. The sequence continues at coordinate 112,009 of JAJDTP010000005.1, forward strand.
TCCGAACCATTGCCGGAGGTGCCCAATGGCTGATGCCACCATTGTATCTGTGGTCGGGCGAGAGGCTCTGGACTCCCGGGGCAACCCCACTGTCGAGGCGGAGGTCACCCTGTCCGACGGCAGCGTGGGTCTGGCCCTGGTTCCATCGGGCGCCAGCACCGGCAGCTACGAAGCCCTGGAACTGCGCGACGGCGACCGCACCCGGTTCGGCGGGAGTGGCACGCTGACCGCCGTGGCCAACGTGAACGACCGCATCGGCCCCGCGCTGTCGGGAGCGTTGGCGTTGGACCAGTCAGTCATCGACCGCCGGCTCAACGAGCTGGACGGTACCGACGACAAGAGCGGCCTGGGCGCCAACGCGGTGCTGGCCGTTTCCATGGCGACCGCTCGCGCCGCCGCCGTGTCCGCAACCGGAGGTTCGCTCTGGCGACACCTGGCGAACGGCGGCCAGGTGAGTCTTCCTGTGCCGCTGCTGAACATCCTCAATGGCGGCCGGCACGCGTCCAACTCGGCCGATGTGCAGGAGTTCATGATAGCGCCTTCGGGATTTGACCGCTTCTCCGACGCCCTGCGTGCCGGCGTGGAGATCTACCAGGCATTGAAGTCCATCCTCCGCGGCGGCGGGCACAACCTGAACGTCGGCGACGAGGGCGGTTTCGCCCCGACCCTGCCGTCCAACCGCGACGCCATCGAGGTGGTGTTGCAGGCCATCGAGACCGCCGGATACCGGCCGGGTGAGCAGGTCCACATCGCCCTGGACGTGGCGGCGTCGGAACTCTGGGACGCCGATGCGTCGAACTACCATCTCGAACGGGAGGGAGTGTCCCTCAACGCTGGTGAACTGGTGGATCTGTACGCCCAATGGTGCACCGAATATCCCATCATCAGCATCGAAGACGGGCTGTTCGAAGACGACTGGGCCGGCTGGTCAACCCTGACCCAGCGGCTCGGCGATTCGGTCCAATTGGTCGGCGACGACCTGCTGGTGACCAACATCGGCCGGCTGCGGCGCGGCATTGATGAGCAAGCCGGCAACGCCATCCTGCTCAAGCCCAACCAGATAGGCACGCTATCGGAAACCGCCGCCGCGTTGGGCATGGCCCGCGACGCGGGCTGGACCGCCGTGATGAGCCACCGCTCCGGCGAAACCGAGGACACCACCATCGCTGACCTCGCCGTCGCGTGGAACGTCGGCCAGATCAAGACCGGCGCGCCGGCCCGGTCCGAGCGGGTCGCCAAATACAACCGCCTGCTTAGGATCGAGGCCGAACTGGGCGACGTGGCCCGGTACGCGGGCCCACAGGTTTTCGGCGGCTTCGGCTCCCGCTAGCTGAGCACATCCTGACGGTGTCACCGTCCGGCCCGGATTTGCCTTTTCGGTGGTATAATCGCGGACGCCGGCGGGGTCGATCTGACCGCGAGAATCTCGGGATCGTCGGCCGGACAGTACGTATATCGCGTGCTCTGCCTGTCATTGCATCGGGCCACGTTTGAACGGATGGGAGGCATTCCACGATGGCGACGCGCATCGGTATCAACGGGTTTGGGCGGATCGGACGGTTGGTCGCCCGGGCGGCGCTTTCGCCCACCTACCACGACCGGCTGGATTTGGCCGCCGTGAACGGTTTGGGGGATCCTGATACCGCCGCCCATCTGTTTAAATATGACAGTACCTATGGCCCCTACGCCGGCACGGTGGGCACTGACAACGGCAACCTGGTAATCGACGGCAAGCCCATTCGCATGTTCCAGGAAGCCGACCCGGCCAACATTCTGTGGTCCGAGATGGGCGTCGACATCGTAGTGGAATGCACCGGCCGCTTCACCGACGCTGCCAAGGCGGCAGCCCACATCGACAGCGGCGGCGCGAACAAGGTCATCATCTCCGCCCCGGCCCGTGGCGCGGATGCTACCATCGTGCTCGGCGTCAACGACGAGGCGTACGATGGCGGCGAGCACCGGATCATCTCCAATGCCTCGTGTACCACCAACTGCTTTGCGCCCATGGTCAAGGTGCTGCACGACGCCTTCGGGGTCGAGCGCGGCCTGATGTCCACCATCCACGCCTACACCAACGACCAGAGCATTTTGGACCGCAACCACCGTGACCTGCGCCGGGCCCGAGCTGCGGCGCAGAACATCATCCCCACCAGCACCGGCGCGGCCCGTTCCGTGGGAGTCGTACTTCCTGAACTCAACGGTAAGCTCCACGGCATCGCCTATCGCATCCCCACGTCCATCGGATCCGCCACCGACTTCGTGGCCGACCTCAAGCAGAACGTCACCAAGGACGAGGTCAACGCCGCCTTCAAGGCCGCGGCCGAGGGCCCCTTGAAGGGCATACTGGAATACACCGAGGATCCCATCGTCAGCTCTGACATTCGTGGCAATACGCATAGCTGCATTTTTGACGGCCTGAGCACCATGGTCCTGGACGACAGCATGGTCAAGATCCTCGGTTGGTACGACAACGAGTGGGGATATTCGTGCAGAACCGCCGACCTGTGCTGTCTGATTTCGTAGTGCTTCCTGGCGGTTGATGCGCTCACTGCCGATGAACGTCCAACGGCTTGGTCTCCTCGCCCCCCTGCGCAGGCTGTGGGGGCCTAGTTTTCTGCTGCCCGTCCTGTTGGTCGCCGCGCTGGCCCTGCGCCTGTATGGCATCGACTGGGACGACGGCCACGGATTCCACCCGGATGAGCGCTCGTTCTACCTGAGGGCGGACGATATGTTCCGCGTGCTCACCCAGGCGTCTGGACACGAGACCTGGCTGGCCCAGTGGCCCGAAATGCGGACCGGCCTGCCCAGCATTGGAACGACCCTGTCCGCGGAGCATAGTCCCCTCAACCCGCACTGGTTCCCGCTGGGCAGCGTCCTGATCTACGCGCTGGTGCTGATCCGTTCCGTTGCCGAGTTGTTCACCGACTGGGGCGCCATGGACTTGCGGTTCGCCGGCCGCACTCTGGCCGCCCTGGCCGATACGGCATCGGTGGCCTTGATGTTCGTCATTGGACGCCGGATGCACGGCCGCTGGACTGGGTTGCTGGCCGCCGCCTTGACCGCCTTTGCCGTAATCCACATCCAGCACGCGCACTTCTATCGTCCGGAACCCTTTACGGTTCTCACGTCGCTGGCGGCGCTGTGGGCGATGCTCCGGTTCACGGACACCGCCCGGATTCGCGACGCTGCCCTGTTGAGCCTGCTGGTGGGCCTGGCTATGGCGCCCAAGGTGTCGGTGGCGCCGATCCTTGCGCCGCTGGCTCTGGTGTTCCTGTGGACCTGGAAGGACCGCGCCGGCGGGCGATGGTCCGATCTGACGGTGCTGTCGGCCGTCAGATTCGCACCCACGGTAGCGGTCGCCGGTCTGCTGGCTTTGGCCGCGTTTTTCATCACCAACCCGTATGCCTTCCTGGACTTCGGCACGTTTCTCGCCGACATTCGCGCCCAGGCGGAAATGGCCCGGGAGGCCGGCCACTGGCCGTTCACCTGGCAATACGCCGACACGCCGGCCTTCTGGTACCAGATCAGGCAGACCTCGGTTTGGGGCTTGAGCATACCCCTCGGCATCGTTGCCTGGGTCGGAGCGCCGTTCACCGCGTGGATGGCATGGCGTGGCGGCGTCGCCCAACGTTTCGACCTCCTGTTGCTGGCCTGGGCCGTGCCGGCCTTCGTGTTCCTGGAGTTGTTCGAGGTCAAATTCCTGCGCTACGTGTTTCCCCTGATGCCCTTCTACATCCTGATGGGTGCGCGGATGCTCGTGGCCGCCGTGTACCGGGCCAGGGAACTGCGAACTCGTGACGGCGATGGCGATACAGTCCCGCCCGACGATGCACCGTTTTCCGAAGAATGGCACGCCACGCCACCAACCGTCGGCGACGACCTCATCTTCGACGAACCGATCTTCGGCGACGACGCCCCGTTTTCCGAAGAATGGCACGCCACGCCTCCCACCGGCGGCATAGTGGTGTCAGCGACCGGACGGCCGGTGGATCCCGACGCCGTTGTCGACCATCAGCCGTCCCTTTGGCAAACCGTTGCGCAGTCCACCCGCCGGTACGCTTACCCGGTCAGCATTGCGGTTCTGGCCTTCGTGGTAGCGTCCACCGTCCTCTACGCCATCGCCTTCTCCAGCATCTACAGCCGTCCCCACACGGCGGTCTCGGCCGCAGAGTGGATCAACGCCAACGTTCCGTTCGACGCGACCATCATCAACGGCGGCTCCTTTTGGGACGAGCGCATCCCCGACCTCGGCCGTTACGACGTCTGGACGTTTCCCGCCTACCATCCGGATGCCGACCGCAGCAAAATCCCCGAGCTAGTTGATCGCTTGTCCTCCAGTGACTACGCAGCGTTCTATTCCAACCGTGCCTACGGCTCAGTGGCCCGGCTCCCGGCAGAATACCCGCAGAGTTCAGCGTTCCTCCGCCTGCTGTTCGCCGGAGACCTGGGTTACCGGCTCGAGCGATCGTTCTCCTCGTATCCCTCGTTGGCCGGCTTCGAGTTGCGGGACGAGCCATACGCGCGTGCCGGTCTTCCCGTTCCGGCTCGGATCGGCGACAGCGCACCGGAACCGGGGCGTGGCTTAGGGCTGAACCTCGGGTACGCCGACGAAAATGTCATCGGATACGACCACCCGCAGGTATTGGTGTTTCGCAACCTCGACCGACTGTCCCCCAGCGAGATACGGTCTCGCATCGACGATGCTTCAGCACACAGCGAGGAAACCCCGCCGCTGATGCTGCCTCCCGATGCGCTGATGGCGCAGCAGGACGGAGGTACCTGGTCGCGGGTGTTTCGCCCGGATGGCTGGCCGAATCGCGTGCCCTGGCTCAGTTGGTTGCTGGCGCTGGAGGTCATTTGCCTGATCGCGTTCCCGCTCACCTGGTGGGTGCTGCGACCACTGCACGACCGGGGGTTGCTGTTCTCCCGGGCGGTTGGGCTGCTCCTGGTGGCGTGGGTGGCGTGGATGCTGGTGAACTCCGGGTTCGTGCAATTTTCGACGGCCACCATAGGTTTGGCGATGCTCATCGTGGCGATACCATCGGCGGCAGTTTTGGCCGGTCACTGGCGAGAAATGGCGGCGTGGCTGCGGGGACACTGGCGCATGGTGGTGGCCGCCGAAGCGCTGTTCGTGCTGGCCTACCTGGCCTTCGTGATGATCCGGGCCGCCAACCCTGACCTGTGGCACCCGTGGCGCGGCGGCGAGAAACCCATGGAACTGGCCTATTTCACAGCCGTTGCCCGCTCCTCCGTGCTGCCGCCGTACGATCCGTGGTTCGCCGGAGGCTATCTGAACTACTACTACTGGGGTTACTTCATCCTTTCGATACCCACCCGTCTCACTGGCATCCCCCCGGTGATCGCGTTCAATCTGGCCGTGCCGACGCTGTTCGCCCTGACGGCGACCGGCGCTGGCGCGCTGGCGTACTACTTCGTCAAAGCGGCCCGAACGGTTTCGGGACAGACCGGGTCGTCCCCTAATTCAACGGCTAGTGGCTGGCAGCGAGTGGTTCCAAGGAACCGCATTGCACAGTGGTTGCCGGGCGGAGCCGCGGTGGTAGGTCTCATCGGCGCCGTGATGGTGGCAATCGCCGGGAACCTGGATGGAGCGGTCCAGCTGTTTCAGATCCTGTCCGACCGCATCAACGGGATCCCGGTGCCCCTTTCAGCATTCGACTTCTGGCGTAGCAGCCGCGCCATTCCCGAGATCCCGAACTTTGATCCCAACGCGCTGACCCCGTGGCTGGAGATGCGCGATCGGGTTGACCTCGGGTTCCACATCACCGAGTTCCCGTATTTCACCTTCCTTTTTGCCGACCTTCACGCGCACATGATGACCATGCCCTTCGCGTTGCTCGCCGTTGCCCTCGGTTTCGCGGCCCTCCTCAGCGTGTCCGGGAACGGTCCGAAGAGCATTTGGACCTGGGTGTGTGCCGCCCTGATGGGTCTGGCGGTGGGCAGCCTGTGGGCCATCAACTCGTGGGAATATCCGGCTTACGCCCTGCTCATGATCGGGTTCGCCGGCGCTGCGGCATGGATGATGCCGGGCGAGCCCAAGGTGCGCCTGGCCCTCGGCATTGCCCTGGCGATTCTGGCCGTTGTGGTCAGCTACGCGGCGTTCCTGCCGTTCCATGGCGCGACTGAGACCTTTGGCACCGGCATCGAACCGACCCGGTGGCGCACCCCATTGTCCAACTACCTGCTGATTCATGCGCTCCCGTTGTTAGCGGCTTTGGTATTGCTGTCGGCGACGTTGCCTCGAGCCGGCGCCCTGTTTCTATCACGATTTAAAGTGGCCACCCCGGTTCCAGCAGCACACCAATGGCTGCTGGCGGGAGTATTGGCGGGGTTGGCTCTGGCGGGTTACTTCTGGGCCGCGGGTTTCCTGACTGCCGGCGTACTCATGGCGCTGCTCACACTGACCTGTTGGTCGCTGGCCGCGACGTTGCTGAACGGCGAGGACCGGGCATCACGATCCGATCTGGCGGCTCTTGCCATGCTGGCTGTCGCCCTGGCCATCGGCATCGGCGTGGACTTCGTGCGCGTCGAAGGTGACATCGCGCGCATGAACACGGTTTTCAAGTACTACCTGGTGGCATGGCTTCTGTTCGGCGTGTCCGGAGCATACGGTTTCTGGCGAGGCTGGGCCGCGTGGCGCAATCGTCGCAACGTCTACAGCAAAGTGGTTAGATACGCATTTGCCACCATAGCCGCGCTCGTTGGCGTCGGGGTCATGGTATATCCCGCGCTGGCGACACCGGTCCGCATCCAGGACCGCTTCCACTCCACGCCGTTGACCCTGGACGGCGCGGCGTGGATGCCGGACGCGGTTCACTGGGAGCGCGACGAGCCCATCGAACTGCGCTGGGACGCCGATGCCATCCGCTGGTTGCAGGACAACGTCGTCGGTTCCCCGGTGGTGCTGGAGGCCCACGGCGACCAGTACCGCTGGAACGGCCGCGTCTCGGTGTACACCGGATTGCCTACCGTGATCGGGTGGCCGTGGCACCAGACCCAGCAGCGCAACGACTGGGAACTGATTCGGGAACGCGCGGGGGATGTGTCAACCATCTACAACACCCAAAGCAAGAACGCGGCGCTGGACCTGATCGACCGGTACCGCGTGCGCTACATCGTGGTGGGCGATCTGGAACGGATCTACTACCTCCCTCACGGCATCGAAAAGTTCGACCGGATGGTCGAGGACGGCGATCTTGAATTGGCCTACGCCAACGACCGTACCTCCATCTACCGCGTGGTGGATCGGTGAGCGTTCGGGTCACGCTATTCGTCGCGTCCAGAGCTGAGTTGCAGAAGGCGTGTGAACCGCCCTCTGATACGATAGCCACAAAACGTTCCAGCTTGCGAGGTGCCCCATGCTCTTCCCGGACCATACGACGGATCGGCTGCTGGCCAATCTTGAATCGGGACAACCCTCCCTGTGCGCCTACGTGTTCAGCCACCCGAACATGGTGGAAGTCGCCGGCCTGGCTGGCATCGACTGCTTCATGGCCGACATGATGTTTACCGCACACGATTGGGACAACATCGCCCACCTGATACGGGCGGCCCGTGGCACGGGCATCTCTCCCATGATCCGAGTGCAGGCTTTTCCATGGGCCACCGGTACTGACCGGCGCACCGTTTCCGACGCGGCCCGCGCTTTGGCCCTCGGGGCCACAGCCGTCACGGTTTCGGTGGGCTCCAGGGAGGAGGTCCAGGAACTGATGGGGTTGCGGGACGACTGGCACCGCCTCATACATCTACGCCGTTTCGATACTGCCGAGGACTTTCCGGAGTTTAACCGCAAAACCCGGGACGGGACTTTGGTTGTGCCAACCGTGGAGAGCGAGGGCGGCCTCCGTGACTTGGACGACATCCTGGCGATCGACGGGGTCAGGTTGGTGTGGTTGGCCGCAGGTGACGTGACCAAGATCCTGGGCGTGCCGTTCAAGTACGAGGATCCCAAGGTGATGAGGTTGCTGGAGAACGGCGTAAGAACTGCGGAAAGCCACGGAGCGGCCATCATGTATAACATGGGTCTGGACTCGCCGGACTTCGACGCTATGGCGGCATCAGCCAGACGCTATTTCGAGGTCGGGGTGCGCGTGGTCGGTTTGGGAGCCATGGAGTGGCACGCGCAGATGGCACTTCAGCTAATCCGTAGGGGCGCCATCGGGTAGAGCCTCTGGGGCGCCAACGCCTCACGCCCGCCCATGCCATGGTCGCGGGGAACCCGGCGACTAGGCGACTTCGCGTACAGGCGGATACCCTTGGTCCAACGGGATTGCCGCGCTTCGCTCGTAATAACGGAGGGACGGAAAGAGGGCCCGCATGAGGTTCGCCGCCGTTTTGACCGTGCTGCGAGGCTTACCCTATAATCCGTTGCGCCGCGCCCCACTTTCGCAGCCTGGCGCGCCGCCAAGTATCTTCAGGAGGTACCACTGTGGCACTCGAATCCGTGCGCGTCGGCCTGATCGGCGCCGGCCGCAACACCCGTGATCGACACATCCCGGGGTTCAACGACACCCCCGGCGTGGAGATCGGCGCCGTCGCCAACCGCTCCCGCGAATCCGGCCAGCGCGTTGCCGACGCCTTCAACATCCCGACCGTGTACGATAACTGGGAAGAACTGCTGGAAGACGAAAGCCTGGACGCCGTCTGCATCGGCACCTGGCCCTACATGCACCGCACGTTGACCATGGCGTCGCTGGAGTCCGGCAAGCACGTGCTGTGCGAGGCTCGCATGGCGATGAACGCCGGCGAGGCCCACGAGATGCTGGCCGCCTCCCAGGCGTCGCCCAATCTGGTTGCGCAGATCGTGCCTTCGCCCATGACCTTCGGGATTGACGACCTGATGATCCGCCTGATTTCCGATGGTTTCCTGGGTGATCTCGTGTCCGTGGACGTTCAATCGCAGACTGGATTCGCCGATCTCGACTCCACGCTCCATTGGCGCCAGGATCGGGACATGAGCGGGTTCAACATTTTGAACATGGGTATCTGGTACGAAGCCATGATCCGGTGGGTGGGCCGCGCGACCCAGGTGATGGCCATGAGCCAGATCACGGTTCCCCATCGCCGGGACGACGACGGCAATTGGCGCTCGGTCACCGTCCCCGACACCGTGGACGTCCTGTGCCGCCTGGCCAACGGAGCCAACGCCCACCTGAAATTCAGCGCCTGCGCCGGCCTGTCTCCCGGCAACTCGGTCTGGATCTACGGCATGGAGGGGACCATCCACGTGGACGGCCAGATGCGCGTTTACGGCGGGAAGCGTGGTGACTCCGAGTTGCAGGAGATCGCCAATCCGCCCGAGGGCCGTTACTCGTGGTCCGTCGAGCAGGAGTTCATCGCCTCCATCCGCGACGGAGCCCCGGTGATGCGCACCCCGTTCAACATCGGTGTCCACTACATGGAGTGGACCGAAGCGGTAACCGCAAGCGCGCAACGCGGCGAAGCCGTACATTTGCCGCTGTAAGGCGACAGCACTAGCTCGCAAATGAGTAGGGGCGACGCATGCGTCGCCCCTAAAGGTTGCCAGTGTTCTCGGGTGGTGGCTACCGATCTACCAGGCAGGCAATCACCTGGGGCGCTGCGGTGGCTGCCCGCTCGGATAGCTCAGCGTCGGTCAACGTGATGATGGGGTGCTCGATGATCGCGAGGCCGTACTCCGGGTCGCCCCGCATGCGGGACATGGCGCGGGCCTGGCTTACGAAGGGCCGGGTGGTCAGCACGGTGGACGGGATGCCCAGCAGTTCGGTTTCCATTGCGTCGTGCACACTGCACGCGGTGCAGGACCCTCATTCCGCTGTGGCGTGAATCGCCACATCGATGCTCCTGGCGGTGCGCTGCAGGTCCTCGATGCGGGCCGGCCACTGCCATCCGCCCTTATTGTGCTCCACGGTGCCGGCGATGTCGTATCGCTCGCCGATGATGGCAGCGATGCGGCGCAGCAGGTTCTCCGAATGGGGTTTGTTGTTGGCGAACAGCCCGATGACCTTGCCGTCCAGGGTCGCGGGGCGCTGCGCCAACCGCGACGGAGCCGGCGGCGCGTCGTCACGCGGGTCCAGCGTGACGATGGGTGAGCCTTGTGTAGTCATGCCATGACCTCCGTATTCGGGACTGGCCCGTGGGATAGCGCGGGATCGCGGCGGCGTCAGTCGGGTACCGCCACTTGCCGAATGACCGAGCGGCTGGAGCCCCAGGTGGCGATGAGGCTAACGAAAGCGCCGGCCATGCCGCCACCGGGCAGCACGGTGATCCGGTCGGCCTCGGGAACCACCGGAACCAGCCGGTCGTGGTCAAGCTCATGGCCCATCCGCTTCCAGCGCATCCATTCGGACACGGGCAGCCGCGCCTTGTCGTGCAGGAAATCTGCCACTCGCTGCCGACTCCAGCCGGCGGCGGTCACATATCCCATCGCCTCAGGGCTGATTACGCATATGACTTCCGGCATACCCGGGCCGAAGGCCAACATGGCGTGGGCAACGGTGGTCAGGAAATCGGCCGGGTCGCGGTCTCCGTGCAGGGTAACTTGCAGGGGCGCCAGGGTGGCGAAGGCTTGCACGATGGTTGCGTCGTCGCCGTAGCCCAGTTCGGACGCCAGCGATGGCCAGGGGCTGATGGCCAGGTTCTCGGGGAAGCTGAAGGTGATCTTGCCGGCGTGGCCGAAGGTGCTGTTGTCCATCACCACCGGAACCGAGCCGTAGAAGTTGGACTTGAACAGGTTCACCGCCCGCCCGATGGCGGCGTTGGCGCGGCTGCCGTTCCCCATCATCTCAACGCCGGCGTTCATGCCGATGGTCTCGGCGTAGGGCCCGCTGACCACCGTGAGCACGGTTGCGCCGTTGGTGGACGTGCTACTGGCGTGGAGGTTGAAACTCCGCTCCGTGATCGCCGACAGCGCCGCCATGACCACCGGGAAATGCTCCGGCAGACAGCCGGCCATCACCGCGTTCACCGCCGCCTTGCCGGCCGTAAACCCCTTCTGGCGGATGATCTCCGTGCCCAGGTCGTGGTCGGCGCCGACCCCGGCGTAATCCAGCATCGACTGCACCCGGTCCGGGGTGGGCGGCACAATGGGCAGCCCGTCGGTTAGGCCGTTGGCGAAGTAGTATTCCTGGGCGTCGTTCCAGTCGGCAAAGCTGAGGGTGGTCATGTAGCAATCACTCGCGATGTTGGTCTGGGACGATACGGGATTATGCCATCATTCGACGTTACCGGCGAGCGTCCGCCTAACGGTCAGTGGCGCGTGCCGCCTTGGCGGTAATCGGGTGCGTCGATAAGCAATTCGGCCACGACCAGTCGATCTTGGAGGCGCGATGCCACTTCTGGACGGATGACTGCAATCTCTTCCACCATGTACGCGCTAGTGATGATCGTAGGTAGACGCTCTTCGTAACGGTAGTTGATGATCTGAAACAATTTGTCCTCGGCGCTTGGACCGCCTGATCGCGATTTCATTTCGTCCATAATCAGAATGTCGATCGCTTTTAGCCGTTCTAAAAGGTCGAACTGGCGCAGCCAATTGTCTCTGTCGGGCGATGCGCGCAAGTGGTCGAGAAGGTCGGGGATAGTGCAGAAAAACACATCGTCACCCCGGTCGTTTCTCTCGATCGCTGCGGCAACTGCCAGGTGTGTTTTTCCCACACCGTATGTTCCGTACAGACCCAACCATCCCGATGGGTTTAGCGTCCAACGTTGCACGTAGGCTTTAGCCGACGCTAGACTCCGTTGCTGGTGTTCTGTCAACTGTGTATTGCCGTTCGGATCGAAATTGGCAAAGGTCATTCGTTGGCGCATGCTCGACGGGATCGCCCCAAGGTCTCTTCGACCTGGCGACAAGTTCTTCCCCAAGCTGTATAACCTTCCCGTTCCGTCTAACGATTGTAATCGGGTGCGCAAAAACGCGATCAGATGACTAGGATCACCTCTGAGAGTGACGACAGTCGGGAGTCGTTCTTGATGCCTGTGGGAAAGTAATTGCAACAGGCGTTCATGGTTCCAAGATGTGATGCCATCAGTGGGCAAGTCATCAAGTACCAGCATCGGAGCGTCCCGTACCTGCTCGTACAGGTCCACCAAGGTTAGCTCTTGGCGGTCATCAAATCCGCTCCGAAGATAATCTAGTAAATCCGCGACTGTGATGTATAATGCAGGTTCGCCTTGCTCTATTCTGCGGTTGGCGATAGCCGCGGCCAAAAAAGTTTTCCCGCTTCCGCTCGGACCAGCGAATGTGATCCATCCATGAGGAGATTCAGCGTATTCTTCCGCGGCGGTATGCGCGGCGTTGAAAGCTTGTTGACTGGGAACGTCCTTAGCGAGACCATGGGGATTGGCCCTCTCAAATGTCGAGTTGCGCAAAGCGCCGAGGTTGCTATAACGTTCGAGGGTTTCTACCCGTTGTCGCCTATCTTCGCCCGATTTTTGGCAACGGCAGGGCAGCACCTTCCCAAAGTCAGGATGTCCCACTGGTACACGTGATGTTAACCATCCGGAGCCTTCGCAAATGGGACAATCATTCGTTTTGCCCTGGGTCAGTTGCGTTATCGTGTTCCCAAGGTAATCTCCCATGGCGTCGTCGGTAACTGTCCAAGAATTCCGCGCGCCGATTCTCCTCAGGATCGCTCCAAGACTCTCCATGCTCATTCGATACCACCACCCGGTCGGGTAAACCTTCTCGTACCAAGCGCTGCAACACAGAATTTACGAAATTCCAACTGCGCGCGTTGTTCCGAGACGCTAAAGCAAATGCGTACTCAATCCAAGCCGCCGGGTATTCTTCCTCAGCAGCCTTCAGTTGCTCGGCCATGCTATGCCCATACGAACCTATGAGTTCCTCGTACAGGGAGAATATGTTAGCACGCTGGGGTTCCTGTGGCATCAGCGGCAACGACCTACCCACCTGCTCCGGCGCGGCAGACTTGACGAGGTCGGAGGGTTCGAGAGATCTCAACCCCGCGCGTGTCATGTGTCGGATGGCCGCTTCATCGTTCAGGAATACGCAGACCTCGCCGCCGGACTGAACCGCCAGCAGTGTTCTCCGTGCGATGGCCGACGCCAATCCCTGCCGGATTGTGGTACCGTCCATCCCTGCTTCCAGAAAGGGATCGTCCAGCAGTTCGTGGAGGCTGATGCCGGGCGGGACGGGTCCTCGGGCTCGCGTTTCGGACAGCAGGGCCAGCGTCCGCAGCGTCACCTTGAGCTCGACGATGTCGTCAATGTCGGCCAGCCATCGCGCCATGGCCGCCGCCGGTATCGGGATCCGGCGTGCGTTGGCCGGCAGAGTCGCTTTGCCAGCGACATCGTCCATCTAGGCTACGGACTCCTCGTAGCGCGCCAGCTCGTCGAACCGCATCAGGTTGTCACGGAAGTAGAGGTGGAAACTCCCGGTGGGTCCGTGCCGATGCTTGGCCACGATTAGTTCCACCAGGTTACGTGGGTAAGGTCGGCCGGGGGCGTGCTGCTCCCATTCCTCCTCGGTGAAGTTGCGGTCCTCACGGTAGAGGAAGGTCACCACGTCGGCGTCCTGCTCAATGCTGCCGCTGTCGCGCAGGTCGGAGAGCTGTGGGCGATGGCCGGGCCGGTTTTCCACCACCCGGCTGAGCTGCGAGCAGGTGAACACCGGCACGTTCAGGTCCCGGGCCATGCCCTTGAGGGACCGGGAGATTTCGCTGATTTCCTGCACCCGGTTCTCGCCATACCCCTGCCGCCGGCCGCCGCCCTGGATCAGTTGGAGGTAGTCGACCACCAGGAAATCCAACCCGTGTTCCAACTGCAATCGTTGCGCTTTGCTCCGCATGTCCATGGTGGTCTGGAACGGCGTATCGTCGATGAAGATCGGAAGGCCCGAAAGCAGGCCCACGGCGTCAGATATCACGTTCTGCTCGGCTTCCGACAGCAGGCCGAGCCTGAGCCGGTGCGAGTCGACGCCCGACTCCGCGACGAGCATGCGCATGGCCACCTGCTCGCGGCTCATCTCCAGGCTGAAGATGCCGCAGGTCTGTCCGGCCTTTGCGGCATTTGTGCAAATATTGAGGGCCAGGCTGCTCTTGCCCAGGCCGGGGCGCGCCCCGACGATCAGCAGGTCGGACCGCTGCATCCCGCCCAGCAGGCTGTCCAAGTCGCTGTACCCGCTCTGCAACGGGGGTTCGTCGGTCAGCGAAACGTCGCCGATGTCGCCCTGCAGGTACACGTCCAGCACCGAGCTCAGTGGTATGAAGCCCCGGTCGTCGGCCGCGGGGCGCACTCCGAACAGGACCTCGACCGACTGGCGCATGGTCTCGTCCACGTCCGAGCTCTCGTCGAACCCCAGCTCGGCAATGCGGTTTCCCGCTTGGATGATCCGCCGCTTGGCTGCGGTCTCGGCGACGATGGCGGCGTAGTGCTCGACGTTGACCGAGGTGGGAGTTCCGGCGATTAATTGTCCCAGGTAGGGCAGCCCGCCCACCTGCTCCAAGCGTCCCTGGGTTTGCAGCTCCCGGGCGACGGTGATCTGGTCGATGGCCTCCTGGCGGGAGAAAACCGCCAGGCAGGCGGCAAAGCAGAACTGGTGCCGGGCCCGGTGAAAGTCCTCGGGCTTGATCACCGGGGTGACGCGATGCAAGGCGTCGCCGTCAATGAGCAATGCTCCCAGCACTGCCGCCTCGGCCTCGAGGTCGTGGGGTAATTGCCGTTCACTGTACGGGTCGGCAACCACGGCGTACCGGTCCTTTTTCAGATAGCCGCAGCCAAATGCGCTGCGACGAGTTGGCGGCGACTAGCGAATTACTCTTCCACCGCCGCGATGACGTTGATGGTCGCGCGGATCTCGCTGGACAGGTTCAGCACGACCTCGTACTCGCCGGGCTCACGGATTGGCTCGACATTGTTGGTGATGCGGCGGTCGATGTCGCGCTCCAGCGTTTCGCCGACGGCGTCCGCGATCCTGGCCCCGCTGATGGCTCCGTAATAGCGGCCGGTAGGGGTGATCCTGCCCGGGATGGTGACCGTGAGGTTGTCCAACGCCTCGGCCAGTTCTTCCACGACCTGCGTTTCCCGCGCCCGCTGCTGGTCGCCTTCGACTTTGATCTTGTCCAGGCGCTTCATCGTCTCGTCGGTGGCGATTTCGGCCAGACCCTTGGGCAGCAGGTAGTTGCGGGCGTAGCCACGCGAGACACGCTTTACCTCGCCGGCCCTCGCCTGGTCGGGAACGTCGTGCAGGAACAGCATCATCATGGGGAGGGCCTCTCTATACTTACGTCAGCCGGCAGCAGTTCGTTTGTCCTCGCCGGCATTCGCGATCTGTCTGGATCCGATTGTAGACCCAACATTATAGACCATCCGAGTTCCTGGCGGCACGGGCTGTTGTCACCGGAGATGCCGATGTGGTGCCGCGATCTCGTGGAGGCGCCCGGTGCGTTAGAATGGGCCGAAATCAACACCACGCCAATCCGGGAGGAATCCCATGTCTTTCTGTGACGAGATCGAACTAGAGTCCCAGCAACAACGCGACGCCATGGCGTTCCATCCGTTCGTGCAGGGCATCGGCGATGGCACCCTCCCCTTGGACCGGTTCAAGCACTTTATCACCCAGGACTACGTCTATCTCATCGATTTCGCCCGCGTTCTCGCCCTCGCCGCAGCCAAGGCTCCGGACCTGCCGGCCATGTCCTGGTTCGCCCGCGCCGTGGACTACATCCTCAACACCGAGATGGACCTGCACCGTTCGTACTGCGCCCAATTCGGCATCACCGAGGCGGAGCTGGACGCGACCCGGCACGCGCCGACGTGTTACTCGTACACCAGCTACCTGCTTCGCGTCGCCCACCAGGGTACGTTTGGTGAAGTGGTGGCGGCCGTGCTGCCCTGCATCTGGGGATACTGGCGCGTGGGCGAACGGTTGGCCGACCAGGGGCTCCCGGACCACGCCGGCTACGCCCAGTGGATCGAGATGTACGCCGCCGCCGAGCAGCAGTCGGTTGCGGAAGAATGCCGCGCCATCTGCGACCGCATCGCCGCCACGGCCGGGTCGGCTGAGATCGCCGCCATGAAAGAGGCCTACATCACCTGCACCCGCTACGAGCAGGCTTTCTGGGAGATGGGCTGGACGCTCGAGGACTGGCCGGTCTAATCGCTGGAATGGTTCGACCTGGTCCGCCGGCGTTGCGGGTTACCTGGTCGGGGTGGGCAGATTCGAACTGCCGATCTCCTGCTCCCAAAGCAGGCGCCTTGCCGCTAGGCCACACCCCGATGCTCGTTTCCCTGATCGGCCCGGCGATCCCACAAAGTACCCCCGCGGAGACTCGAACTCCGGTCTCTGGCTCCGGAGGCCAGCACTCTATCCACTGAGCTACGGGGGCACTTTCGATTTTAGCACAACTGCCCGGCGCGGCAATTCGCGTTGCCGGATCGGTGATCATGCCGGCCGTATGCGAACCCTCCCGGGAATCCGGCCGGCCAGGCTGGTGAGCCGGTCAGCAAAAACGGCCCACCAACGTGAGCCGTTTCAGGAATTTCAGTGGCGACCCGGAGCGGATTCGAACCGCCGATCTCTGCCTTGACAGGGCAGTATGTTAACCGCTACACCACCGGGCCACATGACACGCGAGATCCTCGCGCGGTGAATTATTGTAGTCAGCACCCCTTGGTGTTGTCAAACAGAGTTCGATTCTGCAGCTGTTCAGACTTGCGGGCAAATGTCATTGCGAGCGCAGCGCGGCAATCTCGTTGATGCTGGGGAGTCCGTTGGGCCAGACGTTGCTGCTACGGCGTCGAGATTGCCACGACGCGAGCGTCTCGCAATGACAACCGCCTGGATTATGAACACTTACTCGATCCTTGTGGATATGCCGCAGCCAATCGACCGCCGTGATTGCCGGCTATAATTGCCGGAACCGATAACCAACAGGAGGAACCCCTTGATTCGCAGTATTGACGGCAAGTCGCCGCAAATCCACCCCAGCGTGTTCGTCAGCGAGGCCGCCTATATCGTCGGCGACGTGATAATCGGCGAGGGGACCAGCATCTGGCCGGGCGCGGTGATACGGGCCGACTACGGGCAGATCGTCATTGGCAAGAACTGCTCCATACAGGACAACTGCGTCCTGCACACCGACGACTACCTGGAACTGGGCGACAACGTGTTGATGACCCACGGCGCGGTAATCCACGGCGGCATCGTCGGCAACAACGTGATGGTCGGGGTCAACGCCGTTTGCCTGGAGGACTGCAAGGTCGGCGACTACGTGCTCATCGGTGCCGGCGCCATCGTCACGGGAACGCCCATCCCCAACGAATCACTGGTTGTCGGCGTGCCCGGCCGGATCCGGGAATTGCCCGAGGTTCACCGCAAGCGGCTGGAGAACCCGACCGCGCGCTACCAGGAAAACGGCCGGCGCTTCATCGCCGCCGGTCTGGGTCTGCAAATTCCCGAATCAGACTGAGCCTCTGCCTATGGCGAGGGCAGGCGAATGCCGAGTCTTACGCGGCTTTCTCCGGGTACTCCGTGCAGGTTTCGTCCTGAAGCAGCAGGTCCTGGACGCGCTGTTGCAGTTCGTCGCATACCGCGGTTGACACGGTGGGGATCTCCATCAGGACCTTGCGCCCTTCCTTGAGGTTGAGCTCCAGGTAAACCTTGTCCTCGCCCGTGTACTCCAGCATGACCCGGATAGCCTGACGCAGTCGGTACCGGTCCTCGTCCGGCTGGTCAGTCTCCACCATCCGGATCAGCACCCCCGCTTCCCGGTGGCCGTTGGTCGGAGCGGGCGCCTCCGGGGGAGGAGTCGGTCGGTTCCCGTTGTACCGAGCTGGCTTGGGCGGAGCGCTCGGGCCCGCCGGCGCCGGCTTGCTGGCGGGTTTCGGCTCAGGCTCAGCCGCGGGTGCCATCGGGGCGTTCTCTGGAAGCTGGAACTCCTGGGCTTCGTAGCACGCGATGGAGAAGTCGTCCCCGCGAATCTGGAGCCGGCCCGTGACCCGCGCCACCCGGCCCGTTTGCCAGACGTGCGCCGTCTTCTCCAGCGAATCGGGCCAGACCATCGCTTCAACCTGACCGCCCACCATCGCCAGATCGACCCGCAGGAACTTCCGGTTGTCGCGCGTGTAGCGTTCGGTGACACCGGCGATGTGCCCCAGCAACGTCACCGTGCTGCTGATCATCTCCTCGTCCAGTTGGTCCACCAGGGTGTAGGCGTCCCCGGGGTTGATCGCGGCCAGCGACAGCAGCGGGTTGTAGGACAGCGCGACTCCCAGGTACTCCTTTTCCAGGTTGGCCTTTTCCTGGGGGGTATAGTCCGCGTACGATGTGTCCAGTTCCAGCAATGTGCCGCCGGCCCCGCTGTCCATCTCTTCTCCGAACATGCCGAATTGTCCGGAGTTGCGGTTCCGCGTTTCCTGCTGTGCCAGGGCCCAGATGCGGTCCAGGTTTCCAATCACTGTCGCCCGCGGCGCTAACGAATCGAACGCCCCGGCCTTGGCCAGTCCTTCCAGCGTGCGCCGGTTCAGACCCGAAACGTCCACGCGCCGGCAGAAGTCGGTGATCGACGCGTACGGGCCCTTGGACACCCGCTCGGTCACGATGGGCGTGATTGCCGCCTCGCCGACTGTTTTGATCGCGGCCAGGCCGATCCGCACTTTGCCGCTTTGAGTGCGGTCGGTTGGTGTGTCGATGGTGTAGTGGATGCCGGATCGGTTTACGTCGGGCAGTTCGATCCCGATGCCCATGCGCGTGCACTCGTTGATCGACGCGACGTAGCGGTCGCCGTGGTCCAGGCGGCAGTTGAGCACCGAGGCCATGTACTCCAGGGGGTAGTGGGTCTTGAAATAGGCGGTCCAGTAGGAGATCAGGCCGTAGCTCACGCTGTGGGCCTTGTTGAAGGCGTATCCGGCGAAGGGCTCGATCAGATTGAAGATCTCCGTGCCCATCTGTGCGCTGTACCCCTGCTGAATCGCGCCGGACACGAAGCGTTCGCGTTCCTCGGCCATCAGCTCGGGTATCTTCTTGCCCATAGCCTTGCGCACCGTGTCCGCTTCGCCCAGGGAATAACCGGCGAAGTTCTGCAGCACGTGCAGAACCTGGTCCTGGTACACGATGACGCCGTAGGTCTCGTCCAGCAGTTCCTTCATGCTGGGATGTGGATAGGTCACCTGCTCGCGGCCGTGCTTGGAACGGATGAAGCGGTCGATGTGCTCCATCGGACCCGGGCGATACAGCGCGATCATCGCCGCAATGTCGCCCAGGTCGGAGGGCTTCAATTCCTTGATGTACCGCTGCATGCCGGCGCTTTCCAGTTGGAACAGGTCCGTGGTGTTGCCGGTGCCCAGCAGATCGTAGGTGGCCTCGTCGTCCAGCGTCAGCCGGCTCAAGTCGATGCGAATGCCCCGTTCCTCGTCCAGCAGCTTGATGGTCCGGTCCAGGATGGTGAGGTTAGTCAGGCCCAGGAAGTCCATCTTGAGCAGCCCCAGCTTGGCCACTGGGTCCATGGAATACTGGGTCATCATCACCGGGCTGTTCTCGTCTCCCCGGGATGGACGCTGCAGCGGGACGGTTTCAGTCAGCGGCTCATCCGCGATCAGGACGCCTGCGGCGTGGGTACTCACGTGGTGGACGATACCCTCCAGGGCCTGGGCGTTGTCCACCAGCTCGCGGATCGTCGCGTCGCGGACGTAGGTGTCGGCCATCTCCTGGTTGGCCGTCATGGCGTCCGAAATGGTTCGCGACTTGAACGGGACCATCCTCGCGATGCGGTCGACGTCGCCGTAGCTCATGCCCAGCCCGCGGCCCACGTCACGCAACGCGGCTTTGGGACCCAGGGTTCCGAAGGTGATGATCTGCGCCACCCGGTCGCTGCCGTACCGGTCGATGACGTAGCGCAGCACCTCGTCCCGCCGGTCGTCCTGGAAGTCCATGTCGATGTCCGGCATTTCCTTTCGTTCGAAGTTCAGGAACCGCTCGAACACCAGATTGTACCGCATCGGGTCTATGTCGGTGATTCCCAGGCAGTACAGCACCACGCTGGCGGCGGCGCTCCCTCGTACGCCGAAGAGGATCTGCCGCTTGCGAACGAAGGAGATGATGTCCCATACAACCAGGAAGTAGTTGGCGAAACTGGTCTGCCGTACGACCTCCAGCTCGTACTCCATTCGCGCGCGGGCGGCATCGTTTTTGACCCCGTAGCGCTGGTTGAACCCTTCCCAGCAGATCCGCTCCAGGTAGGAGTCGGCGTCCTCGTCGTTGGGCGTCGGATAACGGGGCAGATGCATCTGCCCGAACCCAAGGGAAACGTTGCACTGTTGTGCTACCTCGCCCGTGATGTCGACGGCCTGCGGGAAATCGTGGAACAGCGTGGCCATTTCGGCGGCCGATCTGATGTAATAGGAGTTGTCCTCCATTCGCAGCCGCTTGTCGTCCATGACGTTGGTGCCGGTCTGGATGCAGATGTACACGTCCTGGTACTGGTAGTCCGACTGCCGGACGTAATGGGCGTCGTTGGTGACCAGCAGCGGTATGCCCGTGACCCGGTTCAGGCGAACCAGACCATCGTTGATCCGGGGCAACTGCTCGATATGCTCGTGGCGCTGCAGTTCTAGGAAGTAGTTCTCGCCGAACAGCTCGCGATACCAGCCGGCCATCTGCTTGGCGTCCTGGTAATTGCCGTCAGCCAGCAGGATGGGCACCTCGGCCGACGGACACCCCGACAGGCAAATCAACCCGCTGCGGTAACGATCAATCAACTCCTTATCAATGCGCGGCCGGTAGTGGAAACCTTCCAGATGGGAGAGGGTCACCAGTTGCAGCAGGTTGCGGTAGCCGGTGTTGTCCTTGGCGATGAGCACCAGGTGGTTGGCGGTGCGCTCGTTGGGCGTGCGATCGTGTCGGCTGCCGTGAGCCACGTAGAATTCGCAGCCAATGATCGGCTTGATGCCGGCGTCCTTGCACTCCGAGTAGAAATCGACGACGCCGTACATCGATCCGTGATCGGTGATGCTCATGGCGTCCATGCCCAACTCGCGGGTCCGGCTCACCAGGTCCGGTATGCGGCTGATGCCGTCGAGCATGCTGTATTCGGTGTGAGTATGCAGGTGAGTGAACACGATCAGCGAACCTGTTATTGATTAGGAATTGAAAATATGGCAATTGGGAAATGATAGCAGCGGGCTGCCCGCCGTGCCATTGCCCGGGGCAATTTTTGCCGCTCCGCAGGGTCGACAGCCCTTACCGAAGTGTGGCCCGCCGCCGGGTGACGGAACGGGCCACTATACGGCAGAAGCGCCGGGCGGGCTACCCCGGAGTTTGCCGGACGAGGTCGGCAACGCGGGCTACGGTGGAGAGGGGTGGAATAACGCCGGGCGGCGTTGGCGTGTTGGCAACCCGGAGCAGCTCTGCTATCGGGATGCGGAGGTGCCGGTGCAGGGTCTCCGCCATCGCCAGCGTCATCTCCTGTTCGCCGGCCAGCAATTCTTCAATGTCGCCCGGGTCGCCCAACAGTTGATTTATAGCCTGCACCGTCCAGCCCTTTTCCTCAACCCAGAACCTGATGAGCGCCCTGCCTTCGGGGACAGGCATCGGTATGTTGCGGTATTCGTAGAGCAAAACCAGATCAACCAGAAGGTCAATCTCTTCATCCTCCGGGGTATCAGGCTCCGCGTCCATCAGAATTTCAATGCGAGCCAAAGCCGCTTCATATTCCTCTTCGGTCCGGACTGGCTTGATATTACCCATTTGCGCGATCACCCCGGAATCTCTATCTTCTCCGTCACCACCCGAGTCACTCCCCAGCCGGCCAGCCAGGCGGAGTGGCGTCCGTCGCCCCCGGCCACAACCACCACGATGTCGTCGGCCTGGAGCGAGATCGGCACCATGGTATTCGGATCCTCGTCGTTGACCCAATCCGGGTAGTTTCGGTTGCCCCAATGTCCCAGCCCGGACAGGTCGGCGATTGACATGCGCGCGTTGGCGAACACGTACTCCCGGACATCCTGCTTGGTGAACCCATCCGCCGCCATTTCTGCCGCGTGCTCGGGGCTGATCACCAGCGTCACCTGCGCCCCCGTCCCGATCTGGTAGAAATTGGAGAAACCCGTGGCCCGGGTCGCCTGCACCAGCGTGTTGAGCACGTCCGTGCCCCGGGACACCGTGGTTTCCATGACCGGGTAGAAGGCCCGGATGGCGTGCAGAGTCACCATGCTGTCTTCCGGGTCCAACCCCAGCTCCACGTGCCTCGGCTCCCACGGGCTCCGCGCCTCGTTCTCGGCGAAGCAGAAGGAATAGCGGCCCGGCATCGCCAGAGTAGCCTTGTCCATGTCGCCGATGATCAGCCCGGCCACGTTGCGGACGAACAGGCGCAGCGCCCGGCCGATAGTCGCATTAGCCCGGTAACCGGGACCGAACGCGCCCGAGTCGCCGTTGATGCCCAACCGTTCCGCAATGGGCCCGTTGACGATTACCACCGGAGCGGCGCCGCCCGTGGTGGCCTGGCACCCGGCCAGGTTGAATGACGTCTGCAGGACTGCTTTCACGCAGGCCACCACCACCGGAAAGTACTCCGGTCGACAGCCGGCCATCACCGCGTTGATCGCGACCTTCTCGATGGTGACTTCCGAGTTGGAAGGCTGGGCTATGCCCAGGGACAGCGAGGGGTCTTCGCCCCACGGGCCGAGCATCCGTTGCACGGCATCCTCCGTGGCCGGAACGACGGGCATCCCGTCGGTCCATCCCTGTTCTTCGTAGTAGTCCTGGATCGCGTCGTAGGTGTCAGGCACGGTGATCCGGCGCGAGTTCAAGGCTCGACTGTTGGTTGTCATAAAGTTCACTCTTCTGCGGTGGATTTTGCGGCGGGTCGCCGGTGGACAGATCGGCGAGGACGCCGAAATGGTCGGACAGGCGCCGTTCTCCGTCCATATTGTCAATCGTGGTCAGGGATGCAGCGGATAGTTCTCCGCTGATGGCGATATGGTCAATGGCGCGCCGGCCCCGCAAACCAAGTCCGGCGGTCGCGATGGTCAAGCCTGGCGTTGGCCCGGCAAGCATGGTTTCCTGCAATTGGGCACGCGCCGGACGAGAAAGCGGCGGGTAAGGCCTTCGGCGTTGCCCAATTTGCTGGTTGAAGTCGCCCATCAGGATGAGCGGACCGGGTGCCTGACGTTCCAGGATTGCAGCGAGGCCACCGAGATACGTGGAGTGGTCTTCCCACGGTTCTTTGTTCTTGGCGCCGACGTTCACATTGGCGTTGTGATAGGGGATACAAACGCCAATCACTGTTACCTCGCCCGCCGACGTTTGCGTGGTGCCGGCGATGAAACGTCCCTTGGGTAAAGCCTCGCATCCAACATCATCAACATCAGTCCACCCGCAACGCGACCAAAGGAGCACTTTCTGTTGATTGCTCCCGGCTGACGGACTCCAACGATCCCGGGGAGAGATCAAGTGCCCGTCCCACTCCGACAACAGCCTTGCGTCTGTCTCCGTGAGGCAGATGATGTCCGGACAGTGCTCGGTAAGGCGGTCCAAAATGTAAGGGCTACGCGCTGCAGCGGGCGTAGCCCATTCGACATTCCAGTTGACCACTTTCATGGCGAAAGCGGCACGTCGGCCGGAGTGATTACTTCCCGTTGGTCAGCATCTCGGCGATCTGGCCGGCGTACTCGTGCGCCAAATGCTGCACTTCCGGTATCGACCGGGAGGCCAGGGGACTGGGCAACGCCAGGATTTGTACGCCGGGCATTCCCAGCGAGGAGGCGCGGGCGTGCGCGGCCCGGGTGAAACTCTCGGTGATGACGCTAACGGATGGAATCCCGCGGGTTTCGGTAACTACTGTGTCGTGGAGACCCCACGCCGTGCAGCTCCCTCAATCCGCGATGCCGTGCACCACCGCATCGCATTGCTCGATTAGCTCGTCAATGGTCTCGTCTGAGCAGGGGGCGCTGAAACTGAACTTCCGAAGGTAGACCACCTTCTCGACGGCGTACTCCTCCTCCAGGATTACCTGGAGTTCCTGCAGGAAGTTGTCGGAGTGGTACTTGCGGTTTTCCAGCAGACCGATGGTCTTGCCCGCCAGGCCGGGCAAGCGGCCCGCGGCATCCCGCTCCTCGGTCTTTTGCTCTGGACGCGGGTCCAGGATCTGGATGGTTGCGGTCGTCATGGTTCCTCCGTTTGCTATTCAACCGTCATTCCCGTGAAATCGGGAATCCAGCGTTTATCCCAGCATCTGGTAGTGCTTGCCCTCGGTCTTGATCGCCGGGGCGATGACCATTTCAGTTTTGTGGAAATCGCGCACGGTGTACGCGCCACACATGCCCATGGCCACGCGCAACGCGCCGACGAGGTTCTGCGTGCCGTTGGTCACGCTGGACGGCCCATGCATCAGTTGCCTCAGAGATCCCTTGGTGCCGACGTTGATCCGGGTTCCCCGAGGCAGTTCGGGATGGGCGTTAGCCATGCCCCAGTTGTAACCCCGTCCCGGCGCCTCGGCCGCCTGGGCAAATGGCGTGCCCAGCATGACGCCGTCGGCTCCGCTGGCCATGGCCTTGCATACGTCGCCGCCCGTCCGCAGCCCTCCATCGGTGATCACGCTGACGTACCGGCCCGTGCGCTGGAAATAGTCCTCGCGAGCAGCCGCGCACTCCAGGGTCGCAGTCACCTGCGGCACGCCAACCCCGGTCACCTCGCGGGTGGTGCAGGCCGCGCCAGGGCCAACCCCGACGAGTATGGCGTCGATCCCGGTTTCCATCAGTTCGCTGGCGACGGCGTAGCTGACGCAGTTGCCCACCACCACGGGTACGTTCAGCGATTCGATCAACTCGGAAAAGATGAGACCCCGGTAACTGCGGGACATGTGCCGCGCCGTGGTAACCGTCGACTGCACCACGATGATGTCGGCGCCGGCCTCCACCGCCATCGGGCTGAGCCGCTTGGTGGTCTGGGGGGTGAACGCGATGGCGGCTATGGACCCCGACTGCTTGATCTCCTGGACGCGCTCGCCGATCAGGTGATCCTGCACCGGCTGGCTGTAAACCTCTTGTAGGTACTCCGTGACCTCCGCCTGGTCCATCGAGATGATTTCTTCCAGCACCGAGTAGGGGTCTTCGTACCGGGTGTAGAGGCCCTCGCCATTCAGCACGCCGAGACCGCCCATCTCGTGCATCAGTGTCGCGAATCGAGGCGACACCGAACCGTCCATCGCAGAGGCCATTACCGGGGATTCGAACGAGTACTGGCCAATGCTCATCTGAGTGGATGTCATTTCCGGGTTGATCGTGACTTCGCCGGGGACGATTGCGACTTCGTCAAAACCGTAGGACCGTTCCAATTCTTTGAGCAAACGCCTGGCCATTGTGTCACCTCACAGCCTGCCGTGAAGAATGCCGAACTATAGTAGGAGACTGAAATAACCGTCAACCCAGACGGGGATTGGAGACTGGATTCAGTGACTGGGCTCGCTCCAATCGACCCGTAAATTGTAGCATTCGGGGGCGCCTATTTCTGGGCGCCCCCGATGCTCGTTCGTCGGTAAATCTCGTGCTAGGCCACAGGCAAGGCGGCCATTTCTCCTTTCCGCACCTTGATGCAGATCTTGCCGTCTTCGTCCATGTCGACGATCGCAGTGTCCCCTTCCTCGAACTTGCCTCCGAGGAGTTCGTCAGACAGCCGGTCTTCGACCTCGTTCTGGATCAAGCGGCGCAGCGGGCGCGCTCCCAGCACCGGATCGAAACCATTTGCCCCCAGGTACTCGCGAGCCGGCTCGGTGAGCTCGATGCTGATCTCGCGTTCGCTCAGCTCTTCGCGGACCATGTTCATCATCAGGTCCACGATCTGGTGGATCTCTTCCCTGCTCAGGGCATGGAACACGATGGTGGCATCCAAACGGTTGAGGAATTCGGGACGGAAGAAGCGCTTGACTTCGTCCATAACCTTGTCCTTCATCCGCTCATAGGCCTGGTGGTCCGTCTGCGACTGTTCGGACTTCACGGCGAACCCCAACGAGGTGTCGCGCTTGATCAGGTCCGACCCGAGGTTACTGGTCATCACGATGATCGAGTTGCGGAAGTCCACGCGGCGGCCCCGGGCGTCGGTCAACTGGCCGGCGTCGAAGATCTGCAACAGGATGTTGAATATCTCAGGGTGCGCCTTTTCGATCTCATCCAGGAGGATGGCGCAGTAGTTCTTCTTGCGCACGCCCTCGGTGAGCTGGCCGCCCTCGTCGTAGCCGACGTAGCCCGGAGGCGCGCCGATGAGGCGGGCGGTGGTGTGGCGCTCCTGGAATTCCGACATGTCCAGGCGGATCATGTTGTCCTCATGCCCGAACAGGAACTCCGCCATGGCGCGCACCAGCTCGGTCTTGCCCACGCCGGTGGGGCCGAGGAACAAGAATACGCCGATGGGATGGCGCGGATCCTTGAGGCCGGCCCGGGCGCGGCGCACCGCCTTGGAGATGCCCACGATGGCTTCGTCCTGGCCGATGATCCGCTTGTGCAGTTCCTCCTCCATGCGGAGCAACCGCTCGGTCTCTTCCTGCGCCAGTCGGGTTACCGGTATGCCGGTCCACATGCTGACCACCTCGGCGATATCTTCCTCGGTAACCTGCGTGCGTTCCTTGTTGCGGTCCGCTTTCCACTCGCGCTCCATGTCGCCCACGTTCTCGGTCAGGTGGAGTTCTCGGTCGCGGAGCTCGGCGGCAACTTCGTATTGTTGCGAAGCAATGGCCTCGTCCTTTTCCTTGCGCACCCGCTCCAGGACTTCCATCGCGTCTTTGACTTCCTGGGGAGCGTGGCTACCGCGCAGGCGGACGCGCGAACCCGCTTCGTCCAGCAGGTCGATAGCTTTGTCGGGCAGGAAGCGGTCGGGAATGTACCGGGTCGACAGCGTGGCCGCCGCCCGCACCGCGTCCTCGGTGATTTCAACGTTGTGGTGGTCCTCGTACTGGATCTTGACGCCGCGCAGGATGTCCACGGTCATCTCGGCGTCGGGCTCCTCCACCCGCACTGGCTGGAGCCGTCGCTCGAGGGCCGGGTCGCGCTCCACGTACTTGCGGTAGTCGTCCAGCGTGGTCGCGCCGATGCACTGGATCTCGCCGCGGGCCAGGGACGGCTTCAGGATATTGGAAGCGTCCACGGCGCCTTCCGCGGCTCCGGCTCCGACCAGGGTATGGATTTCGTCGATGAAGAGCACGCAGTTACCGGAGGTCTTGATCTCCTCGATCACCTTCTTCAACCGCTCTTCGAACTCACCGCGGTATTTGGTGCCGGCGACCAGGGCGCCCATGTCCAGTGTGACCAAGCGCTTGCCCTGCAGAGTGTCCGGGACGTCGCCCGAGGAGATCTGCTGAGCCATCGCTTCCACGATGGCGGTCTTGCCGACGCCGGGCTCTCCCACCAGGACCGGGTTGTTCTTGGTCCGGCGGCTGAGGATCTGGGTCACGCGCTCAATCTCAGTGTCCCGGCCGATCACCGGGTCCAGCTTGCCGCCCATGGCCGCGTTGGTAAGGTCGACGCCCAACTGGTCCAGGGTGGGAGTACGCGTGGACGAACTCCGGCTGGTGGAACTCCCTGTGCCCGAGTTGCTGAGGATCCGGTGGGTCTCGGCGCGAACCTTCTCCAAGTTGACGCCCAAGCTCTCCAGAACGCCGGCGG
Source organism: Dehalococcoidia bacterium (assembly GCA_022827095.1). GTDB lineage: Bacteria > Chloroflexota > Dehalococcoidia > Lucifugimonadales > UBA3495 > Bin87. The sequence goes on from JAJDTP010000005.1 coordinate 139,615, forward strand.
CGACGCCTTCTCCTTCTCGAAGCAGGCCGATCAGCAAGTGCTCCGTTCCGATGTAGGTGTGGTTCATCCTGCGGGCCTCGTCGACGGCCAGTTCCACGACCTTCTTGGCCCTGGGGGTGAGGCCGATCTCGCCCTGCGCCGGGCGCTCGCCGCGTCCGATGATGAACTCTACGGCCGAGCGCACCTTGGTCAGGTCGACGCTCAGCCCCGACAGCACTCGAGCGGCTACGCCCTCGGTCTCCCGTACCAGGCCAAGCAGGATGTGCTCGGTCCCGATGTAGTTGTGGTTAAACCGTTGCGCTTCTTCCTGGGCCAGGGACAAAACCCGCCGTGCCCGCTCTGAAAACTTCTCGAATCTGCTGCCCATGAGACTCTCCTGGGTTGAGGTCGGGCCAACTGATGCATGCTGGCGGCGCTATTTTACCGCATTCGGGCAAAAATAAAAGCGGCCGTGCCACCGAAACGTAACAGTGAAGCCGCTCGGTTGATGTATCAACCTATCGCGTTACGTGCCCTACAGCTGCTTGCGATTCCTTGGTGCGCCATCACGCCCGCCCCGACTATCCTTTGAGTTTTGGTACTTTCCGGCGGTGACCTATTTTCCCACTCCGTTACCAGAGCAGTATCGTCGGCGCTGGGGCGTTTCACTTCCGTGTTCGGGATGGGTACGGGTGGGGCCACCCCGCTTGAACCACCAGAAAGTAACGTGGCAATTATGCCTCATATCCTGAGACTTGGCAAGGGTAAAGCCACCCGAAATTATCCAGTGATTTCAGGGCTAAACCGCCCCTATGCTATACTAGGCTACGACCCGCGGAGCGCCGCGCGAAGGGGCCGTTAGCTCAGCTGGCAGAGCACCGGACTTTTAATCCGGGTGTCGTGGGTTCGATCCCCACACGGCCCACCATGGCTCCCCATTTCCCTCGATTTGCGATTGAACTTGCCGCGTGCGCCACGCCCGCAGCCGAGTAATGGCCGCGGTAGCAGCGCCGTGCCGAAGCGCAAGGGTTACCGGCCGGTGTAACGCGAACCGGAGTGAACGTCATGGCCGATAAGGTTCCGTCGAGGCCGCGCAAGGCCACAACCCAACCCGCCGACAATTCCACCGGCGAGGTCCGGCTCCTCTCCGGAGGCAACCCGCAGATCGCCAAGGCGGACGGCGACGCCCTGGTGCAGGCGTACATCGCGGCCATGCCCGAGTGGAAAAGCGATGTCGGCCGCCGCCTCGACGAGCTAATCGTGCGCACCGTGCCAGAGATACGCAAGGCGGTGCGGTGGAACTCGCCCTTCTACGGGGTCGACGGCCGGGGCTGGTTCCTCAGCTACCACGTTTTCACCCGTTACGTGAAGGTCACCTTCCTTAACGGGGGTTCCCTGGATCCCCTTCCCCCGGTGGAATCCAGGGACAAGGACACCCGGTACTACCATATATACGAGGACGGCGCGATCGAGGAGGAACTGGTCGCAAGTTGGATCCGGCAGGCCGCTGCGATTCCTGGTTGGCACGGGTTCTGACGAACCGTCATGTCGGTTCATGGGGCAGCGTGCTGACGCTGTCGCAGCCGTACCGGAAAAGGAGATTCTCTGATGCGCGTGATGGTGTTGGTGAAAGCAACCGAGGACAGCGAGGCCGGAGCCATGCCCTCGACGGAGCTTATCGAGGCGATGTTTGCATTCAACGAGGAACTCGTGAATGCCGGTGTAATGCAGTCCGGCGACGGTCTGCGACCTTCCTCGCAAGGTAAGCGCGTCGCCTTCACCGGAACCGAACGCACGGTGATCGATGGCCCGTTCCCCGCAGTCGGCGAACTGGTAGCCGGGTTCTGGATCTGGGAAGTTGAGAGCATGGATGAAGCGATCGAGTGGGTGAGGAAGTGCCCCAATCCCATGCCCGGTCCCAGCGAGATCGAAATCCGTCCGCTCTACGAGTTGGAGGATTTTGGGGAAGCAATGACTCCCGAACTTCAGGAGCAGGAGGAGCGCCGGCGTGAACGCGCCGACGGCTGATGCATGTATCCCGAATGTCCCGTAGGCGGCCGTATCAGTGCCTGCTTCATGCTGGTGATCCGATGACTACTGTCCGGCTGGCAACGAGCGCAGATCGAGACGCGGCCATAGACCTGGTGCGCCGCCTCCTCACCGAATTGGGCGGTACACCGGCGCCGGCGGAGGCGATGGCGCCGGTGTTTGAGTCGTTTGCTGACGACGGCCCGGCCGGGTTCGTGGTCCTGGGGGAAAATGGAAACCAATTTGTCGCGGTGTGCACGGTTTCCTTTGTCGAAGCCCTGCGCACCGCGGGCCGTTATGCCATCATCCAGGAGATGTATGTCGACCCCAGCGTGCGCAGTTCGGGTGTCGGCATGGAAGTCCTTCAGTTTGCCCTTGACCATGTAATCTCGCGCGGCTGCGTCATGGTCGAGTTGGGGACCCCATTCCATGGCGACCGGCAGATCCAGTTCTACCAGCGGGCCGGTTTCACCAACGTTGGCGCCCGCCTGCGCTGGCGTCCGTAGCCGCGAGCGTGTCCAGCCTAATCCTCGTCCGGCACTGCCAGGCGGCGGGCCAGGAACCAGAGGCGCCGCTCACCGCCGTCGGTCAGCGACAGGTCCGTGACTTGGCCCAATTCCTGTCCGCATATCCGGTCGACGTGATCGTCGCCAGCGCCTACCTGCGGGCCCAGCAGACCGCCCGACCGCTCGCTGACCGTTTGCATCTCAGCGTTGAAGTCGATCCCCGGTTGAACGAACGCACGCTGTCACCACGCCCCATCGACAACTGGCATGAAGTGGTGCGCGATTCCTTCGATGATCCCGACCTACGAGCGCCGGGCGGAGAATCGGCAAATGACGTGCTGCAGCGCGCATGGTCTGCCTTGAACGACTTGCTGATTGGTTCGGCGCTACAGCCGGTGGTTGTCACCCACGGCAACCTGCTGGCCCTGGCGCTTCACTCAATCGATCCGTGTTTCGGCTACCTCGGATGGGAAAACCTGTCCAACCCCGACGTATACCGGGTGGAGATCGACGGAGTTGGCGGGATGAGTTTCCGACGCCTGTGGAACCCGTCCCACATTCGCTGATCGTTCGGTTGCGCCCGATTGCCAAGCAATATAAAGTTGCCGCAACCTGATAATCCGAGCATCCAAGACCCAGGAACAGGAGGCATCACCATGGCCAGATTGGAAGGCAAAGTGGCGCTCATCAGCGGAGGCGCGCGTGGTCAGGGCGCAGTCGAGGCCCGCATGTTCGCTGAAGAAGGCGCAAGCGTAGTCATCGGCGACATTCTCGACGATCAGGGTCGCCAGACCGAAGCCGAACTGCAGGAACTCGGCTACAACGTCACCTACGTTCACCTCGACGTCACCAGCGAGTCCGATTGGGAGGCGGCGGTCCAGGCCGCGGTCGACACCTACGGCAAGCTCGACGTCCTGCTGAACAACGCGGGCATCCTCATCCGCAAGAACATCGAGGAGACCACTGAGGATGACTGGGACCGCATCTTCGCCGTCAACGCCAAGGGCGTTTTCCTCGGCACCAAGGCGGCAATCCCCGCCATGCGCGACGCCGGCGGCGGTTCGATCATCAACATCTCCTCCACCGCCGGTCTGGTGGGCAGCCCCAACGGCTCGGCCAGCTACACCGCCACCAAGGGCGCGGTGCGCCTGTTTACCAAGTCAACCGCCATCCAGCATGCGAGAGAGGGCATCCGTTGCAATTCCATCCACCCCGGCCCGATTGAAACCGATATGATCGCGGATACCCTCAACGACCCTGCCAACATGGCCTTGCGCATGCAGCGGCTCCCGTTGGGTCGGGTCGGGAAGCCCAGCGAGATCGCCTACGGCGCGATCTATCTGGCCTCTGACGAATCGTCCTTCGTCACCGGTTCCGAGGTGGTGATCGACGGCGGGACCACCGCTGCCTAGGGAGAGGATGCCATGGCTACCGTTATCGACACCCATTGCCACGCCTCGCCCTACTGGTTCGAACCGGTCGAAATCCTCCTCGATGAGATGGAGCGGGCCGGCGTCGACCAGGCCGTCCTGACCCAGTTCTTCGGCGTCTTCGACAACACCTACCTGATCGAAGCGGTCAAACGTTTCCCCGGTCGGTTCGCCGTCATCGCCATCGTCGACCACACCCAGCCCGATGCGGTCGACCGCGTCGCCGAACTCAAGGATCAGGGCGCGGACGGCTTGCGTTTCCAGTGCTCGTGGAGGTCTCCTGGCGACGACCCTCTGGCCCTCTGGCGCAAGTGTGCCGAACTGGGCGTCGTCGCCAGCGTGATGGGTCCCGCAGAACACTACGCCGCGCCGGAATTCGAGGAGATCATCCGCGAGTTCCCCAACCTGTCCATCGTGATCGAGCACTTGGCCGGCGTCGGCGCGTTCTGGGGCCCGGGCCGCGCGGATACGGAAATCCCAATGGACACCTACCGGAAAACCCTCGAGCTTGCCAGGTATCCCAACGTGTACATGAAGATACCCGGCTTGGGTGAGTTCTGCCCGCGGCCCCAACCCTTCCGCCAGCCGATACCTTTCGACAACATCCCGCCGCTGATCGAAATGGCGGTCGAGGCTTTCGGCGGTGACCGCCTTATGTGGGGCAGTGACTTTCCGCCCTCGGCCAACCGGGAGGGCTACCGCAACACCCTGCGTTTCCCCATGGAGCTGATCGACTACCCGAGCACGGAGGCGCGGGACATGGTCTTCGGCGGCACCGCGGCCAATCTCTGGGAATTTCGTTAAATTCCCGCCCGTCATTCCGGCGGAAGCCGGAATCCATCGGGCTTTTCTGGACTCCGGCATCCGTGGGAGTGGCGGAGTGTCAACGACAGGAGGTTTCACGATGCCAAGATTTGCAGTTGACCTGAACACCGCAGACGGCCGCGCCAAGGTTGGCGGACAACCCTGGCGGGTCGCTCCCGGCCTCGTGCCCGGCGAACCCAACGAAGGCTTGACTGCTCAGTTGCTGGACACGCCGGCCCGCCTGGCCGACTACGACGACTCCGGATGGGACATCTGCGACAACGTGCGGCAGAGCCTGTCCGTCGGTTTTACCTTCGCTTGGTACCGCATCGCCGTCACCCTGCCCGAAACCATCGACGGGGCCAGCGTCGCCGGTTCGCGTGTCTGGTTCGAGACCAACTTCGACAACTACGGCGAAGTCTGGGTCAACGGCGAAATCGACCGCGCCTACGGCAGCATCGTCGGCCTGAACACTCCGCACCGGGTTGAGATCGCCGAGGTCGGCGAACCCGGCTCTCAATATGTCATCGCGTGCCTCTGCCTCAACGGGCCGCTGGCCGCCCCGCGCGGCGGCATCTTCATGCGCTTCGCTACCCTGGCCTTCGAGTCAACGGACAACTAAAGCCGCCGCGCGTTGTGCTACGATGACAGGGGCGGGCGCAACACCCGCCCCTGCTGATTACGTGTACAGGGAGGCCCCACGATGGCGAACTGGCAGCACTGCCCGGCGGTGGAACGGCATGCGCAGCGGAACGGCGGACTGTGGGTTTTCACAGGAACCGACGTGCCACTGTACCGGCTGTACGAGTCGCTGGCGTCGGGGATGACGGTGAGGGATTTCGCGGAGCGGTTCGGGGTAGGGATTGTGCAGGCCGCAGCGGCGTTGCAATACCGAGCGGACGAATTGCACGATTACCGCCTGGATTATCCGGGCCCGGTGCCCTACGCGCGCAATCCCCGTAGCGAAAATGCTGCCCCGGATGACGCTATATGGAGGAACTGCTCCCTTGTTGAACAAGCCGCGGGACGGCTCGGCGGGGCTTGGGTGTTCAAACACACTAGACTGGCATTGTACGTTTTGTACTACCACCTCGCCGGAGGATCAACGGTTGAGGAGTTTGACGAGTGGTTCGGTATGAATCCGCGCAACGTAGCGGCTGTGCTGGAACACGAAGCGAAAGAGTTGCGAGAGGCGTGGTCAGCATATGCTGATATTGTTTGACCATGGAACTCCTCGGCCGCTGCGTCGCCATCTGTCGGGACATACGATCCATAGGGTCCTTAACTTGGGATGGGACAGAGTGGCCAATGGTCTCCTGATAGCACGGGCAGAGCAGGCTGGCTACGAGCTACTCATCACCACCGACCAAAACGTCCGGTATCAGCAAAATCTCGCCATTCGGAAAATCGCCATCTTGGTATTGGTTGACCATAATTGGCCATACAGTCAAGCCGGCATCAACGCCATCGTATCCGCCGCTGGAGAGATGGGTCCGGGTGATTACCGGGAAGTCACCATCATTTAGGGGCGGGTCATTGACCCGCCCCATTTCGTAGGCCCGCGTGCGACCGGTTCGCTTACGACAGGTGCTGCCCGTAGAACCCGAAGATGCGCGGCCAGGCGGCGTTGGAAGCTTCCACCGCGTAGCTGGGCCGGTCGACCGCGACGAACCCGTGGCCGGCGTTGGAGTAGATCTCATACTCCCAGGACTTGCCGGCGGCCTGGATGGCGGCGTCGGTGGCTTTTACCTCGTCCACCGAAGGTCGCGCGTCGTCCTCGCCGAATATTCCCAGCAGCGGGCACGACAGGTCGTTGACGAACTCGATGGGCGCGTGTGGCATGGCTGCCGTGGGAGGCTCGCTGTCCCGCGGGGTCACGCCGCCGCCCCAGCAGTCCACCGCCGCGCTGAGGCCCTTGAGCTTGCACGCGGCCAGGAACACCTGCCGTCCGCCGGAGCAGAACCCGATGATGCCAACCTTGCCGTTGTAGTTGGACAGATGGCGCAGGTAGCTGATGGCGCCCTCGGCGTCGCCCAGTGTGCGATCGTCGGGCATCCCGCCCGCCTCGCGGATACTGTTGCTGTTGGCGACCGGGTCGTCGTGGCCCTGTCGGTAGTGCAGGTTCGGCATGATGGCGATATAGCCGTTGTGCGCGAATTTGCGGGCCATTTCCTTGCTGGCCTCATCCCAGCCGGGCATGTGGTGGAACAGCATCACCGCCCCAAACGGGCCTGCTCCCAGCGGACGCGCCAGGTAAGCGTTGATTGCGTCGCCGTTGTGTCCTTCCACCCAGATGTGCTCTGCCGTCATTCCTTGGTAAGCCATGCTATGTTACCTCCGAAGTTAAATTGGTTTTCTTGGTTCATCGTGCGGTTCGGGTCCCTGACGCGTTGCGCAACTGCCCGATTACGCACGAACGAAGGTTACTATCCGCCCGGTTGCAAGTCAAACGAGAAACGCATAGTTCCTGCCCCGTTTGCGGGGCTGCTAACCCAAGCCCGCCTGAACCAGCAGCGCTCTCAGCATCCGTCCCATCTGCGCTTCGTGGTATCGCGCGAAAGCGATGAATTCGCGCAGGTTGCGTGCCGCCTCTTCCTCGCGATCAAACCGGTCGCCCATCAGTTCGTAGTCGCCGGCAAGTTCGCGGTTCCAAACGCGCAACTCGTCCAGCGTCAGTTGCGGCTCGAACTGAAACCCGTAAGATGGCCCGTAGCGGAAGGCCATGGGGAAGCGAACGTAGCCGCCGTCCCGCCGCAGCATCGTGCCCTCCGCCAGCAGCGTCCCGCCCGCGGGCACGGTGAACTGCTCGCCGTGCAAAGTGGGCACCAGCGGGATGTTGATCTCGCCGAAGGCTGGGTCGGTGCGACCGGCTTCGGTAACGTCGATCTTGCGCAGCCCGAACTGGTAGCCTCCGGTGGGCGCAACCGCTCCGCCCAACGCCCGCGACAGCAGCTGTGCGCCCAGGCAGATGCCTACCACTGGGGTCACCGGTTGATTGCCCACGTCCCCGGTGGCGGCGGCGCGAAGGTAGGCCATCTCTTGTACCAGTGCCGGGTAGTTGTCGTTCGCCGACATCGGCCCGCCCAGCGCCATCACGAGGTCAACCTGGGACAGGTCCGGCGCGTCGAACTCTGCGAAGTCCGGTGCGCCGTCGCACACCCGCACGTGGTGCAGCTCGAAACCCGCTTGCTGCAGTATCCCGGTGAAGTTGCCGCCCAGCGTCTCCACCGGGTTATGCTGAATGATGACCGCGCTTTTCCCCATCAGGCGGTAGCCCGATTACTGGCCAGGTCCGCCAGCACCAGCCGGTCCGTCGGGAAGGCCAGCGGCTCCGGCGGGGCCGACGGCGCAAACCAGCCCACACGATCCAAGTCATCCGACGCTGACGCCATGCCGCCGGCAATGGTCGCGTAGAACCACACCCCCACCGTCAGCGAGGCCGGATTATGAAAGTTGGAATGCACTGCGCACACGTCCCCGATCTGGACGTCCAACCCCGTTTCCTCAGAGAATTCCCGCCGCGCTGCCTCTCGAATGTCCTCCCCCCACTCTACATAACCGCAAGGGATGCACCACTCTCCCACGTTGCCGCCGGCCGACCGCCGGCCCAGCAGAACCCTGCCATCTTCGTCCATCACGACCACCGCAACTCCAACGGCCGGATTGCGGAAATGCACAAACCCGCACGACCCGCATGAAGGTCGAGGCAGCCCGCCGCTAACCCTGGTACCCAACGGGTCGCCGCAACGGGGACAAAATTGGTAGTCTGGGGAAACCGAGTCCGCCATGGGTGCCGGTTACGTCGCCGCCCGGCCCCGACGCAGCCCCCGACCCGGTAGCGCCCCGGTGTTCTCGCCCTGCTGTATCACCACCTGCCCGTTGACGATGACGTACTCGATGCCGACTGGGTACTGCTTGGGGTTCTCTTTCGTCGCCAGTGCCTTCACCGTGTCCGGGTTGAACACCACGATGTCCGCCTTGAACCCGTCGCGCAGCAGACCCCGGTCGGGGATGCCCAACCGCTGTGCCGGGAATGACGTCATCTTGCGGATGGCCTCGGGCAATCGCAGGTGTTTTTCCGCGCGCACGAACTCGGCCAGCACGATGGGAAAGCACCCGTAGGTGCGTGGGTTGGGGTACTCGCCGAACAGTATCGCGTCCGACGCGATCATCCCGTAAGGGTGGGACACGAAGGCGTACAGCGTCTGCGCGTTGGTTCCCAGCCCGACCGTGCTGATGCCCAGGTTCTCATCCAGGAGCAGGTCGAACAGCGAGTCCGCCGGGTCCTGTCCGCGCATCTCCGCGATATCGGTGATGAGGCGCCCGTCGTAAATTTGGTTCTCCGGCTTGATGAAGTTGGTCAGCCAGTTGTTCTCCAGCCGGCTCGGCGTGATTTCCCGCTTCATGCGGGCCCGGTCGTCGGCGTCCTGTAGCGCCGCAATGAGACGCTCCGGCCCACCGTCCTTGGCCCAGTGCGGCAGCCCGATGGTGGGCGTCGTGCCGGAGTAGGGATAGGTGTAGCAGTCGAAAGTGCAGTCAATCCCTTCGGCCCTGGCGTCTTCCACCAGGCCCAGGTGACCCAGGTGGCTGCCCACTCCCGAAACCGACTGCCGGTAGTGGGTAAGATGGACCGGAATGCCGCTCCTGCGGCCAATCTCAACCGCCTCGTGCCACGGGGCTAGGTATCCCTGGCTAAGCAGGCTGGCCCGAGTGTGTGTGTGATAGATGCCTCCCAACGAAGTCGCCGTCTCCGACAGCGCGACCAGCTCGTCGGTGTCTGCGTAAGCGCCCGGCGGGTAGTCCAGGCCGGTGGATAGGCCCCAGGCGCCTTCCTCCATGGCCTCGCGCACCACCGACCGCATGTCGGCTATCTCCCCCTCGGTCGCTTCCCGTTGTTCCCAGCCTACGCTCCAGATGCGCACCGGCGAGTTGCCCAGGATGTAGGCCATGTTGATCGCCACGGTGTTGTCGTACTTACCTAGCATGTCGGCGACCGTCAGCCAGTCCGCCGGCATCGGCGGGTAGCCGTTCAGCCCCGCGTCCAGCCAGATGTACCGGTGCAATTCCTCCTGAGTCTTGAACGGCGCATGGGAGATCCCGTCGATGCCCACCAGCTCCGTGGTCACCCCCTGGCGTACCTTCGGATCGTGGTGGGGCTCGCCCAGAATGGTCAGGCCGGCGTGGGAGTGCAGGTCGACGAACCCCGGACACACCACATGGCCGGTGGCGTCAATCACTCGCGCGGCGTTCTCGCGCAGGTCCTCGTCGTCGCCCCGGTGTACCGTTACCGCGTCGCCCGATATCGCCACCGCCGCATGGAACCCGGGGCTTCCGGAACCGTCAATTACCAGCCCGTTGGAAATCAGTAGGTCTATCATGGCTGGATGATAGCATGTGCATTGAGGAACGGAAGCCATGCTTAATCTGTTTTCTCGGTTCTTCGGAAAGCTGTCCGCCGGCGCCGCACGGAGGCAGGATGTTCCGGGATACAGCGTCCATCCGCCCGGCTTGACATTCCTGACCGACGTCACCCCCGGACGTTGGGCCGAGGCAAGGCTGACCGGGCCCCCCGAATCCATGAGTAGGCTGGTCCCAGAGGGCTACGCGGCCTACGCTCGCGTCTTGCACCCCGCGCGGGACGCAACCGACCGGCTGGTTCGTTGGTCAACGGTGGCGGCATGGTCCGGTCGAACATACCACCCGCTGATGTCTTTCAAGTGCATTAGTTCGCCCGTCCTTGGCCATCGCCTGGGGTCACGACCTTGGGACCGGGATCCCCCCAACTACGGCAGGCTGGATGAGGAGGTGGTAACCGAATTGTCCACTTTGCTGGCCCAATTCACCGACACACCCGCGAAGTCTTATTTCGGAGTTTGGGAAGGCTACGGCCAATACTCAGACGGTAGCATCATTGTAATGACCGCCGACAGCCGGGGAAGACCCCGGCGTGCGCCCCACGATGTAAAGAGGGCCCAAAGGGTCAGGTGCATGGGTTAGAACTATCTCCTCTACGAGGGCAGTTTGCAGGATCTCACTGGGTTTTACGACAATTTCCTCTCCCAACCGCCCAACATCTGGTGGCCGGCTGACCGAGCCTGGTTCGTCGCTACCACTATCGACCTTGATTCAACATACATCGGGGCGAGCCAGGAATGCATCGATGCTCTACTCGGCCATCCCGCGCTGGAGGTCGTGCCCGCCGAATACCTCGCTTCGATGGCCATAACGGCCGACACCATCAACCTGGGCGATCCAATCTAAATGCGGCCGGGCCAATCGAGCGCCGCCGCCACTGGTTCAAACTTGGCATAGCGCCAACCTGCTCCGCGGGAAATCGTACTCCATGCGCATTTGGTTCAGCAGGTCGCGGCCCAGCAGAGAATCCAAGCCGTCGGTAAGGGGATCAGGTTTGGCGATGGAAATGTCGCTCTCAAACTCCCGGGTGCCGCCGTCGCTATCGTTGAAGGAAAGCACGGCCGGCTCCATGTAATAGAGCAAAGCGCCACCTGCGCTGATGAACTCGGCGGGGTTGTCCAGCAGGTCGAACGGGCAATCCAGGTCTGCCGCTGCCTCAGGGTGCAGGATGGTAGTGTCCGTGCCGGTATCAACTAGGAAGGTGACTTGTCCTATCAAGCCGAACCGCGGCAGGAACACGTTGCATTCGATGACAGGCAGCCCGTCGTCAGTGAACTGACCAGCAATCATCGAGACCGCTTCCGCCAGACGGTCGGGATACGCCGGGGCGGGTTGGTCTCTAGGCGTCGCACCACCGAGTGAGGCGAATACCCTCCCGTTTCCTTCAATTTTTGCAGAACTTCCTCGTGGGTTGCGGCCGCCACGATTTTCCAGTTATCGCCGAAAGCGATCCACTGGTCAGGGTACCTGGCAAGCAACTCTTTATGGTTGTCGATCAGGATTTTCGAGCGCGCCGAGTAGTCTCGCAGTCCCAGCTTGGCATCTTCTTTGCTCTCCGTCGGCCGTTGCGGTACGACCGGTTCGCGTGGTGTGATGGTTTCCAGTGTGATGGTTGTCATGGTTGGTTTCCTTTTCGGGCCGGCGAGATTCCCGGCCCACTCTAGCATCGGGGCGTCACCGGCGCCAATGCACCGCGTGTTAGCAGCCCCCCGCCTTCTGCTACACTTCCGCTGACCCAACGGCCAAACCCTATTGGAGGCATCACATGACTGAACTCGATGACCGCTACGAACGCGGGCAGGAAACACGGCGCATGTTCGGCGGCGGGCAGATCACCGGCGGTTCGTCCCCCGGCGCGTGGGACATCGCTCCCGACCTGGAACGGATTTTGGGCGAGGCGCTGTTTGGCACCATCTGGAAGCGGCCCGCGCTATCTCCGGCGCAGCGTGAGATGATTACCCTGTCCTGCCTGATCGTGCTGAACCGCGAGGTCCAGCTCAAGCGGCACCTGGGCAACGCCTTGAACATCGGCCTGACCCCCGAGCAGGTCGTGGAGCTGATCATCCACGACACCTGGTACGGCGGCGCGCCGGCCGGCATCCAGGCCCTGACCCTGTGCAAGGAAGTCTTCGAGGAACGCGGCATCGACTTCACGCCGGCCCGCATCCACGACTCCAACGAGGACCCCGACAGCCTGTTCCAGCGAGGTGACGAGTATCGTCGCAACTACATGGGTGGAGGAGGAGGCGCCCGTCCGGCTCCTCCGACCGAGGCAGAAAGCGAACTCGGTCGCGTCACCGGCGAGTACTACTGGGGCGCGACATGGACGCGACCGGGCCTCGACCTGCCCAGCCGCAGCCTGTGTACCATCACCTGCCTCGCCGCCCTCGGCCGCGAGGGGCCGCTGCGCAGCCACATCCGCGGCGCCCTCAACATCGGCTTCACCCGGGACCAGATCATCGAGATCTTCGGGCACATGACGCTCTACGCGGGCATCCCCTTCGCCCGCGGCGCCATGGACATTGCCAACGACGTCTTCAATAACGGCTGATTTGCCGTTACCAGACCCGTACACAGTTGCCGGGACGAGTGATCATTCGCCCCGGCCTGTTTTTCGGATGGGACGGCCCCTAAATCCCGTACCCCACTTCCACGCACCCAGGCAGCCACCGACGGTTGTCGCTTCGCAGCAACTCCTCCCCATTGGGCGGGCCGTCCATACCCGGCAGGTAGCGGAATGGCGCCGGCGCGCCCGGCAGGTCCAGCCCGTGGACGATGGGGTCGATGATGCTCCAGGCCAGTTCTATCTCGTCGCTGCGGGTGAACAGCGAGGCGTCGCCCTCCAGCGCGTCCAGCAGCAACCGCTCGTACGCGTCCGGAAGTTCTACCCCCGAAAACCCTTCGTCGTAGTGGAACTCCAGCGAAACCGGTTTCATCTCCAGATCGGCATCCGGCACCTTGGATTGGAACTCCAGCCGCATCCCTTCGTTGGGCTGAACACAGATGGACAGCGTGTTTCCCGGTATCTCCACGTCGTCGGGAACCGGAAACAGCATGTGGGGCGGCGACCGGAACTGGATGATCATCTCCGTGGTCTTGCGCGATAACCCCTTCCCCGACCGCAGGTAGAAGGGAACGCCGTGCCAGCGCCAGTTATCCACGTATAGGCGCAGCGCGGCATAGGTCGGCGTGTGCGAGCCCGGTGAAACTCCCGGCTCGAAGTGATAGCCGTCATACTGCCCGATAACCACGTTCTCGCGCACGTCCCGCAGCGACATTCGGCGCACCGCGCTGAGGGCCTTGACCTTCTCGTTGCGTAATGCGTCGGCGGCGAACGCATAGGGAGGGTCCATGGTGATCAGCGCCAGCAACTGGAGCAGGTGGTTCTGGAACATGTCCTTCAGGACGCCGGACCGGTCGTAGTACTCGCCCCGTTCGCCGACCAGCACGTCCTCCGCCACCGTGATCTGCACCTGGTCGATGTAGTTGCGGTTCCAGATCGGCTCGAAAATCGAGTTGGCGAACCGGAAGACCAGCAGGTTCTGCACCGTCTCCTTGCCCAGGTAGTGGTCAATGCGATAGACCTGCTCCTCGCGAAACACGGTGTGCACGTGACGGTTCAAGCGCTGCGCCGTCAGAAGGTCGGATCCGAAGGGTTTCTCGATGACGATTCGTCGCCAACCGCCGGCCTCGTCGGTCATCCCGGCATCGGATAGCGCGTGGATCACCGGCTCGTACAGCCCGGGAGCCAGCGCCAGGTAATACAGGCAGTTCAACGTGTCGCTCTGCTCCGACGCGGACTTGGCGATCTCTTGGTACACCCGCTTCAGCGTCCCGGAATCGGTGACGTCCGCCGACACGTAGGTCAGTCGACCGGCGAATTCCTCCCATTCCTCGTCGCCCGCATCCGCTATCGACTCGCGGAGCAGTACGCGGAACTGACCGTGATCCATTGTATCTCGGGCTATGCCGATGACCCGCACATCGTCAGGCAGGCGGCCCTTCCGGTACAGGCTGAACAGGGCTGGGGCCAGTTTGGTGCGCGTCAGGTTGCCGCTGGCCCCCATTATCACGACGACGGTCATTCCGCTCGCGTCGTCATGGCGCAGCAGGTTGGCCCCGGAAGTCATCATCGCGAACCTGCCTCGCGGACGGCATGCCCTCCGAACTGGTTCCGCAGGGCCGCCAGCAGGCGCGCGCCGAATGGCTCTTCCTGGCGTGACCGGAACCGCTGGTACAGCGCGGCCGTGATGGCCGGCGTAGGCACCGCCAGTTCAACCGACTCGTTCACCGTCCAGCGCCCCTCGCCGGAATCGTCCACGTACGCCGCCAGGCTCTCCAGGCCCGGATCCTCTTCCAGCGCGCGCACGGCCAGGTCCAGCAGCCAGGAGCGCACGACGCTGCCGTGCTGCCAGGTCCTGGCAATAGCGGTCAGGTCTAGGTCGAACTCCTCCTGCTTGGCCTGTAGCAACTCGAACCCTTCAGCGTAGGACTGCATCAGCGCGTACTCGACGCCGTTGTGCACCATCTTGGTGAAGTGACCGGCCCCGGTGGGCCCGACGTGGGCATAACCTTTGTCTTCACCGGGCGCCAAAGCCTGAAAGATCGGTTCCAGCCGCTGGTAGGTGTCCGTGTCGCCGCCGACCATCAACGAGTAGCCTTCGGCCAATCCCCAGATGCCGCCGCTGGTTCCCGCGTCCATCAAGTGGATGCCGCGCTGCGCAAGCATTTCGCCTCGGCGCAGCGTGTCCTTGTAGTTGGCGTTGCCGCCGTCTATCACCGCGTCGCCCGGGCCCAGCAGCCCCGCCAGCTCATCGATTACCGCGTCCGTTACCCCGCCCGCTGGGAGCATGATCCACACGGCGCGCGGCGCGGCCAGCTTGTCGACCAGGTCGGCCAACGACGCGGCCGCAATCGCTCCGCCGGCTCCGCTGGCCTCCACGGCTTCCAGGTTCTGATCGTAGACAACGATGCTATGCCCGGCCAGCAGCAGGCGTTGTGTCATGTTGGCGCCCATCCGCCCCAGTCCGATCATCCCAAGTTCCAAGATTCTCTACTCCTTAGTTCTTACCGGCAGCAATCAATCGTCAGAATCAGGATTTAGGGATTGTTAGGATTGAGTAGATGGTGCTGAGTAATGACCACAATCGCGAAAATCCCATAATCCTGTGAATCCTGATTCTGACGATGAATTCAGAAATGCCCCGGGTCACAGACCGTCTGCAATACGTTTAATGCCTGCGGCGGGATCGTTGCCCAGGTGAACCGACACGGTGCGCCGGCCAAGATCGTCCAGGGCCTGCAGATCCCCGAGGGCCTGGGCGTCGGCCAGCACGCCGAAGCTGAGATCCCACCCGGGTATCGTGATGTCCGACCGGTGGTCCTGGGTAAGTTGCAGGAAGATGCCGGACCCCGGTCCTCCCTTGTGCAACTGCCCGGTAGAGTGGAGGAACCGCGGCCCGTATCCCATGGTGGTCGCAATTCGGTATTTCGCCATGACCCTTTGGCGCAGCCGGTTGACGGTTTCGCGTATCGCATACGTGTCCGGCAGATACGCCATGATCGCCAGGTAGTCCCCGGACTGGCTGGCTTCCAGCAGCCGTGCCAGTGCGGCGCCGTCATCCGAGCGCGCCGATGGCAACTTTCCGTCCTGTTGCCACTGTTCCAGCACGCTTACGGTGCGGTCCTTGGCTCCCTGCACGTCCGGCTGATCGAAGGGGTGGATGCCCAGCAAGTGCCCGGCGACGGCGGTGGCATACTCCCAGCGATAGAATTCCGCACCGAGGTCGTATTCGTCTGCCAACTCCAGGATGGCTACCGGATGACCCGCCGATTTCAGTTGTTCCACCGCGGCGTCAGGTACCGCGTTGTCGTCGTTGGCCAGCTTCAGCTGCACAAAGAAACGGTCATCTCCGTAGCACCCGGCTACATCGTCCGGCAGCGGTTCCGCCGCCACCGGGATCACTCCGGTACTGTTCTTCCCGGTGCTCTCCGCCAGCAGTTGCTCCACCCAGAGCCCAAAGGGAGCTAGGCTGTCGGTGGAGATCAGCGTGAGCTTGTCCCTCCCCTGCTTGACCATCGTCCCGATCACGGCTCCCAGCCACCCGCCCGGGTTTTCGGAAGCCGGCGAGTCGTCCAAACACCGCGCTTGCATCCGCTCGGCTGATGCCAGTAGTCGATCGAGATTCATCCCGGTAAGCGCAGCCGGCACGAGGCCGAACAAGGACAGCACCGAATAACGGCCGCCGATGTCCGGGTTGTTCAGAAACGCGCGACGAAAGTTCTCTGATTCAGCCCGCTGCGCCAACGGGGTGCCGGGATCGGTGACGGCGATGAAGTTATCACCGGCAGCTTCCATTCCCAGCGCGGCTTCTACCAGGCCACGGAAGTACGCGTAGAAAGTCAGCGGCTCGGTGGTCGTCCCCGACTTCGATGACACCGCGAACAGGGTGCGCTCCGCGTCGACCTGCTCCGTTGCGGCGGCCACCCAATCCGGGACAGTGCTGTCCAGGGTCAGCATCCGGGGGTATGCGCCGTCAGCCATAGTGGAGCCAATCACCTGCCGGATCACCTCCGGGCCCAGGCTGCTGCCTCCCATTCCCAAAAGCGTGACATGGCGGTATCCGGCCGAGCGGACTGCGTTGGCGAATTCGTACAACCCGGGCAGCGACGACCGCATATCGGTCGGGAGCGTGAGCCATGCCAAGCGGTCTGATATCTCCGCCGGATCATCGCTCCACAGGGTGTGATCGTGGTCGCGGAGCCGCGCCGGAACGCGGTCGGAATCCAGCTTGGCCGCAGCCTGCGCCACCAATTGGGAATAGTCGCCGAGGTGATAACGGTCGGTCATGGCAACTCCCTCGCCCGGCGTCTGGACGCTGTGCCGCGATTTTAGCATACCCAATTTTTGCTCTTGCCTTCGCTAACAGAACCGATCCCGGCGTATAATCGCCGCCAAATTTGGGAGCCAATGTGTCGATATGCCTGACTCACAGTCGCTTCGCAGTGACAACTCTCCGCGCCCCTCTGTCGCCTCCATGGGCGAACTGGACGTGCACTACCTGGATTGGGGAGGCCCGAACGAGCCGCTCCTTGCCCTTCACGGGCTGGCCTCGTCCGGTCATTGGTATCGTCGCCTCGCCCCGTTCCTTTCCGATCGGTACCGGGTCATCGCCCCCGACCAGCGGGGACACGGCGCGACCACCCAGGCGCCCGGCGGCTACGACTGGCAGACACTGGCGGAGGATGCCATCCGTTTGCTGGACCACTTCGGCATCTCCCGCGCCCCGGTGTTGGGCCACTCTTGGGGCGGACACGTGGCCAGCAACCTGGCGATGCGCTTCCCGGACCGCGTCAGCCGTGTCGTGATGATCGACGGCGGTTTCCAGGACGGCGGCCTGTTGCCGAACCCCACTTGGGAGGCGTTCCGGCAGCGGCTGGCCCCGCGCCTGGTGGCCGGTACCCGCGACGAGTATCTCGAGCGCCTGGCCGCCAATCTCTCCTTTTGCTGGGGAGACGACCTGGCGGAAATCGCGCTCACCATGGTCTACGAAGGCGAAGATGGCCAGATGTACGACAACCTGCGCCCTGATAACCACGCCCAAGTACTGGAGACCATGTGGAACGAACCGCCGTCGGTGGTGCTTCCACGCATCACCATACCTGCGTTGGTCGTCGCCGCCGGGCCGCGCGCCGACCGGGCCAATTCCCAGTTTTCGCGCCAGCGGGAGGTGATGGTCGCCGCCGCCGAGGCCGCCCTGCCCAACGGCCGTGTCCACTGGATCGCGGACACCATTCACGACATCGGGTACCACAAGCCCGAGGAATTGGCGTCGGTGATCCGTGATTTCCTGGCCGGGAATTAGACCAGCGAGGCGCAAAAAGAGCGGCCATTGCGGCCGCTCCAACGAGGCGCGGTTCGGCGTCGATCAGTCAGCCGCCGCCGGGGACAATCCGTCCGCTCCGATGACCTCGCCCCCAACCGGCGCGACGTCGACGCTTGGCCCGGACAACCCGTAGTTGATGGCGTACAGCTGGGCGTACACGCCGCCGGCTTCCAGCAACTCGTCATGCGAGCCTACCTCGGCGACGCGCCCCCGGTCCAGCACCACGATCTTGTCAGCGTTGCGTATCGTGGACAGGCGGTGTGCGATAACGATCGAGGTTCGGTCCTTGAGAATCCGGTTCAAGGCTTGCTGGATCAGCAGTTCCGTATGGGTATCGATGTTGGCCGTCGCCTCGTCCAGCACCAGTATCCGCGGATTCCCGACAATCGCCCGGGCGAAGCTGATCAACTGCCGCTGCCCGATGCTCAGGTTGACCCCGCGTTCCGCCAGTTCCGCGTCGTAACCGCCGTCCATTTCCATTATGAAGTCATGGGCGCCCACGGCTTTGGAGGCGGCGATCATTTCCTCTTCGGTAGCGTCCCCATTTTGATACCGGATGTTCTCGCTAACCGTGCCGGAGAACAGGTAAGGCTCCTGCAATACCATGCTCATCTGGTGCACCAGCGATTTTCGGGTCACGTCCCGCAGATCGTATCCGTCGACGGTGATCGACCCGCCCGTAACGTCCGCTGACCGGTGCAGCAGATTCACCAGGGTGCTTTTGCCCGCGCCGGTCGATCCCACCAGCGCAACGTTCTCACCGGCCTTGATGTGCAGGTTGATGTTCTTGAGAACGTCGGTCCCCGGCAGATAGTGGAAGGTCACGTCGTTGTACCGGATCTCGCCCTTGACCTCCGGCAGCTGTTGGGCGTCCGGTTTGTCCAGGATGTCCGGATCAAGGTCCAGAACCTCAAAGATTCTCACGCCGGCCGCCATCGCCCGCTGCAACTGGCTGTACTGCATGGTGAGCTGGCGTATCGGCTCGAAGAACCTCTGGATCCACAGCGCGAATGCGGCCAGCGTGCCCACCTCCAGCGCGTCCCGTTGCAACAGGAACCCGCCAAACAGCACCACGCCGATACCGATACCCAGACCGATGAGCAACTCCACCAGTGGTTGCAGCATTCCCGAATACCGCGCCGCTTCCAGGTTTGCGTCCAGGTATTCCTGGTTCAGCGTCCGGAAATGCGCCAGGTTCTCGTCCTGGCGGTTCAGGCTCTGCACCACGCGCACGCCGGTGATGTTCTGGTTGTACTCGCCGTTGACCATGGCGATGGCCCGGCGGATGCGCATGAACGAATGCCGCGCGAACCGCTGCCAGTACATCATGATCACCGTGAGAATGGGCACCACGAGCATGCACACCAGGGCCAATTGCCAGTCGATCACCAACATCAGGATGATGATCGCGCCCACCGTCACCAACTCGGCTAGCGCCAGAGCCAGCAGCTCGAAGGTTTCCTGCAATTGCAGCACGTCCGACTGCATGCGGGACATGATGCGGCCGATCGGCGTCCGGTGGTAGAACGCGTTGGACTGGTTCTGCAGGTGGCTGAACATCCCGGACCGCAGGTCGTACAGGATGTGTTGCCCCGTCAACGATATGAAAATGAATTGCAGGCGGTTGGACAGGAAATGGATCACGGTGATGACCATGAACGCGGCGCCAATGACGTGGACCCGGTTTACGCTTCCTTCAGCAATGGCCCAGTCAATGCCGTATTTGATCAGCAACGGTATCGCCGCGTTAACCGCCGCGTAGGTCAGCAACGAAGCCAGGGCGATGAGCGCGAACTTGCGGTAGGGCTTGATGTAGGTCATAAAACGCGCCACGACCCGGTTGTCGTAAACGCGCCCGACCACGTCCTCGTCCGTCAGGTTGTCGTTGGTGGGGGCGAACATGCTGTCGGCGGAGGTGCCACGCATCCCCCCCATCATGCCGCCGCCCATGCCGCCGCCGCGCATCATAGGGCAGCCCTCCCGTAGGCCGGCACTGCTGCCTCCAGCAACACTTCTTCCTGCGGCCGCAGTTGCAGTTCGTAGATGCTCTGGTATATGCCGTCATTGCGCACCAGCTCATCGTGCGAGCCTCGTTCCGCAATGACGCCCTTGTCCAGGACCAGGATCTGGTCCGCTTCCCGCACGGTGCTGAGGCGATGAGCGATAACGAAGGTGGTCCTGCCTTTCATGACCTCGGTCATCGCGCGGTGAATTTGCCGTTCCGTCTCGACGTCGACGCTCGATGTGGAGTCGTCCAGGATCAACACCGGCGGGTCGATCAGTATCGTCCGCGCAATGGACAGTCGCTGCCGCTGTCCTCCCGATAACGTAGTTCCGCGCTCACCGACCCACGTGTCGTAACCGCCGGGCAACGACATGATCTGGTCATGCAGTTGGGCCACCTTGGCCGCGCGTTCCACGTCCTGCTGGGTGGCGCCCACCACGCCGTATGCGATGTTGTCGCGAATGCTCGCGCTGAACAGGTACACGTCCTGGTGCACTATGCCCACGTTGTGGCGCAAGGACTGCAACGTGAAATCCCGAATGTCCATGCCATCGATGGTGATCTCGCCCGAGGTCACGTCGTAGAAGCGAGGCAACAGGCTGACCACGGTGGTCTTTCCGCTGCCTGGCGCGCCCAGGATCGCCGTTACCTGTCCTGGTTTGGCGTCCAGGTCCACTTGCCGCAGCGCCGGCGCCCGGTCCTCATAGGCGAACGCGACATTATCGAAGCGAACGTGACCGTTGGCGCGACCCATGTCCTTTGCGTGGACACGTTCCGTGACCGGTGACACCGTGTCCAGCACGTTGAACAACCGCTGGCCCGATGAGATCGCCCTGGAGAAGGTGTTGATGATTTGGGCAGAGGCCCGAATGGGGAAAGTCAGCTGGTTGAGGTACAGGAAGAACATCGCAAGCTGGCCCGGCGTCAGGTCGCCACGCACCACCAGCCAGCCACCGATCCAGAGGATGACGCCCAGCGCGAAGGTGAAGTAAAGCGTCATCCACGCACTGTTGGTGCCCTGCATCCGCTCGGCGTCGTAGTACTCGACACGCAGTTCCTCGGCCTTTCGGTTGTACTTGGAACGCTCGTAGTCCTCGGAGGCAAATGCCTTGACCACGTGCATCCCGGCCAGGTTTTCCTGCAGGACCGTCACCGACTGGCCCATCACTTCCTGCACGTGCAGCCACTTGCGCCGCAGCGCGCGCATGACGAAAGAGGAGCGCAGGACGATGGCCGGCACGAAGATCATGCTCAGCAGCGCCAACTGCCAGTTCACCACGAACAATATGATCGGGATCGCAAGGATCCGCACCACTACGTCCAGCGAGCGGATCATGCCCATGTTCACGAAGCGGCGCATGGCCTCCACGTCGGCCGTCGCCCGGGACATGAGATCCCCGGTGTGCTCCTTGTCGTGGAAGGCGAAGCTCACATTCTGGAGCTTGTCGTACAGCAGGTTTCTGCAGTCAAAGGCGACCTTCTGGGAAAGGGATTCCGTCGTGTAGGTGCGACCGAAGTCACAGAAGCCACGCCCCAGGCTCACCCCAAGGATGCCGAGGCCAAACATCACCAAGGCGGTCAGCGTGAAGTCCTTCCTGAAGAACCCCTTGCTCACCGGGTCCTGCCCCACCATCAGGTCAATGGCGCTGCCGAACAGCCACGGCAGAGCCAGGGAGAACCCAATCGACACCAGGGCGGTTATGTAGGCGAGGGAAAGCCGAGTCGGGTAGTTGCCGGCCATGCCGATGATGCGCCAGAGGATGCCCATTATCGACCTTTGCCTGCCGCGCGACCG
The DNA here is from genome assembly GCA_022827095.1 of Dehalococcoidia bacterium. Lineage (GTDB taxonomy): Bacteria > Chloroflexota > Dehalococcoidia > Lucifugimonadales > UBA3495 > Bin87. The sequence continues at coordinate 161,463 of JAJDTP010000005.1, forward strand.
CCCGTATTTCTGCTCAGAGTGTTACAGACCGAGCTACGAGAATCGCAAGGGCACACGGCATCCGCTACGAACCCGGATGCGATTATGAAATCGGATAGCATAGGCCCTGCAATATACACCCGACGGCAGTACAGGGCAAGTTATACGGCTGCAATTATTACCGAATTCAGCCGAATACCCTGACCAGCGTCACCATTACCGCCACCGTCATGCCGGCGAAGCCCAGCAACATCGCCGCAACCAGTCCGACCACCCATTTGACGATGCTGGTCTTGAAGTCCGCAATGCTGACCTTCAAGTCGGCGACCGTATTTTTAACCTCGGCGATTTCACCCTTGACCTCGGCGATTTCGCCCCTGACCTCGGCGATTTCACCCTTGACTTCAGCGAACTTGTCCAGCATCTCGGTTCTGAGTTCGCGCAGGTCTTCCTTGGTCGCCAATTCGCCGGCTACGATGTTGGCGATGCCCTCGGTGACGGCATCAGCCTGCTCCTCGGGAAAGCCGGCTTCCCGCATACGCCGCCGCATCTGCAAAGTGTCCAACAACATCGTGAAATCTCCCGGTCATCCGGCACGACGTACCGCAGTGATTATTGCCGCCGTCGCCATTGAAGCGCAGGTCAAAATCGCGGCCTCAGCTAAGGCAATCATACCCTTCTGCGGCCGCCTGATTACCATTGTCATCGCTCCATGCGATCTGGCGCGGACATGCCCATCAGCGTCAGGGTCCGCCGGAACACGACCTGCGCGGCGGCAACCAGTTTGAGCCGTGCCAGCGTCACCTCATTGTCCTCCGGGTTGGCTGAGATGACCCGGCAATTTTCGTAGAAATGGTGGAATGCGGTCGCCAATTCCATGGCGTAGTGGGGCAGGTGGTGTGGCTCCAGGTTTTCCGCTATCTGTACGATCAACTCGGACAACCGCAACATGGTGCGGATCAGCGCCAGCTCATTGGGGTGGGTGAGCAGCGAAACATCTCCACCGGAAAAGTCGATGCCGCGCTCGCCGGACAGGTTCAGGATGCTGGCGTTCCGGGCGTGGGCATATTGCACGTAGTACACCGGGTTTTCCGACGATTCGCGCGTGGCCAGTTCCAGGTCGAATTCCATCTGCGTGGACGCCGCCCGTGCCAGGAAAAAGTACCGGCACGCATCCATGCCCACCTCGTCCACCAACTCCCGCAACGTGACGAAATCGCCGGTCCGCTTGGAGGCGCGCACGGTTTCATCCCCGCGTTTCAGCGTCACCATCTGGGAGATCAGCACGGTGAGGTTTTCCGGCTCCACGCCAAGCGCAGATACTGCCGCCTTCATCCTGGGCACGTGGCCCTGGTGGTCTGCGCCCCAGATATCGATCACTCGGTCAAACCCGCGCCCGCTGAACTTGTTGTAGTGATAGGCGATGTCCGAGGCAAAATAGGTCGGTTCGCCCGACGAACGCACCACCACGTTGTCCCGTTCGTCCCCGAGAGCCGCGGAATTGAACCAGAGTGCTCCGCTCCGTTCGGCGAGATGACCGCCCGACCGCAGCAGGGCCATGGCCCGGTCGTAGTCGCTGGTGGGAGTCGCTTCGTTCTGGAACAGCCAGCGCTCACTGAACCAGTTGTCGAAATTCACGCCAATGGCGCCCAGATCATCGCGGATGAGCGCGACCATCTTCTCCCGAGCGATGTCTCCGATCCGGCGGATGGCTGCGGGTTCCGCTAGTTCCAGCAGGCCCGGGCCCTCGGTCTCGATGATCTCCCCGGCGATGTCGGCAATGTAGTCTCCCTGGTATCCGTTTTCCGGCATCTGCGCGTCCCGGCCCAGTGCCTGTTGGTAGCGGGTCCAGACTGAGCGATAAAACGCTTCCATCTGGGAACCGGCGTCGTTGATGTAGTACTCCCGGGTGACATCGTACCCGGCCGCCTGCATGGTGTTCGCCAGGGCACTGCCCAGCACCGCGCCCCGGGTGTGGCCCACGTGGACCGGGCCCGTCGGGTTCACGCTCACGAATTCGACCATCACCTTGCGCCCGGCGCCCGCTTCAGCCGACCCGAAACCTTCGCCGGCGGCGATGACGGTCTCCACCTGCTGCTGCAGCCAGGTGTCGCTGAGTTGGAAATTGATGAACCCGGGAGGCGCCGGCTCGACGCTGGCGATCTCGGGACCCGATTGGATCCGATCCGCAATCAGTTGCGCCAACTGCATCGGGTTCGCCCGCGCCGCCCGCGCCAGGCGCAATGGCAGGTTGGTGGCGAAATCCCCGTGCTCCGGATTATTTGGCCGCTCAATCTCGATGTCCGGCGCGGTGTCCACGCTGATTGCCCCATCCCGGTTGGCCTGCTTCAGGGCGGCGGCGACAATTGCGGCTACGGTGTCTTTCACAAGCATGATGGTCATCCAACTGGGAAAAGATTGGGCCGGGCTTTACATGGTAGCATCCGAGCGTATTTCGCGTCCCGGCGACAGTCACCGCGGTAACTGTTCAGAATTCAGGAGGTTGTCATTGCGAGGCGCTTGCGCCGTGGCAATCTCGACCCCTTAGCAGCGCCGTCTGTTCGGAAGGACTCCCTTGCGCCAACAGGATTGCCGCGCTTCGCTCGCAATAACACTTTCCGGCTACCCTTCGGCGATTTGGAACGGGTAGCCCAACGCGCTGGCGGCGGCGATGTTGGCGGTCATGTATCCCTCCGCGCTGCGGGACATGCCGTTTTCGCCGCGCATCTCGTTTCCCTTGCCGGAAAGGGCCGCGGCCTTGTCGGCGATGTCGGACACGCCGAACGCCAGGTGATACGGGCCCGGCCCGAATGTCTTCAGATATTCCCCCATGGCCGAATTCGGATCCAACGGCTCGGTGAATTCCACGTTGGTCTGGCCCACCTTGTACACGGCGTTTTTCATGCCCCGGGCCGGAAACACCTCGATCTTCACCGGTGTTATGCCGAAGTTCTCCTCGATGTATGCGGCCATGGCATCGGCGTCGTGGACAAGGATTCGGACGTGATGTATAAACTCGAACATCGCCGGTTCTCCTGTGGCATGGAATAGGTTGGAAACGGAGGCGCGCAAAAGTGGCGAAGCGGATCCTGTTGGTCGGGGGTGACGAGTTTCGGGCGTCCTGCGCCGGCATGGATCGTCACGTTCTTGAGGCGACCGGAGCGGCGAACCCCCGTGTCGCCATCGTACCAACGGCCGCTGCCTTTGAAAACCCTAGTCTCGCCGCGAGCAACGGCGTGCGCCACTTCACCGGCCTGGGCGCATCGGCATACGGCCTGGATGTTGTCCGCCGCGAAGATGCCGAGAATCCCCGCATCGTGGCGCAGCTGGACGGCGCCCATGTCATCTACTTCACCGGCGGCAGTCCCGATCACCTGCATTCCGTGCTCGCAGGGTCACCTCTGTTCGACGCGGTCAAATCAGCGTGCGACGCCGGCGCGATATGGGCTGGCTCCAGCGCCGGAGCGATGGTATTGGGTTCCGTGATGCGCCGTCCGTCGTCCGGCTCGCCCGTGTCCCCGGCGTTGGACATCGTGCCCAACGTGATGGTCCTCCCCCACCACGAGCGCAGCGACCCAAACGCCGTTGCTGAACAACTGTCCGGCTCCGCAACCTTCGGGATGACGGTTTTGGGCATCGATGGCGGTTCGGGAGTGCTCCTCGACGCCGACGCCACAATTGTCCTGGGGTCCGGCAACGTGACCGTCTACCGGTCCGGCCAGTGGCGTCGTTACGCCGCCGGAGAGACGGTGTCCGGATTGACGGTCAACGGCCCGGCGTCCTAGCCTCGCCGGGACCGCAATTCTTCCCACACTGCCTTGGGCGACACGCCCGCGGACGCCATAAGCGTCAGCGTGTGGTACAGCAGGTCCGCTATCTCCCCAGGCAGGTTTTCCGTTTCGCCGGTCGCTGCTGCCAGGGCGGCCTCCCCGGCTTCTTCGATGACCTTCTGCCCTACCCGGCTGGTTCCCTCTGCCAAAAGGCTGGCGGTGTAGCTGCCTTCGGGCATTTCACGCTGCCGGTCCTTGATCACCGCGAACAACTCGTCAAGCACCCTCGGTCCGCCGTCGCTGCTCGTATAGTCATCGGGCAGGCCGTCCATCTGGGTGTAGAAGCAGGACACTTCCCCGGTGTGGCACGCCGGGCCGTCGGGTTCCACCTTGAGCAGGATAGTGTCTCCGTCGCAGTCGACATACCACTCGCGCAGGTTCAGGTAGTTGCCGGACACCTCGCCCTTGTGCCACAGGTCTTCTTGGCTGCGGCTGTAGAACCATACCTGAGTGCCTTCCACCGTCCGCTTGAGCGAGCCGGGATTCATGTACCCCAGCATCAGCACCTGGCCGGTGTTGATGTCCTGCGCGATGGCAGGTACCAACCCTTTGTCGTCCAGTTTCACTTCGCTCATCATGTCCTCCGTTGGGTAACGGCTACCGCAGTTTGGCCAGGACGTCGGGCAACTCCAGCAGGCCGTGGATCTCGGCGTCCGGGGTGGGCAGGGTCGCGTCTGCCGGATGCCTGGATCTGTTGATCCATATCGCCTTCATGCCCACGGTCCGGGAACCCATGACATCCTCGAATTGCCGGTCGCCCACGTACGCGCACTCTGAAGGATGCACCCCGAGTTCTGCCACAGCCGCGTCGAACAGGCGACGGTCGGGTTTGTAGCACCGAACGGCCTCCGACGATATGACAGCCTCCAGCTTGGCTGGTATGCGGGCCACAACGGGGTCGAGGTAAGCGTCGTCGGCGTTGGAGATCACGGCCAGCCGGTGGGTTTGCCCCAGAATCGACAGCGCCTCGGCAGAATCCGGGAATAACGGCCGCGTGCCCAGATCGTCAATCGATTTTTGGGAGGCCGCCATGGCATCCCCGGTCAAATTCAACTCGTTGAACGCCTCTGCAAAGGCGTGAGCCCACCCGTCCAGGTAAGAGGTGAACGGGGCTCCCGGAGCGGTTCGCCGGTCCCGAAAATTCCCGGCGCCGTAGTCCCATGCGTGCCGCAGCTCTCCCGGAGTGGTTTCCAGCCCTTGCTCCGCGATGATTGCCTCGAAAGTCTGCCGCCATAGGTCGTGACCGTCCTGCGCTATCGTGTTGAACATGTCGAAGATTACGGTGGTGATAGCGCTCATCAGGTTCCTTGCCGTTGGTGCTAGTCTGCGGTCAGATTCTCATGGGAACGCCTCGGGCGTCCAGGTATTCCTTGGCCTGCGCGATGGAATATGTGCCGAAGTGGAATATGCTGGCTGCCAGCACCGCATCGGCCTCGCCGTCGGTGAAGGCGTCGTGCAGGTGTTCCAGGGTGCCGGCGCCCCCGCTGGCGATCACCGGAACCGGCACCGCCCGGGATATGGCGCGGGTCAGCGGCAGGTCGTAACCGTCCTGCTGCCCGTCTTCGTCCATGCTGGTCAGCAGGATTTCGCCCGAGCCCAGGGCAACGGTTCGCTCCGCCCACTTGACCGCGTCCAGTCCGGTGGGGTTCCGCCCGCCGTGGGTGAAGACCTGCCACCCGGAGTCGGCGTCCACCGCTAGAGAAGGATCTCGCGGAGCCGGGAATTCTTCTCCGTGCACCACCCGTCGGGCGTCGATGGCCGTAACGATGCACTGGCTGCCGAACTGCGCCGCGCCTTCGGACACCAACTCGGGCGCGTTGATCGCCGCGGTATTCACCGAAACTTTGTCGGCCCCGGCGTTCAGCATCCGTCGCACGTCGTCGATGGACCGGATCCCGCCGCCCACGGTCAGCGGTATGAAGACCTGCTCGGACACGCTGCGCACCACGTCCACCATGGTGTCACGGGAGTCGCTACTGGCTGTGATGTCCAGAAAGACCAGTTCGTCCGCGCCTTCCTCATCGTAGCGCGCGGCCAACTCTGCCGGGTCGCCCGCGTCCCGGAGGTTCACGAAACTGGTGCCTTTAACGACGCGGCCGGCGTCAACGTCCAGGCAGGGTATGATGCGGCGGGTCAGCACAGCAGGGTCAAAGTTTACGCGACGAATTGCTCGGACAGTATAGCATCCGCCGCTACTGCGACCGATTTGCGCACTTGATCGAAATTGTTGCCGGGCACACGTCGGGCATCTATGATGTTGCACTGATCAACGGCCCCAGGCCGATTGCACACAGGAGGCAAAACATGGCAATCTCACTCGCAGACAGCAACCGGATCATGGCGGCGGCCATCGCCCAGGCAAACGAACTCAACATCAAGATCAGCGTCGCCGTGGTGGACGCCGGCGGTCGGCTCATCGGCGTGCAGCGCATGGACGGAGCGATCTGGGCGTCGGCCTATGGCTGCCAGGGCAAAGCGGTCGCGTCGGCCGCCTTCGGACGACCCAGCGGCGAGATGCAGGACCGGGCCACGGCCCCCACGCCGGCCGGCATCCGGGAGCGCTCCGGGTCTGAGATGATCTTCGGCCAGGGCGCGGTGCCCATCGTGCAGGACGGCGCTGTAGTCGGAGCCTGCGGTGTCGGAGGCGGCACCAGCGAGGAAGATGAGCAATGCGCAGCCGCCGGAGCCGCGGCGTTGTGATTCCTGACCCTGCCTAGTAATCCCTTGGTCCGCCGGCGGACCGGGCATGGAGATACATGCTCGGGCCGTCGGCGGGTTTTTTAGGGCACCAGCGCCAATACGCAAGCCGGGCTACCGCTGCCGCCCACCAAAGGCAGGCGCCCGATGACCAGTGTCGCCCCGGTGGCCGGCAATCGGTCCAAATTGTTCAGGCACTCCAGTACCAGGGCGGGTTTGCTCAGCGCCGCCCTGCTCGCCTCGAGATCGGGGTCTCGCCCGGCATCGACGCCGTGGGTGTCGGTCCCGATGCCGGTTGCGCCTCGTTCGTCGAATACGAACGACACCGCCTCTGGCGCGAACCCGGGGGTGTGCATCAGGCCGTCGTCGCCCAGGTTGATGAACCGTTCCGGTTCGTCCCAATATCGGCGCCAGCCGGTCAGCAATAATACCGTTGAACCCGCTGCGATCTTGCCGTGCCTTCGCTCCCAATCGGCGATCTCCGCCACCGTCAGCACATGGTCCGGATCTATCCCCGCGCTGGTGCGACAATCGATCACCGCGGCCGGCGTAATCAGGGTTTCAGGCGAGATGCTGTCCGGCCCCGAGCCCCGATCGAAAATCGCTGATGGCGTCGAAATGTGCGTGCCGCTGTGCTCCCCCATGCTGAACCGTCGCAGGAAATAACCTTCGGCTGCGAGGCTGGCCGTCGTTTCGAATTGCACCGGTGGGTCTCCCGGCCAGAGGGGAATGCCCGGCTTGATCGGATGTGTCAGGTCGACCACCCGGCGAAAGGAAATAGTCCTCTTCGATTGCTCCATGGTTGCCAACGGTTGCTCAGGCCGCGGCCCGCAACGTGCGGCGCGCCGGCGGTGGCTCACCGCCTCGCATCATCGCCGGAATCATTCCCCGCATGTTCTCCAGGTGCTTGTCGACCCAGACCATGGCATCGGGAAAGCTGCGAGTTGCGCCGAGCTCGGTCAGCTGGCCGAACCCGTTGCGGCCGTAGATCACGTAGCAAATCGACGGGACCTCTCCGTGGATGAGGTATCCCCGGTAGGATATTCGCCGTCCGCCCGCCGGGATGCGGGAAGTGGCTACGGCGTGGGTGGCGTCGATGATGCCGTTGCGGGTGTCGGTGCTCATTTCTACTCCTGCCGCGCTGGTTGCAGCGCATTTGTGTTGAGCGCATGTTCTAACAAACACCTGTTCTATGTCAACAACCGGGCTGTCGGATTTTCGGATTTTTGTTCCAATTGTTTCCCCTGTTGGCAATACAAAAGGCCGGCGATGTCGCCGGCCCAATTTTCGTTCGGGTGAACCCACTGCCTTATCCCACGCTGGCCTGCTGCAGGAACCGCTCGACCGATACGGTTTCCTGGCTGGAGGTTCCCATGTCCCGAACGACCACGGTCGAGTCCCGGACCTCATCATCGCCGATGATCACAGTCGCCTCAACGCCCAATGCGTTGGCCTGGCGCATCTGCCCACGCAAGGCGCGGCCGCCGTTGGCAAGGATCGCGCCGACCCCGGCGTTGCGCATCCGGCTGGCGAGCCGAACGCCCTCGACCCGGGCGTCCTCGCCGATCGTCGCAATCAGGTAGCGCGGGGAGGGCTCATCAGGAACCGGGGTTTCGGCCCGCCGCAGGTTGAGCGCCAGTCGCTCGATGCCGCTGCCGAATCCGATTCCGGGCGTGGGCCGGCCACCCAACTGTTCGATGAGCCCGTCATACCGCCCGCCGCCGCAGATCGTGGACTGCGCGCCTTCCACTGCCGGCTGGATCTCGAACACCGTGCGCGTGTAATAGTCCAGGCCCCTGACCAGCCGGTGGTCCACCCGGTAGGGTATGCCCGTCGCGTCCAGATACGAGCGCACCCGGTCCCAGTGGGTCTGGCAATCGGCGCTGAGGCACTCCACTGACTTCGGAGCCTCCTCGCCCAGCCCCCGGCACGTCTCTACCTTGCAGTCCAGCAGTCTCAGGGGGTTGCGCTCCAGCCGCTGCCGGCAGTCCGGGCAAAGGTTGCTGGTGTGCTTCTGGTAGTAGGACTTGAGGGCGCGAATGTACTCCGGGCGACTCTGCGCGTCGCCGATGCTGTTGATCAGCAGTGTGATGTCCGACAGGCCGATGTCGTGCACGAACGTCCAAGCAAGCTCGATGACCTCCGCGTCTACGGACGGGTCGCCGTCGCCGATGGCCTCCACTCCAAACTGGTGGTGCTGCCGGAACCGCCCCGCCTGGGGTCGCTCGTAGCGAAACACCGGGCACAGGTAGTACATCCGTACCGGCTGCGCCTGGTTGTGCATCCCGTGTTCCAGGTAGGCGCGGCACACCGGTGCCGTTCCCTCCGCCCGGAGGGTCAAGTGGTCGCCGCCCCGGTCCTCGAAGACGTACATCTCCTTTTCTACAATGTCCGTTCCCTCGCCCACGCCTCGCATGAACAGGCCGGCGTCCTCGAACATCGGGCTGTCGATCCGGCCGTAGCCAAACCGCCGCGCCACGTCCGTCGCATGACCCTCGATGTAACGCCAATACTTTTGCTCTGTGGGCAGTCGGTCGGCGGTGCCCCGCGGGGCTTGAAAGGTTGGCATGGCGTAGTCAGCGCTCCATTGGTGTCGCTTGGTAGATGGCCCACTGGATCAAGAGTGATCGTTGGTTTCGCCAAACAGGACCTTTTCGGCTTCCGGTGACAGGGTCACGCCCTTTTCGGCAAGCTCCCGTTTTATGCGATCTCGTTCAGCCTGCCGGCCTTCTTCAAGCAGTTCTTGTTGCCAGGCTTCTCGCCATCTCTTGTATTCCTTGTAAGCCGAGAAAACCATCTTGATCCCCGAGTAGAAAACCAGCGCCGTGGGAAACAGCAGGGCCATCCCCGCTATTATCACCCCGTTTTCCTGTTCGGTCAGCCCTTTGAAAAATCCAACTACCGGCCAGCCGCCGCGGTGGTCGCAACGAGCAATGGCGGACGCCATTATGATGCTTGCGCTGACCGATATTGACCCCTCAACGAACGGCCACGGCACGCCGCCGGGCTCCTTTCGCAGTATATCACCCGACGATCCTCTGCGATTTCCGGGTCTTCGCTAGTCCCGCCTCATGCCTTGCCTTCGGCTTCCAGCTGAGCCAGTTCATCCGGCGTCAGCCCGCCGATGCTGCAAAGCACGTCTCGATTATGCTGGCCCAGCGTCGGCGGCGGATTCACGGGCGTGCCCACGCATCCAGTTAGCTGCACGGGCGTGTTCACCGTCCGGAAGGAGCCCCCGTAGGTGTCCCCGCTGTCCACGAACATGTTCCGCGTTTCCAGGTGCGGGCAGCTGTCCAGATCGGCGGCATCTTGGACAATGCCCATGGAAAACCCGCAGCCCAGCAGGTGCTGGTTCAACTCCCGCTTCGGGATGTGCTGGGACCATTCCTCGATGGCCGGCACGATGTGGCTGGAGAAAAACGGGCCGGTGACGCCCCGTCCCAGGTAGCGCGGGTCATCCGCCAGTTCGGGACGCCCCACCAAATCCCACATCGCCCGCCACTTGTCGTCGGCATCGCCGGCGCCGGCCAATACCACGTACCCGTCTGACGCCCGCAGCGTGAGTTGCGCTGAGAACATGTTCTCGCGGGCCGTGGTGGTCACCTGCCCGGTGGATTGGAACAACGGCATGCTGCTGGTGGTGTGAGCCGCCATGCAGTCGTACATCGACATGTCCACGTGCTGCCCGCGGCCGGTCTTGCGCCGCGACTCCAACGCCAGCATCACGCCCAGCGCGGCCCATACCGCCGGCACAGAATCGCCCATGTTGTCGCCCACCATTTGGGGCCCGCTCTCCGGCGTCCCTGTTGTCACCATCCAGCCGCCCATCCCCTGTACGCACGGGTTGTTGGCCGGCCAATTGGAGTAGGGTCCGCGTAATCCGTCGCTGTCCCCGTAGCCCGATATGCTCGCGTACACCAGCCCGGGGTTGATCTCGCTGAGCCGCTCGTAGTTGAAACCAAGACGTCCCATGGCGCCCGGCCCCCAGTTGTCCAGTAGCACGTCTGATACCCGGAGCATGTTTTCGAAAGCGCGTTTGCCGACCGGGTCTCTCAGGTCCAGGGATACGCTTTTCTTGTTGCGGTTGACCCCAAGGTAGCGCGCGCTGATCTGCGAGCCGTCCGGACCCTCCACGAAAGGCTCGTTCCTGCGCGCCTGGTCTCCGGAGCCCGGCCGTTCGATCTTGATCACCTCCGCTCCCATGTCCGCCAGGATCATGGAGCAGAACGGCCCGGCTACGATGTGCGTTGCATCGAGCACGCGCAGGCCTTCCAGTGGCAGCGGTTGCAGGTTTGGTCCAGCGTTGGCAGATGAGGTCATGATCTTGCTCCGTCCCCGTTCAAGGCATGAAACAGCGCCACGTTGATGCGCTCGCCGCAACTATAAGCCATCAACCGCTCGCGCGCACCGTGACGGTGTCCAGCCTTGGGACCTTGGAGTGTCGCCGCCCGTGCTGACGCCGGCCGCCGCCGGCTCCGCGTCTCGCGTGGCTAGCGCGACCTCTCGCGGATATAGTCGACCATTTCCAGTAGCGAGCGTCGCGGAGCACAGTCCGGCAGGTCGTCCAGGGCGGCAGCGGCTTGAGCGCAGTAGTCACGGATCACCGCGAAGCAATCGGGCACGATGCTGGAACCATCTATCATGTCCAGCGAGTTCTGCAACAAGCCGTCAACGTCCGAGCCCCCGTTGGTGATGGACGCGAATAGCCGGTCTATCGGGTGGTCGTTGGGAAATCGTTCCATCAGCATGATGGTGGGCAGCGTCAGCACCCCTTGCAGCAGGTCGTTGCCCACGGGTTTGCCGATTTCGCTGGCATCGCCCTGGATGTCCAGCAGGTCGTCGACGATCTGGAACGCCATGCCCACGTTGTATCCATAGCGGCGCAGTGACTGCACCTGGTTCTCCGGCGCACCGCTGAGGACCGCGCCGGTTTCGGCGGAGGTGCAGAACAACGATGCCGTTTTGCGGTAGATGCGCTCATCGTACAGGCGGCGGGCTTTGGACGGGTCGAAGGTGGTGAAAAACTCGATGAGTTGCCCGCTGGCCAGTTCCATGATTGTTTCCGAAAACCGGCGAATGACCCGCACCACTCCCGTATCGCACACGAACGTAGCGGACGTGGCGAACAGGTAGTCCCCCAGCAGCACCGCGACGTGATTGCCGTACATCTTGTTGATGGTCGGCTTGCCTCGCCGCAGGCCAGCGTTGTCCACGGTGTCGTCGTGGATCAGGGTCGCCAGATGCAGCAACTCCACTGCCGCCGCCATGATCAGCGACCGTTTCCGCTCGTGCTCGTGGAATTCCGCCGCCAGCAGAGTCAGCGCCGGGCGTACCCTCTTGCCTCCCGAACGCAGGGCGTAGTCCAGGAGTGGGTCCAGGTCGGCGATGTCGGTTTGGCAGAGCTCGTGCAGCTGCTCTTCGACCTGGGCCAGCTGGTCGACTACCGGAGCGTAGATCGATACGGTTTGCAGGTCCAGCCCGGTCTGCACGGTGGATCGCTCCGGAACCGGCGGGATCAGGCGGAGACGCCCAACTGGCCGGCTTCCTGCTCGGCCACCGCGTCGTCCAGCTTGGTGTAGAGGTTCGACGGGTTCCGGAGCATGGCTCCCGGCTTGATAGCTCCGACCAGCGCGTCGAAGTCCCATGGATCGTCGGTGACGTCACCGTCAAATCCGAGGAACCCGTGCAGCTTCTGGCTGGTGAACGGGAGATACGGCGCCAGCATCACTTTCAGGCAGTTGAGCACCTGAATGGTCGTGCCGAGCGAGCGGGCGGCATGCGCGCGGTCTTCCTTGATCGCCTGCCATGGGGCCCTGGCGTCGAGATACCGGTTGCACTCCTGCGCTAGACCGAAGGCCTGGCTGATTCCCGCACGGAACCGTGTGTGCGCCAGGCTATCGTCAACCGCTGTCATCGCCTCACGGGCCGTGCTCAGCAGCCGGAGTTCCATGTCATCGGGAGCCGCCGCTTCCAGGGGCACCTGGCCGTCGAAATTGCGGTAGGTGAAACGCAGCACCCGATTCACCAGGTTGCCGTAGGTGGCCACCAGTTCGTCGTTGTTGCGTCGTACAAACTCGCTCCAGGTGAAGTCGGTGTCCCCGCTCTCCGGCATGTTGATCGACAGCAGGTAACGCAGCGGATCGGGGTCGTACCGGTCCAGGTAGTCCGGCACCCACACCGCCCAGTTCTGGCTCGTGGAAAACTTGAGGCCTTCCAAGCTCAGGAACTCGTTGGCCGGCACGTCGTAGGGCAGGTTCAGGCCACCGTACCCCATCAGCATGGCCGGCCAGATGATGCTGTGAAAGGGTATGTTGTCCTTGCCGATGAAGTAATAGGACCGCGCCTCGCCGTTCTTCCAGTAGTCCTGCCACCCGTCGGCGTGCTCGTTTTGGGAAGCCCATTCCACGGCCGCCGAAAGGTATCCGATCACGGCCTCGAACCACACGTAGATGCGCTTTTCCTCGTAGCCTTCCATAGGCAACGGAACGCCCCAGGTCAAATCACGGGTGATCGCCCGGTCTTTCAGCCCGCCCTGCAGGAAACTCCGCGTCCCGTTGGCCACGTTGGGACGCCAGTGATGTTGCTGGTTGATCCACTCCAGCAACGGCTCCTGGAAGGCGGAAAGCTTGAGGAAGAAGTGCTCCGAATCCCGAAACGCGGGCGTGTCACCGCAGATGCTGCAATACGGCTTCACCAGATCGATCGGGTCCAGCGTATGACCGCAGTTGTCGCACTGGTCTCCTCGAGCCCGCACGTTGCCGCAGTGTGGACACGTTCCCTCCACGTACCGGTCCGGCAGGAAGCGGTCGCATCCCGAGCAGTGGGCCAGAAGCATTGTGTCGGGGTAGATGTAGCCCTTTTCCTTCAGCCTCAGGAAAAAGTCCTGCACCACCTCCTGATGGTTTTCGGTGTGCGTGGAGGTGAACAGGTCGAAGGAAATGCCAAGCCGTTCCCACGTATCAAGGAATTGTGCGTGGTAACGTTCCAGCACTTCCTGCGGTTCCACGCCCTCCTGGTCGGCACGGATGGTTATGGGCGTGCCGTGGGCGTCGGAGCCGGATACCATCAGCACATCGTTGCCCTTCATGCGGTGATAGCGGGCAAAAATATCGGCGGCGAGGTAGCAGCCGGCGACGTGTCCCATGTGTAGCGGGCCGTTGGCGTACGGCCACGCGACACCTATCAAGATGCGCTCGGGCACGGTTACCCTCCATGTTCCGATGAGTGAAATCGCAACCCAATTCTAGCATAACGCGTGCTTGGCCTACGTGGGGATGATGCGCTCCGGGTGGCGTTATTCTGCGAGTCGGCGGCGAGGTGTTGTCCGGCCCGTTCCAAGGGGGCGGCGCATGCTGGTTTGCCGCCGTCGATGCGGTAAAATACGGGCCATCCCTTCACCTTGCGTTACGTTCGCCTGACGCAGGCAGGACTGCCCATGACTGAACCCATCGGCCCAGACCTCTTCCGTCACCTGAAAAGCGTGGGAGACCCTGCGGTCTCTCCCGACGGTGGCCGGTGCGCCTACGTGCTCTCTTGGATCGATGAAGAAACCTCTGAACCCCGGGCGCGCATCTACCAGGCCGTCCTGGACTTCGATGGCGCAGAATTGTCGCCCCGCCCATTCACCCAGGGCAACAACGACGGGCATCCTCGCTATTCCCCCGACGGCACAACTTTGGCGTTCCTGCGGGCGGGGTCCAAAGACGGTGACTCAACCCGCCAGGTCTGGCTAATGCCGGCCACAGGCGGAGAGGCTGCCCAGCTGACGAAGTTGCTTGGCGGTGTCCGGGAGTTCGCCTGGTCGCCCGACTCGACGCGGTTGGCCCTGGTGTCCGACGTCGAGCCAACCGAGCGGCCCAGAGAGCCGGACCAGCCGGCGGCCAGGGAAGTCCACCGGATCCGTTACCGCCACGACGCCATCGGTTGGCGCGGCGACAGCCATTTTCACCTCTTCATAGTGGACGTCGCTACTAGCGAGCCATGTCAGCTAACCTCCGGAGATTGGGACGACATGGCGCCCGCATGGTCGCCGGACGGACGCCGCATCGCGTTCATATCGGGTCGATCCCACGGTCGGGACGTCACCGCCACCAACGAGGTATACGTTCTGGACGTCGCCGACGGGGCCGTCACGGACGCCGAGCCTCCGGAACCGGATCTGTGGTCCCAGGGTCTTGCCGACGCTGCCGCCGTTTCCTGGTCGCCTGACGGCAAACGGCTTCTCGCCGTCGGGGGAACCGGGGACGGGCTCATGGTGTTGTGGCAGGCGTACTTGTACGTGCTTGAGCCGGGTCGGCCTCCCCAGCAAATTACCAACGATAGCCTGCGCCCTTGCCTCGGGTACCCTGGCATCTATCCGCCCCTTGAGTTGCGTTGGCTACCAGGCGATGGGGACGGCGGTCGCGTTGTGTTCCTGGGCGATTCCCACGGGGAAACCCGGATCTATGATGCGGCGGTGGCGTCATGCGGAGGCTCGGTTCCAGAGGCGTTGACCGGCGGCGGCGAACTCCTATCGGGTTTCGCCATGGACGACCGGGCGCGGCGGCTCGTCGTCACCGGCTCAGACCCGGCAAGCCCGTCGGATGCCTACGTGATGGACATTGTGGGGAAGTCGGATGAACCAAAACGCCGTCGGATCACTGCTCACAACGACCCTTGGCTCTCCCAACACGTTCCCGCTCCCATGGAGAAGTTCCTGCTGGAGCGGGAAGACTGGGACATAGAATGCCGCCTGTACCATCCGCCCAACTTTGATCCCACCCAGCGCTATCCGCTGGTGCTGGAGATTCACGGCGGCCCCAACGGGGCCTTCTACGACTCTTTCGTGCCGTGGCACCAGGTGTTGGCCGGTGCCGGCTACCTGACCCTCGCGGTCAATCCACGCGGCTCGTCCACCTACGGAGAGGAGTTCGTCGACGCCGTCCTCGGAGATTGGGGCGGCGACGACTACCGCGATCTCATGGCCGCCGTGGATCTGGTGTGCCAGCGCGACTACGTGGATACCGACCGCCTGGGAGTCCATGGGTACAGTTACGGTGGATACATGACCACCTGGATGATCGGCCACACCGACCGGTTCCGCGCGGCCGTGGCCGGCGCGCCGTGCATCGACCTGTGGACGATGTACGGTACCTCGGACATCGCCACCAGCTTTGGTGAAACACAGTGGGCCATCCGCCTCGCCGGTGGCATGCCGGTCAGCCGTCCATTCGTTAGCGAACTGGCCGAAGGCGTCGATACCCTGGCTTTCCGATTGCTGCAACGGTCGCCCATCAAGTTCGCGCCGCAAGTCGAAACGCCCGTCCTGCTGCTTCACGGAGAATCCGACGCCCGTTGCCCGATCGGGCAGAGCGAACAGTACTTCCAGGTGATGAAGCGGTTGGATAAAGAGGTGGAAATGGTGCGGTTCCCCGGCTGCGGCCACGGGTTCCTCCGCACCGGACACGTCGCGTTGCGCCAGGAATACCTGGAGCGGATGCTGGACTGGTTCCAGCGTTGGCTCTGAAATCGATGTTAGTGGGAATCTCGTATTGCCTTTCAAGGACAAACTCCATGAATCTTACAGAAGCAGCGGAAAAGCTCCGCGAAATGTACGAAACCGCGCCCGATGGCGAAAAGGCGGTTAGGATTCACCTGTTCGGCATCAAATACGCGGGCGAACTGGCCGGGCTTAATCTTGCGACTGTTGCCGAACGTGCAGGAATTTCACGTTCCTACGGAACTGAAATCAACAAAGGTCGGAATTTGGCACGCTACGTGGAATTGAAGCAGTAGGAGATATCCCATGTCCAATGCAGATTTGTCACAGGAACAGGTTCGCAAGATGGCGGACCTGGTCGGCATACCTATCGATGATTCCGAGCTGCCCGAGGTAGCCAACCGGTTCGCCAGCCTGATGCAGGAACTCGACCGCCTGCGTGATCTTGATCTGGAAGGCATCGAACCCGTCGCCATCTTCCCCGATGCGGACGCCGGCTGAAGCCGCCAGTTCCAGCGTTCCAGGCAATCATTGCCGAACTTTACGCCCTCATTCAGCCGAGCCAAACCGTCGGAGCTTCTCAATGACCTCTTCCAGCGCCCAAGACGACATCGTCTTTCTCTCTGCCGAAGCCACTTCTACTTCAATTCGCAACGGCGATTTCACCGCCACCGATGCGGTCAACGCCTACCTCCGGCGTATCGACGCCGTCGATGGCGACATCAAGTCCTACATCACCGTGTGCCGTGAGGAGGCTTTGGGCGCTGCCGCCGATGTCGACGAAGCTGTGCGCCAGGGGAATGACTCGGTCATCGGCAGCCCCCTGTTCGGCGTTCCCATGGCCATCAAGGACCAGTTCAACACCGAGGGCATCCTCACCAGCAACGGATCGCGCGCCTACTCAGACAATGTTCCGACCGAGGACGCGACGGTGGTTACCCGTCTCAAGTCTGCCGGCGCCATCCTGTTGGGCAAGCTCAACCTCAGCGAGTTGGCCATGGGCGGCACTGCGGACCCGCCCTACGGTACCCCCGATAACCCCTGGCGTCACGGTCACACCCCCGGCGAGTCCAGCAGCGGGTCCGGCGCGGCGCTGGCGGCGCATCTCTGCGCGGCGTCCGTCGGTGAGGACACCGGCGGTAGCGGACGCGGTCCGGCGTCCTACTGTAACGCGGTGGGCCTCCGTTCTACCTTCACGCGCATCAGCCGGCATGGCATCACGCCGATGTGCTGGTTCATGGACGCCGCGTCTCCCATGACCAAAACCGTTGAGGACTGTGCGCTGGTCCTGGGCGCCGTGGCCGGGTACGACCCCATGGATCCGACGACCAGCCGCCGACCGGTTCCCGACTATCGGGCCATGCTCGACGGCGATATCCGCGGCATGAAGATTGGCCGCATGACCGAGCTATGCGACGCTCCCGAAATGCACGCGGACGTGCGTCGCGCCACCGACGCCGTCCTGGACACCCTGGCCGGTTTGGGAGCCGACGTGATCGACGTTTCCCTGCCTCTGACGGAGATCGCCGGCGCCATCTTCGTGGGCATCGCCGATACGGAGGGCGCCGGCGCTCGCGACGGGCTCATGCGTCGAGCGCCCGAGTTGTTGGATCGCGCTTCCCGCACCCGGCTGCAGAGCGCCTCCCTTGTGCCGGCCAAGATCCAGAACCGGGCCATGAAAGCCCGCGTGTTGCTCCGGCGCCAGTTCGAGGAGGCGTTCCGGCAGGTGGATGTCCTCGTGTCCCCCACCGCTCCGTATCCCGCTCCCCGGCATGACGCGCTGACCGCGCCTTTTGAATCGGCCGACGACGTGCGCCAGCGGTTTTTCTTCCGTCGCTCGTACACCGGTTGCTACCCTCTGGCCGGAATGCCCGCCGTGTCGATCCCCGGTGGGTTCACTGAGGACGGACTTCCCATCGGCGTCCAACTGGGTGGCGGCCCCTTCGCCGAAGGAACCATACTGCGGGCTGCCTACGCTTACCAGGAAGCCACTGACTGGCACACCCGTCGCGCGCCGGTTTAGCCGATTTGGCCTTCAGGCCGGGTCTTGCATTTGTCATTACGAGGAGCGAAGCGACGTGGCAATCCCGTTGGTGTAGCGACGATCCTGGCCGCAACGAGATTGCCACGCTGCGCTCGCAATGACAAAACTGAAAGACCTTGGGTCTCCCGAGTCACGGGCTAGGTGCGGAAGGTCACCCTCCGGAACGCCTCGGCCAGCGTCAGGCCGCTGAAATCCTCGTCAGGGTATTCGTTGCCGGTGGCGGCGGCCTCTTGGGCCCGGGCGCGCACGAACCCTTCCAACTCTTCCCTGGTGCGCTGGCGGGCCTGCGTGCGGTGCGCCATCACCGCGTCCATCTTGGAATCGAAGTCGTCGGCTATGTCCACGAAGGTGTTGGGGTTTTCCGATCCCCAGAACATGATCGCGGCGGTTTTGTGGGGTTCGATTCCTTCGTCGGCGAACAGCTCTCCGAAGTGCAGGTGGTCCCGAGCGTAGGGGAACACCGCGTCCAGCGCCACCTGCCCCGCGATGCGGTGGTCCCGGTGCCATTGCATGTTTCGGCGGTAGGGCTCGCTGGTCAGCACCACGTCCGGTTGGACAATGCGAATTTGGCGAACCAGGTCCCTGCGAAAGTCCGACGTGTCTTCGAGTTCGCCGTCGGGCCGGCCCAGCAACACCACGTTCTTGATGCCCAGGATGTCAGCGGCGGCCAGTTGCTCCCGGCTGCGAGTGGCGGCCAGTTCCGTCGGATCGATCTCGGGATCATCCGTGCCCTTGCTGCCATCGGTGCATAGCACGTAATGGACTTCAGAACCCCCGCGCACCCAGCGGGCTATGGTGCCGCCCGCCCACACCTCGGCGTCGTCGGGATGTGGAATGACCACCAGGGCGCGTTCGGGTGTGTAATCCATGGGCTGGTCCTCCTGGGATATGATGCTTGGAGCGGTGAAAGAATTCTGCGAAAAATGCCCAGCAAGCGCATGGAGAAAACGCTAATCCTGGGTTTCCATAATTGTGGGGACCAAGTCCGGCGCCGGGCTTGGCCAAGAGGGAGGAGGCGCGGAAAGAACGTTGGTGTCACTGCCCCAGAGCCAGTGGTAAGTCGGGGACAACGCCTCACTGCCATTAATGACCACGCGGTCAGAGAAAACGGCTCCGGCTAGGATGCCACCCGAAATGATGATGCGCATCGCCTCATCCACCGTGATGTCCGTCGGCGTCACCTTGCTCGATGCCACGACTACCAGGTAGCCGGAAGAGGGTACGGGCGTGGTGGGGACGTAAATGGACAGGTATTCCTCCACGCCGTCCAGTTTGCCTAGGTTGGACGTGATCAGGCCGATGGACAGCACGCCCATGCGGGGAAACTCGATCAGCACTACCCCGCGGTATTGCTGTTCCTGCGTGTCGGACAGGAAATCTATGCCCACCCGCGTCGTGTTGTACACCGCGCCGATCACTGGAATCCGACCGATCAGATCATGGATCTGGTTGATCAAAAATTTTGCCACCGCCCAACTGATGAGCAGTCCGACGATGTAGATCACCACCAGTACTGCGGCTACGCCAACCACGTCGGTCCAGTCGAACCCTCCTGCCTTGGGAATGTTCAGCCAGCGTACGAACGGCTCCAACAGCGAAGCCAGCACATCATAGAAAAACTTGAAGACGAAATAGGTCACCAACACCGGCAGGAACACCAGCAGGCCGGCCACCATCCGTCTTTCCAGGTGACGCAGCGCGGATGCGAACGGCCGGCGGGGGCGCTGGCGACTCCGCTCGCCGTACCCCGGGTAATTCGGGAACCCGAATTCATTCGGTGGCAGTGGGTTGCCACGCGGCTGCATCAGCGGACCGTCTCCTGATCCGCTCCGGCCGATCCCAGGCGTTCGTATAGTGCCAGCAAACGGCCCGCCACCTGGTCCCAGCTCAAAGCCTCTGCACGGTTGCGAGCTGCCCGCCCCATGCTGTCCCGCAGGTCCTCGTTGGCCATGATCATCTCCAGCGACTGCGCGAAGGCTTCGGGGCAACGCCAGGATTTCAAGTACCCGGTCCGGCCGTGCTGGACGATTGTCGAAAGCCCGCCCACCCGGGACGCGACCACCGGGGTCCCGCAGGCCATGCTTTCCAGCGCGGCCAGGCCGAAGCTCTCGTAGAACGATGGGACGACGCACACGTCCGCCGCCGAGTAGTAAAGCGCCAACCGGTCCTGTGGAACGCGGCCCACGAATTCCACCGCGTCTCCCAGTTGCAAGTCGTCCGACAGTTGGTGCAGCCGCTCGATCTCGCCGCTTCCCTCGGCATCGGATCCCACCACCAGCACCTGGACGCCCTCCTCGGACTCCAGCGACGCAGCAGCATGGAGCAGCAGGTCGGCGCCCTTGAGCGGCTCGATGCGACCCACGTACAGCATCACCTTGTGCCCGTTCAGACCCAGTTCCCGGCGCGCGGCCGTCCGGCCAATGGGCTTAAACCGATTCAGGTCGACGCCGCACGGTATCAACTCCACGCGGTTTCCGTCGGCCCCATACAGCCGCACCATGGCGTCCCGCTCGTGAGGGCTGAACGCCACCACGCAGTCGGCCTCCGCGATGATCCGCTCCTCGGTTTCCTGCCTCACCTCCGGCTCTTGCTCCCCGGAACGTGACTGCAACTTGATGCGCGATAGCGTGTGGAAGGTCACAACCTGGGGCGTACCGGTCCCGGCGGCCACCTGCGAGCCGGCCTGGCCGCTCAACCAGTAGTGCGAATGGATTGCCAGGTATCGGACGTTGTGGCGTTGCCGGTATTCCCCCACTCCGGCGGCAAACTCATCCAGGTAGTTGGGCAGATCCCCCAGCGGCGCATCGGGAGGCCCGGCCGGTACGTGGACGTAGTTGACCCCGTCGCTGCCCGCTTCGCCCCCGGCACATTGGTAATCATGCTCCCGCGTGAACACATCGACCATCACCCCCCGGTTCGCTATTGCCTTGGCAAGTTCGCGCACGTGCACGTTCATCCCTCCCGCCTTCCCTTGCCCCGGCGCAGCCAGAGGGCAGGTGTGGTAGGAGATCAGAGCGACCCGGGATGTACAGTCGGATATCAAGGCAAGACGCTCCTGCGGCGGTCGACACGCACCGACATGAAAGGCGCAATCAGCATGGTTCGAATTTTAGCGGTGAAGTGTTTCTTTTCCGTGTCGTCAGCCGCTGCTGCCGCTGAGCGCGTCGGTGCGTTGGAGCGTTATGCGGTAAAGATGATGGTCCCGACCGCCGAGCCGGTATTTGTAGGGTTCGTTCCCGCGCAGAAAGTCAAAGTATCGATAGCCGCGTTCCAGCGCATCGCGCAGGCACAGCGCATGCAGCAACAGTCCGACGCTGTAGTAGCGGTAATCCGTGTCGTGTCCGCTGTTGTACAGCATACGCACACCGTCGTAATCCAGGCATAGCGAGGCGGCCACCGGCTTGTCGTCCATCTCCATGAAGAAGAGCCGTAGCACTCCCTCCTCCGCCGTTGCGGCGATCAGTTTGCGGAAAAAATCCTCGCGGTCAGAAGTGAGAAACTCGGCTTTCGCCGGATCGCTGTTCCGCATGAGACTCAAAAACGTGTCCGCTCGTTCGGTGGCCTCGCCCGGATCCGAGACGCAGTGCCAGCGCCAGTTCTCGTGGCCTTCCAGCCGGCGCAGCTTCCGGCGCAGTTCGTGCCGGTCCTTTTTGCTCAGTCCGGCCAGGTAGTCATCCCATGTGGGTGGCAAGTCGATGCGCGGCGCAACGTCTTCTTCGGCGATGTCAACCGCATATCCCCGCTCGCGCGCCAAGTCGGGCAGCATTGTCAGCGTTGGGGAATCTTCGCCTACGGAATAGAGGTCCAGTTGTTGCCCTCCGCCGGAGTCGATTTCATCCAGCAGGGCCGGGAAGAACGCCGGCTCCGTGCCGCGGGCGATGACGAAGTCGTTGTAGTCGAAGGTGTCGCTGTTGCCAACGAAGGAAAAATTGTCGCCCCAGCGCGATAGCGACGCCAGGCCTGTCAGTTGCCCGGCGGCGTCGGTCAGGTAAAACCCGGCCAGTGAGCGCCCGTTGTGGAAGGCGCCCCACCACAGTTCCTGCCACATGGGAGTGATGTACAGGTTGTTGACCCCCGACCGCCCGAGCAGTTCCTGCCATTGCTGGCGGACTTCCTCAAACGAAGTGATTGGCGTTACTGGGGTTGCGGATGTCATGTCACGGCGCCGGCTGCACCCGGCCGTCCAGAAGGCTCAGCAGTTCACTTGCGGAATACGATGGCCCTGACCCGTTGTCCCCGCCGGATTGCCCGTGTCGTATTGCGGTCGTAACGACGCGATGGCCCGGTTTTTGGACTCCTCGCATCGACATGCACAGGTGCTCAGCCTCCACGCGACACGCCACGGCCAGCGGCTGCACTCCCGACATGACCGCGTCTGCGAGTTGGGCGGTGATCCGTTCCTGTACCTGCAAGCGCCGGGTCGTAGTGTCGAGCGCGCGGGCAATTTTGCTGATCCCCGCGATGTGCTGGTCGGGTACGTACACCAGGCTGGCCCGCCCGAAAAAGGGCAGCAAATGGTGTTCGCACATCGAGTAGAAGGGCAGGTCTGTCACCAGGACCGGATCGTGGGTTACGCCATCGGAAAAGATCGCGTCTATCTCCGCCGCCGGATCCGTCCCCACGCCCGAAAACAACTCGGTGTACATTTCCGCGACGCGTTCCGGCGTTCGCCATAGCCCTTCGCGCCCGCTGTCCTCGTCAATGTACTTGAGGATGGTACCCACCGCGACCTCAACGGCCGCCAGGTTCATTTTAGGTCCGGCGGCGGTCATCTGGCGGGCAGCGTCTCCATGATGGCGTTTTCGATGGCCTCCAGGTTGGGCTGTACCTCTACCGTGTCCGCCTGGGCGCTGCTCACTGCCATGTCCGGGTCCTTGAGGCCGCTACCGGTGATGATGCACACCACCCGCTTCCCGGCCAGGTCCAGGCCGTCGCGTTTCATCTTCAACAGGCCGGCAACCGAGGCGGCGGAAGCCGGTTCGCCGAATATCCCCTCTCGCGACGCCAACAGCCGATACGCCTCAAGGATCTCATCGTCGCTCACTGCGTCGATGACGCCTCCCGATTGGTCCCGCGCGCGTTCGGCAAACTTCCAGCTCGCCGGGTTCCCGATGCGAATCGCCGACGCTATGGTCTGCGGAAACGGCACCGGCTCGCCGCGAACGATGGGAGCCGCGCCTTCCGCCTGGAAACCCATCATCCTGGGCAGGACTTCGTTGCGTCCCAACTGGTGGTACTCGACGAACCCGCGCCAGTACGCCGTGATGTTGCCCGCGTTTCCCACCGGGATGAACAGGTAGTCCGGCGCGTCTTCCAGCACGTCGGATATCTCGAAAGCGGCGGTTTTCTGCCCTTCGATCCGGTGCTGATTGACCGAGTTCACCAGCGTGATGGGGTTGGTCTGGGTAAACTCGCGGACCAATGCCAGCGCCGCGTCAAAGTTGCCATCCACCAGCAGGATCCGCGCGCCGTACGCCATGGCCTGCGCCAGCTTGCCCAGCGCCACTTCGCCCTTAGGGATCAAGACCCACGCCGCAAGGTTGCAATAGGCGGCGTAGGCTGCCGCCGACGCGCTGGTGTTGCCTGTGGAGGCGCACATCACTCCGACGCTGCGCTCTTCGAGGGCCTTGGCCATGGCTACCACCATGCCCCGGTCCTTGAAGGACCCGGTGGGGTTGCAGCCTTCCAGCTTGAAGTACAGGTTGGGGCAACCGAGTTCAGGACCCAGTTGTCGGGACCGGACCAGGGGCGTGTCCCCCTCGCCCATCGAGAAAATGGGTGTCTCTTCGTTGACCGGCAGCAGATCCCGGTACTGTTGTAATACGCCTACGCCCATGTTCTACCGGGTTTGGCCGGCTGGTGCCACGGTGTTGCCTGGTTTTGCCATCGGTGGGCCGGGGTTCGATTCGCGGTCGCTTTACTGTTCGATACGGATTAGATTGTCGACGCTGACCACGACTCCCAACTGAGCCACGGCCGCCAGTGCGGTCTGCACGTCGGCCTCCCGGGAGGGATACGTGGTGATTACCAGTTGGGCGGTGCCGCTGCCCGGATCGGTATCCTTCTGGATGACGGTGGCGATGGAGATATTGCCGTCGCCCAGCAGGCGCGCTATTTGGGCCAGCACTCCCGCCTGGTCGGCGCACGTCAATCGCATGTAGTACGCGCTGGAAAGTTCGTCGATGGGCCGGATGGAGTCGCCGGATGCTTGATCGCGCCCGTTGGAGACCGGCAGCAACGCCGGGGCTCCGCCGCTGTCGATGAACCTCACTACGTTCAGGATGTCGCCCATCACCGCGCTGGTAGTCGCGTCGCGCCCGGCTCCCTGGCCGTGCAGGATAATCTGACCACACAGGTCGCCGGTCACCTCGACGGCATTATACACGCCGTCAACTTTGGCCAGCAGGTGGTCTTCGGGAACCAGGGCGGGGTGAACGCGGGCCTGGATCGCGCCGCCCGGCTGCGCCTCGGCGATCGCCAGGGATTTTATGGCGTAACCCAGCTCGGCTGCGTACCGGAAATCCTCCGGACCCAGGCGGCCGATGCCCTCGGTATGGATCGCCCCGTGGGGTATCGATTGGTGAAATGCCAGGCTCCCCAGCACGGACAGCTTGTATGCAGCGTCAATGCCTTCGACATCGTTGGTGGGATCGGCCTCGGCATAGCCTCGGCTCTGAGCCTCGGCCAGGGCGTCGGTAAACGGGGTCTGGCTGCGCGCCATCCGCGTGAGGATGTAGTTGGTAGTCCCGTTGATGATCGAACGAATCGAGCGGATGTCGTTGGCCAGCAGCTGTGACATCAAGCAGCCGACGATGGGTATTCCACCGCCGGCGGATGCCTCGAACAGCAGATTGACGCCTTGGGACTGCGCCAGCGCCAGGAGCGATGCGCCGCGTCTGGCCATCACCTCCTTGTTGGCGGTGACCACGTGCTTGCCGCCGGCCAGGGCCCGCTCCAGGTAGTCACCCGCCGGCGTGTCGCCCCCCATCACCTCGACCACCACGTGGATGTCGGGATCGGTGAGGATGTCTTCCGGATTGGTCGTCAGCACACCCGGCGGCGGAGAGGGCTCACGGGTCTTGGTCGCGTCGCGCACCAGGGCTCGCCGCAGTCGCACCGTGCGACCCGTCTTGCGCCGGATTTCATCTGCGTTGCCCGACAGAGCCGCAGCGACACCGCCCCCGACGGTCCCAAGACCCATCAGGCCGATGTTGATTGCTTCATTTCTAGAGGGCATCTGATAGCGCTGCGGTGGAGTTGATGCGAAGTTTCGCCGTCAGTCGTCAGGGTTTCGGAACGTGGCCGGAGTGTCCTGTGTTGTTCGTGGACCTTACTGTTGGGGCTGCGGGGTGACCCGCGGGGCGGTGAGCCGGACCTGGTCGGTCACCCACGCGTAACGATTGCTGTCGAAGTTGATCTTCACCCAGCCTTCCTCAGAGCCGCGAGCCAACTGGTCGTCTTTCCACTCTTCGACGCGCGCGCTGGCCATCTGGAAAAGCATCTGAGCTGCGACCTCGCGGGTCTCCGGGCCGGCAATTGCCTGGATGATGAAGATCGTTTCGTCATCGTATATCGGTGTCGATATCTCCCCGGGTTCCAAGGTGGGCGGTTTGCGCGTTTCGGTACCATCCTCGGCCACTTCGGTTTCGCCGAAAAGGTACCTGTCAAACTCGGGGAACGCTCCTTCAGGAACCCATCCGATGTATCCGTCGGAGCCGGAAATCTCGCGGGACACGGATCCGAAATCCTGGCCCAGGACCAGGCGTTCGCGTACCGCCTCCGGCGAGGCCGAGGAGTTCAGGCCCATCGCAATGGCCTGCAGTTCAATCTGCGGCGCCTCCTCCGGCAGGGAGCCCAGCATGATGGCGAACAGGGTGCTCTGATGCAGTCGCTCCTGCATGATCCGGCGGTAGGCGTCGTCGGTGAGGTTCACCTGGGTCAGGAAGTTCTTGTAGATGTTGTCGAACTCTGCGTCCAGTTGCGCTTCCAATTGCGGGTCGCCGGCTTCCTGGCCGGGTTCCGGCTCGGGACGGAACTGGTCCCGGATTGCCTCGTCAATCTGAGCATCGGTGACGTCGATGCCGAGCCCGGGCGCCGCCTGGCGCAGTATCTCGGCGTGCAGCAGGTCGGTCAGCAACTGGAATGGGATCCGGCTGAAATCCACCTGCCCGCCCTGGTATCGGTTGATGCCCTGCAGCACACGGATGCGTTCCACCAGGTCGCCCATGGTGAAGCGAACCCCACGTACCTCACCGGCCATCACGCGCGGCGGCAGAATGAACTGTTGGTACACCCCGGCCAGCACCACGCCAACGATCACCAGGATCAGGGCGGCCCCAACTATAATCGCGATCCGTTGCCGGCGGGAATCCAAACGCCGGCGTGCGCGCGCAGCCTGGACGGCGTCCGCGCTGGTCGCGCCCAGCCGACGACTGCGGCCGGCGGCGCTTCTGGTGGGACGGCGCCTGGCCGGCTGCTCCGGGGCCTCCTCTGCCTCTGCGGCGCTGCGTTTCCAGGGCAGCGAAAGGTTCAGCATCTGGGGTGGGCCGGCTAGCGACCCGAACGCATACCGACGTTGATGCTGTGTTCGGGAGCGTAGGGCAGCAGTGCGAGGTAGCGAGCCCGCTTGATCGCCTGTGCCAGCAGCCTCTGGTTCTTTGCCGAGGTGCCGGTCTTGCGGGTGGGTTCGATTTTCCCCTGCTCGGAGATGTACCGCCGCAGGCGGTCCACGTCCTTGTAGTCGGGCGTGACCCCCTCAACCGTGAAGGCGCACACTCTCCGACGCGGTCCGTACCGTCGTCCCCCGCGACCCCCGCCGCGTGGCCCGCCCCTTCCCGGCGGGCGTCCCCCCGGGCCGCCGGGCCGTCCGCCCGGACCGCCGCCCGGCCGTCCACCTGGTCCGCCGGGAGGGCCGCCACCCGGTCCGCCTGGGGGAGGACCACCAGCGGCTGGAGGCCCGCCGGCAGGAGCGGATGGCGCTGCGTTGGGAGGCGGAGTTGCAGGTGCGGGTTGTGGCGTAGTCATTGCTGGAGGTTCCTCCGGATTGCTGAGGTTCAAGTCCTGTCGTTCAGAAGGGAAGGTCGTCGACGTCCATCGGGTCACCGGCCCCGCCGGCTCCGGAGCCAGCGCCCCGCCGGTCATCGTAGCCGCCGCGCTGGTCGCCGTACCCGCCGCTGTCGCCTCGATCGCCGTAACTGCGATCAGGTTGTCCGCCGTAGCCGCCATATCCTCCGTCGTCCATTTGGTCTCCGCGGCGTCCCAAGAATTGAACGTCGGTGACGAAAACGTCGAGAGAAAAGCCGGTGCCGCCATCACGCCGTTCGTACTGTCGGGTGCTTAGTCGTCCTTCCACGTACACTTGCTGACCGCGGCCGAGATATTGGTTGCACGTATCAGCGAGCCGGCCGTAGGCAGTGCAATTGAACCATTCGGTCTGCTCCCGCTGTTCGCCGTTGACGGTGTACCGCCGGTTGGTCGCGACGCTGAACGACGTCATCGGGTTGCCGGATGTCGAGTACCGCATCTCCGGATCCCGACCAAGGTTGCCTATGATAATGATCTTGTTCACGGCAACTTACGCCTCGGCGTCGCCATCGGTTTCTGCCGGTGGCTCGGGTGCGGCTGCCGGCTCCGTGACCACCGGCTCGGCCGCGGCGGTCGGTTCGGGAGCCGAGACCGGCTCGGGAGCCGGCGCTGTGTCGGCGCTGTTCTCCATTGCCGGAGCCGGGGCAGGTTCAGCGGATTCGGGCGCGGCTGCTGGCGCGGTTGGCGCTTCCGCGCCGGGCGCTGTCGCCGCTGCTGGGGCGGTTGGCGGTTCCGTGCTGGGCGCTGCCGCGGCCGGCGCGCCGGCTCCCGGCGGAGGCCCGCCCTGCCGGCGGTCGCCGAAGCCGCCGGGCGCTTCCGGTATCGGACCGCCGCCGTCCTGGCGTCGGGCTCGTCCCGGCGGGATGTACCGCGATGGAGCGGTAAGCGGCCCTGGCGGCGGCTTGTCGGGCAACGGCCCTTCGCAATTGAGGATCAGCGATCGCAGCACCTGCTCGTCCAGCCGCAGGTAGTTTTCCAACTCCCGATTGAAGGAATTGTCCACCGTAAAGGTGCTCAAATAGTATGAGCCTTCCAGGAAATTGTAGTTCCCTTTGCGGATCGGGTAGGCCAACCGACGGGTGCCCCAGATCTGCTCGGCGGTGATTTCGCCTTCGCGGTTGACGATGAACGACTTGATCTCGTCCCACTTGGCCGATGCTTCGTCCTGATTCAGCATCGGACTGAGAATTGTTACCAGTTCGTAATGACGCAAGTTCGAATCTCCTGAATTGGTGAAAGCGCGACCGCGATTATAGCATTCGGCTCCCTGAGTGTCAGCACGGACGCGGCGGCAAAACCCCGGAAACCCATCCGTGCCACATTTCGCCCGAGTCGGCGGGACCCACGCCGTTGCGCCGGCCCGCGGTTGCCGGGTCACGCCAAATGTCGGCTCAGTAGTCGAAGTACACCGCGTTGACCAGGCCGTGCAACTGCCAGCTCAGGTCCGCGATCAGGATCAGCAGTTTCGGTTTGTCGTCAGAATCCGGCCACTCGTACTGCACCAGCGACCGGAGCCGGCCGGCCATCCGGTTCGCCGCTTCGGTGGATGCCCCGTCCGGCCCCGTGCCCACGGCGCCCAGTTCGCCCGACACGGTTGCAAGCGCGCGCCGCATCGAGTTGGGCAGCATCGGGTCGGTGACCAACAGGTCGAGCACCTGCTCTGGCCGTATCTCCACGCCGCAGGTGCGCATGTACGCTTCCTGGGCATGGAATACTCGGAGCAGCGTGGTCCAGTCGGACTCGCTGTGTTCCCTGGATTGTTTGTCTTCTTCCAGTTGCGCCAACAGCAGTCCGCTGGCAAGTTGGGCGCGTTCGATGAACCTGCCCAACTGCATGAAATGCCACCCCTCGTCGCGGTACATCGTCGCCCCCGCCACCCCCATGAAGGTCTCGATGTCCTCCGCAGTTTCCGTGTAGAACCCCTCCGGCGATGCCAACCAGATATCCAGCATCCTGATCCGCTGCAGCTTCAGGTAGGTGAGGTTCAGCGACCGCCACATCTCCGCGCTG
This sequence comes from Dehalococcoidia bacterium, assembly GCA_022827095.1. Lineage (GTDB taxonomy): Bacteria > Chloroflexota > Dehalococcoidia > Lucifugimonadales > UBA3495 > Bin87. The sequence continues at coordinate 190,585 of JAJDTP010000005.1, forward strand.
ATGCAGTGTCGCATCTGTCGCGCGTTCTCCCGACCCCATGCGAAGCAACTCCACAACGAGTTTGGATTGGCGCGCTCGAAGGTGAGGTCGTCGGCCAGGGTGAACGAATCCGCCAAGGTGTACTCGTCGCTGATCCGCCGCTGCGCCTGCCCCGATGGCGTTTGGGTCTGCTGGAACTGTGGCGCGGCCCCCTGCTGCGACGGTTCCAGTTCCAGTCCGCCCCCCGGCGGTTCGCGGTCCAGGCTGCGGTAGATGCGACGCCAGCCCGAGTAGATTTCTCCGGTGGGGCGGTCGACCAGAGCCTCGGCCTGCAACCGCAGCATCCGGGTTAAATGGTCCGCCCGTTCCAGGTATCGGCCCATCCAATACAAGCCTTGCGCGCTTCGAGAAAGCATCCCGGTTACTCTTCCAACACCCAGACGTCCTTGCCGCCCCCGCCCTGGCTGGAATTGACTACCAGGCTGCCCCGTTTCAGCGCGACACGGCAGAAGGCTCCCGGGACGATGCGGGTGGTCTTGCCATGCAGGATGAACGGCCGCAGGTCGACGTGGCGAGGCTCGAAGTTGCCGTCGATCAGGCAGGGTGAGCGCGACAGCGCCAGGGTGGGCTGGGCGATGAAGTCCGCCGGGTTGGCTCGAACCTGCTCAGCGTATTCGGCGCGCTCTGCCGGTGTCGCATGCGGACCCACCAGCATCCCGTATCCGCCGGATTCGCCAACTTTTTTCACCACCAGCCTGTCCAGGTTGTCCAACGTGTACTCCAATTCTTGCGGCCGGCGGCAGAGGTAAGTCTCCACGTTCTGCAACAGCGGTTCCTCGCCCAGGTAATACCGGATCAGGTCGGGTACGTACGCATAAACGCTCTTGTCGTCGGCGACCCCCGTTCCGGGCGCGTTGGCCAGCGCCACGTTGCCCCGAAGGTAAGCATCCATCAGACCCGGTACTCCCAGGACCGAGTCCGGCCGAAAGACCGTCGGGTCAATGAAATCGTCATCGACTCGCCGGTATATAACGTCGACTCGCCGCAATCCCGTCGTCGTCCTCATGCAGACGAAGCCGTCGTCGACCACCAGGTCGCGCCCCTCGACCAGTTCCGCCCCCAGCTCACCGGCCAGGAACATGTGCTCGTAGAACGCGGAGTTGTACACGCCCGGCGTCAGCAGGGCGATGGTCGGATTGGTTTGCCCGCCGGGCGCCAGTTCCCGCAGGGTGTCCAGCAGCAGCCGGCCGTAGTTCTCCACCTCCAGCACCCGAGACGCGCGATACAACCGGCGCAAACTTGCCTTAACCGCCTTGCGGTTGGCGATCATGTAGGACACTCCGGATGGCACCCTCAGGTTGTCCTCCAGCACCCGGAAGCCGTCGTTAGTGCGCACCACGTCGGTGCCGCAAATCGCTACCCATGTGCCCTGCGGTGGCGTGAAGCCCCGCATCTCCAGCCGGTATTGTGGGCATCCCCGGACCATGTCCTGGGGTATGACGCCGTCCTTGGTCACCCGCGACTCGCCGTACACGTCCTGCAAAAACAGGTTCAGCGCCTTCAGACGCTGGGTCAGGCCCGATTCCAGTTCGCGCCATTCCGCTTCAACCAGCAGCCGCGGCACACAGTCGATGGGAATGATCCGCTCGTCGGCTTCATCGTCTCCATAGACCGTGAATGTGATACCTTCGTTGGAAAACGACCGCGTGACCCGTTCCTGGATGGCGTTTAACTCTTCGGTGGACAGGTCGGTGAGGGTTTGTTGCAATCCCTTCCAGTCGTCCCGCGTCGCGCCATCGGCGTGAAACATCTCGTCAAAGATGTCCGCGTCGATGCTGTAATTCCCGAACCGGTCTGCCGTAGTCACGCACGCCTCTGGTCTGCCCGTGTGCTTATCCTTTGCCCGGAGGCCCGTTCCGTCCGGACCGCCCTCGGATCAGCAGACTAGCAAATTGCCCCGCACCCGCACAACTCAATTGCGATCCCATGGATGTCCGGGGTTTGTGGTACGGACGCGTCAGGATCAGGATTTGCCGGATTCTACGATTTGTCAGGATTGGGAGAGCCTCATCACGGAATAGTTCCAATCCTGGCAATCCCTAAATCTTGAAAATCCTGCTTCTGACGACTCCCGGCGTTTGTATTACGCCGCGGCCAGCGCCGGTATCACGTGGTTTCCAAAGGCCCGCACTTCTGCTTCCGGCGGGGCGAAGGTCAGGCACGGCATCAGGTACAGCTGTTTAACCCCGTGTTTTGCCATCTCCTGGATTCGCGCCGTGCAGTATTCCGGAGTTCCGATCAAGCCCAAAGCGTCGCAAAGCTGGCCGTTGACCTCGTCGTCCACGAACCGGGTCAGCTCGATGGCTTCTTCCCAGTTTGGCGCATGGCCCAGGTCCGGATAAACGTCGCGCACCGCTTGCGGCACCTCGTAGTCCGGGATGTCCAGCCCGGAGTAGGGCAACCAGTTGGGCCCGCCCCACAGCAGCGCCCAATGCACCGCCACCGGGCGCGCCAGGCGACGGGCCTCTTCGGTGGAACCGGACACGCACGTGCGCACTGCGAACATCACGTCCAGGTCGTCCAGAGTCCGGCCGCTGCGTTTCGCCCCGGTTTCCAGGTGCTCCAGCGCCTTGCCGACGATGCCCGGGGTGTACCCCACCAGCACCAGCGCGCCGTCGGCCACCTCGCCCGCCAGCTCCAGAGAGCGCGGACCCGACGCTGCCATCAGTACCGGCACCCCGTGGCCGCCGTCGCTACCCGCGAAGTCGAGGCGGTTGGTCATGCCGTCGTATTCGACCGACTCCCCGGCCAGCAGCGCCTTCACTTCCATGATGCAACGGCGCATCTGACGCAGGGTCGCCGGCCGCCGGCCAATGGTGCTCGCCGAGGTGTACCCGGTCCCGATGATGAACTTGGTCCTGCCGGGTGCAATTTCCGCAACCGTCTGCGCCGCTCCCGCCAGCACCGACGGGATACGCCCAAATGGGTTCGTTACAGCCGGGAACAACCCCAGCTTGCTCGTGGCGTTGGCCGCCATGCCCATGGTCACGAAGGTGTCGCGGCAAATCATCTGGCTGTCCAGGATCCCTGCTCCGTCAAAGCCGGCTTCCTCTATCTGCTGGATCATGCGTAGCAATTCCGGCATCGGCGACGTGCCGGGCACGCGCATCGAAATCTTGATGGACTCGGCCATACGGGTTCCTCCGTACCAAATGGGATCGTTCAACTCGGTCGCGGTAGTATAGCAGCGCACTCACTCAAACCTGCTGAAACTTCAACGGCTCACCCGAAACCGCACGACGATTTCAGGCTCCGCGGCGCTGGGCTTCCGCCTGTGCGTTTTCGTAGATTGCCAGCGGTGCCATTTGTGGGATGGGATTTGGTGATCGGGCCGGATTAGGAGATCTTCATCACCGAACGGTCCCAATCCTGACAATCCCGCAATTTTGAAAATCCTGATTCTGACGATCCTCCTCCGCCCAGCAGGTAGGCGTCTTGGCGCCACTAATGTTGCCACCGCAAGCGCCACGCGGTTAAACTGCCACCACCAGCTCAGTGGAGGAACTTTTCATGGTCGCCGTCCGATACGCTTTGGAAGATTTTGTGAACGACATGGACGATCTTCTGGCTTCTCAGCCAACCAATGAGAAGATCTTCGACAAGGGCTCGGACTGCCTGTCGCGCCTCATCGCCAATCCCGACGCCATCCCCGAACGGTTCCGCCAGCCGGTTGGCGCGGGAAGCCGCTCCAATCACGGTTCGTGGCTGCTCCATCATAGCCCAGACAGCGGTCTACTGGTGACGGCCGTCGTGTGGGGCCCCGGCGACCACGCCGCTCCCCACGACCATCGCACCTGGGGCATGATCGGCGTGATGGACAACGCCCTCACCGAGACCCGATTCCGGCGCGTCGACGACCGCCAACGCGATGATTGGGCGCAGTTGGAACGGGACCGTTCCGCCGTGGTCAAGCCGGGGGAAATCAGCCTGCTGATCCCGGAGGTTGACGAAATCCACCAGATGGACAACTTCACCGACCGGCCCACCGTCGAGATCCACGTCTATGGCCAGGACCTCCGCGGCTTGGAACGCGTCCGCTACAACCTGGAAACCGGCGCCATCCGGCAGATGATGACGGAAAAGTACGATAACTGCTGATCGCGAATCGTTTAACGAAATCTGGCGCGCGGCGCAAGTGTGCGCCCTGCGTGTATAATTAGATCATAATATGTCGATATCACCGGCCCGATAAACCGTTCGCCGGTTCCAGTCATAGCGATAAACCGCCGATTCCGGACTGCTTGCGGCGCATGGATAGAATGCGCGGGAGTCGAATCAAACCGTGTCCGGTGCCCTCGTTCTCGTGGTCGCCGATGGAAAAAACTTAATGTGAATTACATGGACCTCGATCACGGAGATGCGCTGATGGCTAAGTCGTTTAACTCGCAGCAGCTCGCTGAGCTGTTCAACGACACTTCCCCCTTTGCCCTGATTGATGTACGCGAGCCCGGTGAGTTCAACTCCAGCCACATCCCGGGAAGCAGCCTGATCCCCCGGCGCCGGTTGGAGTTCGACCTCCACGACGCCGTACCCCACGCGGGCACGCTGATCGTGCTCTGTGACGATGACGGGCGCCGGGTCTCTCAGGCGGTGGCAACCGTCGAGGCCATGGGATTTTCCAACGTCGGCTGGCTGGACGGCGGGATCAATCGCTGGGTGAGTTTGGACTATCCAACTGAATGGGGCGTCAACGTCCCCAGCAAGGACTTCGGCGAAAAGGTCGAGGTCGTCCACCATGTGCCGGAAATCGATGCCATCGAACTGCGCTCTCGCATGGATCGCGGCGAAAAAATGGTCATCCTCGACACGCGGACGCCCGAGGAATACCGCCGCTTCTGCATCCCCGGCGGGCGCAGCGTGCCCGGTGGCGAGTTAGCCCTCCGCATCACCGACATCACGGCGGACCTGGACCCGGATACCACCGTAGTGGTGAATTGCGCCGGGCGAACGCGCAGCATCATCGGCACCCGCGTGCTGCAACGCATGGGCCTGGACCGTGAGGTAGTCGGCCTCAAGAACGGCACTTCCGGCTGGGTGCTGGCCGGCTACGAGCTGGAGTCCGGCGCAGATAGGGACCGCCTCCCCAACGTATCCGAGGAAGGCCGGGCTGCGGCTGAAGCCTACGCCGATAGGTGCGCCGCCGAAGACGGTGTCCGCTTCCTGGACGTCGCCGGCCTCGACGCCATGGCCGACCGCAGCGTCTCCGAAAGCATCTACTTCATAGACGTTCGCACTTCCGAGGAATACGACCGCGGCCGTATCCCCGGGTTCCGCTGGTTCCCCGGAGGACAGTGCGTCCAGCGCAGCGACGACGTCGCGGTGGTGAAGAACGCTCCGATAGTGTTCTGTTGCGACGGCCGAGCGCGGGCCGCTCTAACTGCCTCCTGGTATCGTCAGCTGGGACACGCAGAGGTCTACGCTGTTGATGGCGGTACCCAGGCATGGGTGGCGGACAACCGCCCCCTGGAGTCGGGCATGAGCATCGCCGCCTTGAACGACGGTTCCATAGCCGGTGAAACGGAGTCCGAACTTCTGGTGGAGGCTCGGCGCGCCGTGCCCACCGTTTCCGCCCAGGCCCTCGACCAGAACCCGCCTGAAGTCGTCATCTTCGTCGACACCAGCCAGGAATTCGCCCGCGCTCACGTTCCCGGTTCCCGCTGGGTCCCGCGCGGGTGGCTCGAATGGCAGATCACGGACCACGTGAAATCCAACGACACCAGCATCGTCGTCACCTGCGTCGATGGGCGCCAGTCCCTGTTGGCGGCGGCGGCGCTCCGGCAGATCGGGTATTCCGACGTGACTGCTCTGGCCGGTGGCGTCACCTCGTGGCAGGCGGCCCGCCTGCCCGTTGAAGAGGGGCTGAGCGGGGTCACACGTACGCCTTCGGACATCGTATTCAGCGGCCCGGATCGCACCTACGCCGATATGCAGAACTACCTGCGCTGGGAGACCGCGCTGGGCGAGAAATACGCGCCGGGCACATAAGGAGCGTTGCGTTCAACGGAGGCAGCGTCATGGCCACGCAAGCGCCAAAACCAACCGTAGTTGGCCCGGCGACGGATAACGCGGACGACTTCCCCCGTTCCCTCTGGTTGGTCCGCTGCGTTTGAAGTTGGCCGCGCTGGGCGTTGACGGCAGCGGCCCGGATTTCGGCGAAAAGCTATGCCTGCTTTCACGGGACAATGAATGTTATGAGTTTGAATACTCGGCCAAAGGGGAGCTGATCATAATGCCCCCGGTTGGAGCCGAGGGCAGCCATGGTGAGCAGGGAATCAATTACGCTCTGTTCGGCTGGGGATTGGATAATCCCGGACGCACCTACTCGCAGACTCGCTCTTCCGCCTACCCAGCGGAGCGCAGTACATGCCCGATGCCGCCTGGATCTCCCAGGAACGCTTTGAAAACCTCACTGCCCTGGAACATCGCGGATCCATCAACGGGGCGCCCGATTTCCTGATCGAGCTGCATTCACGCTTCGACAGCCTCAGGGCAGGCCTGGCCAAAATGCAGGAATGGATGGGCGCCGGCGCGAAGCTGGGCTGGTACATCCAGCCATACCGGCGTCGGGTCTATGTGTACCGTGCCGGCCGGGACGTTGAAATACTGGAAAACCCGGAAACGCTGTCTAGTGAAGATGTGGCGCCCGGCTTTGTGCTGGAGGTGCGGCGGCTGATTTTTGACCGCTACGAGTAGCCGTCGCCGCCGGTTGCCACCAGGTCGCTTTCTTCCGGGTTCGGTTCTATCCTCAGCGTCTGTACGATCCGGTTGTACGTCGGTTCCGACTCGTGGGTTTGGGCCACGTGGCCGGTGGCCGCGTCCTCGGCGCGTCGCCGGTCGTCGAAGATGTCGTACCAGTCGCACTCCGCGCAGTCCACGCGCCACTCCGTTCGCCCGGTGGGCACCTGCTCAGTAATCTCGACGATGATATGCAGCGTGGTCACTGGAACCTCCTGGGTGTTCCTGCGGGGTGCGACTACCCGCGATTGTTCATCCGGCCGCGCCGGGTGTCAAATCCTCTTGCGTACCCGGTTCCGTAAATCGTCAGCAGCAGGATCCACGAGATTTAATGATTGTGCAGGATGGGGAGAGCTCCAAAACGGAACGGTTCCAATCCTGATAATCCCCGCATCTTGAAAATCCTGCTTCTGATGTCCCCCCGTCGTAAACCGGGTACGCGTGAGCCCGTCCCACACTTGTCGCCGCGCCGCCGGCATGGGAAACTGGCACATCGCCGGCTTGGGCCCGGCCATCCAACCATGGAGACGCACACCAATGACTACCCAGCAGAACACCCCGGGGAACCAGGCCGATGACGCCGCCCGGCCCGACTTTTTGCAAATGGACGGCTCACAGCCCGCGGACGGCGACGACAAGACGGATTCCTGGTACGGCTGGCCCCACAAGAAGGTCGAACCCGTCACCCTGCTGCGTCCCGATGGCAAGACCGAGCGCGTCCGCACGCCGGTCATGGACCTTGAGGGTCTCATCACACCCACCGAATTGCACTATGTCGTCCAGCATTTCGGCGTACCCGACACGGTGGCCGTCCGCGACTGGTCGCTGTCCGTCGATGGAGAGGTCAAGAAACCCCTGCGGCTGACCTACGAAGACGTTCGCCGTTTCCCGTCCCGTTCGGTTCGAACCGTGATGGAATGCTCCGGCAGCGACGCCACCTATTTCGAGTACTTCAAGGGCGAAGGACCGCGACCGTCCCGCACCCAGGAGCGGATGATCTTGTCCGGCAGCGAGTGGACCGGCGTGCCCCTGGCCGCCATCCTCAACGAGGCTGGCCTGACCGGCCGCGCCACCCACATCCGCGCCGAAGGTTGGGATGAAGGCGTGCCCGCCACCGCCGAAGAGGGCACCGAGCCGTTCTTCTACGACAAAGGCCTTCCCCTCCAGAAAGCCCTGCATCCCGACACCATTCTCGCCTACGCGCAAAACGGTCAGGTGCTCGAGCACTTGCACGGCGCACCCATCCGCCTTCTTGTGCCCGGCTGGTCGGGCAACTGGTCGGTCAAGTGGCTGCGCCGGCTGGAAGTCCTGGATCACGAGCCGGACTGCTGGTACCACTACAACTTCTACTACTACGGCGATTCTCCCGACGATCCCAACAAGGAATTGATTACCACCATCGGCGTCAAGTCCCTGGTTTCTCAGCCCAACGACGACACTTCGGTCCTGCCCGCGGGCCAGCACGTCGTGCGTGGTTACGCCTGGAGCGGCGGCGGCGCCATTACCCAGGTCGACGTCAGCGTCGACGGTGGGAAGTCCTGGCAGCCCGCGCGACTGGAGGAGCCGGCGGAGCGCTGGATGTGGAGGCGCTGGTCCTGGGCCTGGGACGCTGCTCCCGGTCAGTACACCGTGATGTCCCGAGCCACCGACAGCGTCGGCAACGTCCAGTCCCACGAACCGCGCTACAACAACATGCGCAAGAACTTCAGCGCCATCGTCGGGTACGACATCACCGTCGAGTAGACAGCATGACCACGGCCGCCAAACCTGCTCGCCAAAGCGGCGCGACAGCTGAGACTGGATTGTCGCTGTGGCTTCCTTTGCGGGTCGATCTGTCCGCTCTGGGCATCGACCCGCGCGCGCCGGATTTCGCCGAGCGGTTCTTCCGCATGGCTTGCGACAACGAGCCCTACGAGTTTGAATACACTGCCCAGGGAGAATTGGTCGTTATGCCGCCAGCCGGTTGGGAGAGCAACATCGGAGAGAACGAGACCAACGTTACGTTGGCTTTTTGGCGACGAGAAAACGGTGGCTATGCGTCCTCTCAGAACGTGCTGTACCAGTTGCCCAGTGGGGCAATGTACATGCCCGATGCCGCTTGGATCACCCAGGAAAGATTCGACGCTCTCCGCTCCGGCGAATATCGGAGCACCATCCCCGGGGCGCCCGATTTCGTTGTCGAAGTCCGATCCCGAACCGACCGCGTCGAGGCCGGTCTGGCCAAAATGCAGGAATGGATGGACGGCGGCGCCCGCCTGGGCTGGTACATCGACCCCTACGGGCGGCGCGTCTACGTCTACCGGACGGGTCGGGAGGTTGAGGTACTTGACGATCCCGACACCCTGTCCGGCGAGGATGTGCTGGCCGGTTTCGTTTTTGAAGTGAAACGGCTCGTGTTCGACCGGTACACCGAACTCGCGTGCCGCTGAGAGCACCAGCATGACGACCATCACCTCCATTTCGGGACAAGTGCCCGTCGGAGCAGCGCGGCCGGCTCCTGTCAAGGGCGCGGCCGATCTCCCCTTGGCAGGGCAACTGCGCCTGAACCTGTCGGCCTTGGGTATCGACGCTAATGCGCCGGACTTCGCCGAGCGTCTGTGTCGCCTCTCTGCTGACAATGAACCCTATGACTTCGAAATTTCAGCGAAAGGAGAACTCATCGTAATGCCACCGTCCGGTTGGGAAAGCGGCGCCAACGAACAGGCGGCCAGCTCCAGAGTGGCTATTTGGCAGGATGACAATGGCGGTCTTAGCTTCCCGCCCACGGTGATGTTTAACCTTCCCAATGGAGCGCGCTATATCCCGGATGCTTCCTGGATCTCCCAGGAGCGATACGAGCGCCTGCTCGCCCAAGAATATCAAAGCACCATTGACGGCGCGCCCGACTTCGTGGTTGAGATCCGCTCCCGCACCTACAACCTTGCTGAAGGCCTCGCCAAGATGCAGGAGTGGATGGACGGCGGAGCACGTCTGGGCTGGTATATTGACCTTTACGAAACGCGGACGTACCTATTTCGCGCGGGCCAGCCCGTTGAAATCCTCGACAATCCTGAAACCCTTTCCGGTGAGGACGTGCTGCCCGGCTTCGTGTTCGAGGTGAGGCGGCTGACATTCGCCCGCCACGGCCGGCTGTCCGGCAACGGAGACTAAAAGAATGACGACCATTGCATCCATCTTGGAACAGGCCCCCGTCGTGGCGGCGGAGTGGGCCGAAGAGCGGGCCGACCGCCAGCAGCGCACCAAGGCCGACCCGGCCGATTACACGCGCCTTGCCGAGATCGGCGTGCCCCTGATGGCGGTGCCCACCGACTTGGGCGGCACCTGGGAGAGCATCGAGCAATCGGCCCGACCCATCTGCTCCATGCTCCGAAATCTGGCCGTCGGCGATCCGTCCATCACCCTGGCTAGTGCCATGCACCACTTGGTGCTGGCATCCTGGCGTCTGCCCACCGTCCCCGAACCCTTCACTGCAGGGTGGATCAAGCAGCGCAACGCGGTTTTCGACAGTGTCCACAGCGGTTGCTGGTGGGGCACCATCGTCAGCGAACCTGGTTCCGGCGGCGACACCTCCCGCACCGCCTCCGTGTGCGAACCCGATGGCAATGGCGACTTCGGCTATCGCATCTCCGGTCAGAAGCACTTTGGCAGTGGGTCGGGTCTCACGTCTTTCATGACCACCCGGGCCCTGGCCGCCGGCGAAACCGTTCCCGACCTCTTCTTCATGGAAGTCCGTAACCACCCGTGGGATGGCACCACCGGGCTCAAACTCACCGCCGAGTGGCGCGGCCACGGCATGAAGTCCACCAACAGCCACGCTTTCGAATTCGCGGATTTTCCGGCCACTCGCGTAGCCTGGCCCAACCACCAGGCCGAGTTGATGGGCGCTAACGGCGGATTGGGCGCTGCGGCGTTTACCTCGGTGATCGTCGGCGTCGTCGATGCGGCGATGGATCACGTGCGTCCCCGCATCAAGAGCGGCATGGCGTCCGACCCCGGCCTGCGGGCGTTTCAGCAGGTCGAGTGGGCCCATGCCGAGCAGGAGGCCTGGCTCATCGGGCAGGCATGGGAAGGCGCCATCCGCTGCCTGGAGACCAACACCGGCCGCCGTGAGCTCCTCCTGGCGAAAGAGAGCGTGGCCCGCCTCGCCGAGGACTGCCTGGGGCGCCTCTGCAAGCTGTCCGGCGGCGGCGCCTATACCCGTTACTCCCCGCTTTCCGTCTGGTACGACGATGTGCGCGCCCTCGGCTACCTGCGCCCCCCGTGGGCGCTGGCCTGGGACCAGGTTTTCCAGCAGAGCCTCGCCGAATAGCTCGGCAAACGGCCCCGTCGTTGTTCAGAGTTGCGGGGAAGGTGTCATTGCGAACGAAGCGCGGCAATCTCGTCGGCGCAGGGGAGTCTTCCCGGACCGGCGTTGCCATGGTGGCGTCGAGATTGCTGCGGAGCAAGTGCCTTGCAATGACAACCTCGTTCAACTCTGAACTTTTACACGGCAACCCCGCGATTGGCGCGCGGGCGGTGGCGGGAGTACAATAGCCCCTTATGGTCGGTTACGCCAGGCGCAACTTCGCCCTATTGACCTCCGTCGGCGCGATGGTGGTGACCATCATGCTGATCATCTTCTTCGGCGCGTGGGCGGTCGCGGCATCCGACGGCTCGGACTTCTCGAGCCTCGCCGACACTGCCACCGCTGGCTTTGCCGGTACCTCTTACCAATCTGCGTCGGTTACCGCCGCCGAACCCGACACGGCTCCCCGTTTGGCCTCGGCCAGTCCTGCCTCCGAAACCTGGTGGGGCAAAGCCTTGCTCGGCGCCTGCCCCCTGCACTGATCCTCTCATTCCTCGTTCAGGAGATCACTCCGAATGGCTTCCCTTCACGGACTCCGCCGACCCGAGGGCCGGTTTCACTACGCTTGGGTGATTCTGGGCATCCTGGCCGTCGTGCAGATCTTCGGCCAGTCGATTTCCATGTCGGCCGGCATCATGATCCCGGAACTCCGGGAACCTCTGGCCGACGGCGGCAAGTTCGGCTGGCCGGTTGGACTGATCGGGGCCGCGCTGGCCGGATACTACCTCGTGGGCTCCCTCACCTCGCCCTACAGCGGACGCCTCGGCGACATCCTCGGCGCGCGCAAACTGCTGGTGGCCGGAGGTGTCCTGTTCGGCGCCAGCATGATCCTGATCGGGTTCATCACGCAAATTTGGCAGTTCTTCATCGTCTATTCCGTGATGCTCGCTCTCACGTCGTCCATCACCATTGTTCCCCTGATGGCCGCCGTAAACCCCTGGTTCAAGCGCCGGCTGGGCTTGGGGATTGGTCTGATGTGGGCCGCCGGCGGGTTGGGCGCTGCGTTGTTGGCGCCCGTCTACTCGGTCCTGCTGGAACAGTTCGGGTGGACCACTACGTTCGTGTCCATCGGCGCCGCCGGCGGTGGCATTACGCTCCTACTGGTGCCTTTCTTCCGCAACCAGCCGTCGGAAAAAGGTCTCCTCGCCTACGGCGCCAGCCCACACGATAAGCCGGCCAGGGTCTTCAGCCCTGAAGCGGCCAAAATCAGGCTTCAGGTTTTCCAGAAGCAGATGCGCCACACCCGGGCTTTCTGGAACCTTCCGGTGATCCACGGGTTGGGTTGTGCCGGTCACGGCATCGTTCTGATCTACGTGATCGACTACGCTGTCAAAGAGGGTGTGCTGTTTACTACGGCCGCTATCATCCTCACCTTGATCCAGATCTTCAGCATCGCCGGCCGGTTCGCCGTGCCCATCATCACCGAGCGCATCGGCGGCAAACCGATAATGGCAACTGCGCTGGCGATCCAGGCCCTCTCGGTTGGATTGCTTTTGCTCCCTTCGGGCGTCTTGGGATACACCGCAAATATTCCCCTGCCCTTCATGGGATCATTTGACGTTCCGCTGGCATTTTTCCTCTTTGGTATCGTTTTCGGACTCGGATTCGGTGGCGAGATGTCCGCGTACCCGGTGGTCAACCGGCAGTATTACGGGACCGGCCCCGTCGGCTCCGTGTACGGCATGCAGATTTCCGGGGCCATGATGGGCCATTGCATATCCACGGTGGCGGCCGGCGTTATCATCCAGTTCTTGAGTTTTGGCCACGCCTTCCTCCTGTCCATGGCGTTCAGCGGTCTGGGCGTAATCATCATCATGACGTTGGAAACCACCAAGCGCGAACTGATCCCCAACTGGGAGGATCAACTTCCGGTCGAGGCCCGGACCGCTCCGCCTCCGGCCATGGTGCCCCCGGCCGCCGCCGCCACCGGTGTGGCCTTCGGCAGCGCCGGCGGCGACGGCAACTAGGGCACGTTGGCTATAGCGTCATTCCAGCGAAAGAACGTGACCCCGCACTCGATACGGGGCCGGAATCCAGTTTCGTATGACTACAGACTTGGCGTTCCTGTGTGACTCCGCTCTGGAAGACCGGGGCAAGCTACACGCTTTGGGCGTCGGCATCGACGGAGTGTCTGGCGCTGCCCTGCCCATGACCCACCCCCGTTTCGTGGTGGTCTGCGTCATGCGTTACTCCGTCGTGGAAGCCGGGGACAAACGCATGGCGATCCGCCTGCTCACTCCGGACGCCCGCGACGCCATCCCGCCCATCGAGCAGGACATCACACTCCCGCTTCGCGACGGAGTTGTGGACTCCACCGCCCGGATCATTGCCGAGGTCAACGGGGTCACCTTCAACCACTCCGGCCCCCATGCGTTCCACGTCGCTATCGACGGCGCGGAAGTCGCCCGCCTGCCCATCAACGTCAGCGTGCGCGGCTCCTGATCTTGGCTTCCCCTCGGCGGTTCCCCGGTGTCCGTTCCCCAAATATTGCTCGCCACGGGCAACGCCGATAAGCGGCGGATGCTCGCGTGGCTCCTGGCCGATATCCCGGTTCGTACCGTCGCCCCCGCCGATGTGGGCGTGACCGCCGAACCCGATGAGAGCGGCGACACCCACGAAGCCATCGCCCGCGCCAAGGCCGAGGAATGGTCACGGGCTGCCGGCATTCCCGCCATCGCCAGCGATGGCGGCCTCGTGGTTCCGGTCCTGGGCGCGAACTGGGAGAGCCGGTACACCCATCGCTTCGCCGGCCCGGCTGCCAACGACGCCGAGCGGCAACGCCGTCTCCTCCAAATGATGGAACCGTTCTCCGGCAACCAGCGCTGCGCTGCCTTCGTCGAGGCCCTCGCCATTGCCGACGCCGGCGAGACCATCGCGTCCTGGGAGGTGTCCGGCGCCACCGGCCACATAGTGGACTCGTTAGAGCAGCGAGGCGGCGATACTGACGGTGACGGTTTCTGGGTCTTTCCCCTCTGGTACTTCCCCGAGTTTGGCCGTACCTACGACCGCCTGACGCAATCCGAACGCGCCGGCCTGGGCGATCACTGGCAAACGCTCCGTGCACGGGTCCGCGAATTCATCCTAGGATGGTTGGACAGCCTCGCCGCCCCGACAAATCGGCTACAATAATCCGGCCACAGTTCATCGCCTACGGAGCCGCTCTTGACTGCCCTGCACGCCGAGCACGAATCACCCTCGCCCGCCTCAGTGGAAGACGTCCAGGGCCTGCTGCGGGACCAGGCCTACGTTACCGACCGGGGCTTGGCCATCGCCATCTTCCTGGCGCTGAAATTGCGCCGTCCGCTGTTCCTGGAGGGCGAAGCCGGCGTCGGCAAGACCGAAATCGCCCGTGCTCTGGCCGCAGGCCTGAGCACCGACCTGATCCGGTTGCAGTGCTACGAGGGCCTCGACATCAACCACGCAGTCTACGAGTGGAACCACACCCGCCAACTGCTGGAGATCCGTTTGATGGAAGCCAGGCGCGAGGCCGGCAGTGGTGACGCCGCCGTCGACCTGTTCAGTCCGCAATTCCTGATCAAGCGACCGCTTTTGGAGGCCATCGACGAGAGCCGGGATCGCGCCCCGGTGCTGCTCATTGACGAGCTCGACCGGGCCGACGAGGAGTTTGAAGGGTTCCTCCTGGAGCTCCTCGCCGACTACCAGATCACGATACCGGAACTGGGCACCTTTCACGCTGCTTACCCGCCCGTCGTCGTCATCACCTCCAACCGCACCCGCGAGGTCCACGACGCCCTGAAGCGTCGCTGCCTCTACTACTGGGTCGACTATCCCGACTACCAGAAGGAACTCCAGATTGTCACCGCGCGCCTGCCGGACGCTCCCCGCCAGCTGGCCCAGCAGGTTACCGGGTTCATTCAGGAGTTGCGGGAAACCGAGCTCTACAAGATCCCCGGCGTCTCCGAGACTCTGGACTGGACATCCGCGCTGATGGCGTTGAACATGCGTGAGCTGGAACCGGAGGTCATCGACGACACCTTGGGCATCATGCTCAAGTACCAGGACGACATCGAAGCCGTGCGGGGCGAGCCGGCCCGCGCCCTCCTGGAACGCTCACGAAACCGTGGCCCCCGCCGCGGCGGCCGGAGGGGCTGACATGGACGCACAGCATATCGTGGTAATCGGAGCGGGCATCGTTGGCGCTTCCATTGCTTTCCGGGTCGCTTCTCGCGGCGCTCGCGTCACCGTGATCGATAAGGATCAGCCGGGGTTCGGCGCATCCAGCCACAGCTTCGCCTGGATCAACGCCGGCGCCAAGGAGCCCGTCGGCTACCACAACCTGAACCGCCGCTCGCTGGAAATGTGGCCCCGGTTCGCCGATGCCCTGGCCGAGGACGTCGGTCTCCGCTGGGGCGGCAAGGTCGCGTGGGAAGCCGAACCCGAGGCCGCCAAAGCCCTGGTCGCCCGCGTGGAGCAACTCCAGTCCTGGGGATATCCCAGCCGCCTGGTCTCCCGCGAGGAATTGCAGGATCTCGAACCTGCCCTGAACATCGGCGTCGTCGCCGCGGCGGACTATAACGAGAACGAGGGACAGGTCGAACCCCAATTGGTCGTGGATGCCTGTGTCAACCGCCTGCGGGAGTTGGAAGCCTCGGTCATGTCGGGTGTGCAAGTCCTTGGGCTCCGCCAGGACACTCACAACCGCATAACCTCGGTCCAGACCACCGCCGGCGACATCGACGCCGACATTGTGGTCGTCGCTGCCGGCACCGCCACCACCGCCGTGGCCGGTATGGCCGGCGTGTACGTGCCGCAAGCCGAGAGCCCGGGTGTCGTCATCCGCACCACCCCCATGCCGTCGCTGTTGCGCAACGTGCCCGTGGTGTACGCGCCGCCGTTGGAAGATGGCCGCCGCGAGATCCATCTGCGCCATTGCCCGGACGGCCGCCTCATGATCGGCGAGGGCGACCAGGAAAGTCTTGCCGAGGACGACACCCAGGCCCACGCCGACGATCTGTTGGCCCGCGCCTGCCAGCATCTGCCCGGGTTGAAAGGCGCTTCAGCCGTTCCCGTGCCCGTCGGCTGGCGTCCCATGCCGCTGGACGGCTATCCGGTCATGGGGTTCGCTCCTGAGGCTCCCAACCTCTACGTTGCTCTCACCCACAGCGGGGTCACGCTGGCCCCGGCCCTGAGCCAACTCGCCGCGCTCGAGATCTGCGACGGCGCCCGCGCCGACGCGGTGCTCGGCCCCTACCGCCCCGAGCGGTTCGCCGGTATGACGCCGGAAGCCGCGTCGCAGATGGAACACCCGCGCGCCCGGCACCGCTAGTCCGTTTTCCGTCCCAATTCTCGACGGCTCGCTTGACACGGACCTCTTCCCAGTTGTTCCGATCGGTCTGAGCCCGAGAGGGTTGTTTCCGGCCGCACTGTGTCGGCCTCGACGCCGGTCAAACTATGGGGCCAACGAACGCGGTTGTTCGCTGGCCCCGGTTTCGGCTTATGCGCCGATCGTTGTGGTTATTCCTGGTGGCGTCCTGAGACGCCACGGACCTCAGGCGAGGTTCGGAGTTATTGCCTCCGTCGATATGGCCGCGCCGTCGGTCCGCTCGTACCCTCGCCGCCAATCCGGCTGCGGTAGCCTGCCCCGATCTGGCATCGGCCCTATCGGGCCACGGCCAAACGCAGGTATGGGAATGGTGGCGTGGGTTGCTGTGAGTGGCGAGGGATGAATTCCACGGGCTGATTTCACAAGTCTGTCGGTTGGCAGTATGCCCCGATTGAGAATCTTCACCGCGCTCCCACCTGGATGAGCGTGGCCGCCGGCAGGCTCCCCGTGTCCTGGCCATAAACGTTCCCGCCGATGACGCGGCTCCCGATCACGGAGGCGGATGTCGTGTATGAGCCGCCCTCGGTTTCCGCCGACCAGACCTGCGTCGCGCCGTAAGGCGTCTGGTCCGCTGAGGCCATCATCAGGGCCATTACGACAGCCAGCGTAACGCCGATCAACGCCAATGCCCACAAATCCTTCCGTCCTCTGCTCCCGTGTGTCCTCGGTCTGCTTTTGTACATGTTCGCCGCAATCATCACTACTTCCTCGCTCAGTTATGTCGCCAGTTCGGTTTGCTTCTCCAAATATTGAAACGATGAGTATGTTTCCGCCGTGGCGATAATGCCGATGGGTTCCGCAGTAGTTACCCGTCGAGACTACGGGACAATAAGCACCGATGTCCAACGGTGTCATGTCTTCGGTAGTCGATATACGATTTGAACTATGATTTGGTTCCTGATGGGATCGGCCGACGCAATCTTTTGTGGTCTCTGATCTCATGGGTTCGAAAAAGTGGACGGGGCCAGGCGATACCGCACTCCCCCGCTTGATTAGACCCCAGCCCTATCCCCGTCCATGCATGCATACTACCGGCCAATTGTGAAAACTAAGTGAAAATCAAGCACAAATATATGAACATAACGTGAATGTTTGCCGCGGAGGCGGTCACATGTGCCCTCGACGGGCTATTTCCATGCACAACTCTCTCGATGAATGTGGAGATGTCAGCTGTGTCGGGCGTGTTGTAGACATTCCTCCGACGGAGTCTGTTTCCAAAAACCCGTATTGGTCGGCGACCGTCTTGCCCGTCTGCCGTGCGGTTGTGAACAGGTTTGGTTTGGCCGCCACCCTCACGCCTACCCAGTTTGTGAAGAGGAAACGTGAGGATCAGGATTTTCAAAATTCAGGGATCAGCGGGATTGGAATCGTTCCGCGATGGAGACTTTGCAATCCTGCTAAATCATAAACTCCCGTGAATCCTGATACTGACAATTCACGCCAGTGAGTACGTATGAGGGCCAACACCCGATTCGCCCGCCACGGCGCAGCCAATGGCCCCGCTGAACATAAGACGGGCCAGCGGGTGTTATCACCTGCTGGCCCCGGTTGCGGCGCGCCTATGCGTTTGTTTGGTTATACCGGCCCCTTAGTTATGTGCTTCGGAGCCCTGGGGTAGTTTTGAGGCTATGGCGCTTATTCACGCCCTTCGCTGCTGGTTCGGCAGGCCCTGGTTCCGGCATATTATGTAGCCGCCAGAACCGCCGGTTGGATTTGATGGTTTGGCCCTATTCGGACCATGGTCACCGCCATGGTGCGGTGTTCCCCTCCTGAGTGGCGCGCCGCCGTACTGTTATCCCTGTGGGATGATCGACAGCGCCGACCCCGGGATGGTCACCGACAGCGCGCCCACCACCGAGACCGGCGCGAGTTTCCTCCAGGCGATGCTGCCGTTTCCGTTCTTTGTAGCGATCATTTTCGGTCTTCTCCCCTTTGCTGGTTTGTCTGCGGACGATCGGGGAGCGATTACCTTTCGCCGTCGCTAACCCCGTGTGGCCTCGTTCGCATCTGTGCATCCAGAATAGCAACCGAGTGTGAAAACCAAGTGAAAAGCGCCCCCGTAATCGTGAGCGAATTGTGAGAATGTTTCAAATTTGTTACACACACGAATGGCGCTTGCCCTACCTCCGACCCAATCGGGCGACCTCCCTTGCGCCCCGCGATTCCCACGACATAGCGCGCTGTCACGCAGCCCCGGACGGCCCCTGCTGCCACGCCGTTGGAGACTGGTTCCCTTGCCCAATGGAGTCTCCCGGCGTAGAATGGCGCAACTTCATTCGTGTACCCGAACTACGCATTCGATTGAGGAGAATCTGTCATGCCGGAAGCTAAAGGCCCCCTGGACGGAATACGCGTCATCGACCTCGGTCGGCACCAGGCCGGCCCCCGCTGCGCCCAAGTGTTGGCCCGTTTGGGCGCCGAAGTCATCAAGGTGGAACGTCTGGGAGGCGAAGAGACCCGCTACCACGCCCCGTGGGTTCGCAAGCAATCCGCCTACTGGGTGCAGTACAACAGCGGCAAGAAGAGCCTCAGCATCGACCTCCGCAAGGAGGAGGGCAAGGAGGTCCTTCGCAAGCTGGTCAAGGTTTCCGATGTCCTCCTGCAGAACTTCCGCCCCGGCACCATCGACGTGATGGGCTTCGGCTACGACGTGCTCTATGAGCTGAACCCGCGCATCATCATGGTCAACGTCTCGGCATACGGCCAGTTCGGACCCTACCGCGAGCAGATTGGCTACGACCCCATCGGCCAGACCATGTCCGGCATCGCCATGGTCACCGGCGAAGAGGGCATGCCTCCCATCCGCGCCGGCGTGCCCATCATCGACCGCACCACCGCGCTCCATGCCGCCATCGGCACCCTTGCCGCCCTGCACGAGCGCGAGTCTTCCGGCGTTGGACAGACCATCGACGCCTGCCTCGCCGACACCGGCTACAGCTACACTGAAATCCCCATCACGGCCTACCACGGCGCCGGCATCGAGCCCCGCCGCGGCGAATCCGCGGCCCCGCCGTCCGGCACCTACCCCTGCGCGGACGGTTGGGTGCTGATCTCCGCCGGCGACCAGCACCACTGGCACCGCGTCTGTAACGCCCTCGGCAAGCCCGAGTGGCTGGAGGACCCCCGGTTCACCACCCGCCATGAGCGCGGCCGGAACGGCGAGTTGGTCAACCAGGCCATGCGCGACCTGATGGCCAACATGACCATGCAGGAAGCCATTGCCCACTTCACCCACCACGACGTGGTTGCGGCTCCCGTCAACACCATCGCCCAGGCCGCCGCCGACCCCCATCCTTGGGAGCGCCGCGCCATGGTCGAGGTCGACGACTTCCTCGCCGGTACCATCGCCGTGTCCGGCGACTTTTGGCACTTCAGCCGCACCCCCGCCGTGGTCGGCACCACTCCCCAGGTGGGCGAGCACAACGAGGACGTCCTCACCGGCATCCTCGACTACACCGAGGATCAGGTTCAGGCCATGTACGAGGCCAACGTCATCGGCACCTTCCACCACTACGACGAAGTCCCCGGGTAACCGACCGCCAAACCGCACTCACCGCAGGGGCGAAGGATCCTTCGCCCCTGTTCTGTTGCTGGCGAGATGGCGGTAGCATGAATACTGGTTATGAATGGGACGAAGCGAAGCGCCAGATCAACTTGGATCAACACCGGTTGGACTTTGAAGACGTGCGTCGGTTCGGATGGGATGATGCAATTACCAGGTCAAGCGATCGTGGTGGCGAATCCCGCTGGATAGCCTACGGTTATTTTGAAGATCGCCTGCCCGCAGTGGTGTATACGTGGGGCGGGGACGTGAAACGTATCATCAGTTTTCGTCCCGCTAGGATCAGCGAGGTACAGCGACATGGCTGATGGATACTTGGAAAACGGGCTCACGCCGGAAGAACTTGCCGCTTTGCCGCCTTATGAAGAGGTCGCCAAACTGACCTTTGTCGAAGTTGCGGCCCTTTACGGTGAAGAAACAGCAATCTGCGTTGGTATTGCAAAGGACCCTGATACTTGGGTGCCCACCGATGAGGAATTCGCCCAGATGCGCCCGGCAATCGAAGTCGAACCCCAATGGGTCGAGGCCCACCGCGCCGGCCAAATCAAGATGCCCCCGCGCCCGCTCGTAACCAAGGTACAGGAAGAAGTCGTCCTGGACAGCGATATCGTGGACTTCTTCAAGCACCTCGATCCCCATTGGCAGAAAAACCGCATCAACGACTTCCTCCGCATCGTCATATTCAAACGACGCCCCGACGAAAGTGCGTAGCGTCGTCACGCCCTTAACGACCCTCCCTATCCCTTATGGCATAATACCCCGCACCCATCCCATCCCCCAACGGAGGTACCTCCCCCATGGTTGACCTCAGGCGCGCTGCCGCCATCGTGGGCATCCACGAGCACGTCACCCGCTATGCTCCCGACAAGAGCGAACTCCAGATCCAGGGCGAGAGCGTCATCAATGCCCTCGCGGACGCCGGCCTCACCAAGGACGACGTTGACGGCCTGTTCACCGCTTCCAGCAGTGCCCGCAACAGCGGCATGAACCTGGCCGACTACCTCAACCTGTACCCCAGCTACGTCGACAACACCACCGTCGGCGGCGGGTCCTTCGAGTTCCACCTCTCCCACGCCCTCACCGCCATCGCGGCCGGCCGCATCAACGTGGCCGTCATCACCTACAGCAGCTTGGCCCGTTCCGGCGGCGTGTCGGTCGGTACCGGCGGCGTCGGACGCTTCGGCCATCCCATCCTTGAGCCGTCCCCTGACAGCTTCGAGGAACTCTACGGCATGACCACCGTGGGCCTCTACGCCATGATCGCCCGCCGCCACATGCACCTCTACGGCACCACCTCTGAGCAGTTGGCTGAGGTTTCAGTGGCGATGCGGCATCACGCTTCCATGAACCCCGAGGCGTTGTTCCGCGATCCTATCACCGTTGAAGACGTGGTCGGCTCCCGCGTCATCTCTGACCCGCTGCATCTGATGGACTGCTGCGTCATCACCGACGGCGGCGGCGCGGTGGTGGTCGCGTCCCCCGAAGTCGCCCGCAACTGTCGACATACTCCGGTCTGGGTCCTCGGAACCGGCGAGGCCATCGCCCACCAGGGCGCCGGCAAGCGCGACCTCATCTATATCGCCGCGCACCAGAGCTCGCCTCGCGCCTTCGAGATGGCCGGCGTCACCCACGACGATATCGACATGGCCATGGTCTACGACTCCTTCACCATCACCGTGGTTGAGACCCTCGAGGACCTGGGCTTCTGCAAGAAGGGCGAGGGCGGAGAATTTGTCAGCAACGGCCGGCTCAAAGTCGGCGGGGCCTTGCCCATCAACACCGACGGCGGCGGCCTGTCGTCCAACCACCCGGGGATGCGCGGCCTCTTCCTCCTCCTCGAAGCCACCCGCCAGCTTCGCCACCAGTTCGACGGCACCGGACGCCAGGTTCCGAACTGCCAGATCGCCCTGGCCCACGGCACCGGCGGCGCCCTGGGTTCCCGCCACAGCGGCGGCACCGTCATCCTGGCCCGCGACTAACCAAAGACAAAAATCCTGTCCATCCTGTTTATCGATGTGAAAAGGAACCACCATGACCACACAATGGAACAAACCCCTGCCCACCGTCTCCGGGGAGACCAAGCCCTTCTGGGACTCCTGTCGCCGCGGGCAACTCGTCATCCAGTACTGCGAGGGCTGCGATGATTATCAGTGGTACCCCCGCGGCATCTGCGCCGACTGCTGGGGCGAGAGCGTCCGTTGGGTCCAGGCCAGCGGTCGCGGTACCGTCTGGACCTACACCGTGACCTATCAGAACCGCACTCCCGGATTCGCCGAGATGGTCCCTTACGTCCTCGCCCTCGTTGAGCTGGAAGAGGGCGTTCGGATGTTCACCAACATCATCGACTGCAACCCTCGGGACGTGCATATCGGGATGCCGGTGGAAGTGACCTTCCAGACCGCGACGCCACAGCTGAGCATTCCCTACTTCAAACCGGCCGGGTAAGCAAAACCGCCGGAATGCCAACGATGAACAGCAACGTGTACCACGTCCATTTCCTTGACCACCAGTTGCCCGAAGGTGACCAGGACAAGATGCAGTTCGCCAGGGAGTATGCTGCTGAGCTTACCGGCGCCAGCCTGGATGACATCACCTGCTTTTTACAGAAACACACCGGCGACCCCAGCTACCGCCTGACCATCAGCGTTCCCCAACGACTCACTGACGCGCCTTAACGCGTCAGTGAGTCTGGTCTTGAACCCGTCTTTGAAGAACCGGAAAAGCCCTACGTGGACGGAGATTCCTGCATCGTCCCGGGTTCGTTCCAAATCAGGCATTTCGGCGTTGCCATTGACCCACGCGCCGTTTCCAATCACCCGGAAAGACAAAGCATCATGGCACAAGTCCTTGTTGAACACGTGCCGGATCTGCCCGATGTCGCCGGAAACTTCCTCAACTGGCATTATATTGAGGCGGATGATGAAACGGGATTGATCGCCATCTTCTGGAGTGACGGCGAAGCCGATCGCCAATCGGCTTGATTACTTCGGAAAAGCCCTGCCGGGTGGGTGCGCAGGCGGGGTTTATCCATGCTCTTGCCGCCTCGAACGTGGCCTGTTATGCCACGGCCGTTACTACAATTCGCCCCCCAACCCTGCTAGACTGGCGGCGTGAAATCCGGATTTTATGGAGTTCGTGAGCACGCAATGACTACTACGCCGCAGCAGTTATATCAGCTGCAGGAACTGGACCATCGTATCGACGGTATCGACGCCGAGCGCAGGCGTATCGAAAAGCGACTGGCGGCCGGCGTCAATCGCCCCGACCTGACCAGCGAAGCCGAGCACCATTCCGCCCGGGCCACCGCCGTTGGCGCCAATATGCAGTCCCGCCGCGAAGAGATGGAGCGGATACGCGAGCGCCTGACCGGTCTGGAATCGCGCCTGTACGGCGGCAATGCCTCCCGTCGTGACCTGTCCGCCATCCAACGTGAGGTCGACTCATCGAAATACCAGATCGACCAGCTGGACGAGTTGCTGCTCGAATTGGAAGAAGAGCAGCGCACCCACGAGGCCGCCGCCGTCGCCGCCCTTGACGAGATGGAGGCCGCCGAGGTCGAGTGGCAGACCGTCACCGAGACTCTTGGCAATCGGCTGACCGAGCTGGAGGGCGACCGCGAAACCGCGACGGTCGAACGGCAGGATATGGCCGTCACCTTTCCCCAGGCTGACCTTCAGCGCTACGAGCGGCTGCGACGCAACAAGGCTGGCACCGCTATCGCGCTGGTGGACAACGGCCGCGTGTGCCTGGCTTGCCGGATGACCCTCACCAGCAACGTCATTCGCCAGTTGCGGGACAAGTCGAAGCAGGTTCTGTGCAGCACCTGCGGCCGCATATTGTTCCAGCAGTAGCGGAGTTAACCGCCGCCGGGCGCACCCGGACTTGACCTACCAGGCATGGAGAAGTGACCGATGAAACCGTTGCGCGTTGCCATGCTTCACTTGGCCCCCGAACTGGCCGACGTCGCCCACAATCGAGCGTTGGCCGAGCAGGGTTTGGCCCGCGCCGCCGCCATGGGCGCACAGTGGGTTATAACTCCGGAGCTGTTCATCACCGGCTACAAGTTCGCCGAGATGATCGGCACCGACTGGATCCTTCCCCAGCCTGACGAGTGGATGCAAACCTTCTGCGGTCAGGTCCGCGAGCTCGGCCTGACCGTGTTCCTCTCCCACCCCGAGCGCGATCCCGACGGCGATTTGATGTACAACACCGTCTTCGTCATCGGCCCCGACGGCTCCATCATCGGGCGCCACCGCAAGGTTAAGGCCCTGCGCGGGCCGGAGGCTTGGTCGTCTCCCGGCGATGACATCGTCCCCATTGACTGTAGCGGCACCGCCGTCGGCGTGGTGATCTGCGCCGACGCTTATCGCAACGACGTTGCCGGCATTCTCAAAGACCGCGGCGCCGAGATCCTGGTCTCCCCGGCGTCCTGGGGGCCCGGAGACTGCGGTCCCGTGGGTGAGTGGGAGCAGCGAACTCTGGACACCGGCCTGCCCATCATGGTGTGCAACCGCTCCGGCTGGGAGGCCGACGACCTGGATTTCAACGAGGCGGTCAGCGTCGTAGCGGTGAACGGCAAGCGTGTCCTCCAGGCCTTCTGTGGCGAGGAATCCGCCGTGCTGTTGTTTGACTGGGATCTCGACGCTATGGCTCCCGTCTCCGCCGATTACGAAATCGCCTGGCTGTGAGTTCCCCTGCCGGCGATCAACCCGAAAGGCGTCGTTGGGGATTCAGCGTC
This sequence comes from Dehalococcoidia bacterium, assembly GCA_022827095.1. Classification (GTDB taxonomy): domain Bacteria; phylum Chloroflexota; class Dehalococcoidia; order Lucifugimonadales; family UBA3495; genus Bin87. Next base: position 215,348 of record JAJDTP010000005.1, read on the forward strand.
GCTTCACGGGCCGCAGGACTGGAATGAAACATCGTGCCCGGCCCCTACTCATGGTGTTGTGGGGGGCGGTTGGGCCGTTGCGCGATCTGGCGCCCATCGTCATAGTCATCGCGTTTTTCCAGATCGTCGTCCTGCGCCAGCCGTTTCCTGATTTGGGAAACGTTGTCGTGGGGCTGGTTTGTGTGTACCTGGGACTGACGCTCTTCATTCGGGGTCTCGAAACCGGCCTGTTTCCCTTGGGCGATGCGTTGGCCCAGGGATTTGCGAACCGGGGCAGCCTCTCGGCTTTGCTGGCTTTCGCCTTTTGCCTCGGCTTCGCCACCACCGTGGCCGAACCGGCCCTGATCGCCATCGCCGGTGAGGCTGCTGAGGTTGCGGCTGAAGCCGGCGCCATCGCCGAAACTGACCGGGCCCGCTCTTCCTACGCTTTGACCCTGCGCCTGGTGGTGGCGATGTCGGTAGGCGCGGCCATCGTGTTGGGCGTGCTTCGCATCCTGAAAGGCTGGCCCATCCATTACCTGATTATCGGCGGTTACGTTCTGGTCACCGCGCTCACCGTCTTCGCCCCCCAGGAGATCATCGGAGTGGCTTACGATTCCGGTGGCGTGACCACCAGCACCATTACCGTGCCCCTGGTTACCGCCTTGGGAGTGGGGCTCGCCACCTCGATTCGGGGCCGCAACCCCATGGTGGATGGCTTCGGGCTCATCGCCTTCGCCAGCCTGACTCCGATGATCTGCGTCCTGGCCTACGGCTTGGTGACCCGATGACCGAACTACTGGGTGTCCTGGTCGCCACGGTCCGGTCAACCATATTCGACGTGGCGCCCATCGTGGTCGTGCTGGTCTTGTTTCAGGTGGTCGTGCTGCGCCGTCGCCTGCCCAATCTCCGCCGCATGGCCGTCGGTCTGGTGTACGTTCTAATTGGGCTGGCCCTCTTTCTGGTGGGACTGGAGCAGGCGCTATTCCCCATCGGCGAGACCATGGCGCGGCAACTCACGGACCCGGAGACCATCGGTGCGTCCAATCTGGCCGGTGCGGTGGACTGGCGCGATTATCTGTTGGTGTACGCCTTTGGCGGGGCCATCGGCTTTGCCACCACGGTGGCCGAACCCTCGCTGATCGCCGTGGCCATCAAGGCTCAGGAGGTTTCCGGAGGGACGGTTCGCGCCTGGGGTTTGCGGATTGCCGTGGCCGTAGGTGTCGCAATCGGCGTGGCCCTGGGCTGTTTCCGAATCGTAACCGGCACGCCTCTCCCCTGGTATATCATCGCCGCCTACGTGGTCGTCATCGTCCAGACATTCCGCGCCGGTCGAACCATAATCCCCCTGGCCTACGACAGCGGAGGCGTTACCACGTCAACCGTCACGGTTCCCGTGGTCGCCGCCTTGGGATTGGGCCTGGCCGCCAGCATCCCGGGCCGCAGTCCCCTGATCGATGGTTTCGGTCTGATTGCGTTCGCCAGTGTTTTTCCTATAATGACCGTGCTCGGATATGCTATGGTAGCTTCATGGTGGAGTCGTCGCGGCGGCGCTGTGGATGCCCAGGAGACCGGTCATGAGAATGAAGCTGATCGTCGCCCTCGTTAACAACGACACCACTGACCTCGTGGTCGACGCCGCTCGCGCCGGCGGCGCCACCGGAGCAACCGTCATCACCAGCGCTCGTGGCGAAGGACTGCACCGGGAGAAGACCTTTTTCGGACTCGGCCTGGAGTCCCGGCGTGATCTCGCCATGTTCCTGGTGGTGGAAACTCGTGCCCGCGACATCCTGGAACGTATCAGCGATGCGGGCCGATTCGAAACCCGCCACGGCGCCGGCATCGCGTTCCAGTTGGATATCGAAGACACCGTCGGGCTGGTCAGCCAATTGCCCGCCATACGCGAAGAGCTGGAATCCGACCTGTGAGCACGCGAGGGCTGGTCAGGGTCGCCGACGTGATGGCCACCCGGATCCACAGCATTGATGGGCTGGCCACCGTGGCTGAAGCCATTGCGATGATGCGTGAGCACGGCGTCAACGCTTTGCTCGTCAATCGCCGCGACGCTACTGACGAGACCGGCCTGGCACTGATCTCCGACATCGCCCGCGAAGTGATGGCCCCTGGCCGCTCGCCCGATCGGGTTCACGTGTACGAGATCATGACCAAACCCGCGTTGTCGCTGCATCCGGATATGCTGACCAGGTACGCCGTCCGGTTGCTGATGCGGTTCAACGCTTCACACGCCGTTGTCGCCGACGCCGATCGCAACGCCGTTGGCTTGGTCACCGTGCGCGACCTCGTACTTGGACAACAGGCGGAAACGTAGTCGGCAGTAAGCGCCGGCGCAATCTGGCAAATCACCGGAGCACATCAGAATGGATCCCATCAACCTCGTGGCAGAACGCCTGGGTATAGACCAGCAGCACCTGATCCCCTTTGGCAACACCAAGGCCAAGGTCAGCCTGGACGCCATACGGGAAAATGGCCCGCGCGGCAAGCTGGTGGTCGTAACCGGCATCACGCCCACCCCGGCCGGCGAAGGCAAGACCACCACCTCCATCGGCTTGACCGACGGACTGGGCCGACTGGGACACAAGGCTGTGGTCAACCTGCGAGAGCCCGCCCTGGGCCCCATCTTCGGCATCAAAGGCGGCGGAACCGGCGGCGGCAAGGCCCGCGTCGTTCCCGAGGACGAGATCAACATCCACTTCACCGGCGACGCTCACGCCGTCGGCTCCACCCATAACCTCCTCGCCGCCCTGGTGGAGAACGCCGTCTACCGCAACCAGGCTTGCGACATGGCCCCCGAGGGCGTCACCTGGTCCCGCGTCACTGACGCCTCCGACCGCGCTCTGCGGCAGATAACCAGCGGCCTGGGCGGCAACGCCAACAGTCCTCTGCGCGAGACCCGGTTCGACTTCATAACCGCTTCGGAGATCATGGCCATACTCGCCCTGGCCACCGATCTCGAAGACCTCCGCGCCCGCTTGTCCCGCATGGTGGTGGGAACCAGCCGCAGCGGCGATCCGGTCTCCGTCGACGACTTGGGCCTGACCGGCCCGCTCATGGCCGTCATGCGCCACACCGTGATGCCCAACCTGGTTCAGACCATGGAAGGACAACCTGCCATCGTCCATTCCGGCCCCTTTGGCAATATCGCTCACGGGTGCAGCTCAATCATCGCCGACCGCCTGGCCCTCGGCTACGCCGACATCATTATCACCGAGGCCGGTTTTGCCTCGGACCTGGGGTTTGAAAAGTTCATGCACATCAAGACCCGCGATCGCGGGCTGCCCATTGCCGCCGCCGTCCTGGTGTCGTCGGTCCGCGCCATGCGTTGGCACGGCGGCGCGCTGCGTCGCAACCTGTCCCAGCCCGACCTCGATGCCATGAAGGTCGGCGCCGCCAACATGGTGCACCATATCAATATCGTCCGCAGCTTTGGCCTGCCCGTGGTGGTCGCCCTGAACCGCTTCGACGGCGATAGCGCCGTGGAGTTGCAGACCGCCGCTGAGATCGCCGAGCAGGCCGGGGCCTACGCCACCGCCGAATACTCCGGCTTCACCGATGGCGGCGAGGGCGGCATGGCTTTGGCCGAAGCGGTCGCCCGCGCCGCCAACGACCCCGCAGCGGCTCCCGATAGCATCGACTACGCCTACGACCTCGACGCATCCATCGAGGACAAGGTGCTGGCCCTGGCTCAACGGGTGTACGGAGCCGACCGGGTAACCTGGACTCCGGACGCCCGCCGTCGCGCCCGTTTCTTCGCCTCCCAGGGATGGGACAATCTGCCCATCTGCATGGCCAAGACCCACCTCTCCATCTCCCACGACCCCACGCTCAAAGGCAGCCCATCGGGTTACGTTTTCCCCGTGTCCGATATCCGTGCCTCCGTAGGTGCCGGCTTCCTCTACACCCTGGCCGGCCGCATCGAAACCCTGCCCGGCCTGCCCACGCGCCCCCGGGCGGTGGACATGGACGTCTCCCCTGATGGCGAGATCGTGAACCTTTAGCAACGGAAGTCCGCTGGCGTCGCGTGTACGGTCCAAAAACCCACGTATCCCGTCCATCCGGTGCATCCATGCGAATTGCCCTGCCCTGGACCTGCGTCGCCGTGTTTCGTTGCCTTTACACCCCCAAAACCACCGGAATATAATCGTCGTCAAGATTACGAATTTCGCAATACCCAGCGCGACAATATTCTTCTAACCCAGGGGTGCTACCGTGGCCGTGCTCCAGATGCGCGTTTTTCCCGATCCCATCCTGCGTCAGCGGGCCCGCAAGGTCACGCAGTTCGACGCCAAACTGGCGCAACTCGCCGCCGACATGGCAGAGACCATGAACGCCCACCACGGCGTCGGTCTGGCCGCCAACCAGGTCGGCGTGTTGCAGCGGATGTTTGTGGTGAAAATGGAAGATTGGGAGGAAGCCCTGGTGCTGGTCAACCCGGAGATCATGCGTCGGGAGGGTCTCCGCGATGTCGAGGAAGGATGTCTCAGCCTGCCCGGATACCGCGGCATGGTGAGCCGCTCCGAGCGCATCCGGGTCCGCTACCAGGACCTCACCGGCAAGCAGCAGCGCCTCCGCGCCGAGTGCATGCTGGCCCAGGCCATCGAGCACGAGACCGATCACCTCAACGGCATTCTCTACATTGACCACCTCGTCGCCCACGACCAGTTATTCCGCATCCACGTCAACGAAGATGGCGACGTCGAGTACCTTCCCACCGGCGAACCGGACGCAGCCGAACTGGAGTCCGCCGCCCAGCGCATGAACAGCCGCAACGTCCTTCCCCAGTTCGACCCCAGCAGCGGCCGGACGGCCACTCGCCAGACCGACGACGCGACCGTCGCCGACTAGCATGGACTCCGCCAGCCTGATCACCCGGCTGGCCGGGTTCTTCGATGCCGAGATCAACACCCCGGCCTGGCTGGTGGGCGGCGTCGTCCGCGACGGACTTCTCGGCCGAGAAGTCCAGGACATCGACATTGCGGTTGCCGGCGATGCCCACCCGATAGGCCACGCCGTCGCCGAGCATCTCGGCGCAACCGCCGTGCCGCTGCCCGAGTGGAATATCGTTCGCGTCGCGTTTCCTGGCTGCGCTGAAAATGGCCGTCCTTTCCTGATAGACATCTCCGGTAATGCCGGTTCCATCGAGGACGATCTCCGATCCCGGGATTTCACCGTCGACGCAATGGCAATCCCCATCGGCTGCTGGGACTCTGACCAGCGGTTCGACGCTATCATCGATCCCCTGAACGGCAAGGCCGATCTCGCTCGCCGCGTCCTGCGCGCCGGCAGCGATGGCGTGTTCACCTCCGATCCCGGCCGGATGCTCCGCGCCGTTCGACTCTCCCAGCAGGTCGGGCTCCGAATGGAGCCGAACACCGCGCGACTCATTCGACACGACGCTCATTTCCTGCACCGTGTGTCCCCCGAGCGCGTCCGTGATGAGTTCATGGCCATCCTCGCCGCCCCCGGCGCCCGGCCCCAGCTCGAAGTGCTGGACCGCCTGGACCTGCTCTGCCGCGTGATCCCGGAGCTAGAGGCCGCCAAGAACTGCCAGCAGCCCCGTTCGCACCACTACTGGGACGTGTGGGGCCATCTGATCCACTGCGTCGAGTACGCCGAGGAAGTGACCGCCGGCCACCGCAACAATGCCATCTACACTATGGCGCCGTGGACCGCGAAAGAGGACGCCTATTTCGCCGAGGTCATCGGAGACGGCCACACCCGCCGCACGGTGCTCAAGCTGGCGGCCCTGCTGCATGACATCGCCAAGCCCCAGACCCGGGCCGCCGACGCCGACGGCCGGATCCGTTTCCTCGGCCACAGCGAGGAAGGAGCGGAGATCGTACAGCTTCGGCTGGCCTCGCTTCGCATGTCTCGCCGGATCACCGACCTGGTTGCCGAAATGGTGCTGCACCACCTGCGCCCCAGCCAGCTCCGCCACGGATCCGCCATGCCCTCTCCACGGGCGATCTTCAGGTACTACCGCGATGTCGGAGATGCCGCGGTGGATACGCTCTACTTGGCTATGGCCGACGTGCTGGCCGCGCGCGGCCCCGATCTTTCCCCGGAACGTTGGGCTAACTATGCTAGAATGGTTGCCGCCGTTCTCGAATCCGGGACCGAACAACCCGGAAATCGTAACGGAACCCCACCCTTGATCAATGGCCACGACCTGATGGACGCTCTCGACCTCCCTCCCGGACCGCGCATCGGCTCTCTGCTCGAGCGTCTCCGCGAGGCCGAAGCGGTCGGCGAAATCTCCAGTCGGGAAGACGCCATGAAACTGGCCGCCAGGTTGGCTGAACTGGGTGACAATTAGCAATACACTGTGACCGTCGCCCGGGTGGGATCAACGTACATAAATCCATTTCTGTTCTTGATTTGCTCGACGCGCGGGTCTAAATCCTCGCGACAATAGCGCTCGTATAATCGGGTCGAACGCCAACGGCGCAGGCTTGCGCCGGCCAATACCAGCATAGGGGTCCGGAATAGATAGCATGCGACGACGCACCGTTTTGCTGACGATTTTCATTCTGGCGGTGTTGGCGGTTTCAGCCGTCTCGCTCGCGCTACCGGAAATCCACGTTGGAATACCAGGCGTCCCCCGCCTCGACCGAGCCTCAACCGGCCCGCTGGGTCTCAAATTGGGCCTGGACCTACAGGGTGGAGCGCACCTGGTTTACCAGGCCGATACCGGAACCGTCCTGACGATCACCTTCCCTGGCGATGCGGCGGCGGACACGCCCGCCGTGGAGGAAGCCCTCGCCGCCGTCGACTACCAGGGTGAGGTGAGCCAGTCCGAAGATGGCCTGACGTTCCGGATCTCCGGCGAGTTCCTCGGCCCCGAACGCCGCGACGCGGTGCTCCAGGCGCTGACCGACGCCATCGCCGAACCCGTCGAGATCATCACCGACGACACGCCTCCTCCCACCAACGAGCAGATGGACGGCGTGCTCGGCATCATCAGCAATCGCGTCAACCTCTACGGCACCGAGGAGCCGATCGTCCAACGCTTCGGCGACGACCGCATCATCGTCCAGCTTCCCGGCGCCACCGGCTCCGTTATTTCCGTCAAGTTCACCGAAGACGCCGACGTGGCGAAGCTGGGCAGCGTCATCGCCGAGCAGGGTTACGGCAACGACGTGGAGAGCCGGGGATCAAATGAGTTCCGCATCACCACCGCGGCCACCCTCGGCGAGTCAGAACGCCCGGCCCTCCGGACCATCCTCGAATCCGAAGTTGGCGCCATCGTCAACTATCAGGTGACGAGCAGCATCGATGACGCCAAGCGGCTCATCGGCGAGACGGCTCAGCTCGAATTTCTCCGCCGCAAATGCGGAGCTCCCATCGCGGCAGCCGGGGGGCAGTGCGTGGCCCCGTTCACCGACAGCAGCGTCGGCCTCACCGGCGACGACCTTGTGGATGCCTACGTCGGCACCGAGCAGGCGACCGGCGCGTGGGTCGTCAATATCCAGTTCGACGATCGCGGCGCCGAGATTTTCGGCCAGATGACCGGCGAAATCAACACCCAGACCAACCCCCAGACTGACGAGGTCATCGCCGTGTTCCTCGACCAGCAGCTGCTGATCGCCCCCGTCGCCCGTGCCCACATCCGCGACGGTCGTAGCCAGATCTCCGGCGGCTTCAACCGCGAATCCGCCCGCAGGCTGGCGATCCAGCTCAAATCCGGCCGTCTCCCCGTGCCCTTGAGCCTCATCCAGGAATCCGGCGTGGACTCGATACTCGGCAAGGAGTCCCTGGAACGCAGTCTTCAGGCCGGTCTGGTCGGCCTGGGCCTGGTGCTGGTATTCATCATTGCCTACTACCGCGCCGCCGGTGTGGTCGCCGCCGTCGCCCTGGTCTGCTACGCCATCGTGACCCTGGCCATCTTCAAGTTGGTGCCCATCACCCTCACTCTGCCTCACATTGGCGGTTTCATCCTGTCCATTGGTCTCGCCGTCGACGCCAACATCCTGATCTTCGAGCGCATCAAGGAGGAGATCCGGCTGGGCCGCTCGTTGGGTTCGGCGATGGATGTGGGGTTCAACCGCGCCTGGCCGGCCATTCGCGACGGCAACGTCAGCACGCTGATCACCTGCGTGGTGCTGCTTTGGTTCGGCAATCGCCTTGGTGGCGGCTTGGTGAACGGCTTTGCCCTGACCCTGCTGGTCGGCGTGCTCGTCAGCATGTTCACCGCGGTGCTGGTCAGCCGCAACCTGCTCCAGGCCCTGCAAGCAACCGGACTTGGTCGCGCCGCTAACCTGTTCACGCCCGAGAAGATCCAGTCCCGGTCCACGGGGCAGCGTCCTCAGTCGGCCCAGGGGGGCCAATAGCGAATGTTCAATATCGTTGGCAAGCGCGGCTGGTACTTCGTCATCTCGGCCCTGGTGATCATACCCGGCCTGCTGTCCATGATTGCCCCGCCGGGCTGGATGTCCGGCGGTTCCGGTCTCCGGCCCGGCATCGACTTCTCCAGCGGTTCCGTGCTCACCGTGGCGTTCGAGGAACCGGCCAACCCCGACGCAGTTCGCAATGTCCTGTCCGCCGTCGGCCATCCCCAAGCGTTGGTCCAGTCCGTGGGTGAAAACTCTGTCCTGATCCGCACCCGCGTGCTGGAAGAGGCGTCGGGCAACGTGGAATCCGAGCGCCAGCGTATCGAGGACGCGCTGGAGGCGCAGGTCGGTCTAATCGATGCCTCCGGCGTAGACACCGTGTCTCCGATCATCGCCCAGGAGACCGTGCGCAACACCTTCCTGGCCCTGTTGGTCGCATCCGTCTTTATCCTGATCTACATTTGGTACGCCTTCCGACGGGTTCCCCGGGCCTACCGCTACGGGGTGGCCGCGGTCGTCACCCTTGTTCACGACACCTTGATCGTCCTCGGCGTCTTCTCCATCCTCGGCCGCGTTCTGGGCATGGAAGTTAACGCCATGTTCATTGTCGGCATCCTCACCGTGGCCGGCTACTCCGTCAACGACACCATCGTGGTGTTCGACCGCATCCGTGAGAACACCATCCGGGTGCCCGACCGCAGCCTTGAGGACACGGTGAACCTCAGCATCATTGAGAGTGTGGGCCGGTCGGTGAACACCAGCTTCACCACGTTGATGGTGCTGCTGGCCATGCTGCTCATCGGCGGCGAATCGATCCGCGAATTGCTGCTGGTGGTAGCCATCGGCGTGGTGGTCGGAACGTACAGCTCCATCTTCATCGCAGCCCAGTTCCTCGTGATCTGGGAGCGCCGCGAGTTCGGACGAGTCTTTACGCTGGGACGAAGGCAAGCGACGGCGTAGGCCAAAGGAGCAAGGGCTGTCATGGCACAGTACGAGGTCATACTGCTCCATTACCCTCCGGACGACGATATGCCCAATGGCTATTGGGTGGCCGATTGTCCGTCACTGGCCGGCTGCGTCACCGATGGCGAGACTCGCGAGGAAGCGCTGGCGATGGCCGCCGACGTGATTGACTTCTGCCTTGAAGATGAAGAGCCTCTGGATGCTACCGCGGCAGAGCGCGAGAAAACCGCTACGTTGCGGCAGGTGCAAGAGGAAGGCGTAGTCATTGCCGTTGAGACCCACCTGGTGGAACCCAGAGCGATGACTGACGAGGAACTGGCGTCCTGGCCGACTACCGCCCATCTGGTTCCCGGTACAGCAGGCTAAAGGGCTGTGCCGAGTTATTTTCGCAATCTCAAAACGGCCGACGTGCTTTCAGCGTACTTTCGGATGGGATTTGTCCGCGTAAATAACCGAGGGCGACATCATAAGCTCCGTCACCGCCCTCTGAACTTGACGATGATTATCCACCGGCATCGGGGCGAGATCCCGGAAGGTACTTTAGCCCGTGCCGTTCGTCGGTCCGGCGTAACCGACGAGGAGTTCCTGGCCGCATTGGCTGGGGAAATGCCGGAGCGGTTCCGCCACTAGCAAAACTGATTAATTGGGGATCAAAACCACCCGCCCCAACGGACTCCGTTCCCGCACCATCCGCACCGTCTCCTCCGCGCCCTCTGCGTTAAGGGGCAGTACGTCGGCGACTACCGGCTCCAATCCGCCGGCCGCCGCCATCTCGACGCACCGCTCCAGCGTCCGCCGCGATACCCCGGACACCCCCGTCAGTCGCAGATCGCGGAATATCACTTCGGCCAGCCGCACGGACGCCGGCTCCCCGGTCACATCGCCGAGCAGCGCGATGCGCCCAAACTGCCCCAGGCACCACAAGCTATCGGACCACAGCGGAGGCCCCACCGTATCGATCACCACGTCCGCACCCTCGTCCTCCGTGAATGCCAGCACGATCTCAGCCAGATCCGGTCCGTCTCCAACCTCAACCACCACCGACGCCGCCAGTTGTTCCAGGCCGGCCGCCTTGTCCGGTGACGATGTCACGGCGATGACCTGCGCTCCTCTGCCCGCCGCCAGTTGCACCGCGTGGCTGCCCAGCCCGCCCCCGGCTCCCGTGACTACTACCGTTTCCCCTTCCGCGACCTCAGCAGTGTCGATGCCCGACAGCGCGACTCCAGCCGGACACGCCAGCAGCGCCGCTCGCTCCGGTGGAATGCTGTTGGGGACGGCCACTAACGAGGTTTCCGGAAGGGCAACGTACTCCGCGAATCCGCCGTCCCGTCCGTGCCCGATCCCGGCCCCGTTCACGCATCGGTGTTCCCGTCCAGCCAGACACCGCGGGCAGGTACCGCACGCCGCAGTCAGCAGGCTTACCACCCGCTCTCCCTCCCGGAACATCATGGCGCCCTGCCCCAGCGCGACGACCGTCCCTGCTATCTCGTGCCCCAGCACAACGCCCGGCGCGACGCCCCGCCGCAGCGTTCCCGTCATCACCAGGTAGTCGTGATGGCAAAATCCGCAGGCATCCACCCGCAGCAGAACCTCGCCGGGCCTCGGTGTCGGAACGTCGCGTTCCACCACCGCCAGTGTGGGGGGATTGCCGGCTTCCACCAGCAACAGCGCAGACATGGTTTTAGGAACGGACAAATGCGTCATAGCCGTCATGGTAAACCACAGCCCGTTTCTGCGATACTGTGGCAACTTCCGCCTAGCCGGAGATCCGACGGGCTGGTATCGAGGCGATCAAGATGATTATTGGCGCTCACGTTTCCGCCGCCGGCGGCATCGTCAATGCCGTGGACCGCGCCGTTGATATCGGAGCCGAAGCCGTTCAGATTTTTGGATCTTCCACTCGCTCCTGGCGCTTCAAACCTCTCACCGACGCCCAGGCGGACGCATTCCGCGAGAAGAACGCCGATGCCGGCTTGGCGCCGCCCTTTCTGCACGCCATCTATCTGATCAACCTGGGCAACTCCAACCCGGAAAACGTCGATAAGTCCGTAACCTCATTGGTCCAGTACATGCAACTGGCCGACCAGATCGGCGCCGGAGGCGTTATTTTCCATCCGGGGAGTCATGGCGGCGCCGGATACGAAGGCGTCTTCCAGCAGGTCGTCGACAGCGTCAACCGGGTGCTGGATCAAACCCCCGAGGGCCCGTTGCTTTGTCTCGAGAACATGGCCGGCATGGGGCAGCACATCGGCGCCAGGTTCAGCGAGCTGGGCGACGTGCTGCGCGCCGTCGACAGCCCGCGCCTGGGCATCTGCCTGGATACACAGCATGCCTTTGCGGCTGGTTATGACCTCACCAACCCGGAGGGCGTCGCCGGGATGATCGAAGAGTTTGACCGGGACATCGGCCTCGACCGGCTCAGCGCCGTGCACGCCAACGACTCCAAGCGCCCCTGCGGTTCCGGGGTGGACCGCCACGACAACATCGGCGAGGGCTTGATCGGCGAGGCGGGCTTCGAAAACATAATGTCCCATCCCGCTTTTGCCGACCTCCCTTTCTTCCTCGAGGTGCCGGGCTACGATAAAGACTATCGGGGTCCCGACAAACCCAACGTGGACATCCTCAAGGAAATCCGTGCCCGCGTGTCCGCCGCCTGAACGCTTTGCTTCCATGAGTCCCGACGAGTTTGAAGGTCTGGTCCAGCAGGCCTACTGGGATCTGCCGGAAAACTTCCGCGCATCCCTGGAGAACATCGACATTCTCGTCGAGGACTTCCCGGGGCCAGAGGCCGCGGATGCCGACGATCCCCACGACCATGATCACGGCGACCATATTCTGGGCCTCTACGTCGGCGTCCCTCTCATCGACCGCTACGCCGCCGATCCCATGATGCCTGACCGCATCTACATCTATCGGCTGCCCATCCTCGATATCTGCGACACCCACGCGGATGTGGTCCGCGAAGTGCGCACCACGCTGCTGCACGAAATCGGCCACTACCTGGGCCTCAGCGAGCATGATCTGGACCGGCTGGGCTACGCCTGACCTCCGGCAAATGTCCTGGGCGGACCGCCTGGCCTGGTTCATCGGCAGCGGATTCGGCAGCGGCCTGTCCCCTCTTGCTCCGGGCACCGCCGGCGCGGCCGCGGCTGTTGGGATCTATTGTGTCCTCATGGTCCTGCTGAATCTGGCGTGGCCCCACTCCGTCGCCCCCCGGCTGATCGCCTTGGCAGTCATGATCATCGGCGGCGCGGTTGTCGGTATTTGGGCCACCGGCCGCATGTCCACGGCGGAAAACCCGGACCCTGGCTCCGCAGTGTGGGACGAGTTTGTCGGCATGTGGATTTCCCTGATCCAAACCGCCTGGGCCACTTGGCATCTGCCCCTAATCATCGTTCCGCCCTGGTGGCCCATCTGGTGGGTCGCGGTGTGCTTTTTCGCCTTCCGCGCTTTTGACACGCTGAAGCCCTGGCCCTGCCGGCGACTTGAAGACCTCCACGGCGGCTGGGGTATCATGCTGGACGACATCGCCGCTGGCTTGTGGGCTCTCGTCGTCACCTCCCTGGCATTTTTCGCCGTTCAGGCGGGGATGCTCTATTTCGCGCCGCCCACCTGACTCTGCCACGCCGGCTACCCGGCCGTGCCGCAACTGTGATTGCGAGAGGAGCGTGGCAATCTCGTTGCCCGTGTATTGGCCGTTGTTGCAACGAGAGCTCCAAACCGCTGCGCTCCTCGCGGTGGCACACCGGGTGCGCGTGAGAACTCTACCCCTCTCCGAACAGCGCGGCCATGGCGACCCGCTCCAGCGCCTGCATCGTTTCCCGCTCCCCGTCGTCATAGTGGTCGTGGCCGAGCAGATGCAGCGCTCCGTGCACTATCAGCAGCGCCAACTCTCGCTGCAGCGGAACCCCCAGGCCTTTCGCCTGTCGCGCGGCCTGCGGAACCGAAACGATGATCTCCCCCAGCGGCGGAGGCTCATCATCCGGCAATGGCCAACCCGGTGTCGCGTCGTCACCCGACCTCGGCGCGTCGTCCTCTCCTTCCCAGTGACCCCAGTGCTCGAATGAAAACGAGAGCACGTCCGTGGTTCGGTCCACACCTCGGTGCTCCCGGTTCAACTCCCGAACGGTCGCATCGTCAGTCAGCAGCAGGCCGATTTGCCCGTAGGTATCCGCCGGCAGCGATCCGACCAGCCCTTGCCGAACCGCCGCCTCCAACCACCTGTCATCGCCAACGGCCGGGCATTCTTCCGGAAGGTCGATTTGCACGCTTACAATGATATTGGGGAGCAACGTGTCCATCATCCTGAAATTATCGTCCCGGTGGCCCCGTGATACAATTGCTGGCATAGCTTCGGACGCAGGACGATGCCATGAGCGATGAGCAGTTTACCCCCAACTCAGATTCCGGCGACGATCGTTGGGCCGACTACGCCCTGCCGGAAGAAGGCGTCGCCGACCTTGCCGATCGGTTGGTGGAGTTCCTCCCGGAACACGACGAAAACGACCCTCCGCTCATCATCGGGCAGGTCCTGGACGACTTCATCGACCAGTCCGGCGCCATGCCCGAGAACCTGCGCGATGAGGACGCTCACGCCGTGATCTGCCAGATGCAGATGGCGGTCACCTTGGCTTACCAACTGGGCCGGCTCGAGTCCCGCTCCCCGGAAATGGTGCGCCGGTTCATAACGGAGGCCATCGAAAAGTGGGAGGCGAAGCCCCTCTCCGACTCCCTGGACTTCGTTGAAGCGGATTTCCGCAAACCCAAGGAATTGGTCCTGCCGCGCCTCCGCCGTTGGTGGCAGGAAAACCTCTCGGCCGAGGACTATTACTGGGACGAAGACTAACCCAATTCGCCAGTTTCGGCAGTGCGATGCAGTGACCGCCGGCGTTGATTGGAGGGAACCTATCCGATGACCACTGCCACTTATGATCTGGTGCTGTCGGGCGGCAACCTGCTAGACCCGGCTCAAGGTATCAACGACGAGCCCCGCGATATCGCCTTCAAGGACGGCAAGGTCGCCGCGGTCGCCGATCATATCGACCCGGCCGCCGCCGCTCAGGCGATCGACGCCAGCGGCAAGCTGATCACCCCCGGCCTCATTGACCTCCACGGCCATTTCTATCACGGTGGCAGCGGCACCGCCGTGCACGCCGACCAGACTTGTCTCGGCAGCGGCGTGACCACCGGCGTCGATGCCGGCAGCGCCGGTTTCCTCAACTACGGCGCCATGCGCGACTACGTCTTCCCGGCGCACCGCACGAGGCTGCTCGCCTTCCTCCACATTGGCGCCGTTGGTTTAGCCGCAAACCGCGTCCTCGGCGGCGGGCTCCACGACATGCGCATCATCGATGTGGAGCAGACCGTCCAAGCAATCAAGGAGAACCCCGGTTTTATCTTTGGCGTCAAGGTACGGATGCACCACGACGCCGTGGCCCGCTGGAACGCCCACGAAGCCATGGCCCGCGCCCGCGAAGCCGCAACCGAGGCCGGCGTCAGCCTCATGGTCCATGTCAGTGGTACGCCTATCCCCCTGCCCGACGTACTCGAGCATCTCGGTCCCGGCGACATTTCCACCCATGCCTTCAACGGTTTGCCTGAAAACATGCTCGACAGTGCCGGCAAGGTCCGCTCCGAAGTCCGCGCTGCCGCCGACCGTGGCGTCATCATGGACGTCGCCCACGCCGGCGTCCATTGTGACGTGGAGGTGGTGAAGGCCGCCATGGATCAGGGAATCGTCCCCGATACCATCAGCACCGACGTGCACATCGCTCCGCCCGGCCGCGTCGTCTACCTCATGAACGACCTAGTCAGTAAATTCCATGCTCTGGGCATGCCTCTGGCCGACGCTGTTGCCGCCAGCACCAGCCGCCCCGCGCAGATCCTGGGCCTGCAGAACAGCATCGGATCCCTGGCCGTGGGCATGAAAGGCGACGCCGCGATCTGGGACAAGCGCGAAGGGCGGTTCGTGTGGCACGACATGGCCGGCCACAACGTCGATGGCAAACTCCGCCTTGACACCTTCGCCACCATCAAGGGCGGTTTCACCGCCTGGCGAGAGGGCCAACTCGTGCAGATGGGTGAATGCTAGACTTGCCCTGCCGACTTTGCCGGGTAAGTCCGCTCAGGGTCTCCGGTGGGTTGGTATACGGGCGAGAACAGACCGAACAACGGTAGCTAGGAAGGATGGAGCGCCGTATAGGACCGCCGGTTCCTGTATTTTCATCAACGCCCTGCTTGTATCAGATCAATTCAATACCAACAGAGACCCAAGTGAGGGTCTCTTTGCAAGCCGGCGTTGCGGTGAGGACACGTTATGCGTATTGGTGAATTTGACATAGCCGAACCCGTGCCGGAGCTCCACGAGCCGCACCTTCTAGCCGTGCTCCGGCCGTGGATCGACGTCGGAAACGTGGGCAGCCTGTCCCTGGGCAGAATCGAGCGCCACCTCCGCAGCCAGGAACTCGGCCGCCTCTATCGCCCTGGCCGCTACTACGATTTCACTCGCTATCGCCCGCGATCCTATCTGGTCAACGGCCGCCGCGAGGTCACCATTCCCAATACCATCATCCGTTACGCCAACCCGGAAGATGGCCCGCACCTGCTGACCGCCCACCTCCTGGAACCTCACCTCTACGGCGAAGACTACTCCGACGCGCTGCTCGACATCATCAACCGTTTCGGTGTGAAGCAGTACGCTCTCATCGGCGGCATGTACGACATGGTCCCCCACACCCGGCCACTGGTGGTGTCCGGTTTGGGCACCGGCGAAAACGTCGAACGCGACTACCGCATCGCCAACGCCCGTGCCAGCAGCTATGAAGGCCCGACGACCATCACCTACACCGTCAGCCAGACCGCGGCGCAAAACGGCGTGGAGACGCGCGCCTTCGTCGTGCACCTGCCCCAGTACCTCAACCTGGACGATGATCACCAGGGCGCGGCCCGCATGATGGACCTGCTGTGCCGTATGTACAACCTGCCCGACTTCATCGCGCAGGCAGAGCGCGGCCAGAAGCAGTACGACGAGCTCACCCCCAACGACGGCCAGATCCCCAGCGGCGACACGCTCACTCGCATCGAAGAGATGTACGACAACGAGTACGGCGGCGCCGAGCAGACCGAGCCCACCACTCCTCTCCCGTCCAGCATCGAGGAATTCCTCCAGGGGTTAGGCGCGGACCTCGGCGACGACGAGGAATCTCGCTAGAATCCGCGTGTCCAGCGGGGTTTGTGATCCGATGGTCTCCGCGTCACGCCCTGCGGATATCCGCCCTTCTGTACCTGAGCTCCTCCAGAAGCTCATCCGCTTCGACACCACCAACCCACCCGGAAACGAGACCGACTGCGCCGCCTATTGCCGGGATGTCCTCGCCGGCGCCGGTGTTCCATCTGAGCTCATCGGCGACGATTCCGGCCGCCTCAACGTAGTAAGCCGCTTGCCCGGCCGTGGCGATGCTCCCCCGCTCCTTCTCTACGGCCACATCGACGTGGTGCCCACCGCCGCGCAGCCCTGGGACGTCCCACCCTTCGAGGGCCGCCTCCAGGATGACTACGTCTGGGGCCGCGGCGCGCTGGATATGAAGGGCGGCGTCGCCATGATGATGGACGCCTTCATTCGTGCTCACCAGGAAGGGGCCAGTCTCCCCGGCGACGTGATCCTGGCCTTGGTCAGCGACGAGGAGGCCGGCGGCAACACCGGCGCTGCCTGGCTGGCGCACACCCACCCTGAGCTTTTTGAAGGCGTCCGCTACGCCGTCGGCGAGTTCGGCGGCTTCAGCAAGACCTACCGGGGCCGCAAGTTCTACATGGTCCAGGTGGCCGAAAAGCAGGGTTGCCAGGTTCAGGCCGTGGCTCGAGGCCCCGGCGGACATGGTTCCCTGGTGCACCGCGACACCGCCCCCACTCGCATGGCCCAGTTCTTGGTCAAGCTCGACCGCACCCCGCTGCCATTCCACGTCCATCCGGTCACCCGCATGATGATCGAGGCGATGGCGGGGCGGTTGCCCCTGGCCGACGGCGCGTTCTTGCGGCTGCTCCTGAACCCCGCCTTCACCGGCCGGATGCTGCGTCGCATGGGAACCGTGGGCCGCGAAATGGAACCGCTGTTCCGGCACACCGCCAACGCCACGGTCATCGCCGGCGGCGAAAAGACCAATGTCATCCCCAGCGAGGTCACGGTCACACTGGATTGCCGGATGCTCCCCGGCTACGACGCCGAGGACCTGCTAGGCGAACTGCAACACATGGCCGGCCCCAACATCGAACTCCAGGCCATCCCCTTCGAGCCCAAGCCGTGGGCGCTCAACATGGGGCTGTTCGACACCCTGTCCGACATCATCCGCGAACAGGATCCCGAGGGCGTCTCCGTGCCCATGCTCATGCCGGCCGCAACCGACGGGCGCCATTTCGCCACCCTCGGCATCCAGACCTACGGCTGGATGCCCATGAACCTGCCCGCCGATTTTGACTTTCTCAGGACCATCCACGCCGCCAACGAGCGTGTGCCCATCTCCGCGCTGCACTTCGGTTCCGAAGCACTATTCCAGTTGCTCCAGCGTTTCCACGATTGATCGTGCATTCCGCGTGGCTGCTCCGGGGCTTTCTCGTCATCGCCTTTTCGGCAATCGTCGCGTGCGCTACTGACCCACCGATTCCTGAGCCGACCGTGCGCGTGACCTCAACTGGCGCTCCTTCATCCGGTGTCACCCCTACCGAGACTATCCGGTCCACGCCCGCCATCACCATCCCACCAACCCCCGTGGTCACTGTGGCCACGCAGGTGCCGACGGCGCCCGGTACCGCCACGCCTCGCCTGCCGACGTCTACACCCGAATTCCAGGCAACCACCGCTGCGCCGGACACTTCGGCGCCAATTCCATTCCTGATCCGCTTGAGGGACAACCTCGACGATCCCTTGGGCTACTGTATCGATGTCCGTGGTTTCGGTGCCGGGATTCGGCTGGACGCCGACCTGCAAGCCCACAGCTGCAAGTCCAACTCTCCCGACGATCAGTCCTTCGCCATGATGGATGACCGGTTGGTTGGAACCATTGTGCTTGTCGAATACGAGGTCTGTCTCGCCGCCGCTGATCCAAAACCAGGCGCATCCATTTTGCTGCATCCGTGCGACGACCGATCAGTTTCCCAGGGTTTCGAGTTGCTTGCCGATGGCCGTCTGCGCCTGCATGTGGAGTCCAACGATTCGCAACCGGAGTTGTGCATTGGTGTCTCCGACGGTGCCGGCGAACCTGCGGGAGGCCGCAATCACTTGCGCCGGGACCTCATGCTGCTGAAATGCGACGATACCGATCCGATCTTGATCGCATGGGAGGCGACCCCAACAAAATAGGGGCGAATGTTCATTCGCCCCTCGCTCGTGAAGAATGTGAATCGGAGTCGACTATGCGGTGGCGGCCGTCGCTCCCTTGGCCACTTCAATAAGCCGCTCGAAGGCATCCGGGTCCCGCACCGCCATATCCGCCAGCATTTTGCGGTCGATCTCTATGCCGGCGACATTCAACCCGTGCATGAACTGGCTGTAGGTCATGTCGTGCTGGCGGGTCGCCGCACCGATGCGGATGATCCACAGGCGCCGGAAATCGCCCTTGCGTTGCCGGCGGTGGCGGTACGCGTGGCTCCACGCGTGCATCACTGCCTCTTTCGCCCACTTGTAGTTGCGCCCCGACGATGCCTGGTACCCCTTGGCGGCTTTGATGATCTTCTTGTGTCGGGCGCGCTTGGTGACGCCCCTTTTGACTCTTGGCACGGTTACGGATTCTCCAGTCTAGACGTCATAGGGAACCAGCCGGCTCAGACGCTTCACGTCCGCGTCGGCGAAGCCGATCTTCTGCGCGAATTTCCGCGTGACCTTCTTCGGCTTCTTGCGCCGGAGGTGACTGCTCATCCGCTTGCGGCGGAGCAGCTTGCCGGAGCCCGTCACGTGTATTCGGGCCTTGGCCCCTTTGTGGGTTTTCAGTTTGGGCATGTGCGATTATTCCGTAGCTACTGCTTCCTTTCGTTCGTTGCGGGCCGCGACCGTCGGGTTGGGTATCAGGACCATGGACATGGCCCGCCCTTCCATTGAAGGCTGCTGCTCCAGTCGGATGTCGTCTTTCAGTTCCTCGGCTACGCGCTTCAGCAGCGACAGGCCGTTTTGCTGGTGCACCGCCTCACGTCCGCGGAATCTTACCGTCAGCTTGACCTTGTCACCGTTCCCGATGAACTGGCGCACCTTGCGGAGCTTGGCGTCGAAGTCGTGGGTGCCGATGTTGGGACGGAACCGGACTTCCTTCAGCTCGTTGCTTTTCTGGGATTTGCGGGTCTCGCGCTCTTTCTTGGACGAGAGATACCGGAGTTTGCCGTAGTCAAGCAGCCGCGCGACCGGCGGGTCGGCGTTGGGCGCCACTTCCACCAGGTCAAGGTCATTCATCCGCGCCCTGGAGAGAGCGTCGGACACTGTCATTACGCCAAGCTGCTCGCCATCTTCTCCGATTACCCGTACCCGGGGAACGCGTATCTGTTCGTTGACCCTGTATTGCCTGGCTATGGCGACACCTCCTAATGGGTACGTGACGTATAAGGCTGGAACCGAACACAGTCCCAACCGCTCATCGTTGCACTATTCTAGCGGCGCCCCACCGGGCAGTCAACGACTTGAGCAGTGGCAGGACTGTGCCAAACTCGTTGGCCATTAGCCGACGTTCCTGCGAAATCGGGAACAACGGCCCCAACTGCATAGCCCCTAACAGGGTTTGCCGGACCTTATGATTGACACGCACTGGGGAACTTCTATCGTGGAACAGTTCCAATCCTAATAGTCCGCAAATCTTGAAAATCCTGCTTCTGACGTTTCTCCGCCACAAACCGGGAGGGATAGATTTGAAAGGCGGTACAGGCCATCGCGCGTCTTGGCCCCTGCGACAAGCCAGGCTGGGTTTCAGTCCAGGTCGTCGCCGTCGTCTTCAAACAGGTCGTCATCATCGTCGAGGTCGTCTTCACCAAACAGGTCTTCATCCTCGTCATCGTCTGC
The DNA here is from genome assembly GCA_022827095.1 of Dehalococcoidia bacterium. Classification (GTDB taxonomy): domain Bacteria; phylum Chloroflexota; class Dehalococcoidia; order Lucifugimonadales; family UBA3495; genus Bin87. The sequence goes on from JAJDTP010000005.1 coordinate 235,670, forward strand.
GGCGAGAGCCTCTATGATCCTACTCAACTGCTCGTCTTCGTCCGTTCCTGGGGCCGACAGCATCAGGACAGTGTCGGGAACCTCCTCGGGTTCCGGCTCCTCCACCGGAATCGCCGCAAACCCGTAGAACACGTCGTTGTCCAGCACCCTCGCCAGTCCGCCCACGGTCAGCGTGATCGGTCGTATCGGTGTCGACCATTTGTCGGTAAGTTCAGCGTGCAACTCCGACAGCGGCATCGGCTCCTCTCCCCGCAGCAGCAAAGTGCGGAACACTATCTCTTGTAGGGGCATTGCCGACTGTATGAATTCGGTGTCTCCGGCGCAATGGGACCGGATTTCCTTTACCAAATCGGACGGATCCGCGATTTGGGACGGCGTCCTTCCAAAAGACGGGCACGCGGTGTTCAATCGAGCCAGGAGCAATGGGATCGGGGACCGGTTCAACTCTTCCAACCGTTCCAGGCTGAACCGGTATTCAGTCCCCGCCGATCTGCTATTTCCGGTGACGGTCGTCGTCATACGTTAACCTCTTCATTCCAGTCCAGCATTATGATCTTTACGGCTTGACCGGCGTCCTTGCGCGGCAGATCTGCCGGGCAGATCGCCAGTCCGTTCGCTTTGGACAGCGATGTCAGGATGTTTGATCCCTGCGGTCCGGTTGGCGTGGCGTACCATGTTCCGTCCCGCCTCTCGACCTCGACCCGCGCGTAGACCCGCCGGCCGTCGTTGTTGAAAATCGGCCCAGTGAGCACGCCTTCCACCGCCGGGCGCTCCAGCAGGTCACGCCCCAACATGCGGCGCACCGCCGCCCGACCGAACATTTCGAACGCCAGCAGCGCGCTCACGGGGTTCCCGGGCAGACCCAGCAACGGCAGTGGTCCTAGACCGTTCCGCCGGATCAACCCGAACGCCAGCGGTTTGGCCGGCCGCATCCGCACCGACCAGAAGTTCATGTCCCCCCGCTGCTCCAGCACGTCCTTCACCATGTCGTAGTCGCCCTTGGACACGCCGGCCGACGTAACCAGCAGGTCAGCGTCCGAGGCGTCGTCGATGCAACGGTGCAGGTCGTCCAGGTTGTCCCGCGCGATGCCGATCATCTTCGCCTCTCCGCCCGCCGCTCGGACGGCTGCGGCCACGCTGCTGCTGTTGCTGTCGTAGATGTGACCCGGGGCCAGTTCTTCGCCCACCGTGGTCAACTCGTCCCCGGTGGAAAGCACAGCCACCACCGGTCGCCGGATCACCTTTGCCGTGACCAGTCCCAGAGATGCGAGCACGCCGGCTTCCGCGGGCCGTATCACAGTGCCTGCTGTCAACACCAACTCGCCGGCCAGCACGTCTTCACCAGCCGGTCTGACGTTGCTGCCCAGCGGCAGGGCCTTGCGGATTTCAATCTTGTCCAATGGTATGCCGGCCCGCCGGCGATCAATTTCGTCTGTCTCCTCAAAGGGGACCACCGTGTCCGCCCCGTCGGGTACGGGAGCCCCGGTCATGATCCGGATCACGTTTCCCTTGGTCACCGTTTGGTCCGAAACCTGTCCGGCCGCAACTGCGGAGATCACCGCGAGCGTCGGCGGCGCGTCGTTGGCGCCTGCGATGTCAGCGTGCAGCACGGCGTAGCCGTCCATCGCCGAGTTGGCCAGCGGCGGGAGATTCAACGGCGAGCTGACGTCCTCCGCCAGCGCCAACCCCAGGCACTCCAGTACCGGCAATTCCACCGCGTCCAGCGGGCTGAAGTGGGCAAGGATGCGCTCGAACGCCTGCTCCACCTCCAGCATGTCCTCGTGCCCGTGGCCGTCGACGTGGCCGCGATGGTGTCCGCCGTGCCCGTGTTCCCCGTGGCTTTGGTCGCGATGCCCGTGGTCATGGATGCTTTCGTGGTCGCCGTCACCGTGGGCGTCATGGGTGTGCAGGTGACGGGGGTGGGCGTGAGTAGTCATGGTAATCGCGTCCGTAGCAGGCGTGAAAGGCGGAATGCAACAAACAATCGTACCACACTCCCAAATGCCCCGAGCCCGCGGCGTTTGGCCTGGAGCTTTCGATTGTTGCCGTCATTCCGGACTTGATCCGGAATCCAAAGCTTTACGAATGTGGCGACGTCGCTGGTCGCTAGCCGTTGCTGGATTCTGGCTTCCCCGGAATGACGGATACTGGTGGTCGCAGAGCAATTATCGAAAGGCCCTGGGCATGTGACCGCAAGTGTTGAGAATCCAGGAGGTGGTGATTCCGAGATGCCTGCGACACAGCAACCTCGCCGCCGTAACAGCAACGTCCACACCGAAGGGTTCCCCCACACCAAGGAGATTGCCCCGCAGCGTCCGCAATGACACGTTTCCCGCAAGTTTGAATCTTTGCCCGTGGTCAGGTGCGGACGGTCGCCCCGGCTTCCCGTTCCAGCGCGCGCGTCAGTCCGTTCACCGCCCGGTTCACGTCTTCGGCGGTCAGGGTCCTGTCCGCGGCTCGGAACCGGATGCGGAAGGCCAGCGACCGCGTACCCTCCGGCAGACTCTCGCCGGCGTACACGTCAAAAAGCTCCGCCCGTTCCACCAGCCGCACTCTCTCGATCAGGCCCTGCACCCGGGCCGCCGGCACGTCCGCCGGCACCACCAGCGCCAGATCCCGGTTGGCCGCCGGGAACCGCGACAACGACTCGAACCGGCCGCCGTTCGTGCCAGCTTCCAGCAGGTCGTCCAGCCTCACCTCGAAGTAGACCACCGCGTCCGATCCCAGGTCGAACGCCTCCCTGATGTCCGGGTGCAGTTCCCCGATCAAACCCACGCCATCCGCGCTGCCCGCATCCACTACCACGCGGGCGCACCGTCCCGGATGGAACATCTCGTGGTCGTGCGACTCCAGCGACACGGCGATCCCTACGCGCCCCAGCGCGGTCGCCAGTGTCCCCGATAGGTCAAAAAAGTCCAGGGACTCGCCCGCGCTCAGCCAGTTGGCGTCGTAGCGTGGCCCCGACATGACGCCGGCCACCATCTCGCGCTCTACCGGGAGCCCCGTGCTCTGCGGGATGAAGGCTCTCCCCATCTCGAACAGCCGGAATCCCCCATCGTTATGCCCGCGGTTGTAGGCCAGCGTGTTCAGGATGCTGGCCGCCAGCGTCGGACGCATGATGTCCTGTTCGACGGACATCGGGTTGGCCACCCGCAGCAAAGCCAGGCCGCCGCCCGACTCGCCGTTCACGCTCAGTCGGTTCAGGTCGTCAATGCTGACCAGCGGATAGCTGATCGTCTCCTGCATCCCCGCCGCCGAGAGCGCGTCGCGCAGCCCATCCTTCAGCGCCGTCATCGGGTTGGCCTGGTGGTACGGTATCGGCGACGACAGCATCGTGGTGGGCACTTCGTCATACCCGATTATGCGGATGACCTCTTCGATCAGGTCTTCCTCAATGGCGATGTCGCTCCGCCAGTAGGGCGGATCCGCCTCCAGGCTGTCCGGACCCGTGCGCCGCGTCGTGATGCCCAGGCTCGCCAGCACCGTCTCGGCGCGCGCGATGTCCAGGTCCATGCCCAGTACCTGCCTCAATCTTGCCACCGTCAGCGGAACCGCCGGCGTCTCCGTGTCACCGCCCGGGAACACGTCAATGATCCCGCCCGCCGCTTGTCCGCCGGCCGTCTCCAGGATCAGTTGTGTTGCCCGCCGCAGCGCGATTGGGGCCAGCTCGGGCCGCAGTCCCTTTTCGAACCGCAGGCTTGCTTCAGTCCGCAGGTTCAGGTCCGTTGACGTGCGCCGGTTGTTCAGCGGGTGGAACGTCGCCGATTCCAGCAGCATGTTGGTCGTGCTTGCCGTGATCTCGCTGTTGGCCCCGCCCATGACGCCGCCGATGCCGATCGCCTGCGCCGGGTCCGCGATCAGCAGGTTCTCGGTCGAAAGCTTCCGTTTCACGCCGTCCAGGGTCGTGAACTCCTCGCCCTCGGACGCCCTCCTTACTACCACGTGGCGGTCGGTAACCGTGTCCAGGTCAAACGCGTGCAGCGGTTGGTTGAATTCCAACATCACGTAGTTGGTCACGTCCACCACGTTGTTGATGGGGCGCAACCCCGCCCGGTTCAGCCGTTCCTGCAGCCACTGCGGCGAGGGCCCGATGCTGATGCCGGCGATCACCGACGCCGTGTAGCGCGGGCACAGATCCGGGTCTTCAATAGTCACGCTGGCCAGTGTCTCTGCCGACGCATCCGACTCCGCGTATCCGATCTCCGGCACCCGGACCGGCTGCCCGGTTATCGCCCCGATCTCCCGGGCCACGCCCAGCATGGACAGGCAGTCGCCCCGATTCGGCGTCAGCTCCAGCTCCAGGAACGTGTCGCCCAATACGTCGTCCAGCGGAGTTCCAACCTTCGCATCGTCGGGCAACACGATGATCCCCTCGTGCTCGTCGCTGATCTCCAGCTCCGCTTCCGAGCAGATCATTCCCTCGGAAACGATCCCCCGTATCGTCGCCGGCTTGAGCTCCTCCCGGCGCCCGTTGTGCATGTTCATCAGCATGACGCCGGGTCGCGCGAAGCAGATCTTCTGGCCCGCCGCCACGTTCGGTGCACCGCAAACCACCTCCAGAGGCGGACCGTCTCCCGGATCAACCTCGCAAAGCGTCAAGGTATCGGCGTTGGGATGCGGCCGCGTCGCCCGCACGTATCCAACCACGCAGCCTTCCCAACCGCCGCGCGTGAACACGTCGCCCACCTCGATGCCGCTCATGGTCAGCCGGTGCGCCAACTCATCGGGCGCCAGCGTGATGTCAACGTACTGTGAAAGCCAGGAGAAAGGTATTAGCATCGGAATGGAAACCTGCGAATGACCACTGGGGGATCAAAACTGCCGCAAAAACCTCACATCGTTCCGGTAGAAATGCCGGATGTCGTCAATCCCGTACTTCAGCATCCCGATCCGCTCCGGCCCCATGCCGAACGCGAACCCGGTGTAGCGCTGCGGATCGTATCCGACCCCTTCCAGCACCCGGGGATGCACCATCCCTGCTCCCATAATCTCGATCCAGTCCTCGTCCCGGTTGATGGGTCGCCGGCCCGTCTCCGGATCAACGAAGTTGGAGATGGACATGTCCACCCCCGGCTCGACAAACGGGAAGTAGTCGCACCGGAACCGAATCTGCCGGTCCTCGCCGAAGACCCGCCGAGCGAATTCATACAGCGTGCCCTTGAGGTCGGCGAAGGTGATCCCCTCTGCCACAGCCAAACCCTCGATTTGGTAGAAGTGCCATTCGTGGGTAGCGTCAGTGGCCTCGTACCGATAGCACTTGCCCGGTACAACCACCCGCACCGGAGGGTCCTGCGCCTCCATAACCCGCGCCTGCATCGGCGACGTATGAGTCCGCAGCAACATCGGCTGCTGCCCCTCTTCGTTCGCGTAGTCGATCCACAGCGAATTCCACATGTCCCGCGCCGGATGCCCGGCCGGAATGTTGAGCATCTCGAAATTGTAGTGATCCAGTTCGACCTCTGGCCCCTCCACCACGCTGAACCCCATCGCCATGAACGCGGCGCATATTTCGCGCACGATCTGCGTCGTCGGATGTAAACGACCGGTCACCACCGGCCGTCCCGGAAGTGAGACGTCCAAAGCGTCCTGCGACGCCAGCGCGGCCTGGGCAATCTCCCGGGTGCGACGTGCCAGCGCCTCTTCCAGCGCATTTTTGGCCTGGTTGGCCCGAGAACCGACTTCCCTTCTCTGGTCTGGCTCCAACTTCGGAAGCGCGCGCAGCAACCCCGTCAGCTTGCCCCGTCGCCCTAAGTATGCAACCCGCCATTGCTCGACCCCGTCCGCCTCGCCGATGCGGTTCAGCTCGTCGAGCGCGTCGCGGGTCAATTGGTCGATGGATTGTACGGAAAGCGCGTTTGTCATGAGAGCGGATACAAGCGATTGTCGAATACAGATGGGCCGAAAAATTATAGGCAGCGCCACGCCTAAGGGTCAAGAAATCTCCACGCCCAAACGCGCTGCCAGCCACTCCCCGCGCACCTGCCCGTGAATGTGTCCACCTCCCTCCGCGGCTCCGTCGTACACCCTGAAATCGCACTCCGGTAGCGCCGCCGCCAACTCCTCGGCAAACGCCAGCAGACACAGGCTTCGGTCGAAACTCCCCGCGCTCATGAGGACCGGACGTTGCACCGCGCGCGCGGTGGTCACCGGGTTGACTACCGATAACAGCGACTCTACGGTGCCTTCGCTCCTTGGATTAGCCCGCAGGTAGTCGCCCAATTCCGCCAGGGGATAGCCGAGACCGGGCTCCAGCGCGGCCGGATGACCCAGCGCCAGCGGCGTATCCGCCGCCACCGCCGATACTGTCGGCCTGCGGGCCGCCGTCGCCAGCGCCAGGCTTGCCCCCAGGCCCGCTCCTGTCAGCGCTACGGCGCCGGATAACTCCGCGATGCCCTGCCCGCCCAGCACGTCCACCGCCCGCAGCGCGTCGGCGTACGCCCCGAACAGCGTGTACTCAGCGGCGATTTCGATGCCATCCGTGAGCAGACCCGGGTAACTGGCCTGCACCGACCCGTCGCTGTTCCTCTGCCCCCGGTGGGTCGCGTTCATCACCACCGCCCGGTGCCGCAGCGGAGTGTAGATGATGTCGTGCACGCTGGCGTAGTCCGGCATCCGAACCAGTGCCGGAAACGGGCCGTCACCGTGCGGGACCGACAGCCACGCGAAAAGCCGGTGTCCGCCGGCGCTCGTGTATCGTACCCGGTATACGTCCCACTCCGGCTGCGAGTAGAACCCATCCCGCTCAATCGCGATGTCGGCGTCGGTTTCGGCCAGTTGCGCCTCGATCCGTTCCCAGAATGCGTCGGAGCGTTGTTGCGCGGACGTCATGACGCGACCACCTGGGCGACGCCGATGCGCTCCTCAAGCCAGGCCCGCTCCCGCGCCGGATACTCATGCGCGTTGCCGTGGCCCGTCTCCGGGAAGAGCCACAACTCCCGCTCGCCGCCCAGCAGCCGGTACGCCGCGTAGCTGGTTTCCGGCGGGCACACCTCGTCCTCCATGGCGATGCCCACCACCATGGGACACTTGATGCGCGGGGTAAAGTTCACCGCGTCGAAATACCGCAGCGTGCCCAGCATTTGCTCCGCCCGGTCCGGATACGCCCGCTGGTAGCACGAAAGCTCGTCATACGGGTAACTGCGCAGCATCCGCATCGACTCCGGGAAGCAGCACAGGAACGGATACCCAGCGACCCCCGCCTTGATCTCCGGCCGCAGCGCCGACGTAATCAGCGTCAGCCCGCCGCCTTGGCTACTCCCGCAGCAGTAGACCCGCTCCGCGTCGATCTCCGGCCGCGACAGTAAAAAATCGACCCCGCGCACGCAGTCCGAGATCACGCCCTTGTAGCCGTACGTATCCCGATCCTCCACCCCGCTGGTCAACAGCCCCGGATACCCGGGATTGAACTCCCCGCTGCTGGGCAGCTTGCCCCTGACGGCCACCGACAGCACCGCGACGCCTTTCGCGCCCCAATCCCGCCGCAACGCCGGCTCTGACTTGTACCCCGGCAGATGCAGTATCGCCGGAAACGGCCCGTCGCCCACCGCCGGCAGCGCGTACCACGCGAATATCTCCAGCCCACCCAGGCTACGGTACGTCGCCTGATAAACCTTCACTACCTCCGTGCTGCGCAGCGGGTCCGGTTCCGTTCGCGCCTCTAGCGGTATACCGTCAAGCTCGGAACGGACTCCCTGCCAAAAACGATCGAAATCGTCGGGACAGGTTACTTCGGTAACGAATGACTTCAGGTCCGCTTTTGTGGCCATGTTCAGGCTCCTTACATCGCGCGCGACGGCCCCATTATAGCCTCACGCCAATCCCGACGAATACGGCTGTTGCCCGTGCTGACCGCCCGCTGCTCGGCTGGGATCCCGAATTGTGAGGCCCGATTCAACAGGCATACGGACGACCCCATCCCCAGTCATCAAGATCATCCCAGTCAATCCTGTGCATCTACGCACAACCGTGGCTCCCCAACCGTCCGCCCGGGTGCCCGGTGTTATAATTCGGCCACTTGCCGCCGGTCGAACGTCGGCGCGTTTCAGGAGCGAAAAGGTATGAAAGCTGGGTTTATCGGGGTGGGCAACATGGGCAACCCCATGGCCGCCAACATGATCAAGGCTGGGCATCAGCTCACCGTCCACGACCTGCGCCGCGAGTCCGCCATCAACCTGCTGGAAATGGGCGCCGAGTGGTCCGACAGCCCCGCCGGCTGCGTCGCCGGCAACGATGCCGTGTTCACCTCGCTGCCGGTGCCCCGGGACGTCGAGGCCGTCGTCATGGGCGAGAACGGCATCATGTCCGCCGCCGGCTCCGGCGATGTTTACGTCGACTTGTCCACCAATTCCCCCACCGTCATCCGCCGCATTCACGACGAGTGCGCCGCCCGTGGCGTGACCGTGCTGGACGCTCCGGTCAGCGGCGGCGTGTACGGCGCGGCCGCCGGCACCCTCGCCGTCATGGTCGGCGGCGACGAGGATACCTACAACAGCGTCAAACCCATGCTCGACGCGATCGGGGCGCACGTCGTCTATTGCGGCGAAATCGGCAACGGCATGGTCACCAAAATCTGCAACAATCTCCTCTCCATGGGCATCGGGGTCCTCATGTCTGAGGCGCTCACCCTCGGCGTCAAGGCCGGCGTTTCTCTGGAAACCCTCGCCGACGTCATCGCCAACAGCAGCGGAGGCAATCGGCGCCTCGTCGAGAAGTTCCCGCGCTATCTTTTCGCGGATAACTTCGAGCCTGGCTTCGCCACGGCGCTGGCCGCCAAGGACGTCCGTCTCGCCACCGACCTCGGCCGCGAGTACGGCATCCCAATGGAGCTATCCAACCTCGTCGACCAGCGCCACGTCGAGGCCCTCTTCCGCGGCTGGGGCCCCGAAGACTCCGACGCCGTAGCCAAGCTCCAGGAGGAAAAATCCGGCGTCCAACTCCGCTTCGGCGGCTTGTGACCCTTCTGTTCGTCATAGGACTTACGCAGTTGGGACCGTCATTCCGGCGAAAGCCGGAATCCAGTGACTGAAATCGTTAAACAATGTTCTGTTGTCGTCGCCATACCATCGCTGGACTCCTGCGAAAGCAGGAGTGACGGGTGTGTGGCTTCAAGTTCGTAACTCCTACTTCATTCGAAACGGCTCGTCCAACGAGGCCAAACTTGTTCCGTTCGGCCTACCCCGCCAAAGACCGGCCCGCGTACATCACCCGCTACGTGTACGCCGACACCACGCTGTCCACCCACGGCGGGACTGCGGGCAAGGTCAGCGTCACCAGCGAGGAGCACACCCGCCTCCAGCAGATGGCCGAGTACCTCGAACGCTGCTGCAACGACCTTGACGCCGCCGGCTACGACGTCATCTCCATCACCCCCGTCATCAGCGGCCGCACCGCCTACACCCACACCGAGACCACCGACATCTACCCCGGCCACGGCTACAGCGTCACCGACGGCCTGGTCGTTACCGGCCGCCTCAAATCGCTAAAACCCAACCCATGACCCAATCCTCTCCCATAGAACCCTTCAACGAACCGGCCGCAGCCATCGCCGACTACCGCCGTCAGGCCCGCGAGTTCCTGGCAAAAAGCCGTCAGTACCTCGCCGAGGACGACCTGCACCAGGCATCCGAAAAAGGCTGGGGCGCCGCCGCCTGGATGGCCAAAGCCGTGGCCGATGCACAGGGCTGGAAGTACGAAAGACACGCTCAGTTTAACGTCGTAATGTACCAGGCGCAGGACCTGTCCGGAGATGACAGATTGGACGACCTGCGGGGTAACGCCAACGAACTGCACGGGTTTTTTTACACGCGAAAGCTATTCCTGCGCGCGGATGTTATCAGCCGCGGGCTTGAACGTATGGCTGCCCTCCTCGACATCCTCGAACCCCTCACCGAAACCAGCCAACAAGCTGAGGGCAATCCATGACCGGATCCTCTCCCATGGAACCTTCGGACGGTCCCGCGGCAGAAATCGCCGACTACCGCCGTCAGGCTCGCGAATTTTTGCTGAAAAGCCGCCAATACCTCGCCGAGGATGACCTGCACCAGGCATCCGAAAAAGGCTGGGGCGCCGCCGCCTGGATGGCCAAGGCGGCTGCCGAGGCACAAGGTTGGCAGTACAAAAAGCACGATCAGTTCAGTACCGTGATGAATAGTGCACGCCTCCTGACCGGAGACAGCCGATTACCTGGACTGCGCAGCATCGCCAACGAACTTCATAGCAACTTTTATAAGCGCAGGCTATTGCTGAACGCCGACGCCATTGCTGTAGACTTGGACCACATCTCAACCCTCCTGGACATCCTCGAACCCCTCACCGAAACCCGCACAACCTAGGAGTCCCCCATGACCAGCAGCGCAGAACGTCACGTCGAAACCGCCGACACCATCGAGGCTATCGAGGAATGCTTCCGCCTCGGCTGGACCGACGGCCTCCCAGTTGTCCCTCCCGCCGATTACAAGGTCCGCGAGATGCTTTCCACCGCCGGCCTCACCGGCGAGGAAGAACTGCTCAACCTCGACATGCGCAGCCGTGTCATCACCTCCGAAAACGCCGCCGCCAACGCGGTCATGGCCGGCTGTGAGGCCGAGTACTTCCCCGTCCTTGTCACCGCCCTGCGCACCCTGGAAGAGGAGCGCAACTTCGTCAACATGGCGGCGTCTTCCACCAGTTCGCCCAGCATCTTGATGGTCCTCAACGGACCCATCCGGGAGGCGTTGGGCATCAACAGCCGCGACGGCCTCTTCGGCCCTGGCTTCCGCGCCAATGCCAGCATCGGCCGCGCCGTCCGCCTCTGCTTCATGAACGGCTTCGACGCCTGGCCCGGCCAGCTTGACCGCGGAACCCTGGGCACTCCGGCCAAGTACACCTTCTGCGTCGCCGAAAACGAGGAGACCTCCCCCTGGGAGCCCCTGCACGTCAGCCGCGGCTTCGATGCCTCCGACAGCGTCGTCACCGTGGCCGTCGCCTACAACCCGGTCAGCGTCCCCAACAGCTACGCCCACACTGGTCAGGCCATCCTCCTCTCCATCTGCGACGCCCTGCGGTCCGCCGCCCTGGCCCATCGCTACCCCGCCCAGTGGGTCATCGTCATCGGACCCGAACACGCCCTGACCCTCCAGGGCGACGGCTGGACCCGCCGCGACATCCAGGACTTCCTCATCGAGAACAGCGGCCGCTCCCGCGCCGAGCTCGTGCGTCTCGGTTCCAAGCAGGGCCCGGAGCAACCCGGCGACGAGGAACTCATCATGCGCTGCGCCATCGACCCGAACGACATCCTCATTATGCACGGCGGCGGCACCGGCGGTCGCTACAGCGCCATCATCGACACCACCGGCTACCGCATCCGCACGCGCAAGATCGGCGGGGATTAGCATGACGACGTCAGCCTTTCCAACAAGCCCATTTCCAGGAATGAATCCTTACCTGGAAGACCCTGATCTTTGGCCGGGCATACACAAGACCTTTATCGCCGGTTTGCAGCGGCTCCTCAGTCCCCAATTGCGCCCCGATTACATGGTTCGGATTGAGGAACGGGTGTATGTATCCGACGAACCCAACGTCAGCGGGCAACGGCCCTTCCGCATACCCGACGTTCTGATTGTTGACGAGGGTGGAGCCGCCGCCCGCGCCACCGCAATAGCGACGGAACCCCAACAAAACGAGGACGCCATCAACGTGGAGCTCCCTTCAGTGGAGCTGGAAAAAGACCGTTACCTGAAGATCATCAAGGTCAGCAATCGTGAGGTCGTTGCTGTGATCGAACTGCTGTCGCCCTCCAATAAGACTGGCGATGGCCGCCAGGAATATCTGTCCAAGCGTGCCGAAGTGCAGTACAGCCTTTCCCATTTGGTGGAAATCGACCTGCTGCGCTCCGGGTCGCCCATGCCGGTCGTTGGGGACGTCCCCGGTGGCGACTACCGAATTCTGATTAGCAATGCGCGACTCGCGCCTGATGCGTCGCTGTACGTCTTCAGCCTGCGCCAGCCGATACCCATCTTCGTCATGCCCCTGGCCGAAGGCTCCGAAGGCATCGCAATAGACCTGAAACCCGTCATCGACGAGGTATACGTCCTCGGCTCCTACGACCGGGACATCGACTACGGGCAGGACCCGGAACCGCCTCTCTCCGACCCCGACCGCGCCTGGATCGACCAACTCCTTCGCAATCAGGGGTTACGCAAACCCGCCCTTTGACGGTACAATCCCACCATCAATCGTCATCCGATAAACGACCAGTCAACGGAGGTATCCCATGACCACGGCCGAATCGAGCCGCCTCCGGCTCGTCAACCCTAAGGGCACCGAGCTGCCCCAGTCCGAGTTCCGCATGAACGACCGCTCCGGCGGCTTGGCCGGCAAGCGCCTCGGCCTCATGGAGAACTCCAAAGCCAACGCGGACAAGCTCCTGATCGAGCTCGGCAACATCCTCAACGAGCGCCACGGTTTCTCCGAGATCAAGTTCTACGACAAGGGCCACGCCAGCCTGCCCGCCAAGCAGGAGATGATCGACGAGATCTTGAGCGAGGTCGATTACCTCATCACCGGGGTCGGGGATTGAGGGTCCTGCAGCTCGTGCAGTGTGCACGACGGAATCGACATGGAAAAGCGCGGCGTCCCCACCGCTGCCATCATCACTCACGTCTTTCTCAACACGGCGCAGGCCATGACCCGCATGATGGGCGTACCCGACTACCGCTACGTAGTCGCCCAGCATCCCCTGTCCAGCCTCACCGATGACGAGGTCAAGCAGCGCGCCGCCGACTTGGCTGACGAGGTGGAGTCCATCCTGACCGGCCAGCCTGTCGCCGCCTAGCAACCCGCGCGTCGGAGTCGCCCGTGGCGTCTCCCGGCACGTCCCAGCCGTCTCGCCTGCCCATCGACCCGGCCATCCGGCCCGGTCTGGCAGGCGAAACTCATTTGACCGTCGCCGCCGAACACCTCGCCCCGCATACGCCCAAGTTCAGCACCCCGGCCATGGTCATGCTCATGGAGCAGGCGTCTTACCAGGCGGTCCTGTCCCTGCTCCACCCTGCCCAGACCGTTGTCGGCTACGAGGTCAACGTCAAGCACCTCGCCCCGGCTGACGAGGGTTCAATCGTCACCGCCCGTTCCATCCTTACCGACGTGTCCGGCAACAAGCTCCGCTTCGAAGTCGAAGCCCGCCACGGCGACCTGCTCCTCGGCACAGCTGAACATAAAATGGCAATCGTCACGCAAACTTGAACCTGACGAATTCAGTCCCATAACGCTGTCATTGCGAGCGAAGCGCGGCAATCTCGTCCCCCTGGTGACGCCCTCACCCATGCCTCCGCGCTCGATAACCTCGGAAAACTGGGAGGTTACCCCTCATGTCCTGGATCCGCGAAACCGACGTCGCCGTCCCCTCGGTGATCAGTTGCATGTCCATCAACCCCGACCTCATGGCGGCGGTCCAGAACCTCAACGCCAAGGCTACCTTCGGCTCGTCCGCCCTAACCCGCACCCAGGAGGAAGCAATCGCCACCGTGGTCTCCCTGGTCAACCGCTGCCGGTATTGAGCCGTCGCCCACGGAGGGTTCCTCCGTCAACACTCCGGCGACCCCGAATACTCCAGCCACATCATCCACGACTACACCCAGGCAGACCTGGACCCGCAGACTCGCGCCATCCTCGACTACGCCGTCAAGCTCACCCTGACCCCGGCAGCGATGACGGAAGCCGACATCAATGCCCTCCGCACTGTCGGCCTCACCGACGAGCAAATCCTGTCCACTGTCGCCATCACCTGCGTCTTCAACTTCATGAACCGCTTGGCCGATGGCCTCGGCGTCGAAATTCCAGAGGGTCGAGAGGCCATCATGGGCCAATGGCTCTCCGACGCTGCGAAGCAAGCCCAAGACTGGCTCTTCTCCCCGGACGCAGTTGCTGTCTCCTGAGCCGCGAGTACTACGCCGACTGTTGTTGCGGGGCGCAAAGCGTCGTGGCAATCTCGCCAGCCGAGCCACCGCCGACAATTCCAGCCAACCCAACCACCCGGAGGTTCCCATGACACTCCTACCATCCGGCCGTCCCCGTCTCCAGGACAAGGTCGCTATCGTCACCGGCTCCGGCTCCAGCGGCCCCGGCGTCGGCACGGGCAAGGCCACGTCGATCCTCTTCGCCCGCGAAGGCGCTCGTGTCCTACTCGTCGACCGCAACCTCCAGGCCGCCGAGGAAACCCTCGCCGTCATCCACGAGGAGGGCGGCGAGGCCTCGGTAATCGCCGCCGACGTCACCTCCGCCGCCGACTGCGCGGCCATCGTCGACGCCGCTGTGGAACGCTACGGCGCCCTGCACGTGCTGTTCAACAACGTCGGCATCACCGGACCCGGCACGCCCACCGATGTTGAGGAGTCCGTGTGGGACAACGTGCTCGACGTGAACCTCAAGAGCATGATGCTCACCACCAAGTACGCCGCCCCGAAGATGATCGACGCCGGCGGCGGCAGCATCATCAACATGTCCTCCATCGCGGGCGTCCGCGCCGGCAGCGGTCTCGCCAGCATCCCGTATTCCGCCTCCAAGTCCGGCGTCATCGGCATGTCCGAGACGATGGCCGTCCACCTCGGCCGCGATAACATCCGCGTCAACGTCATCGCCCCCGGGCACATCTACACCCCCATGGTCGCCGGCGCGATGCCCGAGGAAACCCGCGAAAACCGACGCAAGGCTGGCCCACTCGGGGTGGAGGGCAATGCCTGGGACATCGCCTACGCTGCCCTCTTCCTCGCCAGCGACGAAGCCCGCTGGGTCTCCGGGGTCGTACTGCCCGTCGACGCCGGCCTCCTCGCTGCCACTCCGCTCGCCATGTACAACCGCATCCGCGACGAATAACCTCCCGCCGCTCTCACGTCTACGTGACGATCGACCGGCCCCGCACGTCCCGCGGGGCCGCATCTATTTCAGTCTACCAGTCTCAAGAAGCGGCACGCTGACCACAATTCCCAGCAACCGCCACCCTGAACCCAGGCCATTCCAAGAACCCAGGCCATTCCACCAGGGCCTTTTCAAAGTCTTAGAAAAGTATGAATATTGGGGTGTGGAGGAGGTTGGAGATGACCGATAATACGTCGTTGCCAGACGAGTTTGCCCTGTTGCAGCAGGAATTGGGCCGGTTGACCGACCGGCGTTTTGCGCTGGGCAAGGTGTTTCCTTTAGCTGGGTTGCTCTGTCTTGCGGTGTTGTCGCTGATGTGCGGCTACCGTTCGTTGAGCGCCATCCACCGGTTTGGGGACACGCATCCGGAGTTGTGGACCCAGTTGAAACTACCACGCAGTCCATCGGTGCCTACGCTATCCCGATTGTTGCGGATGGTGTCGGTGGGGGAATTGCGTCAGGCCTTGATGCGGTTTGCTCTGGAGTTGGCGCTCCAACGGGGCTGTGGTGTGGGCGTGGTGGCCATGGATGGTAAAACCATGGGCGGGGTACGGGAAAGTGGCGAGCAGTTGCGGGTACTGCATTTATTCAGCCAGGAGAGCGCGGTGGCGCTGGATCAGGTGGCGGTGCAGGGGCATCTGGCCGAACCACGGGCGGCCCAGGCCTGGATCGAGCAGGTGGCGGGACGGATTGAGGGCCTGAGGGTGCTGACGGGAGATGCCCTGTATGCTGATGCTGACTTGTGCCAAGCCATCGTGGCTCAGGGCAAGGACTACGTGGTGAAACTCAAAAAAACTGGCCCCAACTGTATCGGGACGTAGAATTGCTCTTCTCCGACCCGGGGCCGCCGGAGCATATCGCGCTGTGCTACGGCCACGGTCGGCGAGAACGACGACAGGTCTGGGTGTCGGAGGAACTGGCCACTTATGCCGACTTCCCCGGCTTGACCAGCGTGATCAGGGTGAATCAAGTAGTGCGAGAGCACCCAACCGGCCGAGAAAGGGACAGCGTGCAGTACGGGGTGAGCAGCTTGTCGGACTTGACGCCGGACCGAGCGCTGGCCCTGCTGCGGGGCCATTGGGAGATCGAAAACCGGCTGTTTTACGTCAAGGATGACGGGTTAGGCGAAGACCGCCACGTGCTGCAACACCACCATAGCGGCCTGGTCATGAGCCTCTTGCGCGGCGCTGCCCTGACCTTGCTGCGCGGCAATTGCTCTCTCTGGTCAGACCGCGAACCCATCACTGGCCGAGCACAAAGGCTCGCAGCCCAACCCCTGGCAGCGTTTTGACCCAAACCCGACTTTGAAAAGGCCCTGCCATTCCAACTGTCCCCCTGGTCATTGCGAGCGAAGCGTGGCAATCCCGTCGGGATGACGGAGATCATCGCTACGCCAGCCGGACCGCCCCGTCGTCAGGCCCCTCGCGACAACAAACCGGGTACGCGTGAAGCACAGGCACAGCCAACATCATACCGTCCATCCCGTTCATCCATGCAATCCAAAAACTCCTGACACGCCCACCCAGCCTCCCGCAGAACGCCCGTGCTATCCTGTCTCCCACAGGCGATCAACAACCCCAGACCAGGTCCCGGACCAAACGGCCAACCAAGTCGCTAACGGCCCGTGGAGGAGACTGCCGCCGACCGCTCTAATCGGCGTAGTCGCCCCGGCCACCGCGCCCGCCACAGCGCGCCACGCTTCGGGCAGGGGCAATACCACCAACAAACCAAAGCGCAATCCCCGGCCGTGGGGCGGATCAACATCCGGGACCTAGTCAACACCGTCGACGCAACCCATCAACCCATCAATCAATCCATCGCCTGCAGCAAACCAACCACCCCATCGCCTGTGCCAACCCAATCCCAAACCCGAAGTAGCCAGCCAACCTCAAAATACCATTCCATCCGGTGCATCGCTGTAAAAAGAGGAGAGTGCGTTCAACATGGGCAGTGTCCAGCATCATCAGGACCAGGCCCAGCGGTTTCTGTCGCTGGCCCGGTCCGACCATAACTTGGGGGATTACGCCCGGGCGGCCCACGCGCTGGCCCGTGCGGCGTCCCATGCCGTCACGGCGGCGGTGGTCCAGGAGGGTCACTTTCACCGTCACACCCGGCGCAGGTTGACCAACCACCTGTTCAGTCTGGCCTGGCAGGGCCGGATCTCCAACGGAGGGGTGCGTACCTTCCGGAACATCTACCAGTTGCCGGACCGTCTGGCCCGTGCCAACCCCCGGGAGGCCCAGCGCCTGAGCCGTCAGGCGCGCAACCGGGTGGCGATGCTGATCCGCTCCATTGAAGGGGCCATCGTCGGTCGGCCGGTGACGGGCCGGAGCCGTCGCCCGCCGCGGCCGCCGTGGCGTCCGGCGCCCCGGTCGGTATCGGAGATCATCGCCCTGCCGGACTACCGGGAGATCGCCCGGGCCCACGGACTGGAGGACGCGCCGTTGGCGAAGCGTCCCGACCCCCACGGTTTCTACGCTCGGGGCCAGACGCCCCCGGAGTGTCCCTGCCACCCGGTGCAGCGACCCTTGCGGGAAACCGCCGACACCATCGAACTGTCACCCCTGTGGCAGCGCGCTCTGGAAAAGACCTTCCGCGCCCCAATCCCCAACACCATCCCCATCAGCCCGGCATAAAACACACCTGCGCGACGCTACCCATACTCAACATCGTCATACCCGCTGAAGACCGTCCTGCCTGCGAAAGCAGGCGACATTCGCCGGACTTCTTTGTCATTTCGAACGCAGCGTGGCACTCTCGTCGCCCCGACCCGCGCCGCTTCAGTAAATCACCCCCGCCTCTTCCAACCGCTCTATCGCCCCATCCGGCATCCCCAGCAACTGCCCGAAAACGTAAGCGTTGTCCTCGCCGATGTTGCTGTACTTGCCGAACGGAATGGGCGTCTCCGACATCTTCGCCGGAATCGACCACGAAACGCTCTCACCTTCTGTCCACTCCGTCGCCTTCACGCCCCGTTCCGCTTCCCAATACTGCGTGTCCTGGTAAAACTCCCGCGATTTCAGGTGCGCGTTTTCGTCCAGGTCCCGCCCCTGCGACACCATCCCGGCCGGCACTCCCGCAGTTTGTAGATTTTCCATCAGGGCCAGCGATTCGTGCCGCCGTGTCCACTCCGCGATCCCGGCGTCCAGCGCGTCTTCGTTGCGCCGCCGGCCCAATCGCGTCTCGTACTCCGCCGACGCCGCCCACTCAGGATCACCCATCGCCTTGCGGAGCCGCAACCATTGCTCGTCGTCCGACACCGCAATGGCAATGTACCGGTCCTCCCCGGCGCACGGGTACACGTTGTGCGGCACGGCCCAGGCGTCCCGGTTGCCCCGTCGCTGTGGCCCGCGTCCGTTCACCTGGTAGTCCAGCAGCGCCGGCCCGCCGGTGGCCACCCCCGACTTGAAAATCGACGACTCTAGCGTCGCCGTTTTGCCCGTCAGATTGCGACGCATCAACGCGGCGATGATCCCCGCTGGCTGGAACACCCCGGTGTGGTAGTCGGAATATGAGGTGTTTACCACCCCCGGCGGTTCGTCCGGCAACCCGGTCATCAACGACACCCCGGAAAGGTGCTGCACCAGTATCCCGAAGGACTTGTAGGTGTAGTAAGGCCCGTGTCCCCCCAGCCCGGTCTGCCACATGATGATCGCGTCCGGCCGCTGCTTGCGGATCTCCGGGAAGTCAATCCCCCACCTATCCAGCACGTTCCGCCGAAAGTTGGTCATGAACACGTCGCTGATCCGGACCATCTCCAGCAACAGGTCTCGTCCTGCCTCGGTCCTTACGTCCAGCGTGATCCGCCGCTTGCCCCGCTGGTACTCCGGCTGACCGGCGCCTCTGGACCAAGCCGGTATGAACGACATCTCGTCCAGCACCTTGTTCGTCTCCACCTTGATCACCTCCGCCCCCAGCGAACCCAATATCCTCCCCGTCAGCGGCAGCGCCACGTACGGGCCGAACTCAACCACCCGAATACCGGCGAGAGCAGAGGGCGTTCTGGCGTGCGGTCCGGTCATCTTGGCTCCTCCTGGCTGATGCGCTCGAAAATCAGTCGCCGCACTTCAAAGATGAAACCCGGCAGCAAATTCTCGCCTGAAAGGGTCTCGGGGTTCTCCAGGATTTCGGGCTCGGCCACTCCGGCCCGGTACACATAAGCTCGACGTTGTCGCGAGTCGATCCCCCAACCGAAGTGTTGCGCCGCCGTCTATCCACTCCTGCATCTTGGCCAAGAATGGCGGGAGACGGTCGGTGCGAGAGCGGATTTCGACCACGAAGTCGGGCGCGCCATGAATGGTTCCACGCCGCTCAATGGCGGTCAGGTTATCGTACCGTTCTTGTGTAATCCAGGCAGCATCGGGAATGCGCTGCGCCCCATTGGACAGGCGGAAGCCCACCGTTGGACCGTAGCTCATACCTCCGTTGCCGCGTCGCCACACGTACAGTTCACCGGTAGCTACGGCTTCTTCTCGGCTACTCTCCGAACCGGGTGGCGGCACAATTATCAACTCTCCTTGCGCAGAATACTCAAACTGCCAAGGCGGGTTATCAGTGGAAAGCTGACACAGCCGCTCTCCGAAGTCAGGAGCGAAGTGGTCGACACCCAGGGCAGATAAGTTGAGACGGAACTCACCTGTCAGCGTCCAATCCGCTGACGGTTCCGGGTTGTCTGGAGGAGCGGTTAGCGTCGGCTCCGGTTTGACTGTAACCATTTCGGTGCCCTCCGGCGTCGTATGGCGACTAGATTACTCCATCCATCTGCAACGCGGCCAACTCTTCAGCTGTCAACCCCAACTCGCCCCGGTACACCGCGGCGTTGTCCGCCCCCAACGCCGGCGCCGGCCGGCGCCGCGCCGATACTTCCTCGCTGTGGAATATCCCCAGCGGGTACTTGATCGTCCCAATCGTCTCTTCCCCGTGCTCAATGTCGTACCAGAACCCCGACTCCGCCAGCTGTGGGTCGGCCAGCAGGTCCGCTACCTCGTTCACGGGCAGGAAAACCAGGTTCCGCCGCTGCCCCTCGTGGAACAGTTCCTGCACCGTGAAGTTCTCCGCAAACTCCAGGAACAGCGCGGTGATGATGTCGATGTGCTCCGCCCGGTCCTGGTTCCCGCCTCGGTACGCCTCGTTGAGCACCTCGTCGTTCCCGGTCACTTCGTGGATCCATTCCGCCAGCGCGTCCCATTCTCGCGGCGTAATCACCCCGGCCGCAATCCAGCCGTCCTTGCACGGATACGCCCCCAGCGGGATGACCAGCGTCGAGTTGGTGCCCACCCGCGTCACGTTCTGCCCTAGCTTTCGCCATAGCAGTGCCGGATGCGCGTCCGTGTAGTATGTGATCAGCGCTTCCTGCGAGGACACGTCGATGTGCTGTCCCACGCCGCCATCGGCGAAGTCTCGATAATACAATGCCGCCAGTATCCCCACCGCTGCGTACTGCGCTCCGGGGTAGTGGCTGTGCTCGTTGCCCTGCCGCACCGGCGGCTCATCCGGCTCGCCCGTGATCTGCATGTACCCGCTCGCCGCCATCACCACCAGGTCGTCGCCCGCGTAATCCGCCCATTCGCCATTGGACCCGAACGGCGTTACCGACGCCATCACCAACCCGGGATTGTCGACCTTCAGGTCGTCATATCCAATACCTCTGTCAGCAAGGTAGCGCCGGTCGTAGCTCTCGATGACCACATCCGCGTCCGCGGCCAACCGCCGAAATAGACCTTGCCCTGTCTCGGTCTCCAGGTCCAGGGTGATTGATCGCTTGTTGGTGTTGTAGAACAGGAAATCCAGGCTTCGCTCGGCGTCCGGCGCGTCCGCGGGATATGGCCCCAGCGTTCGCGAGCGGTCCCCTGTTGGCGGTTCCACCTTCACCACGTCCGCGCCGTAGTCCGCCAGCAGCCGGCCGCAGAACGCCGCCCGTCGGTCCGTCAAATCGAGGACGCGGTAGGGCGGTATCAGGTGCTCACCGGTGTATTCGTCGAACCTAGGCATGTGCTGTAGGTCTCCCTCTGCGTGATGCTGGACCCCGGGGGCCGCGTTCCGCCAATTTATCGCCGCCCAATCCCCGTGTCAAAAGGCGGACGTTTCATGTAACTGTTCAGAGTTGCGGGTAAAGTGTCATTGCGAGCGGAGCGTGGCAATCTCGTAGCCGTAGGGATCGTTCGTCGGGCAACCGGATCGCCAGGACGTCACGCCGCTCTCAATGACAAGATGAACACCCATCCCACCAACGCCCAATTCGCCCCCGCTATAATGTTGCCTGCCCACATTCCTGAACATTGAGAGTGCCCATGAGTACGATGCACCCCACCGATATCAACGCCGCCCTGGTCAACCTCGTCCGCAAGCGCAGCCCGGAACGCTGGCAGACCGTTCCCATCGGTCTCACGCTCCTGTGGCGGCCAATGCTGGCCCTGGTCGACACCCGGTCCCTGCCATTCTCCGATGACGACCATCGCCCGACGGTCCTGCTGGTCGCTGGCCTGCGCGGCGAATCCATGGACACCCCGCGCATTCTCACCGCGCTCGATCTGTTCGCCCGTTCGTCCGCCGCCGGCTCATCCGGCGTGGCCCTCAGCGCCCTCGCCGCCAGCAATCCCGACGCATTGGCCGGAGGCGATTGGGAACCGGCAACTGGCAATCCGACCGACCTGACCCAAGGATTCCCACCCGATGGTGGTTTCTATTTCGACGATACCGGACCCGAAAGCCGTTATCTATGGCGGTGGGTTTGCTATCAGGCGCCGGACCTGCTCGTTGAAATTGCTCTGTCCGACGACCCCGACCAGCTACCGCTCTGGGAAGCCAACGCCGCTGCAGCCGGCGGTCCGGTCGCCTCGGGCATGGGCGCCTCTCCCGCGGCCAACGACGATACTTTCATCTCGGCTCTGGGCCGGCCCGCGTCCGATGCTCCAGGGGTCATACCGGCCCTACGCCTGACCACTCATTGGACTGGGCTCTCCGATTCCCTCAACTCGCTGTGGCGTCACACCAGTAGGGACTCCGACGTGCCGCCTTCACCGGCCCGCGCCGCCCTCGATGCTCGCCGCAGTCGCACACCGCTCGAGATCGCCCGCATCCTGGCCGGCCGTTACGGTCACGCCCTGGACCCGGTCAACTACACCCAGGGCGTCGGCATCAGCGGACGCCTCCGCCTGGCCGCCCTCGACGACGCGCTGCCCAACCCCACCGCCGACATCGCGTCAATGATCGATCACATTGCCGCCGATCCGCCGGCCTATCTTGCTGACGCCGGCGGCGCGGCCCTGGCCGGCGTAGTCTGGGCCGCCCGTTTGGCCGACTACACTGGCGACGAAAAATACCGTCGCCTTTTCTTCTACGCCGCGGACCGTTTCGTCGCCCGCGGACCCGGCGAAGCCCCTGCTCCCTGTGATCCAGACTTTCGCGTGGAGGACATGTTCATGGCCGGAGCCATGCTCGGCCGCGCCCACCGCATTTCCGGCGACGCCCGGCACGCCGACCTCCTGGCTACTTTCCTCCTCGATGGCGGTGATGTCCAGGAGGCCAACGGCCTGTTCCGACACGCCCGCTCCGCGCCGTTCTACTGGAGCCGCGGCAACGGGTTCGCCGCCCTGGGATACGCTGAAACCCTTACGTATCTGCCCGACGACCACTCCGCCCGCGATACCCTCCTGCAGCGCCATCGCCGCCACTTGGACGCGCTGCTGCGTGTCCAGCTGCCCTGGGGCACCTTCGGCGAACTCGTTGACTTGCCCGGCGCGTGGGGCGAACTGACCTCCACCTCCATGATCGGGTACGCCCTGGCCCGTGGCCTCCGCCTCGGCTGGCTGCCCTCCGACGAGGCTGCCGGGTACACCGCCGGCCTCCGGTCTTGCTGGCGCGCCGTGTCCGAGCGCATCGATGAGGAGGGCGGTGTTGTCGACGGCTGCATCAGCACCGGCGTCATGCGCGACGCCCGCGCCTACCTGAACCGCACCGCCGTCAGCAGCCACGACGACCGCACCGGCAGCCTGGCTCTGTGGTTCGCCTGCGAAATGGCCCGGCAGCCCTAGCGAAAGCCCGTGCTAAAATCGCCCAACTGCCGCTCCAATAGCGCGGAGGGAGGCCATCATGCTGACCAGGTTGGAAGTCAACGGATTCAAAAACCTGGTCGATTTTTCCGTGGACTTTGGTCCCTTTACGTGCATCACCGGTCCCGCTGGGGTGGGCAAATCCAACTTTTTCGATGCGATCCGGTTCCTGTCCCTGCTCACCGAACACACCATCAACGAAGCCGCTCTGAACATCCGCGGCCCCGCTTCCGGCGCATCTGACTTCCAGGAACTGTTTTTCTTCGGGGGCAGGCAACGAGCCGAGCGGATCGAGATCGCTGCGGAAATGATAGTCCGCAGTAATGTTCAGGATGACTTTGGTCGCGAGGCCCTAGCGTCTTCGTCGTTCCTGCGCTACGAGGTTTCGTTTCGGCGGGGATTGTCTTCTGATGTCGGTCCGGCCAGCGGCCTGATGCTAGAACGCGAAGAACTGCGGCCCATCATCGAAGCTCGCGCGACCCGCCATCTGAAGTTCCCTCATAGCAAGAACCGGTTCCGTGACAGCGTGGTGTACAACAGCCGGCACGCCAGAACCGGTTTCGTATCCACACTCAACGATCCAGAGACCGGAGCGCCAGGCATCGTCGCCCATCAGGACGGCGGTTACCCGGCTCGGGGCCGCCCCTGCCCCGCCTACCGTGCCATCCGTACCATGGTCGGTACTGAGGGCACGGCGGCTACTCCCACAATCCTGGCCGCGAAGCGCGAAATGCAGGGCTGGCGGATTCTGAGCCTGGAACCAGAGGCCATGCGCCGGCCGGACCCGTTGCACCAACCGGCAGGCCTGGCACCCGACGGTGCACACATCCCAGCCACGCTGCATCGGCGAATGGTCAACGCACAAGAGCAGGGATCGGATTTGACAACGGTTCTGACCCCGCTGACTGAGCTCATATCGCAAATCGTTCCCGTATCCCGAATAGATGTCGCCCGAGACGACGCGTTTGGCTTGCTTTCCGTCACGTGGGAGGAACCATCTGGCCTGAAGATTGGACTGCCTTCAGTGTCCGACGGCGCATTGCGTTTCCTGGTGCTGGGGTTACTCTCGCAATCGCCCGAACCGCCACCGCTGCTCTGCATCGAAAACCCGGAAATCGGATTGCAGGGTACTGCCTTGGATGCGTTGAACACGATACTACAGCGTATGGCGGTCGATCCCCAGCAAGTTGTGGGACCGGACAACCCGTTGCGTCAGATCATCGTGGTCAGCCAGTCACCGTCCTTGCTGCAAATGCAACAACTCCAGGATCTGCTGCTATTGCAAACAAGCCGTGACTATACTGAAGGATCTAGCGCCGACGGCCATGTGCTCCGATGCCACCCTCACATTGGCTCGTGGCGCTGTTCGAACCCAAGCGAAGGCATCGACATGTCGACCTTGTGGTCCGTTCCGGTACCGGCTCAGAAAATGCAGATTGGGTTCCCCGCTCAGTTTTGGACTCCGAAGTAGGTCTGCCGCCTCAAGGGTTCGTCTGAACCTCTCGGCGCTTCCGTCAATGCACTATAATCACCCACCTCCGCTGAATGAATTAGCCAGCTAAGTGCACGTCCTGATCGCCTACATCTCCCGGCGCGTTCCCTTCTACTACGGGTGGATCGTTCTGGGAACCGCCGGCAGCAGCATGTTTGTCCGCAACGCGGCCGGCAGTCTGACTTTCGCCGTCTTCGTTCCCCTCATCGCGGATGAGACCGGATGGAGTCGAGCCCTCATTGGAGGCGCGGCGGCTGTGGGCGGTCTGTTAGCCACCGGCGCGTCACCACCCGTGGGTTGGGCCATCGACCGTTACGGCGCGCGCGCCGTGCTGGTGTCCTCGCTGATCATCATCGGCCTCAGCACCATGGCCATGGCATGGCTTTCCGTCCATATCGCCATCTTCTACTCGGCTTTGGCGGTTGGCCGGATCATGTTCAGCAGCCCGCTCAACGTGGGCGCGGCCACCGTCGTCGGCCGCTGGTTCGTCCGTCAGCGCGGCCGTGCCACGGGGCTGTTGTTCCTGTCCCACTCCGGTGGGATGGTGGCGTTCCCGCTGGTGGCCACTTGGATCAGCGTTGCCTACGGATGGCAGGTCGCCTGGATCGTGCTCGGCTTGATGGTGTACGCCATTGCATTGGCGCCCGCCGCCCTGCTGGTGGCCCAACGCCCGGAGGATGTCGGGTTGCTCCCGGATGGTGATGCTCCGGACGCATCCGGCGAGGCCGACGCCTCAGTCGCACAGGCCTCCGATACGGAAATCGTGCTGGAATGGACCACCATGCAGGCCCTGCGCACGCCCGCTTTATGGGTACTGGCTATCGGAACGGGCTTCCTCTTCCTCTTGCAGTCCGGAACCAACGTGTACCAGGCCGACTTGCTGCGTTCCCGTGGCATTGACCTCTCCCTTTCTCAGCTCAGCATCGTGGTGAACGCCGCCGGAACCGCGTTTGGCAGTCTCCTGTGGGGACGCTTGGTCGAGAAGATGCGGGTTTCATATACTTATGCCATCGTTGCCGTCATCATGGCCGTGGCCTGCGCGCTGTTCGTGGTCGCGGAAACGGTTGCCCTTGCTTTCTTCGCCGCCGGTCTGTTCGGGCTCGCAGTCGCTGGAATCCTCGTGGTCCCAGCGGTAGCCTATGCCAACTTCTTCGGCCGCCAATCCCTTGGCACCATCCGCGGCGTGACCGAGCCCTTCACCTCCCTCGGCCAGGCTATCGGCGCGGTGGCATCCGGGCTGGTTTTCCAGCTCGCCGGGAGCTACGGGATCGCTTTCATCATCTACGCGGTCCTGGGCGCGATCACCGCTCTGGCCCTGCTCCTCGCCCGGCCGCCGGTACATCCCGAGGGGTCATCTGCTTTGGCTCCGGAAACCGCCGATTAGCCGCCCAGGCCCACCCGTCTCAGCAGCAAAGCGTCGGACGACATGATCTCGTCCACCCGCGCCGGGATGTCCTCGAAGGTGTCCAGCGCCGCGCGGATTAGTCGCCCTGACAGCCCGCCGCAAGCGTCGCTGCCCAACAGCACCGCCAGTTCCGCCGCCCTTTCAATCGATGCTCCGCCGCCCGACGTGACCTGCACGCCCTTCTCGTACATCTCCAGATCGCCGGCGGCCAGCGCCATGTCGCGGACCTCTTCCCACATCCGCGTGTGAATCGAGCCGGGACTGATGGCGTTCACCGTAACTCCCGTGCCGGCCAGTTCAACGCTCAGGTTCTCCGTCATGTTGACGATGGCGGTCTTGGCGGCATCGTACGATGTGTCGTTTGGGCCTCCAACTCCGGACATGTTGACGATACGACCGCTCCCCCGTTCCAGCATCACCGGTATCACCGCCCGGCAGCCGTAATACGTACCCAGTACATGCACCGAAATGACGTTAGCCCACCGATCCGGATCCAGTTTCCACAACGGGCCGATCTCGCCTGTGTTCCCGGCGTTGTTCACTATTACGTCTATGGTGCCGAACCGGTCCAACGTGAGGGACACGGCGTTCTCCACCTGCGCTCGGTCCTGAACATCTGTGACTACGGTGGCGACCTCGCTGCCAAATTCAGATCGTAGTGTCGCGGCGGTAGACTGCAATTCGTCATCAGTCCTGGCGGCCAACGCCAGCAACGCCCCCTCTGCCGCGTAAGCCCGTGCGATCGCCTGTCCGATCCCTCGTCCGCCTCCGGTGATCAGGGCTACCTTTCCACGCAGTCGTTCCCCGTCAGCCATTGGATCCTCTCCTTGCCAATTCGAATGTCACCACGGCGATGGTACAATTCCGGCACATACTACACGATGGGAGAACGCCCATGAGCGACGCATCCCAGGCAGCGGTGCCTACGGTCTCATTCACCAGCATGGCTGCCGGAACCCGCGAGGATTACGAACTGCTGGAACGTCTGGAGGCCCGGTTCGCCTCCAGCACCGCCGACCGTGTGCTGGAGCAACTGAAGGGTCTGGCCGGTTCCCTTGCCGGCTACAAGGTTGACCGTTTGGAGCATTCCTTGCAATCGGCCACCCGGGCATATCGGGATGGCGCGGAAGAGGAGATGGTCGTCGCCGCACTGCTGCACGACATCGGCGACCTGCTGGCTCCGCACAACCATAGCGAAATGGCGGCGGCGGTACTCAGGCCCTACGTTTCCGAGCGAACCTACTGGGTCGTTCGCCAACATGGCCTGTTCCAGAGTTATTACTACGCCCATCATATGGGCGGCGACCGCAACGCCCGCGACCGCTACATCGAGCACCCGTGGTATCAGGACGCGGTGGATTTCTGCCATCGTTGGGATCAGTCGTCCTTCGACCCCGAGTACGACTCCCTGCCATTGGAATTTTTCGAGCCAATGGTTCGTCGGGTGTTCGCCCGTGAACCTTTCAGCGCCGGGAGGGAATAGCCATGAGCCTGGAAGGTAAAGTCGCTTTGATTACCGGCGCCGGCGGCATGCGCGGCGTCGGCCGCGCCACCGCCCTGAAGCTGGCGTCCCAAGGCGCTCACGTCGCCATCACCGACGTGCGCCGGCCCGTGGAAGATCTGCCCCCCGGCGAGGTCCGCGCGGAGTGGCAGTCCATCGACAGCGTTGCCGAAGAGGTCCGCGCCCGAGGCAGTCAGGCCCTGCCCGTATATGCGGACCTGTCCAACTCTGATGAGATCGAAGGGCTGGTGGCCGAGACTGTAAATCATTACGGCCGTCTCGACATCCTGGTCAACAATGCCCGCGCCATTATTGGCCGGGATAAAGTCCCGGTCACCGAGTTGGAGGAGGACGTGTGGCAGCATTTCCTCGCCATCAACACCACCGCCGTTTTCTTGTGCACCAAGTACGCGGGGCGGGAAATGGTCCGCCTGGGCAATGGCGGGCGCGTGGTCAACATCGCCAGCAACGCGGGCAAGCAGGCCAGCGCCGACGGCGCGGCCTATTCCGCCAGCAAGTTCGCCGTGATTGGTTTGACCCAGGCCTCGGCCATGGATCTCGCTCCCCACAGCATCACCGTCAACGCCGTCTGCCCGGGACCCATCAACACCGATCGCATGAGTTACTGGGAACGCGATCAGGCGGCGCAACGAGGGTTGACCCAGGAAGAGTTTCGCGCCCAGGTGGTCGCCTCATCTGCCGACCGTACGCCACTTGGCCGTATCGCCGAGGCGGAAGACGTTGCCAACTTGGTGGCGTTCCTGGCTGGACCCGATTCCAGCCTGATCACTGGTCAGTCCTACAACGTCAACGGCGGCATACTGTTCCACTGATCCGCCTCCACGCGATTTTCGAGGTTTAGTCCCATGCAATACGGCATTACGCTACCCGGGCGTGGCCCGTTGTCCACCCCTGACAGCCTGGCAACCATCGCCCAACGAGCGGAAGCGCTCGGTTTCGATTCCGTCGCCCTCGGCGACCACATCCTGGTGCCAAAGAATATCGACTCCGATTACCCCTACACCGAGACGGGAGAGTTCCCGGGCTCGGCCTCAGGCCAGGCTATGGAGCAGATCACCGCTCTGACCTACATGGCCGGGTGCACCGACACGATCCGACTGGCCACCTCGGTGCTCATCGTGCCCCACCGCAACCCGCTGGTGGCCGCCAAGGCCCTGGCGACCCTGGACGTGCTGTCGGGCGGGCGGCTCATCGTCGGCGTCGGCGTCGGTTGGTGTCGTGAAGAATTCGAAGCAGTGGGTTGCGAGCCCTTCGACGAGCGCGGCGCCGTAACCGACGAGTACATTCGCGCCTTCAAGGAACTGTGGACCTCTGACGATCCTACCTTCGAAGGCCAGTACGTGAGTTTCTCCGACATCTGGTTCCTGCCCAAGCCGGTGCAAAAGCCTCATCCGCCTTTCTGGGTCGGTGGCGAAAGCCGGCCCGCCATACGTCGCGCTGCTACCCTTTGCGACGGTTGGTATCCCATCGGCAACAACCCCGCATTTCCCGTGGGAACGCCCGAAGCGCTGGAGCACAGCATCGGCCGCCTGCGCCGCACCGCAGAGCGCTCCGGACGCGAGCCTGACGAGATACAGATCATCTACCGCTCCCACGACTACCGCATCAACGGAACCGACACCAGCCCGGATCGCACCCGCTTTACCGGCAGCAGCGAACAAATCGCCGGCGACATCCGCCAGTACGAGGAGATGGGCGTCAGCTACCTGGTTATCGACATCGCCCGCCTCAGCGCTGACGGCAACCTGGAAGAAACCCTGGGACACCTCGAAGACTTCACCACTCAGGTTGCCGCCCGGGTTTAAGCCCTGAACTCGGCGCCTCGTCGCCGTAGCATTTCGACGGTCGACCGTAACGGGCCAATGGCGTACGCGCTTTCGGAAACCAACGCGGTCGACTATCTGCTCGATCACGGGCTGATATCCACCCGGCAGGCGGGGTCAGCTGCTGCCCGTGAGCTTGGCGGAGGGGTCTCCAATATCGTCGTCCGTGTGGACTTCGCCGACCCGGCAGACAGCGTCGTCATCAAGCAGTCCTTTCCCCGTTTGCGCGTTCATCAGGAATGGCTCGCGGACCAAGCGCGCATCCATCGCGAGGCGTCGGCCCTCCGTTACCTGGGGGATGTTCTGCTGCAATCTTCCTTGCCGTCCGTGATCTACGACGATCCGGAACATTTCCTGTTCATCATGACCGCCGCACCGGACGGTACCCGGACGTGGAAGGACGATCTCCTCTCTGGGCACATCGACACGCGAGTGGCTGCGGAAGTCGGGCGCTTGCTGGGAACAATGCACCAACGGTCCGCAGTCTCCGGCGATGTGGTACCGCCGGCATTGCGGGAATTCGCGGATCAACGTTGCTTCGTTCAACTGCGCATTGATCCGTATCACCGAGCCACCGGCACTGCCCATGCGGATCTTGCCGGCGCTATCGAAGCCGAAGCCCAGGCTATGCTGGACCATCGCCTGTGCCTGGTACACGGCGACTATAGCCCAAAGAATGTGATCGTCACCGGGACTGAAGAGGAACCGACTGCCTTCCTCCTGGACTTCGAAGTAGTTCACCTCGGCAACCCGGTCTTCGACCTGGCTTTCATGTTGAACCACCTCACGCTCAAAGCTATCCACCGACCCGACTTCGTCGCACAGTACAATGCGGCCGGTACCGCCTTTTGGTCGGCGTACTGCTGCAATTCCCAAACTTTCGCCACCGACCCCGTTCGGCTCCAGTTGGAGACGATACGCCAGATGGGTGTGCTCCTTTTGGCTCGAATCGATGGCAAATCACCGGCCGAATACATTACGACCAACGCACAGAAGTCCTTGGCCCGTCGTCTCGGCAGGATGATCCTTGCCAACGAGATTCAGTCGTTGCCGGACTTGCACGACGCTTTGCGCGGTTAGCTCCCACCGGATGGTTCGAGGCTCCAGAATCTGGTGACACTGTCTGTGGCTCCGTAGTACACTCTTCGCGCGGGTATCCGGTCCAAGGTCCGGGCGCCTAGCTCCCGATCAGAGGAGATGAGAGCTTGCCGCAGGAACTGAACGCCGGGTTGGACGGGACCGGCCTTCGCATCGCGGTGGTCGCCGCCCGGTTCAACTACGTGATCACCAAGAACCTGATGGAAGGGGCCATTTCGACGCTGGCCCAATATGGCGTGCGCGACGGGGACATCACTACTTCCTGGGTGCCGGGCTCCTTTGAGTTGCCCGTGGTCGCCAAGACCCTCGCCCAATCCGGGCGATACGACGCGGTAATCTGCCTGGGCGCCGTCATACGTGGCGAGACCAGCCACTACGACATGGTATGCAACCAAGCAGCATCGGGAATAGCCGCGGTGGGCCGCGAAACCGGCATCCCGACCATGTTTGGCGTATTGACGACCGAAAACATGGAGCAGGCCATTAACCGCTCCGGGGGCAAGGTTGGTAACCTGGGCGCCGACTGCGCTGTCGGCGCCATCGACTGCGCCCGCCTCCTTCAATCCATCAAGACGGGCTGACCCCATGGGACGGTGTGAACAGAGATGCAGGCGACCGTAGAATTCGATCCCAGTTACTCCCTTCTCACCATCGACCTGGCGGCGGGCGAATCCATCAAAGCTGAGCCCGGCGCGATGGTCGCCCAGCAGGGGGTCGAAATGAGCACCGGAATGAGCGGTTCCGGCGGTCTCTTTGGTGGAATTCGCCGCATGATGGGCGGCGAATCATTCTTTGTAAACACCTTCACCGCCGAAGGCGCAGGAGGTTGGGTCAGCCTGGCTCCACCCGCTCCCGGCGACGTCGGCTCGTTCGACCTGCAACCGGGCGGTAACCTGTTCCTGCAGTCCAGTTCGTTCCTCGCCAGCACCGGGAACGTTCAAATCGACAGTCAGTTCCAGGGATTTCGCGGGTTTTTCAGCGGGGAAAGCCTGTTCTTCATCCGCGCCTACGCCCAGCAAGGCACCGGGACGGTGTATTACAACTCCTACGGCGCCATCAAAGAGGTTGCGGTCAATCCGGGCCAGGAGCTGGTGGTGGATACCGGGCACCTCGTGGCCTTCAGCGATGACGTCGAATACTCCATCGGAAAAGTCGGTGGTATCCGTTCACTCATCGCCGGCGGCGAGGGTCTGGTCATGAAGTTCCGCGGCAGCGGAACCGTGTGGATCCAGACCCGGAACCTTGCATCACTGGCCGAAAAGCTGAACCCGTTCCTGCCCAAGCGCGGGCAATAGCGCTAGAGCTGGTCGTCGGTCGTATCCAGCGCCGACTGCTGCGGCTGGCTGCACTCCGGTTGCGTTTGGGACGCCGCGCCTGACCTGCGTGCCCGATTGTTGTGCCCACACAGGAGATCAAGTATGGAATTTGGCGTAACCGTACCCAATAACTGGGGCGTCGAGGACCCGCAGGCAGTCGTCAACTTTGGTCCGCTGGCCGAAGAGTTGGGCTTTGATTCCGTCTGGGTTATGGACCACCTTTTCAACAACGGATACATACGCGAAAGGCTGGACGACAAGCCCTATTACCACCCCATGGCGACGCTGTCCCATATATCGGCCCTGACCTCGCGGGTGCAACTGGGGACATCGGTGCTCGTATTGCCGTATCACAACCCGGTGGAGCTGGCCAAATACGCGGCTACCCTGGATCAAATGTCCGGTGGCCGCGTTATCCTGGGCGTCGGCGTTGGCGCCATGACCCCGGAGTTCGACGCCCTGGGCATACCAATGAGCCAGCGTGGGTCGCTGACCAACGAGTCCATGGACATCATGCGGGAATTGTGGTCCAACGAAGACCCTCGATACAGCAGCGACCGCTGGGAATTCGAAGACCTCAAGTTTTCGCCCAAACCGGTACAGTCCGTAGCGGGTTCGCCTCACGTACCCCTATGGGTTGGCGGCGGCAGCTCGGGGGCGTTGCGCCGGGCCGCTCGCCGAGGCAACGGCTGGCATCCCTCCGGCGTGACCGCCGAGGAATTTGCCATCGGCCGTCAGCGCGTCCGCGAGCTTGCCGAGTCCGCGGGTCGCAATCCTGACGACCTCGTGATGTCCGCACGCGTTGAAGTGGAAGCTCACGGTGGCCCGTCCAGCCAACGCGCCGCCGACCGCTCGCGCCTCCCCGGCGACGACCCGGCCGGGATGGTCGCCGGCATCGCCGCATACCGGGAGGCCGGGGTGCAGCACATCGTGCTGGCTCTCAACACCGGAGACGTCGGCCGGCTCCGAGAGTTGATGCATTCCATCGCATCTGACGTGATCCCGCAGTTCGAGTAGCCACGCCTCGGTCGTCCAGCACGTTTAAGCCGGGCCAGTGAGAAATCAACTGTAAGGGGGGCAACATCACATTGCCCCCCTTAAATTGACAGCCTCTGTCCGAGTCGTGCCCGCGACTACAGTCTCGCTTCCAGCACGCTGCCCGGAGTGATCGGTAGATTGGTCAACCGCTGGTCGGTGGCATGACCCACCGCGTTGGCAACGGCCGCCAGTGGGGGAACGATGGGTACCTCACCCACACCTCGAACGCCGTAAGGGTGGCCCGGATTGGCGACTTCCACGATGACCGTATCGATCATCGGCAGGTCCAGCGAAGTCGGCATTCGGTAGTCCAGGAAGCTAGAGTTCATCATCTGGCCGTTGTCGCTGAAGTAATACTCTTCGTTCAGTGCCCAGCCGATGCCCTGGACCGCTCCTCCTTGGATCTGCCCTTCCACGTAGCTGGGATGCACTGCCTTGCCGGCATCCTGAATCGCCGTATAGCGCAGGATTTCGGTTTTCCCGGTTTCCGGGTCAACCTCAACGTCCACCAGGTGCACGCCGAAGGAATTGCCCTCGCCGGTCGGGTCGAGACTCGCGGTGCCGGTGATGCCGCCCCCAGTGGTGTACAGCTGACGGGCCAGTTCCTTGAAGGTGAAACTGAGCTCCTGTGACTTGTGCCGTACAACGCCGCTATCATACTCGACATCCTCGGACGGCACGTCCCAAATCGACGCAGCCCGCTCGACCATCTGTCCCTTGACGTCTTCCGCCGCGAGAATGGCCGCCCAACCGGTTGCGAAAGTGGTGCGGCTCCCGCCGGTGACCATGGTGTACCCGATCGAGTCCGTATCGACCACCTGGGGCTTGATGTCCTCATACGATATGCCAAGGGTCTCGGCGGCCTGTTGAGCGATTGACGCCCGGGAGCCGCCGATATCCACTGAACCCTCGATAAGGTTTACGGTGCCGTCCGGGTTTACGGTCATGTTGACACTGGAATGGAAGCCGCGGTTCATCCAGAATCCCGACGCGATGCCGCGGCCGCGATTTGGCCCTTCCAGCGGCGTCCGGTAGTGCTCGTGGTTGCGGGCTGCCTCAAGGCATTCCACCAGGCCGATCTTTTGGAACACGGGGCCTTCCACTTTCCGTGAGCCCTCCGTGACGGCATTGTTCAGCCGGAATTCTACGGGGTCCACGCCCAGTTTTTGGCAGAGCTCGTCCACGACCTGCTCCACCCCGAACGCGGCCTGCGGTGAGCCCGGCGCCCGGTACGCCGCCGTCTTGGGTTTGTTCACCAGCACGTCGTAACCTGACACCGTGCCGTTTTCCAGTTCGTAGCAGGCGAAGGCGCAGGTGGCGCCCTGCATCACCGGGGAACCGGGATACGCGCCGGCTTCGAAGGCAAGTTCGATTTCCGCAGCGGTGATCTTCCCCGCCGAGTTGGCACCCATCTTGACTCGCATCCAACTTCCAGGAGCAGGCCCGCTGCCTTCAAACACCTCGGTGCGGCTCATCAGCACCTTGACCGGCGCCCCGGCCTTGCGGGAGAGCAACGCGGCTACCGGTTCCAGGTAGAACGATACCTTGCCGCCGAACCCTCCGCCGATCTCCATGGGGGTAACCCGCACGTCGGAAACGTCGACCCGCAATACATCAGCGGTGTTGGCTCGGACCACGAAGGCGCCCTGGGTGCTGCACCAGACATTGATTTGCCCGTCGGCGCGCCAGTGAGCCGTCGCGTTGTGCGGCTCGATGTACCCTTGGTGCACCGACGCAGTGGTGAATTCGCGCTCGACAATAACGTCGGAGTTGGCAAACCCGGCCGCCGTTTCTCCTTTCTCGAATTTCATGTAGGAAGCGACGTTGCTGGGTTTGTCGGATATTTCGCCCATCGCCGAGGTGTGGATCAGATCATCGTGCAGGAGCGGAGATCCGTCCTGCATCGCGGCTCGCACGTCAACGACGGGCTCCAGGACTTCGTAGTCAACGTCGATCAGCGCCAGCGCTGACTCAGCGATGTGCGCGTTGTCGGCAGCGACGGCGGCGATCGCATGGCCGCGGTACAACGCCTTGTCGCTGGCCAGGAAATTGTCGCTCAAGAACTTGAACCGGTTATAGTCGTTGCCCAAGTCCTCCCTGCTGAGCGCCGCGAAAGGCAGATCTGCGGCGGTGACGATGGCGCGCACGCCGGCGAGGGCTTCCGCTTTCGACGTATCGATGGCCTTGATGCGAGCGTGTGCGTGCGGGCTTCGCAACACTCGGGCGTGCAACAGTCCGGTCAGTTCCAGGTCGACGCCGTATTGGGCTCGACCGGTGACCTTGTCCACTCCATCGGGACGCACTGGCCGCTTCCCTATCACGTCGTATTCTACTTCCGATAGCACCTGGTTCGGTGTGGTCAATTTGGCTCACCTCCCTAAAAATGTAGGGGCGAATCGCAATTCGCCCCTACCGCTGCAAACATCGAAATTGGCGCCGGGTCATAATGCCCGGGCAACCACCGAGAGCTTATGCTCGCATGCGTTCACCGGCGTCAATCACCGCGCGGACGATCTTGTCGTAACCGGTGCAACGGCACAGGTTGCCAGCCAGCCAGTGGCGAATGCGAGCTTCGTCTGCGTCCGGCTCGGCCTCTAGCAAGGCCTTGGCGGCGACGATGAAACCGGGCGTGCAGATCCCGCACTGGAGGGCGGCGTTTTCCAGGAATGCTTGCTGGATGGGATGCAGCCCGTCAGCGGAGGCCACGCCTTCAATGGTGTTGACCTCGGCGCCCTGCGCCTCCACACCCAGGACCAGGCAAGAGGTGACGATGCGACCGTCCAAGTTGACGGTGCAAGCACCGCAGTTGCCGTCGTTGCAACCCTCTTTGGAGCCGGTCATACCCACGACGTCGCGCAGGCATTCCAGCAAGCTCTGCCGCGGCTCGCACAGGAAATCGGTTTGGTTGCCGTTGATAGTTGTGGTTACGTGGACAAGTCCGGGCATTATTACTCCTCCCCTCGGGCGCGCCGGATGGCGATGTTCAGGGTGCGGCGGGTCAGCACATCCACCAGGTGATGCCGTTGGCGGATCGTGCCGCGCATGTCTGTAATGGGGGTCGCGGCTTCGCTCGCCAATCGACCAGCCTCGGCGATCGCGTCGTCAGAGGCGGCCTTGCCGGCCAGGCTGTCGCCGGCCGCGGTTGCGAGAATCGGCGTGGGACCCACGGAAGCCAAGGCTATACGCGCGGACTGGATGGTCTGTCCCGACGCATCAAGCACAACCGAGGAGGACACTCCGGCGACGGCAATGTCCATCTCATTTCGCGGAATGAAGCGAAGGTACGCGGTGCCCGAGTTGGCAACCGGCGCAGGTATTTGGATACCCACCAGTATTTCGCCGGGTTCCAGCACACTCCGTCCGGGTCCGGTGCAGAAATTCTCTGCGGCGACGGCACGCCAGCCGTTGGGTCCATTGATGTGCGCCTCGCCGCCGAGCGTGATGACCGGCGGTATGCTATCACCGGACGGAGCGGCGTTGCACAGGTTCCCGCCGATCGAAGCCCGGCCTTGAATCTGAATGCTGCCAATAAGGCCGGCGGCGTCAATCAGACCGGGATAGGCGGCTGCAACCTGCTGGTTCTGGTAAATCTCGTAGCAGGGCACGGCGGCGCCCAAGCGCAGCCCGCTGTCGGTCATTTCAATCTGGTTCAGTTCTGGGATCGTCTTGGCATCCACCAGAACGTCCAGTTCTCGCCGTCCGCCACGCAACTGGACAATTATGTCCGTTCCGCCGGCCAACGGGCGGGCGCGATCGCCGTTCGCAGACAAAACTGAAACGGCCTCGCTGAGAGATGTAGGGGCAACGTAGTCAATAGCTCGCATGGGCACCTCCTCCGGCGCAGATTATAGCACGATCAGCGGCTTCGTCAGCCGTTGGTTGCCTCGGGCCAGCGCCCGCTAAAGTAGCGGGCCGACCAGTGCAGCCGATCATCAAGGGACGCGCGTCATCATACCGTAACCGGCCCGGTCGCGCTACAAATGGCCACTATTTGGTCAGAATCGCCTGCAGCCGAACTCGTACCGCGGGCCACTCGCTGTCGATGATGCTGTAATACACCGAGTGTCGGTTGACCCCGTCGCGGGCGATCCGGTGATTACGCAGCATGCCTTCCCGGATTGCTCCGATCCGTTCGATCGCGCGCCGGGACCTGAGATTGCGGTGGTCAGCCTTCAAGCAAATCCGCAGCGCGCCCAGGTCATCGAAAGCGTGCCTCAATAGCAGGTACTTGCATTCCGTGTTGACCGCCGTGCGCTGGTATTCCGTTCCGTACCACGTCATGCCAATCTCTAACGATCGGTTGGATCGATCAATATCATGGTATCCGGTGCAACCGATCGCCCGCTCATCGGCGAGGTGCACTACGGTGAACTGGATGCGCCCCTCCCGTTCGTTCCGGGCGATGCAATCTCGTATCCACGCCTGAGTATCATCCAGGCTCGCGAACGCAGGCCTGGCAAGGAATCGCCATATTGTTTCATCCGTCCCGACGCGAAACAGGTCCTCAGCGTGCTGCGGGCCGATGGGCTCCAGCCGTACGTGCTCCCCTCCCAGGGTGATTGGTTGCGCGTTCATAAGGTCTCCTCGTAGCTCGTTCTTTTGCAACCGCGAGAATGAGTCGGCAGCCGATGACTGCTAATCGTCCGCGCCTCCTGGCGACGGTACAGGTGTTCCGGCTTCCGTGCCGATCCATCTTCTGCGCGTGCTTGCCGGCGGATTAGGCCGCGTGGCGAACAGAAAAGCCACGGCGCTAACGATGTATAACGGCGTGAACACTGCAAGCACCCAGTAGTAACTGCCCGTGCGGTCGAAGACCAATCCGGACGCGTAAGGCGAAATGAACATCCCGACATTCATGAACAGGCTCATGAATCCCATCAAGGTCGCGAATCGGGCACGGCCGTAATAGTCTGACAGCATCAGCCAGTTCACGGATGTGATCCCTTCGACGATGGCTATACCAACCACGAACAGAAGCAAGCCGACCACACCGGGCCCGATCCACAAACCGCCCATACCGACGGCTCCAATGACCATCCCAATAGCGAGCAGGACGTTGCCACGGAATTTGCCCGACGTGACGCCCATGATGAACCGCAAAGGGATGCCCAGGAAGAACATCGCCGCGACCCAGGCGGCGGCTTCGTTCTCGGAGATGCCTCGCAGGGTCATGATCGGAAACACGTGCACCAGCATCCCGTTGGTCACGGAGACGCGCAGGATTGCACCTACCATGATCAGCCAATAGGTGCGCGTGGCGATCGCCTGGCGAAACGAAAAACTGACGTCGCCTGAACCCCGGCTGCCGCGCCCACCCGAACCGGTTGCGCCACTTGTAACGTCGGGGGCGTCTCCGTCGGGCAACAGGCCCATGTCCTCGGGGCGACTGCGAATGAAAAATGCTGCCGGCAGAGTCGCAGCTACGATGAAAACGCCGGTCCACAAGAGCGTGTCCCTCCATCCGATCTGTTGAATACCCAGATTCAGGAGGAGAACCACAAACGCGCCGCCGCCGGCGAACGCCGTCATGAGGGTCGACATTGCCACCGAGCGCCGGCGTATGAACCATTGATTGACGGCTGCCATCAAGGTCTGGCCGAACCCCGCGCTTTTTCCCAGCGAAATGATGCCTGAAAACAGGACGAGGAGTTCCCAGTAGCTGTCCGCCCGCGAAAGCAGTATGGTTCCGATTCCGGCCATCAAGCCGCCGGCGAGGATCATAGGCCGGGCGCCATACCGGTCAACGGCCCAGCCGACCAAGGGTCCTCCGGCACTCCCTTCAGCTCGGGCCAGGCTGAACACCAACGACATCTGCGCGGAGGTTAGACCCAATTCGGTCCGGATGGGTACAAAAAATCTCGGGAACCCCTGGGATATCGACCCGTTCCCGAACATGCCTAATAATGAGGAAACGACGACAACCCACCATCCATAAAAGACACGGGGTTGTCGCCGTCCGATGTCGGTTTCAGTTTCTGTCACGTCACAGATTTATGATAATGCGTTTGGAACTCACATGAACCAGAGCCAAAAGTTATTCAACCTCCGGTATCCACGTGCTTCTTAGCCATCAGGGAGGAACCATGGCTGTGCGGCTGCTTCGTCAGGCCACAGGAATTCGAACCCATTCCGCAGCGCATTCTGACGATCCAAATCCTCCCGGTCGCCGATGTGGTAATAGGCTTCGGCGTCGAATCCAGATTTAACGTCGGACAGCAAGTGCTTGGCGACTGTGAAGTCCACGCTGATGTCGTGTTCTTCCCACATGGATCGCTGGCTGCTGGGCGGTCGATCGGAACAACTCCCGATGAGGAAACCCTTGTCCTGGACGATCTTAACCATCGCCATGGTCAGTGGGCCCGGCGGATCTCCCACTTCCAGCGTGCCGTCGATGTCAAAGCTGATGAGAATAGCCATGTGCCTCCTCTTGTGATCCCGACGATGCCCGAACCCGAAAATTGGGCGACCCCGTAAGGTCGCCCCGAGCGGCAATGTGATCGGACCTGTAACCGGTCCATTAATCCGGCGTGGCGCTCCAGACGGTGAAGTTTCCGCCCATGGGCATCGGCCCCCCGGAAACAGCAATTTCCGGCTTTACTCCGGTTAGTGACCGTGCGCCGGCCCGTCCCTGGATTTGCTGCATGCAATCGGTGTGCATCCAGAACCGGCTGCGGCCGCTGCCGATGTTGCCGCCGCTGGCCAGAATGGGGTTCGGCCCCTCAATGCTGATATCCGTCTGGTAGAAATCGAGCGCGTCGCCGGGCTGCATCCCGCGATAACGCAAACCCTCGATGTGGAACTGGTGGAACTGGGCGAACCCGTCGTACATGTTCTCGAACGAGAGATCGTCGGCGGTGATGCCGGCCCCCTCGTAGATCTTCCTCCCAGTAGTGGCGGTTTCGGTTTCCACCTCTTCAAGGGTCGGGGTGATACTGCGGGCGACGCCCCGGCTGGAGGCATGGTTCAGGATGTACACGGGCTTTTGCGCCATATCTTGGGCGCGATCCGCGGTAGTGAACAGGTAGGCCGCCGCAACCATGATAGGAATATCGTTGTCGAACAGGTTCGCCGGCTTGGCGATCCAGCGCGAGGACAGGTAGTCCTCGGGGGTCAACTGTTCGGGCCGGTGCTGCGCCCAGTAGCCTTCGGGGAAGAGCAAGCCGTTGCGCCTCGAGTTCTGCATGAAAGGCGCCATCATGTCATGGTGTTTCCCGTACTTGGTGCAATATTGCGCGAACTGCAGGGCGGTGCCGTAACAGCCGGGAGCGCCCCACAGGGTGCGGCCCGGACTGATGGCGAAGGTGCCGGGAACCTCGTCGGCAGCGCTGATGCCCCCGTGGTTATAGCGACCTTCCAGGTTGTGCCAGCCTTTCAGTACGAGACAGTTGCTTGCGAGGCCGTCACCCACAGCCTGCGCGGCAACCACAATTGCCGCGGACATGCAGCCGGGCGCGTACATTGTGAACTTGACGTTGGTCAGTTCCGGCATATTCTTCAGGAGCCATTCCGCGCTAAGCTGTCCTACGCCATCCAGAGGATCGTCCGTGGGATTGAAGGCGTTGACCACATCCATCGGTACCGGCTGATCCGCCGGCCAATGCGCCCCCGTGGTGGTCACCGGGACCAGAACCAGGCCGTCAACCTGGTCCGGTGGAACGCCGGCATCGGCTATCGCCGTGCGCAAAGCCTGGATGCTCAAGGCTCCCACCGACGTCTCGGCCCTGCCGTCCCAACGGCGGGCGGTGGGAGAGTGTCCAATACCCACGGCGGCTACCTTGCCCCGGTGTTCCCAAATTCCCAAGCCTTCGGTGGAGCGATACATAGATTCGGGAGCCATCTGGGTGGTCATAACAAACTCCTTGAGAATGCCGCGGCAATCCCGACGCCAAGGTCGGGCCGCCTGGTTTTGTTTGGTGGAACAGTTTCGGGGGCGTCAGGACACAATTTCCCATTCCGGGACTTTTTGGCCGTTGGCCGTGGCTTCAAATATCACCCGCACGCTGGCGCCCACCGGGACTTCATCCGGCGCGGTTCCCGGCAGATGTGAATACATCAATATGCCGGGGTCCTCGTCCAGCATGATGACTGCCAAGTTGAAAGGGATGTCCTCTTTGAGGCTCGCCACCGGGCAGTCATACACTACGCAGTAGTTGTAGATTTTGCCTCGGCCGCTCACTTCCCTCCATTCCAGGTCGTCGGGCGAACAGCCCAGTTCGGAGGCGGACCGGGGAGGAAAGTACAAACGCTCAGATCCCTTGAGAGCCTGGACTACAAGTCGTCCTTCGTTAGCGGCCTCGAAGAATGGCCTAGTCAAATCGTCGGGTACCACACCCTGCTTAACCATATTTCTCCTCACACGATGCGGACTTCCCCGCACTGAAGCCGGGGAACCGATCAAACAGATGGGAATTTCGTACGGCAAAGAATATGCGGCAATCGCGCGCGATGTCAAGCAGAGCGCCTCGCTGCGTGTTCTTCCCAACGCCAGCCCGGCGGAGCGCGATAGGCCACTTAAATCCGCACTCGCTCCGACCCTTCACCAAGGCCTGACCCTGATGTCGCCGCCATGAAGCCAACGATCAACGTAGGCCAAATCAGGGATGCACGGTAGTGGTCACCAAGCCCGGATTGGGAGGAATCGTGACCCCAGTCGGGACTACGACCGCAAATTTGACCGGGAAACTGATCACGCCGCGTTCCGTCTTGGCATGTGGTGAGATTTCCTGTACTTGAGCTTCCAACTCGACATCGGGCAAAGCGGCCACCGTCACCGACCCGGACGTGCCGACCTCGATGCGCTCTACATTGTTGGCTTCTACCAGCCCTTGGATGGAGATGTTCGTTGGGTCGACTAGCTGGATCACCCGAGCGTCCACGGTAATGACGTCGCCTTCTTTCACGGTCACCAGCCGTACCATGCCCGAGAAAGGCGCACGTAGGTACGAGTCTTCCAGGTCTTCCACGATCTCGTCGTAATCGGATTTCGCTTCGTTGAGATTGGCTCGCGCCAGCGCGACCGCCGCGGCATCCGGACCGGCAGCGAGCTCGTCTCTGGCCTCGCCGGCGGTAACGATTTGTTGGTTCAGGTCTGCAAGCACCGCCTGGTCGATACCCTCTTCGAGCCGGGCCAATTTTGACTCGGCCGCTTCAAGCGTGAGACGAGCGCTCGCTGCACCAGCTTCCAAACTCGCGAGCTTCAGTTGATCGATCCCCTGCTCCAACTCAGTCAAGTCTCGCTCCGCTCGTTCGAGCGTCTCGCGTGCAACCAGCACATTGGCTTCGAGACGGTCCAATTCAGTCTGGTCCGGCCCCACCAATT
Organism: Dehalococcoidia bacterium; assembly: GCA_022827095.1. GTDB lineage: Bacteria > Chloroflexota > Dehalococcoidia > Lucifugimonadales > UBA3495 > Bin87. Next base: position 277,626 of record JAJDTP010000005.1, read on the forward strand.
CATCGCGCAGTTGCCGGTTCAGTCTTTCCAGTTCTAACGTCAGCCTGGCGACGGTGGATTGGGCGCCGGTACGATCGAACTCTTTGGGCCCCGCCTCCAAATCGGCCAGTTCTGTCCGCCAGAATTCAACATCTCTCCTGGCTGAGTCCACCGTGGCCTGCAGGGCTTCAAACTTCACTACGTCAAAATTCCGGCCGTCATCCAGGCTCGGAAACTGTCCTTCAATCACCATCACGTGAAACTCATCAAACGCGTCCTCTGCCGTTTCCAGGTTGGACTCCGCATCGGCCAATCGCACCCGCGCCATTGCCAAACGCTGGGCGTGGTCAACGTCAAAGTCGCGCAGCACCTCCTGCGCTTGATCCAAGTCATTTTCGACCTTGGCTATCTGAGTTTCGAGCGTGGCGACCGCTTCGTTGTGCAGGGGAAGAAAATCGGTGACAGCGTCTTGGGCGTCTTTCAATTTCGCACGCGCTTCCGAGCGTCGCGCCAACGCAGCAGCAAAGCTTTCCCCGTGCATGTCGGCAAAATCGGAAACAGCGTCCTCTGCCTGGTCCAGTGCAAACTTGGCGTCAGCAACCGCCTTGCGCCGTGCGCCCAAATCGACGTCGTACTGAAGAAGGTAATCCTCAAGATTGTCCTCGGCGACCTGCAATCGCAACTCTGCCTTGGTGAGGTTGCCTTTCGATTGCGCTCGAATCAGCGGGTCCGATGACTCCAGGCCCAGCACCCGGTCCAGTTCGTCCTGGAGTTTATCGATTTGGTAAAGGCTCTGCGACTCGGCGTACCGCAGGTCTCGGATGGTTTCAGAATCTACAGCAGCCAACACGTCTCCGGAGGAAACCATGTCGCCGACAGCTACGTTCACTTCTCCCACCTCACCGGAAATTTCGAACGCTAAGTCCACGGTTTCCTCAAAGACCAACTGGCTGGGAACGTCGAATCCTCGGGCTTCCACGGGAGCGGACGCACGCGTCGCTCGGCCCCCGGGCGGCCCGGCAGTTTCATCGGAAGACTGCCCGCACGCGACGAAAACCAGCGCAAACGCTCCGACCGCCAACATCGAGAAGATTGCCCCGGGGAAGGATGATGACCGGGAACGACGTCTGATCAAGTGCAACGGATTACCTCCACGGGCAGCATTGGCTTTTGGATTGAGCTGCTCCTACGACCCATCCGCCTGGACCGCGGCTCGCCGCGTCAGCCGTCGGACCGCGGATGACCAGGCTCCAGGTATGGCGTCGTGCAACAGCATGTAAGTCACCGGCACCGCGACCAGCGTGAGGAATGTCGAGCTGATCAGACCACCGATTACCACCGTGGCCAATTCCGCCCCGACCAATCCGCTGGTATCACTGAACGCCAGGGGAAACAAGGCAAGAATGGTGGTAAAAGCGGTCATCAAGATTGGGCGCAATCGTGTGCGGCCCGCAAGAATCATGGCATCAAGCGCTCCAAGTCCCTGTGACCGCAATTGAGCGACGAAAGTAATCAGAACAATGGCGTTAGTCACTACGATCCCGATGAGGAAAAGGAACCCCATCAGCGCCGGCAAACTCAACGCGCGCCCAGTGATGGTCAATGCGATCAGCGCACCCACCACCGCCAGCGGCATACTCAGGACCACAATGAAAGGGTCTCGTAGAGAACCGAGGGTCGCTACCATAACTAGGTATACCAGCGCGAGACCGATCATCATGGCCAGGTACACGTTCGCGAATTGCTCCTGGATATCGCTCGCGAAACCGCCCTGACGGATCTTGACTCCGGCAGGCAGATCTGAATTCTCGATGAGCTTATCGATGCGCGCACTGATGGCCTGCGGATCGTTGCCCAGGAATTCTCCCGTGATCGTAACGGAACGGTCGCCGTCGTAATGGGTGACGAGTGACGGTCCCACAGTGGTTCTCGCGTCGGCAATGGAACCGAGGGTGGCCGTGCCCAGGGGTCCGCCGATGGACAGGTTTTGGAGCTCCGTCAGCTCGTCGACGCGATCCTCCGGGCCGCGCACCACCACGTCGTAGGTATCCCCGAGGAGGCTGACGTTGGCTGCGTCAACGCCGTATACCCAGGTTCGAACCTGTCCTGCGACCGCGGCAGCAGTGAGCCCGTAGCGCCTCGCTTCTGAGGAATCGACCTCAAACGTCAGCTCTTCGCTTTCGTCGCTCAAGTTTGTCTTCAGGTTGACGACACCTTCCAACGGCCGTATGCGATTTACGAGATCCTGGGCCACACGACGCACCCGACTGAAGTCGCTACCGGTAATAGCTATTTCGATGCCGGCCTGCGGGGGTCCCGCTGAATCAACGAACAACTGAACTTCCACATCATCCTTTTGCGGTAGCTCCGCACGCAACTGCTGATCGAAATCCGCCGGAGCCGTGTCCGATAGAGCGATGAAAAACCCGGCCACATCGTAACCGGTCTCGCCCAGTCCGGGGCCGAAATCCTGGCTGGTTGAACCCAGGGTGGCCTGGAATGAAGTGATTTGCCCGGCGCCCACATAACGGTCCAGAATAGCTTCGACTTCCCGGACTTCCCGATGGATCGCAGTTGGCCCGGTATTTTCGGGCATGGTGATGTCAATCCGCATGGACTCCGCTTCGCCCGAGGAAAACAGCGTGATCGGCAGCACAGCGATTAGCGGCAGCGTAGCTCCAACTGCTGCGATACAGCCCAGGACGGTGATCAGCGGGTGGTTGAGAGCCCAGGACAGTACCGGAGTGTAAATTCGTTGCAGCCACGTGTCCCGCGAAACGGCATCGTCCTCGTCCGCCATATCGCCGGCACGGAGCAGCAAAGAGGCCAGAACGGGTACGGCTGTCAGCGCAATGAAGGTGGATGCCAGGAGCGAAACGCACACGGTTTGCGCGAACGGAAGGAAAAACTCGCCTACGATACCAGGAATGAATCCCAAAGGAAGAAACACTGCCACCGTGGTCAGAGTGGAAGCAAGAATAGCGGGTCCGACTTCGCGGGTGCCGCGGATGGCTGCGGTCATGCCCGGGTTGTCACCCAACGGTGTCAGGCGATACGCCGTGAACTCCGGGCCCTGCATCGGGTAACGAGTGGCTCCCGCCTGGACATGTCGGTAGATGTTTTCGAGGACCACTATGCTGTCATCGACGATTCGCCCCACTGCGATGGCCAAGCCGGCAAGGCTCATGAAATTGAGCGTCGAGTCCATCACCGCCATGACCAGGATGGTGATCATGATACTCAGCGGGATAGAAATCGCGATGATCACCGTGGGCCGCAGGGTTTGCAATATGCCCCTGATGACCGTCGGCCGCAGTTGGAGCAGGAAGAGGAAGATGGCGACTACCGCGATGACAAAGCCCAACCCGCCCTGGCCCACCACATTGGTGAGCTGCTCTTCGAGCTCGGGCCCATCGTTATATAGAACATCGACACGCACGTCAGGCGGAAGCTCCAGGTTCTGGATGACGCCCTGCAACTCCCGGGTCACGTCAATCGTGTTTCCGTCCGGCAACTGCAACACTTGAAGTGAGATGCTGGGATGGCCGTTCGTGCGCGACACGGTGGCGGCTCTCGGAGTGTCCACCTGGACCGTTGCAACATCGGACAGCAAGATCGGGGTGCCGCGGTCTTCCGTCGGGGGAGCGCCAACCGCGCTGAACGTGGCGCGGCGGTAATCGACGGGCAGATCACGGATGGAATCGAGATCGCCATAACCACGGTAGGTTCGGACACCAAACGTGCGGTCGCCGTTATCTAAAGAGCCGGCATTGAGGTCCACGGAATTTCCAGACACGGCATTCACGACATCCTGGATGGCGAGCCCGTGTTCGTCGCTGCGGGACGGGTCAACTACCACCGAAACACGCTCGTCGACTCCACCCTCCACATTCACGTCATATACGCCGTCAACAGCTTCGAGGCGCGGGAGAATTTCGTCGTTCACGATACGCTGCAGTGCCGGAATATCTCGTTCACCGCTGACGCTCAGCCACATGATGGGGAAAATATCCGAGGTCAGCCGGAGGACGAACGGGTCGCCAGCCTCTTCACGTAGCTGGAGGCCGCTCACCCGGCTGCGGATTTCTTCCTCCACTGATTCGACGTCCGCGCCGGCCGTAAAATTCGCCGTTACCAGCGACATGTTGGGCGTGGAAATTGACGTGGTCTTCTCCAAGTCTGGCAATCCGGAGATCGCGTCTTCCACCTTCGTGGTTACGTCCGTGGCCACGGTGTTGGGATCCCCCTGCTGATAAGAGGTAGCCACATAAACGATCGAGAAGCTGATTTCGGGGAAGAGCTCCTGCTGGATCTGACTATACGAAAATACTCCGGCGCCCAAAAGCAGAAGCATTGCCATAATGGTTACCGGCTTGCGGCGGAGGGCTAACGAGGTGAGGAAAGTCAAAATCGCTCCGCGAACGAACTGGTGAACTTACGCACCGTCCGCCACGGAGGTCGGACGATTGCTGCGAGATGCCGGTCTAGAATCATACCAGAGGTAAGTTTGCACTTCGGTGGACGATAACCCGACGCCGTTGCCCACCGTTTCCCCTCTGTGTACACTGCCGGAAGTTTTGATCCGAGGAGCGCGACATGGAATTCGCCTTGTTTTCACACATACCGTGGCCTGAACAAATTACGCCGAGAGCCCTCTTCTCGGATTTGTTGGAGCAGGCGGTGGTGGGCGAGGCACTGGGTTTCGATGCGATCTGGTTGGCCGAACACCACTTCACCCGGTATGGTCTTGGCGCTTCGTCGTTGGTGATCGCCAGCAACATAGCGGCGAGGACGAGCACGATCAGATTGGGGACTGCGGTCCTGATACCACCCTTGCATCACCCGGTTCGCCTGGCTGAAGACACGGCTACGCTCGATGTGCTCAGCGACGGACGGCTGGACGTTGGGTTCGGCAGAGGCGCATCGGGCACGGAGTACGGGAATTTCGGCATCGACCACGCCGAGAGCCAGGCGCGCTACCGGGAGTCCATCGAGATGGTGGAAACTCTATGGACTACTCCCGACTGCACTTTCCGGGGAAACTACTATTCCATCCAGCGTCTTAACTTAGTGCCCACTCCCTTGCAACGGCCGCATCCGCCGGTCTATGTCGCGGCGACGCGCAGCGCCGAGTCGTTGGAGTTTGTATCTTCCACGGGGCGCCGGTTGATCATCGGGGTTGTCCTCAATACGGACGATGCACTGGATTTGTTGCACCGCTTCCTGGCGCAGGCTCAAGCCAGCGGGCACGTGGCTACGCCGTCCGAGGTACCCTTCTTCCGTTACTTCTATGTGGCGGACACCGAGGAGCAGGCTCACCGCGACGCGCGGGAGGCACTGAACTGGACACTCGACATCAACACCTGGAGGCGTGAATTTTCGGTCGGAAGCGAAGTGTACGAAAACCTTGACGACTACCGTAAACGCCGTACTGAGTTGCCTCCGTCCTACGAATATCTCGCCGAGCACCGCGCTTTCATCGGCACGCCAGACCAGTGTGCCGCGAAAATTCAGGCCCTCTACGACGCGGGGGTACGCTACTTCGGCTGCAATTTCGCCTTTGGCGGGCTGGACCAGAAGAAACAACTTCGGTCGATGGAGTTGTTCGCGCGGGAGGTGATGCCTCGCTTTTCCGACAGCTGATCGGCGGGCGTCAGTCGTTACCAGCCGTCCTCGGCTGTGGCTCGGCAGCCATCGGCGGTCGCGAGACGGTGGAGCGGTTAGACAGCGCGCGGTAGAGGGAAATCGCCGCGCCCGCGGCCAGTGCCGCGCCCAACATCAAAAACGCCCAACGCAGTCCGGCGACGAACGCCGTAGCCACCTCGGGATTTACCGCCTCCAACTTGGGCTCCACGCCGTAGGTAGCCATGGTGGAAACGACAACGGTGGTCGAAACGGCGACGCTCACCACGTTCGCCGAGTTCCTGACCAATTGCGTCAGCGCTGAAACCACCCCGTATCGGCTGCGATCCACCACACTGAGAATGCTGCTGCTGTTGGGGGAATTGAAAATACCATTTCCGGAGCTTTGCATCATCATGGTGGCGATGACCAGCCAAACCGAGGACCGTTCCTGGAGGGCAAACGCCAGAACAAAAGCTCCGGCCGCGGTCAACGCCATGCCACACACCGTCGGAACCCGCCATCCGAAGCGATCGGCCACACGGCCGCTGAACGGCCCAATCAACACCATGCACACGGCTGGCGGGATCATCATCAACCCCACCTGTTCCGGAGAATATTGCAGCACGCGCTGCAAGTAAAATGGCATCATGAAACGTGCAGCCGACGAACCGAAGAACGACAACCACGCCGCGGCGACCCCCAGCCCGAAAATCTGGTTGGTGAACAGCCGCAGGTCCAGCATGGGCGCGCGGACTCGCAGTTCCCACCAGATGAACCCTGCCATCAGGACCGCCACCGCGACACCACCCACGATGACCGGGGTGGACAACCAGCCCAACCAGTTGCCATTGCCTACCACCAGCAGGAGGACGAGAAGTATTACCCCCGAAACCGCGGCGCCGGTCCAGTCGAAAGAGGATGCCCCCTGGCCCCGTCGGTACTGACTCGCGCCCGGACCTCGTTCCAGTAGCAGCCACGCGAGTACCAGCACCAGACCGCCCGCTGGGACGTTTATGAAAAACACCGACTGCCAGCCGAGCCACGCGACGAGGAACCCACCTACCGCCGGTCCGGCGATCGCTCCCATTCCCACGACGCTGAGATGCGTGCCCAAGGCCTTGCCGCGCTCTGAGTCAGGGAACCCTGCGATCATCATGCCCATGCCGCAGCCCTGGACCATGCCGGCGCCGATTCCCTTCAAGACACGCATTACAACAAGCATCTCGAGGCTGGTAGAAAGCGCCGCTCCCAGCGAGGCGAGGACGAAAATGGCTGTGCCGGTCAGGTAGACCCTGCGTCGACCAACGACATCACCCAGACGCCCCATGGGCAGCAGGAGAACGCTGATTACCAACGCGTAAGCGACCACCACCCACTGAACCGATTCCAACGACGCGTCGAAATGGGACTCGATGCCGGGCAGCGCCACGAGCACACTGCCGTGATCGACCACCGAGAAAAATGTGCCGGCGGCTATGGTCCAGAAAGCCCACCATTTATAGGACTGGCTGGACGTTATGCGTTGGATCAACTGCGTGACTGCCTGGGACCGGACCGTGCGGCGAATAGAATAACTATCATACTCCTTTCGGAAACCTGACGTTGCTACGCCACTGTGACCGGGGCCATCAGGCCAAACGCCGCACGCGACCCAGCACAATCCAGCATACCGCTGAAGCGCCCAGGCCGAGGACCGCAATCATTGCCATGGCCGTGGACGGCGATGTCACATCTGAGAGAATTCCGACACCCAGGCTGGCCACGACCAGGAATCCCCGATCGAAGCTCTGCAGGCTGGTCATGCGTCCGCGGAGGCTGTCCGGCGCCAGGGTCTGAATCAACGTGCCGCGGGCGGTCCGGAACACCGCCTGGCTGAATGCCATGGCCGCGATGAAAAGGAAGGCCAGGGCCATCCACTTGGAAAACGCGAAAACCAGTAACGTGGCGGAACTGCCGACGGCCGCTCCCAGCACCACCTTTCCCTTCGGGAATATGAACCCGAAGGTGGCCATCATGAGCGCCGCCAGCAGGCCTCCAACGCCGGTCACCGCCAACAGATAACCCCCCACGTCCGCGTCTCGGTGCAACACCTCGGTAGTGAACACGGGAAACAGGAACCACGAGGGGTGCAGGATGATATTGGGAATGATCGACAGGATCATCAGTTGGAAGAAGGCTCGTTCCCCGCTCCAAACGTAACGCAATCCTTCGATCATGTTGGACATCGCGGATCCGCGCTGGCGGGCATCCCCTGGCGTGTGGAACGGAGTGCGCAGCTTGAAGACTAGCAGAACGTTCACCAGGTAGAGGCACGCTTCGATAGTGAAGTTCCAGAAGAATCCCAGAGTGAAAATCAGGATTCCGCCGACAAACGGGCCAACGATTCGCGTACCCGTAATGGTCAACACGTTCGTGGCCAGTGCGTTCCCCAGCATCTCGCGAGGCACGGTGCCCGCGATCAACGCCTGGCGCATGGGCTGTACCGTGGAGTGACAGCAACCCGCGAGTATCACGTACAGGTAGGCATGCCAAATCTGCACCTTTCCGCTCAGGATCAGTAGGGCGAAAGCGAAGGCCAGTACCGCCATCGCGGTCTGGAGGGCCATGACCAGCTTGCGTCGGTCGAACCGGTCGCTCAGCACGCCGCCCCAAGGCCCAACCACCAAGCCGGGCAGCGTATTGATTCCGCCCACTGTGACAACCAGTAGGCCAGCGACGTTTGACCCTTCGGATAAATCCCGGACGAGCCAGCCCACGCTCAGCAATTGCAGCCATTGAGCATTGTTGGCGAAGAAATTGCCGAACCACAGGTACCGGAAGTCCCGGTAAGCGAGCCAGGCGTCCAGTGTGTGCAGGCGTGGAAGCCGTGCGGTTCGCAAATGGCTCCCTCTAATGCAGCGCCCGCACTCGCCGCAGCGTGGCGAAACACCCCAGCGTTACCGACAACCCCAGACAGCCCAGCGCCAGGATCGCCATCGACGCCGAGGTAAAGTCAGCGAAAATGCCTACGACAACGCTCACACCGATCAGGAAAGAACGCTCGTAGGCCAACAAGGCCATGGTGCGCGCGCGGAAGCGGTCCGGCACGATGGTCAACACCAGCGTCCCCTGCGTGGTGCGGAAGTAGGCCTGGAAGAACGACATCGCGCCCAGGACGGTGAACGCGGCCCAGGGCCACACGGAGAAGGCAAACAGGATGGTGGTCAGCGAGGACAGCGCTGCGGCGCCAAACAGGATGTAACCGCGACGGAAAGGCAATCCCCAGGTGGCGATTGTCAGCGTAGAGATCAGACCTCCCACTCCGGTGATCGCAAGCAGATAACCGCCCATATTGGCGTGGGCCTGCATGACTTCGACCGTAAACAGCGGCAGCAGGAACCAGACGGGGTGCAAAATGGTATTTGGAACCACCGACAGCACCGCAATTTCCAGGACTTCGCGCTGGTTCCGCCAGAGGTGAAGCAGGCCGTCCTTGATGTCACCCAGTGGGTTGAAGCTACGGCGTTCTTCTGCCGGTTCCGTCCCGGTGTACGGTGTCCGCATGGGAAGCAACATCAGCACCACGCCCAGGTACAGGACCGCTTCCAGCGCGAAGTTCCAGAAATATCCCAGTGTGAATATGAGGAGTCCGCCGACGAATGGGCCGAAAACCCTCGTTCCCGTGACGGTAAGTGTGTTGATCGCGTAGGCGTTGACCAGCGCATCCCGAGGGACAGTATTGGAGATCAGAACCTGCTGCAACGGCTGGGTGATGGCCAGGCAAGAACCGGAAATCAACACGTACGCGTAGGCGTGCCAGGGACGCACGTAATCAGTGGCGACCAGGAAAGCGAAGCCCAAAGCCAGCAATGCGCTGACGGACTGCAATGTGATCGCCAGCTTCCGACGATCCAGGCGGTCGCCCAGTACTCCGGTTATGGGGTTTATCAGGAGACCGGGTAGCGTGTTGAGGGCGCTAACCGACAGTACCAATAAACCGCCGATGCCCGAGCCCGCCGACAGGTCCTTAACCAACCACCCGATACTCAGAAGTTGGAGCCATTGGCCCGTGAATCCACAAAAATTGGCCAGCCACAGCAGCCGGAAATCCCGGTAGGCCAGCCAGGCGTCCAGAGTATGCAGACGCGGAAGTCTCAGCGACGGAATGATCGGGCTCTCGCTTGGCTATGGGTAGATGCGCCCTGAATGCGATGGCAGATGGCAAACGCTGTGGCGCGGCGCAATTCGGGACATGTTGCGCCCGCCCGGAATGGTTGTCAATACAAACGACGCCGCTCAGCACAAACAACGCGTCACGCCAACGTATGCTCGGTCCGCCGGTCCAGATCGCTATGATATTATGAGCCAAGATCCGCTAAACTCGGACCCGATGGGTGTTTGTCCGACCGGCAATGCCCAGGACTCAACCACACGTCAGAGGTCGAATCTTCTGGGGGAAATATGCTGGTGGACTCCCAACGCGCCTTGATGGCTCATCTACTGCGCCGGGCCGGATTCGGCGCCACCCCGCCAGAGCTGGATACCTATTGTGCCTGGGGCTATGAGGAAACGGTCGAGTGGCTGTTGCATCCGAAGGATCAAGCGGCGCTGGAAGAAGACATCATCGAACGTTACTACATCGACTGGAAGGAGAGCCGCAATATCGAGGGGGCGCTGACCGAGACGGTTTACCGGATGAACTGCAATGCCGGCGTGCGACCACTTCAGGAAAAAATCGCGCTCTTTTGGCATGGCGTGTTCGCCACGGGCTTGGCCAAAGTGCTGCATGAGAAAACGATGCTCAATCAGATCGACATGTTTCGTGGATATGGGCTGGGCAGTTTCGAGGAATTGTTGCGAAGGTTGGCTCGCGACCCGGCCATGATTTTCTGGCTGGACAACAATTTCAATCACCAAGACGCAATCAACGAGAATTGGGGACGGGAGTTGTTGGAGTTGTTCTCCATGGGCGTGGGGATGGATGGTCAACCGAACTACACAGAGGATGACGTGCAGGAGGCCGCCCGAGCCTTCACCGGTTGGACGATTGATGACGACAACGTAGCGAGTATCCCATACGGAAAAACCCCGTGGCTGTTCCGCTACGATGCAGAAGACCACGACGCTGGGACAAAGACATTCCTGGGAGAAACAGGCAACTTCGACGGTGACGACATCATTGAGATCATCTGCCGACAGCCGTCGACGGCGCGATTCATCAGCCGGCATCTCTACAACTTCTTCGTTGCCGACGACGTTCAGGTGCCAGCGTGGCAGAATACGCCGCCACCCGATCCCGACGCCATCACGGCGCTGGAGGCGGAATATTTCCGCTCCGGCTATGACATTCGTTCCATGCTGCGCGCGCTATTCAACTCCGTATTCTTCAAGTCGGAACACGCGCGGTTCGCCAGGGTCAAAAGCCCAGCCGAAGTGGTGGTCGGCACGCTGCACCTCGTCGGGGATTTCAAATTCCCCCGGGTCGGTTTTATGGATACGGCGCTGGAGTGCCGCTACATGAACCAGGACCTGCTGAACCCGCCTTCGGTAGAAGGATGGCATACTGGCAAGGAATGGATCGACAGCGGCAGCATGGTGGAGCGCATCAATTTCGTGGCCGACAATTTGGGAGACGCGACGCATCCCGGCGTGAGAGCCATCGTAACGACACTCGCGGACCGCAATCCAGACGCGCCAGGAATCGTAGACGGGTGCCTGGACTTGTTGGGCAATGTCATGCTTCGGGAAGACAACCGGAACGCTCTGGTTGTCCAGGCTGAGGCCGCGATGAATGAGGGCGCCGGCGTCGAGGAAGTGGTTCTGAACGCGCTGCGAATGATCGGGTCAACGCGTGAGTACCAGTTCGCGTAGCCAGGTATGTCGCCACTCCTGGGGCCGCGCTGCTGCCGGGGAACCGCAGGACAAACCATCGCGCGAATACGCCTACCGGGACAGTACCCCTTGAGTATCAGATCGGAACCCGTACCCGGCGCGGCCAGACGCTGGATGTCCGATGCACACTTGGCGCTGGTTGGCGTGGTTGATGAACTGGCGCAGGACCGTTTTGCACCGCGTGCGCCACACTACGATGCCGAGGCGGAGTTCCCAATCGAAAATTATGCCGACCTTAAGGACGCCGGATTACTTACATTGCGAGTGCCCACTGCTTACGGGGGCCGCGGCGTTGACTCCCTGACCTTCGCGATGTGCATCCTGGCGGTGGCTCGCGGCTGCCCGTCGACGGCACTGACGCTGACAATGCACACGAACGTGCTCGGCTCTTTTGTCGCTGGATTGGGCACCTCGGAGCAGCGGCGCCGGTATTTTGCCGAAGCGGTGGAAGCGGGCAAGTTGTTCGCCTCCATAACCAGCGAGCCCGGAGTGTCCGCCAGGGAACGGTTCGTACTGTCAACCACTTTCACACCCCAGGACGACGGCGGCTACCGCGTTTCCGGCACCAAGCATTTTTGCTCGTTGGCTGACGCTGCCGACTATTTCTTCGTTTCCGGCGTGGTGGCAGGAAGCGGTGGCGGCAGCGACAACATACTGTCGGCGATGGTTCGGAGCGACATGAGCGGTGTCCGCGTCACTGGCGAATGGGATGCGGTGGGCATGCGCGCCACGGCCAGCCACACGGTCAGCTTTGGCACGGTCGCGCCGCACGACGCCGTATTCGGGCCACCCGGTCGCTTGCTCACCGCCGACTGGGGCAGTTTTTCACTGGGATACGCCGCCGTTTACCTGGGAATTGCCGAGGCAGCGTACAACCACATTCGTGAATATGTCACGGCTCGAACCTGGACACCCGGTGGAGACTTGATGATAAACCACCCGGCGACCCAGCAAACGGTTGGGCAGATGGGCCTGTCTATCCAGTCGGGACGGCTCCTGCTGGTGGACGCGGCGCTGACGGACCGGGACTCTGACCCGACCGGAGCCGTCCTGGCCGTGAACCGAGCCAAGCAATACTGCGCGGAAGTGGGTGCACGGGTAACCGATGCGGCCATGCGGCTTGCTGGCGGCGGTGGGCTGCTCAAGTCCTCACCGCTCGAGCGGTTGCGGCGGGATGCCTTGTCGGGTCCAGTGATGCCGCCGGCCAACGATCGTTGCCTCGAAACGATTGGCAAGTTGGAATGTGGGTTGCCCGCGGTCACAATCGAGTTAAGTTAGGAAATGGGATGACCACACTCGTCGAGCATCCAGTATCCGTTGCCGGACTGTACCGGTATCACGACGTGATTGGCCTGCTATCGGCCGGAGGGACGGGATTCAGCGGCCCCGTTTCGGTGGCGCTGGGGCCAGACGGTTTGTTGCACGTGGCCAGCCGCGCCAACCCGAACCAGCCCGAAGCGGTTAGGGTAACCAGGTGCACCATTGAAGGGGATTATGTCGGCGAGTTCTGCGGCTGGGGCGAGGCTCCGGGACAGTTCATCTGGGTCACAGCGATAGCCTTCGGACCCGACGGCAACCTGTATCTGGCCGATGAAAACGCTCATAGGATCTCCCGGTTTACACCCGAAGGCGAGTTTCTGGGACATTGGGGCGAATTCGGAAGCGGCTCGGGCCAGATGAACCGGCCCTCCGGCATGGCCTTCGCTCCCGACGGTACGGTGTTGATCGCCGATTCTCTGAACCATCGTGTTCAGCGTTTCGCGATGGACGGCAGCCCGCTGGTCTCCTGGGGGGAGTACGGCGCCGGCCCGGGCCAGTTCAACATGCCGTGGGGAGTTGCGGTGGACTCCGGCGGAGCGGTGTACATTTCCGACTGGCGCAACGACCGGATTCAGAAATTCGAGGCTGACGGCCGATTTGTTGCCGAGTTTGACGGCAAAAATGGTGGCGACGGGTTCGCGCGTCCCACCGGACTGGCCGTTGGCAGAGGTCACATCTACGTGTGCGACTGGTGGAACGACCGGGTGCAGGTGCTTGACGCAGACGGCTTGGTGATCGACACCCTGATCGGTCACTCCGGAACGTCCAGATGGGCCCGGACTTTCCTCGATGCTAACCCGGACATCGAGGAGAAGCTCAACAAAGCGACGCAAAACATTGAGCTGAAGCGCCGCTTCTATCGGCCCACGGCGGTTACGTTGAGCGCGGACGGGTTGGTGTTCGTCGCTGACTCCTATCGGCACCGCGTCCAGATTTATCAACAGCTATAAGGGTTCGACGAGGGTACAAAATCCGGTTAGGCCACCACCAACGGATGGAGGAGGTACCATGGTCAGCAGCAACGGCCTGAGGGCAAACCAGGAAGTCGGAACGACGGTGCTCGTCGTCATGATGGAGGTAGACGAGGGCGACGACGAAGTGTTCAACAAATGGTACAACGAGGAGCATCTGCCGGAGCGCATGTCCATCCCCGGATACGTCAGCGCCCGTAGGTTCATGCTGGACCCGGAGGACGACCAGGCGAACGGGGTGCTGCGTTATCTGTGCATCTGGGAAATGGAAAACGACAGCCCGTTGCAATCGCAGTTTTACAAGGATCAGAATGCGAAGCCCACCCCCACGAAAGAGGCCGCTAACGGCGTCGTGAAGCAGCGGGCGCGCGGGCTCTACCGGCAGATTTTCCCGGCCTCCGGCGGATACAACGACCGCAGCGGGTACACCTACCCGGACGGCACCCGGATAGGCGCATAAGCCCGCTCAGGATAGTGCTCAATTCGATGGGGCTGTCCCATGACAGCCCCATGTGTTTCCTGGTTCTCAGATCCGCGTGAGACGCAGCAAATCGCCGATGTCGGTTTCGTCTTCAAGATGCCACAGGCGGGTCAGCAATTCCTCGGTTTGCTCTGGTGAAAGCAGGCCCTCGCACAGCCCTCGGAACTTGCTTTCGACCTCAGCGTCGGTCATGGGGTTGAGATGGTGGCCGCGGAAGTGCGCGACCTCAGAGCTGTAGATACGTCCGTCTTTCATCCGCAGATCGAAGTTGCAGAGCATGGCCTCGGGTACGCGCCGGTTGGCCTCTTCAGACGCTTCGATGCGCGTGCGGGCGATCAGGGCAGCGATGCCGGGGTCGTTGATGTGCTCGTCCGAAAAGTGGCTCTCGTTGAGGGTGTTGTGCGTCAATGCGATTGCGGTGGCGTAGGGCATGCTGTGGTCGGCTGATTCGCGTGTCCTGGGATGATACTTCTCCTCGTCGCCGGCCATGATGTCGATGGCTTTCTGCAGAGTGCGGATTTGCACGTCCTCGACGTCGGCGACGTTGAAGCCGGGCACCTGGCGGCGAGCGTCCAGCGCGGCCTCAACGACCGTCTGTGAGTAAAGCCCCAGCGCAAACTGTTTGATGTTGCACTCGTGGACCTTGAACGGCTTACCCTGGTCCCCGCCAAAGGGTTCCAATTGGTACGGTTCTTTGGTCACTGCGGAGAAGAACCCCAACTCTCCCTCGAACACCGGGGCCGGGCCGGTCAAGCCGCGCTCGGCCAGTAGAGCGGCGAACACCGCGTTTCGGCTGGCGTTGGCATAGGCGCATCCCTTCCAGTGGGAGAGTTCGCCTACCCGGGTTTGCCCCAGGGCCAAGTTCGGCGTGATTCCCAGGTTCAACGCCTGCTCGGTTTGCGCCGCAGACAGTCCCATGGCGCGGGCGGCCCCAACAGAACTGGCGATGGCGCCGTTGGTGACGTGATCAAAGCCGAGCGCCCTGATGTTGGAGGCGTCACCGAAGCGGCAGAACGCCTCATACGCGACTGCGGTGGCGGTAATCAGGCGACGACCGCCCGCGCCAGCCATTTCGGCGCCGGCGAGGGTGGCGGCGATGCTGTCGCTGGGATGCCCGGATTCCTGCGTGGTGTAGCCATCGTTAAAATCCAGATAGCGAATCATCACCCCATTGGCGAAGGTGGCAAGCTCGGGGCTGCTGGTGAGCCCACTGCCGATGATGGTGACCGGTCGCCGATGTCCGATGACTTCCCCAGCCAGGTCGCGCGCGATTTTACTTGGTTCCGAGGTATAGCCGCCGATGGCACAACCCACAGTGTCTATGATCATCCGCTTGAAAAGATGAACTGAATCGGACGGGATGTCGTCGAAATGCAGATTCGCTGAGTAATTGGATACGTACTCGGCTATGGTAGTCATCACAATCCTTCCTGGTCACTGTTTCTGGTGGTGGCGGGCGCACGACAATTATGGGGATGCAACGGGAAGGTTGCCATGTTTGCCTGCCTGTGGCAACCGAGTTAATCGCAGGGAAGCCCACGCGGGGAACACAGATGGGCGCTGGCTTCATCAGGATTCCACTAGCGGCAGGCCAGGGATGCCGCCGGTCCGACCAACAGGTAGGTAGGTATCCGTTCGTGCGGGAGCCCAGCCCAAAGGGATAAATGCGGGGCGAGCCTTGGCCCGCCCCGGTGCATATCTTAGTCTGGCAGTAGAAGTTACTCCTTCCAGAACCGCTCTTCGGTCCAGCGCCATCCGTCGGCGGTTACAATCTCCCTGCTGGCTTCAATCATTCCGGGATGGCCGCAGGCATAGACCAGCGTCTGAGAACGGTCCAGGCCGAACTTCTGGAGCTGGTCGGCCACGATGTTGTTGAGGCGACCGGTCTCGCCTTCCCATCCGGAGTTGCGGTCTTCGATGGGCCGGCTGACCGCTGGTACGAAGGTCACTACTTTGGGGTAAGCTGCAGCCAACTGCGCCAACTCGACGTCGTAGACAAACTCATCGAGATACGAGGCCCCCTCGACCACATAGAAGTGGTGTCCGTCGCGGCCATAGTGAAGGTGGTCCCGCACGATGCTGACGAACGGCGCCACACCGGTGACAGTTCCCAGCATCAGGTGCTGGGTGGCCGCAGGATCCATCAAGAAGATGCCCTTAGGCCGGGGACGGATCGACATGGTATCGCCGATTTCCATGCGCCACATGCGTGGCGTGAGTTCGCCTTCGGGAACCAACTCAACGAAGACTTCCAAAAAGGGTTCATGGGGAGCCGACACAATCGAATACGCCCGTTCGATCCCATCCAGACCCAGGGTGCAATACTGGCCGGGTTTGAATTTGAAATCGAAACCCTGGGGCTCCATTTTGATGACCATGAGGTCATCCGTGTAATCAACGCGTTCCACCAGCTTGGCGCGTGGCAGATTGGTGGTGCGGTCACGGATCACGGTGGTGGATGGCGACGTGGTCATTCTGGCTCCAGATGGCAGGTTTGATCGGTGTTGGCTCGATGCGCTGCGCAGTTGATGTTATCGCAAGCAAACACTCAACCGCTCAAGTGTATTCATGGTGAGAGCCCAAACCGAGGTGACCGGCGATGTCAACTCGCCAATTCGACGCGACAGGCCTCTAGGTGCAAACCTGGCACGCGGGCCATCGGATTGATGTCCTCCGATGCTTGCAATTCCACCGCTAACTGTCCAAACAACGTGGTAATCGACACCACTCCACGGGGAACAGCGTAGTCGAGCCGGGCAATCCCGGCGATGCGGTTACCAGACGTCACGACAGTCACGGGCGCGTCATCAGAGATGCCCCAGGAGGCGGCGTCACCGGGATTGATATGCACGTGTTCGTCACGCACTATGCGATTCAGTTCACCAGATTCGAGCGTCATTTCCCGTTCACTCTGGAGCAGAACGCGACCGGGGGCGAGAATGGCGGGTAGATCAGTTTCGGTGGGCGCCGGAACCGCACGGAACCGGGGCGCTCCCGGTTCGGCGCGTCCGTTCGGGAATCCGTTGGCGTACAGCACCGGGGACGAGGGACTGGTGGGAGTAGGGCAGGGCCATTGTATCCCGCGTTCTTCGCGAGTTGTGTAGAGCAATTGGGTGGGCCGGGGGGATTCCATGCCCGTCTGCATTATCAATGCCGTTTCCTGGGCCAACCGCTGATAGCTGATCCCGCGATAATTCGGAGCAACAGAGGCTATTTCATCCATGACCCGGGCCGGGTCGTCGTAGTTCAAGCCCGCGACGCCCAAGAGATCAGCCAACTGGGCGAAAATCCACCCCTCCGGCATTGCGTCGTTGTTTCGCACGGTAATCGCCGGTCTCACACGCTGGACCCGCCGTTCCAGGTTGGTGAACGTACCGTCCTTTTCCCCAAAAGTCGCCCGGGGCAGGACAACATCGGCAACCTGGGCGACCGGAGAAAGGAAAGTATCGACTACCGCCAGAAACTCCAACCGTTCGAATACGGCAACATCATCGACAAGGAGACCGTTGGAATAGTTTGGACTGTCTCCAATGAGCAGCATTGAAGTGATGGCGCCGCCGGCGGACTCGATCATGGTTGCGGCGCTCATGCCGGTGGACGCTGGCAGCGGCACTCCCCAAGTTTCCTCCACGTGAGTACGGTGGGCGTCGTCGAAGGTGGGAGCGCCTCCCGGTAGACGGTCGGGCAAGCATCCAACATCGATTGCGCCCTGTCCATTGGCCCCCTGCCGCATGGGGAAAATTCCGCCGGCGGACCGGTCGACGTTGCCGGTGAGCAACGCCAAATCGGCCAAAGCAACCACGCATTCGCGACTGATCGCGGCGGACAGATTGTCCAAGCCATAGACTATGGCGCCGGTATCCGCCCCGCCGAACATCCTGGCCGCGCGGGCGATGTCTTCGAGGGGAACCGCGGTCGCGGCGATGGCGTCGTCGCTCAATCGTTCCAGTTCGTAAACGAGGGTGTCGTAGCTATCCGCGTGTTCAGCGAGCCATTCGGCGTCGATGAGGTCTTCCTGCAGCACCTGCTTCAGGATTGCGCCCAAGAGCAGCAACTCGGTCCCCGGCACCGGACGGAGCCACAGGTCGGCGTAGCGTGTAAGCTCCACCTCCCGAGTGTCGATCACGATGAGAGGGGTACCGTTGCCGGCGGCGCGCTTGATCGGCACGCCGACCACGTTGTGACTTTCAGTCAGATTGGTGTTGAAAACCAGGATGCAGCCGGCTTTTTCAAGGTCCCAGATCGAATTCGTAGCGCCGGGGTAACCAAGAACATCTTCCAATGCGCCGGTCAGGGCGGATTGAGTGTTGCCGGAATGGTCGATGTTATTGGTATTCATCCCGATGCGGACAAATTTCTGGGCCAGGTAAAGTTCCTCGTTGGTGCTGTCCGGGGCGGTGATCAATCCGAACCCGGCACCCGCCTGGTTGGCGCGCAGCCGCTCGGCAACCAGGTCCAAAGCCTCATCCCAAGTGGCGTTTTCCAGCCGACCGTTGCGACGGATCATGGGCCGGCGCAGGCGCTGACCGCTGGTCAAGTGGCCCAGCCCGAATTTGCCTTTGTAGCAGGCCTGGCCGCGATTGGCCGGGGAGTTGAGCTCAGGAACGGTGCGGATCACGCGGCCCTGCTCGTTGATCTCGAGGTTCATCTGGCAGCCGACCGGACAGTGGGTACAGATGGTGCGTTCCACACGAGCGGGCTTTTCCCATTTGCCCTCCCGTTCGGTCAAAGCCCCGACCGGACACACGTCGATGCAGGCGCCGCAGAACTCGCAACCTGACTCCAGTAGGGATGTCCCGAAGGATGTCCCCACCAACGCCTTGCCGGAGCGCTCGGTGAAGCAGATGGCGTTGTCGCCGCGCATTTCTTCGCAGGCCCGGACACAGCGGCCGCAGGTGATGCAAAGATTGTAGTCACGGTCGTAAAAGGGATCGCTGACCTCCAACGGGATGTCGCGGTACACGTAGGACATGGGAGATTCGAGCTCCATGCCAAGATACCGCACGGTGTCCTTGAACTCGCAACGCTCATTTTTGGGGCACGTGATGCAACGGTCGTTCACCGAGACGTGACGCAGACAGACGTCGGACGGCCCGCAGATATCCACGCGATGGCAGGTGAGGCAGCCATTGGGGTGCTCGGCGATGAGCATCTGCATGACGGAACGACGGAGCTCAATTACGTCGGGGGTCTCGCTCCACACGGTCATACCGTCGGTGGCCGCCAGGGTGCAGGCGGCCGGGAAGCCCGGCACACGGCCACGTTCGTTCTCTGCGACCACCACGCACATGCGGCAGGCAGCATAAGGCTTCATGCCCGAGTGGTAGCAGAGGTAGGGAACGTATACGCCGGCGTCGATGGCGGCTTCCAGCACCATCTTTCCCGGCTGGGTCTTGATTTCCACCCCGTCGATGGAGATGGTGATGTCGTCAGGCATGGCGATTCCTAATCCGAAAAGCAGCGGCGGGATCGGGCATCGGTCGGTCAGCGCCTGGTGAGGCGAGGAGAGAACACCTGGTCAGGACAATCTCCGGTATGGCGCTTTTCGCGAATGTGGGCGTCAAATTCGTGGCCGAAGTATCGAAGGGCGGAGGAAACCGGATTGAACCCGAGTTGGCCGTGCCCGCACAGGGAACCCGCCTGCATGTTTTCCCCGATGTTACGCATGAGCGCGAGGTCTTCCTCGGTGCCTTCCAGGTTGCTGATACGCTCAAGCACCTCGAGGAGGTGGCTCATGCCCATGCGGCACGGGAAGCACTTGCCACAGGATTCGTACTGGCAGAACGCGATCAAGTTGCGGGTCAGGTCCACCACGCACGTATCCTCGTCGGCGACGATAATGCCGCCTGAACCGAGGATAGCGCCGGCGGCGCGAAAAACGTCGAAGTCCAATACGAGGTCGAGATTGGCATCACTGGCTGAGAGCACGCCTCCCAACGGCCCTCCGGTCTGGAGCAGCTTCATGGACTTGCCGTTGGGAACGCCCCCGGCCATATCGAAGAGCACTTGACGCAGGGTCATGCCCAACGGGACTTCGATCAAACCGGTGTAGGTGATATCACCGGATAGGCAGAGGATGGCGGTGCCGCTGCTGCCGTTGATTCTATTGTCGGGATCAGGTGGGGTTCCGATGCCGGCAAACCATTGTCCGCCACGCGCGACGATCTCTGGCACATAGGCAAGGGTCTTCACATTGTTAATGTTGGAAGGTTTGCCGAAAACTCCCACCTGAGCGGGGAAGGGAGGACGGTAGCGGGGCATGGACCGTTTGCCTTCGATGGCTTCCATCAACGCCGTTTCCTCGCCGGAAACGTAGGAATCGCCCGTCAATGCGACCTCGACGTCGAAGGAGAAATCGGTCCCCAGGATGTTCTGGCCCAGGAGGCCGAGTTCGTAGGCCTGCCGGATCACGGCGCGGGTGCGGTCGATGGGCTGATTATGGCCGTAGCGGATGAAGATGTAGCCGCGGTTGGCATTGCAGGCGTATCCCGCGATGGTGATTCCTTCGACAACGGTGGCAGGATCGCTTTCCAGGATGCCTCGATCGTTGAAGGCGCCGGGGTCGCCCTCCTCGCAGTTGCACAGGATGTACTTGTTGGGGTCGGGATTGCCGGCCAGGAACCCCCATTTGATACCGGCCGGGAAAGCCGCGCCGCCACGACCGCGAAGGCCGGAGGTACGTACTTCTCCGAGGGTATCTTCCGGAGACATTTCGGTGAGCGCCTTGCTCAGGGCTGAGTAGCCGCCGTTGGCGATGTACTGGTACAGGTCTGACGGATCGATGTTGCCGGCGTTGCGCAAGGCGATGCGCTGCTGCAAAGCCATCATCGGGTGGTCCTGGAGGTTAGTGATGCCGACAGGCGCCTGGGCTGGTTCCCCGAGGTAGCCGATGGCATTTTCCGGCAGGGGATTGCCACCTGCCACGTGCTCGCGAACGATGCGTTCGGCCAGTTCCGGTGTGACCTGACCGTAGAACACCCGGGGACCGTTTGGGGTTTGAACGTCCAGCAACGGCTCGGCGAAACAGAGGCCGAGGGTCCCGACTTCGGATACATTGGCCGTGACCTGCTGTTGCTCCAGAGTGGCTTTGACTGCGGCGACGACCTCGAAGCCTCCGGCGGCCTCGCCGGCCAATCCGGTGCCCACGCGGATCCACGGCCGGTCACCCGCAGTCAGGTCTTCCCAGCGGCGGCGGGCCTCGGCCAAGATGGCGTCGAAGGGGGATTCGGTCGGTGCGGTCACGGGCCAGTCGCCGATCAGTGCGCGGGGGCGGTCGCGAGGGCTGAGGCGATTCGCGAGCGTGCGCTGTCGGGGGTGATGCGACCGGCCAGGTGATGGTTGATTGCCATCACCGGAGCGTGGGCGCAGGCACCCAGGCAAGTGTTGTAGCGGAGCGTGGCTTTGCCGTCGAGCGTGTCCCCTTCGTCAGAGAGGCCCAAAGCTTCCTGCGCGGCCGCGATTACGGCAGTTGCGCCCATTACATGGCAGGACGGACCCCAACAGACCTCGACGCGGAGATCGGTGGGCGGGTCAAATCGGAAATTCGGGTAAAAGGTGGCTACTGCCCAGACGTCGTTGACGGTTGCATCCATCCGAACCGCGACAGCCTCGACCGCCTCGGTGGGGATATAACCGATGGCGTCCTCCACCGCGAGCAGGGACGAAAGGACGGTGACGGTGCTCTGCGGTTGGTCGTTGACCGCCCGATCAATCAGCTGGAAGGTGGCGTCGTCCATTTGTGAAATCCGTTACAAATGCCGATTGGAACGGCGCGAGTTTAGCACAGGCGACGGCGGGCGGGCAATGTGGGAAAGACAGCGCTACTCTCCGAACAACCGGTTGACTTCCAGAGTGATGTCAGGGAAGGCTTGGGGAGCGACGGTTTCGCCGGGGCCGAAGTAGCGCACGGTGGCGTATTCGTTTCCAGCGGGTTCCGTGTAGGCTTCAATTCGATGCTCGGCGCGGGCGACAATCCACAATTCAGCGATGCCGGCGCGGGCGTAGGCCGCCAATTTGACAGTGCGGTCAAACTCGACGCTGCTGTCGGCAACCTCAATGAGCAGCAGCACATCGCCGGGAGTCGGGTGGCCGTTCCGGTAGAAGTCATCGCGCCAATGAAGGAGCATGATGTCCGGCTGTGGCTCGCTATGTTCGTCGAGTCGCACTGGGTCTTGAACTGCGATGATGGCGCGACCCTGCAAAGAAGGGAGTATCGTATTGTTGACAAGCTTAACGCTGGCGCCGTGCCAGTTTCCGATAGGAGGCATTTCGATGAGGTCTCCGTCCAGCAGTTCGACGCGGTCGTTTTCCGACAGGATGCCGGCGTCGGCCATGGCGTAGTACTCAGCCACGGTGAAACGGCGACGGGCCGGAAGGGGGACAGTCGGCGGGGCGGATGCAGCGGTGGTTGTCGTCATGGCGAAAGCGGCTCAGTCTCCGATGATTCGGTCAACCGCCAGGGTGATGTTGGGGAAGGCTTGGGGAGCGACAGTTTCGCTGGGGCCGAAGTAGCGCACGGTGGTGTACTCGTTTCCGGCGGGTTCGGTGTAGGCTTCAATGCGGAGTTCCGGGCGGGAGACGATCCACACTTCCGGGATGCCGGCGCGGGCGTAGGCCTGCAGTTTGACGGTGCGGTCAAACTCAACGCTGCTGTCGGCAGCCTCAATCAGCAGGAGCACATCGCCGGGAGCCGGGTGGCCGTTCCGGTAGAAGTCATCGCGCCATTGAAGGAGCATGATATCGGGCTGTGGTTCGTTGTAATTGTCCAATCGTACCGGGTTCTGGACGCTCAAAATAGCCCGATTCTCCAGCAAAGTAGATGGGAATACTACGACAATGCTGTTCACGCTGAAGGCGTGCCAGTTTCCGATAGGGGGCATTACGATGAGGTCTCCGTCCAGCAATTCGACGCGGTCGTTTTCCGACAGGATGCCGGCGTCGGCCATCGAGTAGTATTCGGCCACGGTGAAACGGCGACGGGCAGGAACGGCCGCCGCTGCCGGAGAGGCGACTTGCGTGGTCATTTGCGGGAAGCACCTATTGCTGGGCGTCGGCGCGGTTCTCCAGGGCTTTGTCCATCACGCGCTGGAAGACCTCATAGGGCTGGGCCCCGCTGAAGAGCAGGTTGTCGAACACGAAGGTGGGAATGCCACGGATGCCGTAGCCCAGCGCCTCGTGGTACTGGTCGACCACCTTCTGGGCGTAATGCCCGGATTCGACGCGTTGGCGCAACTCGGAGCCGTCGAGGCCGACGCCGGAGCCGATGTCAGCCAGGACCGATGGATCTCCCAGATCGGCGCCATAATCCCAGTACGCTTCGTAGGCGGCGTGGTGATACTCAAGGAACTTGCCCTGTTCCTGAGCGTATTCCGTTGCCTGCAGGGAGTAGAGACTGTTGGGAGTGTGCTTGGGCGGCCGCATCACGAGGTTGGCTTCCCGGGCGTAGGTACGGAGGGGGTCGGCCAGCTCGTCTGGGCTTTCGCCGGGGCGAGACTCGCGGACACGGCCCTCCTGGGGAGTGTCGGGACGCAGCAGGTAGGCGCGGCCCTCGACGGTGATGTCGTACTCTTCAGAAAGTTTGTCGACGCGTTCCAGGCCGACGTAGCACCAGGGTCAAATGTAGTCGTACCAGACGATCACGTGCACGGGATTGGGATCGTCGGGATGGCTGTGGGCCGGCGGCTGGGTGGTCATGGCATCACCTCTGGGAGTACGGCGGTAGTGGAGCGAAGGCTGAGCGGCGGAGGGGGGCTTTGGATCAGCAGGACACCAATCGATCCAGCAGGGGGTACAGTCCTTCCAAGCTGTCGATATGGTCGCAGTTAGGAACGTCAGTGTGGAAGCCGCCCCGATCAATTAGGACGGGCAAGAGGCCGGCTTCCCGGGCACCCTCGACATCCGAACGCGGTTGATCGCCCACGTGCATGGCCTGGTCCGGGCGGAGCGCCATGCGTTGGAGGGCAGCTTCAAAGATGAGCGTGGCGGGTTTCTCGCCAGTCTCGCGGCTGGTGATGCAGAATTCGAGGTACTGACGGATCCCAAGGCGCTGGGTGAGTTCCTCCATATCGCGTCGGAGGTTGGTGAGCACGGCCAGCCGGTAGCCCCGGCCGTTCAACTCTTTCAGCACGGGACGGGTTTCCTCGAACTCCACGAACTCCTTGGGGACGGAGATGGCCATGTCCCAGATCTGCTTGGCCATGCGGAGGGAGACGGCCACGCCGGATTCCTGGAGGATGATCTGCTCGTAACGGGCGAAAAACTCATCGCGGGACGCTGGGTCGCGTTCACCCAGGGGCCAGCGATGATTCTCCTCGTTGAAATAGAGATCGGCGATGGCGTAGCCGTGGGATAACCGCTCAGCGGGTACCCGGATGCCCAAGTTCTGGCAGGCGGCATGCTGGATCTGCGGCAACGGCGGCCAGAAGCGGACCAGCGTATTGTAGAAATCGAAAAAGATAGCCTCAATCATCTGCGGGGAGCGCAGGGAGGGCATTCAGTTTCGGCGGGCGACCCGTTGCTGCGCGGGGCAATGATAGCACAACGAATCCGGCGTGGCGCGAGTCTCTGACGGCCAGCGAAACCAGATCGCCTGGTGAGGGGCGCTTCATGCGTACATGGTGTGCCGTTGCGAGGAGCGCAGCGGGGTGGCGGTCCTATTCGCCCGGTGGCGTCCGTTGCCCTGACGAGATTGCCGCGCTGCGCTCGCGATGACAGCTCTGGCGACACGTGGCGTGCGCGAGGGTGGGGCAATGACGACGTTTACAACGTTACGAGTTCGACCAGGGCGGCGGAGACCTCTGCGGGAGAGGGCAATCGCCAGCTCGCACAGGTGGGTATGCCGGTCGCCCCGACGAATACCGCGACGCCTCCGGCAGATCGGACCGCGCCGAACGCATCCTCATCGGTTGCATCGTCGCCCATGTAGATGGGGAAAGAGTCGGGGGACAACCGGGACCGGATCAACGTGAGGGCTCGGCCCTTGTTCCAGTCGATCGACGGACGGAGCTCCAAAGCCATCTTGGCCTCGGTTACATGGCAGGACCCGGACTGGACCAAGGGATGGGTAATGTCATCGAACGCGGACACGACCTGGTCGTGATAGTAGGGCGGAGTTTGCCGGAAATGGGTAGTGAGGGTGTAGGTCTTATTCTCGACGAAGGCGCCGGGCACGCCGGCTAATCGGATTTCCAGATCGTGGGACGCCTGGCTGATAGTTTGGGAAGCAGAGTCAGCGTCAGGGTGGCGGTAATCCAGACCGAGGCCGCGTATCTCCAGACCATGGTTGCCGGCGTAGACCAGGCCCGGCACGTTGACCCGCGCCTCGACGTCGTGCAGGGACCGTCCGCTAATCACCCCGACTACGAACTCGGCACGGTTGGCGAGTTGGCAGAGGAGCAGATGATTGCCGGGGCACAGGGTGGCCTGTTCCGGCCGGGGAGCGATATCGGATAAAGTCCCGTCGAAATCTAGGAGCAGCAGAATAGGGTTCCGCCCGACGACCAGGTCTTTGAGTTCGTCGACGTTGAGATCAAACATGGGGATTGGCGCTATGCCGTGGTCGCGACGCTGAGGCGGGAGTGATCGGGGGTGCTCGCCTGCATGAGGTGCATCATGATGCGGCCGGCCCATTTATAGATGTTGTTGTCGCGGACCGTGTTGCGCATCTGGCGCATGCGTATGCGGCGCTCGGCGTCAGTCATGGTGAGAGCCTGGTGGATGGCCTCGGCAAACTGCTCCGTGGCGTAGGGGTTGATGATGAGGGAGCCGGTGAGCTCCTGGGCGGCCCCGGCGAAGGCGCTCAGGATCAGCACGCCGTCCTCATCCACGCGGGAAGCCACGTACTCTTTGGCTACCAGGTTCATACCATCGTGGAGGCTGCTCTCGGCGCAGAAACTGGCGAGACGGCGGAGGGCGGAGAACGTCGGCGACGGCAAGGAGGTAGGCCAATAGAGGACCGGCTGCCAGCCGTCGTGTCCGAAACGTTCGTTGATGCGGTTGACCGTGGCTTCGATATCTATGGTCAGCTGCATGTACGAGTCGATGTTGGTGCGGCTGGTGGCTCCGGCCTGGAGGAACACCAGCTGGCCACGGTACTGGGGCCACTTTTCAAACAGACGCTCGACGGCACGAAGACGATGGGGGATGCCCTTGGTGTAGTCCTGCCGGTCGATACCCAGGCCGAGGATGCGTCCGCGGTTCAGGCCCAATTCCCGGGAAAGTCGGGCCATTTCGACTTCGACCTCCTCCGAGCGGGCCTCGCTGTCCAGGCTTTCAAAATCGATGCTGATGGGGAACGGGCGGACCAGGGTGGTCTCGTCCCGGTAGTCGATCAGTCCGTATTCGGAGTCGACGTGGGCGTCCAGGTTGGCGTCGACGCAGTTGAGAAAATTCTGACAGTCCCCGGACAAGTGAAAACCCAAGAGGTCGTTGCCCAACATGCCGTCGAGGATTTCGTCCTGCCACGGGCAAATGCGTAGGATGTCCGGGTTGGGCCAGGGGATGTGCCAGAACTGGCCGATGATGGCGTCCGGGTTGACCTCGCGGATGTACCTGGGGAGGAGGGCGAGATGATAGTCCTGGATCAGGACGATGGCCGGCTCGTCGTTGATTTCGTCGAGCACCAGATCCGCGAAGCGCCGGTTGACTGACTGATAGAAACCGTAGTGCTGGGCATCGAAAACGGGTTCGGTGTAGGCGATGTGGCACAAGGGCCACAGGCCCTCGTTGGCGAAGCCGTAGTAAAACCCCTGGTTCTCCTCATCGCTCAGGGTGAGCAGGCGCATGGAGTAAGCGGGGGCATCGGTAGGCACGTGGATACGGCCGGTCTCGTCCATGGCAGCCAGATCATCATCGCCGTTACTCTGGGCGATCCAGGTGCCGCCGCAGGCACGCATCAGGGGATCGATAGCGGCGGTGAGACCACCCGGGGGCATCTCCCCGCGTGGGACACCGTCCTGCATCGTAAACACGTACGGCTGCCGATTTGACACCACGACCAGCCGATAGTCGCTCAATTCCCGGCTTACCAAGCGTTGTAAATCATCGCCGGTCCACATAACGGGCCACCTCCATCCTCGGGTGCGCCTCGCAGCATAAAGAAGTTATGCACTGCAAATAACTATAATCATTATTATCGGCTACAGATTGTGCCACACGGGAGCCGTGGGGTCAATGGACGCATGGGCTTCGGGTAGCGTTCCGTTTCAGGCGGTTTCTTTGCATGGATGAACAGGATGGGCAGGATTTTCAGATGCCAAGGATACTTGGATTCCGGCTTTCGCCGGAATGACGAGAACTAAACTACTGCCGGAGTGACGAGAACCAAACCACCTAAATTGCAACGCCATCATGGGCTTCGCCAAGCAGGAACGGGCTGCCTGGTGGGTTCAGGCGGCGGCCGGGCGGACGGGGATGGTGTCGGGGAGTTTGACGCGGAAGGTGAGTTCCAGGGCGCGTTTCCAGAGTGGGGATAGCTCGATGGCGGAAGGCTCGCGGCGCAGGTCCAGGTTTTCGGGGTGGCAGCCGCAGGGCGGAGGCGTCAGGCCCCGGGGATAGAAGCCGTGGGGGTCGGGGCGTCGCGCCAGGGGCGCGTCGACCAGATTGTGGGCCTCGGCGATCTCCCGGTAGTCGGGCAGGGCGATGATCTCCGCTACGGATTGGGGAGCGGGGCGACGCGGGGGTCGGACGGGGCGACGGCTGCGTCCCGTCACCGGCCGGCCGGCGATGGCGCCCTCAATGGAGCGAATGAGCATGGCCACGCGGTTGCGGGCCTGCCGGCTCAGGCGTTGAGCCTCCCTGGCGTTGACCGAGGCCAGACGTTCGGGCAACTGGTAAATGGCGCGGAAGATGTGCACTCCGCCGTTGGAGATGCGTCCCTCGGCCGCCATGACGAACAAGTAGTTGGTCAGCCGGCGGCGGGTGTAACGGTGAACCCAGTTCCGCTCCACCACTGCGGCGGTGGCGGCATGGGACGCCGCACGGGCCAAGGCGTTGGCGGCGCGGCCGTAGTCGCCAGCGTTGTGGTCGGACCGGGCCAAAGACAGGAACCGCCGGGCCTGGGCCTGGTGATGGTGAACACTGCCCATGTTGAACGCACGCTCCTTTTTCTTTTACATCGATGCACAGGATGGACAGGATGAGGATTGATTTAGATGGGGTCGAGATGGTTTCTTGGGGTTTGGATGTTCACAGGCGATTGGGATGTTGGTTGCTACAGGCTGTTGGCGATTGGTTGGCGTTGACCAGGTCCCGGATGTTGATCAGCCCCACGGCCGGGGGATGTGCGCTGGGGTTTTTTGCTCTCATTGCCCATGCCCGAGGCATGGCGCGCTGTGGCGGGCGCGGTGGCCGGGGCGACTGCTCCGATTAGGACGGTCGGGGACAGTCTCCCGCGAAGGCCGATAGCGACTTGGTTGCTGATGGATTTTGGCCGTACTAGCCGGAACCTGGTCGGAATGAGGATATCCTTGCCTGTGGAAGCCATGATAGCACGGGCGTTCTGCGGGCGGCGGAGCGCGGATGTCAGGAGTTTTCCTCGTTGGGGAAGGGGTTGAACTTGCATGGATGGACAGGATGGACGGGATGATATTGACTGTGCAACGAGATTGCCGCCCCCGCATCGAGTGCGGGGCGACCCCGTGTCAGGCACGGGGCAGGCATCTCCTCCGCTCGCAATGACAGAGCGGGTGAAGTGAGTGGCGTGAGCGGCCCAGGGCCTTTTCAAAGTCCCGTATGTCGGCCTTTCATCCCGAACCGTCATTCCCGCTTTGGCCGGAATCCAGCAGATCGTTGTGTTTGAAATGTTCTGGATTCCGGCTTTCGCCGGAATGACGGATTAACTTTGAAAAGGCCCTGGTGAGCGGCTGGGCTTTCCTTGACACTCGGGGTGGCCCGTACCATAATTTCCCGGTCAAAATTCGCACCGTGCGAACTGATAAATAGCCCTTCCCGTTCATGGGACAGGAGGTTTTCGTTGTCCACCGCTTCCTTCACTCTTACCGACGAGATGCGAGAGCAGGCGATCGGGGTCGAGAGCGCGCCCACCACGACTGATGTCGAGAAGGGGCACATTGCTAGGTTTGCCGAAGCCATCGGGGATGACAACCCGGCGTACACCGAAGGCACGCCGGAGACCGGGGGCATCGTCGCTCCGCCGACATTCCTGCGGGCCATGCGCGCAGTGCGACCGGAGTTGCCCTTTGAAATTCCGTTCACGCGGCTGCTGGACGGAGGCAGCGACTGGGAGTACTTTGAGCACGTGCGGCCGGGTGACGTGATCACAGCGGTAGGCCGCGTGGAGGACATCCGGGAGCGGACGGGGAGCATCGGGCAGATGCTCATCACGACCATCAAGGTCACGTATCGGAATCAGACCGGGGCGATCGTAGCGACGCAGACCAGCACGTCGATACGGCACTGATGATTTCGGGCACTGGATTCCGGCTTTCGCCGGAATGACGGTTGGGGTGCCGGAATGACGGTGAGAGCTGATGCGGACCCAGTTTGCCGCGGGGAGATGTCAGAAGCAGGATTTTCAAGATTTGCGGATTATCAGGATCGAGACCATTCCATAGTGGAGAGTTTACAGTCCTGCCAAATCGTAAAATCCCGTAAATCTTGCTGCTGACGATTTGCGAAACCGGGTACGCGAGAGCATTGAGAGGAACAACATGGGCCAGCAGATTTATTTCGAAGACGTGAGCGAAGGTATGGAGTTGCCGATGGAGGTGAGGGAACCTACCACACGGCAGTTGGTGCAGTACGCCGGGGCGTCGGGCGACTTTTACGAGATCCACTACGACAAGCCCTACGCGGAGAGCATCGGGCTGCCGGGGATCATCATTCACGGGGCGCTGAAAAACGCGATGCTTGGGTCCTACGTGACGGGTTGGGCTGGTCCGGCGTCCACGCTGCGGCGGCTGACCTGCCAGTACCGGGGTATGGACTTTCCCGGCGAGCCGATCACGGCCAAGGGACACGTTGCGCGGGTGTACCAGGAAGGGGAGCAGAACCTGGTGGACTGCACGATCTGGCTGGAGAACCCGCAAGGTCAGCAGACCACGCCGGGGACGGCCACGGTGGTGCTGCCCAGCCGCGGGTGACGTTTCAAGCCGTCATTTCCGCGAAGACGGGAAGCCAGAATGTCGTTGCTGCGAAGGATACTGGATTCCGGCTCAAGGCCGGAATGACGAGATACCGGACAAATCAAAGATAGAGGAATCACTGACTATGCCCAACAATCTGGAAGGAAAGGTAGCGATCGTCACCGGCTCGGGCCGCGGCGTGGGACGGGGGATCGCGAAGCTGATGGCCGAGGAAGGCGCCAAAGTGGTGGTCGTCGATCCGGGTGTCAACGTTGACGGCACCGGGTTTGACCAGTCCATCGCCGAGGTGGTGGTCGGAGAGATTCGTGATGCCGGCGGGACCGCGGTGGCGTGCACCGAATCGGTGGCGACCATGGATGGCGGCGAGCGGATCGTGCAGACGGCCATCGACAACTTCGGGCGGCTGGACATCGTGGTCTGCTGCGCCGGCATCCTGCGTGACCGCATGGTCTTCAACATGACGGAGCAGGAGTGGGACGATGTGATTGCGGTGCATCTGAAGGGGACGTTCACGGTGGTCAAGCACGCGTGCATCCTCTTCCGGCAGCAGCGATCGGGTCGGGTGATCACCTTCAGCAGCCAGTCCGGTTTGGTGGGCAACAGCGGTCAGGCCAACTACGGCGCGGCCAAGAGCGGCATTGCCGGGTTCACCAAAGTGGTGGCCAAGGATATGGGCCGGTACGGCGTGACGGCGAACTCGATCGCGCCCCGGGCGACCACGCGGATGATCGGGGCCATACCCGAATCCGCCGCGGAGATCCGGGCGCGGGGCGGAGTGGCTTCGCTCTCGGGGGACGGAGGAGACGAAAGCCAGTTGCAGGATCTGGATCCGGACGGGATCGCTCCCTTCGTGGCCTACCTGTGCTCGGACTACGCGGCCAACATCAACGGACAGACGTTCCTGGTGTACGGCAACACGGTATCGCTGATGTCGCAGCCGCGGCCGGAAAAGGCGATCTGGACGGAATCGGGACACTGGGAGATGGATGACCTTTCGGCGCAGGCGCGGGGATACCTGACGGCCGGGATTCCGAATCCGGCCCCGGCGCAGCAGCGGTGACCCTGCCTCCCCTCGTTATTTTGTCAGAATCAGGATTTTCATGATTATAGGATTGTCAGGATTGGGGTAACGTAATCCCGAAAATCCTTCAATCCTGCCCCTGATGATGGACCGCAGCAATTTTCATTGCACTAAGGAATAGAACAATGCCCCTACTGGAAGATAAGGTAGCAATCGTAACCGGAGCCGGGCGCGGCATCGGGCGCGGCGTCGCCAAGCTGATGGCGGCGGAAGGCGCGAAGGTCGTGGTTTGCGATCTCGGCGTGAACGTTGACGGCACCGGAGCCGACATCTCGGTGGCGCAACAAGTGGCCAACGAGATCGGCGAAGAGGGCGGCACCGCGGTGGCGTGCACCGAGTCGGTGGCGACCATGGACGGCGGCGAGAAGATCGTGCAGACGGCCGTCGACAACTTCGGCAAGCTGGACATCGTGGTGACGGTGGCCGGGATCCTGCGGGACCGCATGGTCTTCAACATGACCGAAGAGGAATGGGACGACGTGATCGCGGTGCACCTGAAGGGCACCTTCACCGTGGTGAAGCACGCGAGCATCCTGTTCCGGCAGCAGCGGTCGGGTCGCATCATCACCTTCAGCAGCACGTCCGGCCTGTACGGCAACAGCGGGCAGGCGAACTATGGAGCGGCCAAGGACGGCATCGCCGGGTTCACGCGGGTTTGCGCGCGGGACCTGGGACGCTACGGGGTGACGGCGAACGCGATTTCGCCGTCGGCGAGCACTCGGATGACGACGAGCGTGCCGGACGAGGCGCGGGCTTTGCGGTCGGCGCGGGGCATCGCGGCCGGCGGCGGGCTGCGCGGCGAGGCCGAGGACGTCGCTCCGATGGTGACGTGGCTGGCGTCGGACGAGGCGCAGCACGTGAACGGCCACGTGTTCCACGTGACGGGTGGGCTGGTGAGTCTTATGAACGAGCCTGAGCCCGTGAAGACGATCCGCAAGGACAGTCGGTGGACGGTGGACGAGTTGGCGGGCGTGTTCCCGGCGACCATCGGGGTTGAGCTATACAACCCGGCGCCGGCGCCACCGCCGAGCGCGTAGGGGTTCCGACCGGCTCGGGTCGGTTCCATAGGCAGGAACGATGATGCCGGGTGGGCGACCGCCCGGCATCTTGCTTTGCTGCGTGTCCAAGGCAAATTGGGCGGATCCACCATGGTCGGCATCCCTTTGGTTACCTTAGTTGGGGGGTACGTGATGCGTGAATTCCGGGTACTAACGATCATCGCGACGGTGATCGCGTTTTGCGTGCTGGCCGCGTTGGCGCTGGTAATTGCAATGGTGATCAGTCCCGGGGCGGTGGGAGTCGGTGGTACGCATAAAGACTGGTTTGTGTATGTGACGCCTGAAGACATGGTGGAGCACTCCGAGCATATCGTCCTGGCCCGTTACCTAGATGAAGCGATCTATGAGATTCCCAACCCATCGCAGGATTACGACGTCGTGCAGTCGAACACGGACGTTTATCGGCAGTTTGAAGTAGTGGGATCTTTCAAGGGCAGTTTCGAAGCTGGCGACACCGTTTACGTGGGGTGGAGCGCCGGATATACCAGGGCCGGCCCTGAGCCCGGAAGACGGCAGTTCATACCGCGAGTGGTTGCGCCGCTCGCGCAAGGCGAAATCTACGGGTTGTTCTTGAACCTGCAGTATTCGAGATCACGCCACCCTGACGAGCCGGAAACCAGGATGTGGAAAACGCCGGACGGATTGGAGGTCGCGCTGGTGGATGGTCAGGGCAGGTTCTCGTTCCAGACTGATCAGTACTACCGCAACGCATTGAAAGACATGGGCCTGAAGCCGGTTGCCGGTTCGGGGGCTCCGTTCGAGTTGACTACCCACGACGTGCAGCGGTTGGTGGCGTCCGGCTCCGATTTCTCCAAGTAGTGGAGTTCGTCAACGTTGTGGCGCCTTGCCGGTTCCCGCTTGGTCATCTCAGGAAGCGCAGCGAGCTGGCGATTTGGTAGTTTGAAGACCGGACCCGCCAGCAACGAGATTGCCGCGCTGCGCTCGCAATGACGGCTGAGAGGTGCGAGGGATGGGCGGATTGACAGGGTTTGAGGGTGGGCATACCATGTTTGTAGTGGTCGTGCTACATGGGGAGCTGGCGGTGCCCTGAACCCGCAACCCGCCACAGCGGGGTGGAATTCCTCCCCCAGGCAAGGTGCAAGGGCCAATTTCCCAGGGAATGGTGTTGACGGCCGGGTCCCACGCGGCGCAGGCTCGTGAACTCCGCCAGGGCTTGACGGCAGCAACGGTAAGCGATGTCCCGCGGGTGCCGTGGGAGTGCCTGGCCTGAGCCAATCCCGACGATATGCCCCCAGGCTGCAGTCAAAGGGAGGTGCTCGGCCACTTTTTTGATTCTTACCCATCCATTTGCAGCAAGGTTTTGTCAGCACCGTGTCAGCCTCAGGAGTACCCAGTTTGTCATCGCGAGGAGCGCAGCGACGTGGCGATCTCGTTCCCACTGCGGCGTCCGTTGCCCTGACGAGATTGCCGCGCTGCGCTCGCAATGACAGTTCCAGCAAAAGTGTGTGTGGGTGAGCGTGCCAGTATGTCGAGAACCGCGGTGGCCTCAACTCCCATGCGCCGGCGGCGGAAATCGCTGGGGCAGCACTTCCTGGCGGACGCGAGGATCGCCAACCGGATCGTTGCGGCCGCCGAGCCGGACGGATCAGATACAGTGCTCGAGATCGGCCCGGGGGCGGGAGTTTTGACGCGGCGACTCGTGGAACAAGCAGGCAGGGTGATCGCGGTGGAATTGGACCGGCGGTTGGTCGCCGAATTGCCGGAGAGGCTGGAGTTTCCGGCCAACCTTGAGGTCGTGTCGGGGGATGGACGAGAGGCTGATCCCGACGAGTTGGTGGGTGCGGACACGTCGTACAAGGTTGTGGCGAACCTGCCCTACTATGCAGCCGCGCCGATCGTGCGGCGGTTCCTGGAGACGGTGAGGCCACCGACGCTCATGGTGGTGATGGTGCAGCGCGAAGTGGCGGACGCGATGAATGCCAGTCCGGGGGAGTTCACGCTGCTGTCGGTAGCGACGCAGTTCTACGCGGAGCCGTCGGTGGTGGCTCAGGTGCCGGCGCGTTGCTTTCGGCCGCCGCCCAAGGTGTCGTCCACGGTTCTGAAACTGACCGTGCGCGCGGAACCGGCAGCTGTGGTGGCGGACAAGGGGGCGTTCTTCGCGTTGGTCAGGGCCGGGTTCAACGCGCCGCGGAAGCAACTGCGCAACTCGTTGATGCAGGGCACCGGGGCGTCGGCAGAGACGGTTGCAGCATCGCTGGACGCCGCAGGGATTGATCCGCAGCGGCGGCCGGCGATGCTGGGGATCGACGAGTGGGCGGCGTTGGACGCGAAATGGCCGGCGGGAGCGCCGAGATCCCGGGCCACGTGATACCTGTTAGGGATTCGGTCATGGCGCAAGAGCAGTTGACTCTAAAGGCTTATGCCAAGGTGAACCTGACGCTGGAGGTCATCGGCAAGCGCGACGATGGTTACCATAACGTGGCGACGATACTGCAGACCGTGGATCTGGCGGACCGGGTGGTGATTACCGAAGCCGACGAATTGGCGGTGGAGTGTGATGAACTGAGCCTGTCGGGTGAGAGCAACCTGGCGTGGAACGCGGCAGCAATGTTGGCGGAACGGGCCGAGGTTGTGCCGCGGGCGCACATACGTATAGACAAAGGCATCCCGGTGGCATCGGGATTGGGAGGAGGGTCGGCGGACGCGGCGGCGACGCTGGTTGGGTTGAACCGATTGTGGGGGCTTGGCCTGACGGGAGGGGAGTTGGCAAAGGTGGCCGCCGGGTTGGGTTCCGATGTGCCGTTTCTGCTGAATGGGGGGACGGCGTTGGGATTAGGCAGGGGTGACGAGATCACGCCGCTGACATCGCTGCCGGCGACCGATGTGTTGCTGGTGGTCCCGGCGGAGAGCATAGAGGCGAAGACGCCCACCATGTACCGGGCGCTGAGGCCAGGGGATTTTTCGGACGGAGGCAGGACGCAGGCGATGGCGCGCGAACTGGATGGCCGAAGGTTGACATCGGCGATTTGTTGCAACGCATTCGAAAGGGCCGCGCCGGAGATCTTTCCAGGCCTGGCGGGCGTATGGGAAAGGGTGGCGCATGTGACGGAGCATCCGCCGCGACTGTCCGGAGCCGGGCCCTCGTTTTACTGTATGCCTTCTTCCGAAAGTGAACGTATCCGGGTGGCCGAATCCTTGCGAGGCACCAGCGCGGCGGCGTACCTTGTGCAGACGGTTTCGCCGCAGGGCGAGAGCGGAGCATAAACCAGAGAACGTCAGAAGCAGGATTATCAGGATTTCGGGATTATCAGGATTGGAACCGTTGTGTGATGGGTATTTCCCAATCCCGCCAGATCATAAAATCCCGTAGATCCAGATGCTGACGATTGGCGCAAATGGGTACGTATGAGGGCATTGGGCGTGACCGATTGGATTCCTGCGGAAGCAGGAATGACGGAGTTCAGGCCGCGACAGGATAGACGGAGTTCGGGTCGGGAGTGGCTCGATGGTGAACAAATAGCAGGTCAGGGAGAAGATAATCGTCAATGGATATTCTTGCGGTAATCAGCATACCCTTTGATCCGGACATCATTCGCACCGCCGGGTTTATACTTTCCTGGCACGGATTTTTCACCTTCGTGGCCGTTGCGGTCGCGGTGTACCTGACGTGGCGTTGGGGTCGCAAGGACGGATTGGATGGCGACGCGATCCTGTCGGTGGCGACGTGGTGCATCATCGGCGGGATCATTGGCGCCCGGATATTGCACGTCATCGACTTCTGGGACGACGTGTACCAATACAATCCGGCGCGGATCGTGTATTTCTGGAACGGAGGGATCGCGATATTCGGCGCGTATCTGGGCGGGTTCGCCGGGGGCGCGACGTATATCACGGTTCGCAACGCACGGTGGCTGACGAATTTCTGTGACAGCCCCGGGCTGCGGTGGACCGGGATGCACCGGGCGGTGGCACAAATGCCGCCGGTGTCACACCTGGCGGACGTGGCCGCTCCGGCACTGCTGATCGCGCTGGCGATCGGGCGAATCGGGGACGTCATCAACGGTGAGCACTGGTCGAGTTTCTCCGATCTGCCGTGGGCGTGGGTGTATACCGACCCGGACAGCCTGGGTTTCGGCAGGCCGGCGTCGCATCCGGCGGTGGCTTACGAGCTGATTTTCTGCCTGATCTGGGCTGGCGTGCTTTGGTGGTTGAGGGACCGGGTCAGGCCGCGTGGGATGCTGTTCGCACTGTTTTTCGCGGGATATTCGGCGGGCCGGTTCTTCATATCGTTTGTGCGGCAGGAGCAGAACACCTACATCTTCGGGTTCAACGAGGCGCAGTTGGTGGCCCTGGCGGTCATGCTGGTGACGGTTCCGCTGTTGATCTACCGGGCGCGGCTGGTTCGCCCGGTGCGCGGGGGGCAGGAGCCGGCTCCGAGGCAGGCGGACGAAAGCTGACGGACGGGCGTCTCCGGAGAGTCAGTGGGCCGCGCCTATCCGGGCGAAGATGGGAGCCAGGTCAATGGCGACGCCGGGCATGGCGTCGGAGGTAAGGGTGTCCGAGGCGGCGAAGGTTCGGACCGGAGTCAGGGTGTCGCTGTCTCCGGAATGGATGGTAACCGTAGCAGCGTCGAGGTCGACGATCCAGATCTCGCGCACGCCGTTGGTGGCATAGACGGGCAACTTTACGGCAAGGTCGCGGCGGCGGGTGGAATCGGAGAGGATTTCGACTACCACGTCGGGTGCGCCGGTAATGCCGTGACCATCCGGGTTGAAGATGTGTCGCCGGGCGTTGGAAACGAACAGCAGGTCGGGCTGAAACGTGTTGAATTCGTCGATGTGAACGTCATAAGCAGCGATGCGGATTTCGCCAATGTCCAGTTCGTCGGCCTGCGTCAACATGGCGGAACCGCAACGCAGTGCGAATACTTGATGGGCGTCGCTGGCGCCAGACATTTCGATGAGTTCTCCGTTGATGAGCTGGTAGCGGGGGCCGGAGTTGGCCGGTGGGGTCATCGCCGTGTAGTCCGCGTTGGTCAACTTGGTGCGGGGCTTGGCTTTGGGCTGTGTCATGGAACCGCCTCCTTCTCCCTGCTAGCGCCGATTATACTGCGGGGCGGAGGTCGTCGACGCGGAGGTAAGGGCGACGCTCGCCGCGATAGTTGTCCTCGGCCAACTGGAAGACGAGGTCGGCGGCTTCGTACCCGCCCCACTCCCCGGGATAGTTCCATGCCAGGGCATCGATCGAACGGCCGCCACTGCTTACCCGCAGTTTCAGGTGCTGTCCATTGGAGCCAACAAAGCCGGCGTTGGTCACGCGCACCCCTCGGGTCAGGTAAAGGGGCGTTGGGTTGTCCTTGCCGAAGGGTTCAAGACGCGAGCAGAGTTCGGCCATCTCGGGACTGAGGAGTTCGTCCAGGGTGCCCTCGGCATGGATTTCCAGGGAGGGTTCGGGTCCGAGCAGGCCGATTTGAGCGTTGGCGATGCCAGTCAGCCGCTGCGCGACATCTGTATAGAGTTCGTTGCGCACGGTGAAGCCGGCAGCGGCCTGATGCCCACCATAGCGAACCAAAAGGTCCGCGCATTGGGAGATGGCGTCAATCAGGCTGAAATTGGCCACGCTGCGGGCGCTGGCAACCAGGTGGTCAGCATCGGCACGGGCCAGGGCGATGGAAGGCCGGTTGAACATTTCGGCGAGGCGCCCGGCAACGAGTCCGTTGATGCCCGGCGTGTAGGCGTCATCGTAGGTGATGATAATCGCCGGCACGGGCGGGGATGCCAATACTTGCTCCACTGCAATGTCGAATGACCGGGTGGTCAAGTCGCGGCGGCGGGTATTGTATTCTTCCAGCTGAGTGGTCAGGCGTTCGCCTTCACGCTCGTCGTGGGTCAGCAGGAGATTGAGCGAAGTTGCGGGGTGCGGGATTCGGCCGGAGGAGTTGAGACGTGGGGCGAGTTGAAACGAAACGTGCTCAGCGTGGATGGGCCGATTGGCGAGGTTCACACGTCGGAGCAGAGCGCGCAGTCCGGGGCGGGTAGTGAAGGGCAGGAGTTCCAAACCGCGCTGCACGATGTGGCGGTTTTCGTCGCGCAACGGGACGAGATCGGCGATTGTGCCGAGGGCGGCGAGTTCCAGGAGCGAGGGGTCGTCGGGGTGTCCAAGGTGCGCCAACAGAGCGGTGGCGAGTTTGTAGGCGATGCCGGCGCCGCACAACTCGGGGAATGGGTATTGGTTGCCGGCCATCCTGGGGTTGACGATGGCCACAGCCTCCGGGAGTTGAGCGGGAGGAACGTGGTGGTCGGTGACAACGACGTCGGTTCCGCTCCGGTTGGCGAGGGCGATCTCGGCCGAATTGCTGACGCCGGAGTCGACGGTGACGATGAGCGTCGCGCCTTGGGCGACAAGGCGCTCCACAGCGAGCGGGGTCATCCCATGGCCCTCGGCCACCGGGTCGGGCAGGTAGGGGATCACCCGCGCACCGAGGCGTTGGAGTGTTTCGCAGAGGATCGCGGTGCCTGTAATGCCGTCGACGTCAAAGTCTCCAAAGACCGCGACGGTTTCCCGGGATCGAACGGCCGACGCGAGCCGGGGCAGGGCGGCGTCGACGCCCGGCAGAGAGTCGGGCGGATGCGGCAGGCCGGGAGGGTCTACGAAGCGGGATAGGGCCGCATCGTCGCCGATGCCTCGGGAGAGGAGCAGTTGGACGGCGGTGGCCGACAGGTGGGCCGGGAAACGGTGGCCGTCAGGCCGAGGCGGGAGCAGCCAACGCCGAGGCGGGGGAGTGTGCCGAGGGGAAGTCACGGACTCGATCGCGTCAACACGATCACGGAATTGTGGCCGCCGAACCCGAAGGAATTGCTGAGAGCCACGTTGATATCGCCAGCCCGGGCGGCATTGGGGACGTAGTCGAGGTCGCACTCGTCGTCCGGATCGTCCAGGTTGATGGTGGGCGGCATCAGGCCTTCGGCGAGAACCCTAGTGCACAGAGCGGCCTCCAACGCGCCGCCAGCGCCGAGGAGGTGGCCGGTCATGCTCTTGGTGCTGCTGACGGGTATGCGGTACGCCTCGTCACCCAGGGCGAGTTTGAGAGCCTTGGTTTCGTGCCAGTCGTTGAGGGGTGTAGACGTGCCGTGGGCGTTGAGGTAGTCGACGTCGGCAGGCCGGAGACCGGCGGCGGCGAGGGCTTCGGTGACCGCAGTGGCCGCGCTCTGGCCGGTAGGGTTGGGCTCGGTGAGATGGTGCGAATCGCTGGTGGCGGCATAGCCGCGCAACTCGGCGATGGGCTCGGCGCCGCGGGCGGCGGCGTGTTCCACGCTTTCCAGCACCATGATAGCTGCCCCTTCGGCCAAGACGAAGCCATCACGGTTCCGGTTGAACGGTTGGCTGGCCCGCTGGGGGTTGTCGTTCTGGCGAGACAGGGCGCGAAGGGCGTTGAATCCGGCGACGGAAAGGGGGGCCACGGGGGCCTCGGCGCCACCGGCGAGGACGACTTCAGCCTTGCCGTGGCGGATAAGGTCCCAGCCGGCGCCGATGGCGTCGGCGCCGCTGCTGCACGAAGAGGTGATGCAGTAGTTTGCGCCCATGGCACCGGTGACCATGGACACCTGAGCGGACCCCATGTCGGCGAGCATCATAGGGATGAGGAACGGAGTGACGCGGCGGGGGCCGCGGTCCAGCAGGACCTGATGCTGCTCGGTGAGGGTGGTTATGCCGCCGATACCGCTGCCGACGACGACATGGACGCTGTAGCGGTCCATGTCGCGGGGGTTTAGCTCGGCCTGGGCGCAGGCTTCCTGGGCGGCCACGGCGGCGAATTGGGCGAACCGGTCCATGCGCCGGGCATCCTTGCGCTCCAGGTAGTTCTCGGGGTCGAAGCCCTTGACCTCGGCGGCGAAGCGGGTGTCGAACGCCTCGGCGTCGAAACCGGTAATGTAATCGATGCCGGACTGGCCGGCGGCGACGGCGCACCAGGTGTCGGCGACGTTAAGACCGAGCGGGCTGACCATTCCCACGCCCGTTACGACCACCCTCCGGCCGGAGCCGCCGCCGGTTGTCATGCTTTCTCGCTATCTCGCCTGGTTGGGATTGCGCCGATGAGTGGCGGAGTCGAGGACGCCGTTGAGCATCTCGGTGACCTCACTGACGCGGGCGGAGATGCCGGTCGCTACGTCCTTGCTGCCGCTGTCGGCCCGTTCGGCGTAAACCCGCAGCGCCTCCGAGGTTTCGTTGATCCTCACCCGCAGGTTGTCCATGAAGTCCGAGCCCATATTGGACAGGGGTTGGCTGACGGAACGGAGGGTGTCGGCCAGTTCAGTCACGTGCTGATTGAGGCTCTCGCCGAGTTCTTTGCCGGCCTGTTCAACCTGGTGGGACCAGTTGCGCATGGTCTCGGTGGTCTCGGACAGGTCCTGCACGCTGCGGGCCTGCCGGAGGCGATAGTTTCCGAGGATGCGGAAGATCCGGCCGTAGAGAGCGTCAATGGAGGTGAGTTTGGCGCTGTATTTGTCGAAGAGCTCGCGGCTCTCGGCCATGTTCCAGCGGTCGTCTTCGTGGACGAACTGGCGGCCGGTGTAGAGTTCGTAGGGCCGCATCTCGCCTTCCTGCAGGGGCTCGCCGTTGGCGCTCAGGGGCTTCAGGTCCCAGTTGGACGTGGCGGGCAGCGGGGTGAGCAGGTTGGCAGTCTGGTACCGGCTGTGCTGGGTGACCCAGTCGGCTAGGGTCATGATGGATTCCTCGGTGTCGTAAGGCAGGCCTATGATGGTCATGGCGACGACGGAGAAACCCTTTTCGTTGAGGTGGACCAGGTCCTTCTGCATCTGGCCGGGTTCCTGGCGCTTGCGCACGGCGGCGAGGCTCTCGGCGTTGTTGGACTCGACGCCGAGGTAGAGCATCTTCACGTTGGCGTCCAGCAGAGCGTCGGCCAACTCGTCATCCTGACCGATCTCCGCGCGGGCTTGGCAGATCATGTTCATGGAGTCGGTACGGCCGGCCCAGCCCTTGAGGCGTTCGAGGCGCTCGTTCCGGAACTTGACGGCCCGCAGCGGAGGGGTGTGTAAGTCGTCCGAGATGAAGACGTTGAACTTACCGTTGCGACCGGTATGGATCAGACCGTCGGCGGCGAGTTCTTCCAGCTGCTCGATGCGCTTGAACTCCGTTTCGCGTTCGATAAGGCGGTAGCCGAGGAACTGCTGGATGACCTGGCAGTAGGAGCAGTTTTCGGTGCAGCCGCGCACGGTCTCCAGGACGCCGCCGGCCATGGGGTTCATGGGCGACAGGCCGCGGATCGACCGGAAGTCGGGCAGGGGCACGAAGTCGGGGGCGACGAGGCCCTTGCGGCGGGTCTGGGTCACATGCCCGTCACGCATGAAGGAGATGCCGGCGACGCGTTCGAGGTACCGGTACTTGCGGTCGTCGCGGAAGGTGAGCAGGATGTCGCAGAGCTGGCCGATGATGTCTTCGCCCTCGCGATTGACGATGGCGTCGAAGCCGCCGCGGGCGATGGCCTCTTCGGGCAAGGGGCTCATCTGGGGCCCGCCGCCGAGGATCACAAGTTCGGGATGGAATTCGCGGGCCTGACGGGCGAGTTCGTAGGCGCGCGGGGTCTCATTGATGAGAGAAGTGATCATCAGGACGTCGATGTCGTCGAGGTCCTTATCGGGGTCCATGCGACCCAAACGGTCTTCGAACCAGATATCCCGTTCGTAGACGTAGGGGCCTTTCCACTGGGCGAGGGCTCCAGAGAGGAACAACATGCCCTGCCGGGGAATGGCAATATATTCGAAGTTGCCACCCGCCGACGCAGGCTGGACCATCATAACCCGCCTGGTACGGTCACCCTGGAGCTGAATGGAAACGGGCGACTGGGTAGCGGGGGTACCGTCGAACTTAGTATCGAGCAGTTCAATAATGCTCATTTTAGCTCACGTACTCCGTTGCCGTTGGACAGGAGCGGTTGTTGCTGCGCGGTTCATGTAGACGTTACGGGTCATTATACAACATTGGCATAGACGCCAACGTTGTCATGCGGTCAATCGCAAATGCCCAGTTTGGTTCGATTTTTGGTCAACAAAAGATGGTCCAATGTGACCAGACATAACGGTTTCCAACGGTTTATGCATCTGTCGCCTGAAGCGATCACAAACGGCGTACGGGGTGTTTCGGGGCAATCGGGTCAGCGCCCACGGAAATGGGGGATGATGTCCTTAGCGATGACTTCGAGATGGCGGCGGCGGTCCTCGCGGGGGGCCGCGATGCTGAAAATAATGTACCGGGCGCCGGCGTCGATGTATTCTTCCAACCTTTCGATGCACATCCGGGGCGTGCCCAACAGGCAGTAGCGGCGG
Organism: Dehalococcoidia bacterium; assembly: GCA_022827095.1. Classification (GTDB taxonomy): domain Bacteria; phylum Chloroflexota; class Dehalococcoidia; order Lucifugimonadales; family UBA3495; genus Bin87. Next base: position 320,419 of record JAJDTP010000005.1, read on the forward strand.
ACGATGTTGATGAACTCGCCGCCGTATAGGTACTGGTTGCCCAGGGCCGCGGCGGCGGTGCGCGCCGCCTGTTCCTCAGTCGGCGCCAGGGTGACATACGGAAAAAAGGCCCACTGGAAGTTGGTGATGTCACGGTTTTCTTCTTCCGCGAAGTCCGCGATCTTGGCAACGCTGTCGCGATAGCGCTCGGGGCTGTAAAAGTAGGGCAGCCAACCGTCTCCGTACCTGACGGCGCGACGCATGGCGGCGTCACGGCGGCCGGCGACCCAGATGGGAGGGTGCGGCTGCTGTTCCGGCTTGGGATTGATGGCCGCTTCGTCCAGCGTGTAGTGACGGCCGGGGAAGGTGACCGAGTCCTCAGTCCAGAGCCGGCGCAGTGCGTCGAGGCACTCGTCGGTGCGCCGTCCGCGGCGGCGGATGTCCAGGCCGGCGTTTTCATACTCCATCGGGAATTCGCCACCAACGCCGACGCCCAGGGTGAGCCGCCCGCCGGAGGCGATGTCCAGGGTGGCGGTCATGCGCGCGAGCATCAGAGGGTGGTAGAAGGGCGCCAAGGTGACGGAGGTGACGATGCGCATCCGTTGGGTCGCGCCGGCGGCGACGGCGAGGAGCGGCAGCGCGGCGTGGGTCGGGCCCGGCGGACGGCCCCGCATGAAGTGCTCGCCGGCTCCCATGTACTCGAAGCCAAGGTCCTCCATGAGACGCGCCTGCTCGGCGGTGCGGCTGGCGGGAAGCGCCATGCTGGCGCCGAAGTGCAGAGCGTCGGCGTTGGCGGAACGATTAGCGGACGTGGTCATGGTTGAGATTGCTGGCGACCGGCGATGATGGCCTCTTAGCGCTTGGGTACGTCAGAGGGCAGGTTCCGGACCTGCCCTCGTGATTTCGTCGATGGGACGGAACGGCGGCCAGGCGGGTTATTCGTGGGCGGGATGGTACCAGTGGCTGTCGTAGAACATCAACGGGTTGGCATCGTCCCCGCCACGCCGCATCTCCCGTACTTCGCCTACGTAGATGGTGTGGTCGCCGTAGACGTGAGATCCTACGATGTCGCAATTGAAGAAGACCATGGAGCCGTTGAGTTCGGGCACGTTGTGTTCACCCATGGTGTACGAATACTCCGGGTTGCCCTCGCGCTGCTCAGGCCGGCGGGCGAAATAGCGGCCGAGCACTTCCTGCTCCTCGCGCAGCACGTTGACGCCGATCCGCTTCTGTTCCTCGACATAGCCGTAGGTGATGGTGTTATGGGCCACACATACGAGAAGAGTTGGCGGATCCAGACAAACCGAAGTGAAGGCGTTGGCCGTCATGGCATGGGGATCGCCCGAAGGGTCGAGGGTGGTGATAACCGTGACCCCAGTCGCAAACTTAGACATGGCCTGCCGAAACTCGTCTTGACTAACCACTGCGCGTGTACCCCCGGTTAGGTTGGCGATGATTATACCCGCCCAATATCACTAATGCCAGACGGTTGGAGTCGAAGCTATCGGCTGGCCAGTGCAACCGGCACGGCAACGGAGGGCGAGGCGGCGTGCCAGGGTTTGAAGGCGTGGCCGATGAGATCCGGGTCGTCGGGCGTCAAGTCAGGGTCGAGTTTGAGGACGGCGTCTGGGGGAATGTGGCCCTCGAAAAGGTCGGGGTGGGTCAGTTGGGCCAGGAGTTCAAGGCCGTCGACGACGCGAGGACCGGGTCGGCTCAGCGTGCTGTGGTCGATGAGGTAGACCTCGCCGGAGCGGACGGCGGGCAGGTCGCTCCAACCGGGCTGGGCGGCAAGCCAGGGGATCTCGCGGACGCTGCGGGCGAGATCAGAGGAGCAGAGATCGATGTAGAGCTTGTCGGGCCGCGCGGCCACCACATCATCCCACGGTATGCGCTCCGCAGCGCAGCCGGGGGCGAAGCGGTCGGGCAAACGGCCACCGGCCCGGGCCAGCAGATCAGTCACCCAATGACCGCCGATGACGAGGGGGTTGACACCCTCGATGGAGAAAACGGCAGGCCGGGAGGGGGCTTGGGCGATTTTGTGCGCAACCGTGTCGATGCGCGCTTTCAGGTTTGAGACCAGCAGGCGGGCGCGGTCGGGCACGGCGCAGGCAGAGCCGACTTCCAGGAAACTGTCGAGGATCTCAGCCAGGGTCCGAGGGTTGAGGTTGAGGACGGCCGGCGGAGCGGGAATGGGGTCAACCGCGCGCTGGACGGTGTCGGCGTCGATTTCGCAGAAGTAGCACAGGTCCTGGGTGATCACGAGGTCGGGGGCGGCGGCCTGGAGCCAATCGACATCAAGGTCGTAGGGGCTTTCGCCGCTGGACAGGATGCGGTGCATCTCCGCCTCGACTTCTTCGCTGGACATGATGGATGGGTCGATGCGGCTGCGGCAGATCACCCGCATGTCGGCGGCTTCCGGCGGATAATCGCAGAGGTCGGTGACGCCGATGATCTGATCCTGCAGGCCCAGGGCGAACAGGATTTCGGTGCCGCTGGGCAGCAGTGAGCAGATGCGCATTATCGGGTTGCCTCCATGACTTTAGGAGAGACTTGCTGTTGGTGGACCCGGGACTGTAACCGGACGCTGGCCACGCATAGGAAGCACGGGCGGACGGGGAGGCGCCGGATTGGCGAGTGGACAGTGGTCAGACGCTCGCAAAAAACCAACATCGGGGGTTTGATACCCCGGCGGCGGCATTGTAGCATAGGGCAGGGTTCAGATAACGAATATCAGAGTTTGCACGTGTTCCGCCGCAGCCCAGCGTATGGGGCCCGAGTTATAAATTCCGGGGATGAGGGGGACTGGTGTGGCTGAATGTCGGCCAAGTTGTGAAGGGGAGAAGCCGAGCTGATCCGGATGGATTCCGTTGCGACGATGCGATTATGGCAACATTGAACAAGTTAGAGCGTTTACCAGGTTTCATAAGGCCACTGTGAACGTATACGGTTACAGCACTTTGCAAGAGACGGCGGCGGATGCGGGCGCTTGGGGCAAGTGGTCTCTGGCGCGGCTCAACGCGTACAGTTTCGGCCTGGCCGGGTTCGTGCTGGCCATGGACACGGTGGTGCTGCCAATCCTGGTGCTGGATGTCGCGCCGGAGGCGGCGAAGAACACGCTGCTGGGGATGCTGGGACTGGCGGGGATGCTGGCGGCGGCGATGGTGCAGGTGCCGGTGGGATGGGCGAGCGACCGGACGCGTTCGAGGCTGGGGCGGCGGCTGCCTTACATGCTGTGGGCGTGCGTGTGCATCCCGGTGGCCCTGATCGCGCTGGCCACACCGCTCACCTACGGCAGCCTGCTGGTGGTTTGGCTGTTCATCCAGATCAACTCCGGGATCGCGTATTCCCCGTACTTGGCCAGCATCCGGGAGCTGGTGCCCACCAGCCGGATGGGGGTGGCGGCGTCGATAAAGACGCTGCTGGAGGCGTTGGGTGGAGCCAGCATCCTATTCGTGGCGGCGCTCATGGTGGGGCATTACTCGCGGCCCGACAATGCCTGGTGGCTGTGGGCCACGCTGGGGATGTTTGCGGCGGCGATACTGTGCACGGCGGCGATCAGTTCGACGACGATTTACCGTCGGATGCGGGAGACCGGCGGGGCGGCCACGGCGGCGTTTCACCGGGCTGCGATGGCGTTTCCGGAAACGACCAGCATGGCGCGGTTGCATCCCGACCTGCCGTGGTTTGTGGCGTCGCGGGCGGCGTTCCTGGCGGCAGTGGTGATCTTCACGACCTATGGGTTGTTCTTCCTGAGGGACAAAGTGCAGGTGGAAAATCCGGCGCAGGCATTGGGGGTTGCGATTATCGGCATCGGCGGGATGCTGATTATGACGACGTACCCGTCAGGCTGGCTGTCGGACCGGGTCGGCCGGAAACCGGTGCTGGCAGTGGGCACGGCGGCTGCCCTGGCGTCGACGATCGCGATGATGTGGGTGAGCACCTACGTGCTGGCGGTGGTCGTGGCCAGCGTGATCGGCGGGGCGGTTGGCATCATCCTGACCACGCACTGGGCGTTGGCAAACGACCTGGGGACGCCGGGCCGGGAAGCGCAGCACATGGGCGTGGTGAACCTGGGCACGCTGATCGGGGCGGCGGGAGCCAAAGCGATTGGGCCGCTGCCGGACCTGGTCTCGGTGTGGTTCGGGCCGGGGTTCGGTTACACGGCGCTGCTGGGAGCGAGCGCGCTGCTGTTCATGATCGGGGGTCTACTGCTGTTGAAGGTGAGGGTGGAGCATCCGGCCATGATTGCGGCTCCCGAAAGCGGCGACGATTAGAGCCGTATCGCCGCAGGCACCGGCGCGACCAGTCCGGGGCCGCTGAGGGTGGCGTAAATACGGTGAGGTCGGCTGCCCAGGGTTGGGGTTGCAGCCTGCGGACAAATCGAGCACCGATCCGGGGTGGCGATCAAAGCGGTGTCGTTGCTCGCTAGGCAGTTTGCCGGGCGTCGGTGGTGTCGGGGCGTGGCCTCAATTCCCATGCCTTGAGTTCGTCTTGGAGCTCTCGCAAAATGCTGCGCGCTGCGTCCATCTTGGCTTGTCTTATAGTGGGGTCCTCGCCAGGGATGCGGTCTGCCTCCCCGCTTTCCATGCGCCCAACCAGTTGAAAGAACTCCTGCTCTTTCTCTTGGGTGACCCGGTATTGTTCTTCATTTTCAATCATGGGAGAGTCCTCAGGTCGATTGCGATAATCCCTTTTGGTATGGCCTGCTGGTCTGTCTGGAAGAACTCGAGAAAGGTCCTGCCATGTTCGTCGGCCTCCCAGTCGGCCGGGAAGAGTTCGCCGCCGAAGGTGAGTTTCTGCGCCTGACGGAGGTTGGTAAAGTCCAGCAGTGTTGTGTTGAGCAGCCGTGGGTCCACGCCAGCGGTCTCCCATGCAACGTCGAAATCGACAGGGAGTTCTTTGTCGGTGGCGAAGCTTCCGTCGAGATATACCTTACGGCATCCTGCTTGTCTCAGGTTCAGGAGAGCGCTGAGCAAGCCTTGAAGCAGGGTTCCTCGGTGCGGGTTGGTTCCGAGGCGTTCAGTGGTTTGTCGCCATGTGGCTTGGTGGATCCCCGGCGGCAGATAGCCGTTGGGTTGGAATGCCGGTATCATATTTGCGGCTTCCTGACGCCGTCCCGTCGGGATTCTATGCCGTCGATGGACTCGATGCAACGTAAGGCGCGAGTTCCGCGGCTCTGCGGTCTTGGACAGCCGTGGGCTTTCATTGGTTCACACACTGTAATCAGATGAGCGGTCCGAGGTTCAGGCGGAGCGTCGGCGGTAGGTTTCGCGGACGAAGATCATGAGGCCGATACCGGATGCAGCCAGGACGGCGGCATCGATCCACAGTGACCAGGAGAAGTTCGTCACGTCGGCGATGGCGCCCAGGACCAGGGCGCCCATGACGGTGCCAACGCCTCCGAAGGTGCGGAGCAGGCCGATGGTGACGCCCTCCAAACCCGGCGGCGCGATGTCGGCGAAGAACACGGTGCCGGCGGGACTGCCAAGGCCCTCGCCCATGCCGAGCAGGACACCGGACAACATGAGCTGCCACAGGTTTCCCGCCCAGATGAAGGCAGCGATGCCCAGGGTCATCAGGATTATTGCCGGCAGGATGGGGGTTTTGCGTCCAAAACGGTCGGAGAGGTATCCGGACGCCAGGGTCGTGAAAAACTGGGGGAAGTGGGTGACGCTGATCCAGAGGCCGAGGTCGTCGGGGCCGAATCCCTTCTGACGCCCGAAAAGCGGCATGACGCTGAAGCGAGCGCCCTGCCGGTTCGCGACGATCATCAGCGCGAACATTCCGACGAGGATGAAGGCGGGATTGAACATCAGGCGCCAGATCGCGCCGCGACGATCAGCGGGTTCCGGCCGTGCGACAGTATCGGCCTCCTGGGTAGCCCGGGTCCTGGGGGTGGCGCGCCGACGCGTGGCGCCGTCGGAGGCGAGCTGTTCGCGCCAACGGGACTCGGGCAAGGCCACGATGATCACCACCAAAGAGGCGGCCATCAAAACGGCCTGGACGTACAGCGGGACGCGCAGGCCGAAGATGCTGGCCAGGTAGCCGCCCAGCAGGGGGCCAAGGGTCTGGCCGGCCAGGATGCTAAGTTCCTGCAGGCTGAGCAGGCGGCCCCGCGTTTCGGGAGTGGCCTCGTCACGCAGGTAAATGGTCGCTACGGTGAGGAAGATGCTGCCGCCGAAACCGGATACGAAGCGCCATCCCGTCAGCCAGGCGTAGCTGAATGAGACGGAGACGAGAGCCGCGCCGACGAGGTTGATGGCGGACCCCAGGGCGAGCACGGGGCGGCGTCCGTAGCGTTGGGCGAGATACCCGGCGGGCACGCTGGTGACGAGACGGCCCAGGCCGAAGAAGAACCCGACGGCGATGCCGACCTCGGTGGCAGATACGCCGTACTCGCGTTCCAGGAAGAGGGGCAGCACGGGCGAGATGGCGCCCATGCCGAAGCTGTTCAGCGCGACGACGGCGCAGAGCAGGGCAACGCTGTGGTAGCGGCCGCGGCGTCCCAGGGCGGACCGCATGGAACCGGGGTTCAACGGTTGCGCTGCTCGTCAGCTTCTGGAGCCGGGCGGGTTACTTCCCGGATGCGCCTCAGGATGCGGAAACTGGGCGTCATGACGTAGTGGCCGCAGGTCTGGCAGCGGAGGCCGATATCACCGCCGACGCGGTTAACAAGCCACTGGTATCCGCCGCAGGGGTGGGGCTTCTTCAAGCGAACTACGTCGCCGGGTTTGAGGTCGGCAACATCGACCATCACTTCCATCCGAGCCCCATGTCGTCGAGGGTGGCGTTGATTTCGTCCCGCAGTTTGGCGGCTGCGTGTCGTGCGGCGGAAGCGTAATCCGCGCCGGCGGAGGCGTAGATTACGGAACGAGACGCATTGATCACGGCCAAGCGGCCGTCGGCGTCCACGCCGCAGCGAACCGAATCGGCCAGGTCTCCGCCCTGGGCACCGATGCCGGGGATGAGGAGAGGCAGGCCGGGGCAGATGCCGCGGACGTCGGCCAACTGCTGGGGAGCAGTGGCGCCGACGACGAGGCCAAGGTTGCCCTGGGACGCCCGTTGCTGGGAACGTCGAGCCAGGCGCAGGTACAAAGGCTGTTCCAGGTTGCCCACGCCGCTGACGGCGAGGTCCTGGATGTCGGCCGCGCCGCGATTGGAGCCGCGACACCAGATGAACGCGCCTTGCTCGGGGTTGGTCAGCCAGGGTTCCACGGTGTCCATGCCCCCCCAGGGGTTCACCGTGACGGCGTCGAAGCCCCAGACGTCGAACATGGCGGTGGCATAGGCGGCGGCGCTGGAGTCAATGTCGCCACGTTTGCAGTCTCCGATGATGATGCAGTGGGGCGCCTCGTCGCGGATGTGCTTGACGGTTTTCTCCAGGGCCTTGAAACCGGGCATGCCCATCGCCTCATAGAAGGCGAGGTTGGGCTTGTAGGCGCAGACCAGATCGGCGGTGGCGGATACGATGGCGCGGTTGAACTCGACGGTGTCTGATACTGGAAGTCGGGCGGGATCGGGGTCCAGGCCCGCGCAGAGGAGGCTTTGGGTGGCCTCGCTGGCGGCGCGGAGGCGTTCAGTGAAGTTTGGCATGATATTTATCCGTGGAAGTGGCGGTAGTTATTGGGTGAGTATTATAGACTTGGAGCGGCGGGAGTGTCACATGGATGCGCTAGGTAGCATGCATACCCGGTTTGCGGTGGGGGAACGTCGGAAGCAGGATTTTGAGGATTAGAAGATTTCCAGAATTGAGTGGGCCGGTAGGACGGTCTGACCTGCGTGGACGTGTGTATCGCAACGAGATTGCCGCACTGAGCTCGCAATGACGGGATGGGTGTGTGCGGATGTTCAGTTTGGGCGTTCTTGACACTCTGCGATGCGCTTTTCTACACTGCGGCACAAATCGATATCAGGATTAGCAGGAGGTCATCTGCGATGACAACTGGCCGATTTACGCATCCGCACCTCCACGTCACCGCCGCGATGGTGGACGCCGCCCGGCGCTGGGTGGCGAGCCTGGACAGCGACCAACGCGGGAAGGCGACCTACCACTATATGGACGGCGAGCGGCTGTTCTGGTACTACCCGCCGCTGAACCGGCACGGGCTGCCACTGCGCGACATGAACGAGCAGCAACGCGGCCACGCGATGGACCTGCTGGCGACGGGTCTTACGGACGAGTCGAACCAGCAAGCCCGGTCGATCATCGAGCACGAGTTGGTGCTGGGTCCGCTGGAAGCCGAGTGGGGGCAGGTGACGTGGCCCCGGGATCCGGAGCTTTACTACTGGACGGTTTTCGGCGACCCGGGGCGGCACGACCCGTGGGGATGGCGGGTGGAAGGGCACCACCTGTCGGTGCACTACAGCGTATGGGGGGACCAGGTGATCGCGGTGACGCCGTTCTTCCTCGGGGCGAACCCGGCCGAGGTGCGAAAGGGTCCGAAGGAAGGGCTGCGCATCCTGGGGCGGCGGGAGGATCTGGCGATTGAGCTCATCGGATCGCTGGACGCGGGGCAGCGCGGCAAGGCGGTGATCCACGACAAGGCGCCGTGGGACATCCTGGGGTACAACAGCAGCAAGCAGGCCATCCACGATGAAGAAGGCCTGGCTGGTCACGAGATGAACGGCACGCAGCGGGAAATCCTGATGGCGCTGATCGGTGAGTACGTGAACGGGGTTCCGGCGCCGGTGGCGGAACAGCGGCTGGCGACAATACGGGAGACCGGGCTGGACGACTACCGGCTGGTATGGGCCGGCGGGTTGGATCGGAGCCGGGACCACTACTACCGGATCCACGGCGGGCAGTTCATCGTGGAGTTCGACAACGTCCAGAACGAGGCGAACCACATCCACTCGGTGTGGCGGGAAGTGGAGAACGACTTCGCGCAGGACGTTTTGCGAGACCACCGGATGCTGTATCACATCCTGTGAGTTCGCCGGTCACTGGCCCACAAGGAAGAGCGGGGATGGATTGCCATCTCCGCTTTTGTTTTTGCGCCCAACCAGGCGGTTTTGGCAAGTGATGGCTCAGCAAATTGCGCGTGCTGGTTCTTGAGGACGGTGGGTTCTTGCTTTCGCAGGAACCACGGTGGGGTGGCCTAACCGCCGCAGTACGCGCGACGCAGGACAGGGGCGGGCGTTATCGGACAACGAGATTGCCACGCTGCGCTCGCAATGACGGGTGGGGGTGAGCGCGGATGATGACGGGTCGGGGCGGGCGGTGGTTAGTTGTCCTCGCCGATTTTGAGGAGGCTCAGGAAGGCTTCCTGGGGAACTTCGACGCGGCCGACGCGCTTCATGCGCTTCTTGCCTTCCTTCTGCTTTTCGAGGAGCTTGCGCTTGCGGGTGATGTCACCGCCGTAGCACTTCGAGAGTACGTCCTTGCGCATGGCGCGGACGGTCTCGCGAGCGACGATGCGGCTGCCGATGGCCGCCTGGATGGGCACCTCGAACATCTGGCGCGGGATGGTGGACCGGAGTTTTTCGACGATGCCACGGCCCTGGGCGACGGCGTTGTCGCGGTGGCTGATCATGCTCAGGGCTTCGACCGGCGTCTGGTTGACCAGGATGTCGATGCGCACCAGCGGCGCGGCGCGGTAGCCCTCGAAGGTGTAGTCGAGGGAAGCGTAGCCCTGGGTGCGGGACTTGAGCTGGTTGTAGAAGTCGGCCAGCATCTCGCCCAGGGGCATGGTGTATTCCATCACCACGCGGTTCTGGCCGTCGGCTTCGGACGACGCTGCGTCGCCGTTGGATGCGTGGCTCCCCTGCATGTACTCCATGCGGCGGAACTCGGAACGGCGGGCGTGCATCAGTTCCATGATCGCGCCGACGGCGCGGCTGGGGGCGACGATGGTGACGCCGAGGATGGGTTCGCGGATTTCGGATGTGGAGTTGGGCGGAGGGAGCAGCGACGGGTTGTCGATGCGGATGACCTCGCCGCTGGTGAGGAGGACTTCATAGGCGACGCTGGGGGCGGTGACGATCAGGTCGAGGTCGTATTCCCGTTCGAGGCGTTCCTGGACGATCTCCAGGTGAACGAGGCCGAGGAAACCGCAACGGAAACCGAAGCCGAGGGCGCCGCTGTTTTCGGGCTCGATGGTCAGGGACGCGTCGTTGAGCTTGAGCTTTTCCAGGGCGGCGCGCAGGCGGGTGTAGTCCTCGCCGTCGGCCGGGTAGAGGCCGGCGAAGACCATGGATTTGAGCTCGACGTAGCCGGGCAGGGGTTCGTCGGCGGGCTCGGCGTTGTTGGTGAGAGTGTCGCCGACGGCGCACTCCTGCACGTCCTTGAAGCCGGTGGCGACGTAGCCGACTTGACCCGCCTGGAGCACGCCGGTGGGCGTCGGCTCGGGAGCGAAGACGCCGACCTCCATGATCTCGACCGAGCGGCCGGATGACATGACGCGGAGGCGGTCGTTCTGGGAGATTTGGCCGTCCTCGACGCGGACGTAGGCGATGATGCCCTTGTACGTGTTGTACGTGGAGTCGAACACGAGGGCGCGGAAAGGCGCGTCATCAACGCCCTTGGGGCCGGGCACGCGCTCGACGATGGCGTCGAGGAGCTCGCGACAGCCGAGGCCGTCCTTGGCGGAGACGAACATCACTTCGTCGCGACGGAACCCGAAGATCTGCTCCATTTCGGCGGCGACGCGGTCGGGCTCGGCGGAAGGGAGATCGACCTTGTTGATGACCGGGATCATCTCGAGGTCGTATTCCAGGGCGAGCATGGTGTTGGCGATGGTCTGCGCCTCGACGCCCTGGGTGGCGTCGACGACCAGCAGGGCGCCTTCGCAGGCGGCGAGGGCGCGGGAGACCTCGTAGGAGAAGTCCACGTGGCCGGGGGTGTCGATGAGGTTCAGCTGGTATTCGGTACCATCGGGGGTGCGGTGGGTCATGTTCACCGCCTTGCCCTTGATGGTTATGCCGCGTTCACGCTCCAGCTCCATCTGGTCGAGGAACTGCGCCTTCATGTCCTGAGGGCGGACGGTTCCGGTGATTTCGAGGAGGCGATCGGCCAGGGTGGACTTACCGTGGTCGATGTGGGCGATGATGCAGAAATTGCGGATGTGCTGCTGATCCATGACGTCGATCATGGTAGCACGGGGGCGAACGGAGCGGCAACGAACGGCGCTGGCTCATGCGTGCCCAGTTTGGCGAGAACAGGGAATTTGCATGGATGCACAGGATCGACAGGATTGGATTGATGCGCTGTGCTCTATGTGGACGGCGGGTTCTCGGCGTTGGGGTTGCGGAGGGGGATCACGAAAATGATCGCCGCGGTGATGAGGGTCAGGATGCCGGCGTAGTAGTAGACGGTGCCGTAGCTGCCCCAGTAGTCGATGATGAAGGAGGCCAGGAAGGGGGAGCCGATGCCGATGACGCCGTTGATGCCGAACAGCAGGCCGATGGCGGTGGCCTCGGTGCCCTGGCCGACGTAGTCCAGCACGGATGCCTGGATGATCTGGTGGAGGGCGAAGCTGAAGAGGCCCAGGCCGGCCATGACGGGGATCAGCAACAGGCTGGAACCGACGCTGACCACGGCCAGAGAGAGGAGGGCAGCGGCGACGAAGCCGGGAGCCAGGACCGCCTTGCGTCCGAACTTGTCGGACATCCAGCCGAGGACCGGGGCGGAGATTATGCCCATGCCGGTGAGCAGGGCATAGTAGACGCCGGCCTGCAGGGTGCTCATCTCCAGGGTCTCGCGGAGGTAGAAGGGGGTCCAGTTGAACAGGGCGTTCAGTCCGATTCCGCGAAGGAGCGCGGCGAAGATCAGGGCCATGACCACGGGGTTCTTGAGCAGGGCGGCGGCGCTGACGAACTGGTCGGCGAGGCTCCTGACCCGAATACCGTCATCCTCGCGCCCGAGGCCGCGCAGCGACCACCAGACGAAAAAGGCCATGAATATGGCGAGCCCGGCGTATATTAAGAAAACGTGCCGCCAGATGATGAAGCTTGCGCCCAACAACGCGCCGGCGATGATGGGCCCGCTGACGTTGCCGAGATTGGAGCCAAACCCGTGCATCGAGATCGCGAATCCGCGACGGTCCGGGAACCGCTGGGAAATGGCGGCAGCAGACGGCAGATGCCACAAGGATCCCGGCATGGACATGAAGAACACGACCACCACCAAAAGGGCAAAAGTGGGTGAGCCTCCGATGGCGGCGAAGGTGATGGCGTGGCCCAGCATGCACGCCGTGAGGATGATGCCCCAGTAGGACTTGAGGTGGTCGATGAAGGGGCCGCCGCCGAGACTGGTGGCGCTGGATCCGCCCTGGCGCACGGCGAAGAGGGCGGCGGTGCGGACGGTGCCCAAGCCCATGGCGGCTGCGATCTCGGTGATCAGCAGGGGGAAACCCTGGTCGAACATGTGGGATAGGCCGTGTCCCACCGAGAGGCTGCCGAGGACAAACGCGCGGTTGTTCTTGATGCCCGGCGCTCCGGGCGCAGCGGGTGTTGCGGTCGCCAATGGGCCTCCAATGCGCCATGGGGTGGCGTGGGGCGATTGTAGCGGGGAGGTGGGGGTGGGGCAAGGATGGGGTGGCGGTGGCGCGCGCAAGCGGCCGGTCCCAGGGGAATATAATATGACGTGAGGACTGCGAGGAGCGCCAACATGATCACATCGCTGCGGCTCAGGAACTTCAAAAACTTTGCGGACGAGACGCTGAAGCTGGGGCCGTTCACGGTGATCGTGGGGGCTAACGCCAGCGGGAAGAGCAACATACGCGACGCTTTTCGGTTTCTGCACGGGATCGGGCGAGGGTACACGCTGGCGGAGATTATTGGAGGGAAGGTGGGCGTTGGCGGGCAGCTGGAATGGGAGCCGATTAGGGGCGCGCCCAACGAGATAGTTCGCATGTTCGACGGATCTAACGAGGAGATAGGCGAATTCTATGTGAGGTTGAGCGTGCGCACCGGCGGGAAAAATATGGATTATTCCTGCACAGTTGGAATAAACCCGGACGGGAAAGACGGTTTTCGGCTGTTGACAGAAATGATGATGGCTGAGAATCAGCCGATATTTGGGATGGTGAATTCCGAACAAGAATGGCGCTACATGCAGGAAGTCAGACCGGCGTTGGCGCGGCCGCTCGATCACGATCCGATAAGCGAGGATCAGCGCTCCTGTCTTTGTTCTTCTATCCAGAGTATGCGTTTCCTAGAACTGTCGCCGGCGCGGATGCGAGAGCCTTCCGTGCCGGGAGCCACCATCCTAGGCGACTACGGCCAGAACCTGCCCACGGTGCTGGAAGCGATTTGCGCTGACGCCGACCGCAAGCAAACGCTGCTTTCGTGGTTCGAGGAACTGACGCCGATGGACGTGCAAGGTTTTGAGTTCCCGCGAGACCCCAGCGGCCGGGTGCATCTGTACATTACGGAGCGCAACGGGCGCAAGGTGTCGGCCTACAGCGCGTCGGACGGGACGCTGCGGTTCCTGGGGTTACTGGCGGCGCTACTGAATGATGATGCCGGCGGCATTTATTTCTTTGAGAAAATTGACAACGGCATCCACCCCAGCCGGCTGTGGCTGCTGCTGGACTTGATCGAACGGCAGACGGCGAAGGGGAAGATACAGGTGATCACCACCACCCACTCGCCGGCCCTGCTGGCCTGGATGAATGACGATACCTTTGAGCACACGTCGGTGGTGTATCGCGATCAATACTGGTCGGACAGCGTGATACGGCACATCGCCGACCTGTATCGCCTGAGAGAGTTGAGAAAGTCCTACGGGCTGGAACGCCTGCTCACCAACGGCTGGCTGGAAGACGCGATGAAAGCATCTGAAGGAGACGCCGACACCGATCATCTGGATGATGACGACGAGGATGGTTGGGGGATGGAGGAAGAATGAACGTACTCGTCATTCCCGAAGACTTTCGCAAAGACCAGTACATTATCAAGCCCCTTTTCACCAGGCTTTTCCGACGCCTTAGTGCGCCTTCGGTGGAGGTTACTATTTGCAGGGACCCGCTGCTTGGCGGAGTTAGCGAAGCCTTGAAATTGGAACGCATTGCGGAAATCGTTGACCAGCAAGCGCCTATGCGCGACATACTGGTACTGTGTGTTGATCGGGATGGCGAAGTGGGGCGACGGCAAAGACTCGATGACATTGAGGCTGCAATACAAACCCGATTTGGCGACCGGGTGCGCTTCTTTGCCGAAAATGCCTGGGAAGAGCTGGAAACCTGGGTTCTAGCCGGCCTGAACCTGCCCGGCAACTGGCGATGGGCGGACTTGCGCGCCGAGATACACGTCAAGGAACAATACTTTGAGCCGTTGGCGGTGCAGCGTGGCGTGGATAATTCACAAGGTGGTGGGCGGAAGGCGCTGGCCGAGGAAGCATCGCGCCGTGTCCTGGCCATCCGGCGGAAATGTCCGGAGGATTTCAACGCGCTGGCGGAGCGGCTGGAAACCGGCATCCAGGCGGCATAACCAATCCCACGCCGCTCGGCGTTTGATGCTACAATGCGCGGCAGATTTTCGCCGCCGGGCGGGTTTGCCCGCCCATTTTGAGGAGTGATCAGTGCCTACATATGTCGATCCGTCCGCCTGCAACGCCTGCGCCGGCGTGCACGGCGGACCCCAGTGCGTCTATATCTGTCCGAACGACCTGATGGTGCTGGACGGGATGGTGAACAAGGGCAGCAACCAGGAGCCCGACATGTGCTCCGAGTGCTACGCCTGCGTGAAACTCTGCCCTGAAAACGCGATACACGTTCGCGGCTACGCAGACTTCGTTCCGCTGGGGGCCGAGGTGCAGCCTCATTACGAAGGGCAGGACATCGTCTGGGATGTCACGTTCCGCGACGGCCGGACGGAGCACTTCCGGTTCGCGTCGCGGTCGACGCCGTGGGGGAGCATCGACCCGTACGCGACGGTGGGTCCGGCGGACGCGGACGCGCTGAGGACGCAGGTTCTGTTCGGGGAACCGGAGTATCTGATGCTGCCTGAGGAGAGCGCCTAGCGGTTCCACGGGCGCGATCAAACAGCTTCCGAAATTGTTGCGGCCGGCTCTCCATTGGGGAGCCGGTCGAATTCATGGGATAGGACGAGAAAGAGTGGATGGCGGCGGGTCGCGATATTGAAGGGCGTCCAATATCCGCGAAAGATGATACAATACGGTACGGTCAAAAACTGCTGTCCCTAACCTTCACAGGAGGATGTAGTGACGACGGTAACGAAGGATTATCGGGCCGTATTCATCAGCGATACGCATCTTGGGTTCAAAGGATCGAAAGCAGCGCAATTAGCCGAATTTCTCGACAGCCACCACAGCGATCACCTCTATCTCGTGGGAGACGTAATTGACGGATGGAGGATGCATCGGAAAATTCATTGGCCCGAGGAGCACACCAGGGTCGTACACAGATTATTAGCAAAATCACATAACGGCACCGAGGTGCACTACATCGTCGGCAATCACGACGAAGTGTTCCGGTCCTGGCTCGATTGGGAATTGAGCTTCGGCCGGATTAATTTTTGCAATCAGCGGGACTACTACGGCCTGGACGGAAAGCGGTACCTGGTGATCCACGGCGACCTGTTCGACGACCTGATGAAAAGCGGCGTGGGGCGGGCCATGATGTTCGTGGGAACCTACGGGTACGACGCTTTGCTGAACGTCAACAGCGTCACGGACCGCATCCTGGCCAGGTTTAACATCGGTCCCATGAGCCTAACCGGGTACGCGAAACGGCAGACCAAGGCGGCGATGTCGTACATCCTGAAGTTCGAGGCGTTGCTGGCAGAGCATGCCCGGGTGAACCAGTATGACGGGGTGATCTGCGGGCACATCCACACCCCGGATATTCGGAGCATAGACGAAATCGCGTATCTGAACTGTGGGGACTGGGTGGAAAATTGCAGCGCGATCGTAGAGCACGACGACGGGCGTTGGGAGCTGCTGAGATGGAGGGACCATGTCGAGTGAGCGTTGTCGGTTGGCGCTGGTGACGGACGCTTGGGAGCCGCAGGTCAACGGGGTGGTGACCACGTTCAACAACGTGATCAGCCGGCTGGCAGCGCTGGACGTGGACGTGACGGTGGTGCATCCGCTGCTGTTTCGGACGGTGCAGCTGCCGCGGTACTCCGAGGTCAGGCTGGCGGTGTCGCCGGTGCGGGTCTACCGGATCCTGGACGAGCTGGATCCCGACTACGTGCATATTGCGACGGAAGGGCCGTTGGGCACCATCGCGCGTTTCTGGTGCTGGCGACGGGGTATCCGGTTCACGTCCAGCTACCACACCAGGTTCCCGGAGTACATCAAGGAGATGTATGGGCTGCCGTCTGGGCCGGCGACGCGATACATGCGATGGTTCCACGGAGGCGCGGAACGTACCCTGGTGCCGACGCCGAGCATGAGGGACGACCTGGTGGAGTCGGGGTTCAGGAACCTAGTGGTCTGGCCTCGGGGAGTGGACTCGCAGCTGTTCCATCCTTCCCGGCGGAGCGATGGGTGGTACCAGTTGGACGATCCGGCCCGAACGGTGTTGGCATACGTGGGGCGGGTGAGCAAAGAGAAAAGCGTCGACGACTTCTGCGAACTGGCTCAGAAACCCGAGTTCAGCTGCTGGGTGGTTGGCGACGGACCTTACCGGGAGGAGTTGGAGCAGCGGTACGGGGACCGGGTCAGATTCGTGGGGTTCAAGCGCGGCGAGGAATTGGCGCAGTTCTACGCGTCGGCGGACGTGATGGTGTTTCCCAGCCGGACCGACACCTTCGGGAATGTGATCACCGAGAGCATGGCCTGCGGGACGCCGGTGGCGGCATATCCGGTCACCGGGCCGATAGACGTAATCGCGGATGGGATCTCGGGAGCGATGGACGAGGACATGCACGTGGCGGTAGAGCGGGCCCTAGAGTGCGACCGCGGCGAAGTACGAGAGCATGCGCTGGGTTATTCGTGGGAGAACTGCGTGCAGATTTTTCGGGACTCGCTGGTGCCGAAGGGCAGGTAGATGTGGCAGGCGCCGGATCCGGTTACGAATTGATCCGAGGCTGTCGCGCCCGGATGGCGAAGGCAATAGCGGCGGCGGCCGCAGTACACGCGCCGACGCGGAAGACGTCGCGGTAGGCCAGCAGAAAGGCCGCGTCCGGCGGGCGGGTCGCGGCGTACAGGTCGCTGAGGGCGGAGAAGACCGCGCCGACGATGGCGACGCAAAGGACGGTTCCCGAGGCCTGCGCCAGCGACATCGCCCCCGACGCGGTACCGTAGCGGTCAGCCGGGATGGTGCCCAGCATCAGGGCGTAGGCGGCCGACTGGTACCAGCCCACGCCGAGGCCGACCGCTGCAATCCCGACGGCGGGGTGCCAGACCGCCGAGTTGGCATCCAGCATGGACATGGCGAGGAGCCCGACGGCCGAGGTCAGCAGGCCAGCCGCGCCCACGGGGCGCACGCCCCAGCGGTCGCACAGCCAGCCGCCGACCGGCGAGGACAGGATGTTGGAGGTGGACATAACCGCCAGCATGATGCCCAGCGTCACCGGGCCGCGGCCCAGGGCGTCGGTGATGTAGAACGGGAAGATGAACCAGATCACGAACTGCGAGAAATGGCCGAGGAACATGGCGCCGACGGCGGTCTGGAAGCCGGACAACCGGGCCAGCGCGCCGGGCAGCACCGGGGATGCAGCGGATCGCTCGACCCTAACCAGGGCGACAAGGATCGGGGGAGATGCGGCGAGGAGGGCGAGCACCGGGATCGAGGTCCATCCGATGGCTTGGCCCAGACGCAGGCCGATCATGAGACACAGCAACAGGGAGAGGACGAGGGCGGAACCGGGCAGGTCGAACCGGGGTTTATCCGTGTCAGTTGGCTGGTTCCCGAGCGTTCGGGGGATGGAAAAAAGGCCGATAATAAGGGCGAGACCGGCCAGGGGGAGACGGCCGGCGAATACCGCCGGCCAGTCGAACAGTTGAATCAGGGGACCGGCGCCCAGGGTGGACGTGACCATGCCGAGGGCGAGGCTGGCGGAGGTGAATCCCATGGACAGGCCGCGACGATGCTCGGGGAAGACCGAAGCGGCGATGGCCGGAGCGGTGCTGTAGAGGCAGCCGGTGCCCAGGGCCTGCAGGACTCGGAAACCGACCAGCACCTCCAGAGTCGGCGACAGGGACAGGCAAATCATGGACACGACGTAGGTCGCGGTGCCGAACAGATAGACGAGCCTGAGACCGAAGCGGTCGGCGAACGCGCCGGCGCCCAGGGCGAGGCCGGCGCGGGTGGCGATGAAGACTACGATCACCCACTGGACGGAGGCGAGGTCGGTCTCGAAGGCGTCGCGCATGGCCGGCAGCCCGACGTTGACCGCGAAGTCCAGGGAGGCCAGGACCATGCCGAGGGCGGCGGCGGATGCCAGCAGGAGGGTGCGCCAGGTAATCCGACCGGGCATCGCCGGCACTTTGGTGTCGGATTGGGAGCGCATGGCGGTTGATTGTACGCCATGCGATGAACGGGCGGGGCAACACGGCCAGTGGTCGCCCTAGTGAACCCCGGTCAATCGGGTTCAGTAGTGGCGAGACTATCGGCGTTTCATGGGTGCCCGGGTTGGCGGCATGAGAACGTCAGAATCAGGATTTGCCAGATTTATGGATTATGAGGATCAGCAGTACTCTGCCGAAATGGTTTCAATCCAGCGCATCCGTGGATCCTGATTGTGACGAACTACAGAGACCGCGCAATCGTGAGCAATTGCCCCAGATGCTTACCCGAGGCCGTGTTCGGCGAGGACGGGGCGGATGGCCTCGACCAGGGGAGCCAGGTACTCGTTCCAGTCGCCGACGATCCCGTAGTCGGCGGCGCGGAAGATGGCGGCGCGGTGGTTGCGGTTGATGGCAAGGATCACGCCGGCCTTCTGGATGCCCACGGTGTGGTTGAACGCGCCGCGGATTCCAACGGCGAGGTAGACCTGGGGGGCGATGGTGCGCCCGCTGATACCCACCTGGATGTGGTGGGGGAGCCAGCCGGAGTGCACGACGTTCCGGGTGGTGCAGATGGACGCCCCGATGCTGGATGCGAGCTGCTGGGCGGCGGGCACGTTCTCCTCGCCGATGCCCATGCCCAGGCCGACTACGACCTCAGCGGAGGTAAGTTCCAGCGCGCCGTGTTCTTCCGAGATGTGCTCGTCGATCAGCGCGACGTCGACATCGTCGGTGGGGGAGGCCGGGATGGATTCGACGATGGCCGTGGCGCCGGGTTCTGGAACGCCGGGAGACAGGACGCCGGGGCGGAGGGTGACCAGGTTGGGAAGGGTTTTCGAGAGGATGGGAGCGACGACGTTGCCGCCGAGGGCCGGCTTGAGCTGGACAAGCTGGCCGCCGTCGTTGATTTCGAGGTCGATGGCGTCGCCGGTGAGGCCGAGCCGGCGACGGGCGGCAATGCGGGCGGCCAGGTCGCGGCCGTCGGCGGTGGCGGCGAACAGGATGGCGTACGGTGGTTGTTCGCCGATGGCGTCGGAGAGGGCGCGGGAGACGCCGCGGCCGCAGAGGACGCCGAGGTTCGCCATGTCCAGGGTGAGGATGCGATCGGCGCCGGCTTCGGCGAGTTGGGTGGTGACATCCGCAGATGGATGGCCGCCCTGGATGACGACGGCGACCACCTCGCTTTGGGTGATGGGAGTGAGAGCGCGGGCTTTGCCGAGCATTTCCAGAGTCACCTGTCGCACACCGTCAGCGGCCAGTTCAGCAACGACCCAGATGCTGCGGTCACCGCCTGAGTAGCGGGGCAACGCGGCGTTTGCGGTGTCAGAACTAGCCTCCGATGCCAAGGAGGTCAGACGCTCCCGAAGGCTGTCCGCGACCTGGCGGGCCGCGTCCTCGGGAGTCTCGTCGCGGATGACGACGGCGAGGCGGTCGGGCTCGACGAGGCGGATGTCCTCAACCCAGGTGGGGGAACCGTCGAGGCCAAACAGGGAGAGGTCGTTGGTCAGGTCGGAGCAGGCGAGCTGTTCGATGCTGCGTTCCTGGGCCTCGGTCATCTCATCGCGGCCGGGATAGCGCTCCTGACCAGCGCCCTCGGTGACGCAGACGACGGCGGGCAGCGGGCATTCAATGACCTGGTAACCCTCGTCGGTGGCGCGCTCGGCTACGATACGATTGCCGGAGCGGTCCACGTCCAGTTTGCGGACGTTGCTGATGTGGGGCAGGCCCATGAGCTCGGCGACTTCTGGTCCGACCTGGCCGGTCTCGGCGTCGCTGCTGTTGCGTCCGCAGACGATGAGATCGGGGGATTCGCGCTGGAGGGCCAGGGCCAGGGCCTGGGCGGTCGCCAGGGTGTCGCTGCCGGCGAGGGCGCGGTCAGAGAGCAGGATGCCCCGGTCGGCTCCCAGGGCGTAGCATTGGGTCAGGCCCTCGGCGGCGTTGGGCGGACCCATGGACAAGGCGACGACGGAATCCTCGGCACTGGACTTGAGGTCGACGGCCATGTTGATGCCGAGCAGGTCGAATGGGTTGATCTCGGAGGGGACGCCCTCGCGCTGGATCACCTTGTTTTCGTAGTCGAACTCGATGCGGGACACCACGGGGACGAACTTGACGCAGACCGCGATTTTCATCGGATTCGGGCTCCTTTGGAAATTATGAGGTTAGGGCGGCGGTCAGTCGGCCGCGTATCTGGGACTCCAGGAGGCTGAGTTCCGCGCTGATTGACACGGGGAAATGGTCAGGTTGGCGGAGGCGACGATGGGCCTGGGGCAATCGGGAAAGGCCGTCGGCCACGCGCTGGCGGGCGTCGGCGATTGCGCTGGGCGGGATGGCGCGACGGCCGTCCGTCATCGCCTGGATCAGCACGGGTTCTGCATCCGGTACGTCCTCGGTTGCCAGTCCGATGACGTCGGCGGACATCATGCCCTCCGGGTCGTGTTGGCGAAAGACCTGCTTGGCGGCGGGCAGGGTCTCCTTGCCCTCGCTGAGCTTCATCACTGGCCGGCCGTCGTAACTGACCATCTTGTACACCATGTCGCAGGACGGGGCGTCGGCGGAAACGCCAACGCGGGTGCCGACGCCGAACATGTCGATGGGCGCGCCGCCGGTGATGAGACGGTCGATTTCGTATTCGTCGAGGCCGCCGCTGGCGACGATGCGGACGTAGTCGAGTCCGGCGTAGTCGAGGATGCGTCGAACCTGGCGGCTGAGGGCGTCGAAGTCGCCGGAGTCGAGACGGACGCCGGTGAGGCGATGGCCGTCGCTCTCCATCTCGTGGGCGACCTTGACGGCGGCGTGGGCGGCGTTGATGGTGTCGTAGGTGTCGAGCAGGAGGATGCTGCGGTCAGGGAACATGCGGGAGTAGGCGCGGAAGGCGGCGATTTCAGAGTCGAAGCTGGTGACGTAGGAATGGGCCATGGTGCCGGTGGGCGGGATGCCGTAGCGGCGGGCGGCGAGGACGTTGCTGGTCGCGCCGAAACCCGCAATATATGATGAGCGGGCCATCTTGATGCTGGCCTCGGTTCCGTGGGTGCGGCGGGCGGCGAAGTCGGCGATGGGCCGGCCACGGGCGGCCTGGACGCAGCGGGCGGACTTGGTGGCCAGCAGGGTCTGGTACTGGACCTGGTTCATGACGATGGTTTCGGCCAACTGGGCGGCGATGATGGGGCCAGTGACCTCGAGGACCGGCTCGTGGGTGAAGAACAGGGCGCCCTCGGGCATGGCGCGGACGCTGCCGGTGAAACGGAAGTCACGCAGGTATTCCAGGAAGTCGGCGGTGAAGATGCTGGTGCTGCGCAGGTACTCGATGCTGTCGGTGTCGAAGGACAGGGCTTCTAGGCAGTCCACCGCATCATCAACGCCAGCGGCGACGAGGTAGCCGCGGTCGGGCGGGTACTCGCGCACGTACATGCTGAACGCGGCCTCGCCATGGATGCCTTCGGCGAAGTAGGACTGGGCCATGGTCAGCTCGTAGAGATCGGTGAGCAGGCCGATTTCGCCGGCGGGCAACGGCAGGAAGGGGGTGTCGTTCGGCATGGGCAGCAAGGGCGGGGTTGCGGAAACGGCTGGATCGTAGGGGATGCTGGCATTATCGGGCGGGGTATGGGGAGAGTCAAACAGGGCTTGAGTAGTGGTGCTACACTTGTGACATGGACAGCATAACGCTGCAAAACTACCGCTGCTTCGGCAGCGAGGAGCAGACGGCGCGGTTGGCGCCGCTGACGCTGCTGGTGGGTCCCAACAGCACGGGGAAGACGTCGTTTCTGGCGTTGATACGGGCGCTGTGGGACGTGGCGTTTCGGGAGGTGGTGCCGAATTTTCGGGAGGAGCCGTTTGACCTGGGGTCGTTTGAGGATATTGTTCACTACAGCGGGGGCAGGAAAACCGGCGTAAAATCCTTCACCGCAGGTTTTAAATTCCCCTCGCCGATATTGCGCGATGGAGGGATTGAGTTTGCGGCGACTTTTGCGAGCCACCAGACCGCACCGTTCCCGGTGACGCGGAAGATTGCCTACAAGGATGTTGGCTTGGAGTTGTCGTCAGCCCGAGTCGACAATAATCGAGCGAAGAACGCGCTCGCTCGCTATCGCATAGCGGAAGGACCATGGCAGAGTTGGGATAGAGATCCCAGGACCATTATAGTAAGCGATGAGCTGGTTTCCTTTCGGTTCCTTGCCGGGCCGCCATCGTCGCTGTCTTCGAGCGTGGTCGATAAATATCTCGATGAAGTAACGTCTTTGCTGTCGGTTGTTGATTTCAACAATCGTGCAGTCAACCGACCGGTGGCCAATGCTCCCATTCGCTTTCAGCCTCGCCGAACTTATGATCCGGTACGTCAGTTGCAGGACAGCGCGGGCGAATATGTCCCCAGCTACCTAGCAGGGTTATACCGGGGCAATGCCGACGAATGGCAGCGGCTTAAAGATAGCTTAGAGGCGTTCGGCAAAGCATCGGAACTCTTCGATGAGATTTCCGTGCGTTCGTTCGGTACGTCGGACGGAGACCCCTTCCAGTTACAGGTTCGCAAATTCAGAAAGCGCCGAAAAGGGCCGTGGCGCAATTTAATCGACATGGGTCATGGGGTAAGCCAAACGTTACCCACGCTGACAGAGTTGTTGAGAGAAGATGCGGCGACTGTGTTTTTGCTTCAGCAACCGGAGGTGCATTTGCATCCGCAGGCGCAGGCGGCGTTGGGCACGTTGTTTTGCCAGGTGGCTGCCGGGGGGCGGCAGTTGGTCGTTGAGACGCACAGCGATTACATCATTGACCGGGTGCGCATGGACGTAAGGGATCAGACAACGGGATTGAAACCGGAGGATGTTTCGATACTGTACTTTGAGCCCAGGGATTTGGACGTGAAGATCCACTCGATAAGGCTCGACGAGATGGGAAACGTGCTGGGTGCCCCGCCAACCTACGGCAAATTCTTTATGGACGAAGTTAGCCGATCCATAGGCATACGAAAGTAGCTATGTGCGCGATCATTGACGCAAACTCTTTGCCGGAGGTTTTCGGCGACAACAAAACAGACAGATCGATGGCTTTCGTAAATTGGCTAGAGGCCCAGACGGTTCAAGTAGTCATTGGTGGCACCCAGTACCGAGCTGAAGTCGATAAGGTCGCAAAAGCCAGCCAGTGGTTTCGACAAGCGATCAGAACTGGTCGAGCTTCCGAGGTAAACGACGAGGATGTAGATCGCAGCGCTACAGACCTACGAAACTTGAGCGACGCACGTCACCAAGCCATCGTTCGGTCCGACGATCCGCATATACTGGCGTTGGCACGTTGCAGCGGCGCACGATTGCTCTACACGGCGGACGGTGCCTTGATCCAAGATTTTACTGATGCCAATATTATTGGCAGGCCCGTCGGAAAAGTGCTGCCGCCCAGCGACTATCACGAGTTCCTGAACGACCGCCGCAACCGCCGGTTATGCAGTCAATGATGATCCTATTGCCGACGCTGCGTATGGTATATTTATGCGGCATTTTTGCCGAGGTTTCTCGGCCCGCAGGAGCGCTTTACGATGCCCGCCAGCGCAGATATCACCGCCATTCCGAACGGTACCATCACGTCGCCTCAAGGGTTTTCCGCCGGCGGCGTTTTCATCGGCCTCAAAACGCGAGGGGAGGAAAAGCTGGACCTGGCCATGCTGGTGTCGGACACGCAGTGTTCCATCGGTGGGGTGTTCACGACCTCGGCGATACGGTCGGCGACGGTGGACCTGGACCGAGAGCGAGTGGCGCGTGGGCAGGCCCGGGCGTTGATCGTGAACGCGGGGATCGCGAACACGTGCGTGGGGGCACAGGGTTACAAGGACGCGGAGGAGATGACGCGGCTGGCCGCTGAAAAGCTGGGTATGGCGGCCGAAGACGTGCTGGTATGCAGCACGGGCGTGATCGGTGTCGAGCTGCCTATGTCGCTGATCCGGTCGGGCGTTACGGAGATTGCGCTGGACGACGCTGGCGGCAACGAGTTGGCGCGGGCGATGATGACCACGGACACGCATCCGAAAGAGACAGCCGTGTCCTTCACGGCGTCCACCGGGCAGACGATCACCATAGGGGGCGTGGCGAAAGGGTCGGGCATGATCAACCCCAACATGGCGACGATGCTGTCGTTTGCCGCCACGGATGCCGCGGTTGACCCCGGGTTCCTGCAGATGACGGTCAAGGCCGTGGCGGACGAGACCTACAACATGCTGACCGTTGATGGTGACAGCAGCACCAACGATACTTTCCTGGCCTTCGCCAACGGCCAGGCGGGCAATCCGGTGATCGACGAACGGTCGCCGGACGCCGAGGCGTTCACGGCCGCCCTGCACCAGGTGTGCGCCAACCTTACGCGGATGCTAGCGCGCGACGGCGAGGGGGCCACGAAACTGCTCACGGTGCAGGTCGATGGGGCGAAGGACGCCGTCGACGCACGGAAGGCGGCGCTGACCATCGCGGGGAGCCCGCTGGTCAAGTCGGCGGTGTACGGCGCCGACCCGAACTGGGGACGGCTGATGATGGCCCTGGGCCGTAGCGGCGCTGAGGCAGTGGAAGAGAAGGTGGACCTGTTTGTCAACGGGGTTTGCATCATGGAGGCGGGAACGCCGATACCGTTCCACCGAGATGCGGTGGTGGCGCTGATGTCCGGCGAGCAGGTGGACTTCCGGGTCAGCCTGAACCTGGCGGCCGGGGAGGCGACGGCGTACGGCTGCGACCTCACCGAGCAGTACGTCATCATCAACAGCGCGTACACGACCTAGTCGCAAGCCGCGCCTCTGGCCTGGCGCCGGTCGACACCGGTACTGATCCCATCAGCCTTTGCAGCCGGTTGAGGAACGCCGACGTGTCACGACAGTTCGCGGAACCGCCCATCGTCGTCAAGATCGGGGGCAGCACCCTGGGGGGCAACGACACATCGTTGCAGGACTTGGTTGCTCTGCACGCATCCGGGAAACCGGTGGTGATCGTTCACGGGGGCGGGAACGTAATCAGCGAGTGGATGCAGCGGCAGAACCTGGCGCCCAACTTTGTTAATGGGTTGCGGGTGACCGATGCGCCGTCCCTGGAGATCGTGGTGGCGGTGCTGGGCGGGCTGGTGAACAAGGAACTCACTGCGCAGATGCAGCGGCTGGGCGCGCCGACCATTGGGATCAGCGGGATGGATGGCAACCTGCTGCAGGCGCACGTGGCCAATCCCGACCTGGGTTATGTGGGAGAGGTCACCGAGGTTGACCCGGAACCGGTGCGGGCGATCGTATCGGCGGGGTTCATCCCCATGGTATCGCCCATCGCGGTGGATGTCAGCAAGGACAGTGAGCACGCGGGCCAGCCGCTGAACGTGAACGGAGACACGGCGGCCGGAGCGCTGGCGCACGCGCTGCGGGCGGAACGGATCATTTTCCTGACGGACGTGGCCGGCGTGATGGACAACGGCGGTCGGGTTATACCGCGACTGGACGCGCGCGGGGCGGAGCAGTTGCGGGCATCCGGCGTGGCGCGAGGCGGGATGCTGCCCAAGCTGGCGGCGTGCGTGGACGCGCTGGCCGACGCGGCGGTTCCGATTGCGCACATCGTGGATGGGCGGGAACCTGGGGCGGTGATGAACTGCGTGAACGGGAGGCCGGTGGGGACGAGGATAACGGCGTGAGGGGAATTGGTCGCGCCGCAAGCGTATGGGTTCCTGCTTTCGCAGGAATGACGGGCGTATAGATACCGGAGTGACGGGTATGTAAGTACGGGAACGACGTGCATGCAGGCAAAGGAACAGGGGCGGGTCAACGACCCGCCCCCGATCTTTTGGAGTTGGTCGACGCCAGAGAGGTCAGGCGGCGATCAGGTCCTTGGCGACGGCGTCGGGGATGAGGTTGCCCTCGGCGGCCAGGTGTGCCTTGATGGCATCGGCGGCGGCGTTGACCATTTCCGGATCCAGGTTGGCAGCGGCCTCGGGATACCCGGCCTCGGACAAGTAGGTGGCGGTCTGCTCCCGGAGCTGTTCCAGGGAAAAATCGAGCTGCGTGGCGGCGTCGCGCATTTCCTCGGGGTAGTCGACGTGGGATCCGCCGGCGCCGAGCTTGTCGTAGCCGCCCTTGTGCCAGTGGCCGCGGGACCCGTGGGGGTCGAAGCGGATGATTTCAACGCCCTGGACATCCACGCCGAAGGTTGGGCCACCGAACTTTGCCTTGAGGCAGCGCAGGGGCCAGAGATACATAGTGACGTCGCCGGACTTGCTAAGCGGGCGAACCATCACGCGGCCCAGATAGGACTCGCCATCGATCATCGTTGCCATGAAACAATCCTCCTGACGGCGGCTTCAATCCGCCGGGTAATGACCTGCGTATAGTATCACAGAACGCCGATCCTCCAATCGCGCGGTTCCGGCTTACGCGCCTCCAGTTTGCGGCGGGGAAACGTCAGATTCAGGACTTTCAAGATTTGAGGATCGTCAGGATTGGAACCGCTGCGTGATGGGGAGATTCGCATCCTGCCAAATCATAAAATCCCGTATGGTCTGCAGCTGACGATTTACGAGAGTCGGTCCGCATTAGGGCTAGGATCGACCGGAAGGGCCACAGGCGGCGGATACGGCACGGTATCAACAGTTATACTCGGTGCACCCACAAAGTTGAGAGACGTGATGACTCGTTCAACCCTGAGAGCCGGGAGCATGATGCTGCTGGCGGCGTTGTTGGCGCTGGCCGTGGCGGCATGCGCGCAGAGCGCGGCGCCGGCGGAACAGTCCGCAGAACCGGCGAGCCCGACGTCGGCGCCCGCTGTCGCGCCCACGTCGGGAGATTCCGCACCGGCGGCGGAGCCCACCATCGCGCCCGCCGAGTCGGTCGAAACGACACCGGCCGTGGTGTTGCCCACGGGTGAACTGCCGGCCACACAGGCTCCCACGGCGACGCCAGCGGAGGAGGCCAAAGCCAAACCGATTGCCCAGGACATACCCAACGTCGAGGGCATCGACGCGTGGCTCAACACGGATGACGCGCTATCCATCCAGGGACTGGTCGGCGAGGGCAACGTGGTGCTGGTGGACTTTTGGACCTACACGTGCGTCAACTGCATCCGGACGCTGCCGTTCCTGCGGGACTGGTGGTCGCGCTATGAGGACGACGGGTTGGTGATTTTGGGCATTCACACACCGGAGTTTGAGTTTGAAAAGGACCACGAAAACGTGGCGGAAGCCCTGATGACCCACGAGATCGGGTGGCCGGTGGCGCAGGATAACGACCGGGTGACGTGGCGGAACTTTGAGAACCGTTACTGGCCGGCGAAGTACCTGTTCAACAGCCACGGCGAGTTGATCTACTCCCACTTCGGTGAAGGGGCGTACGGCGAGACCGAGCAGAAGATACGCAACGCGCTGGTGGAAGCCGGAGCGGACCTCTCCGATGATCCGCTGGACCTGCCGCAAGACCAGGTACGGGACGCGGCGTTCCAGTCGGCGCGGATCGGCGGGAGCGCGCCGGTGACACCGGAACTGTACGCGGGTTGGCAACGGAACGTGGGCGTGGCGAGGTCGGGTCGCCATCCTTACGTGGCGCAGTATGAGGACTATTTCCAGTCGATACTAGACGACGGGAGCGGCTTGATCGACGTTCAGGTGCCCCAGGACCTGCATCCACACCTGCTCTATTTCCAGGGCGTCTGGTCGGTGGAACCGGAGCGAATCCGGCACGCGCGGGTAACCGAGGACCTGGAGGACTACCTGGCGTTGAACTACGCGGCCAAGAGCGTGAACGCCGTGCTGACCTCTGACTCGGGCGACCCGTACCGGGTCGTGGTCACCTTGGACGGCGCGATGCTGTCGGAAGAGAATGCCGGCGCGGATATCCAGTGGGATGAGAACGGGTACTCGTACATCATGGTGGACGAACCGAGGATGTACGGGATCATCGATAATCCGCAGTACCTGCCCCAGTCGATCCTGACGATGCGGTCAAACTCCGACGACTTCGGCGTGTTCGCCTTCACCTTTGGCGTGTACGAGGAGGGCCCGTGATGCGCGCGGCCCTGCTGGTAATTGCATCTGCATTAACGGCAATCGCGCTGGTGGCCTGCGGTGGTTCTGCGCCGGAGCCTCAGCCGGTAGAAACCGCTGCGCCACCAATCATCCAGGTACCCACGATTGTTTCGGACGACGGTGAGATCCAATCGCACCTGGCGACCAAGGTACTGGAGGTCGGCACGCAGCGGGTGGCGTTCCTGCTGAACACGCAGAAAGCGCTGGTCAAAGCGCCGGAAGTGCATATCTCCGTGGCGCCCGCTGACGCATCGGCTCCGCCGACGGAAATCACCGCGCCTTACAATGCCTGGCCGTATGGGGTTAGGGGGTCGTATGCGGCGCCGGTGGAGTTTCCCGCGCCCGGGGATTACCGGCTGACGGTGATGCCGGTGGGCGGCGAGGTTTCTGGGGAAGCGGTGATCAACGTTTCGGTAGCGGCCGATTCGCCCATCCCGTCGATTGGGGAAACCGCCCCGGCCAGCGAAACGAAGACGCTTGACGATCCCGCGGAGATAACCGACCTGACCACCGCGTACGAACCGGACGACGAACTCTACCGGATGTCGGTTGCCGCAGCCGTTGAGTCGGGCAAACCGTCGGTAGTAGTGTTTGCCACGCCGGCGTTTTGCACGAGCCCGACCTGCGGCCCGCAGGTGGACACGGTGTCGGAACTGCGAGTGGCGCATCCGGACGCCGCCAACTACATCCACGTGGAACTATACGACAACCCTCAGGAGATACAGGGCGATCTGAGCCGCGCGGATCTGGTTCCCGCGGCGGACGAGTGGGGGTTCACGCAGATACCCGGATGGACCAACGAGTCGTGGGTTTTCGTGCTGGACGGCGAGGGAATCGTGCGGCAGCGGTTCGAGGGGTTTGCGACATTGGCGGAGTTGGAAGCGGCGCTGGCGGAGGTGGGTGGGCTGTAGTTCTGCGGCGTTGGCGTAAATCGTCAGAAGCAGGATTTTCGGGATTTGGGGATTGTCTGGATTGGAGCGGTTCCATGACGAGGCTCTCCCAATCCTGCCAATCTTGATACTGACGTTTCCGCGCCGCAAACTGGGTAAACAAGAGAGTTCCTACAGATTGACCCTGTAATGGGCGCGTGATAGCATTTTCTCGAAAAGCTGAGATGGAGACGAGTAAGCGGACGACGAGCGTCGTAGCGAGCCTGGCCTGGTGAAAGCAGGCACAATCGTCCCGCCCAAAATCCCTCCGGAGCTGCCGGCTGAAATCCGCCTTCCGAACACGGCGGTGAGTAAGCTCAGGCCGGGTTCGTTGCCCGTTAGAAGCGACGGGACATGATGGTGTCCTGCCAGAGAGGCTCTGAGCACCCGCATCGCGGGCGGCTGAGGGCAAATAGGGTGGTACCGCGGGCAATTCGTCCGTCCCTATGGGACGGGCTTTTTTTGTGCCGCAGCGAACCTTCACCGGCGCGATCTGGCGGACGGAACGACGCTGTACGGAGAGAGACCGTGAAACTGAAAGGTTCGGAAATCATCTGCGAGAGCCTGCTGAGGGAAGGTGTCGACGCCCTTTTCGGCCACCCCGGCGGGGCGATTCTGCCGTTCTACGACGCGCTGTGGTCGTACCCGCAATTGCGCCACGTGCTGGTGCGGCACGAACAATCGGCGGCGCACGCGGCGGACGGCTACGCCAGGATGACAGGCAAGCCGGGCGTGTGCGTGGCCACGTCGGGTCCGGGGGCGACCAACCTGGTGACCGGGATCATGGGAGCCAAGGCGGACAGCGTGCCGCTGGTGGCCATCACCGGCCAGGTGGCGCGGGCCGCCATGGGCACCGAGGCGTTTCAGGAGTGCGACATCTGCAGCATCGCCTCGGTGTGTACGAAGCGGACGTATTTGGTGATGTCCGCCGGCGACCTGGCGCGGACGATACGGGAGGCGTTCCGGGTGGCCCAGGAAGGCCGGCCGGGACCGGTGCTGATCGACGTGCCGCGAGACGTGCAGTTGGAGGAAGCGGAGTTCGAATACCCCGAGACGCCATGGGCCGCGGATCCGGAGTTGTCAGACGAGACGCTGGAAAACGTCCGGAAGGCGGCCGATCTCATCAACCAGGCGGAGCGGCCGGTGATCATCGCGGGTCACGGGATCGTCAACTCTCGGGCGTTTGACGAGCTGCTGGCGTTGGCTGAGGGTTCCGGCATTCCGGTCATCAACACGCTGCTGGGCTTGAGCAGTTTTCCGCGGAATCATCCCCAGAGCTTGGGAATGCTGGGCATGCACGGGATGTACTGGTGCAACATGGTGGTTGACCAGGCGGACGTTATCGTGGGACTGGGGATGCGGTTCGATGACCGGGTGACCGGCCGGGTGTCGGGGTTCGCTCCCCACGCGAGGATCGTGCACCTGGATATCGAGGCCAGCCAGGTGGGTCGGATCGTGCCGGCGGAGGTGCCGTTGGTGGGGGACGCCAGACCGATCCTCAGAGCGCTGGCCCCGCTGGTGCAAAAGGTGGACCGGTCGGAGTGGATGGGGGCGATCGCGCAACTGAAGGCGCAGCATCCGTCGCTGGCGATTCCGCAGAGCGACGCATTGCTGCCCCAGCAGGTGCTCACCGAGATGAACGAGATGCTGCAGGCCGACGACGACGCGGTCGTGGTCACTGGCGTGGGGCAGCACCAGATGTGGGCGGCCCAGTACCTGTTCCTGAACCAGCCTAACTCGTTCGTCACGTCCGGCGGGTTGGGTGCGATGGGGTTCGAGGTGCCGGCCGCATTGGGGGCGCAACTGGGCCGGCCGGGATCGACGGTATGGTCGGTGGCGGGCGACGGCGGTTTCCAGATGACCCTCCAGGAACTCATCACCGCGGTGGAGGAGAGGCTGCCGATCAAGATCGCGCTGTTCAACAACGGGTATCTGGGCATGGTGCGGCAATGGCAGGAGATGTTCTTCGACGGCCACCTGAAAGAGGTGCCGATGCCAGGGCCGGACTACGTCAAGCTGGCCAACGCGTACGGGATTCCCGCGCTGCGAGTGGAGCACCAGGAAGACGTGGCCGCAGCCTTGCAGCAGGCCAAGGACTACGACGGGCCGTTCCTCATCGAGTTCGTCGTTGAGCGGGAAACCAACGTGTTCCCCATGGTTCCGCCGGGCGGGTCGCTGGCCGACACGCTTGAGGACCCGCGGACCATGGCAGCGGCGCGGTAACAGACCACCGGCACGCCGCCAGGAGTCATTGCGAGCGGAGCGTGGCGATCCCGTCGCCGAGGCGACCCGGTGACGCAGCGAGATTGCCGCGAACGCCCGCGGCGTTCGCGCAATGACAGGTTTCAGGTGCGGCGTCCGATTGATCTGCGTCTGACTTGCCGCTATGCGGGGTTGGTGGTAGAAATAGGCATTGCTGCCTGATGAATGCTGCGATTGGAGGTGCAGAATGCCCCGGGTCACTATCCAGGAAGCCTCACGGATCCTGAACGTATCCCAGGACGTGATCCGCAAGGACGTCCGCGCTGGGAAGCTACAGGCCACCAAAGAAGGTGGCCCCACCGGTACCCGATGGATGGTGGACATCCCGGACGACGTGGAAGAGTACACGGACGATTTCAAGGAAGGCATACACGATCTGGCGCGCTCGCTGACACCGTGGTGGTTCGACAATCCCCGCCGGGAGGGTGTGGTCCACTACCTGGAAAGCTTGGGCATCGAAGAGGTAGAGCCATTCTTCCTGTGCGGGGCCAAGGGCGAGGATATCTGGCCGGCCACCGGGCACGAGACGTGGCAAAGGTGTCCCGAGTGCGTCCTTGAGGTCCACGACCAGGGCATGCCGATGGAAACCAGAGAATAAACACCCCGACCGCACGGTGTTTCAGTACGAGCCGCAAGAACGCGGCTCGTTTCGCTTAAACCGTTACGCGCCCTAGTCAGGCCGTGCCTTGCGCGTAGGGTTTGAGGGCGGCATAGATCACGTCGTTGATCGGCGTGGCGACACCGGCGGATTCACCGGCGCGGACGACGGCGCCATTCAACGCTTCTAACTCCATGGGGCGGCCGGCCAACAGGTCGGCGTGCATGGACGCGCTCATGGCTCCTTTGGCGGACTCCATGTAGTCGAGGGTGTCGGCGACGATGGTCGGCGAGAGGTCGACGCCGGAGCCACGGCCGGCCGCCTCGATTTCGGTCATGCAGCCCACGATGATCTTGTGCCACTCGGGACGGGGAAGGAGGTCGCGCAGGTATTCGCGGGCCAGCGAGGAAGTGCCGGCCATGGTGGTGATGAAGAGGAACTTGGTCCACAGGGTTACGGCGATGTCGTCCTCGGCCTCCGCGGGTACGGTTGCATCGCGGAAAGCGCCGCAGACGGTCTCGGCTCGCTGCTTGTGGGATGTGTCACTGCCCCGGATGCTGCCCGTGGCGATGCGGACGATGTCGCCGGCCTGGGTGACGACGCCGGGTCCGGAGCGGCCGGCCTCGATGTAGGCGGCGCCGGGCAGGACGATGGCGTCGGGGAATGCTTCCACCAGGAGTGCGTAGGAGTCGATGCCGTTCTGCAGGCAGAGGATCGCCGTATCGGGGCCGACCATGGGGGCCATCGACGGCACGGCGATGGCGTTGTGGTAGGTCTTGGTTGTGAGCAGGGCCAGGTCAACGGGGCCAACATCGGCGGGCCGATCGGTGGCGGAGCAAGGGACGGTGAAGTTGCCGCGCTCAGTCTGCATCCTGAGCCCGTCGCGGCGGATGGCGTCGAGGTTATCGCCGCGAGCGATAAAGGTGACGTCGTGGCCGGCGCGAGCTAGCATGCCGCCGAAATAGCCGCCGATGCTGCCGGCTCCCATGACTGCCACTTTCATTGATTATAGCTCCTTTTCAGTACCGGAAGGTCCGCAGGTTACTGTGCGTCGAAAATCCTGGAGCGCACGTCGAACACGAAGCCGGGCAGATCGGGGTCGGCGCTGACTGTATCGGGGTCTTCGAGCGCCAGGGGATCGACGCCGGGCCGGTAGATGTGAACCCGGCGTCGGAAGGGGTCGATCAGCCACCCGAGCATTGCGCCGTGGTCGATGTAGACCTGCATCTTGCGGTGGGCGCTGGCTTGGCTGTCGTTGCGTGACAGGATCTCGACCACGAAATACGGGCAGAAATCCAGTAGCCAGGTTTCTTCCGACGGGGTGTACGCCGCCAATTGTTCCGGTGACAGCCAAGCGGCATCGGGAGCGTAGCGGTCGTCTTCGGTCATCCGAATTCCCAGTCTGGCGCCGTGGGCTTCGCCGCCATAGTCTCTAGCCCACACGGCCAAATCGACGAAGAATTCCCCTTCCAATTTTGATCCGTATTTGCTTTGCATGGGGGATATCAGCAACGCTCCTTCGGAAGTCAGTTCGAGTTTGCCCACCAATTCACGGTTGGCCTCGTTCAAATCGATCAGCCACTCGTCCAGTTTGACGCCTTCAATACCGACATCGGCCAGAAGTTTCAGCACCGGACGAAAGTCCAGATGAATGGGGGACGGGGTGGGGTCGCCGTCGACCCACATGTTTTCCACGAATATGGCGGGGATTTCCGTTGTCGGTTTGGCAACCATGGCTTCGGCCCTCCTGGGCGGTGAGTATGCCACAGATGGCCCGGAAGCGTGGAATAGACCAAGTCTAACGACCGGGCTCGTTGACGGTGATTATTGCCGGTGCTAAATTGGCGGCAATGATGATCATTATCGCCCCACTCTGAGGAGGGCCCGCATGACTGCCAAAATGGATTTTGGACTGTTCACCACCTGGAACGCCGTTTACGAGGGCGACAAGGTTCCCTGGGACCCGGATTACCAGGGTGGAAAGTTGCTTGAGGCCGCGGCGTACAAGCAGAACTTCAAAGAAATCGACCACATCGAGGAAGCAGGTTGGGACTACGTCTGGTTCGGCGGCGGTCACTTCTCCACGCAGGGCAGCATGGACCCGCAGTCGCTGATGCTGTCAGCCGTCATCGCCAACCACACCGAGAACATCAGGATCGGCACGTCCATCCACCGGCCGACGCTGCGGTTGCCAGGTGAGACCGTTTCGGAGCGGGCGCTGCCCCACGAACGCTACGCCTTTGACAATCTCCAGCTGGAGGACCCCTTCCAGGTCGCCGAGCAGGTCGCCATAGTGGACCAGGTCAGCGAGGGGCGGTTCATCTACGGACCCGGGGCGCGCACACGTGGTTCCGACGAACGCCGGGAGTATTTCTACGAGTACCTCGAGCTGCTCAAGCAGCTCTGGAACGAGGACAGGTTCTCCGGATTTGAGGGCAAGTACTTCAACTATCCGGCGTTCTACGAAGACTACATGAGCATTCCCAAGCCGGTTCAGAAGCCCATGCCGATGCTCCTACCGGTGGACAGCCAGGAGAGCTTCGTGCCCATGGGCGAGCACGGGTATCGGATCGCCATTGGCGCCGGCAGCTCGCCACACAACCTGCGCGGTTCCGCCATCTTGAGGCAAGACGTGCAGGATTACCGCAAGGCGTGGTACGACGCGGGA
Organism: Dehalococcoidia bacterium; assembly: GCA_022827095.1. GTDB lineage: Bacteria > Chloroflexota > Dehalococcoidia > Lucifugimonadales > UBA3495 > Bin87. The sequence continues at coordinate 355,290 of JAJDTP010000005.1, forward strand.
CACGAGGGTCATCCCAGCACGGTGGTGCGCGTGCCGACTTTGGTCGCCGACACGCAGGAGAAGGCGGACCGCCGGGTCGACGACCTCATGAACTTGGCCCGCATCTATTACGCCGGTCGGCTCGCCATCGGGAGCACCGACGCGGGCAGCGCCGGCCCCGAAGCCACCCAGGAGGTCAACCTCTTTGGCACGCCGGAAGAGGTGGTCGAGAAGATCCACATGTTCCGCGAGCAGTTCACCACGGACGAGATCATGTTCGAGTGCAACTGGACGTCGTCGGTTCCGCGGGAAGTGGTCATGGACACGCTGAAGTGCCTGTCCGAAGACGTGATACCGCACTTCAAGTAATCGGTACAGAATCCGATTGGCGCACCCGCCCCGCTGTGCGACAGGTTTGGGGCGGGTATTCTTTTACCGAGGTGTGAAGCTTTCAAATGGGAACGTTTGCAACAACAGTACGCGTCGGCAATCCTGCCGGAGGAGACACGTTTGAAGTGGAAGCGCTGGTGGACACCGGCGCGTCTCACTCCATGTTTCCTGCGTCGCTTCTGGACGCCTTGCACATACCCCGACGCTCGCAATTCGACGCTATTCTGGCCGACGGGACGGAAGTGTCGTATTGGAACGGTCGTGTCCTGATCGGGATCGACGGGCGAGAGGAGATTTGCTTGGCGTTATTCGGTCCGGAAGGTGATGAGAGCAGCGTGATTGGAGCGACGACGCTACAGTTGTTGATGTTCAAGGTGAATCCGGTTCGCGAGGTTTTGGAACCCACCACTCGGGTGCGCCTCTGATGCGGTGCGATCCTCTGGGAAACCTCGGCGTTATTGCTGCTGTTGCTGCTGGACGAAGCGGCGGTAGACTTCTTCCTCGGACAGGGCTTCCTGGTGGAACCAGTTGTCGTCGATGACTTTGTAGACGGCGCTGAGGCGTTCCAGGATCTGGTTGGTCAGCAGCAGGGCGTCCAGGGGTGATTGGGGCATCGCACTGTCGTCCTCCAGAGTCAGAACGGCCTCGGACAGGGCGCGGATTAGCTCCACTGTGCCCACATGGGTGGCATTGCCGCGAGCGGTCGTCAGGCTGTGGTAGATGGACGATACCTCGTGCCGCCTCAGGAGGAGTTCCAGGGCGCGGCGCGGGTCTTCGGTTGGTATGCCGCGGATGGCGGCGGCGCTATTGAGGGATTGTTGGAGGGCGACCATGTCGCTGCCGTTCTCCACAGCGACGCGGGCGAAGTTGTTGATGACGCGCGTGGTGTTGTCGGCGCGCTCCAGCCAGCGGCCCATCCAAATCAGGTTGTACACCCTGGAGTCGGTGAGCCACCGGTCGGGGCGATAGGCAATTGACCTGGGTTCTACCATGTGGGGTCGTCTCCTCCGGGGGTTTAATTGGGGAACGCAACACGGTCACATAACCCCGTCGCTGGAATGCAGCAGGTTCAGGGCGTCGTCAACGGAAACGGAGTCCCGGTCGAAGAAGCACTGGGCGGTGGTGAAATCGAGATGTCCGTCGCCGCGGGAAATAAAGGAACCGGAAACCGGCGGGACTTCCGAGTAGTCGCGCCCGACGCCAAATTTCAAGTAGTCGGCGCCGAGGTCGATGACGACGCCGCGGGTGGGATCGGCGGGCAACCACCCGAGGTTTGGGTGCAGGAACTCGACCCAGGCGTGGGTCTCGCCGGGTTGGCGCGTGAGCAGGCCGCTGACGTACCGCGCGGGGATGCCGAGGGCCCGGAGCATGGCCAAGCAGAGGTGGGCCTGGTCCTGGCAAACGCCGCGCATGGAGACGAGGACGTCGGCCGCGGTGGTGTTGACCGACGTGAGGCCGCGTTCGTATCGGACGTTGGCGTAGATCCAGTGAACGACGTTATTGACACAGTAGAGCAACGTGTCTGCTCCGGCGCAGGCTTCCCGGGCGGCATCTTCGACGCCCGTCGGGTCGGCTAGGCGCGATGCGGTAAGAAATTCCTGGGCTTCCAGGCCGTGTTCGGCGCCGGCCAGAATGACGTCGGGCGCATCCACGATGCGACGATTCAAGCTGACCTGTCCGGTGGCGGCGATGATGAGTTCGTGGTGCGGCGTGGTGACCCTGACGCGGTGCACGGCGTTGCCCAATCGGTCCGGATACTGGATCTGGCGACCCTGCGGGAAGGTGGCCACGCTGCAGGGCCCCGGCGTCTGGCAATCATCGGCGAAGGGCGACAGCCGCAAGAAGTTGTCGTTTTGCACCACTGTGTCGGTGTAGGTATAACGAGCCACGTAGACATAATGCACCGGGATCGTCTCGACTGTTATCGGACCACCCAGCTCGGTTTGCATGATCCTCCTGACGAGTTGTTGGTGACCCGGCTGTTCGCCTCGGACACGCGGGTGAGACCTCCGGGGAAGACGGTGACCTCCCCGCGGCCGTTTTGCACCGCGAACACGCGCAGGTCGACGTGGCGCTCCTCAAATTCGCCACTGGTCTCGTCGAAGACAAGATGTCGGGAGAAGTCCAGGGTCTCCTGAGCGATGAAGACCTGGGGCTGCTCGATCAATTGCTGGGCCAGGCGGCTGCGGTAACCTTTGTCCAGATCGGGCATTATGAAAACGCCCAGCCCGCCGTATCCCTGACGCGTCTTGAGCACCAGACTGTCCAGGTTCTGCAGCACGTATTGACGGTTTTCCGGGGACCGCAAGTCGTAGCTCCGGGCTTGTTCCAGGATGGCCTCTTCTCCCTGATAGGCTTTTATCATATCGGGCACCCAGAGGAACACCAGCTTGTCGTCGCAGGCACCCGTGCCCATGGCGTTGACGAGCACGACCTTGTGATCCAGGTACGCCTCGGTCAGGCCGGGGACGAAGAGCTCGAGGTCCTCCACGCGGCGGTAGACGAGATCGACCTCGAAGTCGCCGTCCAGGCAACGGGCCCACACGCGGCCGTTATGCCCGACGTAAAGGTCGGAGCCTTCCACCAGGGGGATGTCCAGCAGCTCGGACAGGTAGCGGTGCTCGAAAAAGGCGGAGCCGAACTTGCTGTCGGTGAGCAGGACGCAGACCGGCGAATCGGTTTCACACAATGAGGCGAACATGTCGAGGTAGGCGGAGCGGATGTCGTAGGGAACGATGTCGTAGCCGCCGGCCAGTTCGGGTAGTACGTTCAGCCCGATCTGGGTGGTCTTGAGCTGGTAGGCGATGCCGGAGGGGATGCGCAGGTTGTCTTCCAGGATGACATAACGGCCGTCGCCCATGTGGACCAGATCGATGCCGTACACGTGGACGAAAACGTCGGATGCGGGGCGATAGTCCTGCAACTCGGGGTTGTAGTACTGGCAGGAGTACATGACGTCCGGCGGGACAACCTGCTGGTCGCCGCAGTAAAGGTCCAGCAGGAAATGGTTGATGGCTTTGAGGCGTTGCGCGACACCGCGGGAAATGGTGTCCCATTCGTCGGCGGGAATCAGACGGGGCAGCCAGTCGGTGGGCACAGTGCGGAACTCGCGGGGATCGAGCATGAAGGTGAAGGCGTCCAGGGCTGCGGTGTCGTTGGCGTCGCGCCATCGCTGCTGGAGTTCAGGCACCCCGAGACCGTTCAGGCTGTCCATGAGGGGCTGGTAGACGGGCCGCGTGGATCCGTCGGAGTTGAGGTGTTCGTTCAAGGTGGTTTTGGAGATGTCCCCGGTCAGCATTGGCCACCAGATCCTTTGGAGGGTTTGCGTGGAACAGAAGGGATAGGAGCGCGGTTGGGGAGGCGGAGGGTCGAATAACGGCCCACTTATACCAGCGTACAACGTGTGCGTTGCAACAGGGTTAACGATTTGTAACAAAGAGATTTCGCGGCAGTCGGGTAGGACGCGCGCGCAGTTGCGTCTGAACCATCATTTCCAGCGTGGCGTGGGAATCGCGTGATGGTAACGGCGTTTCTTCCAGCGACCGGATTCCCGCGCTGCGCTCGCAATGACGAAGCGGGCAGGCGTGAACGTCCGGCCCGAATGGCTTCGTTGCGCCAACGGGATTGCCGCGCTGCGCTCGCAATGACACGTCGCCGGCGACCGGGAACAGCTGGGTGAAGGTGGCCCGGCTTTTCGCTGAACTGGCGGTTATGCTATACTCGGCTGCGTTCGCGGGCAGGCCGGTATCGACCACCCTGCCCGCCGTTTTATGCAGATTCAACCGGGCACAGGAGCGTATCGGCGTTGAAGGTCACGAGGGACAACGCATCACCAATTGAGGTCACGCTGTCGGTGGAATTGGCCACGGAAGACGAGAATCCGTTCATTGAACGCTCGTACCGTCGGGTCGTTTCGCGCCTGAACATCCCGGGGTTCCGCCGGGGACGGGCGCCGCGGCACATCGTGGAGAGCATGATGGGTCGGACCGCACTGTTGCAGGAAGCGCTTGAGTTCATGGTGCCGGAGACGCTGGACAAGGTCCTGCAGGACGAAGAGGTTTCGGCGTTCGGTGAACCCAGCATTGAAGTCACTGAGCTTGAGCCAGTGTCGTTCACGGCTACGGTCCCGCTGGAACCGACGGTGGACCTGGCGGGTTATCGCGACATTCGAGTGGAGACCGAGCCGGTGGAGGTGACGGACGAGGAGGTTGACGGGGTCCTGGATCGCGTGCGCGACGAGCAAGCGATTTGGGAGCCGGTGGAGAGGGCAGCGGAGTATGGCGACCGCCTGAACCTGGACGTCCTGGGAACCATGGACGAGGAAACGGTGGTGGAAGACGAGGACGTTGAGTACATCCCCAATGAGGAGAACGTGCTGCCGTTCCCGGGTTTTGCTCCCAACCTGGTGGGCCTGTCCGAGGATGACGAAAGCGAGTTCACGGTCACCGTGCCGGAAGACTACCCGCGTGAACAGTACGCGGGCAAGGATATCCAGTTCAAGGTGTCGGTGCTGTCCGTGAAGGAAAAGGCGCTGCCGGAACTGGACGACGAGTTTGCCAAGTCGGTAGGCGATGGGTTCGATGACCTGGAAGCTCTGCGGGACAGCATCCGGGAGTCACTGACCAGTCAGGCGGAGAGCGCCGCTCGCAACGATCTGGAGCAGAAAAGCCTGGAAGCGTTGTGCGACGTGGCAGTGGTCAACGCGTCCCCCCTGCTGTTCGAGCGAGAGCTGGAGGCAATGCAGGCGGACCGGGAGCGGATGCTGCGGCAGCAGGGGCTGGACCTGGCGACTTACCTGAGGTTCATGGGCAAGTCGGCGGACGAGTTCCTCGATGAAATGCGCCCCAACGCGGAACGCCGCCTGGTGAGCGCCCTGGTGATGCGGAAGCTGGCGGAGGTAGAGGAGATCGAGATCTCCGACGAAGACATCCAAACGGAAACTGACCGGCTGCTCGGTCTGTCGGCCGGCGAAGAAGAACAGGACGAGTCGAACCTGGACTCGCTGCGAGAGTTTCTCGGGTCGGAGTCGACGCGGAACAACATCCGGTCCACGCTGCACAGCCAGCGGGTCATGGAGCGGCTCACGGACATCGCGCAGGGCAAACTCGACGAGGATGGTGACGCGGAAGCCGGCGCGGCGGAAGACGCATCCGAATCGGCCGGCGAATCCGAGGCCGTGGAAACAGTTGCAACCACCGATGCAGGCGATGGCGAGGCCACCGCAGGCGATGAGGCGGAGGAACGGGAATGACGTTCGGCCGTCCACCATTCCAGGAGAACCTAGAGATGCCACGAAGTTCCAATCCGTCGGGCATAGTTTCGCCGACCAACGTGATCCCCGGGATAATCCGGCCGACCACCGAAGGCGAGCGGGCCTTCAATCCCTACTCGTTGCTGCTGCAGGCTCGGATCATTTACCTGGGCACGCCCGTGGACGATGACATTTCGAACGCGATCGTTTCGCAACTGCTGTACCTGAGCTGGGAAAACCCGGACGAGGACATCAGCCTGTACATCAACTCGCCGGGCGGGTCGGTGCTGGACGGCATGGCCATCTACGACACGATGCAGTTGATCAAGCCCGACGTGGCCACCATCTGCCTGGGCAAAGCCGCGAGCATGGGGGCGGTGCTGTTGTCCGGTGGAACGAAAGGAAAGCGGTACTGCACGCGGAATTCCACGGTGCTGATCCACCAAGTGATGGGAGGCATACAGGGTTCGGCGTCGGATATCGAGATCACAGCCCAGGAGATCCTGCGCCTGCGGGAGCGCCTGAACACCATCCTGTCGGAGAACTGCGACCAGCCGTTTGACAAGGTATCGCGGGACTCGGACCGGGACTACTGGATGAACGCCGAAACAGCGGTGGCATACGGGATCGTGGACCATGTGATGGACACGCTGCCCGATTCATTCAATCGCGTATTCGGCGGATAGGGACCGCTGCCACGCCCAAATGGACGTTCAGGTTGTCCGGCTGTCGCCGCAATCAATATCAGGAGACCACAATGGCCGTTCCGTTCGAAGATTCCCCGCTGCTGCAACCCACCAACATCGTGCCGATGGTCATCGAGACCAGCCCACGGGGAGAGCGGGCATTTGACATTTACTCGCTGCTCCTCAGGGAGCGGATCATCTACCTGGGAACGCCGATAACCGACCAGGTAGCAAACGTGATCATCGCGCAGTTGTTGTACCTCGAGCGCGAGGACAGCGACCGGGACATCAGCCTGTACATCAACAGTCCGGGCGGGTATATCGCGTCGGGGCTGGCCATTTTGGATACCATGCGACTGATCAATTCGCCGGTCTCGACGATATGCGTGGGGACGGCGGCGAGCATGGCGACGGTGCTGCTGGCGAACGGAGTGAGGGGCAAGCGCTACTGCCTGGCCAATTCCACGGTGCACATGCATCAACCCAACGTGGGCAGCTTCCAGGGCCAGGCCGCGGACATCGAAATTCAGGCTAGGGAGATCGTCAGGCTCAAGGAACGACTGACCAGGATCCTGTCAGAAGCAACGGGACAATCCCAGGAGAAAATTGCCGATGACACCGACCGGGATTTCTTCTTGACGGCGGAAGAGGCGGTTGAGTATGGGCTGGTAGACGAAATACTGGGGACGCAGACGGAAGAGCAGGCCGCGGAAGCCGCGTAACAGTCGGGAACCCTCTAAACACCCGACCGAGGACGCACCGATGACCACGGGAAGCCGCAGTTCCAATCGCAATGCTCATCGTTGCGCGTTCTGCGGCAGCCAGTTTCCGCAGGGCCGTTTGGTACGGCCACCGGGTCAGACCAGGGGTGGCATCTGCTTCGATTGTATCCGCGAGTTGGCCAACTACGTGGCCGAGCGCGGCGGCAAAAAGCAGCGGAACGACGGCGGCGGTCGGGCCCGCACCAACGACCGGGTCGAACTGGCGGACAGTCCTCCGCCCAAACGCGGCGGGGAAAATCGAACGCTGGTACCCAGGGAGATTTATTCCAGCCTGGACGCCTACGTGATCGGCCAGGAGAAGGCCAAGAAGACGCTGGCGGTCGCCGTATACAACCACTTCAAGCGCATCCGCAGCGAGGCGACGGACCCGGACGTCGAAGTACAGAAGTCCAACATCCTCCTGATCGGCCCCACCGGTTCCGGGAAAACCCTGCTGGCCGAAACGCTGGCCCGGTCGCTGGACGTGCCCTTCGCGATATGCGACGCGACGTCACTGACGGAATCGGGCTACGTCGGGGAGGATGTGGAGAACATCCTGCTGCGGTTGATCCAGGCCGCCGATTGGGATATCCCACGGGCGGAGCAGGGGATCATATACATCGATGAGCTGGACAAAATCGCGCGGAAAGAAGGGGTGAACCGTTCGATCACCCGGGACGTGGCGGGCGAAGGGGTTCAGCAGGAGCTGCTCAAGATCATCGAAGGCTGCGTCGCCAACGTGCCGCCACAGGGCGGCCGCAAACATCCGCACCAGGAGATGCTGCAGATCAACACCAGGAACATCCTGTTCATCTGCGGCGGAGCTTTCGACGGGTTACAGGAGATCATCTCCAAGCGGGTGTCGTCGGGGTCGGCGATGGGATTCCTGGCGCAGAGCCAGGATCGAGCCGAAAGAAAGGCGAGTTCCGTGCCGATGCTGGACCTGGTGACGCCCGAGGACTTGCTCCAGTTCGGGTTCATACCGGAACTGGTGGGCCGGCTTCCGGTGGTCGCGGCGTTGCAGCCGCTGGATCGCGAGGACCTAATCCGGGTACTGGTGGAGCCGCGGAACGCGATAGTCAAACAGTACCAGCGGCTGTTCCACCTGGACAACGTGAAGCTGGAATTCACCGACGATGCCTTGGAAGCGGCCGCCGAACGGGCGCTGACCTACCAAACGGGAGCACGTATCCTGCGTCACATCGTCGAGGACGCGCTGATGGAAGTGATGTACGAGCTGCCGTCGTTGCGGGATATCGGCCGCTGCGTCGTTCACGGCGACGCCATCACGGGGGACGCGTCTCCGAGGCTGTACCGACGCGGAGGCGGGCGGCACCTGACGCTGAAGTCCGCGCTGGCCCGTTCGCGGTCGAGTCAGCAAAGAAAGTCCGCGTAGCTTTTATCCGCCGGCAAGCGCGGCCTCGATGTGCTCGGTGAGAGGCAGGCCGCCCGGATAGAGAAGTTCCAGGGGTTGCCCCGATGCGTCGAGGGCCGTTTCCGGCCTGACGTTCAACCTCCCGTCGGCGACGGCGCGGAGGGTTTCCAGGATCAAGTAGGGTTCGCGGCGGTAGCCGGCTTCGCGGATGCGCTGGAACAGCGGGAAGTCTTCGCCTTCAGCGGCCCGGATATCCGTGGCCTCGCGCCCGCGCACCATATCCCAATACTGATCGAAACCGTCGCCGGTTATCGACACTACGCAATGGGACAGCACGGGGCCGCGGTCCACAACTTCCGTGGCGAGGTGGATCATTGCTCCGGTTTGCTGGGCCTGAGATCGGATCAACTGCCAGATTACCGACTGCCAGGTTCCAGTGGGCCCGTCCGGCAGTGCGCCGTGGAGGTTCAGCAGGGGATAGCGCCGGCACATTTCCCCACTGCAGATGAGCATGTATCCGGCCAGGGCGCAAACGTCCGGTCGATAGGGTTCAAGGAGCCGGATGGCCTCGCGATCAAAACCGAGGCGATGACGCGCCATGGGACCGCCGCCGTGCTCCCGCCGATACCGGCTGGATGACAGGGTTACCAGCGGCAGGCCGTAGGAACGAACGAGGTCAAAGAACTGGTCAGATCCGTCGGCCTCGCCCGGCTCGCGGTTGCTGAAGACGAACTCGATATCAGCGTCCAAGCGACCCTGTTCGATGGCGTCGTGAATGAAACGAAGCAGGCCGCGCGAACCTTCTCCCCGGCCGGTGGCAAACCATCCTATACGCAGCATCGGGCAGAGCCGGTACATTGCCGAGGATCAGAACGGCGGATCGTCATCATCAAACAGGGAGGGGTCATCCGGTTCCAACGGAGGCGGCGGTTCCCAGTCGTCGTCGCCGAGCGGAAATTCGGTAGTGGTCGATGGCGCCGGAGCGCGGCCGTCTCCGATTTGGGTGATGCGGAGTTCGGTTTCGGTGAGAAGCTCCTGGCACCGGCCGGCCAGTTCCATGCCTTCGTGGTAGAGACGTTCCGCGTCAGTTAGCGAAAGTTCGCCCTGCTCGAGGCGGGAGACGGTGTCCTCGAGGCGACGATAAACCTCCTCGAAGGGCATCGAGGCGAGTTGCCCCCGCCAGTCACCACCGGGTTCCGTGATGTCCGTCATGATTAGGGACGGGCCGCTACAGCAGAGGCTTCATGGCCGGAGGGGAGCCGGAGGAACGCCGGCTGCGGCGCTTGTTCGGGTTTGAGGCGGCGATCGGATCGCTGGCTACCGGTCCGGCTGGTATTTCCCGGGGGACGGCATCGGAACCAGGTGAAGCGGGATGATGGCCGACCGTAGCCGCCAAGCGGCCGCCGGCCAAGGAGATGTCGAGCTGGGCGCCGTCGGAAACCTGTTCGGGCGAAGTGAGCACGGCGCCTTCGCCGGACAAGCGAACGACAGCGTAACCGCGTCGCAAAGTATCGGCGGGATTGAGCGCGCCCAGCTTTCCCACCAGCGTAGCAACGTCCCGCCCGGCCAGCGAGTGGCGATGACGAATGGACGCTGCGGCGCGTTCCGCGAATTCGTCGACACTGCGGCGCATGGAGCCAATGTCGGGTGCGCGACGCTGCAGGCGCTGTTGGTGGAAGAGTACCGATGAACGGAGGCGGTCGACGTGACCCACAACGACCGACGTCATATGCTGCCGTGCGCCAAAAATGTCGGCCATGAGTTGGTTGCGATCAGGGGTGATCAGTTCGGCGGCGGCCGATGGCGTGGGAGCGCGGCGGTCGGAAACCTCGTCAGCGATGGTGGTGTCGGTCTCGTGGCCGACGCCGGAGACAATGGGGATGCTGCTGGCAAAGATGGCGCGAGCCACCTCCTCCGAATTGAAGCACCACAGATCTTCAAGAGATCCGCCGCCGCGCGCAACTATGATGACGTCTGCGACGCCCTCGTCGTTGAGCGATCGGATTGCGTCGGCAATCAACTCGCCAGCTCCGTCACCCTGGACGGACGTTGGAGACAGGCGCAACTCGGCGAGGGGGTAACGCCGCATGACGACGTTCTGGATGTCCTGCCAGACCGCGCCGCTGGGCGAGGTAACCACGCCGATGATCCTGGGGAAAGCCGGCACCGGTCGCTTGCGGGAAGGGTCGAAAAGGCCCTCGGCCGCCAACTGCTGTCGGAGGCGAGCCAACTCCAGAGCGAGGGCGCCGGCACCCACGGGGAGCACCGCTGAAACCTGCATGTTGGCTTCGCCCGACGGCGGGTAGAAGGTGAAGTTTCCGCCGGCGAGGATTTCCTGACCGTCTTGCAGGTATTCCTGACCAGAGCGGCCGCGGAACATGACACAGCGGATGCTGCTGCCGTCCTCGCGGAGGGTGAAGTAGGAGTGGCCAGAGGCGACGGTGCGGAGGTTGGCGATCTCGCCCTGGACGGTCAGCCGTGAAAGCAGACCGTCCGACTCAAGCTTGTCCTTGAGATAGACGGCCACCTGGCTCACCGTGTGAACTACCGGCGACAGCATGGGCGACATCGACGGAGGAGGCTACGACACGCGTTCGGAATAGGTCCCGTTGCGGGTATCGACCTTGACGCGGGTGCCCGGGGTGATGAACATCGGGACGGTGATGCGCAGGCCGGTTTCCAGGGTGGCCGGCTTGTTGCCGCCCTGGGCGGTATCACCCCTGAAGGCGGGCGGCGTGTCAACTACCTCAAGCTCGACATGGATGGGGAGGTTCACGTTGATGGGGTTGCCCTTGTACAGCACCAACTCGACCATCATGCTTTCGGTCAGGTAGCCCAAGGCGTCACCCAGCTGGTCCGCCGTGAGCTCGAGCTGATCGAAGGTTTCCTGGTCCATGAAGTAGTAGCTTGACCCGTCGGTGTAGAGGTACTGGGTCTCGCGGTTGTCGACCTCGGCGATACTGAAGGCGGTGTCGTAGCGCTGGAAGGTGCGTTCGATGACGGTGCCGCTGATCAGGTTTCGCATCTTGATACGGGTGACGGGCGCGCGTTGCTGCATCTTGTGACGCTCGTAGTCCATCACCTGCCACGGCTGGTTTTCCAGCTCGATTACCATGCCCTTGTTGAGGTCGCCAAAGTTGATACTCATATCAGAAATCCCCCGAGCGGTCGGCCGACCGCAGATGACGGGCGTTAACCGGACTCGTCGGCAAGGATGCCGGCCAACGCTTCCAGTGCAGCAGTATAGCCTCTCCAACCGAGCCCGGCAATTTGGCCGCGGGCGGTATCGGCCAACACCGAATGGCGTCGCCACTCCTCGCGGGCGTGGATGTTGCTGAGGTGCACCTCGATGACAGGGACGCCGGCGTCGGTGAGAGCGTCCTTCAGCGACAGGCCGTAATGGGTCAGCGCGCCGGCGTTGATGACGACGCCGTGGATGGAACCAGCGCATTCCTGGAGCTTGTCGATCAGCGCGCCCTCGTGGTTGGACTGGAAACATTCCACGGAGACGTGCAACGCGGCGGCGCGGTCGCTGATGCGGCGATTGATCTCGTCCAGGGTCAGGACGCCGTAATGATGCCGGTCGCGACGGCCGAGGGCGTTCAGGTTGGGACCGTGAAGAACGAGGATGCTGGTCATTCTTCTTGCGGAGCCTGGTCGCCGCCGGGATCGGGCTCGGACGCGAGGGGATGGAAGTCCATGTAGGCGCGGCGGGCTTCCTGCTTGGTGATGTGGGTGTAAAGTTGGGTGGTGGAAACGCTGCTGTGGCCGAGGAGTTCCTGGATCACGCGGAGGTCGGCGTCGCCCTCAAGCATGTGGCTGGCGAAGCTGTGCCGCAGGGTGTGGGTGTGGATGCCATCCTTGAGTCCGGCGCGGGCGGCGTAATCCCGCACGATTTTCTCGATGCTGCGGCGGGACAGGCGGCCGCCGTAGCGATTGACGAACAGCGGGTCGTTGTGGGCTCCGGTGGCGGCGAAATGGGGCCGGCCGTTCTCCAGGTAGCGGTCCAACGCATCCTGGGCGGGAGCGCCGTACAGGGTCCAGCGTTCCTTGTCTCCCTTGCCGCGGACGAGAATCTCGCGGCGATCGTGGTAGATGTCTCCCAAATTCATGCCCTGCAATTCGGCAAGGCGGACCCCGCAGGCGTACAGCACTTCGAGGATCGCGCGGTCGCGCAGCCCGGCGGGGGTGTCATCGTCGGGCGCGGCGAGCAGTCGGGTGGCCTCCTGCTTTCCGAGGAAGCTGGGCAGCGGCTTTTCCACTTTGACCGGGAACGAGCGAGCCGACGGGACTGGTGTGGAACCGAACCAACCTTCCTGGACCAGGAAGTTGTAGAACGTCCGGAGAGCGGTGAGCTTGCGGACGATGCTGACGCGGGCATAGCCGGCCGGCCGAGGGCCGTCGGATCTCCCAGAGGTGGCGAGGAACGCGACGTATCCCCGGAGGAGTTGGCGATCCATGTCACGCAGGCCGTGGCCGTTGCGCCGGCAGTAGTCCAGAAAGGTATGCAGATCGTCGATGTAGATGCGCCGGGTGTTGTCGGACAGCGCGCGCTGCCCGGTCAGGTAGAGCCCGTAACGCTCCAGCAGGTCGGCTGTGGCCGGAGCGCAACTCCTAGCATCCCGCGACAGGACCGCGGCGTCTGTCGGGCTAGCCGCCAACGCCAGCCAACTCCGGAGCGGCGCTGGGAGTTGCGTCGCTGGAATCGATTGCGGGCGGGTCGCCCTTCCACTTGCAATCGGAACAGCGGGCGCGACCACGGGCAGCGGTGACCAGCATGCCTCCGCAATCGGGGCACGGAGCCGGAAGGGGCTCGGTGTTGACCAGGAACTCGCATTCCGGATAGCGGGCGCAGCCCCAGAAGGATCGACCGGATTTCCGGGCGCGACGCTGCACGAGGTCCCCGCCGCATTTCGGACAGGGCACGTCGCTCTTGGTAACGATGTTGCGGCGGTTGTCGCACGGGTTGTCTTCAGCGTTATACCCGGTGCAGGCCAGGAAACGCCCGTAGCGTCCGGTCTTGATGACCATGGGGCGCTCACATTTCTCGCAAATCTCGTCGGTGGGCTCGTCGGCCGGGCGCTCCGCGTTGTCCCGCATGTTGCGCGTGTTCTGGCAGGCGGGGTAGCCGCTGCAGGCCAGGAACCTGCCGAACCGGCCCATCATCATGGTCATGGGCTGGCCGCATTTTTCGCAGGAGGGAGTGAAAGCCTCTTCCGCGAGGCTGACCGCCTGGTGGAAAGGTCCGTAGAAGTCGCGAAGCATGGGCACCCAGTCCTGTTCGCCCTGGGCAACGCTGTCCAGGTCCTCCTCCATCTTGGCGGTGAACTCCGGGGCCATGACGTCGGCAAAACGTTCCGTGAGAAGGTCGGTGACCGTGCAGCCCAATTCGGTAGGGGACAGCCGGCGCTGCTCGCGCTGGACGTATTCCCTTTCGACCAGGGTAGCAATGGTCGGCGCGTAGGTGCTGGGGCGGCCGATGCCCTTTTCTTCCATTTCGCGGATGAGCGTGGCCTCGGTGAACCGAGGAGGGGGCTGGGTGAAGTGCTGGCTCGCTTCGAGTTTCTGGTTGGTCAGGCCGTCGCCGGCGGCCAATTCGGGCAGGGCATTTTCGCCACCGTCGGCGGCATCGTCGCGTCCTTCGAGGTAGACGGCGCGGAAGCCGGGGAATTTGAGCACGGAGCCCGTGGCGCGGAAACGGAACACGCTATCCGAAGGCGCGGCGCAACGGGCGTCGATCTCCACGGTAGTCGCTTCCAGCAGGGCGTCGGCCATCTGGCTGGCGACCATGCGCTCCCAGATCAGGGTGTAAAGTCGCAACTGGTCTCGGTCCAGGAAGGCGGCCATGGCCTGGGGGGTGCGGCCCACCGAGGTGGGGCGTATGGCCTCGTGGGCTTCCTGGGCGTTCTTGCTGCGGGTCCGGAACGCGCGCGGTTTGTCCGGCACGTACTCCTTGCCGAAGCGCTGACGGACGTAATCGCGGGTCTCACGCACCGCGGTATCGGCGACGTTGACGCTGTCGGTCCGCATGTAGGTGATGAGCCCGACCGAACCTTCGCTGCCGACGTTCAGACCCTCGTAGAGCTGTTGGGCCAGGGCCATGGTGCGTTGGGCGGTGAACCGCAGCTTGCGGCCGGCATCCTGCTGGAGGGTGCTGGTGATGAAGGGAGGGGCGGGGCGCTGGCGACGCGGTTTCTTTTCCACCTTGTCGACGGAGTAGGCAGCGCCCTGGAGTTCGGCTTCCAGGCCGCGGGCCGTGGCTTCGTCGTTGATGCTCAGCTTCCGCGATCCCTTCCGGGAATGCAGCGTGGCGTTGAACAGATTGGCCGGGAGATTGGGATCGGTATCCTTGTGAAGTTCTGCCTCCAGCGACCACCATTCCTGCGGCACAAAGGCGGTGATTTCCCGTTCGCGGTCCACGATCATGCGCAGAGCGGCGGACTGGACTCGGCCCGCCGACAGGCCGAGCTTGACCTTGAGCCACAGCAACGGGCTGATTTCGTATCCCACCAGACGGTCCAGGATGCGCCGGGCCTGCTGGGCATTGACGAGTTGCATGTCAATTTCGCGGGGATGCTCGAACGCCTCTTCGACGGCCTGCTTGGTGATCTCGTGGAACACGACGCGCTTGGGGGGCTTTTCGAACTTGTCCCAGCCGGCCGCAGCCTGGAGGTGCCAGGAGATGGCCTCACCTTCCCGGTCGGGGTCGGTGGCCAGGAAGATGTCCGAAGCCTTGGCGCCGGCTTCCTTGAGTTCCTTGACCAGGTCGCGCTTGTCCTTCATGGTGAGGTACTTGGGGTTGAAATCCTGATCCGTGTCGACGCCGAGGGTGGACTTGGGCAGGTCGCGCACATGGCCCATGGACGCGGTAACCAGGTACTTGTTGCCCAGGATCTGCCCGACGGTGCGGGCCTTGGCCGGCGATTCGACGACAACCAGGCGTTTGCCCCGGGACGAAGGCACACGCGCGGAGCGGCTGGCGGCGGAGGCCTGGGAACCGGACTTGGCGGCGGCGCGTGATCCGGATCGCCGGGACTGCCCGGTGCGACCCTTGGTTGTCCGAGTGGTTTTAGCCGAAGTACCTGTCTTGGGCGGCATAGGAAAAGTTCGTCTCCAGTTCAGGCGACCAATTGGTAATGCATGGTCCCAACTTGTCTGACCAGACCCTTGAGCTCCAGCATGGTGAGCAGACCGCTGATTTCCGCTATGGGCCGGCCGCTGAGGGCTACCAGGTCGTCGATGTGTATCGGTTCCCTGGCGATGTGTTGAAGCAGTTCAGCCTCGTCGGGATCGAGTGGTTCCGAGGCGGTGGGCTGACATTCTATCGGATCATGGTAACGGGCGCGCGCTGTTTCTGCACTGCCATTCGGGCCAGATTTGGCGGACGCGTCGGTTGATGCCTGAGCATCGGACATTTCCAGGGGGATCTGTCGTTCCGCGGTTTCCAGTCCGACTTCCACCAGTATATCGTTCACGTTGCAAACCAGCTTTGCGCCCTCGCGGATCAGGCGGTTGGTAAGCCGGCTGGACTCCGAGTATACGCTGCCAGGGACGCAGAAAATCTCACGGTTCTGCTCCAGGGCGTGGTAAACGGTCCACCGGGTACCGCTGGTTTCTCCGGCCTCGGTGACCAGCGTGCCCAGGGTCATGCCGCTGATGATGCGGTTGCGGCGGGGAAAGTTCGACGCTTCGGGCCGGACGCCCAGGGGGAATTCGCTGACGATCGCTCCACCCTCGGCGACTATCCGCTCGGCCAAGCGGAGATTTTCCCTAGGGTAGACGGTGTCCAGGCCGTTGCCCAGTACGGCGACCGTCAACCCGCCCGCATCCACGGTGGCCTTGTGCGCGCGGGCGTCGATGCCCAAGGCGAGGCCGCTGACCACGACCACTCCGTGGGTGGCTAGGGACGAGCACAGATCGGCGGTGACCCGACAGCCGTAATCCGTCGGCCGCCGTGTGCCTACGACCGCGATGGATGGCGCGTCGACGGCGGGCAGCGTCCCGCGCACGTAGAGCACAGGCGGCGCGTCGTCGGTCTCTTTAAGTCGGGCCGGATAGGCAGGGTCGTGCCAATTGAGGGCCGAAACTCCGGCGTCGTGGAGCCGGGACAATTCCTGATCCGGTGAGGACGTTTCCCTGGCATCGACGATGGATTGGGCGACCGCGCGGCCCACTCCGGCGGCGCGCAGGTCGCGCGCGGGAGCCTCCCACGCCGCCGACAGGTCACCACGGAAGAAGGATTCGAGGAGGCGGAAACGGGCGGAACCCAGGCGGGGCACGCGGCTCAAGGCAATCCAATAGCCCAGGGGATCGGTTCGAGTGGCGCTCATCGCAGGGATTCTAGCACAGGGTTTGTGCTGGGACGGCGGGATTGTGTCAGTGATTTTCGTGGATGCGAATGACTGACGACCTGCGCCGAAGGCGGCGGCGTGTGGCGGTTACATGTGTTGGTCGTTTCTTGCCCGTGCATTCGGAGTCGGCTAGTATTGCGGCCAGCCAATTACACGCAGATGCAGGAGGTCCCGATGCGATACGACTATATCGTGGTGGGCGCCGGCTCGGCCGGATCCACCATTGCCACCCGCCTCTCCGAAGACCCGGACAAGAGCGTGCTGCTGCTGGAGGCGGGGCCAGACTACCCCGACTTCAACCACTTGCCGGATGATTTGAAGCTGGGCAACAACGTTTTCTTTTCGGCCTATGGCCCGCACAGTTGGGCGTACAACGCCCGGGTGACGGCGCAACAGACCGACCTGGTGATCCCGCGGGGAAAGGCCACTGGAGGTTCCTCGGCCATCAACGGCCAGGTTCTCTACCGGGGCATACCTGAGGACTACGACCGGTGGGCGGAATGGGGCAACGACGAGTGGGGCTACACCAGCGTGCTCCCGTTTTTCCGGCGGATGGAAAACGACCATGACTTCCAGGACGATTGGCACGGGACGGACGGCCCTATCCCGGTGCGACGTTACCGACCTGACGAATGGCTGCCGCACTCGGTGGCATTCAAAGACGCGGCATTGGCGCTGGGTTTCAACGATGATCCGGACCAGAACCACCCGGAATCGACAGGCGTGTCGCCGCGGGCGCGCAACACGCTGGACGGGGTCAGGATAAGCACGGCTCTGGCCTACCTGAACCTGGCGCGCCACCGGCTGAACTTGACCATACGGGCCAACGTGCAGGCGTGCCGGGTGGTGTTCGACGGCAAACGAGCGGTGGGCGTGGAAGTGGAGAGCGCGGGCGACCGGTTCGTGGTCGAAGGTGGTCAGATCGTGGTGAGCAGCGGAGCGATTGCGTCTCCGCAATTGCTGCTGTTGTCGGGCGTCGGGCCGGCGGACCACCTGCGCGAGGTTGGCATCCCGGTGGTGCACGAGCTGCCGGGCGTGGGACAGAACTTGCGGGATCATCCGTCGGCGTGCGTGCTGTTCCGCGCTGCCGGCGACCGGCCGGACGTGCAGGCGGCGGCGATCCAGGTTGGCCTCAGGTACACCGTTGAGGACTCGTACCTGCGCAACGACATGCAGATTTCGCCGCTGCTGATGACCTCGGAGCACCGGCCGGCGCAGGTGGTGATCGACGACGATGAAAACTACATCGGGATCAGCGCGAGCCTGCAGCTGGCGCTGGGCAAGGGCGAGCTGAGGCTCAAGTCCAACGACCCACTGGAATACCCGTACCTGGACTACAACTATTACGAGGAGCCGTTTGACCTGGAGCGGATGCGCAAGGCCATTCGCACGTGCGTCGAGATCGGAGAGCACCCGTCCTATCGGGAAATCCTGTTGGAGCGGGTCAATCCGGTCGATGCCGATTTGACATCGGACGGGGCGTTGGACGACTGGCTGATGCGAAACTCAGGCACGTCGCACCACGTTTCGGGGACGTGCAAGATGGGGCCGGCCAGCGACGGCATGGCCGTGGTGGACCAACAGGGCCGGATCCACGGGTTGGAGAACATCCGGGTGGCCGACGCGTCCGTCATGCCGGACTGCATCCGAGCGAACACCAACGCCACCACGATTATGATCGGCGAGAAAGTGGCGGACTACATTCGCACGGGCAGATAAGCCGGCGCCCACAGGACGGGCGCGGAGATTGAATGGGCAGGGGCGACGCGCGCGTCGCCCCTCAAAGTCGCAGTGACCGGGTTCAAATGACGCGGGGAACCGGTACGCCCGGAATGTTCACCCGCACCCGGCACAGTTCATGGAAGGTAGTGATGTACAGCGTCCGCCAGTCGCCGCCGCCGAAGCCGACATTGGTGGCCCGCCGGCCTTCGCCCAGGGCAATCGTGCCGAGATGCCGACCGTCCGGAGCGATAATCCAGACGCCGCCCGGCCCGGTGCTGTAGAGATTTCCCTCCAGGTCGCACTTCATGCCGTCCGGTACGCCGCCGCGCTCGTCGTTCACTACGCAGAACAGCCGGCCGTTGTCAATGCCGCCGTCCGGGCGGACGTCCCACGCCTTGATCAGGCCGACGCGGGAGTCGTTCACGTAGAGGATGCTCTCGCCGGGCGAGAAGCAGAGGCCGTTGGGTCCGACGTAGTCGTCGATGAGCAGGGTGATGTCGCTGAGGTCCGGGGACACGCGATACACGCCAGCGAAGCCCAATTCCATGCCGGGGTAAGTGTCTCGATACGGGTCGGTGAAGTAGATGGAGCCGTCGGACCTGACCACCAGGTCGTTGGGACGGTTGAGCCGCTTGCCTTGGTAATTGTCGGCGACGACCGTGATGCTGCCGTCGGCTTCCTGCCGGGTGACGCGGCGGGCGTCGTGCTCGCAGGCGAGGAGGCGTCCCTGGGGATCGCGGGTCAGGCCGTTGGCCTCGTTGGTGCCGGCCTGGAATTCGGAAAGGCCGTCGGCGTCGTTGTAGCGCATGCGGCGATTGCCGCCGATGTCGCTGAAGAGCAGGTATCCGCCCTCCTGGAACCAGACCGGGCCTTCGGCAGGCCACCACGGGACGCCCAGGGCGGAGCCGTCGCCGCCGAAACCGCTGGCGAGCCATTCGACTTCCTGGTCGAGGTCGATGATGCGTTCCAGACCGGGGGATACCTGTTCGATGGGCATGGTTTTTGCTCCCTGTAGGTTAGCGGATGCCCGACAGCGCGCGGTCGAGGTTGAACGCGGAGCTGATGAGGGCGAGGTGGGTGAAAGCCTGGGGGAAGTTGCCGAGGCCCTCGCCGCTGGGCCCGGTCTCCTCGGCATACAGACCGAGGTGGTTGGCGTAGCCCAGCATCTTCTCGAACATGAGACGGGCCTGGTCGAGCCGGCGAGGGTCGCCCCAACCGGCGCGGGTGAGGGCTTCCACCAGCCAGAAGGTGCACATGTTGAACGTGCCCTCGTGTCCGGTCAGGCCGTCGGTGAACTGCTCGTGATTGTAACGGTAGACGAGGCTGTCCGAAACTAACCCGCCCTGTTGGGGGCTGCGATTGATGGCGTCGATGGTGCTCAGCATGCGGGGGTCGGTGGGCGACATGAAGAAGACCAGCGGCATGATGAGGTTGGAGGCGTCCAGCGAATCGCTGCCGTAGTGCTGGACGAAGGCCTGGCGGTCCTGGTTCCAGCCGCGGCTCTGAATTTCCTCATAGATCTCGTCACGCGTGGAGATCCACCGCTGGCGTTCGGAGGGGAAGGAGCGCAGTTCCGAAAGCTTCAGGGCGCGGTCAAGCATGACCCAGCACATCAACTTGGAATAGACGAAATGCTGGCGGCCGCCGCGAGTTTCCCAGATACCCTCGTCGGCCAGGCGCCAGTTGTCGCAGACCCAGTTGGTCATCTGGCGGAGTTTGGTCCAGAAGTCGAAGGAGATGGGCTCGCCGTACCGGTTGAACAGGTAGACGGAGTCCATGAGCTCGCCGTAGATGTCCAGCTGGAGCTGGTCGTAGGCGCCGTTGCCGATACGCACGGGCTTCGAACCCCGGTATCCGTCCAGGTGGTCGAGGGTCACCTCGTCGAGGCTGCGGCGACCATCGATGCCGTAGAGGATCTGGATATTGCTCCAGTCGCCGTCGAAGGGATCGATCTGGGCCTCAAGCCAGTGCATGAAATTGCTGGCCTCGTTGGTGAAGCCGATGCGCAGCAGGGCGTACAGGGTGAACGCGGCGTCGCGTATCCAGGTGTAGCGGTAGTCCCAGTTGCGCACGCCTCCGAGTTCTTCCGGCAGGCTGCAGGTGGGGGCGGCCACGATGGCGCCGGTGGGTTCGTAGGTGAGCAGCTTGAGGACGAGGGCGGACCGCTCGACCATCTCGCGCCACCGGCCCTTATAGGTGCACTGGGACAGCCAGTTACGCCAATAGGAGACGGTTTCCTCGAACAGGGCGTTGCTCTCTCGTTCCGACGGCGGGTGGTAATCGACGGTGTCGTCGCCCATTACTCCGATGGAGAACGTGGAGGATTGACCTTCGTTGAGTACGAAAGCGCCAATGACGCCACCATCGTGTCGCTCCAACAGAATATCGGTGGACAGCTGCAGGCCCAGGTCGTTGGAGATGAATGCGACCCCGTTTTCGTTGAGCTCGGTTCGGTGCGCGTCGCGGGCGTAGTTGAATGCAGGATAGCACTCGAGGAAGAAGGGGACGACACCGCGAACGCAGTTGACCCGGCGAATCAGTTCCGTGTGGTGGTGGGGGCGTTCCGGGGAGGGCACCGGCATGAAGTCGATTACCTCGGCGACCCCGTTTTCGGCGAGGAACCGGGTGATCAGCACGTTAGTGTCCGGCCAGTACACCTGGCGTTGGACCGGCGGGTCGTCAAGGAGGGGAGCGATCTTGAAGTAGCCGCCCTTCTTGTCGTCGAGCACGGCGCCGAACACGCTGGGCGAATCGAAGTCAGGGCAGCAGAACCAGTCCACGGAGCCGTTGACCCCGATCAGGGCACAGGTTCGCATGTTGCCGACGATTCCGTAATCTTCTATCGGCAGATAGGCCATGATTTCGGCCCTCGAGTCGATTATCCCTAAGGGGTCTCCAACGTAGCGACGCTGAATACCACTCGGAACGGGTTGCAGTATATGACCACGCTCTGGACATCGGCCAGCGATACGCTGGACGGTATATCATAGTTTTGCGAGCCGACGTTGCCCTTCAACTTGCCCAACTCCACGTAGCCCGCGTCATCGAGATCGGAATGGCTCTCGGGGTTGGGGGCGTTGGCCAGCAGGACACGGAGGTCCGGCCCGTTGGTGACGCGGAAGTCCTCCAGCCTCAACACGTTCCCTCCTGCTGAGCCGAGGTCATAAACCGTGGCAGTGCCGGAGCCCTTGTGGAAGGAGTCGGCGTCGCGGAACTGGCCCATGAGGCCGGCCTGCGGCTGAGCCTGGGAGCCGGCGGAGCTCGAGGAGTCAGGCATAGCCTCGTCAACCGGGCGCTCCAGGTTGGCGGCTGCGGCCATGGCGTCCTCGACTTCAGCCATGGTCATGTTGGCGGGGACGACGGCCTGATGGGCCAGGGGGAATTCCTCGTGAACTTCAGTGGTGGTGATCAGTGGACTCAGGAGCCACCAGGCCAGCCACGCTACGGGGATGATGATGAGTATTCCAATTCCGACCAATAGGTATCGAAGCATTATCGCGCTCCATTCGTTGGGATGGGTTATTGGGTGCTCAGGATAGCGTACCCCTCAATCTGGACAGGGCATTGCGGACGGTCTCGATATCATCGGCATTGGGTGCTGCTTCTATATACGCGGCGAAGTCGTCGGCAGATTGTTGATGATTGCCGGCCTTGAGGTGCACCACGGCACGATCGCGCTGTTCCTCGGGCCGGTCGGGGAGGACCGCCATAAGCGCGCCGATGGTGGTGATGCAGCGGTCGAACTCCTCCCGGTCCCAGTAAATCGCCTTCAGGTTGCGGAGGACACGAGCCAGGATTTCCCGCGGGGTAACCGGGTTGAGGTGATGCTCTTCCAGGCGGGCGTCATCGCCGGCGGCCTGGCGCATGACCGCGCCGCACTCGTCGCGGTTCATGAGCACGCCGCCGTTGAAAGCGTCGACGAAAAGGTTTTCCTCGTTGCGGTGGCGGACGAGGAAATGGCCCGGCATGCCGATGCCCAGCACCGGAACACCGGCGCGGCGACCGACTTCGATGCACAGCAGCGATAGCGTGATGGGGATGCCCAGGCGGCGCTGCAGCACCTGGTGCAGGTAAGAATTACTGGGGTCGTAATAATCGTCCCGGTTGCCGGAGAACCCGATGACGCCGAAGAGCAGGTCGGTGATGGCGTTCAGTTCCTCAAGGGCGCTGGCTTGGGCCGGCATGCGACCCCGCGCGGCTTCGGCCATGCGATCGAGATTGGCGCATGAACCCTCGATGTCCACGTTGGGGTCGTCGGTGGACGCGATCAGGAGGGCGCCGGTGGCGAGGTCAAAATCCCCGTCGACGGCGTCCGCCGACTCCGACGCAACAAGCTTGTGTAGTTCCAGGATGGCGTCTGCCGCAAACATAAAATGCTCCCACTGAAGGCGGGGCTAAACGCCGATGCCGGCGGAGCGGCGGCGGCGAAATTCAGCGGCGGTGACGTCGTCCACCGGGGGATTGCCGGGGTAACTGGCCTGTTCGGCGACGACCGCATCCTCGCGCTCGGCGATGTCGCGGACTTCGCGGGTTTCCTTCCCGCAGTGGTCGCACCAGGTCAGGTCGTTGGTCATCAGTCGCATGTTGTCTTTCTTGACCGTCATGATGCCGAATTGCCCGGAACAAAGGGCGCAACGACGGATGATGGTGACGTCAGTAATCGGCAAAACAATTCCCTCCTGTCTTACCGGTAACGATTGCGGCTTTCCGCCGGGGCAAACGCCGGTTCCTTCAACTCGGAAACTCGGGCAGGGCTTCGACTGCGTGAGGGTGGATCAGCGGGCCGTAAAGCCGCCGTCCACCACCAATTCGGCGCCGGTGATGTAGGAGGCGTCGTCGCTGGCCAGGAACAGGACGGCGTTAGCGACTTCTTCCTGCCGGCCTTCGCGGCCCATGGGCACCTGCTCTTCGATCATGGAACGGCGGCCGTCCCGCACGTCTTCGGTGGAGATGTTGCCCATCATCGGCGGCATGTACCCGGGATGGACGGAGTTGACCCGGATGTTTTCGGTTCCATAGCGGACGGCCATGGCCTTGGTGAAAATGCGAACGGAGCCCTTGGACGCGTTGTAGGCGGGGTGTCCACTGAGCATGCCCACGAGGCCAGCGATCGATGAGATATTGACGATGGACCCGCCGCCGTTCTGACGCATTTGGCCGATGGCGTGCTTGGTGCCCAGGAAGACCCCGGTGGAGTTGATGTCCATGATCCGGGACCAGGCTTCCAGGCTATCGTCGTCCGGAACCGCGCGGCTGCTGATGCCGGCGTTGTTGACGAGGATGTCCAGGCGGCCGAAGCGGGACACAGCCTGAGAGACCACGTTGGCCCAGGCGTCTTCGCTGGTCACGTCGGTGTGGACGAACACGCTCTCTCCGCCGACCTCGTTGATTTCGGCTTCCACCTGGCGGCCGTCGTCCTCGCGGATGTCGGCGATGACTACTTTCGCTCCTTCGCGGGCGAACAGTCGAGACTCCACGGCGCCCATGCCGTGCGCGCCGCCGCTGACGATGGCGACCTTGCCTTCCAATCGCATTGCTTCATCTCCGGGCATCCCGCTGTCAATGACGCCGGGCTTGCCCCACGGTGGTCGGGTTCGCGCACAGGATAACCGCCGGACGCCTGGCGTTCAACCTTGATGGGGTGGGTGTATGCTGTTAGTGGCGACCGGTTCCATTACCGGAGTTTCGCTCCGACAATGCGGAGAGGCATGTACCAAGCGGCGGTATTCATTCACCTGGCATCGGCGATCATATGGATCGGCGGGAGCCTGTTCCTGGCGTTGGTGCTGATTCCGGTGCTGCGCCGGTACGCGCCGGCGCCGGGCCAGCCGCCGGTGCTGCCGCCGGATATGCTGGGCGCGATGGCGCGGCGGTTCCGGTGGATTTCGTGGGTGTGCATCGTGCTGCTGGTGGCGACGGGGCTGTACATTCTGCCGACTCGGTACGGCATCGGGTTTGGCGACTTTTTCAGCCTGGGCGGGCACTTCGTGGCGACGTTGCAGGTGAAGGTGGCGCTGGTGGCGGTGGTGATCTGGCTCAGCGCGATTCACGACTTCGTCATCGGCCCGTATACCAACCGGCTGATCGAGGCGATGCAGGCGGGAGAAGAGCCGCCGGGGTACCTGCCGCTGCTACGCCGGTCGGTGGTATGGATTGCGCGGATCAACGTGCTGCTGACCATCCTGGTGGTGGTAGTTGCCGTGACAATGACCCGGGGCACGCCGGTTTAGGCTGGAGGATCGATAATGACGCGACCTGAACGAGACGCCGTTTTCAACTCCCTGCCCGTTTTCGACAACCATCATGGCCGTCCGGAAGTTTGGCCGGGCTTGCGGGTGGAGGGATTGGTTGGGCGGTCAACCGTGTTCAGCGCGGCGGAGTTGGCGGAGTTGACGCGCCAAACCATCGTCGACGATTTCCAGTGCGTGGACGGCTGGTCTGCGCCGGGTCAGCAATGGGAAGGGGTTCCGCTGACGGTTTTGTTGGATGTCGTGAAGCCTTTGCCAGAGGCGAGGTTTGCCGCCATCGCCGCGATGGATTTCAGCGTTGGCGTCGCGGTGGACGATTCATCGGGGGTTCTGCTGGCGACCCGGCTGAACGGCGACGATCTGGCGGAGGAGCATGGCGGTCCGTGCCGGCTGGTAAGCGTCGGGCAGGCGTGTTACGCCAGCGTCAAGTGGGTGGACAGCATCACCCTGACGGACGCGGTTCCGGAGGAGACGGCCCGGGAAATTGCGATGGCGCGAAACGCCGGCGGGTAGTCTCGTATTGCGGCGGGAAAACGTCAGAATCAGGATTTTCGGGATTTGCGGACTATAAGGATTGGATCCGTTCTGTGATGCAGATCTACCGATCCTGGAGCATCAAGAAATCCCGCAAATCCAGAATGTAATGATTCAAGAAAGCGGGCAGGCTTGAGACTGTCGCTCCGATGTCGGGTGTTTGGGCCAGCAACCAGGCGTCAACGGTCGAGGTCGCGGAAGCGGTAGCCCAGGCCGCGTTCGCTGAGGATGTACTCGGGGTTGCGCGGGTCGCGTTCCAGCTTTTGGCGCAGGTAGGTGACGTAAGTTCGGACGTACTGATGCTCGCCCTTGTACTCGGGACCCCACACTCGTTCGAGTAGCGTGTCGTGGCTGAGCAACTGGCCCGGGTTGCTGACCAGTTGGTACAGCAGGCGGTATTCAGTGGGGCGGAGGCGCATTTCCTCACCGCCGGCGGTGACGCGGCTCTGGTCAAAGTTGATGGTCAGCCAATCGTCGACAACGACTTCCTGCAGGCGGGGCGGTTCGGCGGCTTCGATCATTGACAAATCCGCGCGGCGGAACAGGGCGCGGATCCGTGAGGCCAGTTCCCGGGGGCTGAAGGGCTTGGTGATGTAGTCGTCGGCTCCAAGGTCCAGACCGGCCACGCGGTCGGCCTCATCGCCACGCACGGTTACGAAGATGACAGGGACCGAGGACTCGGCCCGGATGCGTCGCAAGGTCTCGAACCCGTCCATCTCGGGCATCATCACATCGAGCACGACAAGGTCGACGGGATGACCGTCGTCCAGGGTTTCTAAAGCCCGGACTCCGTTTTCGGCGGTTACGACGTTGTAGCCCTCAACTTCCAGGTTCATGGCGGTAAAGCGGACGATGTGGGGCTCGTCGTCCACCACCATGATGGTGCGCTTCTCGGAGGCGGTCATGGCGAGGCGGAACCGTTGGGCAGAGTGATCGTGAAGGCGGAACCTTGGCCGGGTTCGCTTTGGACCGAGATGTTTCCGTGGTGAGCCTTCATGATGGCGTCGCAAATGTACAGGCCCAATCCCATGCCGCGGGGATGGGTGGAAGCCAGGCTCTGGGAGCGGTGGAAACGCTCGAATATGCGGCGGGTTTCCCAGCGCGGCACGCCCGTGCCGGCATCGCGGACGGTTACCTGCACTTCGCCGTGGCTGTCGTGTACGCCGGACACCACCACCGGCCCTCCGCCCGGCGAGTATTTCACGGCGTTGTCCACGAGGTTCACCAGCACCTGTTCCAGCAGGCCGGGGTCGCCGGTTATCGGTGGCAGGTCGTCCGGAAAGGACGCGAACAATGAATGCTTTTTGGAGGTTGGCTGGAGCCGTTCGATGACTTTCTCCGCCATGCCGGCCAGGTTGACCTGCTCGAGGCTCAGCGGCAGAGCGCCGGCCTCGAGGCGGGACGCCAGAAGCAGGCGGTCCATGAGCAGGCTCATGCGGTCGGTTTCTTCCTCGATGGCTTCGAAACTGCGGCGCAGGGTGTCGCCGTCCCACTGGGCGTCGGGGCGCGAAAGGGTGTTGGTGTAGCCCTTGATGATGGCCAGCGGCGTCTGGAGCTGGTGTTCCAGCATGGAGAGGAACGTGGACCGCATCTCCTCGGTTTCCCGGACGCGGGTCATGTCCCGGACGTTGATAACCGCGTTCAAAGGAGCCATCTCCGGAGAGCGGACCACCGAATAGACGAGTGCGACTTCAGTGCGCTGGCCGGTGGAGGAGCGAGCGGCGGCGGCAAGCTCGGTAACGTTGCCGTCCAATCCGGAGGCCGACTGATGGGCGTGGAGCATGGGGCAACGCCCCGGGCAGATGGGCCGGCCCTCGCGGTCCCGCCAGTTCAGCGCAACGGCGCAGGGCAACCCCAGCAGTTCTTCGCCGGGCCGGCCCAGCATGCGTTCCATGGCGGGATTCACGCTGACGATACGCCGGTCGGCGTCGACAGTGTAGATGCCGTCGGCGCTGCCCTCCAGGATCGATTCGACTCGTTGCTTCTCCTGAGTGAGCAGGTGCGCAAGGCGAGCCGACTGGACGGCGATGGCCGCCTGCTCGGCGAAGGCCGCCAGCACCGGCGGATCGAGCTGGGAGAAATTGGCAGCGTCGGAGGAGCGGAGGACGAAGATAAGCCCGACGGTCTCGTCGTTGGTGTACAGCGGGACGGCCATGACCGGGTTTTGCATTTCCCCGGTGGTGGATATCGGGAGGGCCGTCTGGGGAAACAGAGCGGACAGGAGCGCGAACTGCTCCCGGCTGAGGGCAAGGTCGGGGATGGCCTCGTTGAGCAGGGGCCGGATGCGCGCGATCTGCGGGCCGTCCAGGCCGTAGGCGCCGGTGACTACGAAGCGTCGCACCGCGTCGTCCCAGGTGGCGACGACGGCGGCGCTGCCCCCCAGCGCGCGCACGGCGTTGCGCAGGATGCCCTCCAGTTCCGGCTGAAGCTCGACGGCGTAGTCGTCGGTTCGCCCGACAGGATTCCAGTTGAAATAGCGGGTGACCATGGCGCGACCGAATACATACAGTGTGCAGCGATTTTCAACGCAATTTTAACATTAAGGCCATTGGAAAACGTTTGGAGGCAGGCGAGAATAGATGGCAAGCCTAGCCGGCCGAACGTACGGGCCGGTGCAGGGAGGTTCAAATGCCGAGGTACGTATACCGGTGTACTTTGTGTGACCACGAGTACGATCAGAGGCAGAGTTTTGGCGCGTCGTCGGAAGGGCAATGCCCCGAATGTTCCGGCGTCACGCGACGTGTGTTCCATCCGGTGCCGGTGATCTACAAGGGATCCGGTTTCTACACCACGGACTACGCACGCAAGAAGTAAGCGCTGCCCTGGTGGGTAGCGTCATCAACCAGGCCAACAACACAACGCAAGGAGGCATTCAGTGGCCACTTTCACACCACTTGGTGAGCGCATCGTCATCAAGCCGACGGAACAGGAAGCGCAGACTCGAGGCGGGATCCTATTGCCGGACACCGCCAAAGAGAAGCCGCAGGAAGGCGAGGTCATCGCGGTTGGCCCGGGTCGGGCCTCTGACGATGGCAGCCGCATCCCCATGGAACTCACGGTGGGCGACAAGGTCATTTACTCGAAGTACGCCGGCACCGAGTACGAGGACGGCGACGAAGAGTACCTGATCATGCGCGAGTCGGACGTGCTCGCGAAGATCGGCTAACCGCACCGCATTTGTTTTCGCAATCCCCGCTTTCGCGGGAAGCAACATCACATCCCGGATTACCGCGAAAGCGGCAATGAATGGGAAGGATTGATTCAAGGAGAAACGCAATGCCCGCAAAGAAAATGGCGTACTCCGAAGAGGCCCGAAAGTCGCTGCGATCCGGCATCGACACATTGGCTGACTCGGTCAAGATTACCCTGGGTCCCCGCGGCCGCAACGTGGTGCTGGACAAGAAGTTCGGCCCGCCGCAGGTCTGCTCCGACGGCGTGACCATCGCCAAGGAAATTGAGCTTCCCGACGCCTTCGAGAACATGGGCGCGCAGCTGCTCAAGGAAGCCGCCACGAAGACCAACGACGCCGCCGGTGACGGCACAACCACCAGCATCGTGCTGTCGCAGGCCATCATCAACGAAGGTTTCAAGAACGTTACCGCCGGCGCGAACCCCATGGCCATCAAGCGCGGTATCGAGCGCGCGGTCGGCCAGATCGTGACCGAGCTCCAGTCGATGTCCCAGCCTGTGGAGACCCGTGAGCGCATCGGCCAGGTTGCCTCCCTGTCCGCTCACGAAGACGCCATCGGTGAGACCATTGCCGAGGCGATGGAGAAGGTCGGCAAGGACGGCGTCATCACCGTGGAAGAGTCCCGCGGCCTGACCGACGAGATCGAATACGTGGAAGGCATGCAGGTCGACCGCGGCTACATCTCGCCTTACTTCATCACCAACAGCGACCGCATGGAAGCGGCCATCGAGGACCCCTACGTCATCATCACCGACAAGAAGATCTCGGCCGTTGCCGACTTGGTTCCGGCCCTAGAGAAGATGCTCCAGGTCGGCCAGAAGAACGCGGTCATCGTCGCTGAGGACGTGGACGGCGAGGCCTTGGCCACGCTGGTGGTCAACAAGCTGCGCGGCATCATGAACGTGCTGGCCGTGAAGGCCCCCGGTTTCGGCGACCGCCGCAAGGCCATGCTGGAGGACATCGCCATCCTGACCGGCGGCACCGTCATCAGCGAAGAGACCGGCCGCCGGCTGGACTCCGCCACCATCGAGGACTTCGGCCGCGCCCGCCGCGTCGCCTCCACCAAGGATGACACGACGATCGTTGAGGGTCACGGTTCCGAGGACGGCATCCAGGCCCGCATCAACCAGATCAAGGCCCAGATCGAAGACACCACCTCCGAGTACGACCGCGAGAAGCTGCAAGAGCGGATGGCCAAGCTGTCCGGCGGCGTGGCCGTGATCAAGGTTGGCGCCGCCACCGAGATCGAGCTCAAGGAGCGCAAGGCCCGGGTCGAGGACGCGCTGTCCGCCACCCGTTCTGCCGTGGAGGAAGGCATCGTCCCCGGTGGCGGAGTTGCCCTGGTTCGCGCCCAGCGCGCCCTGGAGGGCGTCGGTGGCTTGACCGGCGACGAGGTTGTCGGCCTCAACATCATCCGGCACTCGCTGGAGCAGCCGCTGAAGATCATCGTCGAAAATGCCGGTGGCGAAGGCGCCGTCGTCCTGCACGATGTCAAGGACCAGTCCGACGACTACGGCTACGACGCCGAGGTCAGCGAGTTCGGCCCGATGCTCGAACGCGGCATCATCGACCCGGTCAAGGTGACCCGCTCGGCGCTGCAGAACGCTGCTTCCGTAGCCGCCATGGTGCTCACCACGGAGTCCATGATCACCGAGATCCCTGAGCCCACCCCGGCGATGCCGGCGGCCCCGCCGATGGACTTCTAGTCCCAGGCGAACATCCATCCGGGATTTAGACCGGGGCGGTTATTGCGACCGCCCCGGTTCATTTTGGCGCCAGGGCGTTTTACCTACGTCCCGGATGGGAGTAATATTGCCGCGTCGTTTATATTCTGCGCAGGCTTGGGCGTTTATAACGCCGGCCTGGGTGGCTCCATTCGAGGCCGTAACTGAATAGATCTTTTTCCCGCCGCCTGTTGGCCTGGCATCCGCCGACGCCTTTCTTCTACGGATGGCTGGTGCTGGGCATGGCCTGCCTTTCCTCCGCCACCGGCGCCAGCGTGTCCCAGGTGGTGATGGGGGCCATCCAGGTGTACATCGTTGACGACACCGGGTGGGACATCGGGACGCTGTCCATCGCGGTCACGGCCGGCACCTGGCTTTCGGGGATATTGGCTCCATTCGCGGGCGCGCTGGCCGACCGATACGGCCCCAGGGTCCTGACCACGGTGGGGCTGGTGGTGGTGGGGTGCGCGCTGCTGGCGATTTCGGCGGTGAACACCAATACCCCTTGGCCGTTCTTCGCCGCTTACATCGTCGCCAGAACGGTGAGCAATCCATTCCTGATTGGGATAGTTCCGCGGGCGGCGACGGTCAACTTCTTCAGGCGGCGGCGGGGCGTCACACTGGCGATCAACGGAATGGCGCGGCCCGTCGGCGGCGCGATCAACATCCAAATCATTTCACTGATCGCGGCCACGCACAGCTGGCGAGCTTCCTACGGTTACGTCGGGCTGTTCATGATGGCCATGACGGTGCCGGTATTCCTGATCATGCGGAGGACTCCCGAAGAGATAGGCATGCTGCCGGATGGAGATCGACCCGCCGCCGGGTCCGAATCGACGCCACAATCCGGCGAACGCCGAGCGGGTCGCCGTGCCCAGGCGGGGGCACAGGAGTTCAGCTGGACGGCCCGCGAGGCGATGAAGACCCGAGCTTACTGGTGCATCGCCGGGACCGCAGTGCTGGCGATAATCGCGTCGGCGGGCCTGGGCTACATCCTGGTTCCGTTTCTCGTAAGCGATACGGGTCCGGGATTGAGCAATCCACAGGCCGTTGGCGTGGGGGCACTGGGAGCCGTGCTGGCGATGACCACGCTGGTCTGGGGTTTCCTGGCAGACAGGTTCGGACCACGACCGTGCATGGTGGCGACCATTTCCGGAGCGGTGCTTTCCGGAGTGTTCCTGGCCACCGGCGTGCACTCGGTGTGGACGGCCTACCTGTTTGCCGTTCTGTGGGGGTTCTTCTCCAACACCGTAGGGACGCTGGAGCACATGCTGCTGGCCCAATACTTCGGGCGCGGGTCCTTCGGGGCGATACTGGGTTCCCTGGGGCCGTTGCAGACCACGGCGTTGGGAGCCGCACCGGTATTCGGCAGTTACCTGCTGACGTTCACGCACAGTTACAGCGTAGTGTTCATCGTGCTGATGGCGATGTACGCCGGCGCGGGAATGCTGATCATGCTGGCAAAGGCGCCGCGGCTGCCGCCGCGCGCTACACAAACGCAGGCCGAGCCCGGCGTCGCGCCGGCAACGGTATAATCCCAACAAACTAACAAACGGAGGCAAACCAATGGCCAACAGCGAGTACATGAACCCCAGCGGCATTGCGGACCCCTCTCCTTCCGGCTTCAGCGCAGTGGTGAAGGCGGGCAACACCGTCTACATCGCCGGGATGGTCGCGCAGGACGAGAACGGTAACGTGGTCGGGGCGGGTGACACGGAAGAGCAGACTCGGCAGATCTGGCGGAACATCGAGGTCGCGGTCAAGGCGGCCGGAGGGTCGCTTGCCGACATCGTCAAGACGACCACCTATGTGACCGGCATCGAGCACGCGCCGGCGGTGCGCAAGGTGCGCGGCGAACTGTTCCCCAGCAACCCGCCTACCAGCACGCTGCTGGTGGTGAGCGAGCTGGCCAACCCGGCGTACGTGGTGGAGATCGAGTCGATTGCCGTGGTGGGGTAGCGACCGAAAACCAATGCCCCCTCTCACCCGATAGGGAGGGGGCAAGTTATTTCTGCTCATCTTGGTATCATTGAGGAGACGGCACCTGGCTTCGCTGGAAGCGATATTCAGGCGGCCTACATCGGGGAACATCCGCTGGGATGACGTTGAGTCGCTGTTGTTGGCGTGCGGCGCTCATATCTAGGAACGGGCCGGTTCGCGGGTAGGTGTGGACTTGAACGGTCTGGCTACCGTGTTCTATCGTCCACATCCCCGGCCGGAAGATTCCAAAAGTTTAGTAGATGATGTGCGCAAATTCTTGATTGAAGCAGGTGTCGGGCCATGATGGAGTACAAAGGATACCGGGCGGCGGTGACTTTCGATGATCACGCGGGCACTTTCCATGGTTCGGTGGTGGATACCCGCGACGTGGTAACGTTCGTGGGTGAATCGGTGGAGGAGTTGCGCCGGGAGTTCAAGATTTCAGTGGATGATTACCTGGCGTTTTGCAGTGAGCGAGGCAAAGAACCGGACAAGCCTTATTCCGGCGAAATCTCGTTCAAGGTCAGTTCCAACGTCCACCGCACGGCGGACGCCGCCGCCAGATCGGAGGGTAAAACCCTAGAGGATTGGCTGGCCGAAACGGTGGAATGGGTAGCGGAGCAAACACTCAACCCGCCGTTATACACCAGACCGTGTTGCAGCGACGAGTGCTGCTGCAATTAGTCGCTCCGTTCCATTTACGGGGGAAGACCAGAGCAAGGTTATCCTCGACGTAAACCAGGCCATAGTCGAAGCCGCAAAATTGGAATAGGAGGCGACTACGCAGACCACCTAGCTTCAACCAAGGTGGCGGATTGGGCAGTTGGCACGGCGGCCAATTAGACCGAATCAGGTGTGCCAAGTTTCGAGATCGGCGCGACGCTTCTGGAGGACGAGCCACATGCGGTGCCAGACGTAGCGCCTTTCCGGGTCTTCCAAGCTGCGGTCGATCAGGCCACGGACGGCGAGCACGGCCTGCCCTGCAAAAAACCCCCACTGGCCGGGCTCGTTGCGGAGCCACCCTTCCACGCGGTCCGGGTGAGCGTCCGCAACAGCTTCCAACAATTGATCCAGGGCGGCGTCAGCGCCGCCTGAACCGGTGGCCATGGGATCAGCCGCCGCCGACCGGACGGACGATCTCCAAAGCATCGCCCGGGTGGAGCTTCACCTTTTCGAAGTCCTCTTTGCGGATCACCTGGCCGTTGTACCCCACGGCGATGAACCGCATGTTGACGTCGATGGTGGCGAGATAGGACTGAAGGTTGAGACCTTCGTCGATGTCCCGAGGTTTGCCGTTGACTTGAAGGGTGATCATACCGACGCTCACCTCCGGCTCGTAGTATAGCGGCTGCCGGGACTCCGGTTGTCACCCGCGCCGACTGCCGCGTCCTGCATGGCCGATTTTATACGCGAGGCCTCCCGTTCCGGGTCCGCGCTGGCGAGGACGGCGGTGATGACCGCCGCGCCGTCTGCGCCGGCATGCATGACCTGGGGGACGTTTTCGGCGGTGATGCCGCCGATGGCCAGGAGCGGAGCCCCCACACCGGCCGCACGGATGCGTTCGAGCAGACCGGGCCCGGACGGTTCCTCGCCCGTATGGGACCGGGTGGCAAACATGGTGCCGACCAACAGGAAATCGGCGCCTGACGCCTGCGCCTCCGTCGCGCCATCCACCGAATGCACGGAGCGGCCGATGATAGCGCCGTCGGGCAGAATGGGGCGCACGGCGGCGGTGGGCATTGCCGCCTCGCCCAGCTGAACTCCATCGGCGGCGGACGCGGCGGCCACGTCGGCGCGCTCGTTCACCAGGAGAATGGCCGACCCGCACGTGATCTCCCGCAACGCGACGGCCAGTTCCAGCAGCGCGCCGCCGGGTTCTTCCTTGTCGCGGAGTTGGACGATGTCGACACCGCCGGCGATGGCAGCAGTGATCCGGTCCGGCAGTTCGTCCGGCGGGCAAACTCGCCGGTCGGTGACCAAACACAGGGCGGGATTTGGCAAGGCCGTACCCATGGGAAGAGGCTCAGGCGGCCGCGACGGGTTCCGGCACGTCGGTGGGCGGGCTGCTGGGGATGGCCTCGGTACGGACGGGGATGCGACCGGCGAGGTAGGCCTGGCGCCCGGCTTCCACTCCCTTGCGGAAAGCGTCGGCCATCATGGCCGGGTTTTCGGCCTGGGCGATAGCGGTGTTGACCAGCACGGCGGAGGCGCCTAATTCGAGCGCCTTGGAGGCGTCGGACGGGACGGCCAGGCCGGCGTCCACGACGACAGGGACCGTGGCGTTTTCCAGGATGATGCGGACTTCCTCCACGGTGTGGATGCCCTGGCCGGAACCGATGGCTGACCCCAACGGCATGACGGTTACGCAGCCGGCTTCTTCCAGGTTCTTGGCAAGA
Source organism: Dehalococcoidia bacterium (assembly GCA_022827095.1). GTDB lineage: Bacteria > Chloroflexota > Dehalococcoidia > Lucifugimonadales > UBA3495 > Bin87. Next base: position 389,877 of record JAJDTP010000005.1, read on the forward strand.
ACCGGGTCAGCGTGGATGTAGGGCAGGACCTTGAAGCCCTCGTCCACCAACTGCCGCGCTGCCTCGAGGGTCCCGTTGGGGTCAGGGAACAGGTACTTGGCGTCGGGGATGACCTCGAGCTTGACGAAGTCGGTCTGGCAAACCTCGCGGCCGAGGCGGGCAACGAACAGCGCCTCCTCGACGGTGCGGCAGCCGGCCGTATTGGGCAGGATGCGGTACTTGTCGAGGTTGACGTGTTCGAGGATGTTCTGCTCGGGGTTATCGAGGTCGAGGCGCCGGATAGCCACGGTGACCATCTCCGTGCCGGAAGCTTCCAGGGATTCGACCATTTCCTGCATGCTGCGATGCCGGCCGGTGCCGACGATCAGCCGGGAAGAAAACGACACGCCACCAATTACCAGTTCGTCGGCCATCGCTGTCACTCTCCTGTGTGATGCCGGAAACGGAAGCTCCGTGGCCGGCAATTGCCTGAAATGCGAAACCGCCAGGCGGGTACCCGGCGGCCGAATGTCAAAGCTACCTGCTGTTCCTCCGCCGGCATTACCCGGGTCAGGTACAGACGGTCGGCGACGAAGTTGGCCGCCCTCTCAGCCTGGTTTGCCCAAGCTCCCGCCAGAATCGCGTGAGGCGTTCAGTTGTGGGTCGAATGTAGCACTACGGGCCGGGCAAGTCAAACCAGAATGCCCTAAATGCAATTGTCTCCGCTTGGTCACAGCTTGCCGCCGAAGCCGAGCCGGCCACGATTGGTCGGAGATAAAACCTCGTTGACGGCATCGACCGCGAACATCAAGATTTGGAGAGCGGTTGCACCGATGAGGCAATTGTCCTCTCCTTCGGGTCCGAAAATCACGGGGCATATTCCGTCTCGCTCGTCAATTCTTATGACGGCCTGGCCTCGTCCGAACCTGACTTCAGTACCGTCGGCTAATGCGTAGTCAACCTGGGAGCGGGGCTCCAGGTGCAGGCTCTCGAGCAAAGAAGCTGGGAACATGGAGTCAGAGGCGCCCGTATCGACCAGCGCCTCGACTTCAACCAGGTCGCCGCCCCTGGGGTTGCCAACGCTGACCATCACCGAGAACGTGCCCATAACCTTTCTGGCTTCTAGACCTCGTACTCGGCGATGTTGTCCGGGATGATCAGGCGGGCGCCGGTTACTTCCTGCACTTCTTCAGGTGTCCAACCGGGGGCGGTTTCTCGGAGCACCATGCCGTCGGGGGTCGGCTCCAACACGGCGACGTCGGTCACGATGAGGGATACGCAGCCGCGGCCAGTTAGGGGGAAGTTGCACTCCTGGACCACCTTGGGGTTGCCGCTACGGTCGTTGTGCTCCATGGCGACGATGACCTTGTCGGCTCCGGCGGCCAGGTCCATTGCGCCGCCAATGTTGCCGACGCCGCGCTCGGGCAGCATCCAGTTGGCGAGGTCTCCGGTGGCCGAGACTTGATGCGCGCCGAGAACCGTAACGTCCACGTGGCCGCCGCGGATCATAGCGAAAGCTTCAACGGAGGAGAAATAGGCCATTCCGGGGACCGATTGCAGGAATTGGCCGCCGGCGTTGATCAGGTCGATGTCTTCGCTCCCCTCGTCCGCCAGGGGGCCGCAGTTCAAGACTCCGCTCTCGCTGTGGTAAAAGACCACGCTCTCGTCGTCCACGAACATGGAGACCAGGGTGGGAATTCCGATGCCGAGGTTTACGCAGGAACCGGCGGGCAGTTCCTTCGCCACGCGCATGGCGATGATGGCCCGGTCGAGGCGTTCCTTGTCGTCGGTCATGGCGGGGCCTCCGGTTATTCGTAGCCGGTGAAACCGTCGGGTCGGCGCACGATGCGCTGAACGAATATCCCCGGGGTGACCACCGCCTCGGGATCCAGTTCGCCGGGCTGCACGATTTCGTCGACTTCGACGACGGTGACCCGCGCGGCCGGGGCCATCACCGCGTTGAAGTTGCGGGAGGTGCCCCGGTACACCAGGTTGCCCCGGGTGTCGGCCTGGTGAGCGCGGATCAGGGCGAAGTCGGCGCGCAGGCCGTGTTCCAGGATGTACTCTCGTCCGTCGATCACCCGGCTTTCCTTGCCCTCGGCGATGAGGGTACCAGCCCCGGTTGGGGTGTAGAAAGCCTCGATGCCGGCGCCGCCGGCGCGCAGACGCTCCGCAAGGGTTCCCTGGGGCACCAATTCCAGATCGACCTCGCCGCGGCGGTAGGCCAGCTCGAACTCGGACGGGCGGGAGACCGAGGGCGAGACCGGGAACGACGCGATGGCCTTGGCAACCTGCCCGTTCTCAACCAGCACGCTGTGGTCGATGGCAGTGCGGCCGGGCGGTGTACCGAAGCTGACTACGCGGGCGATACCGGCGGTGTTGCTTACGATGGTGAGGTTCCGGCTGCCGCGGTCACGCAGCGAGACGAGGAGGTAGTGCGCCATGCCGCCGGGTCCGCCGAAGCCGTCGATGAAGACGGTAGCGCCGTCGGGCAGATCGGCGATAGCGCCCGGGCCGTCGGCGTAGACCTTGCTGGGAGGCCGGCCGGGTGGGAGGTCGAAGTCCATATCGCGAAGATTCGGGGAGACTGAGACGGGCGCTCCGGTGATGGCGCGAACTTCTTCAGCGGACCACCCAGGGGCAACCTCGGTAAGGATCAACCCGTCGTCGGCAACGCGAAACACCGCAACGTCGGTGATGATGGTGTCGACGCAACGCGCGCCGTCCTGTGGAAATGACAACGCGGAGACGACGTTGGGCGTTCCGTCCTCTCTGATGTGAGGCAGGGCGGCGATGACGCGGCGGGCTCCGGACGCCAGGTCGACCAGGCCAGCATGTCCCTGGGGTCCGGGGTAATCGGCGGCGTGGTAACCGGCGAAGCTTCCGTGGGAGTCGACCTGCGCGGCGGTCAGGATCGACAGATCGACGTGGCCCCCGCGCAGCGCAGCGCCGGCGTCGGCGGCGTTGATGGGCAAGTCCGAAAGGGTCCCACCGGCCCGCAGGAACCACACGCCCTTTTCTTCGGGAACAAGATCGGCCGCCGCGACTGCCCACGCTCCGCTGACGGCGACCACCGAGCCCGGGGCAATCTCGGCGGCGGCCCGTCGGGCCACGCTCTGGGCATCCAGTCTTTCCAGCGTCATGGCGAACTATCCAACGGGCACCGAGCTGGATTGGACGATACGGTTTACAAAGATGCCCGGCGTGATCACCAGTTCCGGGTCGATACCGCCGGGTTCAACGACCTGGTCGACTTCGGCGATGGCGACACGGGCGGCGGAAACGACGGCCGAATTCCATCCCCTTTGAGGACCCTCGTACGCCAGGTTGCCCACGCCGTCGGCGCAAGCGGCCCGGATCAGCGCGAAATCCCCTCGCAGGGGAGCCTCAAACACACACTCGACCCCGTTGACCATCCGGGTTTCTCTGCCCTCGGCGAAGCGGGTTCCGATGCCCACCGGCAGGAACACGCCACCGATGCCGGCGCCGGCCGAGCGCATCCGTTCCGCCAGGGTGCCCCAGGGAACCACGTCAACGGTCATGGTTCCGGCGCGCCAGAGTTCGTGGACCGGATCGTCGCTGCGGCCGGTGAACGGCGCCGGTGAAATAATCCGGGATACGCAGCCGGCGGACACCAGGCGGTGCAGAGCCTCCGCGCCGTAGTAGTTCGAGTCGCAGACGCAGGTCAGATCCCTCACGCCCCGGTCTGCCAGCGCGCTCAGCAGCCCCTCCGGAGCGTTGACACCGCTCACTCCGCCGACAAGGATGGTTGCGCCGTCCGGTATGTCGGCAACGGCCGCCTGAGCGCTGTCGTATAATTTGCTGAATGCCATGACGGGGTTCCGAGAGCGGACGCCATTTTAGCCCAATCCGCCGGCCGGATAAAGCAAGAGCGATACGGCGAAAGGCGGGTCTGGGCCCGGCATGCATACTGATCCAATGCGGTACCGCCACATCAAGTGCGAAAAGACGAGGTTTCAGGCGACGATTACGTTGCCGGGCCATGCGTCCGACGTCACGGTGTGCGAGGCAGTTGCAGAGGAGATTTCGGACTGCTGCCAGGAACTCGGCCTGGATGACGACCTGCGAATCGTGTCCATTGTCGGCCAAGGCGACAGGTTCGCGACGGGTCGCCAGGCATTACCCGACGAATTGCGTGATGCTCCTGCGACCCAGCGCCTGGCGTGGCTGGAGCGAATGAGTCTGGCCAACGCTCTGGCACACTTGCCCATGCCGGTGCTGGCGGTTTTGAACGGCGACGCCATAGCGCATGGTCTGGAGATTGCCCTAGCTGCGGACCTGCGGGTCGCAACGGAAGATGGGCGACTGGGAGCGGGAGAGCCCGATCGAGACGGGTTTCCGTTTGACGGGATGACGCAGCGGCTGCCACGGCTGGTGGGGTCGGCGATGGCGCGGGACATGCTGCTGACCGGTCGGACGCTCTCTGCCTCCGAAGCATTGGATGTTGGGCTCGTCAACCGAGTGGTTTCGCGCGACGCGCTGGACGAAACGGCTGGCCGGGTAGCGGAGCAAATCATCGCCGCGGCGCCAATCGCCGCGCGATACGCGAAGGAAGCGGTTGCGGCCGCCGGCGACCTGCCGCTGGCGCAAGGTCTGCGGCTGGAGGCCGACCTGAGCATCATCCTGCAAAGCACCGACGACCGGGCGGAGGGTCTGCGGTCGTTTGCCGAAAAGCGAGCGCCGCGCTTCACTGGACAATGAGGAATTGTGATTAGATGACGGTACGATTGGACATACATACCCACGTGGGCGAGATGTTCGGCTTCCAGGAACCGACGCCCGAGATCGCGGAGACCATCATCGCGCGGATCAAGGACGCCGGATTGGACGGCATCGCGGTCACGGACCACTGGCGGCGGGATTGGGGCACGGCGCTGTACCGGGTGGTAGAGCGGCACTTTCCCAACGAAGTGATAATCATTCCCGGCCAGGAGATCGACGTCCGTCCTGCGATCAGCCCATTCGACGAGTACCACTGCACGGAACTTTACCTGCCCGGCGGACGGCTGTTTCGCACCTACTGCCACCCGGGGTACTACACCCCCAACATCGTGATCGAAGAAGGGGTCCACGGAATTGAAGTCGCCAACCACCACCACGACTGGCACATTCGCCGTCCAGTGGCGGAGCGCGTTGCCGAACAACACGACCTGCTGACCTTTTCGGTGAGCGACGCGAACGTGCTGTCCGAGATCGGGGCGTGCAGCACGGAGGTTGACCTCGAGGAAATGATGCGACGCGCGATCCCGCTGGACTGAGGGCGTGATTCAATGAGTGATGCGTTCGGCACCATCATCTTCGAGAAGGAGGGCAGCGTCGCACATCTGGCGCTGAACCGTCCGGATCGCCTGAACGCCTACTCGGTGGCGATGCGGGACGACTTTGCCGAGGCGCTGCACGCGGTGGCCGAAGACGAGGAAATCGGAGCGCTGCTGATCACCGGCAAAGGGCGAGCTTTCTGCGCCGGCGCCGATTTGAGCGAGTTCGGCTCCGCCCCGTCGCAGGCTATCGCCCGTAACGCGCGCTGGCAAAGGGACGTATGGGGCCAGTTGATTGGGTTGGACAAACCCATCGTGGTGGCCGTACATGGCTATTGCATCGGTTCAGGGGTGGAGATTCTGCTGCTGGGCGACCTGCGTATTGCGGCGTCGGACACGGTTTTCGCCATGCCCGAGGTGCAATTGGGAATGATCCCCGCTGCCGGAGGGAGCCAAACGCTGCCGGCAAACGTGGGGCCGGCGATTGCCCTGGACCTGCTATATACCGGGCGACGCTTCGGAGCGGCCGAGGCGCTGGCCTACGGAATGGTCAGCCGGGTGGTGGAGCCTGAGAGTTTGGCATCGATGGCCGGGGATATCGCCAACCAATTGTCGGAGCTGCCGCGCAGATTCACCTCCGGGTTGAAACGCGCATGGAGCGAAGGGTTTGAAATGCCGCTTGACGCCGGACTGGCGCTGGAAACGCGAATGGCCGCCGGGGCCATCGGCTAGCCACCGGCGAGGAATTTCAGCATGGAGAAAGGATGAACACGACCGAATTTCTCATGATCGCGTCGGCGATCGTTCCGGAACGGACCGCCATCGTCTTTGACGGTGACCACATCAGTTTCGAGATGTTGCAGGAACGGGTGAATCGCCTGGCCAACGCGATGTCCGAGCTGGGCATAGGCCAGGGCGACCGGGTGGCGGCGATGCAGACCAACTGCCATCACCTGATCGAGCTTTACTTTGCAGCCGCGCAGTTGGACGCGATCTACGTGCCCATCAATTTCCGCGCCAAAGAGGACGAACTGGCCACCATGCTGGGTATCGCGCGGCCCGACCTGCTGTTCCTGGGTGAACGCTACCTGCCGCTAGTTCCGGCGGACGGGTCGGTGCCCGCGGATCGCATAGTGATGCTGGACGCGCCGGCGGCGAATGGCGGCTACGCCTACGACGATCTGCTCGCCAACGCGGACCCAGACCAGCTGCACTTTCCGGCGGACGACGAGGACGCCACGACGGTGATCATGTTCACGTCGGGCACCACCAGCGTGCCCAAGGGAGCGCAGCTGACGCACGACAGTTTTGCCACATTCCTGCTCACCAACGTCGAACCGGCGGACCCGGACGTGGAGGAATCCAATCTGCTGACCGTACCCATGTATCACGTTGCGGGGCTGCAGGCGGCGCTGGCGGCGGTTTTCGGAGGCCGGACGCTGGTGGTGATGCCGCAGTTCGACGCTGAGAGATGGATGATGCTAGTGGCGGAACATCGCGCGAACCGGGCGATGCTGGTGCCCACCATGTTGAAGATGGTGATGGACCATCCGAATTTTGACGATTACGACCTCACCTCCTTGAGCGTGATCACCTACGGTGCGGCGCCCATGCCCTTGCCGGTGGTGAGACAGGCGATAGACAAATTCCCCGGCACACGGTTCATCAACGCCTTTGGTCAGACCGAGACGGCGTCAACCATCACCATGCTGCCGCCGGACGACCACGACCTCACCGGGTCGGCGGAGGAGGTTGAGACCAAGATTCGGCGGCTCACGTCCATCGGCAAGCCTCTAGATGACGTCGAGGTGATGATCGTCACGGAAGACGGCGACCCGGTGGCCGACGGAGAGGTAGGCGAGATTGTCGCGCGCGGCCCGCGAATGATGACCGGGTACTGGGGTCAGGAGGATGCCACGCGGGACACGTTGAAGGGGGGTTGGCTGTACACCGGCGACCTGGCCTGGCAGGACGAGGACGGCTATATCTATCTGTCCGGGCGGGCGCGGGACTTCATCAAGCGCGGCGGCGAGATGGTCTCCCCGGAGGAAGTGGAGACGATCCTGGCGGAGCACCCGAGCGTCGCCGATTCGGCGGTGATCGGGGTACCCGACGACCAGTGGGGTGAAGAAGTGCGGGCGGTGGTGGTGGCGTCGGATGAGGCGGTCACAGAGCGGGAGTTGATTGAGTTTTGCCGGGACCGGCTGGCCGGGTTCAAGCGGCCGCGGTCGGTGGTGTTCGTGGACGAACTGCCGCGCAACGTGATGGGCAAAGTATTGAAGCGAGATCTGCGGGCGGAGTTCGGCGACCAGGTGGTGAGTTCCTGACGGATTGGCGCTAAGCAACGGGAGGCGATGGCATGGACATAGCGGTAATGGGCGCCGGCGGCGTGGGGGGCTATTTTGGAGGCTTGCTGGCACGGGCGGGTCACAACGTGACCTTCATCGCCCGTGGGGCGCATTTGGAGGCGATCCGGAGCAACGGCCTGCGGGTGGAAAGCGGGAACGACGGCACATTCATGGTTCCGGGCAATGCCACCGACGATCCCACTGCGGTGGGCCACCAGGAACTCGTGCTGTTCGCCGTGAAGATGTACGACAACGAGTCCGCGATCCACGCCATCGCCCCGATGGTCGGGCCGGACACAATCGTGCTGACGCTGCAGAACGGCATCGACAACGGCGAACGGTTGGTGGAAGTGTATGGCGCGGAACGGGTGATGATCGGTTCGGCGTATCTGGAAGGCCGGATCAGCGAGCCAGGCGTGGTGACGCAGGGCGGGCCCGGCGCGGCGTCGTTCGGCGAGCGGACCACCGGGATCACGGAGCGCGGGGAAAGGCTTTACCAAGTGTTTCGCGACGCGAACTGGCGGGTGGATTTGCTGGAGAACATGACCGGGATGTTGTGGAAGAAATTCGCGTACCTGTCGGGTTCGGCCGGCGTCTGCGCGGCCAGCGGGTGCGCTTACGGGGAGTTGCGGACGGTTCCGCAGACGAGGGACGCCATCGAGGCGGCCATCGCCGAGGCACTGGCGGTGGGCGAGGCGTCGGGTGCGCCGCTGGAACCCGATTCGCTGGAATGGTCGATGAACGCGCTGGACAACTTTCCGGCGACGGGCATGGCGTCGCTGGCAAAGGACTTTGCCGAGGGGCGGCCGGTGGAGTTGGAGGGCCTGACTGGGACCGTGATCCGGATGGGTCGGGACCTTGGCGTGGCCACGCCGGTGAACGATGCGCTGTACGCAGTGCTCAAGCCGCGGGCGAACCGGATCGAGGCTGACCTGGGCAGGGGTTGACGGCGCCCGTGTATTCTTGACGAAAAGCCGTCTCCGGGCGGCGACACCTCCTTGAAGCGCCGGCGAAAATCCGGCGTTTTTGGTTTGCAATGTATGATGTACGGTCCACTGTGAATGTACAAACGTGGTTACGGATTACGTATTATTGTGAAATATATCACGTGAAATCATTCACAAAAATTCGTCTTGACACCTGTTATGGGCGTTGCTAGGCTTGCGCCCACTGAAGTCCGACAACCGAGTAGCAAAACGACATTCGTTGTTGCAGGGGGTTAGTATGCTGAACCGTGCATTGAATCGTCTCACTGGTCGGATACTCGTGGCGATGGCAATGATCATCGCGCTCACCGCGCTGGTGGCCTGCGGCGCCACCGCACCCACGGAAAGCGGCGCGCCGGCCAGCGACAGCCCGGTCCCGGCGCAACCGGCCGCGAGTACTTCGGGAGACCCAGCGCCCACCGCCGTGCCCGCGGCGGCCGAATCGCCGCAGACCGACGACCGCGGCATCTACGGCGGCATCGTGCCGATGCACGACTACGCGTTCCCCAACCTGATTTGGCATCCGCACGAGTTCTCGAACCAGACGAAGAACATGTCCGGCATCTACAACGGGCTGCTGGAATACGATGCCGAAACGGACGATCCCTACGACATCGTGGGCGACCTGGCTGAGAGTTGGGAGTTGCAACCGGATGGCGTCACGTATGTCTTCCATTTGCACCAGAACGCCGCGTGGCACAACGGGAACCCGGTTACGGCGGAAGACGTTGTGTACAGCATGGACAGCCTGGTGAACTCGGAGGCGAACCGTCCGCAGACCTTGATCATCGCGCCGTACTACTCCCAGGGCAACGCCCGGGCGATTGACGATCACACGGTGGAGATCAAGACGAACAACCCGGCGCCGGACTTCGTTCCCATGCTGGCGTCTGACGCGTTCAAGATGATGTCCAAGGCCTGGGGCGAGTCCGATGTCGACACCTCCAAATGGGAGAACGGCATGGGATCGGGCCCGTTCATGCCGACTACCCTGGAAAAGGACGTATCACTGTCGCTGGAGCGAAACCCAAACTATTGGAAAGAGGGTTTGCCTTACATCGACGGATCGATCCACTACTACATCGCGGACAAGGGCACTGCCATCGGTTCCTATCGGACCGGCCAGGTGCTGATGACGACGTGGCCGGTGACCAACCTGAGCAACACTGAGATCCTGGAGCTACAGGAGTCCGAGGCGGACACCCTGGACGTGTACCTGATCCCCAACACCAGCCTCTTGGGAACGCTGATCAACACGACCATTGAGCCGTTCAACGACGTCCGGGTGCGGCGGGCGATGCACCTGGCGGTGGACCGGGCGGAGTTCCGCGAGATCTTTGGCGGCGGCATCGCTCCCATGGGTACGCCGTTCCCGCCGGAAACCTGGTTTGGGCGCGGGGAGGAGGAAGCCAGCCAGATACCCGGTTTCCGCCTGGGACCCGAAGGCGGGAAGCACGCCGGAGACATCGAGGAAGCCCGGAGGCTGCTGGCGGAAGCCGGAGTGCCGGAAGGGTTCAAGGTCAACATCATGGCGCGGACGGCGGTGGAATACGTCGACCTGGCCCAGTTGTTGGCCGACCAGTATCGCCGTTACCTGGGTTGGGATGCGACCGTGCAGCCCATCGACAGCGCGACCGGCATAACCCGCTACAAGGAACAGGACTACCAGATCGCGGCCCAAGGGACGGCGTTGCTGGTCGGCGAGCCCGACCCGATCATAGGAAAGATATTCATGCCCGGCGGTCTGTGGATCCAGTGGTCCGGATGGGATGCGCCGCAAAAGTTTAAAGACTGGTTTGCGGCCCAAAGTCAGGAACTGGACCGGACCAAGCGGGCGGAGATCCTGCGTGAGATGGAAGATTTCATCCTCAACGAGGACCCCGGTCCCCTGCTGGTCTACTACTGGAGCTTCCGTGACCAGGTTGTGAACAAGAAGATCCAGAACTACCACATGCCGGCCAGCATCTGGGTGCAGTTGAAGCACGAGCGGATCTGGTGTGACCCGGAATGCTGAGGCGGCCGCAAAGTTTGAGAGCACGGGAGGGCGGACTGAACACCGTTAGCCCAGCGGCCTGGCGTTAGGCTACCTGGCGAGGAGACGCGATGAACACCTACGTACTCAAGAGATTCATGCTCTTTGTGCCCACGCTGCTGCTGGTAACGCTGATGGTGTTCGCCCTAATGCGGCTGGTGCCCGGGGACCCGGCAGAGCTGCTGCTGATGGGGTTCGAGGGCGACGGTCAGTACTCGCAGCAACAGCTGGATGAGTTGCGGGCCAAGTTGGGCACCGACCGGCCGCTGGCCATCCAATATCTGAGCTGGATCTGGGGGATGTTGCGGGGCGACTTCGGCGTATCGATGTACTTTGATACGCCGATATCGGAGGACCTGGGCGCCAAATTGCCAATCACGCTGGAATTGGCGGCCCTGGCATTGTTATTAGCGTTTGTGGTGGCGATGCCGCTTGGTGTGTTATCCGCGGTCAGACAAGACACCATCGCGGACTACGCTTCGCGGATCATCGCCATCGCGGGCGTAGCGATGCCGACCTTCTGGATTGGCATCCTGGTGGTGTATTTTCTGGTGACCTGGTTCGACTGGTTGCCGCCGCTGGGCTACGCGGATCTGTGGAATGACCCATGGAAGAACCTGCAGCAAATGGTCTTTCCCGCGGTGGCGCTGGGCTTCTACAACATGGCGCTGATTGCCCGTGTTACCAGATCGTCGATGCTGGAGGTGTTCCGCGAGGACTACATCCGCACGGCGCGTTCCAAGGGCTTACGTGAAGGTGCGGTCATCATCCGGCACGCGCTCAAGAATGCGTTCCTGCCGATCCTGACCATATCAGGTTGGCAGGTGGGTCGGCTGATTGCGGGTACCGTGGTCATCGAGACCATTTTCCTGGTGCCAGGGATGGGCCGCCTGCTGGTGGACAGCATCCTGCACCGCGACTACACCATGATCCAGAGCATCGTGATGGTGATCGCGTTCATGGTACTGGCGCTGAATCTGGTCGTGGACCTGCTCTACGCCTGGCTGGACCCACGGATACGGTATGAGTAGTGGAGCTCTTCCCCGGCAATCAGATCCCGCAACGGCATAAGGAATAGGGACATGGCGCAGCAGACAACCGGGGTACTCGCCCCCACGGAACCCACCGGCGTGGGGATGCGGCCCAAGCGCACATTCTGGGAAAACATCGTCAACTTCGCACAGCAAAAGCCGCTAGGCGCGTTCGGAGCGGTGGTCGTGATCCTGCTGGTGGTCCTGGCTATATTTGCTCCGATAGTGGCCACAGACGACCCCCGGGAAACCAATGCCGCTTACCGGTTCAACCCGCCCAACGCCGACACCTGGCTTGGGGGCGACCAGATCGGACGGGACGTGTACAGCCGGCTGGTCTACGGCACCCGGATTTCGCTGGTCGTGGGCTTGCTCAGCGTGTTCTTCGGGGTGACCATCGGGGCGTTCATCGGGATAGTTAGCGGGTATTTCGGCGGGATCACGGACCTGGTGATCCAGCGGATCATGGACGCCATGATGTCGTTCCCGGCGTTGATCCTGGCGTTGGCGATCATGGCGATCCTAGGGGCGTCGGTGACCAACGTGGTCATCGCACTCAGCGCGGTGTTCATACCGGGCGCGGCGCGGACGATCCGGTCGCAGGCGCTGAGCATCAAGGAAGTGGACTACGTGCTGGCGGCGAGGGCGGTGGGAGCCGGCGACTGGCGGATAATTCTGCGGCACATGGCGCCGAACTGCGCGGCTACATTCATCGTGCTGGCCAGCATATCCCTGGGCTGGGCGATAGTCGTGGAGGCGTCGCTGAGCTTCCTGGGCGTGGGAATCCCGCCGGACGTGCCCTCGTGGGGCGGGATGCTGAACGGCGTGGCGCAGAACTCGCTGGACGTGGCTCCCTGGCTGGGCGTGTTCCCAGGATTGGCGATAGCGATCACGGTGTTTGCCGTAAACCTGCTGGGCGACGCACTCCGGGACGTGCTGGACCCGAGGATGCGGGGAGCGAACTGACAGTGCTCCCGCGTTCGTCCTGCCAGCAATCAGGGGAGGGATCAGGTCCCTCCCCTGTTGCGTTGGCAGCTTGCGCCGATGCGTCGCTTGGCGATAGAAGGGGGTTCCCAGTCGCGCCGGAACGACGGTACTTGTTCGGGTATCGAGCGCGGCCTACGATTCCGGGTAGGTTAGCTTCATCAGGACGTGGCGGCGGTTCTGGGTGTAGGGGCGCACGTGCTCGGGCCAGCGGCCGGCGTCGACGGCTTCGGCCCACTCCGGGCTGGTGAGCACCTCGGGGCTTTCGATTTGGTACACCGCGTGGTGCTTGGGCGTGCCGGGAATCTCGATTTCCTGGACCTGTCCGCCCATGGCCATGAGAAGGCGTTGAGTTTCGTAGCGGGTTACGCCAACCACGCCCGGCGTCTGGTTGAGCAGGGGGCAGTGCTCGGTGTTGTAGACCTCGTTGAAAAGGGCTTCGCGGTCGGCGTCGATGTCCATGCTGGCGATGAACAGGTACTTCGAGTGCAGGTTGGCCATGGTGGCACCTCCGGCGGGTTCAGTGTGAGTGGTGGAGCATCTGGGCGGCAATGGCCCAGTCGGAGCGGGCGGAGACCATGTCGCGCAGATTCGCATGGGCCTTGCCGCGAGCGACATAGGCCTCGGTGTAGTTATCGTTGAGCGCGATGGCGGCGTCGAAATGGGCCACAGCGGCGCGGTCGTTCCCGGTGTCGCGCAGGGCCAGGCCGCGCCAGTAGTGAGCCAGTGGATCGTCCGGTTGGTGTTGCAGCGCCCGGTTCAGGTCTTCTGCGGCTTCGGCCAGGCAACCCAGCTTGTAGCGGGCGATACCCCGGGTTCGCCACGCGCGGGGCAGGGCGCCATTGAGTTCCAACGCTCGGGAGCAGTCGGACGCAGCGGCTGACCAGTCCGAACGGTCCAGATGAAGCGCGCTGCGGTCGAGCCAGGCGTCGGTCATGTTTGGGTCCAGGGCGATGGCGGCGTCCAACTCCGCCTTCGCGGCTTCGGCCCGCCCCAGCATCGACAGGGACCGACCACGGAGCCAACGAACGACGGGATCGTCGGGGGTTGCCAGGAAACCGAGGTCGAGATCGGCCAGGGCGGTGCGGGGGTCGCCGTCGGCCAAATGCGCCTCGGCGCACTGGACATGCTGGGCCACCGTTGAGGCGAGTTTCCGGTCGGCGCGCTGCATCGGCTTGAGGTCAGAATAAAGCAGGGGGCGACCTTCATGGGTCGCCCCCAGTTGGTATGGCCACGGATCAGAAGGCGCGGCGGTGGGAGTAGTTGATCTCCGCGTTGGTGATGAACTCTAGGAGCACCGCGTTGCCGTTCTCGTTCTGCTGGCGGGCCCGCTGGAACGCCGGGATGATCTCGTTGGGGTCGGTGACGCGCTCGGCGTAGCCGCCCATGGCGCTGCCCAGATCAGCGTAGTTGCCGCCGAGGTCGCGGGTGTTGTACAGCTCGTGGGAGCGCTGCATGGCGTTGGTTTCCACGGCCATGGTGGAGTTGTTGAGCACGACGGTGGTGATGGGTACGTTGCTGCGGACGGCGGTCTCAAAGTCGAGGCCCACCATGCCGAAGGCGGCGTCACCCATGAAGTTCACGCACATCTTGTCCGGGTCGGCCAACTTGGCGCCGATGACCAGGCCCAGGCCGGTGCCCAGGCCGTGGGATTTCCCCCAGCCGAGGTATGTGCGCGGGCCGCCGGACCGGTAGAAGGGCGTGATCTGGTCGCGCGGGCTGCCTGAGTCGTGGGTGATGATGGCCTCGCTGGACGGAACGGCCTTCTGGAAATCGGTGATGACGCGATAGGGATTGACCAGCGGGCCGGCGTCGGTGGTCTTGTGCTCCCACTCGGCGAGCCAGGCGTTGCGGACCGTCTCGATTTCGCCGGTAACCTCGGCGTTGTTGCGCCGGCTGTCGCCGACGATCTCGCGGCAGGCTTCGATCATCTGGCGCAGGGACAGCTTGGCGTCGCCAATGAGCGGGAACTGGATGTCGTAATCCTTGTTGATGTCCCTTGGGTCGTTGGTGTTCTGGATCAGCGTGCGGCCGGACGGCAGGTTCATGGACATGCCATGCTTGGTGAAGCTGGAACCGACGCCGAAAATCACGTCGGAGCGACGGACGAAGTGGTATACCGTGCCGGACATCACGCCGGACCCGCTGCCCAGGGCCAGGGGATGCAACTCGGGGAAGCCGCTCTTGCCCAGCAGGGTGGTCATCACCGGAACGGAAAGGAGTTCGGCCAACTCGACCAGTTCGTCAGTGGCCTCGGCGTACATCACGCCTTGGCCAGCGTGGATTACCGGGTAGGTGGCGGAGCACAGGGCGCGGGCCGCGGCTTCAATGTCGTCGGGATCGGCTTGCGAGGCGGATCGGCGCACGTTGCCGCCCCAGTAGAAGGCCTCCTCGGAAACTTCCTCCAGGGCCACGTCGGCCGGGATTTCCACCATGGACGGGCCGGGCCGACCGGTGTACAGGGCGTTGACGGCGCGACGCATGACCTGGCTGGTGCTGCCCGACAGGTTCAGCCTTTCGAGGTGCTTGGTGACGCTGGCGAAGCTCTCGATTGAGTCGAACATCGGGAAGACACCCTGGCGTTCGCGGGGATGGCCGAGCGGGAGCAGGAGAATAGGAACCGAATCGGAGAAGGACGTGGCGACGCCGGAATAAGCGTTTTCGGCGCCGGGGCCGTACTGCATGGCGAACACGCCCGGGGGCCGGCCATTGGTGATCCGGCTGTACCCGTCGGCGATGCCGACGCCGACGCGCTCCTGGCGGCAGATGATGGGTCGGATACCGGCGGCGGCGCAGGCCTCGATAACCGGGGTGGTGGGGAAGCAGGACAGGTACTGGACGCCCTCCCGCTTGAGAATTTCGGCGATGGCATCGATAGTTTGCACGGTGTTACCTCGGTTTGGATTGTGTGATGGCGATGCGGGTCACGCCGCGCGCTGTCGGCGTGGAGGACTATTCGGCATCCGATTTGGGACCGACGACGCCGGACCAAAAACCGGACACCGGGAAAGAGACATCGGGGAACGCCAATGGGCTCACGGAGTCGCCGGCGCGGAATTGGCGAACCGTTTGGTACTGCTCGCCCACCGGGTCGGTATGGATGTAGCCCCCGTATTCTCTGAGGTTGACGATCCAAACTTCCGGGATGCCTGCGGCGGCATAGGCGGCCAATTTTTCGCCGCGGTCGTAGTTCAACGAACTGTAGGATACCTCGATGATGAACAGGATGTCGGCCGGCGTGGCCGGAGACAGATGGTAATCCGGTCGTTGGCGGAGGATGGCGAAATCAGGTTGCGGTTCGCTGAACTGGTTGATGCGGACGGAACCCTGCACCCTGATCCGAGCCCGTCCACGCAGGGCGCCAAACATCAGATCGCTGATGCAGTCCGTAGTGTCATTGTGGGTAGTCCCGACAGGGGCCATTTCGACGATTTCTCCGTTCAGCAGCTCGATTGGCTCGTGCTCGGACAGGATGCCAGCCTTGCCCATGGCCTGGTATTGGTCCGCGGTGAACCGATAGCTACCGCTGAGGACTGCTTCGCGGTCCTGCCGGCCCAAAATGCCCGCAGAGACCATGGCGCGGAATTCGGCGGAACAGAAAGTGCGGAGATCGTAAGTACGGTCGGTTGTGGTAACCATGGTGGCTAGTCTGCGAAGATCGCTCAATCCAAGGGGAATTGTAGCATTCGGTCAACACTCGCCCGGCTCTGCCGCGAGTATAACATCCGGTGGAATCGCATTCGGCAGGAGGCCAGCGGACAACCCGGGGCGATCCGGACGTTGTCATTCCGTTTGTGCGGCGTTGGCAATAGGGCTAGAATGACTGCCGAACTCGCAGGGGGGTCTGATTTTGAGTAACGGAGCCTTGGCCGGCGTCAAGGTGATTGATCTGACGCACCATATCGCCGGCCCTTACGCCACCAAGCTGTTGGCCGACTTTGGGGCCGACGTTTTGAAAATCGAGCGGCCCGGAGGCGACCCGGCGCGGCGTCTCCCGCCGTTCTACCACGACGAGCCAGGCAGCGAGAAAAGCCTGTCGTTTCTCTACCTGAACACCAACAAGCGCAGCATCACGCTGAACCTGAAGTCCGAACCGGGACGCTCGATCCTGATGGACCTGCTGGCCGACGCAGACGCGGTGGTGGAAAACTTCGCGCCGCGCGTGATGCCGTCGCTGGGTCTGGATTTGGACACCTTGCGTCAGCACAACCCTAAGCTGGTGATCGCGTCGGTTTCGAATTTTGGGCAGACGGGGCCTTGGCGCGACTTCAGAGCGACGGAGATCGTTGAGTACGCGCTGGGCGGGCTGATGTACATCTTCGGGGCGTACGACCGAGAGCCGCTGAAACACGCGCTGCACCAGGCCCAGTTCAAGGCCGGAACCAACCTGGCGTCCGGAACGCTGATGGCGCTTTATCACCAGCGGTTGACGGGTCAAGGTCAGCAGGTCGACGTGTCGATACAGGAGAGCATTGCCTCGGCGCTGAGGGACGTGACCAACAACTACACATACACCGGGGCGGTGCGGCGCAGACAGCCCAACCACACGGGCGACCTGACCCGGCTGAGAGCGATATCCGACGGATACGTGCTACCGAACCCCGGCATGGGGGCGACGCTGGACTGGAAGGTGTTGGTGGATTTCCTGGAAGCGCCCGAGCTGGACGACGAGCGGTTCGACAACGCGTCGGCGCGGCTGGAAAACGCGGAGGCACTGGGCGACATCCTGGACCAGATCTTCGCCGCCAAGCAAAAGCAGGAAATCTTTTACGCGGCGCATCAAAAGCGGTTCATCTACGGCGTGATTGATTCGCCTGAGGAGACGCTGGACAACCCGCAGATTCAGGCCCGGGGGTATTATGTGCCGGTGGAGCACCCTGATCTGGGCGAAATCACATTCCCCGGAGCGCCATTCCTGATGTCAGGTTCGCCGTGGGCGGTTACGGACGCCGCGCCGAGATTGGGCGAGCACACCGGAGCGGTGCTGGGAGACCTGGGCTACAGCGCTCAAGACCTGGCCTGGCTGCGGGCCTCGGAGGTGATCTGACATGGCCGGTCCGCTGGAAGGCGTCCGCATCGTAGAGATGGGTCAGCTCATCGCCATACCGTCGGCGATGAAGTGGATGGCCGACATGGGCGCACAGGTGATCCGCCTGGAGTCCGTGCAGCGGTTGGAGAGCTACCGCACGGACTCGCTGTACCACAATGAAGTGGACGGCGAGTTCTGGAACCGGGGCGCCAACTTCTACGAGCAGAACCGGAACAAGCTGGGGCTGACGCTGGACCTGAGCCGGGACGAAGGCAGGGAAGTACTTCGGGACCTGATCGCCGTCACCGACGTGTTCGCGGAAAACTTCACGCCCAGGGTCATCCGCAACTTTGGCCTGGAGTACGCCGACCTGTGCGAGATACGGCCGGACATTATCATGGTGTCCTCTACCGGGTATGGGTTCGAGGGTCCTTGGGCCAACTTTGGCGCGACCGGTCCGGCGACGGAAGGGGCGGCAGGATTGGCCTACATCACCGGATACCGCGACGGCGGGCCGGTGATGTCGGAAATACCGTTCACGGACTATACGGCCGGGGAACACACCGTCGCCGCGGTGATGCTGGCGCTGATGCACCGATTGAACACCGGTCAAGGGCAGTTCATCGACGTGTCGCAGACGCAGACGTGCTCCGCGACCATTCCGGAGGCGCTGCTGGACTGGACGGTGAACGGGCGGGTGCCGGAGCGGATTGGCAACGAGGACCCGGCCATGTCACCCCACGGCTGCTACCCGTGCGCTGGGGACGACCGTTGGATCGCAATTGCCGTCGACAGCGACGAGGCCTGGCTAGGTTTGTGCCGCGTGATGGGTCGGGCGGACTGGGCGGCAGATGCGCGCTACGCTGACGTGCTGGGGCGCATCCGGCACCGCGCCGAGCTAGACAAGATGCTGGGTTTCGAGACCCGCGGCCACAACAACCACGAGCTCATGTCCCGGCTGCAGGCTGAGGGGGTCGCGGCCGGGGCAGTGGTGGACAGCGAAGACCTGCTGTTCAACGAGCACCTGAAGGAGCGGCGGTTCTACGAGATCGTCGATCACCACGAAGCCACGGGCATGCCGCCCCTTCCGTACGCCGGACGACCCTGGAAACTCTCTGACACGCCGTCCGTTCCGCCCAAGCCTGCCCCAATCATGGGCCAGCACAACCGGGACATATTGGCCGGCCTGCTGGGCAGAACCGACGACGACATTTCGGCGCTGGAAGAGGCGCAGATCATCGGCTACTCGCCGCTGTCGCCGCGCGGGGTGCGTCGGCCGTCGCTGGACGAGCAGGTGAGGCAGGGCCGGATGCAGCGGTACGACACGGATTACGCTACCCGGGTGGCGGAGTGGTTCGGTACCGGACAATAAAAGCAGAGGCGCGGTTTCGTCCGCGCCCCTGACGACGTGCGGATTCCGGTGACCGTCAGACTTGGCGGGCTTCAAACGCTGCGATGGCGTCCTCGTGCTGGAGGGTCAGGCCGATGTCGTCCAGGCCGTTGAGCAGGCAGTAGCGACGGAAATCGTCCACTTCGAAGTCAACGACGATCTCCTCGTCACCGTCCCGAACCTGCTTCGCCTCCAGGTCGACGGTGATCTCGAAGCCGGGGTTGTCCTTGGCCTTGTCCATGATGCGGCGGACGTCGGTTTCCGGCAGTATGAGGGGCAGCAGGCCGTTCTTGAAGCAGTTGTTGAAGAAGATGTCGGCGAAGCTGGGGGCGATAATGCATCGGATGCCGAAATCCTCCAATGCCCACGGAGCGTGCTCACGCGAAGAGCCGCAGCCGAAATTCGGACCCGAGACCAGGATCTTGGAACTGCGATAGGGGCCCTGATTGAGGATGAAATCCAGGTTTTCGGAGCCGTCCTCATTGTACCGGTAGCGGTCGAAAAGGTTCGGGCCGAAGCCGGTGCGCTCGATGCTCTTGAGGTACACGGCGGGGATGATCATGTCGGTATCGACGTTGACGGCGTCCAGGGGAGCGACGACGCCTTCCAGTTGCACAAAGGGTTCCATAATTGCTTCCTCGCGTTTCGAGCGCAACGAGATAGCCGCGCTGCGCTCGCAATGACCAGATAGTTTAGAAGTCGCGCACGTCGACGAAGTGGCCGGCGATGGCGGCGGCGGCGGCCATCTCGGGGCTCACCAGGTGGGTGCGACCGCCCTTGCCCTGGCGTCCTTCGAAGTTGCGGTTGGATGTGGAGGCGCAGCGCTGTCCAGGATCCAGGATGTCGGGGTTCATGCCCAGGCACATGGAGCAACCGGCTACGCGCCAGTCGAATCCCGCGTCCTTGAACACCTGGTCGAGACCCTCGGCTTCGGCCTGTGCCTTGACCCGGGCGGAACCGGGAACGACCATGGCGTAGACGTCGGAGTTGACCTGGCGGCCGCGGATAACGTTGGCGGCGGCGCGCAGGTCGTCGATGCGGGCGTTGGTGCAGGCGCCGAGGAAGATGCGGTCGATCTTGATGTCCTCGATGCGCTGGTTGGGTTCCAGGCCCATGTACTCCAGGGCGCGTTCGGCGGCCTCACGCTCGGCGGTGGTCTCGAAAGAGTTCGGGTCCGGCACTTGGCCGGTGATGGGGACGACCATGTCAGGCTTGGTGCCCCAGGTCACAAAGGGGGACAGGTCGCTGGCGTTGATGACGACCGTGTGGTCGTAAGATGCGCCGGCGTCGGTCGGGAGTTGTCGCCACTGTTCGATCAGCGCTTCCAGTTCGGCGCCCTTGGGGGCGTAGGGGCGGGTGCGCACGTAGTCGAAAGTGGTGTCGTCGGGCGCGATCATGCCGGCGCGGGCGCCGCCTTCGATGCTCATGTTGCACACAGTCATACGGCCGTCCATGGACAGGCCGCGGATGGCCTCGCCGGTGTACTCGATGACGTGGCCGGTGCCGCCGTTGACGCCGATGTGGCCGATGATGCCCAGGATCACGTCCTTGGCGGAGACGCCGTTGGGCAACTGCCCATCAACGCGAACTTCCATGGTGCGGGGCTTGAACTGGCGCAGGGTCTGGGTGGCGAGGACGTGCTCGACCTCCGAAGTGCCGATGCCCACCGCGAAGCAACCCAGGGCGCCATGGGTCGAGGTGTGGCTGTCGCCGCAGACGACGGTCTTGCCGGGGAGCGTGTAGCCAAGGTCGGGGCCAATGACGTGGACGATGCCCTGGTTCTCGCTGAAGCGGTCGTAATAGAAGGGCAGGCCGAATTCGGCGGCGTTGCGATCCAGCGCGTCCAGCTGGGCCTTGGAGATCTGGTCTTCGATGGGGCGGGTGAGTTCCCAGGTGGGGGTGTTGTGGTCGGCGGTGGCGACGGTCAGGTCGGGTCGGCGGACCTTGCGACCGGCCATACGGAGGCCGTCGAAGGCCTGGGGCGAAGTGACCTCGTGCACCAGGTGCAGGTCGATGTAGATGAGCGAGGGTTGGCCCGGTTCCTCGTGAACCACGTGGGCATCCCAGATTTTTTCGAACATAGTGCGGGCGGCCAATTCAGTTCCTCCTCGGGCCGGCACAGATTAGAGATGGGCCGGCAGCGGTCACGATACAGCCGAAGATTATAGCATCGTGGGGCGTTGGGACCTCAGTGCTCACCCCGGAACTCGGTCATCATCAGTTCAATAATGTCCTCGCGGGTCACGGCCCCAACGAACTTTTCGGACTTGGGTTCCACCACCGGAATCGTCGATAACGAGGTTTCGGTCATTCTTTGGAGGACGTCTTCGACGTGTTCTTCCGGCCAGGCAACCGGGGTCTCGCGACGCACGATGTCCTTGAGGGAGGTTCGGGCCCAGTTGGCTTTGGGCAAGTACCGGAAGGTGGACAGGGAGACGATGCCGACCAGGGTGCCCTTCTTGACGACGACGTAATCGTGCTGATTGGGCATCGTCCACCGATCGGTGAAATCGCGGACGGAGACGGAAGGATCGGGATGGCGACGGGTGCGGTCCAGGATGTCGTCTATCGTGATGTTGTCGAGAGCAAAATGGGCGATGCCCTGGGGAATGTCGGTGAGCTCTTCGGGCAGGTCACTTCGACGGCTGGCCCGACTCACGGCGAAGCTGATGACGGGCGGCATGAACAGGATGTAGCAGAACATCACCAGGACCAGGAATGAGAACACGACCTCGTCTATGACGCCCGAATCCCAGAGGACCAATAACAGGGCGATTTCCGCGACGCCCTTGCCCATCAGGCCCGATGCTACGGCGTAGGGCACCGTCAGCCGGGACACGTAGGCGCCGATGAACGCGCCGACGAAGTTGCCCAACAACGGGATCAAGGCGAGAGCCACCATCGTCCAGACGGGCAGGGTGACAAAGGAGAAGCTGAACTGAAGTCCTGCGGAAGCGAAGAACAGCGGTACGAACAAACCCTCGGCCACACTTCGGAGACCCGGCGTGATTTCCCGTCTGACCTGGAACGGCAGGCCCGAAAGCGAGGCTCCAAACAATAGCGCTCCCAGCGACCCATGGAGTCCGATGAGCTCGGCTCCCCAGACGATGAGGAACAGGAACCCCAGGAGGAGGCCCAGCGAAAGCTGCGGCACCTGTATCACGCGCTGCAGCAGCGCGACCACGGGCGGCAGGACGCGGGAGGACAGGACCCACGACACCACGGCGAAACCCGCGACCTTGCCGAGCAGGATCAGGATGCCGACCGGGGAAACCTCGTGGGCGTGCTCGCCGATGCTGAAACCGATGAGCAGCAGGGTGATCAGCTCGGCGATGACCACCACGGTGAAAATCTGCATCCCCACCGGTTCCTTGAGACGTCCGTCGTCGACCAACACCTTGACTACGATGCCGAGGCTGGTCATGGAAAGGACACCAGCCAGAGCCAGGGCTTCGGTGAAAGCGAGCCGCAGGCCGAAATCGAAAACCAGGTCGGTAGTCACCAGCATGGAAATGCCGAGGGACAGGATCACGGAGAGTACGGCGGCGAGGAAGTAATGCCCCCGCAGGCTGGACATGAAGCTGGATATGTCGATTTCGTCCAGTCCGATCAGGAAGAAGAATATGAACACTCCCAAGGTTAAGAGGAGTTCGATGTGCAGTGTGGAGTCCACGGCCCAGACTCCCGTCAAATCCATCACGGGGCCCAGGAGGATACCGGCCGCGGCGTAGGCGACGATTGCGTTCAGGCGCAGGCGGCGGAATATGCCCTCAAACAACTTGGCGGTGATGATCAGGACTCCGAGGGCTAACAGGGAGTCGCGGAGCTGGATAGAGTGTCCGAGTGCACTGAATATATTCGTGACATCGAGGAACTGCGGATGTTCGACAAGCATATAGGTTGTCTCCGAGAGAGATGAACGGAACTCAAAGCGTGCCAGGGAAATAGTATTTGTATATCCACAAAACTTACGTTGGATGGTCAGCCATTCGGGCACCCATTATTTCGCAATTCGGGCAGTCGTACAAGCGGTTTGATGCCCTGTGATACACTTGGCCCGTCCCTTTTTTGAACGCAAAACACGGAGGAATTTCGATGCCGTCCGCCGAAGCTGTGGTACTTCCCGACAACGTCCGACCAATCCATTACGACCTGACCCTGACGCCGAAATTCGACGACTTCACCTTTGACGGGGAGGTTGACGTTACGGTGAGCATGGAGCCGGGCACCACCGAAATCATGCTCAACTGCTCGGAGATTGAGATACATTCGGCGACCGTCAGCTGGACGGATACGAACGGCGAACAGGAACAGGCGGCCACTGGCATCGCCTACGATGCGGACGCTGAAACCGCGACGATCAGCATCCCGGGCACTCCGGCGGACGGCTTGGTGGGCAATCAGCACCTGCGGATGTCGTTCACCGGCGAGCTCAACGACAAGCTGCGGGGATTCTACCGAAGCCAATACGTCAACCCCGAGGGCGAGACGGCCTACCTGGCGACGACCCAGTTCGAGGCTACGGACGCGAGGCGGGCGCTCCCCTGCTGGGATGAGCCGGCGGCCAAGGCCACATTCCAGGTCACGCTGAACGTGCCGGAGGAGATGGAGGCTGTTTCCAACACGCCGATCATCGAGGAGACCCGCGACGGAAACGGCCTGAAGACCCTGCTGTTCGACACGACGCCGGTGATGTCTACGTATCTGCTGGCGTTCGTGATCGGCGACCTGACGCACATCGAAAAGGAGGCGGCGAACGGAACCCGTATCGGAGTGTGGATGACGCGGGGCAAGGAGGAACAGGGAGAATTCGCGCTGGACACATCGGTCAAGATGCTGTCGTTCTTCAACGACTACTTCGGGATTCCGTATCCGTTGCCCAAGCTGGACCACCTGGCCATACCGGACTTCGCCGCCGGAGCCATGGAAAACTGGGGCTGCATCACCTACCGGGAGACCGCGCTGCTGGTGGATCCGCAGAACTCATCGGCGGGCACGCGGCAACGGGTGGCCGAGGTGGTGGCCCACGAGATGGCGCACATGTGGTTCGGCGACCTGGTGACCATGGAGTGGTGGGACGACCTGTGGCTCAACGAGAGCTTCGCCACGTGGGTGGGCACCAAAGCGGTGGACTGGCTGTTCCCGGAATGGTCGATGTGGACGCAATTCGTCAACATGGACACTAACCGGGCGTTCAACCTGGACGGCCTCAAGAACTCGCACCCGATCGAGCAGGAAGTAGCCAACCCGGCTGAAGTGAGCCAGCTGTTCGACGCCATCAGTTACAGCAAAGGCGGGTCGGTGCTGCGGATGCTGGAGCATTTCCTGACGCCCAGCGTGTTCCGGGTCGGGCTGAACGTTTACCTGACCCGACACTCCTACCAGAACGCCCGCACCACGGACCTGTGGACGGCGTTGGA
Source organism: Dehalococcoidia bacterium (assembly GCA_022827095.1). Taxonomy (GTDB): domain Bacteria; phylum Chloroflexota; class Dehalococcoidia; order Lucifugimonadales; family UBA3495; genus Bin87. The sequence continues at coordinate 414,355 of JAJDTP010000005.1, forward strand.
GGAAACCTCGGGACAGCCGGTGAACTCGATCATGAGCAGCTGGACCGGGCAGACCGGTTACCCGGTACTGGACGTGGCGGCGACAAACACCGGAAATGGGTTGTCGCTGGAGGTTCGGCAGGAGCGGTTCGTGTTCGACTCGGTGCTGGGTGAGGACACGGGAGACGATGAGGAGCAGGTCTGGCCGGTGCCGTTGACGGTCGCCGCCGATGGCGCTCCGGTGACCGCGCATCTCGTCAGCGGAGCCACGGGTACGGTGGATATTGCGGCGCCGGCACAGCCGGACTGGTTCAAGGTCAACCCCGATCAGACCGGCTTTTACCGGGTCAACTACACGGACACGGACCGGGAAAGGCTGGCCTTGCTGGTGGCCGACAGGACACTGCCGGCGACAGACCGTCTAGGTATCCAGAACGATGCGTTTGCGTTGTCTAGGGCCGGCCTGCTGCCGGTGACGCGGTTCCTGGCGCTGGCGGAGTCGTACCAGGACGAGACTGACGCATCCGTATGGAGCGACTTGGCCACGAACCTGCGGGAGATCGAAAGCCTGATCGCCGACGAGCCGTACCTGGGCGCTTACCACGCCTTTGGGCGGCGACTGTTCGGGCCGGCGGCACAGCGTTCGGGCTGGGAGGCACGTCCCGGCGAGGGGCACCTGGACTCCCTGACGCGGTCGACGGTGCTGAGCCAGGCCGGGGTGTACGGAGACCCGGACATCATCGCCCAGGCCCAGGAACTTTTCGCGGCCTACCAAGACGACCCATCCAACGTGAGGCCCGATTTGCGCGGGGTGGTCTTCAGCCTGGTGGCGCAGTCGGGAGATCGGGCGGTCTACGACCGGATGTGGGAACTGGAGCGGGCCGCCGAATTGCACGAAGAAAAGATCCGGTTCCTGATCTCGATGGCGCGGTTCCAACAGGAGGAACTATTGCGCGAGACGCTGGATCGGTCGCTCACCGACGACGTGAGGTTGCAGGACACGATCTTTGTGGTGACCGCCGTGGCAGCTAACAACCGGGGCCGGAACCTTGCATGGGACTTCTTGAAGGAGCAATGGGACGAGTTCGATCGTCGGTACGGCGGCGGTGGTTTTGGCCTCATGCGCCTGGTATCCATCACCAATCATTTCACGACCAACGAGCAGAGGGGCGACGTGGAGGCGTTCTTCGGTGCTCACCCCACGCCGGCCGCGGACCGCACCATACGCCAAGCGCTGGAGCGCATCGCGCTGAACGTGGCGTGGCTGGACCGCAACCGGGACGAGTTGGGGCTTTATTTTGGGTAAGCACAAGGTGTGCTAAGGTTCATCGCCGGATTGTCGGCGGTTTGCCAAAAGGTCAACGCACCGCTTGCGAAAACGTCCGCATGGACGACTTTGAAATACTCGGCCAGATTACTGACGTGGAAATTATCGCCACTGGCCGGTCTATACGCGATCTCGCTCGCTTACGGAGGTCGTACGGGCCGGGTCGGTGGCGAAAATTGAAAGGGACTGCAACGGTGCGAAACGCTGACGGCAGTGTTGATGTGGTTGAGATTCACTGGTATCAAGCGCACGGTATTGGTAGCGTCGAGCACAAGGTAAAGCGCGTTTTGTAGAAGGGATGAGCATGAATCCGCGGTACGTGGTCTGCATCAAGAACGGCAAGTACAAGGCTTCGCTGGAAGTTCGCAAAATCTACCGCGTTCTACCAGACGAAGCCGCGGGTAAGCGGGGCAGGATCCGGGTAATCGACGAATCGGAAGAAGACTATTTGTTCCCGGCCAGCTATTTCAAGCCGATCGAGTTGACGGAAGAACTCGAACAGGCTCTTTACGCCGAGGTGTAGGCGTCCCGCGGCGGCTGGCTAACTGTGCGAACTTGCCAACAGGTCGTCGGCCAAGCTCTCGATGCGTTCGCGTTGGGGAATGCAGGCGAGCCAGCGCTCCGGGATGCTCGAGGCACCGTAGCGGGTGCCGAGTACGGCCCCAGCGGCGGCGGCGTTGGTATCCGTGTCTCCGCCGGCGGCTACCGAAGCCACCAAAGCGTCCTCGAATCCAAAGGGCGTGGACGCGGCCCAGAGCCCGAATTGCAGGGCCAGCAAGGTGTGGCCGATGAGACGGTGGTCGCGCTTGAGCCATTCAATACCGGGAGGAGGTTGCGCTCCTTGCTCCAATGCGTCCAGCGTATCTGAGGGGATGCCATCATGGTTGGCCTGGGCTGAGAGATCGGGGCAACCGTCGGCTCGAGCGGCTGCGATCATGCCGGGAAGGTCCGGTCGCGATCCATTGAGCAGGGCGGCGATGGAGGCGTTGACGAGGATGCAGGACCACTGGCAGGTCTCGGCGTAGTGGGTTACCGCACAGGTGACGGCGGAATCGGCGACGAGCAGAGCCGGGTCATTGCGGTGGGCGATGGCCACTGGCGCGCAGCGCATGACGCCACCGTTGGGAGCAACGCGATTTCTCCGCTCGTAGACGATCCGGGCCGGTTCGGGAAGAGGCTTGCCGGTGGATAGCTCGTATATGACATCGCTGGTGGTGATGCCGATGCCGCGGCCGTTCTCGCGGGCCCAGACGACCAGCCGGTCCGCGAAGTCGCGGGCGTAGTTGCCGCCGGCCAGCAGGGCCTCGCCGAGGCCTACTGCCTGGGCCAGGTCGTCGTCCATTGGACGTTGGGCCTCGCCGGTGTCGATCTCGGTGAGACCGTCGGGGTATGACGCGGCGATCCAGTCGTGCCGGTCGCCCTCTACCGGCAAGCCCAACAGGTTGCCGACGGCAAGGCCGAGGAGAACACCGCGAGCCCGGTCGGACCCGGCCGTGTTCGATGAGTGGCCAGCGGCGCTTCGCGCGATGAAACGGGCGACTTCCGGTGCCTGCGATACGACCCCTGGATCGGTCATGAGGTCACTCCTGTAGGCTGATTTGCGAGCGCGGGAAGAGGTAATTCGGGGTCGCCCCGGTTTGACACCCCTGCCCAATACGGGTAGCCTTGATTGTGATTTACGGAACAAATGGCATTGGAATTATGGATTCTTCAGAACGCATCAACGAGCTGAAATCGTTGCTTGGCCGGCGCATCCTGGTGACGGACGGCGCCATGGGAACCCGGATCCAGGCAAGGGGTCTGGGCCCCGAGGATTTTGGGGGAGAGGAGTACGAGGGCTGTAACGAGTACCTGAACATAACGCGCCCGGACGTGATCCAAGACATTCATCAGGAATACCTGGATGCTGGCGCGGACATCATACAGACCAATACGTTCGGCGCAACCGCGCTGGTCCTGGGAGAGTATGACCTGGCGCACGAGGCGCGACGGATCAACCGCGAGGCGGCGGGCATCGCCAGGCGTGCCGCTGACGACGCCACGGCGAGAGATCCAGGCAAGCCGCGTTTCGTGTACGGCGCGATGGGTCCGACCACGCGGACCATATCGGTGACGGGCGGCCTGACGTTTGACGAACTGGCGGCTGATTATCACCAACAGGCTGCCGGGCTCATTGAGGGCGGCGCCGACGTGCTGGTGCTGGAAACGGCTCAGGACACCATCAACATCAAGGCGGGGCTGGAAGGTATCGACCGGGCGCAAACGGAACTGAACTCGGAAGTTCCGACTGCGATCCAGGGAACCATAGAGCCCATGGGAACGCTGCTGGCCGGCCAGGACGCCGAGGCGTTCTACACCTCGCTGGCGCACCGCGACCTTCTCTGGGTGGGCTTCAACTGCGCCACCGGTCCGGAGTTCATGACGGACCACATCCGGACGCTGCATGAGCTGTCCCGGTTCGGGATAGCCTGTGTGCCCAACGCGGGCCTGCCCGACGAAGACGGAAACTACAACGAAACGCCGGAGATGCTGGCCGGCACACTGGAGCGGTTCGCGTCCAACGGATGGCTGAGCGTGATTGGTGGGTGTTGCGGTACCGGGCCGGAACACGTCCGTCGTCTGGTCGAGGCGGTGTCCGGCATGAGTCCAAGGGTCGCGAAGCCGATGCCGGAGACGAGGGTGTCGGGCATCGAGGCCGTCGTGGTCAACGAAGACACCCGTCCAACCGTGGTTGGCGAGCGCACCAACGTATTGGGCAGCCGCCGCTTCAAGCGGCTGATCGCTGGCGAACGGTTCGAGGAGGCTGCTGAGATCGGCCGGCGACAGGTGCGTAACGGCGCGCACGTGCTGGACGTGTGCCTGCAGGATCCGGACCGGGACGAGACGGCGGACGTGATCAAATTCCTCGACCAACTCAATCGGCGGGTCAAGGCGCCGATCATGATCGATTCGACGGACGCGGCGGTGATCGAGGAGTCGCTGAAACGGCTGCAGGGCAAATCCATCATTAACTCCATCAACCTGGAGGATGGCGAGGAGCGTTTCCAGCGTGTGGTGCCGCTGGCGCGGCGATACGGAGCCGCGCTGGTTGTGGGTTGCATCGACGATGACCCCCAGCAGGCGCAGGCGATCACGCGGGAGCGCAAGTTGGAGATCGCCCAACGGTCGCACAAACTTTTGACCGAAAAGTACGGAGTGCCCGCCGAGGACATTATCTTTGATCCGTTGGTATTTCCCGCCGGAACCGGAGACGAGAACTACGTTGGTTCGGCCGCCGAGACCATAGAGGGAGTGCGGATGATCAAGGAGGCGCTGCCCAGCACCAAGACGGTGCTCGGCATTTCCAACGTTTCCTTTGGACTGCCGGCGGCGGGCCGAGAGGTGTTCAACTCGGTGTTCCTGTACCACTGCACCCAGGCCGGGCTCGACATGGCCATTGTGAACTCGGAAATGATGCAACGGTACGCCAGCATCCCAGAGGAAGAGCGGAAACTGTCCGAAGATCTGATCTGGAACCGGGGAGAGGATCCAGTGGCGGCGTTTGCGGCGCACTTCCGGGACCGGGCGCCGCGCGCCACCGCGGAAGAGCGGTCCGCGCTACCTTTGGACGAGCGGTTGGCGCAATGCATTATCGAGGGGAGCAAGGAGGGCCTGGCCGACGACCTGGACTTGGCATTGCAGGAACGGGAACCGCTGGCGATCATCAACGGGCCGCTGATGGCCGGGATGGACGAGGTCGGGCGCCAGTTCAACGCGAACCAGTTGATCGTCGCAGAGGTGTTGCAGAGCGCCGAAGCCATGAAGTTCGCGGTGGCCCACCTGGAACCGTACATGGAGCGCACCGATGCTGCGTCACGGGGGCGCGTCCTGCTGGCGACGGTGAAGGGCGATGTACACGACATCGGCAAGAACCTGGTGGAGATCATCCTGTCCAACAACGGATACAACGTGATCAACCTGGGGATCAAGGTGGCGGCCCAGGAGTTGATCGCGGGCTACCGGGAGCATCACCCGGACATCATCGGGTTATCGGGGTTGCTGGTGAAGTCGGCCCAGATGATGGTAGAAACGGTCCAGGATTTCCGCTCGGCCGGCATCGCGGCGCCGGTGCTGGTTGGCGGCGCGGCCCTGTCCAATCGGTTCACGCGACTGCGGATCGCGCCGGAGTACGACGGGTTGGTGGCGTATTCGCCGGACGCCATGAGCGGGCTCGCGTTGGCTAACGTGATCCAGGACGCCGATGAGCGCGAGCGGTTGATTGCTCGGCTGGAGACCGAAAGCGTCGAGTTGGAGCGGGAGACGGCGGCGCGGGCATAAACTATGCCGGAAAACGCGCGGCTGCGTCGGGCTTGGGTAGAGTTTCCTAAAACCGAGCATGGGCGCGGAATTGCGAACCGACATCCGGATATACGTCCAGAATGGATAATGCAGGTCATCGAATCCCAGGATGCTTACGAATGGACTGAATACTGGACCACGCCGGACGGAGGGCTGCGGGTCTGGACAATTCGCGTGGGATGGGTAGCCGAGATCGTCAGATGGCTTGAAGTCGTACTTGAAGAGTTTTCAGACGGCGACCGGTTCCACACTGCATATCTGCTTCGTCACAGACAGGCAGCGCAGCGACTGCGCGGACGAACCAGGAGAAGTTGAAATGACCGACGCGAAACCCGAGCCGAAATCGAAAGCCGCCCGGCTCGGCGGGCAATGCCTCTGTGGTTGCGGTGAAATCACCATGCCGAGATACGACTTCCGCCAGGGCCACGATATGCGCGTTAAGGGAATGCTATCCCGTCTGGAGAGAGGCAAGCCGGAGGAGAAATTCCGTCTCCCTGATGTCCTGGTGGCACGGGCGACCATTGATCCCATGTTCAAGGTACATGGCTACGACGCAGAGACCATCCTCAGGCTGGCGGCAGTAGCGCATTCGGAGTTGAAGCCGACGGTTTGCTACTACTCTGACACGCAAACGCTGGTCATCGAGAACGGTGCGCGGCGAGCCGAAGGTGAACAAGTAGCCAAAGGCGTCGTGGCGTTCTATGCGCAGGAAGAGGGGGGCGAGCTTGATCACGACGTTACGGCGATAACGATAGAAAACGCGGAAGTAACGCTCAAACCCTTTGTGGACGCCATACTGGCAAAGCACGGCGTGGCGCTCGAACGGCCGGACGCGGAGCAAACGAAAGCGGTGTAAGCCGCGCCGATTATGAATACAGCTGCCAACATCACGTCCGGCGTGACCCTGCTGGAAACTTCGCCGCGGCCGCCGGATCTGCGGCTGCACGTCCTTGACGATTACGACCTGGACGAGATTTTCGGGTACATCAACCCGCAAATGCTTTACGTGCGGCACCTGGGATACCGAGGGCGGTTCTGGGAGGCGCTGCGGGCAGATGAGCCGAAAGCCGTCGAACTGCACCGGCAGGTCCAGAGTGTCGAGGATGTGATGCTGTCGCGCTCCGACATCAGTGCCCGGGCCGTGTTCAAGTTCTTTCCCTGCCGGTCCGAAGGTCAGTGGCTGATACTTTACGAGTCGGACGGAACCACCGAGTTGGAGCGGTTCTACTTCGGCCGTCAGCAGGAACGTGAGGGTCTTTGCCTGTCTGACTACGCGCGACCGGTCGGCGACGGGCCGGACGATTACGTGGCGATGTTTGCGACGACGGTGGGGCCGGGAATACGAGATCTGTCCGAGCGGTGGAAGAATCAGGGCCGATACCTGGACTCGCACACGTTGCAAGCGCTGGCAATCGAGTCCGCGGAGGGCTTCGCCGAACTGCTGCACAAGCGGATCCGCACCATGTGGAACATCGGCGAGCCGTCGGGCCTCAAGGTGCGCGGCGAGGACGAGTTGCGGGACCTTTTCCGCGCCAACTACCGGGGCAAGCGCTACTCGTTCGGGTATCCGGCGTGTCCCCGGTTGGAAGACCAGGAGAAGCTGTTTGCCCTGCTGGACGTGACGGCGAACATCGGCGTCGAGTTGACGGACGGGTACATGATGGACCCGGAGGGCTCGGTTTCAGCCGTGGTGTTCCACCATCCGCAGGCCAAGTACTTCAACCTGGACGAGGCGGATATCGAGAGGCTGGAAGCCGAAATTGCGCAGATGCCGGCGGATCGATAGGCCATGGTTTTGCGACCATACCGTCAGCCCGTGGCCCACTCGTATACGGGCTTTATTTTTGCCAGGACCGTCCTGGTGAACTTCACGTTGGAGCCGACCGGGGTACCCTGTGGCGAGGTGAAGTTTCTACTGAGCGGTGAAGCCACCGTCGACGACCAGTTCAGCACCGGTGATGTAGGATGCCTCGTCGCTGGCCAGGAAGAGGACGGCGTAGGCCACTTCTTCGCGGTTGCCGACGCGTTTCATGGGAATGTTGGCCATCATTGCGTTGCGGGTTTCCGAGTTGGCCGAACCGCCGGCCATGGGCGGCATCAGGCCGGGATGAACCGAATTGACGCGGATGCCGGCTTCAGCCCAACGAACCGCCGCGGATTTGGTCATCAGGCGGACCGCGCCCTTGGAAGCGTTGTAGCCCATGTGGATGAAGTCCTGGCCCACGATGCCGGAAATGGACGAAATGTTGACGATGCTGCCACCGTCGTTACGTTCCATGACGCCGATAGCATGTTTCATGCCGAGGAATACGCCCTTGGCGTTGATGTTCAGCAAGCGATCCCAGGTAGTAGTGCCCAGGTTGTTCTCCTCGTCGTAACCGGAGATGCCAGCGTTGTTGACCAGAATGTCCAACCTGCCGTGCCGGCTGACCGTGTCGGCAATGACCTGCTGCCAGTCGTCCTCATCGGTGACGTTGAGATGGACGTACTTGGCGCTGCCGCCGTTGGATACGATGTCGTCGGCCACCCGCTGGCCGGCGTCGTCGGTAACGTCGCAGACGACAACGGTGGCGCCCTCTTCAGCAAACAGTCGGGCCTCAACCTCACCCATGCCGCGAGCGGCTCCTGTGACAATGGCGATTTTGCCTTCCAGCCTGGGCATTGCAACTCTCCTGCGGGACTCGTCGAACGAACGGTGCGGGCCGGATTATAGCATCGGCTCGGGTAGATCCGACCTACTGGACTTGAGGTATAGATGACGACCATCCAGATCACCGAGCCGACGTTGTCCGCCGAACGGTCCGTCCCTGCGCCCGATGCGCTCGCCAGCCATGCCGGAGGATACGACGGAGCCAGTCCCTCCGGGCATTACACGGCCGTGATCGACGTCGGCTCCGGATCGGCGCGGGCGGTCGTGATGCAGGTCAACCCGGGCGGTGGTGTTGAGATTGTTGCCCAGCAAAGGGTGACGCTCAACCTGATGAGTCACGTCAGGAGTGACGGCTATCTGGACGAACAAGGAATGGTCAGCACGCTGGACGCGCTGGAGGATTTCGCACTGGTGGCGCGGGCGTACGGGATTGAAACCATCCACGCCGTGGCCACCGCCGCGCTGCGCGAGTCGGGCAACGCCGAAACAATCACGGACGCGGCGCGCCAACGGTTCGGCATACCGCTACGAATAATCGACGGTTCCGATGAGGCGGCCTACTGCTTCGTTGGCGCGATTCACGGTTTGCGGACGAACGATGGACTGCTGGCGGATATCGGCGGCGGCAGCACCGAATTGGTGCGGTTCCGCGACCGGGAGCTGGTGTCCAGCATGTCGTTGCCGCTGGGCAGTCTGCGGATCGCCAACCAGTTTGACCTGGGCGGTCGTCCGGCCGCAGGGTCGATGAAGGCGGCGTACGAGCACGTGCGGACGGTTCTCGGCAACGCTGGGGTTGAGCCGCTTCCCGACGACGCGACTCTGGTGGGATCGGGAGGTTCAGTGCGTCTGCTGTCTCGGCTGGACCGAGCGCGCGAGCCCTATCCCATCATCAAGTTGCACGGGTATGAAATCCGCGCCTCCGCCTTGGTGGAGCAGATCGAACAGCTGTCTGCAATGTCGCGGATCGACCGGGCCAGCATACCCGGGATGAATCCGGAGCGCAGTCACTCCATCATCGGCGGCGGTGTGGTGGCCCACGCGTTGATTCAGCATCTGGGGACAGACCGTTTGCTGGTGTCCGGTCAGGGGCTGCGCGAAGGGCTGGCACGACACCCGGATCCGCCGTCGGCGTGCGAAAGCGTGCCGCTACCCGCGCTGGAAACGGTGAGATCGGAATCACTGGCAGATCTGGTGGGTAGATTCGCGCATCGCTTCGGGCAGCGCGGTGAGAGGCGAGCCGAGTTGGCTGAGCGCATTGCCAAAGCCGTATGGCGCGGGGGCAATCGCCTGATTACCAACTCGCTGTGGTGCGCGGCGCGATTGTTGGACATCGGAAACGCGGTGGATTATTACAATCGTCTCAACCGGACTGCGAGTATAATAGTCCGAACCGACCTGCCCGGATTTACCCATGCGGAATCGGCGCAGATCGCGGCCATCCTTTTGGCGGCGGAGTTTGATACCCTGCCGCGCAGGTTTCGCCAGAGTCGCCTGCTTTGTGACGCGGAACAGCGATTGATTCAGCAAGCGGCCGCGATCCTTGTCGCGGCGGACGAATTGGACGGCAGACTGCCTCAGGGAACTGAAGCAAACGCGGTTACAATAAGTCGAGAAAAAGGAACCTGGCGTATCGCGAGTCCCGGTTGGTCGCCCGTGGCCGCTCCCGGTCTGGCGGCAAGATGGAACAAAGCGTTCGACGAAGACGTGCGAATAGGAAGAGGTGAACCATGACCGTTTTGCAGAAAGAGCACGCGTACAAGATGGGCGAACGCTACGGACGCCATCCGGACGACGACCAGTATCCCGGCAAACTGATCATCGTGGAGGGAATCGACGGATCGGGCAAGAGCACACAAATCGACCTGCTGGGCAAGTGGCTCAACAGCCAGAACCTGGTCACTGTGTTCACCGAGTGGAACTCGTCGCCCATAGTGCGGCGTACCACCAAGCGGGGCAAAGTCGAAGAGATGCTGACGCCGATGTCGTTCAGCTTGATCCACGCCGCTGACTTTGCGAGCCGGGTGCACGCGCAGATCCTGCCTGCGCTGCGCGCCGGGGCGGTGGTATTGGCGGACCGCTACGTGTTCACGGCGTTCGCTCGGGATGCGGCCCGGGGCGTCAACCGGGAATGGCTCCGGCGGGTTTACTCCTTCGCTGTGCAGCCCTCGCTGGCGCTTTACTTCAAGGTGCCGCTGGACGTATCCATCCACCGGATCACGGTGGGACGTGAGGAACTGGGTTACTACGAATCTGGCCAGGACATGGGCTTTTCCAGCGATCGGGAGGAGTCATTCCGCATTTTCCAGGGCAAACTTCTTGAGGAATACGACGCCCTGACCGAAGAGTTTGGCCTGATGACCATCGACGCCACCCAACCCATCGCAGTACAGCAGCAACAGGTGCGGAGGTACGTGGAGCCTTTGCTGGACGACGTGATGAAAATCAGCGGGCAGAGCGTGCCGGAGGCTTTGGGCCGTTCCGGTCTCACGGGCCGATACATCACCACTCCCATGCGCCGCCGATTGACCGAGCAGGAAGCGCTGGCCGCCGCCAAGTCCGACGGCTAACTCGATGCGGCCAGACATTTGCCGTCCAAAACAGCACATCGGAGTGAGTGACAACCGGGAGCGACGACGATGAACGAAGTCAGGTTCTACGGTCATACCCCGCCGGGCGCCGGTGAGGAAGAGACGCCGGGCCGCTTGGTGGTGGTGGAAGGTACCGACGGGGTGGGCAGGTCGACCCAGATTGCCATGCTCCGCGAATGGCTGGAAGCTGAAGGATATGCGGTGCTGGTCACTGGGTTCCGGAGGTCGGAACTGGCCGCCAACGGCATCGACCGGGCCATGCGCGGCAACACGCTGGATCCGCTGACGCTCAACCTCTTCTACGCCACCGATTTCTGGGATCGGATGGAAAAGAACATCGTACCGGCGCTGCGCTCCGGGATGGTGGCGCTGGTCGACCGCTACATCTTCTCCATCATAGCCAGGGCTCGGGTGCGAGGCGTATCACCCCGCTGGCTCAATGACGTGTTCGAATTCGCCGTTGTGCCGGACGTTGTCCTGTATCTGGACGTGGACGTGGAGCACCTGGTGCCGCGGGTGCTATCGGTGCGGCAATTGGACCACTGGGAATCGGGCGAGGATTTCCTGCGCGGCCCCGACCTGTACGAAAACTTCATCCAATACCAATCGGCCCTGATCGACGAGTTCCGTGAACTGGCCAAAGAGCACCAGTTTGTCACTGTGGACGGTCGGGGTAGCGTGGGCGACGTATTTCAGGCCTTGCAGACCGAGGTCCGCAAGGCCCTGGAAGGCATGGGAGACTACTAGAGCGCTACAGACCCAGAGCGTCGGCCAGACGGCGCCGGTGGAACTTCGGGTCGCCGAGGAACTGGTAGAGGGTGCGCGAGGCCGTGGTGTGCATGGTGAGGCCGTATTCCGTAGTGCTGCCCACGCCGGCATGAACCTCGTGGGCGTGATTGCAAGCGTTGTAATAGGCGGCGCTGCTCACGGCCTTGGCGAGGTGGATGCTATCGGCGGCTTCCCGTTCGGTATCCAGCTTCCATAGAGCTTCGTAGGTGGTCCAGCGGGCAGCGTCCAGTTCGTTGACCAGGTTGATGATGTGGTCCTGGACACGCTGGAAGCGGCCTATAGGAGTACCGAACTGAATGCGCGTTCGGCTGTAGTCCACCGACATCTCGTAGACCTGCTGGGAACCTCCCACCTGGAACGCACAAAGCAGGGGGATGGCGCGGGCCACAGCGCGCGCGAGGGCATCCCAACCGCCGCCGAAGGTTGCGCCCAGGATCGCGGAAGGCGCGATCTGCACACCGTCCAGGCGGACTTCCGCCAGGTTCCACGCGAAGCCTTCCAAGCGTCGGATAGACACGCCCGGCGCGTCGGCGGGGATGATCGCCAGCCCAACGTGCTGACGGTTCTCGGTGCGCACGGCGCAGATCAGATCGGTGGCCGATGCGGCATCATACACGTACACCTTGGTGCCGGAGATGCGATACCCGTCGCCGCTGGCGGTGGCCAGGGTCTGGACGTCGGACTCGTCCCACTGATAATCGGCCTCGGTGATCGCCAGGGCCACGGTGCGGCGTCCGGACGCGAGATCGGGCAGCAGGGAACGCTTCTGGTCGGTGGTGCCAGCCTCGAGAATGGTCAGGGCTCCCAGTGCGGCGCTGCTCAGGTGTGGTCCGGGAACGGGGCCACGCCCCAGCTCCTCGAACAAGACGCCGGCATCGGTGTACGAGCCACCTTCGCCGCCGAACTCGGTGGGGATGATGATGCCGAGCCAGCCGGTGTTGGCCAGCCGCTGCCAAGGCTCGGACGGCGCGCTCTGCCCGGTGGCGGACAATTCCAGCAGAGTTTCCTTGGGGTATTCGGTGTCGACAAAACGGCGGACAGCCGCCTTGAGCATTTCCTGTTCTTCGGTGAGGTCCAGGTCCATGGGTTCGAGTGCTCCTGAAATGCGGCGACGCTAACTGCGTCGCCGTGTAATCAAAGGGTTGGGCAACGCGAGGTCACGCGAGGGCGCCCGCGCGTTCCCTCTGCTGGCGTCCGATGCCGATGCGGCGGGCCATGATGACCTTCTGGATGTCCGTGGTGCCGCCCGGGTGAAGGGCAATGATGGCGGCGCGCTGGTGGGATTCGATGTGTGCCTCACCCCACTGATCGTCCTTGGTCAAAGCGGCTGGGCCCAGGATGTCCAGGATGCCGGTGGCGATGCGGAGACCGGACTGCTTGCGGAAGTAGGATGCCTGGGGTCCTTCGTAGGTGATGTGGGACCCACTGTGGCGCATCCAGTAGTTGCGCAGCTGGAACAGACGGCCGATTTCCGCATCGATGTAGATGTCGACCAGGCGCTCGCGAACGTCGGGATCCTTGCTCAGGGCTTCGCCCCGGCGGTTGTTGGTCTTGCAGTAGTCGAAGATGCGGTCGACGATCCAGTTCCTGCCGATGCGTCCGCCGGTGCCGTGCTCCAACTCCAGGTGGGTGGTGGCAACCTTCCAGCCCTCGTTTTCGCCGCCGATGAGGTTGCGAGCCGGGACGCGAACGTTGTCGAAGTAAACGATATTCTTCACGCCGGAGCCGGCGCCGGACTCACCGGCCGAGGACAGGAGGTCCATGGGGAAGACGCTGATGCCCGGCAGATTGGACGGCACCATGAACCAGCTGAGGTTGTGGTGTCGGTCGCCCTCGGGATCGGTGCAGGTGATGGTCCACATGTAGTCGGAGCCGTGAGCGCTGCCGACGTAGACCTTCTGCCCATTGATGACATAATCGTCGCCATCGCGCCGGGCCGCGGTCTTGGCGTTGGCAAGGTCGGAGCCGGCTTCGGGCTCGGTGAGCAGTTGCCAAGTGCGGATTTCGCCCTTGAAGATCTTGGGCAGAAATTCCTGTTTCTGCTCCTCGGAGCCCCAGACGAGGATGGAGTTGCCGCCGAGGCGACCGCCGGAGTCGTAATAAGGAGGTAGCGACAGGTTGTAGTTGTCGATCTCCTCTTCCAAAACGACCGAGTGGTCGATGGTCAGTCCGCCTCCACCATATTCCTGCGGCGCGGTGGGCCAGAGCCATCCCTTGTCGCCCAACCGCCGGCCAAGCTCACGACGGAGCTGGTACTGCTCGTAGGTAAGGTCAATGGAGTCGGCGGGATGCTGGATGCCGCCCGGGATGTTGTCGCGGAGCCAGTCCTGTACTTCCGTACGAAAGGTTTCCTGCTCGGCGGTATAACGCGGTTCGAAGTCCATGGCATGCCTCGAATGGGGCCGGGAATAGGGCCGGCCGGGGTGTTCCGGGAATTAGTCGGCAATTATGCCCTACGGGGCCGGGTGGGGCAACCGCGATCCTCGGAGGTGACTGTTCAGAGTTGAAGAGGTCGCCATTTCGATGTGTTTGCGCCGTGGTAACCTCGACGCCACCGTCGCAGCGCCGGCTTTGAGAGACGCGCCTGCGCCAACAGGATTGCCGCGCTTCGCTCGAAATAGCACCCCCTGCAACTCTGAACAATTACCCTTGGACGCGATGAAGTTCAGCCTACTGGCTGCGCAGTGCGCGGCCGGTGCGGACGCCGGTGTGCTGGCCGTTGTCGATGACGAGGGCGCCGTTGACGGCTACGTAGTCGATGCCCACGGGGAATTGCAGCGGGTCGTCGAATGTGGCGGGAGTGTCGACGCCGGACGGGTCAAACAGGACGAGGTCCGCCTTTGCGCCGTCGCGGATGACGCCGCGGTCGGACAAGCCCAGGCGCTGGGCCGGGGCGCCGGTCATTTTGCGGATGGCCTCTTCAAGGGAGAACAGGCCCTCGCCGCGCACAAACTGGGCCAGGACGTAGGGGTAGGTACCGTAGGTGCGTGGATTGGGACGGCCGCCGGTGAGGATGGCGTCGGTGCCGATCATCTGGGCCGGGTGGGACGCGATTTCGCGGATGTTTTCAAGGTTGCCGGTGCGAGCTACGAAGGCCACCTGGAGGTCCTCTTCCAGCAGCAGGTCACAGACGGCGTCGACCATGCGACCGCCCCGGTGGGCGGCCAGGTCTTCCAGGGATCGTCCTTCCCATTCCTTGTTCTTGTCCGAGGCGATGTAGGCGAAGATGTAGTTGTGCAGGGTCTGGCCGCCCCACTGTGGCTCGACCGCGCGAACCATGAGGTCGCGGACGTTGGGGTCAGCAAGCCGGGTCATCAGAGCTTGCGGGCCGCCGGCGTGGACCCAATAGGGCAGCAGGGAGTGGAGGATGGTGCTGGCGGCCGGGTACGGGTATTGATCGTAGGTGACGTCCTGGCCGCGGTTGTGGGCGTCGTCGATCAGGGCGGCCATCTGCGCGCCGAGGCCGGCGACCGGACTGTGGTAATGGGAGATGTGCACCGGGGCGCCTGATCGCCGGCCGATCTCGAGGGCCTCCCGGAAGGGATCGAGCAGCCGGTCGCCCAGGGTGTAGCGGGAATGGGTGCAGTAGAATCCGCCTTCTTCCGTGACCACGGCGGCGATGGCGGCCAGCTCGTTGGTGTCGCTATAGGCGCCCGGCGCGTAGGTCAGACCGGTGGTGAATCCGAAGGCGCCGTCCCGCATTCCCTGGCGGGTGAGGTCGCGCATGGTGTTCAATTCAGCGTCGGTGGGCAAACGAGACGACCAACCCATGGCGGCGACGCGGATGGCCGCATGGGGTACGAAGTGGAGCACATTGCAGGTGGAGTTGCCGTCGAACAGAGCGAGGAAGTCGGCGACGCTGCTCCAACGTACGTCAGGCGGAGTGCCGTTGACCGCTGCCAAGTAAACGAGGAGTTGCTCCAGGGCGCGGGGAGTGGTGGGCGCATAGGAGAGGCCATCCATGCCGAGGGCCTCGGTGGTGACACCCTGGCGGATTTTGGCCTGGTGGTCTGGATCGGTGAGCAGCTTCAGGTCGGAATGGGAATGCATGTCGATGAAGCCGGGGCAGATGACGTAGCCGCCGGCGTCGATGGTGCGGCCGGTATTCACGGCCGACGTGTCGCCGGTGATGACCTGGATGGTGTCGCCGGTGACGCCAACGCTGGCGCGGTAGCCGGCGGATCCGGTGCCATCGATAACCGTGCCGTTGGCAAATAGCAAGTCAACCATAATTCCGCTCCCTTCAAGCCGGCGTAGCACGCAGCCCGGCGTCCGCTGGCGTCGTTCCGCGTTGCCGCGCATAATACACCGGGGTACGCGCGGGCCGCCCGGCCCGGAAGGCATCTGGAATCGATTTGGGCTATAATGGCCAGCAGACACCCCTTGGAAGGAGAATAGCCATGCCGGCAACCGTGAATCGCGATGAAGTGTACGAAGCGCTCCGCACGGTATACGACCCGGAAATTCCGGTGAACGTGGTGGACCTGGGCCTGATTTACGACGTGCAGGTAAGCGACGCGAACGATGTGTTCGTACAGATGACGCTGACGTTCCCCGGCTGCGGCATGGGTCCGCACATCGCCCAACAGGCCGAATGGGCGGTGCAGGACGTGGAAGGTGTGGAAGAGGTCAACATCGAGCTGACTTTTGATCCGCCGTGGTCTCCTGACCTGATCAGCGAGGAAGCCCGCAACATGCTGGGCATCTAGCCCGCTCGGCACGCCCAGGACGCCCGGACACGGAGAGCAACTCGACGATGGCAACCCCACAGCAGCCCAACGCTCAGCAGAACGCCCGTCTGGAGCAGATCCGGAGGCAATGGGCGCAAAAACGTCAAATCACGGATCGCCTCGCCTCCGTGCGGACGAAAATCGGCGTGTACAGCGGCAAGGGCGGCGTGGGCAAGACCACGGTCGCCTGCAACTTGGCGACGATCCTGGCCAAGCAGGGCGAGCGCGTGGGGCTGCTGGATGTCGACATTGACTGTCCCAACGTGACGCGGGTGATGGGCATCACCGACAAACCGGACTACCGCGACGGGCAGATCAGCCCGGCGGAGGGTCACGGCGTGAAGGTAGTATCGATGGCGTTCTTTCAGGAGAACGAGGACGAGGCAATCATCTGGCGCGGGCCGATGATCCATAACGCAATTAACCAGTTTCTCCAGTCGACTGACTGGGGGGAGCTGGACTACCTGATTGTGGACCTGCCGCCGGGCACGTCCGATTCCCCGCTGACGGTTATGCAGACGCTGCCCATGGACGGGTTTGTGGTCGTGAGCACGCCGCAGGACCTGGCGATCATCGACGCCAAGCGGTGCATCAACATGATCCGCAAACTGAACCTGAACGTGGTCGGCATCGTGGAGAACTACGCCGGCGACATCTTTGGAGAGGGCGCCGGGCGGCAGTTGGCAGAAGACATCGACGCGCCGTTCCTGGGAAGCATGTCCCTCAATCCGTCCTACCGGGACACCAGCAGGCCAACGGTGCTGGTGGACGACACAGTCAGCGGCGAATACGTGTCTGTTGCTGACGAGTTGCGGCGGAGCCTGAAGGCGCACGGCCGCGAGACGTGACCGGGGATACCGCCTACGAAGCCTGCCGCTCGATGCCTTCTTCCAGCGCCGGGAGGGACCCGAAAGACGGTCCAGGCAGTTCCATCGGCGCCGGCGCGTCAATCGCGTGCATCCGGAGGAGCGCCGCGACCTCCTGCTGAATCGCCTCCTGGGCGAAGGGGTTGAGTTCGCCCATCTGCCGGAATTTCCGGTACCGCTGCTTGACGAGTTTGCCGCTGGAGACGCGGCTGGCTTCGGCCAAGTGCTTGTAGATGGAATACTCCAAGCCTTCGACCGCCTGGCGCGGATCGAGATGGGCTCCGCCGGCGGGTTCAGGTATGACCTGGTCGATGATGCCAAGTTCCTGGCAGTCGCGGGCGGTGAGCATCAGCGCTTCGGCGGACTCGCGAGTGAGGTAGCGTTCGCGGCGGGGGCCGCCGACCGCGTGGTGAAACGAGATCGGCGAGTAAATCGCGTACTGCTGCATCAGAATGCGGTCGGAAAGGCTCAACGCCAGGGCCGCTTCGTTGCCGGCCTCGCCGATGATCACGGAAACGACGGGGGTTTCCGCCTCGAGCATCATTGACAGGCTGCGGGCGATGGCGTTGCCCACACCGTGTTCCTCGGACTCGAGCCGGGGATCAGCGCCCTGGGAATCGATGAGGGTGACCAGGGGGAGGTTAAACCGGGCGGCCAGACCGATGATTCGTTGCGCCTTGCGCAGCCCGTCGGGATGGACGTGGTACCGGTTTCGGTCGGTATCGTGGGAGTGGATCCGCTGCTGCCCGATAGCGGCGACTGGATGCCCGCGCAGGAGGCCGATGCCGCCGACTACGGTGCGGTCGTCGCTGCTGACCCGGTCACCGCAAATCTCGAAGAAATCGTCCAGGATGTGGCGCATGTAGTAGAGGGCGTCGGGCCGCTCGTCATGCGTGGCGGCTTCCACCGACTCCCAGGTCTCGGTGTCCTCGGCGGCAGGGGCTTGCAGGCGGGAGACGGCGCGGCGGCCCAGGCGAATCGGTTCGGGCTCCAAAAGCAAGGTGAGCAATCGGCTGATCCGCGATTGCAGTTGCTCGCGGTCGACCACGTTGTCCAGAAGACCCCGGCGAAGATGATACTCGGCCGTGTGTACGTCCGGCGGAACTTGTCGCTCCGTCGCCTCGATCATGGCGCGGATGGGGGAAAGTCCCACGACCGAGCCGGGCTCGGCAATGATGACGTCGGCGAGGTTGGCGAAACTACCGTACGCCTGGCCAGTGGAAGGATTGGCCAGCACGGCGATAAACGGCATGGACGCTTCCCGCAGTTTGTTCGCGGCGGTGACCGTTTTCGCCATCTGCATCAGCGACAGGACGCCCTCCTGGGTACGCGCGCCACCGCCGGTCACCAGGGCGACGACGGGAAGGTCGCGACGGGCGGCGTGCTCGAAAGCCAAGGCGACTTTTTCGCCGACGACGCTGCTCATGCTGCCGCCCATGAACCCGTAGTCCAGGACGACAAGCATCACGTTTCGGCCGTCGATTTTGCAGGTTCCGGTGACGGCGGCCTCAGTCAGACCGGTGCGGTCCTGGCTCTGCGTGAGTTCATCGGCGTAGGAGGTACGGTTGGAGAACGCCAACGGCGCGACGGAGCGCACGTAGCGATTGTGCTCGCGGAATGTGCGACGATCCGCCAGCAACTCGATCCGTTCACGGGCTGACAGAGTGTAGTGGAAGCGGCAGTATGGGCAGACCCGGAAATCGAGGTAGGCGTTGGAGTCACTGATCTGTTCGTGACAATACAGGCAATGGTCGTGCATTGCAGACAAGTACATCTGCTCCAGCTCGTCCCCGTCGCTGAAGAGGTGCACCAGGAAATTGGTCAGGTTGCGGACCGGCACCCAAACCCCTCCTTTAGTTGCCGAAAATGCCGACGGCCGCGTGCGGGCGAATCCAGTCGGCTTTTGCAGGTCCCAAGGCCGTTCCAGTTACATCTTTATTTTACACAAAAGCAATTTCATCGCACCCCGGAATGCGCAGTGAGTTCTATGGAGATAGTGGGCCGGGCGACACGGTTTCACAACCGGACAGACGCAGTCTACCCATCAACCCCCGATATAGCGCGAATTTGCCCACCGCAAGCGTCAGGAGGATTCGGCGGTGGCCGGTTGGGGATCGAACCGGATGAAAGTGGCGGGAACCTCCTCTGCTCCCGGGCGAACGGCGGCCCAATCGGAGATACGGCTCCCCATGATCCACGCTATGCCTCGCGGCGTGACGACCAGCGGTATCCGTTCGCGCCAATGCCGGGGGATCCGATCATCGGTGAAGATGTCCTGGAGCTTGCGCGTACCGGACATACCCAACGGCTGTATGCGGTCGCCGGGCCGCCAGGTTCGCACGGTGGCGCCTTCAGACAGGGCCGCGGAGGAAAGGTAGGCGGTGAGCGGGTTTCCCGTGTCAAGGGAGGTTTCGGGACCAACTCGTATGGACTCGGCGGTCACTTCCCAACCATCACGCCGGGTGACAGCGACGGCGATGGGGCCCCAGGGCAGGGTAAGCCGGAACTCGCGTACAGGATCGGGATACGGGCAATCGTCGGCCCGGGCGGGGCCGGACATTGTGGCCCGCCATGAACCCACGTCGAGTTTGTGATCCCGGGGCAACTCAATGGTCTTGCCGGAGCCCGGGTCCGAGATGGCACGGGACATGGCCGCCAGGTGTCGCTCGGTGAGGCGGTGTTCGTGTCCGGTCACCGCGATCCAGGCGCGCCTGAGGATGATTTGCCGGAGGGCTGGATGCGCTTCCGCGAGGCCAACCCGGTCGAGGTGTAGGCTTCCGTCGTCCGCCGCCGGTTGGGGGACGATGTGTGGCCAGAGCAGATCGGCTTGCTGTTCCATGTAATCGACCTGGGCGGCCGCGGTGCGCGAGATCCGGCCCAACGCATCGGAAATCCGCGGGTTCAGCTGCTCTTTCAACGCGGGCATGATGTCCAGGCGCACGCGATTGCGGGTGAAATCGCGCATGTAGTTGGTGCTGTCGTCGCGGAAGTCGATGCCGTAATTCCGGCAGTAGGAAATGGTGTGATGCCGGCTCAGGTCAATGAGCGGACGCCAGACTCGCAACTCCTCCTCCGGTCCGTCGCCGTTGCCCGGCGTCACCGGGTACGGCCAGGTGTCCAGTTCGCTCATGCCGCGCAGGCCGTGAAGACCGCTCCCGCGAGCGACGTGGAGCAATACGGTTTCGGCGAGATCGTCGGCGGTGTGGCCCACTGCTATGAGCCGAGCGCCGACCTGCCGGGCGACCCGGGCCAGGAAGTCGTAGCGGAGGTCTCTGGCGGCCTGCTCGAAGGAGCTGATCCCTGAGTTGCTTTGGTAAGCCGCTACGTCCACTTCGTCGAAGATGCAGTCCGGCCACATCCGGCGGACGAAGTCGGCGTCGTCGTAGGTTTCCTGACCGCGAAAGTCGTGCAACAAGTGGGCGGGCTGCACCTTGAACCCGAAGCGAGTATCGGTGCGTGCGATGGCCAACACCCGCATCAGCGCGCAGGAATCGGGTCCGCCGGATACGCCGGCGACCACCACGTCATCTGGCCCAAGCCCGGCCCGCCGTGCGGTGGCTATCGCCGTGGTGTACAACCGCATGGCCGGCCAGAATCCTCGGTCGTTTCGGCG
The DNA here is from genome assembly GCA_022827095.1 of Dehalococcoidia bacterium. Lineage (GTDB taxonomy): Bacteria > Chloroflexota > Dehalococcoidia > Lucifugimonadales > UBA3495 > Bin87. The sequence goes on from JAJDTP010000005.1 coordinate 435,235, forward strand.
TTTGTTTCGGCCCAAGGGACGTCCCGTCCTAGTAGCTGGTGCGGTTGGCGGCAGTCAGATGGTCGACGGCGTTGTACGCGGCCAGCCGACGGCCGCGCCGTCCGGAGGTGATGGTGGTGCGACTGCCCAGGGAAAGGTCCATGTGGTTGATGTTGGCGAGCGGAAGGTCGATGACCGCGGCCACGATACAGCGAATGGTGAAATTGTGGGTGACGGCGATGATGGTATCGTCGGAGTCGTAGCGGTCGTCCAGTTCATCGATTGCTGCCATAGCGCGCTGTTGGACATCACCCAGGGATTCGCCACCGGGCATGGTGACGCTGCTGGCGTCGCGACGCCATCCCTGGTACAGATCGGGCCAGCCGTCGCGCATTTCCTGGACGGTGACGCCCTCCAGATCACCCATGTCCATCTCGATGATGCGGGGCTCATCGGTGACGGATAGACCGGAGAGGTCCGCGATGGCGCAGGCGACGCCCCGGGCTCGCTGCAGTGGGCTGGAGTAGATCGCCACCGGATTCCACGTCAAGCTGGCGACCGCCAATTCCCGGGCCTGGGCTCGTCCGCGCGCGGTCAGAATGGAGTTCGTTGTGCCCTGCAGGCGGCCCGACGCGTTGATGTCGGTTTCGCCGTGGCGCACCAGGTGAAGCCTCATGGGGAACGATCCTCCGACGGTGGGTCAACCAACTTCAGGCGCACCTGGTTGACGCGCGCCCCGGCCATGTTGGTTACGGTAACCTCGAGGTCTCCGGTTTTGACCGTGTCATTTTCGACGGGAAGTTCTCCCAATTCGTGCAAAACCAACCCGGCAATCGTCTGGTAATCGCCCTCGGGTACCGCGATGCCGCTGGGATTGAGGCGGTCGTTGATTTCGATGATCGTCATTCCGCCGTCCAGGAGGTAAGCGCCGTCGGGAAGTCTCGCAATGCTGCTGTCCGCGGTCATCGCCGGCGGGTCGTCATCGACCACGGTGCCGACGATGACGCCAACGAGTTGTTTCATCGTCACCAAGCCTGCGATGCCGCCGTATTCATTAGTGACCAACATCATCGACAGGCGACGTTCCTGCATGGAGTCGAAGGCGTCGGACACGGTGACGGTTTCGGGTATGAAGTCGACCGGGCGCATCGTATCGGTGATGGGGTCCTGCGGGCCGATTTCGCCCCTGCCCTGGGCAATGAGGACTTCCTTGTTGGAGAGTACACCCAGGACGGTTTCCTGGCTGCCCTCGAAAACTGGGAACCGGGTGTGGCTGTGCTCCGCGTAGAGGACGAGGAATTCCTCGAGGGTGGTGTCCTTTTCGATCCAGACGATTTCGGTGCGTGGCGTCATGATTTCGCTGAGCCGGCGGTCGCGAAAGTTAAACACCCGGTGGAGACGCTCGGCTTCGTCGGATTCCACCGCCCCCTGCTGGCTGGACAGGTCAATCATCATCCGAAGTTCACCCTCGGTAAAGGTGGTCTGCCAACCGTGGGAAGACGTGCCGAGCGCTTTGTAGATGAGGCGCGGAACCACGGTGAAGAAATAAATGAACGGGGTGCACAGGAGCATCGTCCACCGAACGGGGTGTGCCGCCGCGAGGGACCAGCGTTCGGAGAATGTGGCCGCAAGCGTTTTCGGAGTGATCTCACCAAATATGGATATTGTCACCGTCATGATCACGGCGGTCAGCAGAGCGGCTGAACCGGCATCGCCCAGGAGGTCGGCGGCCAGAGCGGTACCCAGAGCCGTGGCGAAGATGGTGAACGCGTTCTGGCTCAGGAGAATGGTGGCGAAGAACTTCTCGTGCTGTGACAGGACCTCGTTAACGGCTCGTGCGGCGGCGTTCCCCTGGCCAGCGAGGTACTGGATACGGATCTTGTTGACCGCCACCAACGCCGCTTCCGCACTGGTGAAAAATACTACTCCCAGGAAACTGATCGCGAGCAGCGTAAGCTGCAAACTCCAGGGCATGGATAATCCGCCAGAGGTTTCCCCTACCTGCAACAAGACGGCCCCAATCGATAAACCGTCGGGCGCGATGTCCATCATCTGGTTTCTATTCCTCCTGGCGACCCCGTCGGAGCATTCGGCCGGGGTGTGGGTGTCGTCTGATTTAGATTATCAACAAGAAGGATAGCATCGCCCGAAATGCCGCGCAAAGCCGGGCGGGCATCAGTCTTGGGGCTATCGCATCTGAAATTACAACGGTGTCACTCCGGCGAAAGCCGGAGTCCAGAGCCCGTGAATGGCTTGATATTCCTATGGAAACAGCCGACTTGGGTCATTGGATACCGGCTTTCGCCGGTATGACGACATTAAAGCGTTCATATGCGATAGCCCTGGCATCGGACCGGTTTGCCGGTTGATATAATTTGACCCGACATTCATTGGGGACATCCGAGCCATGCTTATACTGGGCATAGAGACGTCGTGCGACGAAACCGCGGTGGGCATCGTGGAGGAAGGCCGGTTGCTGCGCGCCAACGCGATTGCATCTCAAGCCGCGCTCCACGCCGCGCACGGTGGGGTCGTGCCGGAGCTGGCGTCGAGGCAGCACATCAGGGACATGGAACCGACCTTGCGTAGAGCCCTGGCCGACGCCGGAGCGACCCTGGATGACATCGACGTGGTGGCGGTGACCCACGGACCAGGTTTGGCCGGAGCGCTGATCAGCGGGGTCAATACGGCGAAATCGCTGGCGCTAACGCTTGATGTCCCCCTGGTGGGGGTTAACCATCTGGAGGGTCACGTCTATGCGGCGTGGCTGGTTCCCGGCGATGCGTCGCCGGCTGAGGAACCGGGGTTTCCGCTGGCATGCCTGGTGGCGTCGGGTGGTCACACGGACCTGATCCTGATGGAAGGGCACGGCGACTACCGCCTGGTAGGTCGGACGCGAGACGATGCGGCCGGCGAGGCTTTTGACAAGGCCGCGCGGGTCCTTGGGCTGGGCTTCCCCGGCGGACCGGAGATCCAGAAAGCGGCGTCGTCGCTGGCGGACTTCTCCGAGGATGGCGAACCCTTCGCGGCGGCCGCTGCGCCGCTACCGAGGGCGTGGATGCGCGACACGTTCGATTTCAGTTTCAGCGGGGTGAAAACGGCACTGCTGCACCGGGCGCAGGACGTGGGACTCTATCCGCAGCCGGACGAGGCCGACGCCCACGCTGATGGGCTGGTTGCCAACCTGGCGTACCAGTTCCAGGAGTCGCTGGTAGACGTGATGACCGCCAAGCTGCTGGAGATGGCGGATCGTTACAAGGCCCGGGGGCTGGTGCTGGGAGGAGGCGTGACGGCCAACGCGCGGCTGAGGCAAAGGGTGCAGGCGGAGTCTCCGGTACCGGCCATCATACCGGCTCCGGTGCTGTGCACCGATAATGGGGCAATGATCGCCGCGGGGGCGTTCTACCAGATGCAGAGGGGCGAGGTAGCTGATTTGGCGTTGGACGTTGATCCGTCGCTGCCTTTCGGCGTTCCGGCGTAACTCGGAGTCGCGCTAGGGTCCTGCGGCACGGACCTCGCGGACCGACGAGTGTTCCGGACCTGAACCGGGTGCGGACCGCAACCGGAGAACAACGCCAGCGAAGACAATCAGGTCGGCGTTGTCGGCGGTGCAAGGTACCTCGAGGTTCCAGTTGTATCCGTCGATGCGGAGCATGCTCCCGCCGGAATCGGTCAGGCTGCGCCAGATGATCCAGCCCAGCAGGACGATCAAGATCATCAACACGGCCGCCATGGCGTGCAGATTGATAACCGGTATGACCACATCGGGCAGGCGGTCGACCAGCCAATAGGCCAGCAGGAAATAGGCCGCAACCCCGCCGGCCAACAGCGTTGCCCATTGCTTCCAGGAGAGGCCGCGCCGGGCGTCGTTGCGCACGCTGACCGCCGTCACGGTGTCGGCGGCGAACATCTGCACTACCCGGGTGTGCCCTTCTTCCGTCACGGAGATGATCCGACGGTTCGTGGCCACCAAGAGCCGACCCGTGGGTGTGGGTTCACTCCTCAAGCCATGTTCCGCGTCGAGGAACTCGGCCGCGTGTTCGCCCGGGAGCAGTTCTACTCCTCGGACGTGGGACAGGAATGACGGGGCGTTATCCATGAGGGGTCGTGGCGAAGTGCCTCTGCTTCGAATCGTATCACAGGCCGGCGGAGGCAATTTGGGTTGGGCCACGGGAGCCGCCAGTTCGCGACCGGCGGGAGTGCGCGCCACGGGTCCGGCACGTCGACGACGACTCTACGATGCGAATTCTCATCGAGTGGTCATCTGCCGTGTTACCCGGCAAAATTTGTACTTTTTGAAAAAATTCGATTAATTTCGCATTTCCAAACACAGGCAACCGCACTAACCCATTTGTTAAATTTCCAGTCACGTTATGGCGCATATCCCAAGCGCGGTTTACGCGCGTTTCCACGAGCAGTGATCCCGAAATGAGTCAGCGATGACATTGGCGACAATGAACATAACGGCCCCGTTCGATGTGTCGGTCGGTTCGGCGTCAGGCGTGCGGCCAACACTGACCTTCTCAGGACGGGCGCACGGGCACGCGTCTGTCCATCATACTCCGGCCCTGATTACGGAAACCGTGGAATGGCTTTCGGTCAGCCCGGGCAAGGTTTACTTGGACGGCACCGTCGGGGAAGGCGGACATTCCGAGGCGATCCTGGACGCATCGGGACCCACGGGGGGTGTGTTGGGGATAGATCGCGACCCGCGGTCGGTGGACGCTGCTCGCCGACGGTTGACCGGCTATGGGGACCGGGTTCGGATCGTGCACGGGAACTATGCCGACATGAGCGAACTGGCGCGGCAAGCCGGGATCGCGAGCGTGGATGGAGTTTTGTTGGACCTGGGTTTTTCCTCGCGCCAGGTTGACGCGGCCGGTTACGGGTTTTCCTTCCAACGGGACGAGCCCCTGGACATGCGCTACGACACCGTGGGGTTAACGGCGGCCGACTTGCTGAACCATTCTGACGAGCGGGAGTTGGCCGACGTAATTTTCCGTTATGGGGAAGAACGACGCAGCCGCGCGGTCGCCAGGGCGATCGTTGCGGCGCGGCCCATCAACAGCACAGGCCGCCTTTCCGCGGTGGTCGCCAGGGCTCTCGGCGGGCGCAGGGGAGGCCGGCACCCGGCCACGAGAACGTTCCAGGCGCTGCGAATCGCGGTCAACGATGAGCTGATGCACCTTCAGGCCGGCCTGGACGCCGCGCCGGGGATGTTGAGCGCGGGCGGCCGGTTGGTGGTGATCAGCTACCACAGCCTGGAAGACCGGCTGGTCAAGGCCTGGATGGACCGAGAAGCGACGCAATGCGTCTGTCCTCCGGAGCTTCCCGTTTGCGCCTGTGACCACGAACCGACGGTGCGGTTCGCGCGGCGGCGGGTGGTCCGGCCGTCTGCAACCGAAACGCAAAACAACCCGCGCAGCAGGAGCGCGCGCCTCCGAGCGGTGGAACGCATCTGATCCGCTGCCCGCAAACGATCATAGTTTCTTTCCGATAATCACATTCGACCGAGGGAAGACCACAATGCCACAGGATTCGATGTACGCCGCCGTTGACATAGGCACCAGCAAAATTATCTCGATCGTCGCGCGGCTCGGGCCGGAAGGGGAGTTGAAGCCTCTGGGGACCGGTGTGGCTCCGTCCAACGGCGTGCAGCAGGGCGTCATCGACGATTTCGGCGAGGTCAAGAACAGCCTGCAGGAGAGCATGGCGGAGTGTCTGCGCTACGTGGGACGCAATCCGGTGGACAAGTTTCACGTGGTGGTGAATGGTGACCACCTGGTCAGCGTCAACTCCACGGAGATGTTGGGCAGCGGCGAAGAGGTGGTAACGATCACGGAGCAGCGCCTGCGGTCTCTAATGAGCAGCACCTCCGGGAGCCTGGAACAGCAACTGGACAGCCGCAGCGAGCAGACGCTGCACATGATCCCCATGCGATACCGGCTGGACGGGATGACCGGGGTGCGCAACCCGACCGGGTTGGATACGAACGAGTTGCAGTTGGAGGCCCATATCGTGCGCGGTATGTCGGTGCCCCTGGGAAACACCGTGCGCGCTTTGCAGTCGTGCAAGGCCAAGGTGGATGGGATGATCGCCCACCCGTTGGCCTCGGCCGAAGGGGTTCTCACCGCCGACGAACGGGAGATGGGCGTGGTGGTGGTGGACATCGGAGCCGGCACGATCAAGACCGCGATTTATCGCGGGGGGACGCCGGTCTTCTCTTCGGTGGTTCCCATAGGCGGGAATCAATTGACGCGCGACATGGCCGTGGCGATGCGGGTCCCGTATCAAATGGCGGAGGACCTGAAAGTCCAGTTTGGCCACGTGCTGCCGGAGGCGATCCCAGCGAATGAAGAGGTGTTGATACCGGCGACCCAGGTGCAACCGAAACGAATGGTGTTGCGGCGTGAGTTGTGTGAACCGCTCTATTTGCGTTCATTGCAAGCGCTCAAGCTGATCAGCGAGGAGCTATACCGAGCTGAGATCGGCTCGATGCCACCGGGAGGGATCGTGTTGACGGGCGGAGTATCCCGCATGCCCGGCCTGGCGGAAATGGCCTCCCGTGGCTTGAGAACCGACGTGCGCGTGGGTGTGCCGTTGTGGTACGCGGGATTGCCCGAGTCGCTGCGGCAGCCCGAATTTTCCGCCGTCCTGGGCGCCCTGCAGTGGGCGGTCAGGCATCGCAATCGCCCGGACCGGGAACGACCACGGGGTTCGGGGGAACGGAACTGGTCTCCGGCCGCGCTGTTGCGACGGCCGTTCGCTCGTTCCGGCTCACGGCAAGCCGCTGATGAGCCTGAGTTCGAGGACGAACAGATCTAGAATCACCGGGAGCCGGCCGTAGGGTCGCTACCGGTGCGATTTGATCATCGCTAAACCACAAACCAACCAACAATAACAGGAGGCGAAAGGACGATGATATTTCCCGATAACTCCGCGTCATGGGAGCCAGGCGAGCGCTTTGATGAAACCGACGGTCTGATACCCGAAATTGGACGGGGGGTTCCGCTGATAAAGGTGCTTGGCGTGGGCGGCGGCGGCTCCAACGCAGTGAGCCGCATGTATAAGGAAAAGCTGCCGGTGGTCGAATATTACGCGTTGAACACGGACGCACAGCATCTTGCCCGGTGCGACGTGCACTACCGTATTCCGCTGGGCCGCAACCTGACGCGCGGGCTGGGCGCCGGCGCACAACCCGAACTGGGTCGCCAGGCGGCGGAAGAGTCGCGGGCCGAAATTCAACAGGCGGTGAATGGGGCCGATATGGTGTTCCTGGCAGTGGGCATGGGTGGAGGCACCGGCACCGGAGCCGCTCCGGTGGTGGCGCAGACCGCCAAAGAAACGGGCGCCCTGACCATCGCGGTGGTAAGCCGGCCCTTCGGGTTCGAGGCCCAGATGCGGCGCAAGAACGCCGAGGACGGCCTGGAACGGCTGCAGGACCATGTCGACACCATGATTGTCATTCCCAACGACCGCCTGTTGGCTCTCAACGAGGAACAGTCCGACTCCTACTCCTGGGAGGACGCGCTGAAACTGGCGGACTCGGTGCTGCACCAGGGCATCAGCGCGATCGCGGAAGTGGTCACCGTGCCGGGCGAGATCAACGTGGACTTCGCCGACGTGAAGACGATCCTCACCGGCGCCGGCCAGGCCTGGCTGTCCATCGGCCGGGGCCGGGGTGAAGGCCGCGCCCGGGAGGCGGCCCGGCAATGCACCAGCAGCCCGTTGCTGGACATTTCGCTGGAAGGGTCGCGGCGGATCCTGTTCGTCCTGACCGGCGGCAACAATCTGTCGCTGCAAGAAGTTCAGGAAGCGGCGGCGGTGGTCGAGGAGTTGGCGGACCCCAACGCCAACATCATCTTCGGAACCAACCGGGATGCCCGGCTGGACGACGAAGTCAAGATGACGATGGTGGCGGCGGATTTCCCGGCGGCGATAGAGACCCCGGAAGACGACATCGCCAAGTTGCTGAACGAGATGGACGTACCGGAAAGACGGGATTACGAACTCCCGACGTTCTTGCAGAACCGCCAGAATCGCAGAGGATTTTACCGTTAGACCAACCTCTGCCGGATCCTCGAGGCCCCCTCTTCTTTGGAGAGAGGGGCCATTTTTTGTGTCTCCACGATTGGCGTGGCGAAAATTGTGGAAAATCCTACGGAAATTCTGAAGGCTGGCACCGTGCGAACCGGAATCGAGGCCGGTATAATCCTGACTACCACAAGTTGTGGTTTATGGGTTCGAAAACACAATATGTTCCGTTTTCAAAAACTGTTTGAAAAAGCGACCAAAAGGTAACCAATCCCATGAAATGTCCTTATTGTGAAACGGCGCAAAGCAAGGTGACCGATTCGCGGGACGCCGACAACGGCGTCCGGCGGCGGCGGGAATGCCTATCCTGCGGGCGCCGGTTCACCACCCACGAACAGGTGAGGCTGCCAGCGCTGCAAGTGGAAAAGCGTGACGGCCGGCGCCAGGAATTCAGCCGGGCTAAGCTCGTGTCGGGGATCGACATGGCCTGCACGCGGAGGCCGATCCCCCGGCGGGACATCGACCACCTGGCCGATGATATTGAAACGGAACTCCAGCGCCTGGGTAGCGGCGTGGTCAAATCCCGGGACTTGGGACTGATGGTCCTGGAGCGGCTGCGCGCGCTGGATGAGGTCGCGTACATGCGCTACGCGTCGGTTTATTACGATTTCCAGGGAGCGGACGATTTCGAAGAACAAGCCCGCTCCCTGCGACAGGGGCACCCGGAACCGCTGCTGAGCCTGGCCGCGGTTACCACCCGGAGACCCCGGGCTCGCCGGGCCAACCGGCGCAGCGGCCAATAGGCGAACCGCGGACCTTGGCCTTGCATCGAACAGGAATTGATCTGTGGATCGCATCAAGGCGTATCAACTAAAGGACTCAAGGACGCTCCGGCATCGCCACCATCGCCGGGCGTCCCGGTCAAACCAAATGGGCAATACTGCCACCTGCTCGCCATACCAAACCCAAAGGGAGGTGTTCAACACCATCATGAGCAGCACCGTACAATACTCCGCCTTCACAAGGCTGTTGACCCACAACAACCGGGTCCACGACATGGAGGAGATGCTGCGGAAGATGTGGGTCCCGTCGGACTGGGAAACCGCCGACGCGGACAATGGCGACTCGTGGATTCCGAACCCCTTTGCCGAGCTTCAGGATGACTTGGACCGAGAGGCCCGGGCGTGCCTGGTGAGTTGCTGGGCGGCATTGCCGGCGCCGCGGGAGGACGATGACCTCATCGCGTAAAAGCGTCCGCCGTCCTGGACGGCCGATGGCGGCGGGCGTTGCCCCGCCCCGTCGGATGCTGACGAATCAACTCCAGCATGAGCCTGTCGCTCGGGAGCCTGAAGAAATGCAACATTCGGTGCATTACAAAGTAGACATCCACTGCGGCCCGTGCCCGGAAGGGGTCGAGGCCGAGATTACCCAACGGTTGCGAACCGCGTTTCCGGTGACCAACTGTCGGAACACGCCCACCGGTTTGGCGCTGCGGCTGAACGCGGGTCACCAGTACGCGTATGGAGCTTTGCGAGATTTCGCGGATCTGATAGCGGATACGCTGACCCGGCTGGGAATAAGCATGACCTCCGGGGTGGTGCGCCTGGTCACCAGGTGCACCCCGGATAAGGAAGGGGTCTGGCATCGCGTTCAGGATGCAACGGCTGCGCTGGTCGGATTGGACCTGCGGCCGGAGCGGGAAACGCCGGTGCTGTACTTCTACAAGGGATTGCGGTTCGATCTGGACCTGTCCGCACGACTCAAGGGGGTGAGCAGGAAAAGCGAGGTTGGGGCAATCTGATCGTAAATGCAGGGCGTTGGCGCGCCGACGCCCCGCCGGATCGGACTGATGGACCCCGGCGCGTGAGACGGTTGATGGTTTAGACTACAACGGCGCACGGCAGCCCCATGCGTATCGCCGTTCTTAATCTGTCATTCATAAATTTGTTCCATATAGTTGAATTTGAGGGAGGTAATTGCTGTGGCAACGGCTACGAGAATTGAACCGGCGGGCATGGCCGATGCGGCCGATTCGGTGAGGCGGCGCATACGTGACGCAATGGTCGGGGCCGGCATTGCCGGCGAATATAACGATCGCAACGGAACCCTGACGGATAACGCGAGGGTCGTGCTGCAACGTCGGTATTTGTCCAAGGACCGGGAAGGCAACGTTCTGGAAGACCCGGAAGGAATGTTTCGCCGGGTAGCCCACAATCTGTCACAGTCCGAAATGGAATATGGCGCGACGGAGGCAGAACGCGCCTCGGTCGAGGAGCGATTCTACCGGGTGATGCGACGCCTGGAGTTCCTGCCGAACTCGCCAACCCTGATGAACGCGGGGCGCGAACTGCAGCAGTTGTCGGCGTGCTTTGTGCTGCCGGTGGAGGATTCACTGGATTCCATCTTCACCAAGGTGAAGGAAACCGCGCTGATCCACAAAAGCGGCGGCGGCACGGGCTTCGCCTTTTCGCGGCTGCGCCCGGAGGGTGATGTGGTCGGGTCGACCGGAGGAGTCGCGTCGGGCCCGGTGAGTTTCATCAACGCCTTCGACGCGGCCACCGACGTGGTCAAGCAGGGCGGCACCCGGCGGGGCGCGAACATGGGCATTCTGCACGTCACGCATCCCGACGTGCTCCGGTTCATCAGGTCCAAAGAGGACGGAACCCACCTGAGCAACTTCAACATCTCGGTGGCGGTGACCGAAGACTTCATGGTCAAGGCGGAAAAGGGCGAGGAATACGACCTCGTGAATCCGCGCACCGGGCAAGTCGTGGATCAGCTCAACGCCGGCGAGGTTTTCCAGCAGATGACGGAGTTGGCATGGCGTACCGGCGACCCCGGCATCGTGTTCCTGGACCGGATCAACCGCGACAATCCGAACCCGCAGTTGGGAGATATCGAGTCGACCAACCCGTGCGGCGAGCAGCCGCTACTGCCGTATGAGTCGTGCAACCTGGGTTCACTGAACCTGGCGCGGATGGTCCGCTACACGGCTGACGACGTGGTGGTCGACTGGGAACAGATGAGTGAAGTGATCACGACGGCGGTGCACATGCTGGACAGCGTGATCGACATGAACGACTACCCGATACAGGAAATCGCGGACATGAGCCGGCGGACCCGCCGCATTGGCCTGGGCGTCATGGGATGGTCCGACCTGCTCATCCAGATGGGCGTGCGCTACGACAGCGTAGAGGCATTGGAACTGGCTCGTGAAGTGATGAAGTTCATCCGGGAAGAGACCTATCGGGCGTCGTGCGAACTTGCCGAATCTCGTGGCCCCTTCCCGGAATGGGAAAACAGCGCGTACAACGAGGGCCCGGATTCCTCGCCCATGCGCAACTCGGCGCCTGTGACGATTGCGCCCACCGGAACGATCAGCATCATCGCGGGAGCATCCAGCGGGATTGAGCCGCTGTTTGCCCTGTCCTACGTGCGGAACGTGATGGACAATACGCGGCTGGTGGAAGGCAACGCCTTCCTGGAAGCTGTCGCTCGCCACGAGGGGTTTTACTCGCCCGAGCTTATGGAGCATCTGGCCAGCGTCGGTTCGCTCGACGACTTGGACGTACCGGAATGGGTCAGGAACGTGTTCCGGGTGTCCCACGATATCGATCCCCGGTGGCACGTGCGGATGCAGGCGGCGTTCCAGGAGTACACGGACAACGCGGTGTCCAAGACCATCAATTTCCCCCACGACGCTACCGTGGAAGACGTGGCCGAAGCCTACCGTTCCGCCTACACCCTGGGGTGCAAGGGGATCACGGTATACCGCGACGGCAGCAAGTCGGAGCAGGTGTTGAGCACCGGGAACGGCGCGCAGGGAGCGGAAGACGACAACCTGACCGACGCTGATGATCCGGACGCCGTCAAGATCATCGGGCTTGGCCACCGGGTGCCCCGGCGGCGGCCGCGGCAGATCCGCGGCATCACCGAGCGGGTACGGACCGGACACGGCAACATGTACGTCACAGTGAACATGGACGACGAGGGCCGGCCCTTCGAGGTGTTCGGGGCCATGGGCAAGGCCGGTGGATGCGACGCGGCGTTGCTGGAGGCGGTATCGCGCCTGGTATCGCTGGCGCTACGAGCTGGCATCGAGCCCAGTGAGGTTACGCGGCAGTTGCGTGGAATCACCTGCTGCCCGGCGTGGGACGATGGGGTGTTGGTCGGTTCCGGCCCGGATGCCGTGGCCCTGGTGCTGGAAAAGATCGCCAATGGCGATGGCGGACTAGAGAGCGCACCGGCCGGCGTGCAATTGAGTCTGGCCAGCGAGCCCACGGAGAACGGTACCAACGGTCATGCGCCAGCGCCCATCTATCCAACTGGCTTTTCCCAGCGATGCCCGGAGTGCAACGGGGGCGTGGTCAACCAGGAGGGCTGCCTCACCTGCTATTCCTGTGGGTGGAATAAGTGCGAGTGAGTGGGGCGCGGGGGGCCGGGGTGGATGATGATCCTCCCCGGTTTGTTGGTTTTTCGACAACAGCGAAAGGATGCGCAATTGAGGTGAAATATAGTGGTTCCCCATCACCGAGGGAAGTATTCCATAAGAGAGCGGGAATCGTTTCAGTCGGATTGGCATAGCGGCGTCATTGAAGGTTGGATTAATCAGTTGGCTGATCCTGCTACACTTGAAGGCATAAAGAGGGTATTGTCGGAATCCCCAAGGATTGGGGCGCCTGTTCCCGAAGAGCCTGAAAATGTCAGGCGCGTCAGATTTCCTCGCTCTGTTGCTAATCCCATCGGCAGGATAGAAGTCCGTTACGAAGTCATAGAAGACGATGCTACGGTTTGGTTGCTAAGCGTTGGAAAAGTCAGTTAGTGATTCGAGATCTTCGCAGTTCACTCGCGCTCGGCATCGGGGCGAAGACGCCAGCCAAGTCGTACGGTATTGGCTGCCCGTCTTCGGTACCTCGCCAGCCGATATCCTGACGGGAGTATTGCTCGATGCCGGCGGCGTTGAATCCGGCAAAACGCTTCACTTGTGCCTCCAGCGACTCACGGTCCTCGGGGCTGAGTAGTTCCAGATTTGGCGGGCGGAGCGGCAGCAGCCAATAGTTCTGGTATCCGGCAACGGTAGTATCACGCAAAACCTCTATGTCGCCGTGCTGCTCCATCTGCTCCCTTACTTGATGCCAGTTCTCCGGGTAAGGGCCGTGGGGAAAATGGAGGTAGGTGGTGCCGGTGACGGGCGCGCCATACTGAATGTAGGACTCGCAGTCGGCGTAGTAGAGCATCTTGGTCAACTTGGGCAGGCCAAACTCGGAATCGTCGCTAGACAACTCGCACAGGTAGATTACGGCCTCAATCAGTTTGGCGCGGTCTTGCTCGAAATTTTCTGGTGCGGCCATAGCAACTCTCGACAGCGATAAGCCAGAGGCTAGTTCGTGTCGAAAGTTTAAGGGGATTGCGCAATTGCCGCAACCTTGCCCTTTCAGCGTATAGCAGATTGGCAGCATGGCGTGCGTGCTATAATTTGCCGCCAATCGGCCGGGCGCAAATTGCACTGATGGACGAGGCGTGACATGGTATCTGGGACGGAAAATGAAACGATGCGGCCGGCGATAGCGATCACTATGGGCGACCCGTGCGGCATCGGGCCGGAGGTGGTGGTCAAGGCGCTGGCTGACCCTCGGGTGTACGCAGCTTGCCGGCCAGTGGTGGTGGGCAACGTCCATGCGATGGAAGAGGCGGCCCGGTTGACCGGACTCCCGATGGGCATCAACCACACCGACGACCCCACGTCGGCCGGCGAGAATCCTTCGGTGGTGGACGTGGTGGACATCGGAAATCTCAATCCGGAGGACATCACCGTCGGGCAGTTGAGCGTTCCATGTGGCAAGGCCGCCATGGAGTGGGTCAGCAAGGCCGGGCAGCTGGCGATGGCTGGCGTGGTCGACGGCCTGGCGACGGCTCCGCTGAACAAGGAAGCCGCCGCGCTGGCCGGCTACGAAGCCATCGGGCACATGGAGTTGCTGCAGGAGCTTTCGGGAGCCAAGACCGTTGCCACGATGCTGATGGCCAAGAACCTGCGGGTGGTGCACCTGACGACACACCGGTCACTGCGCCTGGCCTGCGACTACGTGAAGAAGGACCGCATCCTCGATTACCTGCGGCTGACCGACGACAGCTTCCGAAAGTGGGGATTCACGAATCCCCGGATTGGCGTCGCGGCATTGAATCCTCACGGCAGCGACGGCGGCCTGCTGGGGAGCGAGGAAGCGGAAGAGATTGCGCCGGCGGTGCAGCAGGCACAGAGTGAGGGCATCAATGTCATCGGGCCAGTGCCGGCGGACATCATCTTCCACCAGGCAATCCAGGACCGGTACGATGTAACCTTGTGCATGTATCACGACCAGGGACACATCCCGGTGAAGGTGTACGGCTTCGAGGAAAGCATCACCGCCAACCTGGGATTGCCGTTCATTCGGACCTCAGTGGACCACGGGACGGCGTTCGACATCGCAGGCAAGAACCTGGCAGACCACACGTCAATGGTGGAATCGATCCGGATGGCGGTGGCCTTCGCCCGCGGCGACGGGCTGACGGACGGCTGGGGTGAGGGGTAGGGATATGACCACCGCACCGGATTTGCCGGCGCCTGGCGTTCAAACTACCGAGAACCGCCTCCGGATCAGTTTGCGTATGATCATCCAGGCCCGCGAAGAACTGAAGATGGGTAGCCGATTGCAGGCGGGTGAAAAAGCCTGGGGCGCGGTGGTGCACCCAGTGAAAGCCATCGCCGAACAACGCGGCTGGCGGCATAAATCCCATCAGGACGTGCACGCGGTCATGAGCCAAGTCGTTCTGGAATACGGTTTTGATAGTGACCAGGTGCAGGCCCTTTCGGAAGCGTACCGTGTGGGTCACGAGAATTTTTACGAAAATTTCCGCAGCCCGGAAGAGTTATCCGAGATGATTGACGGAGTAGAGCGGGTAGTGGAGGAATTGATTGACCTGACGACAAGTCCGCCGCGTCCGTTCACCATCACCAGCAACGTTCAATTGCGACGGTTGCGCCGCCTCACCGGCAATGACAGCTTGGAGATCGGCGATACGTCCGACGTGGGATTTTCCCTGGGGCACGGCCTTACTGACGGCCGGGGTGAGGAGTAGGACGATGAATATCGGGTTCATCGGCGGCGGAACGATGGCCGAGGCCATCCTGGGCGGAATGCTCAACGCCGGCGTTGCCGACGCCGGCGACGTGATGGTCGGCGAGCCGGTGCCGGCGCGGCGAGACTACCTTGCCGAGCGGTATGGGGTAGCGGTCTCGGGCGAAAACGGCGCTGTGGTCGACGCATCTGAACTGGTTACGCTGGCGGTGAAACCGCAGGACCTCCCGAAGGTCTACTCCGACATCGGCGGTTCGTTCGGCGGCGGCAAGTCGCTGATGTCCATCGTGGCGGGAGCAACGATGAGCTCGCTGGCCAGCGGGACGCAGCACGACGGGATCATACGCGTCATGCCCAACACGCCGGCTCAGATCGGAGAAGGCATGACGATGTGGACGTGCGCGCCCTCGGTGAGCGAGGCGCACAGGGAGGCCACCGATGCCATGCTGTCCACCATCGGCGATGCGATTTACGTCGATGACGAGAAATACCTGGACATGGCAACGGCGCTCAGCGCCAGCGGTCCGGCGTACGTGTTCCTGATAGTCGAGGCCCTGATCGACGCCGGGGTGTACCTGGGATTGCCCCGCGATGTGTCCCGAAGGTTGGCGTTGCAGACGGTCAAGGGCAGCGTGCAGTTGGTCTCCGAGACGGGCCGGCATCCCGGCGAGCTCAAGGACATGGTGACGTCACCGGGCGGCACCACGGCGGAGGGACTGCAAGCCCTGGAACGCGCCGGCGTGCCGGCGGCTCTGGTCGATGCGGTGAACGCCGCGTACCTGAAATCCGTGCGCCTGGGCCAGGGTTAGGTTCCCGAGGCTGCCCGGCAATTCATCATGCTTCAGCTGATCAGTCTATTCATCACGCTGTGTTACCTGCTGCTGCTGGCCCGGATCATCCTGGGGTTCGTGGTGCAGTACATGACCATGCAGGGGAACGGTGCGCCGGATGTCTTGGTTCGTCTGTATGACGTGGTGTTTTCACTGACGGAGCCGGTGCTGGGGCCGATCCGGCGCATGCTGCCACAAACCGGCATGATCGATTTCAGCCCGTTGGTGGTGATGATCGTACTGGTGGTGGTCCAATACGCCCTCAGGGCGTTATTAGCGTAGGGCCGCACCCCGTCCCGCGATAGGGCACGAAGGAGAGCGCTGGTGTCCGGATCAACGTCTCGGTCGCGGCGCGGACTCTGGACAGCGGGCGGTCTCCGTCCGGCGGATTTACTGCGGCTGCGATCGGCATACGCTGGCGAGTTGCCCGATACCAAGAGTGCGTCGCCGAGCCTGGTGATCCTCTGCGGGTTGCCCGGCACCGGAAAGTCCCATTTCGCCCGTGAACTAATCCGCAGAGCGCCGTTCGTCTGGCTCAACAGCGACCGGACCCGCAAGCTGCTGGTGGACAGGCCGAGCTACAGCCGCAGAGAGCACCGGCGCGTTTTCTCCGCCATGCACGTGCTCACCAAAGGATACCTGCGTGACGGGTATTCGGTGGTGTTCGACGCCACCAATCTCAACGAGAACGTGCGGCGGCCGCTGTATGACTCGGCGGATGAAGTCGGCGTTGAACCGTTGATCATCCGGTTTACCGCGTCTTCGGAACTGGTGCGCCGTCGCCTGGAGGATCGGGCCGAGGGTGTGGGAGAAGCCTCGCAGAGCGACGCCACCTGGGACGTGTACTCGCGCATGACAGTGGCCGACCAACCGGTGCCGCGTCCGCACCTCCTGGTCGGCGGCCCGGAGGACGCGGAAACGGTGTTGCGGGAGACCCTGCGATGCACCGGGCGGGGTTCGGTTGTGCCGCAACCGGGCCGTTGGCGTAATCGGGCCGGCAACGACGCATAGACTGGTTTCAGGAGAAGCGGAATGGCAACGACGATTAAGGTTACGGCCGGGGACGCGACGGAGTTCGATACGCCGGCGTTGGTGGTGAATTTGTTCCAGGGCGTCACCCATCCCGGCGGAGGCACGGGCGCGGTGGATCGGATGTTGGGCGGGGCGATTTCGCAACTGATTGCCGACGGCGAGATCAAGGGCAAGATGGGCGAACTGACGCTGATACACACTATAGAGCGGATCCCGACCAGGCGCGTGGTAGTTGCCGGGTTGGGCAAGTCGGGCGATTTTGACACCGGCGCAGTGCGGCGCGTCAGCGGCGATGTGGCCCGGTTCCTGCGGCGGAAAGGTGTTGGCGAATACGCGACCATCGCCCACGGCGCGGGTATCGGCGGATTGAACGCAGCCGAGTCAGCTCAAGCCATCGCGGAAGGTACGCTGCTCGGGCTGTACAAGTTCGACACCTACCGCAGCAATGGAAACGGCGGCGAGGATGCCGGCGGCCCTGATGGCGAAGTTCAAACGGTGACCATCGTGGAGCGGGACGCGAGCACGGTGAACGATCTGACGGCAGGTGTGTCCGTCGGGACAGTGCTGGCGGAGTCGACGATGCTGGCGCGGGACCTGGTGAACCATCCGGCCAATGTGATGACACCCACCAAGATGGCTGAAACGGCGCAACAGGTTGCCGAAGAAGTCGGGCTGGAACTGGATGTGATGGATCGTGACCGCATGCGGGAGCATGGCATGGGCGCGTTCCTGGGTGTGGCGCAGGGAAGTGAAGAGCCGCCGAAGCTGATCGTGATGTCGTACCGGGGCGACCCGGACAACCCTGAAAACAACCTGGGGCTGGTGGGCAAAGGCATCACTTTCGACACTGGCGGCATCTCGTTGAAGCCGGCGGCCAACATGGAAGCCATGAAAGGCGACATGGCCGGCGGCGCGTCAGTGATCGCGGCGATGCGCGCCATCGGGTCGCTCAAGCCACGGATCAACGTGACCGGTTTGATCGCGGCCACGGAGAACATGCCCGGAGGGCGGGCCCAGCGTCCCGGCGACGTGGTGACCGCGATGAACGGCAAAACCATCGAGGTGATTAACACAGACGCCGAGGGTCGGCTGGTGCTGGCCGACACGTTGTGTTACGCGCGCAGCTTGGGAATCACCCGCCTGGTGGACGTGGCGACGCTGACCGGGGCAATCGTCGTGACGCTGGGCAAAGCCTGCACCGGCATGATGGGAAACTCCAGCAAGCTGGCTAAGGATCTGGACGCTGCCGGCGAGCGCAGCGGGGAACGCTTCTGGGAATTGCCCATGCTCGAAGATTACCGGGAACTGATCCGCTCCGACGTGGCGGACATGAAGAACACGGGCGGGCGACAGGCCGGTTCCATAACCGCGGCCATGTTGTTGCGAGAGTTCGCGGAAGACGCCGATTGGGTCCACCTGGATATAGCCGGCACGTCGACCGCATCGAGCAACAAGGGCCACCTGGTGAAGGGAGCGACCGGGGTTCCGACCCGCACGTTGGCCCAGTTGGCGATTAATCTTGCCGACGGAAAGTAAGTCTTGATTCCGGCTTTCGCCGGAATGACGATTGGGAGCGGAGGAATCAAGGAGGCGCAGGATGGCAACAGTAGGCAACGCCTACGTGGTGGAGTTGGACGCATTTATGACCATCCTGAACGTGGCCGGCGAGGCACTGACCTGGATATCAGCGTGGCGGCAGGTCGCGCGGCGTAGGCCGACTCTCGGGGCACATGTACACCGGCCGCAACCAGCAGGTCCGGCGGCGAGTAAATTTGGTGCGGCAGTAGGCTGAGGCTACGGAGAAGGGTCGTATTGTGACGGTCGTGTAGCTATCACCCGTCCATCCCTGATTATCTCCCGAGGAAGGAGGCACCGGTTGATCCTACCCTGGCGGATTTGGTGGGTGAATTTAAGGTCCCGTGCACGATTGAATCGACCGGGTGGGGCCACCATCAAGAGCGTTTTGCCGGGAATCGATCTTACCTTTTGAACTGCCGGGCCCATGTCACTATCGGCGGTGACCACTACAGCCAAATCAAACTTGTGCTCCAAACAATCGGCGACGATATCGACTGCCATACGGACATCTGTTTGTTTTTCTTCGTGCGCCACCCACCGGTTCCCACATCGATAGCATTCTTGATACCGGTCGCGGAATTCGCTGATGCAAACATTCACGCCAACTGCTTGAAGAGCATTCGTGAATTGTCGATGTCGCGTATGGGCATCCGGCATCCAAGTAGCATAAGCCGAATAGTAATTTACCGCTATCAGGGCCTGGTCCGGCCTCAGAAATGAAGCGACCAGAGCCCAAAGATCAACCCACTTCAAGTGAGGGCGGTTCAGCGCATCAATGGCGTGGTAAAGATTGAAACCGTCGATATAGGCGATGACTCTTTCGTTATCCATAGTGCTTAAATGAAGACGCAGCCCCCGTAGGGGCTGCTATCCACCGGGATATACCCGATGGGTGGACCGCATTAAGGCTAGCATCAGCACTTGCCGGAAGTCAAACGCGCAGTTTCGTCAGGCGGCCGCGGCCGCCTGTAACGCGGCGCCGGCGAGTTCGCGCAGGTCTACGCCCTCCAGTTTCTGGCCCTGGACGCCCATCAGGCGGAGGGGCCGGCCGGATTTGGTGATGCTGATGCGATCCAGGACGTCCTGCCAGGCGGCGAGGTAGTCGCAAGTCCCGCCGCCGTTGGGATCGTCTGCGCCCTCGATGCTCTCGCCCGACGGCAGGCGAACCGCGGTGACCGCACAGGGGTCGACGGACGGGGCCAGCATCAGCACCGGTAGGTCGTCCTCGGGTAGGCCCGCCTGGTTCAGCAGTCCGCGTACGGTGGCGGATATGCCGTGCATCCCGAATACCACCAGGTGAGCGAAGCTGGCGTCGCGCTTCTCGAACTCGGTTCGATAGCGTCGGAAGATTTCGTGGGCCCCCGTGGCCTGGGGCTTCACCAGAAACAGGGCCATCGCCGGAAAGCCCTCGGGGTCGATTGGAGTGGCCTGCAAGTCGGTCTGCCAACGCACCAGCTTGCCATGGTCATGTTCGTCGTAATGGTGGGGCATGATGATCCTCTAGGCGCTTTCGTAGGCAGCTTGCAGCCGTGGCAAATCGATTTTCACCATTGTCAGGAGTTCGTTCAGCACTGCGGCGGATTTGGCTTCATCCTGCATCCATGTGTTCAGTGCGGTGGGCACGATCTGCCAGTGGACGCCGAATTTATCCTGTATCCACCCGCACTGGATCGGAGATCCGTCCTCAGCCAGCCGGTCCCAATACGCGTCGATCTCGTCCTGAGAATCGCAGTTGACCACGAAGGAAACGGCCGGAGTGAATTCGTAGGCCGGTATCCCGTCGAATGCGGTGAAGTGCTGCCCCTTTATCACGAACGATACCACATGGCTGCCTGCGCCGGGTTCGTCCGGCAGCGCTATGTCATCAACGATCCGCGAATCCCTGAACACTGAAACGTAGAATTCGGCTGCCTCAAGGGCGCGGCCGTCCAGCCAAAGGAACGGGGAGATTTGCGGAGAGGCGCTGTGAATCGTCAATTTTGCCTCCGGCTGACCATTACGTGCCATCTGGATGTGGCTAGCCGCAGGCTGTTATGCCATTGTCAGCCGGCGTCGAATTGTACCAGTATTCCGTCCGGATCGTAGACGTAGAAGCTGCCAACCTGCCCGTCGGCGTTGGCCCACACGTCCATTGGCGCTGCCAACGGCACGCCCTGGTCGGACAGGCTCCCCGCCAGAGCCCTGGGGTCTGGCACCGAGAACGAGATATGGCTGATGCCCACCTGGTCCAACTTGATCGGCGTGCCGTCGGGGTTTTCGTCAGGATGACTGGTCATGGTCAGGGTGGGCTTGGCGCCGTCGGCGTAGGCGAGGCGCACCTGGCGGCGCGTGGCCCGGGCGTGGGCGTACACGTGGGGCAACCCGCCGGTGGTGGTGTCCTGAATGACGTCGCTGACGATGGACATCCCAAGTACGTCACAGTAGAACTTCAACGAGACATCCAGGTCCCGCACGCAGATGGCGATGTGTGATACCCCGGTGGCGTTCATCGGCATGGCGTAACCTCCTCGGTTGCGGTCTTACGGTTGAGGTGGCTGAGGGAGGATCAGCCTCCACCGCTGTCGAACTGCACCAGGATGCCGTCGGGATCGTAGACGAAGATGCTGGAGACCTCGCCGTTGGCGTTGGTGAAGCCGTCCATCGGGCCGGCTAGTTCGACACCGGCGGCAATAAGCTCGTCGGCCAGCGCCTTCACGTCGGGCACGCTGAACGAGATGTGGCTGATGCCCACCTGGTCCAGCTTGATTGCGTCGCCGTCGGCATCGTCGCCGGGGTGGCTGGTCATAACGAGGGTGGGAACGGCTCCATCGCCGTAGGACAGGATGGCCTGCCGGCGGGTGGACCGATCGTGGGCGTAGACGTGGGGCAGGCCGCCCGTGGACGTGTCCTGGACCCGGTCAACGGTGACGGTCATGCCCAGGATGTCGCGATAGAATTTGAGCGATTCGTCCAGGTCGCGGACGCAAACGGCGATGTGGGAAACGCCACTGGAATTCATAGCCATGGCATGGCCTCCTCAAGCAGGGCGGGGTCTGGCAAGTATCAGCAATCGGTCGAAATGGTACTGCCGCTATTCGAGGATGTCAAAACGCCGGCGTGTGGCGTGCCGACCCCAATCGTCCACCCGTTTCCATACCAAGATGAGGGCGGCCAGACCCAGCAGCATTGCGCTGAGGTCGGTCGCCGGGAAGGACCACCAAACGCCCCAGGGTCCGAACGTGTGGGAGAGGCCGAAGACCCAGGCCAGCAACAGCACGACGCGCTGGGTCATGGTGAGCACCACCGACGGCCACGCCATGCCCAGGGCCTGGAAAGCGATCGAACTGATGAACTCCATGCCGACGATTGGAAGGGCCAGCAGGGCTATGCGAAGCGCGTAACCGGACTCGGCCGGCAACGCCTCGCGGGTTGAGAAGAGGGTGACGATATGGCCGGCCGTCGGCAGCAGAACGGCGACCATTATCGCGCCGCCAACCGTCGCGCCGAGGCAGCTCTGCCAGATGGCCTGGCGTACCCGATGGTAGTAGCCGGCGCCGTAGTTGTAGGCCGCCAACGGCAGGTAGGCCAAGGCCGCTCCGATGAACGGAGCGAGGGCGAATTCCAGCACGGCGTTGATCACCCCGAAGAGCGCGATGTAGGCGTCGCCGTCCGGGTATTGGCTCAGGATGTTGTTGATCACCACTACGACGATGGACCGGGCGATCTCGATGATGAAGATCGGAATACCCAGTGCGGTGATCTCACGGATCAGATCCAGTCGGGGGATCAGTGCGTCCACGCTGATCCGCAAAGCGCTGCGCCCGGACAGGTAGAACCAAACGGCGAAAACAGCGGCCCCGCCCTGAGCGGTCACGGTAGCGGCCGCAGCTCCGGTCACGCCCCACCCCAGCGCCAATATGAACACCGCGTCCAGGATCACGTTCAAGACCGCGCCGCCAGCCAACACCACGGTGGCCGTGCCGGGCCGCCCCTCGGCCATCAACAGGTTGTTGACCGCTATGGCGATCATGGTGAACAGACTGCCCGGCAGGATGATGACCAGGTACTGGTGAGCGAACCCGACCGTATGCTCGGAGGCTCCCATCCAGATCGCCATCTGGTCCAGGTGGGTCAATCCGGCGACGGAGGCAGCGAGGTAGACCGGGAGGAGAATCGCCAGCGACGAGCCGATGGCCCGGGACGCCCGACGCGGGTCGCGGGCGCCCAGGGCTCGCGATACCACCGACATCGCGCCCAGGCCGGGTAGCAAACCGATGGCGACCGCCGCGATCTGGACCGGGAACGCAGCGGACAAGCCGCTCAGCGCGTTGACGCCGACGACGTTGCCGATAAAGGCTCGGTCCACGATGCTGTACAGGGCCATCACGATGATGGCGAACATGGGCGGGAAGGCCATCTGCAGCAGCAGTCGCCACATTGGGGCGGTGCCCATGGCGTCGGCCTGTCGCGTGGATTGTTCTGAAGTTGTCATGAACCCGCTCAGAAGTCGTTTTGACCCGTTTAACGCCGTGATGCTAAAATTCAACGACCACGCATTATAAAAAGATCAGGATGCCAGCGAGCATCCGCCTGGACACCAGTCTCCGTAGAAGCGAGATGGGACGGGGTGCGTCAAGGAGGTGTCAAATGTCCGGACATTCGAAATGGTCAACCATCAAGCGGGCGAAAGGTGCAGCCGACGCCAAGCGCGGCGCGCTGTTCACCAAGTTGGCGCGCAACATCAGCCTGGCGGTCAAAGAAGGCGGCGGCGGGGACCCGGAGATGAACTTCCGGCTGCGCATCGCGGTGGATCAGGCCAAGTCCAACAACATGCCGCTGGACAGCATCACCCGCGCCATCCGTCGGGCGACCGGCGAGGGCGGCGAGGGGATGGAGGACCTGGCGGAAGTCACCTACGAGGGATACGGTCCCAGCGGCGGCGCCATCCTGGTGAAGGCGTTGACCACCAACCGCAACCGGACCGCGTCGGAAGTGAGGTCGGCGTTCAACAAGGGCGGCGGCAACCTGGGCGATGCGGGCTGCGTTGCCTGGAACTTCGACAGCCGCGGCGTGATCACGCTGGAGATTGACGATGAGTCGGTTGCGGAAGAGTTGATCATGACCGCCATCGACGCCGAGGCTGAGGACGTCAATTTCGAGGACGGCATCCTGGAGGTTTACACGGCCCCGGAGAATCTGCTGTCGGTCAAGACCGCCCTCGAGGGCGAGGGAGTACAGCCATCGTCGGCCGACGTGTCCATGGTCCCCAAGACGGTGGTCCCGCTGGAGGACAGAGCGGCCGAGCAGACCCTGCGGCTACTGGACAGCCTGGAAGAGTTGGCCGACGTGCAGAAGGCGTACACAAACGCGGATTTCCCCGCGGAAGTGCTGGAACGCTACGGGACAACCGCCTGATGCGGGTTCTGGCCATCGATCCGGGTACGCTGCGGATGGGATACGCCGTGCTCGACGCCGAGCCGGCCCCGGAAGCGGATGACTACGGCGTTGTTCCCATGCGCCGCGAGATGCCTATCGAGCAGCGCCTGTACCAACTGCACACGCACATCCTGAACATGATTCACGTGTTTCAGCCTGACGCCATTGCGGTCGAGGATCCGTTCGTGGGCCGAGAAGAACGCGCTTTCGCCAAGTCGGCTCTCGCCATTGGACAAGCCCAGGCGGTGGTGCTTATAGGCGCGGCCAGCCAGGGAATTCCGGTGCACCGGTACAAGCCCGCTGACGTCAAAATGGCGGTGGCGGACTATGGCCGGGCCACCAAAGAGCAGGTGCAGCAGATTGCGGCGTCCAGATTGGGCATTACTCACAAGCTGGAATCAGACGCCGCCGACGCCCTGGCGGTGGGTTTATGCCACCTGCAGCGTGTGCAGGCTGACGATTTGGCCTCCCGCGAGATAAGCCCCGGGAAGGAATTGTAGACAGTGTTGGTCGGCGTGCGGGGCGCGCTGGAGGCGGTCGGGTCGGACTGGGTCAACGTGCAGGTCGGCGGCGTCACCTTGCAGGTGTCAGTGCCAGCATCGTCCGTCGCCGATTTAGGCGGCGTGGGCGAGCAGGTGCGGCTGCACACCATCCTCCGCATCCAGAACGAACAGCCGGTGCTCTACGGGTTTGCGGAGGCCGGCTCGGTGGAACTGTTCGGCGCGCTGACCGGGGTCTCGGGCATTGGGCCTCGCTCGGCGATGTCCATCCTCTCGGAGTTGGGCGAGGATGGGTTTCGGCAAGCGGTGGCGTCCGAGGACGTGGCGGCGCTGGCGCGAGCCCAGGGAGTCGGGCGGCGCACTGCCCAGCGGGTGGTCCTGGAACTGCGGGGCAAACTGCTGGATGCAGATGCCGGCTCTCCAGTGCTCGCGGCAGCCTCCGGTACCGATGCTGAAGCTGTCGAGGCGCTGACCGCCCTGGGCATGACGCTGGCCGACGCCCGGCAGGCGGTGGCCGGTCTCGAGCTGCCGGCGGACGCGGCAGTCGAGGACAAGGTACGGCAGGCGCTGATGGCCATCGGCGGCGGCTAGGCGATGTCTTATAATGCCCACCGACGGCCGGCTGGATCGGGCAGGGCCGGGTACCGATACAGCGAGGTGCCACCATGACCACTTCGAAGCCTCTCCCGTTGTCCACGGAGCGAAACGTGTTCAACGGCATTTACTACCCTGACGAGGATGGCCTTCCTTTGCCTGACGGATATGATCAGGAACCGCACTTCATGCGCGTGATGACGATGATGCGGGGCTACCTGGAGCGGTATTACGAGGTTATCGTCAGCGGGAACACCTTCCTGTACTACGAAGAAGGGAACCGCCGGGCGGTCGTATCACCGGATTGCTACGTGACTTTCGGACTGCCCCGGTCGGCTATTCTCCCACACAATTCGTACTTCACCTGGCACTTGGGGCGAGTTCCCGATTTCGTGATGGAGATCGGCTCTGAAAGTACGGCGAGAGCGGACTTGGGGCGGAAGCGCGACTTGTACGCGTCGCTGGGTATCACTGAATACTGGCGGTACGATCCTACCCCGGACAGCCGGCACTATGGAGAACCTCTGGTTGGTGAGCGGCTAGAGGATGAGGAGTACGTCCGCATCGACGTCAGACCGGGGCCGGACGGTATGATCCGGGGCCGCAGCTCGGCTCTGGGGCTGGATCTTTGCTGGGACGAAGGACAGTTGCGGCTTTACGATCCGGTGCGGGACATTTGGGTTCCGGACTACTTCGAGCTCAGGGATGCTCAGGCTGAAGCTGAAGCGCGCTTGGCCAAGGAACGGGCGGCCCGTCAGGCGGCGGAAGCGCGAATGGCGGAAATGGAAGCCGAGCTGCGCCGCCTGCGAGACCAAACATAGCCGGAGCACAAGCACAATTCAGGAGGAGCCATGCCTGACTTTCAGCTGGCAGCGGATTTCGGCATGATGGGTGACCAGGAGCAGGCTGTGCAATGCCTTTCGGAGGGCGTGCGCGAGGGCCTGGGGTACCAGACCCTGCTGGGCGTGACCGGCAGCGGCAAGACTTTCACCATGGCCAATATAGTGCAGGAAGTGCAGCGGCCCACCATCGTTATCGCGCACAACAAGACGCTGGCCGCACAGCTGGCGACGGAGTTCAAGGAATTCTTCCCGCACAACGCCGTGGAGTACTTCGTCTCCTACTACGATTATTACCAGCCGGAAGCGTACATCCCGCGCACCGACACTTACATCGAAAAGGACAGCAGCGTCAACGAAGAACTGGACAAGCTGCGGTTGGCGTCCACCACCTCGCTGCTGACGCGGCGCGACACGCTGATCGTAGCGTCGGTGTCGTGTATCTACGGACTGGGTGACCCGTCGGATTACTTCGAAATGGTGGCCCGGGTGGAAGTGGGAGAGGAGTACAACCGGCGCGCGTTGCTGCGTCAACTGATCGACATGCAGTACGAACGCAACGACACCGACTTGGCCCGGGGCCGGTTCACCGTGCGCGGAGACACCCTCGAGATCGTGCCGGCCTACGAGGAATTCGCCGTTCGGATCCAGTTCTTTGGGGATGAGGTGGAGCGGATCCTGACGCTGGACACGCTGACCGGCGAGGTGCTCAACGAGCGCGGCGAATTTTCCATATACCCAGCGAAACACTTCGTGACCAGCCGGGAGAAGCTGGACGCGGCGCTGATCGACATCGACGCCGAGATGAAAGAGCGGGTGGACTGGCTGCGGCAGCAAGGCAAATTGCTGGAAGCGCAGCGGTTGGAGCAGCGCACTCGATACGACATGGAGATGCTGGACGAAACCGGGTTCTGCGCCGGAGTCGAGAACTACGCCCGCCACCTGTCGCGGCGGCCGGCCGGCAGCCCTCCGTGGACCCTGCTGGACTACTTCCCCGACGACTACTTGATGTTCGTTGACGAGTCGCACATGACGCTGCCCCAAGTGCGCGGCATGTACAACGGGGACATATCCCGGAAGACCACGCTGGTGGAATTCGGGTTCCGCCTGCCTTCAGCGCTGGACAACCGGCCGCTGCATTTCCAGGAATTCGAGGACCACATCAACCAGGTGGTGTACGTGTCGGCGACGCCCGGCCCGCTGGAACTGGAGCGCACCAGCACCATCGTGGAACAGGTGATCCGGCCCACCGGTCTGCTTGATCCCACCATTGAGGTAAAGCCCACGGACGGCCAGATCGACGGCCTGCTGCAAGAGATCCGCAGTCGTGTGCAGCAACAGGAACGGGTGCTGGTGACCACGCTGACCAAGCGCATGGCGGAGGAACTGGCCGATTATCTGTCGGAGGCGGGGATCCGCAACCATTACCTGCACTCGGACATCGAGACCCTGAACCGGGTGGAAATCCTCCGGGACCTGCGGCTGGGCATCTACGACGTGGTGGTCGGCATCAACCTGCTCAGGGAGGGCCTGGACCTGCCTGAGGTCAGCCTGGTGGCGATCCTGGACGCAGATAAAGAGGGATACCTTCGCTCGACCACGTCGCTGATCCAGACCGTGGGCAGGGCCGCCCGACACGCCTCAGGGCACGTGATCATGTACGCCGACCGGGTTACCGACTCGATGCAAAACGCGATCGATGAAACCTATCGCCGGCGGGCGATTCAGGGTGCGCACAACGAGCGCCACGGGATCGAGCCGCAGTCGATCCACAAGGCGGTGCGCGACATCACCGAGGGCCTGCGCGGCGTCGCCGAGACCAAGGCCTCTTACCAGGTGGCGCGGGAGGAAATGTCGCGGGACGACATGTACCGGGTGATCAAGGACCTGGAGTTCCAGATGAAGGAAGCCGCCCGCTCCCTGGAGTTTGAGAAGGCGGCACACTTGCGGGACGAGATGCTGGAACTGAAGAAGATCATCATCACCGAGGAGAAGATGATGGCGGTGGCTGGCGCCTAGGCTCACCAGCGCTGTGCCAGGTCAGTGACGAGGTTGTACGCGAACTTCTTCATCCGCCTCATGCCGGCAGGTGGCTGTTCACGTAGTCGTGCAGTTCCGTCAGTACGGCGGCGTTTTCTTCCAGCGTGAATTCGTCGACTAGGTAGTCGTGCTCGCCGCTGACGCCGCTGACGGCCCCGGCGTCCACGAGGAACCGGATGCAATCGGCGTCAGTGTCCACGTCGGGCAGCAGATTGCGGCCGACTTCCACGGACAGGGAGGCCACCAAACCGTACCCGCCCCAGTTGGAGGTGCTGGATATGATGAGGCGGTCGCATCCCACCACGGCGGGATGGTCGGGAAGCTGGTCGGCTCCGGCGACCACGTCGGCCAGATTGCCCATGCCGATCTCGTTGCCGCCGTCGCCGATGCCGACGGACGGAAGACCCCGGCCGAAAAGCTGGTCGATACGGGCGGTCTGCAGTGAGATGTCGCGGCCGCGCATGTTGCGGTAGATACCTTCGGCGTCGGGCGAGCAGCGCTCGATTGAGATCACCAGGGCGGGCTGGAATTCGTCGACGATGCTCGAAACGAACTCGGCGTTGCCGGCTGCGTCGGCGGAGATGGGGAAGTCGACCACGCGCGACGGGTCCCCCGCGTGACCCAGCCAAGAGGACATCATGCCAGCCACCGGCGCGTCGGCCAGGTGAACCACAGTGTGCCCCAGGCTCCGCACCGCGTTCCCGATGGCGAAGGCTCCGGGCGGGCCGTCGGTCTCCGGCGCGTCGCTCATCAGGATGTAGAAGCCCGTGGTGATGATCACCGGTCCGGGATGGTCCAGCGCGTAACGGGCGGCCTGACCGCAGAAGTCGGCCGGCACATGGGGCCGCAGCGCGTTGATGCCGCGCCGGTCGTGGTCGAGGACGATGTCTTCAATTGTGCGCGTCATGATGCTCCGTGGTCAGAGGACTGCGTAGTCGGAGTCGCGGCGGTCCGTGATGAACATCTTGCCGGGAGCGTGGGTGATCATCAGCGGCGGCTTGCAGTTGAGGGCGACCGCCTGCGGCGTAACCCCGCAAGCCCAGAACACAGGGGTCTCGCCGGGCTTGATTTCCACGGCATCGCCGAATTCGGGGGCGTTGATATCGCGTATGCCGATGGCGTCCGGGTCGCCGATGTGGATCGGCGCGCCGTGGGTGTCCGGGAACCGGGAGGTCACCTGCACCGCGCGCACGATCTGTTCCTGGGGGATGGGGCGCATGCTCACCACCATGGGGCCGGAGAACATGCCGGCGGGCCGCGTCGCGATGTTGGTGATGTACATGGGCACGTTGCTGCCGGCTTCCTGGTGACGTAGGGGAATGCCGGAGTCAGCCATGGCGGCCTCGAAGGAGAAGCTGCAACCCAGCAGGAACGACACCAGGTCGTCACGCCACACGTCCGCCACCGACGCCAGTTCGGCGACCATTTCGCCGTTCTCGTAGATGCGGTAGGCGGGCACGTCGGTGCTGATGTCCGCGCCCGGGGCGGTGAACGACGGCTCCACGGAACCCGGCTCGATGACTTCCAGCAGCGGGCAGGGCTGCGGGTTGCGCTGGCAGAAGAGCAGGAAATCGAAGGCGAGGTCGCGGGGCAGGACCGCAAGATTAGCCTGCACGTGCCCGTTTGCCAGGCCGGAGGTTACACCACCGTACTCTCCGGCGCGGATAATCCGGCGCAGTTCGGCGGGTTGCGTGGGGAGCATCGTCGCGGTGGTCATGGTCGGTCTCCAACGGGGAAGGCGGGTTTGGTCGGCGGTTTCTTATGCTAGAATTGCGCCGTTCATTGCAGTGAAAGATAGACAGGCGCAATGATAGACAGGTGACTGGCCAGCGTCAATTTCGCCTTGGGGTCACCGGCGAATCACTCCAGCAGTCAGGATGCCGGTTTGTATAGCGTGTTTTTGCTCACCCGTCCCGGTGATGCGATGACGTCTTTGGCGGGGCAGATCGACCGCGCCGGTTTGTCCTGCCGGTCGGGCAGCGACGTGCTGGAGCTAGAAGATGTCGCGCACACGGACAAGTTGGACGTGGTGGTGCTGGACCTGGCAGCCGTGGGCATCGGCGCGCAATCGGTAATCGAGCGCGTGAGCCAACTGTCTCTGCCGACGCTATTGGTCATGGACGAGACCTCCATCGGGCAATACGATCCCGCAATCAACCCCGACGATTTTATCGTGGCGCCCCTGGCTCCCGCCGAGCTGGTCGCCCGCGTCGGCCAGATCGTGTACCGGCGCGATGGACGCGGCGGTGAGCAGTTGATCCGGGTGGGGGAGTTGACCATCGACCTGCAAAGCTACGAGGTTACGATGGCCGGCCGCCGCATCTCGTTGACCTACAAGGAATTCCAATTGCTCACCCTGTTGGCGTCCAACCCGGGCCGGGTCTACACGCGCGAGGCGCTGCTGAACCAGGTCTGGGGATACGATTACCTGGGCGGAACGCGGACGGTGGACGTGCACATCCGGCGACTGCGGTCCAAAGTGGAGGACCCGGATCACCTGTTTGTGGAGACTATCTGGAACGTTGGCTACCGTTTCCGGGACGTTGCATCCGAAGGTTAGGCGCGAATGCTTATCCTCCCCTACGAGGTTTGGGGTGCGGTGGTCGCCACTCACCGTTATGCCTACGACGGTGGGGCCCCGGATTACGGAGGAATTATACTGGTCGCCTTTTTCGGGACCATTGCGATCACCATCGGGCCGGCTATCTTGGGCGCCGTTGTAGGCGGCGTTTCCGGCTGGATATACGGAACGGGAGCGAGGAGGGGAGTGTCGATAGGAATAGTTTCCGGGATCGTTGGTACCGCTCTGGCTTGGGGAGTGATAGCGATTCGGACCATTCTTATCTTGTTTGATATTGGCCAAGATTCCGATGTTCTGTTCTATCTCAGCTTTGCTCTCATCTTCGCTTTCTCCGGCGCCAGTGTGGTAGCTCCCCTTGGGATCGTCTGGTGGCGGTGGAGTTTTTCAGCCCAGTCTTAGCTTGTGTTGGTTGGCCTCCGGGAAACTCCGGGCGAGTGGAGGCTTGTCCGTATACTTCGACAAGCTCGGGAAGCGCGGAGTTGGTCAGTCGCTGATGTTGTCCTGAACGCGGGCCAGGAACCGGTCACGTTCGGCCACGATGCCGGCGTGCTTCGGGTCGGTCAAGTCCGGGTCGGCGTCGAGGATGGTCGCGGCTTCCTGGCGGGCCAACGCCATCAGGTCCTGGTCGAACACGTTGGCGATCCGGAGCATGGTCTGGTCGCCGCTCTGGGTGGTGCCGAAGATATCGCCTTCGTGGCGCATCTGCAGGTCGATCTCGGCCAGCTTGAAGCCGTCGCGGTTGTTTTCCAGGGCTGACAGGCGCTCCCGCGCCCGTTCCGACTCCGACTCCGACATGAGCAGGCAGTAGCTGCGGTGTTCTCCCCGGCCGACCCGGCCGCGGAACTGGTGCAGTTGGGCCAGCCCGAAGCGGTCTGCGCCATCGATCATCATCACCGTGGCGTTGGGCACGTCGATGCCAACCTCGACCACGGCGGTGGCGACCAGGACGTCCAACTCGCCATCGCGGAATTGGCGCATCACCTTGTCCTTATCGCGGGATGACAGGCGACCGTGCAGCAATCCGAGTTTGAGGTCGGGGAACACCTCGTTGGTCAGGCGCTTGTGTTCCTCGGTGGCGGCCCGGACATCGAGGTTGTCCGATTCCTCCACCAGCGGGCAGATGATAAACGCCTGGCGGCCGGCTTCCACCTGCTGCCGCACGAAACCGTAGGCGGCGGAGCGCTTATCTTCGGGCACGAGCCGGGTGAGGATGTCCTGCCGACCCGGCGGCAGTTCATCTATGGTCGACACGTCAAGGTCGCCGTACAGGGTGAGTTGCAGCGTGCGGGGGATCGGCGTGGCGGACATCATCAGGGCGTGGGGCTGCTCCGGGCCGGCGCCCCGGAGGGCAGTGCGTTGGGCCACACCAAAACGGTGCTGCTCGTCGGTGATGGCCAGGGCCAGGTTGGACAGTTCGACGCCGTCCTGGATCAGCGCGTGAGTACCTATCAAAAGGTCCAGGTGCCCTTCGGACGCCAGGCGCAGCACCTCCCGGCGTGGCGCCGCGCGAGTGCTGCCGGTGAGCAGGCCCACGGTGAAGGGACGCCGCAGGCTGGGCAGGTACGCGGAGAACACGTTGGGCTGTTGCAACGGCTGCTCGAAACTCGAGAGGAGACGCCCGACCGTGGCGAAGTGCTGCTCGGAAAGCACCTCGGTTGGCGCCATGAGGGCTGACTGGCGATGGTCGGATGCGGCCGCCAGAATTGCCGTCAACGCGACCAGCGTTTTTCCGCTGCCGACTTCGCCCTGCAACAAGCGACTCATGGGCGGCGTGCCGCGAGCCATGTCGGCGAGGATTTCGCCGATGCAGCGTACCTGCGCCCTGGTGGGAGTGAAGGGCAGTTCGGACAGGAACCCATCAACCGCCGCGCCGCTGTACTGGACCGGGATCCCAATGGCGTCGCGCTCGCGATGGCGTCGGCGGCCCAGGATCGCCATCTGGAAGGACAGGATTTCGTCGAAGGCCAGGCGGCGGCGCGCGCGGTCGGCATGGAGCGGTTCCGGCGGATAGTGGGCATCGCAAATGGCCTGCTGGAGCCCAACAAGCTGGGTGCGCGTCAACGTGTCGTCCGGCAGGCTTTCGCCAACGCCTCCGAGGAACCGTTCCAGGGCGCGCCAGGTGATGCTCCGCAGGTTGCGCGCGGTCATGCTCTGAGTCAGGCGGTACACCGGGGTGATGCGGCCGGCGTTCAGGGGCGGCGTAGATTCGGTTACGACGTCGTACTCAGGTGAGTTGATGGTCAACCGGCCGCGATACATCTCGGCCTTGCCGTGCACGACCATCGTGCTGCCAGCACGGAGGCTGCGGGCCAGAAACCCCTGTCCGAACCATTGCAGGTCGATGGTGCCGGTGTCGTCCCGCAGCGTGCCCTCGGCCAATTGCAACCTCCGCTGGCCCACGTTGGTGGAGCGGATATTCACCAACTCGCCTTCCAGGGTGAAGGTTCCGCCAGCGTAGATGTCGGCGATGCTGGTGACGTCGGCCCGGTCATCGTACCGGCGTGGGAACATGTAGAGCAGGTCTCGGACCGTGCCGGCTCCCAGCGACTCCAGCCGCTGCACGGTCCGGGCGTCCATGCGCCGAACCGCAGAGACGGGATCGTCAGGGTCGCCCGGGTTGGCGCCGAGCCGGGGCGCGGCATGCTGCCGCCGGCGCACACGTACATGCTGGAATGCGGCTGCGGGGTCGAAGAGGTGAGTTTCGGCGGCAGGATCGGAAGCGGCCGGGTCATCCGGTGCAGTCGGCGGTGGGATTTCCGGCTCAGGAACGAGCGGGTCGGTCTCACCGGCCAGGACGCTGCGCCAGGCCGAAACCCATTGGCGGCGGCGCTCCTGCGGGAGATCGCGGTACGGGGCCGAAATCAGCGTCGCGACGCGTTCGGGATGGTCGTCGAGAAAGGCCCGTAGCTCGGGTTCCCAGCGCTCGATGAAACGGCGGATGCCGCCGCTGACGGCATTGTCCCCGAAACCCTTATGCTCCTCGAGGGCAAGGATTTTTACAAAGGCGTCGCGCCAAACGGGAACGGTTTCGCCGCGGTGCGTGTCCATTCACCCGACTCCATGCGGAGTCCGTTCGTGTTCGGAGCGGCCGGCGGCCATCAAGGGAGGGTAGACACCGCCACCGCGCCCGGGCCGATGTGGGTTCCGATGGCGGAACCGACCTGCAGGGTGTAGGTGTTTTCAGGATCCGCAAGATCGGACAGGCGGTTGCGAATCTCTTCGGCAGGGCCGGCGTCGGTGGTGTAGGCGACGGCGAGTTTGGAGGCCGGGCCCCGTTCGCGCACCAGTTCCTCAAGACGTTGCAGCCCGCGCCGAAGATTGCGGGGGCGGTCGACGGGCAGAACCTCGCCGTCGGCGACCTTGAGTATGGGTTTCACCTTGAGCAGCGAGCCCATGAACGCCTGGGCCTTTCCGATCCGGCCGCCTTTCTGGAGGTATTCCAGCGTGTCCACCATGGCGAACCCGTAACTGCCACTGGCGCGGGTTTGGGCGGCGGAGACGACGGAATCAAGCGTGGCATCGGCAGCGGCGGCATCCTCGGCAGCGGCGATTACTTGGAGCATGTGCCCGGCTGATGCCGTGCCGGAATCGACCACAGTCACCGCGCCGTCATCGAATTGGGACGCAGCCTGAGCCGCGGAGTTGTAGGTGCCGCTGAGCTGCCTGGCCACGGTAATGCACACTACTTGGTCGCTCGCAGAGACGAGCGGTTCCATTGCGCCGGTGAAGTCGCCGGGTGTGGGTTGGGAAGTGCTGGGTAGTTGGGACGACGACTGGAGGCGAGCGTAAAATTGGGTAGGATTGATGTCGATGCCCTGACGGAAGGAATCCTCTCCGAACAGGACGTAGGCCGGGACGACAGAGATTCCGAATCGTTCGACGGTTTCCCGGGCGATGTCGCAAGTACTGTCGGTGATGATCTTTATGGCCATGCGGGACGCTCCTTCGCCGACTCGCGACTGGATTGAGTTATTCGACCGACACCAGGTACGGGTAATGGGGCTGGCCACCCTCGTATACGTCCACCTCCGCCCCATCGTAGGACTCTTCCAATTCGTTCTGCAGGGCGGCGGCCGATTCGGCCGAAGCGCCTTCTCCCCAATACAGGGTGATCACACTGTCTTCGTCGGCGGCGGAATGCTGCAATCCCTCGCGTACGGCGGAGTCGGCGTCATCGGCCAGGGCGGCCAGTTTGCCATCCAGAATTGCCATGTACTCGCCCTCGCGCACGTCGCGGCCGTCGACCACTGAGTCGCGGACCGCCTGGGTCACCTCGAGGGTTTCCACGGCAACACGCGCCGACTCCATGTTGCCGAGATTGTCGTCCACCGAGAGTTCGGGATTGAACCCGAGTATTGCCCCCGTGCCCTGGGGCATGGTGCGGGTAGCCAACACGTGCAACGTGATTTCGCCGGTGTCGGCTTCGGTCGCCTGGTTGGCAGTGAGAATGACGTTGTGATTGTTGGGTAGGACGATCACGTCGGTGGTGCCGGCGGACATAGCAGCGTCGATTATCTCGCTGGCGCTGGGATTGAGGGTCTGACCGCCGGGGATGATGGCGGAGCACCCGGCGTCCTGGAACAGGTCCGCCAGTCCTTTGCCCGAGGCCACCGCGATCACCGAAATGCCTGGCCGGATTTCGGTAGGCCGCGCGCGTTCTCGGTGACCGGCCGTCCAGTCGCGGTTCTGCAGGCTCATGTTGTCGATTTTGAGCTCGTCCAGTTCGCCGAACCCGATCCCGTAGCTCAAGGCCGAACCGGGGTCGGTGGTGTGGACATGGACCCGGACCGCCTGGCCGCCGCCGATGACCACCGTGGAATCGCAGATGCCGGAGAATCCCATTCGCAGCGCGTCAGCATCCAATTCCTGGCCGTGAATGACAAACTGTGTGCAGTACCCAAACTCCTCCGCCTCGTGCGCTTCCAGGAAGTCCGAATCGATGGCCACCGACGCGGTCTGCCGCGGGTTGATGACGCCCCCGACGCTGCGCAGGCCGAGGTCGATGGGCGGTCCAGTCTCGCCGAGCAGGTGCTGCAACGCGCCGCCGATGATGGCGACTACGCCCAGACCTCCCGAATCCACCACCCCCGCTTCCTTAAGCACCGGGAGTTGGTCGGGAGTGCGGGCGAGGGCTTCGACGGCGCCGGCGTAAGCCATCTGCCATAGTGCGATTACGTCGCGCTCGCCGGCGTCGTTGGCTTGCACTGAGGCGTCCGAGGCTCCGCGAATTACGGACAGCATTGTGCCCTCGCGGGGTTGGCTGACGGCCCCGTACGCGGAGTCGGTTGCCGAACGAAACGCGGCCACGGCGTCGGATGAGTCGATTTCCACGACGCCGGCCACCCCATCGGCAAATCCGCGCAGAAGTTGGGAGAGGATCACGCCGCTGTTGCCGCGGGCTCCCCAGAAAGCGCCGCTGGCGATGGATTCGGCAACGTCACCCGCGTGCTCGGCGTCAGCGTCCTTGTTCATCTGCTCGACGCCGGCGCGAAGGGTCAGCAACATATTAGTGCCGGTGTCGCCGTCGGGCACCGGAAACACGTTGAGTGCATTTGCCGCATCCCGGTAAAGTTCCATGTACGCGACCGCGCCGAGCATGGCCTGACGCAAATCGGTGCCCCGCAAAGTCGTGGAAAGCGATGTCATAACGCCCACAGTATTCACATAGTAAAGTCGTCGCGAGTATAGCACAGCGGGTTCTCTGCTCTCTGTTCGGGCGTGTGCACAAACAGGTGAGTAATAGATTTGCCGGCGGGCATCAGACGTGGCAAACTCTTGGCATCCAGCGACCCAAAACGCGAGGCGCCTATGAGTCAGCAACTCCCGCCCGAAGTCCTTAATCTAATAGACGCCGCACTCACCGAAGACCAGGCGTTCAACGATCCCACCACCCAGACGCTGATACCCGACGGCGTCACGGGAAACGGTATGCTCCGCGCCAAGGCCGATGGCGTCCTGGCGGGAGGCGCGGTGGCGGAGGCCGTTTTCAGGCGCATCGATCCCGATCTGGACGTGGAATTGCTGCTCAGCGACGGGGCCGAACTGGAGCCCGGCCGTGACATTGCCAGCGTGGTGGGATCCGCGGCCGCGATCCTGCGGGCGGAGCGTACCGCCCTCAACTTCATGCAGCGGATGAGCGGCATTGCCACGGCGACCAACCGGTACGTCCGCGCGGTGGAGGGGACGGCCGCCAGGATAGTAGATACGCGGAAGACGGCTCCGGGCCATCGGTACCTGGACAAGTACAGCGTGCGCATGGGTGGAGGGTACAACCACCGTATTAATCTGGCCGACGGCATCCTGATCAAGGACAACCACTTGGCCGCGCGGGCGTCACTGGAGGAGCCACTGGGCGCGGTGGTGCGCCACGCCATCGGCCAGGCGTCGCATACGATACGCGTGGAAGTCGAGGTGGAGTCCCTGGAGCAGGTCCGGGAGGCCGTGGATGCCGGTGCGCACATCATCATGCTGGATAACATGCCGGTGGATATGATGCGTGAAGCGGTGGGCATCATCGCCGGCCGGGCGTCCATCGAGGCTTCGGGCGGGATCACGCTGGCCACGGTGCGCGACGTGGCCGAAACCGGCGTGGACCTCATCAGCATTGGCGGCCTCACCCATTCCACCGACGCACTGGACATTTCCCTGGACCTGGAGTTTCCTGACCAGCTATAGCCCTGGCCGGCGCTTCGCTTGAACGCGGGCAGCGCGCGGCGGTATATTGCCGGTGCCAGATTCAACAAACCAAGCGCAAGGAGCATTCCCCAATGGCCCGTTTGAGTGATGTAACCCGAGATCAGCTCGCCCCTGAACACCAGGAATTTTTCGACTCCATTGCCAGCAGCCGCGGCAGCGTTCGCGGGCCGTACGGCGTGCTGCTGCACAGCCCTGACCTGGCGGCGCGCGTGGCGCACACCGGCGCCTACGTGCGGTTCGATTTGGACATATCCGAGGCCCAAAAAGAGATCGTCATCTGCGCAACGGCCCGTGAGATCCGCCAGCAGTATGAGTTCTCAGCGCACGCCCGGCTGGCTCGTCAGGCCGGAGTGTCGGAGGACGTGGTCAACGCCATCGCCACCGGCAAGGCCCCTGAGGGCATGAGCGGCATCGAGGCCTCGCTGGTGAAGTACGTTCAGGAGTTGTTCCGCAACCACAAGGTGAGCGACGAGACCTTCGGCGAGGTGTCCGGTCACTTCGGGATGCAGAAGACGGTGGAGATCACGGCGCTCATGGGGCACTATCTGCTGGTCGGGCAGATCCTTTCCGCCTTCGAGGTCGAATTGCCCGAGGGTGTGCAACCGGAGATCACCTGACCGCCTTTGCAAGGCATACTCGCTGCGTCCCATAGCATCAAACCACGCCCGTCCAGAGGAGAACCGCCCATGGAACCCCTGATTCGCAACGTCAAAGACTTCCCCGCCGGAGTGCCGGCGCGCCTGATCAGCGCCGATGACAACCCGTCTCTGGTCACCCTCGCCTACTCCGTGATCGAGCCTGGCGGGACCAGTTCGCACCATATCCACGAGTGGGAACATGAGGTCTACATCATTGAAGGGAGCGGTACGCTGGTGGCCGACGGCAAGGAATACCCGGTGAAGGCCGGTGACGCCATGTTCATTCCCCCGATGGTGGACCACGTCACCCGCAACGACGGCGACGGCAACATACGTCGTATCGAGATCAACCCGCTCGCCGCGGCCAGCGGGAACGCCCGCCCCGGTGGGTCTGAGCCGGGCGCCGGGACACCACCGGTGATCCGCAACCACGCTGATTTGAACGCCGAGACTGGACACACCATGTTGGGCGGGCGGGACGGCTGCCCCAACTACCTGATGCTGTACAACGGCGCCATGCAGCCCGGCGCGGTGAGCCATCCCGAGACGGGTGGGCACAATCACGAATGGGATCACACCGTGTTCATCCTAGAGGGGACTGGGACGCTGGTAGTATCGGGGACCGAGTACACGGTGACCGCGGGTGACGCCGTGCGGGTGCCGCCGGGTGAGCATCACCAGTGGAAGAACGAGACCGACGCCCCGATGCTGCGGGTCACGTTCAACGACATCAAGTCGGAAGGACACGGCTGATTCACGTTACCAAGGTTTAGTGGAAGCGGGGCGATCGCGGACGGCAACGTCGCGGTTGCCTCGTTTTGCATATCCGACAGATGGGATTGTTTTGAATGGCTGACGTCACGATCATTCAATCGGTGCGCGGGCGTGAGGTACTGGACTCGCGCGGAAACCCAACGGTGGAGGTTGACGTAACGCTCCGCGGCGGGGCATTTGGCCGCGCCATTGTCCCTTCGGGGGCTTCAACCGGGCGACACGAGGCGGTGGAACTGCGGGATGGTGATCCCACTCGCTATGAAGGGCTTGGCGTACTGCGGGCGGTTGCGGCGGTGAACGACGTCATCGCCCCGGCGATCTCGGGCGACTGTGACGCGGCGGAGCAAGCGGCCCTGGACTCCCGTCTGCGGGAACTGGACGGCACGGTGAACAAGGCGAACCTGGGGGCCAATGCCATCCTCGGCGTGTCCCTGGCCTCCGCTCACGCCGCCGCCAACGCTGTAGGACAACCGCTTTACAGTCACCTGGGCGGGGCCGACGCATGCGTCCTGCCGATGCCCATGATCAACATTATCAGCGGCGGGAGACACGCGGCCGGCGGCTTGGACATGCAGGACTTCCTGGCGATCCCCATCGGCGCTGAAACCTTTGGTGATGCGTTGCGCATGGTGGTGGCGGTGTACCGAGCGGTGGGTCGCTTGCTGTCTCAAATGGGACCCTACGCATACGGTGTCGCGGACGAGGGCGGTTACGGGCCGCCGCTGCCCTGTCACGAAGACGCGCTGGGCCTGATTTACGACGCCTCGCGGTTGGCAGGCTACCGGTGCGCGCGGGATGGCGACATCGCCCTCGGCCTGGACGTGGCGGCGACAGAGTTTGCCGTCGATGGCGGACGATATGCGTTGCATGCCGAAGGTCGTATGTTTTCGTCCACGGAGCTTGTCGACCTCTTGGAGCAATGGAGCAAGACCTACCCGATCATTTCGATTGAAGACGGGCTGGCTGAAGACGATTGGGATGGCTGGGACCACCTGACCAAACAGCTGAGCGCCTCGGCCCAGTTGATCGGCGACGACCTGTTCACCACGAACCGGGAACGCCTGGCGCGCGGCTCAGATGACGGCATCGCCAACGCGGTTTTGGTGAAACCCAACCAGATCGGAACGCTCACGGAAACGTTGCAAACAGTGCGGTTGGCCCAAGAGCGAGGATACCTGCCCGTGATTTCGGCGCGCTCCGGCGAAACTGAGGACACCACCATCGCAGACTTGGCCGTGGCCACCGGCGCGGGACAGATCAAGATCGGCTCAATCACGCGGTCCGAAAGGCTGGCCAAGTACAACCGGCTGCTGCGGATCGAGGAAGAGTTAGGCGACCGCGCCAAATTCGCAGGTCGGGACGTTTTCGCGCGGTTCCTGAGTCCATGACAGCCGGCGCCGGGTTGGGGATGGAGATTCTCAATGAACAGGCGGCGCGCCTGGGATTGGATCTGACGGTCGACCAGTTGACGCAATTCGCCGAGTACCAGCGGCTGCTCGCGCTGGGCAATCAGAGGGCGAACCTCACCTCTATCACTGACTCCGAGGCGGTTCAGGTGCGCCATTTCTTCGATTCACTGACTGCTGTGAGAACGGTCAGCGATTGGCGGGACGGCCTGCGAGTGGTTGATCTGGGCTCCGGAGCTGGATTTCCGGGCGTTCCCCTGAAGATAGTTTTCCCTGGCATCCATTTGACGCTGGTGGAGTCGGTGGGTAAAAAGACGGCGTTTCTGGAAACGCTGGTCGCGGGCCTCGGCCTGGACAACGTGAACGTGGTTACCGCGCGGGCCGAGGAGTTGGCGCGCGCCGAAGGCTATCGTGGGCAGTTTGACGTTGCTCTGGCCCGGGGAGTCGCCTCGATGTCCGTGTTGGTGGAGTATGGGCTACCGTTGTGCAAGAGGCACGGATCGTTGGTGGCGTGGAAGGGGAAGGACGGGCCGGCGGAAGCGCAGGCGGCGAATAACGCGCTTGCAGAGTTAGGTGGCAGGATGGCCGGTGCCCGTTCCCTGAACGATCTGTCGCCGCCGCTGCCGCCGGACCGTTGGCTCGTCACCGTGGAAAAGGTGCGGCGGACGCCGGGGAAGTACCCGCGCCGGGTCGGCGTGCCCGCCAAGCAGCCACTATAGGGCTATCACGGCCAGGTCGACGCGACCTTCGGCGCTCCATCCCCGGGCGCGATAGTAGTCGGCGATCATTGCATCCAGCTCGGCCGAGGTGAGGCCGACGCCGGCGGCGACACCATCGGCGAGAGGTTCGTTCAGGGTACGACCCGGGAGGGTATCGTCGGAGCGGCGCCAGCCCCAACGCTGGTTGTACGCTTTTTTGAGGTCGGCGATGTGGGCGGCCGCGCGGCGGAGTTCGTCGGCGTCGAAATCTTCCCAGCCGGTTACCATGCGGTAAACGGCGGCCGAGTCCTCCCAGAAATCGCTGAAAGCCCGGCGGAGGAACTTGCACCAGATGAGCGAGTCCAGCGCCGCTGCGAAATCCTCGCTGTCGGCAGCAATCTTGCCGCGTTGGTCGTCCACGGCCAGGCGGTCCACCTCCGGCGAGAAGTCGGCGTCGTAGGCCGACGTGCGATTGTGGCAGGCGCCGCGCGGGGTGGTCGCCAATCCCAGGGCCAGCGTTTTCAGGCTACGGGGTTCGTAGCCGGGCATCTCCAATCCCTTGACTTGCATGGCCCAGGATTCCGATCCACCGGCGACGCGTTCGGCGGCGAGCCGGCTGCCTTCCGCCAGCAGGTTGCCGAGAGGACCGCGGCGATGCCCAATGTCGTCCAACAGATCGATTACTGCCGCGCCGTCACCGAAGTTCAGCGAGCGGCCGGCGCTACCGTCGTCATCGGCAACCTGCGGGTTGCCCAACAGCCCTCGCTCGGCAGTTTCGATTGCCCAGGCGATGACGCCGCCGGCGGAAATGGTGTCCAGGCCAAGCTCGTCGCAGCGGCGCACGGCGCGGATCACCGCGTCGGGGTCGCCGACGCCGACCAGCGGGCCCAGGGCGAAGAGGCTCTCGTACTCCAATCGCGCGCTGACCTCGCGGGCCCCATTTGCTCCCGTGTCTTTCGTGCCCACCGTCACGATCTTTTCGCATCCGATGGTACAGTTGGCGCAATGGGCCGAACGCGTGGCGCGGGTCTGGTGCAATGCCTCGCCGCTGACCGCCTCGGCGCCCTCGAAGGTTGACTGTTGGAAATTGCGCGTGGGCAGGGTGCCCAGGCGATTGAACACCGATACGTTGGCGATGGTCCCAAGCTCGCGGTACTTGGCGGTGGCGGCGCCCAGGCTGCGTCGACTCAGATCTCGGGCGTATGCTCGCAGGGCCATGGGGTCCGCAATGGGAGGATCGGACTCCGGGTTGCCGCGCACAGCGATGGCCTTGAGATGCTTGCTGCCCATCACCGCTCCCGGGCCGCAGCGTCCGGCCTGACGTCCGCCGTCGTTGGCGATGCTTGCAAAGCGGACCAGGTTCTCGCCGGCCGGGCCGATGCAGGCGACGCGAACGGGTCGGCGACTACCATCGTCCAGTTCCTGTTTGACCGCCGATTCGGTGTCCATGGTGGACAAGCCCATCAGGTGAGCGGCAGGTGTGATTCGCGGAACGCCGTCGGCATCGATGTGCAGCAACGCCGCATACTGCGAGCGGCCGGTGATAACCAGCGCGTCGCCACAGGCTCGCTTCAGTTCGACCGCCAGGTGGCTGGAAGATAGGCCGTCGGCGATGAAGCCCGTCAGCGGCGAACGGGTCATCACGGCAAATTTGCTCGAGGTGGTCAGACGGGTTCCGACCAGCGGGCTGGTGACGAAGATCAGGGGATTGGCCGGTTCCAGCGCGGCGTCGAGCAGTTGCTTGCGGTTGTCGTCGGAAAGTAGATCGCCGTCGTGGTCGACCGGTGGGCTGCCGTAACGATGGAGCAGCCACGTGCCCAAACCGATGCCACCGATGGTCGAGCGGAGGGCTTGCTGGGGGATCGGGTCGCGTCGATATTCCCCGGTGGTCAGATCAACCACCGTGGCGAATCCACGGTAGCCATATAGGGCCGACATGGCGTTCACCCGCCAGCCTGATTTGATAGGAGAAGCAACGAGTCGCCCGGGGCCCAATCCAGGGGTGCTTCGATTTCGGGCGACAAAAAAGCGAGGCCGTTCCGGTTCAGAGCGTATCCGTCGGCGACGGAGATCGTCCCTCGGTCCGACAGACACAATGCGCTGCCCACCAGGTCAGGGCATTCTTGCGCCAGAGCACCCAACAACTCCGTGACCGGAGTTTGCGCGTCGACCGTCAGACAAACGCTGCTGACGCCAGCGCGAACGCGGGCCAGGCCAAACAGTTCCACGGTGACAACCACCGAAACTCCGTTCGGCGCGGCGGATTTCATTGCGCCAGTTCCATCGCCCGGGTCAGGTCCTCCGGGCGGTTGATGTTGAAGAAGCTCAGCAGGTCAGGGTCGAAATCCCTGATTTCGCTCTCCGGCACGTAGCGGACGGCAACATCATCGAAGAAACCGGAGATCTTCAGTTGTCCGGCGCGCAGCCGACTCTCGATGGCTGGAAGACAGCGCCGCGTGTAGAGGGCATGAGTGGGTTCCGGACGGCCTTCTACCATTGGTACCACCGCATCGACGCCCTCGCGCAGGCCAGCCATGTGCGCCAGGAGAGGCGCGGACAGGAAGGGCATGTCGCAGGCGGCAACCAGCGACCAGTCGGTGGGCGCGGCTTTCAGGCCGGTGT
Organism: Dehalococcoidia bacterium; assembly: GCA_022827095.1. Taxonomy (GTDB): domain Bacteria; phylum Chloroflexota; class Dehalococcoidia; order Lucifugimonadales; family UBA3495; genus Bin87. The sequence goes on from JAJDTP010000005.1 coordinate 478,606, forward strand.
AGATGCCGCCCAGGGAACCGCAATCGGGAAACACGTCGACCGCAGTCTGGTGGTCATCATCAAGCGGAAGAGCGGCGGCACGAGCCGGGGCTGCGACCACGACCACCACCCCGCGGGCAGACACGCCGTCGCAAGCCCGCCGGATTACACGCCTGATTAAGGGTTCTCCGTCGAATGGCTCCACGGCCTTGTCGCGACCCAAACGCCGGCTCTGGCCGCCGGCAAGGATTACGGCGGTAATTGCTGATTTGTCGACGGAATTCATAGCGAACGTCGCACAGGTGGCCTGATAGGCTCAGCATATCACCCGCGGAAGGGAAGCGCACGTTGCGCGCCAGATCGGTAACCGTTCAGAATTCAGGAGGTTGTCATTGCGAGGTGGTTGCGCTGTGGCGATCTCGACGCCCTGGCAGCAACGTCTGCACCGGAGAACTCCTTTGCGCCAACGAGATTGCCGCGCTGCGCTCGCAATGACACTTTCCCTGCAACTCTGAACAGTTACCCAGATCGGAGGCTTCAGGCTCCACGCTCGTCGAGAAAATTCCGCATACGTTGCACGCACCATTCGGGGTAGATTACGTTGACCCCATGCCCCAGGCCGGGCCAAACATCCAGGCGGCTGTTGGGGATTTCGGAGGCCATGAACTCCTGCTGGTCCATGCTGGTGGTCAGGGATTCGTCCCCAGTCAGCAGCAGGGTGGGCACCGTGATGTCCTTCAGGTGCGGGCCGAAATCCAGGCTGTCAAGGTAACTGTGCAGGGCCTGACCGATCTCCGCTGGCGTGCGGTCCATTTCGGCGATGTACCAGTCCTTGAGGCCCTCATCAGCGTGGCGCATGTCCAGGCGGAAGTTGATGGTGGCCGCGCTCCACGCCCCGATGCCGCCCTGCTCCATGGTTGCAAGCCAGCTTCCGCCCGGCGTCGCACTTTCGCGGCGGGTCAGGCGACACGGCGAGTTGCACAGCACGAGCGCCCGGCACCGTTCGGGATAATCATGGGCGAACTGCATGCCCATGATGCCGCCGAAGGATTCGCCGACGTACACGACGCGTTCCACACCGGCGTCGTCGAGGATGGCCAGCAGGTCGCCCATGAGCGTGTCCAGCGTGGGTTCGTAATGGGCCGGGTCAATGGTCGACTGGCCCATGCCTCGCAAATCGGGTCGTATCACACGGTACTCGCGGCTGAGCAGGGGCGGCCAGTTGTACCAGAATCGGCCGTTGCGGGAGAAGCCGTGCTGCAGCACGATCGCTTCCGGCGCCGACCGCCAAGGATCGGTGAAGTCGTCCAGATAGTAGTGCAGTTGGGCGTCGCCACGCTGGATAGTGGGCACGGTGAGCCTCCCGGATTGCGGTTTTCGCTCGTATACCATACCCTTCCGACAGTGGCAAACCGCTGAGATCCGACGGGCCGATGGTAACTGGAGGAATCGGGTACATGACCGAAACGCTTGGAACCAACCCGTTACGACAAGCGGAAATCCAGGGACGGCTGGACGGTTTGCTACAGGAGGTCCAGGAGGCCGGAAAACGGCAGGTTGGCTATCCGACGAACCAGGACTTCGACTATTCGGCGGTGCTGCCGTTCCTGGAGCACTCGCTCAACAACGTGCGCGACCCCTTTCACGCCAGCAACTACTGGAGCAACACCCACGCCTTCGAACGCGAGGTGATCAACCGTTTCGCGGGCCTGCTGCGCATCGATCCCGCCGAGGCCTGGGGCTACGTCACGTCGGGCGGTACGGAAGGCAACATGTACGGCCTGTACCTGGCCCGGGAGCTCTTCCCCAACGCCATGTTCTACTTCTCGGAGGAAACTCATTACAGCGTCCTGAAGAACGTTCGCGTGCTCAACGCCCGGCACATCATGATACGCCGGCAGGACAACGGTGAGATTGACTATGACGACCTCCGCGACATGATTCGGGTCAACCGGGGCCTGCCGGCGGTGATCATGGTCAACGTGGGCACCACCATGCGCGGGGCCGTGGACAATATCCCGCGTATTCGGGAAATCCTGACGGACCTTGCCATCACCAGCTCGTACATCCACGCGGACGCCGCCCTCAGCGGCACGATCCTGCCCTTCGTGGATGATCCGCAACCTTACGGATTCGACGCCGGCATTGACAGTGTGTCCGTAAGCGGCCACAAGATGATCGGCGCGCCGTTGCCCTGTGGGGTGGTCCTGACCAAGCGGCCCTACGTGGAACGGGTGGGACGCGCCATCGAGTACGTAGGGGTTGAGGACACCACGCTGTCCGGATCGCGCAGCGCGTTCGCTCCGCTGCTCCTCTGGCACGCCATGGCTCGGCTCGGCGACGCGGGATTTCGCCGGCTGGTGGCCGGCGCTCTGGAGACCGCCGAGTACGCCGTGGGCCAGTTCAACGAGCGGGGGATTCCGGCTTGGCGACACAGGAATTCGGTCACCGTGGTTTTCCCGAGGCCGGCGCCGGAAGTATTCCGCAAATGGCAGATGGCGCCCGAGGCCGAGATCACTCACATCATTACCATGCCGCACGTGACCCACGAGATGGTAGACGAACTCGTGGATGATTGTGCCAGCTGAGGTGCGCTTCACCATGAATCAACCCGGTCCAATCAACCGCATCGTCATCATGGCCGATAACGAGGTCGGAGTGATCGCCGACATCACGAGCGCCTTGGCCGCGGAACAGATCAACGTCGAATCGATCAACACCGAGACTGCCGGGAACCGGGGCACGGTGGTGCTGACCGTGGACAATTACGACCGGGCCCTGTACGTGCTGAACGGAGCGGGGTTTAAGGCCGTAGGAGATGACGCGCTGGTCATCCGATTGCCGGATGAACCGGGCGCATTGGCCGGCGCAGCCGACCGGCTGAAGCAGGCCGGCGTCAACATACAGAGCATGCACATCCTCAACCGCCGGGACGGATACGCGTTGATTGCGTTGACGGTCGACGACCACCCAAGGGCCGTGGACGCCATCGGCAGCGACGTGATCGTCTGAGGGAAACATCCTTGGAAATGTGAACTGACCGGGAACGGAGGGACGCTCATGCCGGCGCGCACCGGAGCCGAATACATCGATGGAATCAGGGAACGCGCCGCCGAGGTTTATATCGGCGGCCAGCGCGTGAAGGACGTCACGGCTCACCCCGCCTTTGCCGGCGGGCTGCGCACGGTGGCCGGTCTCCTGGATATGCAGCATGATCCGACCGTGCGCGACGACATGGTCTACGAATCTCCGTCTACCGGGGATCCGGTTGGCCTTTCCTTCATCATGCCGCGCGACGGGGATGACCTGAAACGTCGGCGCAAGATGATGTCCAACTGGGCCCTCGCGTCTTGCGGGATGATGGGGCGCACGCCTGACTTCCTGAACGTCGCGGTGATGTCCATGGCGGCCGCGTCCGACTATTGCGGTCAGAATCGTTCCGACTTCAAGCGGAACATCGAAAACTACTACGAGTACATCCGCGAAAACGACATCGTTATGACCCACACGCTGGTCAACCTCCAGCGCAGCCGCTCCGTGGGGCAAACGCCGTTCGACGACCGAACCGAGGTGGCGCTGTCCGTGGTCAAGGAAACGGACACCGGCATCGTGGTTCGGGGCGCCAGGGTGCTGGCGACGCTCGGGCCGCTGTCCGACGAGATTGCGGTTTACCCGGCACGCACGCGCCGCGTGCCCACGGGAGAAGAGGGCAAATTCGCCTTCGGCTTTGCGATTCCCTGCGATACCGCCGGGCTCAAATTCCAATGCAGGGACACCGTGGATCTGGGTAGATCCCACTTCGATCATCCGGCCGGCAGCCGGTTCGAGGAGATGGACGCCATCGTCTTCTTCGATGACGTGCTGGTTCCATGGGAGCGGGTGTTCCTGTACAACAACGTGGCCCTGTGCAACCAGTGGGGCGAGCGCACCAACCGCAACGCGCACACCGGCCACCAGGTGGTCACCAAAAACGTGGTCAAATGCGAGTTTATGCTGGGGCTGGCGTCGCTGATGGTGGACACGCTGGGCTCAGGGGAGTTGCCACAGACCCAGCACCTAGTCGCCGAGTTGATCGAGAACCTGGAGATTACCAGGGCCTTGCTGGCGGCATCCGAGGTGCAGGCTTCAGTAGACGAATGGGGCATTTTCTGCCCGGACTACCGCCCCCTGCTGGTGGCTCGCAAGCAGATGATCACCATGTATCCCCGCATGGCGGAGATCCTGCACCTGCTGGGCTCCAGCAGCCTGATGGCCCTGCCCGCGGAGGCCGATCTCAACGGCCCGCTGGCCGAGGATATCCACCGCTACCTAGACACGGATACCGTGACTGCGGAAGAGCGTATCCGTCTGTTCCGGCTGGCATGGGACGTTTCGTGCAGTGCGTTCGGCGGTAGGCAGACGCTCTACGAGCGATATTTTGGCGGGGACGCGGCCCGCAACGCCGCGCTGCTGTACCAGATTTACGACCGAACCGACGCGCGCAATATGGTCGACGAATTCCTCTCGCTGGAGTAGTGCCCGTGATCACCGTTGCCGAGATCAACATCGCCCCGGTCAAGTCCATGGCCCTGGTTCCTTTGGAACAGGCGACGCTGGACCTGGGCGGCATCCAAGAGGACCGCCGCTTCTACTTGGTGAACCAGCAGGGACGCCTATTGTCCCGCCGGCAGGTGGGGAAGCTGGCACAGCTGGTGGCGTCGTGGGATCCGGAGTCCGAGCGGCTCCGCATCGCCTTTCCCGACGGTACGGTGCTGGACGAGCGGCCCGAGCTGGACCAGCCGGTTTGGACGATAATCTGGGGGCGGCGGGTGCGAGCGCGCCCATTGATGGGAGACTGGATGCGGGCCATCAGTGAATTCTCCGGCCAGCCGGCCGTCCTGATGATGTCGGAACTTCCCTGCCAGGTTTTTGACGAGTTTCCCGTTTCGGTCCTGTCCCGGGCTTCTGTGGAACGGCTATCGGCGCAGATGGGCATGGCCGAGGACGAGTGCCTGGCCACGGACCGGTTCCGCCCGACCCTGCTGCTTGATGGCTGCGAGGAGCACGAGGAAGACGGGTGGATGAACCGGACCATATCTATCGGAGATGCCGTGGTGCGCGTCCTGGCCCCGGACCCGCGCTGCGCGATCATCGACCAGGACCCAATAACCGGCGAAACGGATACCGAGGCGGTGCGGTCGATCCTGGGCTACCGGCCGAACGCGCTGGCGGCGTACTTCGGCGTGTACGGCATTGTGGAGAAACCCGGCCTGGTGCGGGTGGGTGATAGAGTGGAAGTGGGCTGAGTGGGCTGGAATAGATTCGCGGGTCAAACGGGAGGCAGCACAATGTCTGACGAGATATTGATGACGGAATCAGTTCAGGTCATTCACAGCGATGAGACTGGCACGTCCGATTACATGATCAATCTGACCTTGAACTATTACCAGGAAGAGGGGCAGTGGGTTGGTTTCTGCGAAGAACTGGGCACCTCCGCTTTCGCAAGCGAATTGGAACAGACGCAAGCAGAGCTTCGGGAGGCCGTCGAGTTGCAGTTGAACGGGGTGGAAGGGATTACGGACGTTCGGGACTATCTTGCCGACAATCAGGTGGTCATTCAGCCGGTCAAGCCCTCACGACAAGCCGGTTTCGCGACCGTATGAATATCTCCGGGCGCTATCTCCTGCGCCTACTCGAACTTGACGGTTGGGTTAGAGATCGCCGCTCTAACCACGGAATTTTGATCTACAAAGAATTTCCCGGAGAAGGGCGACCAAGGTTCACGGTCATCCCAGATGAGTCAACGCCGTTGCCCGATACCATGTTGGGACGTATTCTCAGCGTGAAGCAAACCAGCATTGGCCGGACTGTTTACGAAGGCTGATCGAACTGGAACGGGAAAGCTGAAAATCATAAGGGGCGCCGCGTCGTCGCAGCGCCCCATCCCTGATTGGATTCGCGCGTGTGGCGGATAATACGCTCAGTGCTGAATCAGGCCTTCTTCCATCATGGCGGCGATGGCGCCATCGAATGCTTCGATGGTGAAGTCGATGTCGGCCTCGGTGTGAGTGCCGGACAGGACGCCGCTGGTGCGAGACATCAGGTCCACTCCGCGCACCTGCAACGCCTGGCGCAGGGTGCGCTGGATGTCGGCCGGCTGATTCTTGAGCCGTGACGCGTCCAGCCCATCGATGCTGCGCTCGCCGAAGAACAGGTGGAATGTGGACGCCTCACCGTAGACGGTGGCGTTGACCTCGCGCCGATCGACCACCTGGCGGAGGCCGACACGGAGGCGTTCGGCCATGAGGTCGGCCTGGGCGTTGTACTCGCCGGTGGCGACCAGTCGCAATGCGGCGTTGCCCGATGCGGCGGCGTAGGGGTTGGCGTTGAATGTGCCGCCGTGGAGCACACGCTCGTAGCGGTCGTGGTGGCTGTCGCCGGTCTGGTGCATTACGGCCATGATCTCGTCGCGACCACCGACAGCGCCGCCGGGCAGGCCGCCGGTGATGATCTTAGCCATCGTGCACAGGTCGGTGTCCACGCCGAGCCTCTCCTGCGCTCCGCCCGGCGCCCACCGGAATCCGGTGATCACTTCGTCCAGGATCATGACCACGCCGTGCTCGCGGGTAAGCTTACGTACGCCGTCCAGGAACCCGTCGGGCAGCGGCACCGTGCCGTAGGAAGCGCCCGAGGCTTCTGTTATCACACCGGCGATGTTGTCGTCGCTCTTCAGAGCGTTTTCCAACGCACCCAAATCCGTGGGCAGCACAATGATCGAGTCTATGGTGCCCTGAGGTATTCCAATGGACGCTGGCACGTCGAATGGAGGCAGGTTGCCGGGCATCACGTAGTCGTGCCAGCCGTGGTAGTGGGACTCCCAGCGGATGATCTTTTCCTTGCCGGTGTAGGCGCGGGCGACGCGCATGGCCAGCATGGTGGCCTCCGCGCCCGACCCCACGAAGCGCACTTTGTCGACGCAGGGCATCAGGGTGCAGACGCGTTCGCCCCATTCCAGCATCGATTCCGTGGGCGCGCCGTAGTGTGACCCGTCGGCCAGGACCCCCGAGAGAGCCGCGACCACCTCGGGATGGGCGTGGCCAAGCAGCAGGGACGCTGACCCCATGCCATAGTCGACGTACTCGTTGCCGTCGATGTCCCATTTGCGTGGACCGCTGCCGCGGGCGATGACCACGGGGAATGGGTCGGAGGTGTAGCCGTCGTGACCCGGACTGCCGGAGGGGAACCGGGCCTGATAGCTCGGCTGTAGTTCCCGCGAACGGGGGTTCATGCGGATGTACTGTTCCTGGATGGTTTCAGCCATGGTAGTAACTCCTGTGATGGTGTCGCGGGTCAGTTGTCTGCGGCTACGAGGGCATCAGGAGAACCGAGTGCCGCTCCGAACACCTCGGATAGATGGGCGCTGGCGGCATCGACGGCCTGGCGACCCTTATCGATGACGTGAGGCAACCCGAAGAATCCGTGGATTACGCCATCGTACCGGATGAGCGTGGTTTCGACGCCGGCATCTTCCAGGGCGCTGGCGAAGGCCTCGCCCTCGTCGCGGAGCGGATCAAACTCTGCCGTAATCACCAGGGCGGGCGGCAGGTCGGCCGACAGCCGCGCCCTTCCGGGCGACGCGAAGATGTTGTAACCGGACAGGTCGGAGTTGTCGATGTAGTGATCCCAGAACCAGCGCATGCTCGCGGTTTCAAGGAACATGCCCTGTCCGTTGACGTTGTAGGAGCGCGTATCGTAGGCGTATTCGGTGGCCGGGTAGACCAGCAACTGGAACGCCAAGGGTTGCGGGAAGTCGTCCTGGGCCAGGCACACTGCCGCGGCGAGGTTGCCGCCGGCGCTATCGCCACCGACTGCGATAAGGTCGGCACGGCTGCCCAGGGCGTCGGCGTTAGCCATGGCCCACATAGTGGCGGTGAGACAGTCCTCGAACGGTGTGGGGAACTTGTACTCGGGTGCAAGTCGGTAGTCCACGGAGACGACGACGCAGTTCCCGCCCACGCAAAGCTCGCGGGCGGTGGCATCGGCTGTCTCAACGTTGCCGATCACCCAGCCCCCGCCGTGGTACCAAACCAACGTGCCCCACGGGCCTTCGGTCGCCGGCGTGTAGATCCGGATAGGTACCTCACCCGGCTCCTTGCCGTGCTCGTTCCTGATGATCCGGTCCTCGACATTGCCGACCGGCGGGCCTTCGGGTCGGGGTCGGCTGTTCATGATCTCCCGGCACTCGTCGACGCTCATTTCCTGGAAGGGCTTGATACCCATGGAGTCGAACAGCTCGAGGATGTGGGCGGCCTGGGGATCGAGCAGCTTGCGCATGGCCGCGGGGTCGCCTTCGTGGCGGCGGTGGTATTCCTCCGTCATGTCATCCACGGCGCCGCGCAGGAACCTGCAAGCGTCGTCCATCGCATCGCGCGCGGTGTCCATGACGCTCGCCATGCTGAAGAAGCCGTGGATCATCCCATCGTAGCGGTTGCTTTCCGCCGGAACGCCCAGCTCGTTGAGCAGGCGTCCGTAGGCCTCGCCTTCGTCGCATAGGGGGTCGTATTCCGCCGTGATGATCAGCGCCGGGGCCAACTCTTCGATGGCGTCGAAATCGGCGGATAACTGTAGCGGAGCGGCCAGCGGGTCGGCAGCCTGGGAAGGGTCAGCGAGGTACTGGTCCCAATACCAGATCATGACTTCTCGGTCGAGGTTGTACCCGACACCATTGTCGATATACGAACCGGTGTCAAACTTGACGTCGGTGACCGGGTAGACCAGGAGCTGCTGGCTGACGCGGAAATCGCCGGTCTCGGCGGCCTTGATGGCCACTGCCGCCGCTAGGTTGCCGCCGGCGCTGTCGCCGCCCACCGCCACGACGCCGGGCACGCCGTCCAATTCCGCGGCGTGGTCGCTGGCCCAGATGGTGGCGTAGTAGCAGTCGTCAAAGGGTTCGGGGAACTTGGCTTCAGGGGACAGACGGTAGTCCACGGAAACCACCACGCAGCGGGAGCCGGCGCACAGATGGCGTGCCGTGCCGTCCGCCGAGTCCAGATTGCCCACGACCCAGCCGCCACCGTGATACCAAGCCAGGATGGGGAACGGACCGTCGCCCTCGGGCGTGTAGATGCGCACCGGCACGTCGCCCGCCGGTCCCGGGACGCTACGGTCCTGGACCTTGCCGACCTCGGGTCCGGGCGCTCGGGGCCGCTTGGCCGCGTTGGCCCGTGCTTCCGTCGGAGTGACGGTGTTGGCTGGCGGCAAACCCAGGGCTCGGGTTGCGTCGATTACCTCTTGCGCTTGCGGGTGCAGTGGCATTCGGGGCCTCCGGTTCTCGCGTAGTGTTTGAACGTGGGAAATCAAGGCTATCGCCAGCCCATCCCACCTGTTAGTAAATCGTTTGCACGCCAGGATATGCGACTATCTTTCCATCAGAAGTTGCCAATGGGCAGTTGTTCAACAGCGCCGTTGCAATAATGATCTGATCGGAAGGGTCGCGAATCTGAACGTCGCGGGAGAGTTGAGCATTGCCTGGCAAGGTGGTTGACCGGATTGCGATAGACGGAGACAGGTTGATGATACGCACGTGAGGGTAAACGAGCGCGTTTTCGAACCAGTCGGCCAAGTCGGTATCTATTTGGATTCGCCCCAACTCAACGAGCTTGGCGATTTCCCAGAGGGATGTGGCGCATATTCCAATCACGCCGTTGACGTCATTTTCTTCGGCCACAATGGCGGCCGTTTGCGCCGCACGAAGCCGCACAGGCTCTTCTACCCATCTTTCCCAGATGTGGGTATCAAGAATGATCATTCCGCGGTTTTCGGTTCGTCCAGATGGACCGGATACACTGGGTCATAGGGACGTTCGTACTTTATCGGCAACCCTCGTAAAGGATAAGGTGAACCCGCGGCTTTCGCCCGTGCGAGCTGCGCGTATGCTTGCGCGCGCCGGCGTTCCGCATCTTGGGTTGCCGTGTCGTCATCGGGGTCAGTCACTAATTGGAATTCACCCGGCCCAACCCGCCAAGCTTTCGGCTCACGACCATTCTTGACGTAGTTGCCCAATTGCTTGCCGTCCCTTGCTATGCTCTGGTTGGACGGGATGGTGCTTATGGAGTTGGGCGTGTATGGTCCCAGTAAGTGTGAGCGTAGACTGTCTCGCGTCCACACTCGAGGGATCGCCCCTTGCTCTCGCAGAGCATAGACCTCATCCCAGAAGCTCATCGGAGCGCCTCCTGTTGATACTTCTGAATATCAATATAGCCGCCGGCTCGCGACGGAACCGACGGCCGCGTTAGTTTGGTCGTCGGTTTAGGCGTTCCTGCCGACGTAGTCTTCGCGGGCGCGGTCCAGCGCGCGGGTGCGGCCCGCCTGCAGGGTCTCGTGGCGCTCGTATGCCCACTTGTTGGATGAAATCGTTGCCTCTGCGCTGCCCTGGAAGTGGGGCATCACGTGGCGTGCCATCAGCTCGTAGCTGTGCAGCATGTGCTCGCGGCCGGCCCAGTCCACGGTCTGGACCATAAATGCGCCGAAGCCTCCGCTCATCTCCTCCAGGCGCTTGATGCCCTCGATGCAGTCGTCGGGCGTCCCGATGATCCACGCGCCACGCTCGGCCATGACGTCGATGATCTTTTCGGGAGGCCCGTCGACGATCTGCGGGCGGCCCATGGTGTGCTCGAAATACTCGCGCTGGTAACGACCCGCGCCGATGCGAGCCTGTTCGAATGCTTCCTTTTTCGTGTCCGCCAGGTGGACCGGCAACACCAGCCGCCATTCGAAACGGTCCACGGTCTGGTTGTGCTCCGCGGCCGATTCCTCGCAGATATCCCACAGCTCGTGCAGAGCCGCACCCTGGGGCACCTTGGGGTCGCGGGGCGTGGTGATGGTCAGCACCGACGCGCCGTGCTTGCCGGCCAGCGCGACGCCGGAGGGGGTCTGCACGGATGCCACGGAAATGGGCATGTGCGGGGTCTGGTAGGGGCGCAACTGGAGCATGGCCTCATTGAGCTCGAACCAGTCGCTCTTGTGCGTGATGGGCTCTTTCTCGGTGAACAGCCGCATGATGACGCCCAGGGCCTCATCCATGCGCAGGCGCTGCTTGGTGGGGTCAATGCCCATCATGTAGGCATCGCCGGGCAGCGCGCCCGGGCCCACACCCAGCATCACGCGCCCGCGAGTCATGTGGTCGAGCTGGGTCATCCAGTTAGCCACCATGAACGGATGGTGATAGGGGAGGCTGACGACGCCGGTGCCCAGCTTGATGTGCTTGGTGCGGTCGGCGGCTACGCCGATGAATATCTCCGGCGAAGAGATGATCTCCCAGCCGGCGCTGTGATGTTCGCCGATCCAGGCCTCGTCAAAGCCCAGGTAGTCGAGCCACTGCACCAGTTCCATGTCGCGTTCCAGCGCCAGGGTCGGATTTTCGCCGGCGCGGTGGAACGGGCCCATGAAAATACCGAATTTCAAGCGGTCGGGTAATGCCATTGGGGAGCCTCCTCCTGGTTCGCTTCCGGCGGCAGTGCCGGGAACAACGGCCATGCGCGGGTACCGAACCCAGGGCGTCGTGCGGATTTCGCCGGAATCAGGGCGTTGAACGATGATGGGCGCATTATATGGGCGATGGCCGGCGGCGGCAAGGCACAGGGAAGACTGAGAGAGTGCAGCGTCAAGGCCGGCGTCCGGTATGTTTCGCGTCATGTTGCCCCTTGCCGCGATTGCGCCGCTACGATAGGTTGTAAGCGTCAAGCCGATGCGCCGCAACCTGGAAACGAAGCGAGGGAGGAATGAAACGCCGTTTCGAAACCGTTCGCCAAGCCGTGCTTCGTCGGCGTGAGAGCATTTTCGCCGGCAATAACGTTTGGCTCGCCATGGCGGTGGGGTTGCTACTGATAGCCGCTGCTGTCGCGGTGGCAATTTGGCATTGGGATTGGCTACGTGCCGGCGGCGTCAGCATAGAGTTCAAAAGCGCGACGTCAGGTTCGGAAACTGATGTCACAACTCTGCGCAGGGAACCCAACAGCACGACGCTTCGGAACGTTGGCCTAGGTATAGCCGGTATTATCGCGCTGTTTTTCGCTTTCTGGCGCAGCTACATCGCCGAGCGTCAAGCTGATACTGACCGACGCGGCTTATTCAACGAGCGTTACCAGAAAGGTGCGGAGATGCTGGGCAGTCCGGTTCTGTCCGTTCGCCTAGGCGGCATCTATGCGTTGCAAAGTCTAGCCTTGGAACAACCAAAGCAGTACTACTTGCACATTATGCATCTGCTATGCACGTTTGTTCGCCACCCTACGCCGGACTCAACGGTGGATAAAAAGCGGGCGGGGAGCGACCAGATTGCCAGTCGCAGATTCAGGTTTAGAGAGGACACTCAGGCTGCTATGGATGCCATTATCGCCTGCCGACGAGAAAATATTGCCCTCGAGGAGCGGCGTGATGATAAACCAAATTTGGCAAGGGCAGACCTTCGTGGAGCACGGTTGCTTGGTGGAAATCTATCCAGCGCACGGTTAGATCGTGCAAATCTATCCGGAGCAAGGTTATCTAATGTAAACCTATCCGGAGCAAGTTTGTCTCGTTCAGTCCTAACTGGCGCGGGGCTAGAAGGTGCAAATCTGTCCCGAGCAATTTTGATTAGTGCAGATCTATCTGGTACACGGTTATCTGATGCAAATCTATATCGTGCAACGTTAGAGCGCGCGAAACTACCGAACGCAAGGTTGAATCGCGCAATTCTATCCGACGCGACATTATCTCGTGCCACCCTATCCGGCGCGAGGTTTGCGGGTGCAGATCTATCCCGCACAAGGTTAGATCGCACGGATCTATCCAACACATGGCTAGATCGCGCAAATTTGTCCAGCACAAGGCTAGATCAAGCGAATTTATCCGGTGCGAGGCTATCCGATGCAAATTTGTCCGGCGCAAGGTTGTCCCGTCCCAGTGGCGCAGATCCGGCAAACTTCCTAACTCATGCCCAGTTGCACGAGGCCTGCGCTGACCCCGACAGTCCGCCCAAATTGGACGGCGTGTTCGACGCCGACACTGGCGAGCAACTTGTCTGGCGTGGCAAGCCGTGCCCGTCGGAATAGGCCTCTTGTCCTGCCGGCCTAGAGCGCTTGGAGTCCGATTGATAGTCGGTTGTCTCGGAGCAACCATACCATGGAGTTTGCAAGGATTTCCGACGTATCAACTCCTCACGAGCGGCAAACCCTCATCCTCGCGCACGGCGTTGATGATCTCGAGGACCCGCTGCTGCAACGGCGGATAGGATAGCTCGAACTCGGTGAGCAGGCGGCTGTTGTCCACCAGGTAGTTGCCGGAGTGTTCCCGGCCTCCCTCGTTGTCGAAGGATATCTGGGCGTCTGGCAGGTAGCCGCGAACCATGTCGGCCAGGTCCCCCAGGCTGATGGGCGTGCCGCCGGAGTTGTAAACCTGATACTCACTGCGGTCCACCAGCGATACGCGCACGAACGCCTCGGCGATGTCCTCCACGTGGATGGGCAGGCGCATCATTTCCTGGTACGGGAAACTGACCGGCTCGCCGCGTGAAGGCAATGTGACGCAGCGCACGTGGTCCACGGAGCCGCGCACCTTGTCCGGTCCGGTGACGTTGGCGGGGCGGATGCCGGTGATCGACATGCCGTAGTTCTCATTGAACATCTTGGCCTGGAACTCGTTGAAGATCTTGTGCGTCGCGTATTGGCTGTCGCCGTAGGTGCCCTCGTCCTCGTTGATTTCGCGTTCGCCGAAGTTGGACTGCTGACCGCTGACGGCAACGGAACTGGCGTACACGATGCGGTTGACGCCCAGCAATCGGCCCGCCTCGAAACAATTGTCCATGCCCAGGATGTTCAGGCGCATCTGGTGGTGCGGGTTGCCCTCTCCGCCGCCGAGCAGGTAGGCCAGGTTGATGATGCGGTCGGGCTGCGACTCGACGACGGCGCGGGTCACCTGTTCGAAGTCGGTGATGTCCACGCGGGAGCTGCGCACGGTGCCGGCTTCCACGCCGGGGATGTCGGGCAGCGGGTTGATGTCGGTGGCGTACACGTCCTCGCCACGCTCCACCAACTTGCGCACCACGCGCGGGCCGATGAAACCGGAAGCTCCCAAGACTAGAACCGTCATGACTGCACCTCCAAGGGCGTGATGTACGAATGTGGTTGCCGATAGTTGGCTGTGCCGGCGTCCAAGACCGTGGCGTCGGGTGGTCGCGCGGCTACCGCCGTACGGCGACGAAAAATAGACGCCGGAATGGATACAGAGTGAACCCGTCGGCTCGTTTCGGGTACTCGACGTTGAGCCTTCGCCGATACTCTTCCAGGTATGATTCGCGGTCACCGTCTTCGAGGCCGTTGAGGATGGGGCGCAGGCCCGTGCCGGTAACCCATTCGAGTACGGCGTCGTCGCCGGTGAGGACGTGCTGGTATTCCGTGGTCCAGACGTCCAGGTGGTCTGACTCGGGAGCCAGCAGGTCGTAGTAGAAATCAGGGTCCTGGACCCATCGGTTGCCCACGGCGGAACGCAATTCTGTCGAACCCACGGGCTGACCGCCGTAGCCGCCGTTTTCCAGCGTCTCGCGCATGATCTGGTGCGACCGCATGTCCCACGACAGCGGCGCCTGGATTGCCAGGCAGGAGCCGGATGGCAGCATGTCCCACAGGCGCGGCACCAACTCATGGTGGTCGGGCACCCACTGGATCACGGCGTTGGAGAAAAAGATGGACGGAGTCTGGGCAGGTAGCCAATCGGCCAGGTCGCCGGGTTCCCAGCTCACGTTGCCGGACAGATCCCCCGCTTCCATGGATGCTGCCTGTTGCAGCATGTCAGGGGAGTTGTCCATCCCGATTACGCTGGCATCCGGCCAACGGTCGGCAAGCAAGCGAGTAACGTTGCCGCTGCCGCAACCCAGGTCGTAGATGACCTGAGGCCGCTCCAGCGGGATGCGCCCCATTAAATCCAAAGCCGGACGCAGCCGATGGTCAGCAAATTTCAGATACTGGTCCGGGTCCCAGGACTCGCCGGCCAGGTCACGTTGGTGGGGTGTTGCTTGGGTCATTTTCGTCGATGGGCTCACAGTTGGCCGCAGCATTTGGGGCGAGTATAGGCACGGGGGATTCGAGCGTCAACCGCGCCCGGTTGCGCACGCGCACCCAGTTGCACATGAACTGTCATTGCGACCGCAGCGCGGCAATCTCGTCATGGGAACGAACGGCGCCACGGGTACGAGATCGCGACGTCGCTGCGCTCCTCGCGATGACAAACTGGGTACGCGTGAGCGCTGGGTTGTTGGCGCCATCGCCTGGGGACGGGCGTCATTGACCGTCTAATGCCGTGAGTTTGCCGTCCGTGGTCGGCAGAAACAGGGTCCGCCCGGACACGGACGGCGCGGCGGACAAAGGATGATTGCCGATGTTGTGGCCCCACACTTCGGAACCAGTGTGGATGTTCAAACCAAGGACAACGCCATCCGCGGCGCCGAGGACGAGGGTGTCGCCGGCGACGACCGGCTCGGCGATTATCTCGCCGCCCAGTTGGGTTTCCCAGGCGATTGATCCGTCGGCTCCGTCGAACGCGGTCACCTTGCCGGCTTCGTTGACCACCAGCAGGTTGCCGCCAGCGTAGGCAGGGCTGTACTTGACCTTGCCTCGGGCTGAGCCGACCCAAATCGTTCCGGTTTGCCGGGGCGGCTCGGAGCGCAGGCGCCAGGCGAAAAAGTTGAACTTGGCCACGTAGGCAAAGCGGCTGAAGGGCCGGCTCACGGCTGATGGGTCTATAGTCCAGACTGCGCCACGGTTGGTCACAAGAAAAGCGCGACCATCGGCGATGACTGGCCCTCCAGCCACAGGAGTGCCCGAATGAAACACAAGCAGCCGACGTCCCGTTGCCGGGTCTACGGTGACGAAGCGTTCGCCCAGGGAGGTTGCGGCCACGACCATGCCGTCGGTCGCCGGGTGGGCGACCACCCAGCCGTTGGCGTCGGCTGACCATCGGGGTTCCCCGGTGGCGGCGTCCAGCGCTTCCAGGTCTCCGTTGGTCGATCCGATGTACAGCGTGCCGTCGGACACTATCGGCGAGCCGAGGACGATGTTCCCCAAGTTGCTCTCCCAACGCAGTTCGCCGTTGTTCCGGTCCAGGGCCAGCAATCGGTGATTCCGGGCGCCGAGGTACACGAGGTCTCCGGCCACCGCCGGCGCGCTGTCCGAGGGTGAACCGATGTTGTGGGTCCAGCGAGTCACACCGCTGCTCGCCTCCAGCGCGACGATCTCACCGCCGTCGGTGGAAACAAAGACCAGGTCGCCGACGATCGCCGGGGTGCCCAAAGCCACGCCCGGCAGATCGACCTCCCACCTGATCCGGAAAGGCGGAACGGGGTTGGGCTCTTCTGTAGAGGCGGCGCCCCTGGTGCCACGGCGACCGGATGGCCAGTCGGTCGACGCTTGGGACATATTTGCCGTGGAAGTAGCGGTTGGCGGCGGGAACAGCAACGGCGTGAGTTGGTACGCCCGCACCGCCCACAGCGCAAGTAACGACAGAGCGACTATCGCCGCAACGAGCCAAATTCTGACGTCACGAAACCGCCACCGTTTGCCGATGGCGGTCTCGCCGTATAGGCGGGGTCGTTGCAATGCGCTACGGTGAACCGGTACGAGCTTGAGGAGTTATGTCCGTCCCCGCAGTTTCGGGTCCAGGGCGTCGCGGATGGAGTCGCCGAAAAGGTTGAAAGCCAGTACGGTCACTGTGATCGCCAGGCCAGGGAACACTACCATCCACCAGCGTGGGATCAGCCCGGCCGCCACCGGACCTCCGAGCATGTTGCCCCAGGTAGCCGTGGGCATTGGTACGCCCACTCCCAGGAATCCCAGGGATGCCTCGAGGATGATCACCGAACCCAGGTGGGCGGTGGCCAGCACCAGCCACGGCGCTACGCACTGCGGTGCGATATGTCGAACCATTACCCGCCCGCTGGACGCTCCGATGGCCTGTGCCGCATCCACATACGCGTTTTCCTTGACACTCAAGGTAACCGACCGGATCACGCGTACCGACAAGGGAATGCGCGTGATGCTAATCGCAACGATCACAGTCCAGACCCCGGCGCCCATCGCCAATACCAGTATCATCGCCAGGATCAGGGTGGGGAAGGACATCAACAGTTCCAGGAAGCGCTGGCTGTAGATATCGAGGCGGCCTCCGATGTACCCGGATGCCACACCCCAGGCGGCGCCGATCAGATCGCCCACCAGCACCGCCACCAAGGCGACGAACAACGAGATTCGCGCGCCGTGCACCACCCGGCTGTACAAGTCCCGACCGATGTCATCGGTGCCCATCCAGTGAGCCGACCCGGGCGCCTCGCGCAACGCTGAGAAGTCGGCGTACTCCGTGGGATGGTGGGTTGCAACATAGGGCGCAAAAACAGCGACGAACACGATGGCAAGAATGGCTAGTCCACTGAGGGCTCCCACCGGATTGCGCTGGGAAAAGTTTAGTATCGCCCATACCCAGGATCTGGTGCGGCGCTCTGCATCCTGTACGATGACGTCGGTAGCGGTTACCTGTGCCACGGGAATTCTCCAGACAAGTGTGTCCTGTTTCGAGGTTAGCTGTAGCGGATGCGTGGGTCGATCCAAGCGTAAGAAATGTCAACCAGCAAATTGGTGAGAACGAACACGAGGCCGTAGATCAGCACCAGGTTTTGAATGACGACGTAGTCGCGCTCGAAGAACGCGGCTACCAGCGTGCGTCCCAGTCCAGGCACACCGAACGCCTGCTCCACTGCCACCGAGCCTCCGATGAGGAACCCCAACAGCACGCCGGATAGGGTGATAACCGGCATGATGGCGTTCCGAAGCGCATGTCTCAAGATTACCAATCGTTCTGCCAGGCCTTTGGCTCGGGCGGTGCGGATGTAATCCTCATGGATCGTCTCCAGGAGCGCCGAACGCGCCATGCGGCAGATGTATGCGGCCTGTCCTATGCCCAGCACTAACGCAGGTCCCCAAATGATTTGCA
Organism: Dehalococcoidia bacterium; assembly: GCA_022827095.1. GTDB lineage: Bacteria > Chloroflexota > Dehalococcoidia > Lucifugimonadales > UBA3495 > Bin87. Next base: position 496,576 of record JAJDTP010000005.1, read on the forward strand.
AGTTAGCCCACGGATCCTCCCACAGGTTTATGACTCCCAGCGGAGCTTTCCATTCCAGCGTCAGCACCAGCGTCAACACGATAAGCGTGCCCAGCCAGAAATTCGGGATCGCCAGGAACAGGATGGAGAAGAAACGCCCGGCATAATCGAATGGGGTGTTTCGCTTCATTGCGGCCAGTATCCCAACGGGCAACCCAATGAGCCACGACAGGATCACGGAAAAGACCGCGATCTCCAGGGTGATGGGACCCCGGTTTATGATCAAGTCCATCACCGTGTCAGAACGCCAGAACGACTGACCCAGTTTCAGGGTCACAATGTCCTTGAGCCAGTCCACATACTGCAGGTAGATTGGCTTGTCCAAACCCAGGCTGGCGATGATTCGGGCTCGGTCCTCTTCGCTGAGCTGCAACGTACCCTCTTCCCCGAACATCACGGTAAGCACGTCGCCCGGCAGGATACGCATCACCAGGAAGATGATGATGGTAAGCCCGATAATGGCAGGAATCGCCAACAGTACTCGACGGAGAATGTATTTTTGCATCAGAACATCCAGTGGAGTGAACGCGATCGGGTGAGTTGGGATATGAGGCGGGCGGCGTTGCGTCGCCCGCCTCAGACAAGCTTGCTCCGATGATGAGGCCGGTTACTGGCCACAGCCTTCATCCATCCACACGGTGTCCATTCGGTCCAGGTTGTGAACCAAAGCGCCGTGCTTGCCCTCAATGCCATGGACGCACTCCAGCCAACCGGCGAGGGTGCGGTTGTACCACCACTCCACCAATGGCGGGTCATCATCCAGGATGCTAGCCGCCTGTTGCACCAGTTCGTAGCGCTTCTCCAGGTCGGGTTCCGTGTCCACCTTCGCCATGACGGCGTCGAACTCCTCGTTGCAGTAGTTCGAGTGGTTCTCCCCGCCGCCGCATCGGTAGAAGCTATTCATGTACGCTGACGGGTCAATGAACGGAGAGGCGATGGCGCCCACCGTGATGTCGAAGTTACGGTTAGCCAACTCTTCAAACCACACTGCCGAAGGAACCGGGCGAATGGTGGATTCAATGCCCAGGATGCTGCGATACTGCAACTCGGCCATTTGTGCGATGGCTGAATACCAGGGACTATCCGGCTGCCGTTGCAGTAGGTCAACATTTTTGATGCCGTCGGCGTAACCGGCTTCGACCATCAGTCGCTTGGCTTCGGCAATGGAGGCGTCTCGGTCGAATACCAGCCGATCGTCAATCTCGGCCTGCGGCAACTGGTACGCTTGCTCAGGAAGGGTCCAGCCCATGCCACCAGGGTAACCATAGAGCCATTCGCTCACTACTTCGTGGGCCGACAGTCGGTCGAAGGCCAGCCACATGGCTTTGCGCACTCTGACATCGGCCCAAGGTTCGCGGTCGGTGTTGAACCAGATCCCGCCGAAAGAGTAAGACGAGAAGGGCTCGACCACGAACTTGGGATCGTCCTGCATGCGGTCGTAGGCGGCCGGGTCGATGGTCTGTGCATAATCGACGTTACCGGCCAACAAGGCCGCCGAACGGTTGGTGCTGTTCTCCAGCGGATACGTCCAGACTTCGTCCAGGAAAGGAAGTCCTTTGTTCCAATAGTCGGGGAATTTTTCGTTCTTCCAGACCTCGCCCTGCTGATGTTCCAGATATCTAAAAGCGCCGGTGCTTGGGGCGTTTTGTCCCGCGACCTTCAGGTCGTAACTGTGCTCTTCCAGGTACGCTTTAGGAAAAACTCCGTGCCATTCCAGCGCGAACGCATTGAGCCCGTATTTCAGCGGCGGCGGCGTCTCGAAATTGAACGCCACCGTCAGCGGGTCTATTACTTCGATGGTCGGTCCGAAGGGGGTATAAAGACCCCGCCGGGCGCTAACCACCCCGGCCGGAGGGTCGATAACCCGGGACCAGGACGCAGCTACGTCGTCGGCAGTTAAGATGGTACCGTCGTGGAAGTTGACCTCTTCACGTATGGGGAAGGTCCAAGTGCTTCCGTCCTCCGAAACTTCCCAACTGGTAGCCAGGTCCGGGATGATAGTCTTGCCAGCGTCGATGGGGTTGTAGCGCAGAATGTTGTTGTACAGCATCATCTGCTTGAAGGAATTAGTAACGCTGGACACTTGCAGCAGGTCGAAGTGCGCTGGATCGTAGTATCCACCCCGCCGCAGAATCCCGCCGTATACCAAATCAGGATATACGACCGTCAGGTTTTCCAGCGTTATCGGGTCGGCTACCACCTCGGTGGGCAACGCTGCCGCTTCAGGTGTGGGCGTGGCATCGGCCGATTGGGCCTGTTGCCGTCCTACCTGTTGAACGGCTGGGGTGGCACGTTCGGACTGGGCGGCGGGCGCCGACGTGGCTTGCTCGGATTGAGCGGCCGGCGCGGATGAAGCTGTTTGTTGAGCTTGGGTTCCGGTGGCGTTGGAGGCGGTGGTCTGGCTTGCTCCGGAATCAGCCGGCGTCGGAGCCGGCGCCTCAGCGCCACCGCATGCCACCGCCACCAACATAACCACCGCGAGCATTGCTCCTATGACCGGTATGGGGGATACGTTACATCGAAACGCCATGGCTACCCTCCTCTCGTTTGTGCCAACCGCTCGGCAAGTCTGCTGTCCGACGGTTTTTCACCTTGTGGTCTTTGCGAGGAACGGTTAATCATAGAACTAAATTAAACGAATTCCGGCACTATTATGGCTTTTTGAATTCGATAACGAACTGATTTTTCGATTTGGCAGATGAGTTTCTTAACCTGCTGCCGGGCATTCTATGGCTAGTTATCGCGGCTGTCAATACAATATATTGACGGTGGCAGGACGAAATGTGACGAATGGAATGCCGGTCGCGATCGTTTCGGAGTGCCCAGGCCATGGGTTCATACGGCCCTGTGCTATACTGCCGCCGTTGCCCGATACGACCTGAATCTTACGGAGTCGTCGCATGGTTTCGCCCCTGCTCGCTACGCCCAATCCGTTCCGCGGAGTGGTTGTGAACACCGCCGAACTGCCGACCGATCCCGACGAATTCGCCGCGCGGTTGGACGCATCCATAGCGGATTGGCGGGACGCGGGTTACGAGGTGGCCTGGGTGGACATTCCCATCGGGCTGGCTTCACACGTTCCGATCGCCGTGCAGCGCGGATTCGGCTACCACCACGCGGACGACGACGGGATCACGGCAACCTTGACACTGATACCCGGCTCGTTCATCCCGCCATACGCGACGCACTACGTGGGAGCCGGCGGGGTGGTGATTAACGGGAGAGACGAATTGCTGGTGGTTTGCGAACGTTACCGCATCGACAACCGCCCGCCCTTCTACAAGCTTCCCGGTGGGGCCCTGGAGCCGGGAGAGAACATCGTCGACTCCATCGTCCGCGAAGTATTCGAGGAGACCGGAATCGAGGCCGAGTTCCAGGCGCTGGCGTGTTTTCGCCACTGGCACGGGTATCGTTACGGCAAGTCGGACATCTACTTCGTTTGCCGCCTCAAAGCGATCACCGAGCAGATAAAGATGGGCGAGAAAGAGATCGAAGAATGCCTCTGGATGCCGGTCAAGGATTTCATGGCTGACGACGACATCAGCCCGTTCAACAAAGGCATCGTGCGCTCCGCCCTGGAAAGCGACGGGGTGGTTCCGGCGGACATGCCCGGCATGCCCCATGACCCCACGCGAGAGTATTTCCTGCCGAATTTCATCAAGTAGCCGGTGACGTTGGCCCGTGACGCGCAGACGTTGGCGTGTCCTTGCGCGATACCGGAAGCCGCCTCATCGCCGAGACATTGGAGGAGTTCAATGACCACCACCGCACAACCCCAACAGCAATACCGTGTCATCGGCACCCGGCCGGTTCGGCACGATGGCGTGGACAAGGTGACCGGTGCCGCCCGCTATGGCGCCGACATCAACCTGCCCGGGATGCTGTACGCGAAGACCGTGCGCAGCCCCCATTCCCACGCGCGCATCCGCAGCATCGATACCAGCAAGGCTGAAGCATTGCCGGGCGTCGTCGCCGTGGCAACCTCGGCGGACTTTCCCATCATTGAAGACCGCATCCTGGACTTCGCTGAAGTGCAGGGCAACGCCCGTATGATCGCGGAAAACCTGATGGCGAAGGACAAGGTTCTCTACGTGGGCCACGCCGTCGCCGCAGTCTGCGCCACCAGCCCGCACATTGCCCAGGAGGCCCTGGCGCTGGTCGAGGTGGACTACGAAGTGCTGCCCACGGTACTCACCTGGCGCGAGGCCATGGCCGAGGGAGCCGAACTGCTCCACGAGGACATGACCACCTACTTCCGGCAGGAGCGTTTCGCCCGCGGCGACGACACCGGCGTGAAGAGCAATGTCGCCGGACACATCCAGCACAAGGTGGGCGATGTCGATCAGGGGTTCGCCGAGTCGGACATCGTCATCGAGCGCGAGTTTGAGACCCAGACCGTGCACCAGGGCTACATTGAGCCCCACGTGTCCACGGCGATGTGGTCGGCGGATGGTCGGGTGACGGTTTGGACCAGCACCCAGGGGTTGTTCAACATCCGGGCCCAGACCGCGGCCATCATCGGCGTGCCGGAATCCCAGGTTAAGGTCGTCCCCATGGAGATCGGCGGCGGGTTCGGCGCCAAGGCCATCGCTTACCTGGACCCGGTCGCGGCGGTGCTGTCGCGCAAAACCGGAAAGCCGGTGAAGGTGTCCATGGACCGCACCGAGGTGTTCGTGGGCAGCGGCCCGGCCTCTGCTACTTTCATGCGCTGCAAAATGGGCGTGAAGAACGACGGAACCATGATGGCCGGACAACTCTACATGGTGTATGAGGCCGGCGCGTTCCCCGGCTCACCGGTGGGCGGCGGCGCGCTGACCGGGTTCGGCCCCTACAAGATGGACCACATGCTGGTGGACGGGCTGGACGTGGTCTGCAACAAGCAGAAGGTTCAGGCGTATCGGGCCCCGGGCCAGCCGCAGGTTTCCTTCGCGGTTGAGGCCGTGGTGGACGAGTTGGCGGAGATGCTGGGCATTGAGCCCATGCAGTTCCGCCTGCAAAACGCCGTGGTGGAAGGCGACCGGATGCCCAACGGCGTCCCTCATCGCGTGTTCGGTTGCATCGAGATGGAAGAAGCGATGGTCAACAGCGACCACTTCCAGACCCCGTTGGAAGGGGAAAACCGAGGACGAGGCATCGCCGTGGGGTTCCGCTGGCAGGCGGGCCAGGCGTCGTCCGCCACCATCAACGTCAATGCGGACGGCACCCTGAACCTGATCACGGGGTCGGTGGATATCGGGGGAACCCGTACCGCCGTTGCCATGCAGGTTGCAGAAGCCCTGGGGATCGACGTTGACCGCATTGCACCCACGGTGGTCGACACCGACACCGTCGGTTGGACGGCCACGACTGGCGGCAGCAGGATCGCGTTCGACACCGGGCTCGCTGCCATCGCCGCGTCCGAGGATCTGCGTGACCAGATGGCCCAACGGTGTGCGCTGGTATGGGAGGTGGAGCCCGAAAACGTCGAATTCGCCGACGGGGTGTTCACCTGCACCAGCACCGAGGAGAGCATGACTATCGCCGAGGTTGCCAGCCGCATGATGCGGACGGGCGGGCCGCTGACCGCGTCGGCGTCGGCGACTTCAACTGGCGTTGGTCCGGTGATCGCCGGCAACATAATCGACGTTGAGGTCGATCCGGACACTGGCAAGGTGGACATCCTGCGCTGCACGGCGTTCATCGACTCCGGAACCTCGGTGCATCCGAGCTACGTTGAGGGCCAGATGCAGGGCGGCACCGTTCAGGGTCTCGGTTGGGCGATGACGGAGGACTACACCTACGCCGACGACGGGCGGATGCTGAACTCCAGTTTCCTCGACTACCGCATGCCCACGGCGCTGGACCTGCCCATGATCGACACCGTGGTCGTGGAAGTGCCCAACCCCCGGCATCCTTACGGTTTGCGCGGTGTGGGCGAAGCTCCATTGATCCCACCGCTGGCCGCGCTGCACAACGCCATTTACCACGCTGCTGGCGTCCGGGTGAACAAACTTCCGATGTCGCCTACGGCAGTGTTGGAAGCTTTGCAAGAGGCGAAGGAGTAGTCGGTCGCCGCGACGTTTGCGCAAAACTTGGGGGCCGGTCTTATACCGGCCCCCTGAATTGTTGGCTGCCGACGAATCCTATTGTTCGCGAGGGGTCAGCACCTCGGTGAGCATGAGGAAGTTGACCTGGAGTTCCGGCGCTAGTGTGGTCCCACTGCGCGACAGGAGCAAGAGCAGACGCACTTGGGCCGCCAGGTCCGCGGCAAGCTTGCGCTTGGCCTCGGCTATGGTATCGGCGGACACCGGCACCCGCAAGCCGTGCAGGGGCAAAGCGGCTCGCGATTCGCCAGCCCAATACTGATCCAGGCTGTCAATGATGACCACCGGAATGTCTTTGGAAACCACGAAGGGCGCTTCCGGAGGACTGTCGTCTGCGGTCAGTACATCAGCGAAAGCCCGGGTCACGTCGCTGTGATTGATGTGAAACGTGGCCGAGTTGGGTTGGCTTGAAGAATTGCGCCGCCACCCCCACTCTTCCGGAAGAGCGGTGTTGTAGTTCGGGGTCACGCTGACGGGCAGCGAGATGTCCTCCGCCAACGGCTCTCCGTCGCCGGTGTCAGCAGGATCTCTCAAACCGTAGCGAGGCTCGGCGTCGCCTTCCGGTTGTTCGTGGGTGGTCATTCGGATCTCCGAGGGGATCAGTGACTGTGGCTGTCGGTATCAATTTCCCAGGCGGCGTACACCTGCTCGGGCAGGGTAATCGGCCCGACCGCTTCCTCGTATTCCCGAACGTGCTTCGCCGACAGCACGGCGATGGCCTTCATCATCTGGGGACTGACCTTAATGCGAGCTCGCAGAATGGGCTCGCGTTCCTCGACCTGCTCCCCGAAAAACAGCACGGCCGAGTACAGGCTGCTGAAGATGTGGAACGAGTCACTGTAGAACGTGATCGGGTCGAGCGAACTGGGTCCTTCCGCCGGCGCTGCAGCCGGCGCCGTGTTCACGTTCAACGCCGGGACCTCGCCCGGGTTGATGTAGGTGTCTTCCTGGGGCGGCTTGTCCTCCGGCGGCACGTAAGGACGTTGGATGATGGGCATGATACCTCCGTCCCTGACCGCGGCGTTGACGCGGCAGGTCGATGCGGCGATTGGCCGCCATTATAACGAGTCTGGCGACGGGTTGCCGCCGGTCAGTCTTCGGGAAGCGATAGGCCCTCGATAAACTCAAGGCCCGGGAGCTTGGACAGTTCCTGGGGAGGCATTTTCACTTTGGCGGACCGGCTGCCGGCGCCGAGGATGATATAGTCCATCTCCAGGAGGCGATGGTCCGCGTATATGGCCAGGTCCTCAGGCAAGGCCATTGCGGTGACGCCGCCGATCATCATGCCGGTCAACTCGCGGGTTTCTTTAGGCGTGGCGAAGGAGGCTCGGGACACGCCCATCAGCCGACGGACCCTCCGGTTCACGTCCAGCCGGTCACAGGCTCGGACAATACAGGCGGAGTACGCGGCGGCGCCACGCTTGCTGGCGACGATGATGGTGTTGGCGGAGTGGGGCAGATCGTACCCATACTGGGCGCAAAAGTCCGCGGTGTCCCCGTATTTCGGGTCGATGGAGATCCATTCCCAATCCGCGATTGCCAGGTCGTGCAGGACCGACCTGACACGGGTTTCCAGAACGTGGTTTTCATCTGATGAGGTCATGATATCTATCCGAAACTCAGGGTGGCGTCGGACAGGCAAACGAGCTCATCGCGCTGGTTGACCCCCCGGATGCGGCACTGGACCTTACGCTGGCCGTACAGGTTGCCGCCCGTACCGGTCACTTCACCGGAGAAGGTGACCACGTCGCCGGCGCGGAACGGGGTGATGGCGCGCATCACGAGGTTGCCGCCGTTGTACAGGGCCTCAGGTGCGACGTTGAGCCCGATGAACCGGTCGACGTAGGACATGGTCGCTGGTCCGGCGTTTACCGCGCCGCCGAATATGTTCTGACGGGCGAACTCCTCGTCGGTGTGGATGTTGCTTTCGCTAGGACGGCCAGCCAACCGTTGCGCGTTCTTGCGCAGGATGTTTGCAGTGGTTTCGCCGACCGACAGGGTGCGTGGCAGAGGTGTTCCGGCAAGGGCATTTTCCCAGGTGAGGAACTGCATCGGGTCCGGCACGGCGGACGCGTCAGCGGCAGGAGGCGCGCCGGAAGATGGCTCAGGAACCGAACGTTGCCCGGCGGAATACTCGAAGATACAGGTGTAGTCGTAGCTGGCTACTACCGCGCCCGCTTCGTCAAAAGCCGAGACCCGGAAGGTGACGAACTTACTGCCGCGTCGCTCGTATTTCTGATGCACCCGACGCGTGCCGGTAAGGGTTTCGCCGGACCGCACCGGGCGGTACCAGCGCATTTCGCACTTGGCAAACGGAGTCTGGCGGCGGTTGGTCTGCGAACGTTCCTGGGCCACGAATCCGTTGGCCTCGGCGATTTCGTCCCGCAGCAAGGGCGCGTAGGTCAACGCCATGGTCGGCATGGCGAGCAAGGGGCCAGAATCCTGGCCGGGAGCCGGCATCGAGTATCGCGGGTCGGGGTTCTGGGCGCAGGCGGCATATTCGGCGATATTTTCCGCGGTCAGGGTCACCTGGGTTTCCCCGCCGGCCTGGCCGACGCGCACGGCATCGTACGTCCAAAGCCGCTCGGCTGTGGTCGCGTTGGTTTGGGTCATGATGGCTGCCTCCTGGAAACTGCGGGGATTATAACCCGCATTGGCAGCCGGCCCCACAGCGCGCAGCCGGTGTGGCAATTCTCTAGGCGGGTTTGCGTGCCACGAACAGATTGCCACCGAAACCGCCTTCGTAGGAGTTGGTCTGCAAGTATTCCGCGCGCAGACCCACATCGCTCAACGCTTCCAGCCACAACGCTTTGGGAAACAGCCCGCTGGTATGACGGTCGATTTCCACCTGGATATCGCCTTCGCGGTTTATGATGAACACGAACACGGATTCCACCGTGGTGGCTTCCGGAGATGGCTGAGCGACGTATTCTATGAATGTCACGTTGCTGTCTTCCGTTTCCCGGGTCCAGTCCACAACTCTTGCGCCGCCGAATGTATCCCGCAGGCAATCGGGAGCGAGCAAGACCAGCCCGCCGGGGTCCAGATGCGCCTGGGCCGTCTGGATGGCGGCCCGCAGGTCCTCTTCGGTCACCATGTAGTTGACGGCGTCGTGAATGGTGACCACGTCGAAGGTGCGACCCAGCCGGATGGTACGCATGTCGCCGAGGTGGTGGATGGTGTACGGGTTCAGGCTCCTGGATATTTCCAACATCTCCGGCGAGATGTCCACCGCCTCCGTCGTGAAATGGCGCGTGAAATGCGAAAGGAGGTGGCCGCCGCCGCATCCCAGGTCCAGCAGCCGGGCCCGTGGGTCCCAGGCCGGCTGATTTCCGGTCCATCCGAATTCCGACCAGATTAGATCCCGCCACTCCGCCGCTTCCACCGTGTATTCCTCGGGCGGGCTGATGATCGGCCAAAGGTGGGCCAGGTCGTGGTAGAGGCGCAGGGTCACAACGAGTTCAGGCTACCTTGGCGGTGACGCCGAAAGTGTCGACGTACAGGAATTCCCGTATGCGGCCCAGGGCGGACGCCGAAGCCGGCGGATTGTTGTAGAGCCATCGCTCCAGATTGCTGACGATGACGCCGGGCTCCAGCTCAATTGCGGGACGCCCCAGTCGTTCCCACCTCGCGATCATGCGAGCGGTGTCGGCCGGAACTGCCAAGTCCGGGTTGACTCTTGCTGCAGAATAAACGCTCATTGTTCGACCCCATGTTCTGATTACGAACAATTGTACGGTGTATAGCACATAAGCGCAAGGGTCGCCGACGAGCTAAACCGGCGCGATTCACTCCGTTGACAATTGGTTCAACCAGGACTCGATCAAGTCGACCCCTCGAGCTCCCGCGCTAACGTGGGCGATGCGGCCCTGTTTGTCGATGAACACGTAGCTCGGCACGCCGCGGATCCCGTAGGCTCCGGCCAGTTGCGCCTGCGCGTCGTACACGTTCGGGAAAGTGAGTTCATTGCGTTCCACGAATTCCACGGTGGCTCCCTCGGTGGTGTTGAACTGGGAGACGCCGATGACATCGATGCCGGCGGCATCCAGCTTTTCCCGGTAAAGGGAGGCGACGGCGGGCAACTCCCGCCCACAGTGGGGTCACCAGGGCGCCCAGAACGCCAGTAGCGTGGGCGAACCGTAGGCGTCTGGCAGCGAGAACTCGGAGCCATCCAGCATCTGGGCGTTGAATAGTATCGCCGGTTGCCGGTCTTCGGTCGTGGCCCTGGTCGGCGCAGGCCAGGGTGTGTAGGTGGGCTGCGGTCGCGGCGTGTACGTTGGCGCCGGAGTGTCGGTGGGTGGAGCGAGAGTCGGCGTAAGTGCCGGCGTTGGCGGGATCGTGGGATCCGCGGTGGGCAAGAGCGCCTCGACAGTGGCGCTGTAGTCGCCGGCTTTGGTTTCGACTGGCGTTTGGTTGCACCCAATCGTCGCCGCGCACAGGGCCAGTGCGGAGACAACGAACATAAGGCGTTGCAAAAAACGACGGTTCACTCGTCCCGCGATATTGAGTGTAGCGGACGTCCGGTGGTTCATGACACATCTACCGTAGCATACTTTTCCGCCACGGGGGACGGGTCGTCGTCAGAAGTAGGGGCCGGCCGCCGCGCCCGACCCTGGAGAATTATTTGCTAAGCCCGGGCGCCAGGTCGCGGTCGTTCGCAGCCAACCCATGCTGGTGCGATATACTACCCGGAACAGCTTGTTATTCACCGCTCTCACCGTTTTCGGTTACATGCTGCTTAGGAAGCCGATGGGAAACCGGAGCGGTCCCGCCTGTGCAGGAGCCACCAGTGGTTATACCGAAAGACGACGACACCATCCGCGAACGGACCGAGGCCTGGCAGCAACGCGCTGATGCGGCTCCCAAGCGCAAGGGCGCTTACAAGACCCTCAGCCAGCTTCCTGTCGCGCCGGTGTACGGCCCGTCAGATTTGGCCGATACCGAATACCTGGCGGACATCGGCCTGCCGGGGGAGTATCCGTACCTGCGGGGGGTGCATCCCTCCGGTTACCGCTCCCGCCTGTGGACGATGCGGATGTTCGCCGGATTCGGGCAGCCGGCCGAAACCAACGAGCGATTCCGTTTCCTGCTGGATCAGGGCGAGACCGGCCTCAGCGTCGCGTTCGACATGCCCACGCTCTACGGCTATGACCACGACGACGAGCGGGCCCGGGGCGAATTCGGCAAGTGCGGCGTGGCCGTGTCGTGTCTGGAGGACATGCAGACGGTCTTCGACGGCATACCTCTGGATCAGGTCACCACTTCGATGACCATCAACAGCCCGGCCGCGATCATCTGGGCGATGTACATAGCCGCCGCCGAGCGACAGGGAGCGCAGATAGATTCCCTGGGCGGCACGCTACAGAACGATATCCTCAAGGAATACATCGCCCAGAATGAGTACATCTTCCCCCCGCACCCGTCCATGAGGCTGGTGGTTGACACCGTTGAGTTCGCCACCGACCGGATGCCGCGGTTCAACCCGATCAGCATCAGCGGCTACCACATACGTGAGGCAGGCAGCAACGCGGTGCAGGAACTGGCGTTCACGCTGGCCGACGGGTTTGAATACGTGCGCCACTGTATCGAGCGGGGGATGGCGGTGGATGATTTCGCGCCACGCCTGAGCTTCTTCTTCAACGTGCACAACGACTTCTTCGAGGAGATCGCGAAGTTCCGCTCGGCGAGGCGGATCTGGGCTCGGGAGATGAAGGAAACTTTCGGCGCCGAGTCGGAGCGCTCGGGCTGGATGCGGTTCCACGCCCAGACTTCCGGGGCGTCGCTGACCGCGCAACAACCTGAGAATAACGTGGTGCGAGTCTCGCTACAGGCTCTCGCCGCAGTGCTGGGCGGCTGCCAGTCGCTGCACACCAACAGCAAGGACGAGGCCTGGGCCTTGCCGTCCGCCGATGCCGCCCTACAGGCCCTGCGCACCCAGCAGATCATCGCCCACGAAACGGGCGTCACCGGCACCGTGGACCCGCTGGGCGGCAGCTACTTCGTGGAGGCGCTGACCAACCAGGTGGAGGCGCGCGCTTACGACTACTTCGAGCAGATCGACCGGCAGGGCGGTGTGATACCGGCGCTGGAGTCGGGCTACTTCCAACGTGAGATTGCCGACGCGGCCTACATCTACCAGCAGGAAGAGGACCGCAGGGAGCGCATCACGGTGGGCGTCAACGACTACGTGGATGCCGACGAGAGCCTGTCCATTCCTATCCTCCGAGTCGACGAGGCCGGCGAACAGCGCCACATCGCCCACCTGGATGAGGTCAAGCGGCGGCGCGATGACCGCGAGGTGGCGTCACGCCTGCGCGCGCTGGAGTCGGCCGCCCGTGGGTCCGGCAGCGAGGCCAACCTGATGTACCCGCTGATTGAAGCCGTCAAGGCGGAAGCGACGCTGGGCGAGATGATGGGCGTGTTCCGCGACGTGTTCGGCGAGTACCAGCCGACTTGGGGGTTTTAGGGACAGTATTCAGGCAATATATTGCCAATTCCGACACGACTCGGGTGATTGCGACAAAACCATGCCGATGATAAAATTAAACTATCCGACGTGTAGGCGTCGGAGTATGCGTTTATAGTACAATCGCGTCGCAGTCGTCAAGACGGCTATGATGAGTTTGGCTATCATCGTATGATCTCCATTATCGGAGTGCGGCACGACAGTTCAGCTGTCGGAATTGGCGTCGGAGCTTTAGAGTTAAGCCCCGAGGTCAGCAAAGCATACGGGGGAGAGGGAGACTGGCCGCGAGTCGCTTGACCTCGCTCCCGTTGGATAAAGTCGCATGTCGCGGGTAACAACATGGTACGACAGGAAGCCGTACCTTCACTTTGACTTACCTCTCAGCGAGCGCAAGGCGACTGAGTATGTTAGCGATCCGGAGCGGATAGCACGGCACCCATTTTATCCGTTCATCTCTTATACGTTAACCACTCCACGCATTAGAAAATCGCCTCCCGGTGGCTCTAAGCCGTTCGCCAATGAGCCTAAGGAGCGTCTCATCGCATATCCTGCCCACAAAGATGGGTACATATTTGCCTATTACAAGACAAAACTGGAGATCCCATACGAAGCATGGCTCAAGTCCAAAGGGTTGGATAATACTGTGACGGCTTTCCGTCGTACTGGTGCGAACAATATCACTTTAGCGAAAAAGGCGTTTGGCTTTATTGCTGATAATCCCGGCTGCCAAATAGTTGTCACTGATGTCGAATCGTTCTTTGATAACATAAACCACCAGCAGCTCAAAGAGATATGGGCTCGGTTTCAGGATAGCGATTCGTTACCAAAAGACCACTACGCTGTGTACAAGGCTATCACCAGATATAGCGTTGTAGAGCGTCATAAAATTTACAACCTGTTTGGCATAAGGATGTTCAGCGGTCGTAATCGCGACGACCAACCGCTGCGGCTTTGCACACCGCAACAACTTCGTGACAAAGTCTTGGCCAGAAACCTTGTTAAGTCGAACCCGGGGCTACCGCAAGGTGTGGGTATACCGCAGGGATCCCAGTTGAGCCCCCTACTGTCCAATATGTACATGGCGGACTTGGATGTGGCGATGCATGGATTCGTGAATCCAATTGGCGGAGCATATTGGAGGTATTGCGACGACATTTTACTGGTCATACCTGATAAGTATCGTAGTGATGAGCTGATGGGAAACCTAGACTCAGAGTTAGAATGCCTGTCGCTGAAACGCAGTATCCCAAAAACGCAGATTATCGATCACGCTGAGCTATTTGCGGGGCGTCAACTACAATACCTAGGTTTTATGTTCAACGGCGTCGAAGCGGTCATCCGCCCGTCATCAATCCATCGTTACCACCGGAAGGTGAAAAAGGCACTCCAAGCCGCCGTATCCGGCGCGACTGCGAGAGCGAGCGTTCCGGCCATGTTACACCACTGCGCAAGAAAGCTCTGTACAATATGTACTCAAACCTGCCGGTACGCGGGAAAAAGATCAAATCCCGCAAGAAGCGGCAGAAATTCAGCGGCAACTTCATTGATTACATGGCTAAATCTGCTAATGTGATGCACTCGCAGCGTATTGAACGGCAACGGAAGAGAACGTTGCGCAGATTGAGGGCATCGCTCAACAAACGCCATTGACCATTAAGAATGGAGGTCGTCCTCTAGAACGGACGCCCTCCGGGTGTCGATCACCCGTTGCTCGATGTTCTGCGGCACCTGCTCGTGGTGGTCGAACTCGAACCGGCAGGAGCCGGGCCCGCTGGTCATCGAACAGAAATCCCGGGAGTTCTGTAGCACCTCGGCCCGAGGAACTTCATCCAGGGAATGCACACGGGCCACGAGGCGTTGCTCGTGCATTGGCGAGTGTCTCGTTAGCCAAGCACCCTAAGGATGATGCCGCCAACGATGATGGTGCCCATCAATCCTATAACCGTGAGGTAAACTCGGGTGAGGTTGGCTTCTACACGGCCCAGCCGGGCGTTGTTCTCCTGTCGAAACTCGCGCTGTTCGGCGCGCTGTTCTTCCCGGTACTGCCGCTGTTCCTCAATGAACAACGCCATCGTGGCTTCCAGTACGGCCAAGCGGGATTCGATGGCTGCCAAGCGTTGTTCCACGCCTGGTAACGGGGCTGCTGCTTGCGTTGTCATACCATCCCTTGAGTACCAGTAGGGCGGGTTTCAAACCCGCCCCATTTGTCGCTCGGTTTCGCCGCTGACAGTTACGCCGTCGCCCCCTCCTTGGCCTGCTTGGCGGTGTCGATGACCCGCTGCTCGATGTTCTGCGGCACTTGCTCGTAGTGGCCGAACTCGAAGCGGTACGAGCCCCGTCCGCCGGTCATGGATCGCAGGTCCTGGGAGTACCGTTGCACCTCGGACTGGGGCACCTCCGCCTCGATCACGGTGTAACGGGTCTCCGGTACCATGCCCAGGATGCGGCCGCGTTTGCTGTTGATGTCGCTGATGATGTCGCCGGTGTAGGTCTCGGGTACCGTGACGTACAGCTTGACGATGGGTTCAAGCAGGACGGGAGACGCCTTGGTCATGCCCTGGCGCAGGGCCTGGCTACCGGCGATCTCGAAGGCGATGGGTTTGCCGTCAACCGGATGGGTGCTTCCGTCGTAGATTACCGCTTTGAGGTCGACCACCGGGAAGCCGGCCAGCACGCCTTCTTTCAGCGTGTTGACGACGCCCTTCTCCACGGCCGGAATGAGTTCGCGCGGCACCCTGCCGCCCACGACCTCGTTGCCGAACTCGAACCCTTCGTCGCGGATCTTGGGTTCCAGCCGGAGCAGCACGTGGCCGTACTGGCCGCTGCCGCCGGTTTGCTTCTTGTGGCGGTATTCGGAGTTGGTGATCTGCGTGATGGTTTCCCGGTAAGGAACGACGGGCAGTTTGACGTTCAGGTTGGCGCCGAACTTGCGCTTGATGCGATCGAGTGCGACCTCGATCTGCACCTCTCCCAGTCCGGTGAGTAGGCTTTCGCTGGTTTCCGGATTGCGGGTGAACTGCAGGCTCGGGTCGTCCTCGACGATGCGAGCCAGGGAAGTAGACATCTTGTCCAGGTCGGCCTGGGTGGCCGGCACCACAGCCAGCGAGTAGTAGCCCTTCGGGAACTCGATACCCGGTAGTGTAACCCGCGCATCGCTGGCGCAAAGGCTATCACCGGTCAACGTGGCCCCGAGTTTTCCGATGGCGCCGATGTCGCCGGCCACCACCTCGGGCACGTTGTCCTGGCTGTTGCCCTGGGGCAGGTAGAGTTGGCCGAGGCGCTCGGACTGGCTATGGTTGACGTTATAGGTTTCGCCGTTGGACTTCATTGTTCCACGGAATACGCGGAACATGGACAGCTTGCCCACGAACGGGTCCGACGTGGTCTTGAACACCAGCGCGGCAACCGGACCGGCCGCGTCGGCAGTCACTTCGTCGTCGCCCGAAGTCTGGGGGAGGTCAGCTGGGGACGGCAGGAAATCGCGAATGACGGCAACCAACTCGTTCACCCCGATGTCCTGGGTCGCTGAAGTGACGAGGATCGGTATCAGGTCGCTGTTGCGGATGGCTTCGCGGGCGCCGGCGGTCACCTCTGCGGCGGTGATTTCCTCGCCTTCTAGGTACTTGTCGGCCAAGGCATCGTCCGACTCGGCCACCGCTTCGATGAGACGTTCGCGGGCCGCATCGAAATCTCCGATGAGGCCAGCCGGAATGTCGGCGGGCGGGTCGATCACGCTCACCAGGCCGGTGAAGTCCTGCGCCTCGCCGATCGGCAGCTGGAACGGCACGCAGCGGCTGCCGAAGATGTCCTGCAACTCTTGGACGTTGCGCTCGAAGCTAGCGTTCTCGCGGTCCATCTTGTTCAGCACAAAGGCCACCGGGAGGCCCCGCTCCTGGGCCATGTTCCATGCCCGCTCCGTCCCGACGTCGACGCCCGTGGGGGCGGCAACCAGGATCACCGCCGATTCCACCACTCGCATCGCGGCGACCGCCTCGCCGAGGAACTCGTCATAGCCGGGGGTGTCCAGAATGTTGATCTTGCTGTCGCCCTCGCTGATGCGCAGCAGGCTGGTCTGGACGCTGGAAGACCGCCGGGTTTCTTCCGGTTCGTAGTCGGAAGTAGTGTTGCCGTCTTCCACTCTGCCGATGCGGTTGATCACTTTGGCGTTGAACAGCATGGTCTCGGCGAGGGTAGTCTTGCCCGCGCCGCTGTGTGAGAGCAAAGCGACGTTACGGATGGTACTGGCGGATACGGCCATGGTGGTTCCCCTTTTGTTCCTGAAATGGGTTGCGATTGGCCGATTGTAGCGAAATTATGTAGCCCGTTGCAACCGAACGATGACGAAGTTAGAATGGTAGACCAGCGACCGGTAGTGAGCCGCTCCTCCAGCGACTCCTCCTTCGGGACCGGCCGCTCCTTTTATTGCCCGCTGGGATGGATTAAAGGGCGAGACGCCGACGATCCACCGGCGGATACCCTGGATCCGGTGCGAGGCCCGCTGCCCGAGCCGCCTCAGTGGCCAGGCGGTCGCAGCGCTCGTTGTCCGGGTTGCCGCTGTGGCCGCGTACCCACCGGAATTCCGTTGGGTACCTCTCTAGCAGATCCAGCAGGCGGGCCCATAGGTCAGGATTGACCGCCGCTTCCCGCTTGTTTCGCATCCAGCCGTTGCTGCGCCATTTCGCTGCCCAGCCCTTGCTGACGGCGTCGACCAAGTACCGCGAGTCGGAGTACAACGTAACTTGGCACGGCCGCGTCAGGGCTTCCAGGCCGATGATCGCCGCCAACAACTCCATGCGGTTGTTGGTGGTCAACGAGTAGCCGCCCGACAATTCCTTGCGGCGCCCGCGGTGGTCCAGGATCACGCCGTAGCCGCCTGGCCCGGGGTTGCCCAGGCAGGCGCCGTCGGTGTGAATGGTTACACCCGTTGTCAACGGTTCAGGCTGCCGGATG
Source organism: Dehalococcoidia bacterium (assembly GCA_022827095.1). Lineage (GTDB taxonomy): Bacteria > Chloroflexota > Dehalococcoidia > Lucifugimonadales > UBA3495 > Bin87. Next base: position 514,114 of record JAJDTP010000005.1, read on the forward strand.
TCGCGCCACCTGCCGCATCACCGCGCGCGTCAGGCCGATGCACTTGGGGCCGATCTTGGCCGCCCATTCGTCTTGGGCGGCTGCCTTCCATGGGTCAGATTCCATGACCGATGGACTTTCGATCTGGTAGACGGCGACATACTTCGGGAAGCCGTCGGCGTTGGTGGTTTCTACGCGGTAGCGCCGCGCTCCTAGGACACCGTCCACCGCGCACAGCCCGGGCAGGTGAACCGTATTGTACAGGTGATTGAAATCGTCCTCGACGTCGGCGGGGATGTCAGTGCGCACCACGAAGATGTAGGGCGCCTCGGTGGTCTCGTCGCCGGCGTCGGCGATGCGATTCAGCATCGTGTGCGTGCGGTTCGTAGCATGGGGGCGGATCTTTGTGGCCCAGTCACCCTTTTCGCCCTCGATGCGCCAGCCCTCGGAGAACGGGACGCCGGGTTCGTCGATGGCGTAGAGAGCGGCATAGCGCGCGAACTGCGCCGCGTTGGTGGATTCAAGCTGGTACCGATTGCAGGTGTGAACCCCAGGAGCCTGGCACAGGTACTTTGCATGTTCCGTGTCGTAGACGCGGTTGAACTCGGCTTCCCAGTCGGCGGTGATATCCATCTGAACGAAGTAGGCGTAATCGGCTGGCATGTCGTGACCTCCGTGTTCCGGATTCGTGAGATGAGTCAATTCAGTAGGTCAACGCGTCGGCCGTGCCGTCGGGCAATTCGACAGCCAGGGCCTGTAGGGTGTGGGCCAGGCCGTGATAGTAAGAGACTACCACCAGCAGGTCGACGATGCCGGCGTCGCCGATGATGCTCTGGACTGCGGCGAATGTGGCGTCGGAGACCCGGTGCTGACGCAGCAACTCGATGACGAAGCCCGAAACGGCAGCGTCGTCGCCGGACAGGCCGTTGGGCGCGCGGTATTCATGGATGGCCGAAATTTCGGTGTCGGTTAGGCCGGCGTTGCGCGCGGCCGGCTGGTTCACTGTCCAGACATAGTGGCCGCAGGCCTCGCGAGCCGCGGTCAGCACGGCCACAGCCTTGACCCGGGGATCCAGAGGCGTCTGGAAGCGGACGTAGCCGCCGAGGTGAGCGAAGTTGCTCGCCGCCTGCGGGTTGTTCAGTATGGCGGCGTAGTTGCGCTGCACACCTCCGCGGGAGGTTTCGATATCGTCCCAAACCGCCTGGCCGGCGGCGTCCATATTTTCCCTGGTAGCGAAGGGTACGCGAGCCATGGTCCGTGGCCTCCTTGTGCGCGTGTCGGTTACGAATTCCGGCGGCGATTGGCAACCGCCGCCGGATGGAAGACCTGGTAGTTTCGGCGAGCGTCAGCCGCCGTTCTCGCCCCAGAGCTGTTCCAGGATTGCGCCCGGGGACATGGGCAGGTTGTCCATGCGGACGCCGATGGCGTCGTGGATGGCGTTAGCGATGGCGGCCATGGGAGGCACGATGGGCACCTCGCCCACGCCGCGCACCCCGTAGGGATGGCCCGGGTTGGCCTTTTCCACGATTACAGTGTCAATCATGGGCAGGTCGAGGCTGGTCGGCATCCGGTAGTCCAGGAAGCTGGAGTTCACCATGTCGCCGGAGTCGTTCATGAAGTACTCTTCGTTGAGCGCCCAACCGATTCCCTGCACGGCGCCGCCCTGCATCTGGCCTTCGACGTAGCTGGGATGGATGGCCTTTCCGGCGTCCTGCACCACGGTGTACCGCAGGACGTCCACTTTGCCGGTATCGGGGTCGACTTCTACGTCCACCAGGTGGGTGCCAAAGGCTCCGCCCTCTCCGCCGGGGCTCACGCTGACCTGGGCGGAAATCGGGCCGCCGGTGCGCGCCAACTGGGACGACAGTTCCTTGAAGGACATCTGCAGGTCCTCGTCGGAATTGTGCTTGAAGATGCCGTCCGCCAGGTCAATTTCCGAGGGGTCTTTTTCCCAGATCTGGCCGGCCCGGTCAATCATTTTCCGCTTGATTTCCTCGGCGCACTCGTATGCTGCCCAGCCGGTGGCGAAGGTTGTGCGGCTGCCTCCGGTGAGGAAGGTGTAGCCAACGGCGTCAGTGTCGCCGACACTAGGCCGGACGTCTTCAGCGGGGATGCCGAGCACCTCGGCCGCCTGCATGGCGATGGATGCGCGGGAGCCGCCGATGTCCGTTGACCCTTCCACCAGACCGATGGTGCCATCGGCGTTCACGCTGATGCTGGCGCTGGACGCCAGGCCGATATTCATCCAGTAGCCACTGGCCACACCGCGCCCGCGGTTGGGACCGGAAATCTCGGATTTGTAATGGTCCGTGTCCTTCGCGGCCTCAAGAGTTTCAACGTTGCCGATCACGCGGAACTGCGGGCCGTCAACCCGGCGGTTGCCTTCCTTGCTGGCGTTCTTCAGGCGGAACTCCAGCGGGTCCATGCCGCATTTGGCGGCCAGTTCGTCAACGACCTGTTCGCCGCCAAATGCGGAGATGGGCGCGCCGGGAGCGCGGTAGGCGAAGGAACGCGGCTTATTGGTGACCACGTCGTAGCCCTCGACCCGCTGATTCTCCAAGGCATAGGGCGCAAACACGCACTGGGCGCCGGCGGTGACCGGGGAGGAACCGGGAAAAGCGCCGGCCTCATACATGAGGACCGCGTCGGCGGCGACCAGGGTGCCATCTTGTTTGGCGCCCATCTTGATCTTGACATACGCGCCGGCGGTGGGGCCCGTCGCCTCAAAGGTCTCGGTGCGGCTCATCTGCATCTTGACCGGGCGGCCGGTCTTCTTCGAGAGCAGCGCCGCCACCGGCTCCAGGTACAGCGGAATCTTGCCGCCGAAACCGCCGCCGATTTCCATGGGAACGACCTTGATACGCGATACGGGCAATTCGAGCACGCCGGCCAGGGCGTCCCGCGCGACGAATGCTCCCTGGGTGCTGGTCCACACCGTCAGGTACCCGTCGGCATTCCAGAATGCGGAGGCGTTCTGCGGCTCGATGTAGCCCTGGTGGACGGTTCGGGTGTTGAACTCGCGCTCGATGACGAAGTCGGCCCCGGCCAAGGCAGCTTCCACGTCGCCTTGTTCGTACACGAACCGATTGGAGACGTTGCTGTGCTTGTCGGTTTCCTCGCCGAACTCGGTGGTGGTCATGTCCTCGTGGAGCAGGTCGGCGTCGTCCTTCATGGCGTCGAGGACGTTGGTGCTGGCTTTCAGCACGTCGTAGTCGACCTTGATCAGATTCACCGCCTCCTCAGCGACGTGGGCCGAGTCGGCCGCGACGGCCGCTATGGGGTGGCCACGGAACAGGGCCTTGTCGGCAGCCAGGATGTTGTTGCTGGCCGCACGCGCCGACATCGGCGGATTCTCCTTGCCGGCGATTGGCAGATCGGCGCCGGTAACCACCCCACGCACACCGGGCAGCGCCTCGGCGGCCGAGGTGTCGATGGACTTGATCCGCGCGTGGGCGTGGGGGCTGCGCAGAACCTTGCCGAAGAGCATCCCGCTCATCTCGAAGTCCGCGCCGTACTTGGCCCGCCCCGTCACCTTGTCCGCGCCGTCGTGGCGAACAGGCCGCGTGCCGACGACATTATAGTTGGTGTTGGAGAGCACGATATTGGTCATAAGTCGCCTCGCTGCTGGTAGGAATTGCTGGCCGATTTTAGCACAGGCCCGACTGCCGCCCCAACCCCGGCCGCGGGAACCGCGCATATCCGAACGCAGGATCTCCGTGGGCGTCACGTCGTAAGGCGACCTGGAACATCGCGGATCGGCCGCCCGAGCGCTCAGGTCAGCGGCAACGGCGGCTGCCATAGTTTGCCAGTCTGGTTCACGGTGATCGAGTCGACCCACTTCACCCAGTCGTAACCGCGCTTGTGGGGCTCCACCATTCGGGCCGGGAAACCGTGCCCGGCTGAAAGCGGTTTGCCGTCCACGCCGCTGGCCAGCAGCGCGCGCTCGGCTTCTGCCAGGGAATACCGGCGGAAATATCCAGTGCGGGAACGAATCGTGATGCTGCCCGCGCCGGGCTTGGGTCGGGCGCGTTCCAACAATTGGGGCACCGGGATCCCGTGCCATTCGCGGGTGGTATGCCATCCTCCGGTGCAGTCCAGAGTGGCGGTGGCCTGAACATCCCAGGAGTTCAGCTCGCGCATGCTGATGCTGTAGGGAGACTCCACGTGACCGTCCACGGTCAGTTTCCACGTATCCGGGTTTATGGCGGGCACTTGGTCGTTCAACCACATGGTTACCGGAAAATCGGAGCCGTTTTCCGGGTAGGACCCGGTGAACCGGCGTTGGGCGCCCGGCCCGGTCGCCAACACGTTTGCCAATTCCACCGTTCGCCAGGCCAGGAATCCGGCCATCGCCAAGCCGATCACCCGGAGGACGTGGCGACGGTCGACCACGTAGCGCGTTCGTAGGCTGATCCGATGCCGGAGCGAATGCCACAGCAAGAGTGGGATCAGCATCCACGCCAGGTTCATGTGGATGGTCGTGCCGGAGAAACCCATCCAATCGTATGGCCCGAGATGGCTCCACGCCAGCCCCAATCCAAGGACGATCAGCAGCCCCAGGAGCAGAACCGTTGACCACAGCATGGCGCTCATCGAGCGTCGCCAGTTGCTGGCCGTTCGCACCGAACTGAAAATGTTGCGCGACTTCCACACAAAAAGCGCCAGAATAGCGAAGCCGAAAATCCGGTGGAGGTGCATCGCGGCGATCCATTCGGCGTTTGAATGGGTCAGGCCCAGGTATCCGGTCAACAGCTCGGCGACGACCAGGACGATCAGGGCGATATTGGCCCACGGGAAGCGCATCGGCTATCGAGTGTCCGCGGTGTGCGCGAGGCGATGCTGATGCCAGCCCCAGAGAATCACGATAACCGCCAGGTCCAAGTGCAGAACCGTCGAGATCCAGGCCGTGAACCATCCCGAGTCGTTGAGGGCGGTCAAGCCGAGCGCCAGACGGGCCAGCATGACGGCAAAATACCCGCATCCGATTACGATCACGCATCGGCTGGCGATCGTCCCCATTACCGCGACCCGGTGGACCATAGTGCAAATCGCCGCGCCCATGAGGGCGAGGATCACGATCTGGCAGGCCAACAGCGCGGGATACGATATGCCGCTGCCTTGCCAGACCTCGAACGGCGGGAGGAACTCCTGCGGCAACCACCGCTGGATGGCCTGTCCCGCAACTCGGACCAGGAACGCGAAGGAGAGCGCCGCGACCGCAGCGATGGCCCACAGGTCACGTCGACTGGTCGCACGCATCACGTCGTCTCGGTGTACGCGCGGTACCAGTTGCTGGAAAACACGTTGCAAGGATCGTAATGCCCCTTGCGGGACAGGAACTCTGGGAACTGGGGGTAGCCCGTGGTCAGCTGGTCCAGGGTGGCGAACTTGCTGTACGTGAGGAAATAGCTGCCGTCGCGCTCGATGGCTAGATCGATGAGTGTCCTCAACGCGTAGGCGGCTCTCTGTATACCGTCCGGGTTGTGGTCGACGTGGAGGTTGAAGACGATGCACGCGAAGCGGTTTCGCGCCCAGTTCAGCACGGTCTCGTCGTCTTGCTCAATGAGGCGAATGGTGCCATAGATCACGTTGGCTCGCTGCCGCCGTAATTCAACTGCCGCGGCAGCCATGAATTCCGGCAATCGCGGCAACGGCACGTATAGCTCGGAGATCATCTCCGATCCTGGCACTGGGCTGCCCAGCCTCGTGTCGAGCTCTTGGTGATAGTGGTCGATGTATTGGCTCAATTGGAACGTGTCGCTGTCGTAGACCTGCCCGTCGGTGCTCCGGTAGAAGCTGGCGTACTCGTCGAACGCGCGTGCCTTGTCCGCGTGGGACCAGTATAAAAGTTGCCGCCAGGCCGCTTCCGTCAGCAGGTTCTGTGGAGGCGAGGCAGCACACGCCTCGTCTTGAGCAACCGGAAGATAGCATGAAAGCACGCCGTCTTTGAGGAACCCGGATGAATGTTCGTCGGTGCGGTATTGAAAGTCCCCGTAGGTGAATCCGCAGCGGATTCGATCGGCGAACACCGCCGGCACCTCGTCTACGGTGGTGACTTCCACCACGCGACGCAAGTGGTGAGACGGCATGAGTCGGAGGTCAACCGTGGTGATTACGCCGAACAATCCGTAGCCGCCAATGGCCAGCCGGAACAGTTCGGCGTTGTTTTCGCGGTCGCATCGGATCAGTTCCCCGTCTGAGGTGATCATCTCGAACGCGTCCACATCCTGCACGATGGGTCGGTAGGTGAGCCCGCGCCCGTGCCCATTGGCGGCCAACGCGCCGCCGATGCTGAGTCGGTCGGCTCCGGTCTGTTTCTGCACGATGCTCCAACGCCGGCCGGCCTCGGGAGGTTGCATCGCCCGCAATCCGGACACCAAATCGGACCACAAGATGCCGGCTTCCACGGTCACGATACCCCGTTCCGGGTCCAACGCGATAATGCGACGCAGTTCCCGCGTATCCAACAACGTTCCGCCGGAAAGGAACTGCTGGCCCCCCATTGCGTGCCTGCCGCCGGCGATGCTCAGGCTGCCGCCGCGATCACGGGCCCAGATCACCAGCCGCCGAGCTTCGTCGACAGAAGCAGGTAGTACGACCTCGGTAACGTCGGCCGCGTTCAACTGGGAGTGAATGTCGTTAACGGTGATGGTCTTCGTGGTTCGCATCGGCTTTATTTTCGGTCCTTCGTAATCTGGTTACTTGGCTGTAACTACGGGTTCACCACACGCGCGGATGCACGTGCGTGATACACTCCCGTCGCGCTGGACGAAGCTGTCATGAGTCGCCAGCCGGCACCATAGAATAGGCGGTTAGGAAGTATGCAGCCACTATCGGACTTGCGAGTTTTGGCCGTCACCGTGTTTCTCGCTGGGCCGTTCTTGAGCATGACACTGGCGCGGCTGGGCGCCGAGGTGATCAAGATCGAGATACCCGGCCGGGGTGATCCGGTGCGCGGGAACGGACCCTTCGCCGGTCCCGACGGCATCGTCTCCGAGCAGTTAACTGAGAAGCACATCGCGACGCGGTTTCTGAAGAGAAGCCAGGGGGTTAAAAGCGTAACTTTGAACCTGAGGAACCCACGTGGGCGGGAATTGTTCCTGGAAATGGCCAGGCAATGCGACGTGGTCCTGGAGAACCTGGCGCCCGGCTCCATGACGCGACTGGGCCTCGGCTACCAGGACGTGGCTGCCGTCAATCCCGGCGTCATCTACGCCAGTATTTCCGGTTATGGTCAAACGGGTCCCTACGCTGATCAGCCGGCCCACGACCCGCAGATTCAAGGCATGAGCGGCCTGATGGACATCAACGGCGAACCGGACGGCCCGCCGACGCGCGTGGGGTTCTACATCGGCGATCTGGTGACGCCGATGTTCGCGTCCACCGCCATCCTGTCGGCATTGCGTGAAAAGGACAAGACCGGCCGGGGCTGTTACCTGGACGTGTCGATGATGGACACCCTGGCGTCGCTGATGCTGATGGAAAACCTTGAGGAGGACATGGCGGCTGGCATCCCGTTGCGTACGGGCAACAACAGCCGGAGCGGACCCACCGGCCAGTACCAAGCCAGCGACGGCGCCATCATCATCACCGCGGCCAGCGACGACCAGTGGCGGCGATTGTGCAACGCCATCGGCACAACGGAACTCATCGAAGACGAGCGTTTCGCCCGGTACCAGGTCAGGTCGGAGAACGCCGCTGCCGCCCGCTCGGCAGTTCAGGCCCGTATAGGCACCATGACTCGCGCCGAAGCGCTGGAGCGGCTCTCGGCCGGGGATGTCCCCTGCGCGCCGGTCCGGACGGTGCCGGAGATCCTGGCCGACCGCCATTTTCGGGATCGCGGCGCGTTGCTACCGATGCAGAATGCAGCGTTCGGCGGAGAGGTTGACGGGGTCGTGGCCGGCTTCCCCGTGCTGTTTGACGGCCAGCCGCTGCCGGATGTTCCGGGCGCACCGTCCCTGGGTATGCACAACGCCGAGGTGTTGGGTGATCTCTGCGGCGTAGATGCGAGCGATTTGGTCCAACTGAAGCAGGATGGCGTGATCTAAACTTCCGATCATTGGCGCCGCTACCATTCGTGCGCGGCCGCTGAAATAGGTTGCTCCGCCCTGCCATCATCGCCAGGCCGTACCACTTTTCGAACTTTCCAGGAGATAACGAACTATGCCCCGCATCACCACCAAGCCCCTGCGCTCCGTCATGTTCGTGCCCGGCAACAAGGAAGACTGGATGCGCAAAGCGCCGCAATACGGCCCGGATGCGCTCATTCTCGATCTTGAGGACTCGGTCCCGGAGTACGACAAGGACGCGGCCCGCCCGCTGGTCGCCGGAATGATCGACGAGCTTTCCGCGCGCGGGCAAACCCTTTTCGTCAGGGTGAACCGGCTGGAAACCGGGTTGACCGGGTTTGACCTGGAAGCCGTCACACGTCCCGGCCTCTACGGCATCCTCCTCCCCAAAGTGGAGACCCCCGCGGACGTGGTCGAGGCGGACGTGCTACTGCGCTATTTCGAACGCAGGGCCGGCATGGAACTGAACACCGTCTGCATCGACCCGGGATTGGAAACGGCATCCGGCATTCGTATGGCGTACGACATTGCCATGGCGTCCGACCGAGTGGCACACATGGGCGGCAGCGGCGGCAAGGGCGGCGACACGGCACGCAGCGTAGGTTATCGCTGGACCCTGGAGGGCACGGAAACCCTTTATCTGCGCAGCAAGGTCCTGATGGACAGCCGGGCGGCCGGAATTCAGTGGCCCATCAGCGGTGGCTGGTTCGATATCCGCGACCTCGACGGGCTGCGCTACTGGGCAAATAACCTGAAAGCGCTGGGCTACACCGGGATGAATCTGATTCACCCATCTCACGTACCAATCGTGAACGAGATATTTACGCCCACGCCCGAGGAGATCGCCTTCTGGCAAGGTCTGTTGGACGCGATGGAAGAGAGCCGGAAGCAGGGAACCGCCGCGGTCACTTACGCCGGAGACATGGTTGACGTGGCGCACGAGGAAACGGCCAAGGCCATGCTGGAGATGTGCCGCAGCCTGGGTCTGGTGGGCTAGATCCGACCTTACCCGCCTTCGCCGGCGCGCAGTACTCTCTGGACCTCCAGCCGGCTGGTCACGAACGCCAGCCACACCACGGTGACCATGCTCACGATGGCGAGCACCGCGTAGGCCAACGCCAGCATCCGCCAGTCGGTTTCAAAGGTCAGCGGAGGCGTGGCGCGGACGCCGCCTTCCGCGACTTCCAAGACCGGCAGCAGCGCCGCGCCGATCTGGGCGCCGGCCCAGGTGCCTACGGCAACTCCCGCGATCACTACAATGGCGAGGTTGAACCAGACCACCCCGTTGAGTTGCCCGCGGGTGCTGCCCAATGTCCGCAGCAGGGCGAACTCCGTCTGACGCTCTCGGGTATCCAGCCAACTGTATAGTGCGATGCCGGTGGCGCTGGCGAGGGCCAGGGCCAGGAACATGATCACCAGCAGGCCACCCCAACCCGCGTTGGCCAGCGGCTGCTTGCCGCGCAGAGCCGCCTCCTCTTCCGCGACGAAGGTTCTGCCGGCGGTCACGCCCAATTCCTCCATGCTGGAAACCGCCGCCTGGCTTTCCGACATTGCATGATCCAGGTCGCCGACGGCGATGTCACGGTCCAGCCAGACCTCGCCGGAGCCGCCAAAGATGCGGCGGCTGTGCCGGTTGGCGTATTCGACGAAATCGCCAAGGTCGGTGATGACGAAAGGCTGCTCCCTGGGGTTCACCGTGGGGAAAAACTCGGCGACCCCTTCGATCTTGATGGGCAGTGCGAACGTGGACATACCGAGGCTGATTTGCTCGCCGACTTCGGCTCCGGTGGCATCCAGGATGCCCGGGCTGACGAGGGCCCTCACGGGCGGAGCGTCTTGACCCGGCCACAAACCCGGCGCGCCAATGCCGCCGGGCGACCAGCTGAAAACGGTCGACCCAGTGGTCCCCGGACGGGCTACATTGCGGCTGGTTTCCACCGAGTAAAGCCCGGGACGCACGTAGTCTTCGATGACGCTCCAGCCGTCTGCGGTGTTCAGGGCGGCGATCACCACCTCGCCGGCCCCGGTGTGCGCCGTCAGCCCATCGACGAAGAGCACGCCGGGGCGATCACCACTGGTTCGACCCGAGATCTGCAAGTTGACCAGGGTGTGCGGAGGAACGTCGAGCCGGGGGGCGTCAGGGTCGTTGGTGGGCCGGCCGCCACGTCCGAGGCGAAGTTCGGTGGTTCCTTCCAACATCTGCCATTGGCGGGTCTCGCGGACGTCACCCAGTGGCACGTCGTAGTATCGGCCGGAGCCGTCGCGAAGCCGGGCGGTGACGCCCACCAGGGGCTCACGGGGAAACGGGCCGGTCTGGGTAGTCATCGCCCATAAAGACAGGGCGGTGGTGCCGTCGGGAAGCGGCAACCCTTCCGGAGCGTCCGAGTTTGGTGCGATCTGAGCCATCAGTTCAGATAAACCGTCGCCGTTGGCGAAATCGTTTCTCCACCAGGCGACGTCCGCGAGGCGTGGAGAATCGACGGCCAGGACCGAAACGCGTTGGGACCCGAACCCTTCGGTCAACAAGCTGCCCTCAGTACGCATGGCTTCTGCGGAATTGGGCAGGACATCAGCCAGCCCGGCGAAGGCCCGCGCGATGCGGCTGTTGTCGTGCTGTACGCGGATATCTGCCCCTATGTCGTATCGAACGCGGTCGTCCAGGCTACGGTTCAAGGTGGCCGAGAACGCGCTGCCAACGACTCCCAGAGCGGTTGCCAGCATCAGCAACGCGACGAGGCTACCCGGCGCGATGGGGTCGCGGGCGATGCGGCGCAGACCCTGCACCAACCAGCCGGGCCCCACCGGCCCCACGATGCGCGCCGATATGCCCAGAGCTAGCGGGAACAGCCGCATGACCAGCAGGCCGAGGGCGATCAGGCCCAGCGCCGGGCCCAGTAGCAGCGCGAAATCGATTTCCAGATCGCGGCTGCCCAGGCTCCGCGTCAAGACCGTTCCCCGGCTGGAAATCTGCCACCAGAGAAACGCGATGACCGCCAGGCCCAGGAGGTCCAGGTAATAGCGGTGGATGAACGGGGTGCGCGCCGGCCGGGCCCCGGACTGGCGAAATTCAACGATCCCTTTGTTGGCGGCGGCAAGGGTCGCCAGCGAGAGCACGATTACAGCTAACGCCGCCCCGGCGGCGCCCATGCCGAAGGCCTGCCAGGACAGGGAGACGGGAGCGCCCACGGATTCGACGTCGAATACCAGCCCGCCCAACGCTTTGGCCAGCAATGGGGAAAGGAGAGCGCCGGCGACCAGCGCCGGGCCGGCCAGGAGCAGTCCCTCGACCAGGGTCAGGATGCCGATCTGGATTGTGGTCGCGCCCCGGCTCTTCAGCATGGCGATCTCGGCGGCACGGGCTCGAATGACCATTCCGGCGGTGATGGTCAGGTAATAGGCGAGGATCCCGGTGACCAGGAACACCATCAGGAAAAGCGGGATGCGAGCCAGCAACAACTGCTCCTCGTGGTCTTCCAGGATGCGGATCAGCCCGGTGGACGTGCTGCCGTTGGGCAGGTTGTTCGTTACATCTCGACGCACCCGCCGAAGTTCCCGCTGTAACTCATCCACTCGTTTGGCGGGGATGCCTTCCCGGTCGATCTGCACGAACCAGGCCGAACTGGTGTAGATGCCGGGATAACGGCGGCCGATCTGCTGGCGCAATGCCTGTTCCGAGGTGAACAGTGGAACCAGCGTCCAATCGTCGTCCTGGTAAGCCAGCAGCTTGTGACGGCGGTACCAGTACTCGTCCTCCAGGTCGACCGGCTCTATGACACCCACCACCACGACGTGGGTTGACGGTTGGTTGTCACCTCCGGTGGCCGGCACGATTTCGAACCCCTCCCCAATTTCTAGGTCCAGGAATTCCAGCCCCAGGGAATCTACAACGATTTCGACGACGATGCCGTCGGTGGCGCCCGTGGTGTCGTCGTACCCGCCGTCGCCGGCCACCCCGGGCCAGCGACCTTGCACAAGTTCTGCCTTGCCATCCATCAATCCGGATATGTACTGCATGCGGCCGCGTGGGCGCACGTCGTTGGGCAAGTCCAGGTTGGGCCGCCCAGTGAAGTAGAAGGTCGCGGTTTCAACCTGGAAAGAGACGGTGCCAACCGCATCGCCCAAAGGAGGCAGCACGCGCTGCGCGACGAACTGCCGGCTGGTGAGGTAGCGGTCGCTGGCCGGCGTGGCGGTGCGTGGATCGTCGAGGTCGTTGAACACCCGCACCCAGAAGTTTACGTCGCTGGATTCGGCGTCGGCCAGGGCGCGGCGCAGCGCGGTCTCGGCCAGCAGGTCGTTGAAAACCACCGCGCTGGAGAGCAGCACGACGGCCAGCGTGACACCCAGGAGGACCGTCAGCTCCATGCGGAAGGACGACATCAGCCGTCGCCGCGCCAGCACATATCCCAGGTTGAGGATGGCAGTCATGCGGGACTACTCCGCTTCTCGCAGCACTTCGGGCGGGCGCAAACGGCGCGCCACCGCGCCGGCGAGACCAATGGCCGCGATCGCGGCGACGACCAGGCAGATGAAGGTCGCGACCAGCCACGGACCCTCCGCCACGAATATGATGGGCGGGGTGACGGCGCCTCCGGACGCGTTGCCGGCCAACTCGCCCAGGGTCCACCGAGCGAGTCCCCAACCGGCGAGCCCGCCGACTACGATGCCCATGATCCCTATGACGACCCGTTCCAACGCCAGGCCGGCGATCCGCTGCCATTGAGGAATGCCCAGCGCCGCGCCGACCGACATATCGATCCGCTGCTCGCGTACTGCCACGGCGGCGTGAGCGCACAGGGCCAGGGCTACGGCCAACGCCAGGGCGGCCAGTCCGATTCCGGTCAGCGCGTCCCAGGCTCCGCCGGCCAGGGGATTGCGCGTCGCCAGGTCGACGGCGTCGTCGCGATCCCGCAGGAAGGACAGTCGATATCCTACGTCCAGGATCTCACTGGCCACCCGCTCCCGGTCGGCGCCTTCGGCCACGTCGAACCACCACTCGTCCGGAGTGATCGGCTGGGCGCCGGGGGCCTGGTTCAGCCAGGCCCGCAACTCGTGCACCGACACCACCACGAACGAACGCCTGGTATTCAAAGTGGGAAAGTGGTTGACCGTGCCGGTGACCCGTGCGGGCACCAGGTATCCGTCCACGGTGATCCTTACCATCTGGTCGGGAGCAAACCCCGGCCCGGTGACGGCCGGCAACGGCAGCGGGGCGGGAGGGATGACGATTCCCCGGGGGGATCGGCCCAATGGCTCTTCCCACTTGATTGATAGGCCGGTGTCGCCGGTGTGGGCGGCATCCGGGGATCGCTCGGTGCGATCGGGGACGTTTCCAGCCTGCGGCAACGGCACCCAGGGACCGATCTCTTCGAACCCCTCTATCACTTCGCCGGTCGCCGGTAGACCGGGCCCGTACACGGTGATTCCGTCAAAGGAAAGGCCACCCGGCGGAGTCCGTGCGAAGGAGTCTCCGGAAATGAAAATTGAGACCACCCGCCATTGGTCGTCCGCCTGTACGATCGTACTCTCCTCGGGCAACGGCGCCGTCAGATGGTGCCAACCGATCTGGTGCTGGCTCAGCATGCCTAACTCAAGGTTGCGGTATCGGCCGCGATCGTTGCCGACGCGCAGCCAAAGGCGGTAGCTGGGCAGCGGCACTGAGGCGCCAACGGTCGGTGCGTCGTCGCGCCTGATCCAGACACCGATAGTCTCAGCGTCCTGCGGTATATCAACCCCGGCAGTCTCTGGAGACAAGGTTCTTCGCAGCGGAGCGACCAGGGTATCGAGGGGAGTTGGTACGCCATCTACGAAGTCGTCGCGCCACCACGAAACCTGACCGATGGTCAGTGGATCAACACCCATAACGGTCCCGCGCTGAAACGGTCCGTCGATAAACCCCACCGGCTCCCGGATAATCGGGGACACCGACTCAATCCCGTCGATGGACTTGAGCTGGTTGATCCTCTCCTGCTCGGTGCGACCGATAAAGCTGGTACCACCCAGGGTGATGTCGCCTCCGACTCCGTAGTTGGCCTGGTCTGCTTCGCTGCGGGCCAGCGTGGTCTGGAAGGTTCCGGCGAACACGCCGAGGGCCGCGGCCAACGTCACGACTACGGTCAACGACGCGTAGGGGAGCGGATGACGTGCCATCCTGCGCAACGACAGGCTGATCCACGCCGGCGCCAACTGCTGGGAGATCCACGCGGTGCCCGTCATCAACCACGGTAAAGCGCGGAGGAGCAGGAAGGCAAGGGTTAACAGGGCCGCAGACGGCGCCAACAGCAACGACGGGTCCAACGCTGGCCCCCGGCCGGTAAGCTCACTTTCGACGAATCCGCCCCGTTGTCGGATTTGCCAGACCAGGATGGCCAGGGCGACCACCGCGATGATGTCGATGTAATAACGTTGCAGCCAGGGCGCAGACGGCGGCCGGGCCCGGGCGCGCAGGAAATCGAGGATACCGAGACGGGCCAGGCTGCCGCCGGCGACGGTCAAAACTACCAGGCTCAGCAGCCCGCCAACCGCGCCCATAACGTACATTTGCCAGGACAGGGAAACATCCAGGGGAGCCTCTCCGGCGCCGGCCCGAGCCGCCGGGTTGATGGTCTCCACCAGCAGCAGACTACCGATGCCCCAGGCCAGCAGCGGACCGATTAACGTAGCCGCGACTACGATCAAGCCTTCGCCCACCGCCAGCAACCCTCCCACCTGCCCGACGCTGGCTCCCCGGCTGCGCAGCATGGATGACTCCGCAGAACGGGCGCTGGCCAGCAGGCCCACGGCCAGGGCCAGGAAGTAGAGGATCACGACTACCACTAGTGAAATGAACAGGATCAACGGCGCTCGGGCCAACGTGAGTTCACGTTGGTACGTGGCCAGCAAACCGGTGCCTCGACTGTTTTCCAGCCCGGTCAGGACGTAGGAACGGGGGAATCGGCTGTTGATGTCGGTTTCCAGCGCGGTGAGGTCGTCCCGGGTTTGCTGGACCGTCGAGGCGGTGATGACATCCGGGTTGATGTACAGGAACCAGCCGTAGTCGCCTACCAGGGTGGGGAACGGTTCGCCGATACCGTCGAAAAACGCCTGCTCGTTCACGTAAATTGGCGCTACGGGTCGGCCTTCCCAATCGCCCATGCGGAAGTAGTCCGCGGAGCCCATCCAGTACTCTTCACGCGGATCGATGGCTTCGGCGATGCCAACGATTTCGACGCCGATGTACTCGGGAGGTTCTTCGTCGTTTCCGGGGAACACGACCAGCCAGGCTTCCTTGCCGACCCCCCATCCCATGAGGCGGGAAGTATCGAGACCGAGAACGCCCTCGATGCGCGGGCAACCGTCAGCGAGATTGACGCAGGTTCCCGGCTCGCTTCCCACGGTGGGCGACGGCCAGCGGCCATCGACCAGTCGCGAATGCTCGGCGAACTCCGTGACGAAAAATGGCCGTCCCAACGGAACGTCGGAAATCCCGAAGGGAGCGCCTACCTGGACGAAGGGCAAAGTGGGCAGCATCTTGGCGTAGCGTTCCTGGCCCCGCCGTAGATAGCTGACGTCGTTGTCGATGATCTGCTCAATGTCAGTGCGCAGCGATGTATAGTCTTCCGGACCCAGTGGACGGTTGCGCACCACAATCTGGGTGTTGATCACGGTGGCGGAGCTGACGGCCAACGAGTGCCGCAAGCCAGCTTCGGCCAAACCCTGGGAATACATCGCACCCAGCGCCATGATGGTTACCGCCGCCAGGACGCCGAAGGCGGTGACGGCCAGCAACCCCCACGCGGAACGTAACCGCCGGGGCAACAGCCAGAGCAGCAGGGCGAGATTACGGGTCAAGGCGCGATGTTCCGGCGCGAACGCCAGCGCCTGCGGAAATCAGCGCTCACCGGGTTTCGGACGCCACCCGCTCGCGCACCAACGGCAACAGGTCTGCGGCCGCCCGCTGGCACTCTTCGACGTGGGGAAAGCCACTCAGGATGAACTCATCGATGCCCAGGCGCCAGTAGTCCAGCAACTCGTCGGCCACCTGCTCCGGAGTGCCCACCAGGGCGCTGCCGCAGTTGACCCGTACCTCGGACAGGCCATTCCACAGGTGCGGCCCGAGCCGGTGGTCCTCGGCTTCGCGGGCCTGGGCTTGCTGGCCCACCATTGGAGTGCCGACGATGGCGGACTGACGCTGAGCCTTGACCTCCGGAGCGGCGTCGGCGATGAGGCGCCGCGCTGCTTGCCAGGCGTCGTCCTCATCGTCTCTTATGACGAGGTGAGTTCGGAGGCCCAGGGTGAGCGGCCGGCCGGTCCCGGCGAATTGCTGTTTCAAATCGGTGACACGCTGGGCGGTGTCCTCCAACGGCTCGATCCAGCCCAGGTGCACATCTGCCTGGCGGGCGGAGAGCCCCAGCGCCCGCGGGGACGCTCCGCCGAGATAGAACCTGGGGCCGTCCTGGCCCGGAGCGGGAGCGCAATAGGCGTCGGCCAGCCGGTAGAAATCGCCCGAGTACGTCACCGGCTGCGGATCCTGCCACAGGGCCCGGCAGGCTTGGATGAACTCTTCCGCCCTTTCGTAACGTGTCGCATGATCGCTGACTTCGCCAACGCGCTCGAAGTCATTCTGGATGCCGCCGGGCACGATGTTGATGTCCAGGCGTCCACCGGATATCTGGTGCAGCGCGGCGGCCATCTGGGCGAACAACCCGAGAGCGATGAACCCGGGCCGCACTGCTACCAGAAAGCGGATTTTGGAGGTTACCGCCGCCAATGCGGTGGCCGTGGTCCAAGTCTCCGCCAGGGGCGCGTCTTCCGAAAACAGGCCGTTGGCGAAGCGCGTGGGAATGAGCATGGAGTAGAAGCCGCACTGCTCCGCGGTTTCCGCTACCTGCCGCAGGTACTCGAAAGTTGGCGGGCGGTCTGCCCGGACCGTGCCGGCCCGCGCGCCATCACCGTCAATGGGTATAAACCAGTCGAAACGCGGTTCCGGACGGAGTCCGTTGCTAATGCCCATACTTCACCGTTTGATTCGAGGGATTCATCAAACAACGGGCCACATCGTACAAGTACGTTCGTTGGAGGTCAATTTGGAATGACTATTGAGAGTTTGACCGCTCCGGCGGTTCGGGTTCCGCGCTCTCGTCGCCTTCGCCTTCCATCGCCGGCTGAGGCATAGGCGGGTTCGGGTTGGCTTCCATCTCCCGTTGGTACCACATGAACATCACGATGCCAGCGGAGAGGATGCTCATCATGTCGCCGGGGACCCAGAGTATGAGCCCGCCCAGACGTTGGTCGGACAGATGAGAGAAGCCCTCCCACGGGCGCGGGAGTTCCTGGTATGCCGAGTAAATCAGACCTTCCTGGAACGTGATACCGGCTCCCAGCAGCGTGTTTGGCAGGACGATGAGGCCGAGGTAGAGCACGCGCAGACCGTAGTGGAGCCTCGAACGGTGCGGCTTGGGGTCGATCACGATCCACCAGAACAGGAACCCGCTGGTCAGCATGGTTCCGTGCATCAGCTCGTGGACCCAGTCGTTGTGCACCGCGAGGTCGTGCGGGCCCGGCGCCTGCCAGATGAAGAGCAGAGCGAGGAACGTAACGGTGGTGAACACCGGGTTGGTGGCCTTGCCGTAGGCCCAGCGGGCCAGAGGGGAACGCACGAGCGGGCGGATGATGTTCTTGCGGGCCCAGGTTGGCATCCCGCGCAGCATGGGCGTCAGCGGCGCGCCGAGCAGGATCAGCAAGGGGCCGACCATGCGAACCATCAGGTGCTGCACCTGGTGGATTGAAAAATAATGCTCTGCCAGGGGCTCAATCGGGGATTGCAGCGCAGCGAACAGCACCAGAATTCCCGCGAAAAAGCACGCCTTCTGCCACCCGTTGACGCGATGGGTTGGGTTGGGCCAGTTGTTGAGCCCGTTGACATAAAGGTAGACCGCGCCGAGCAGAAACAGGCTGGGTATTGGATTGGTAATGAAACCCCAAGCCGTCGCCGGGGTCTGCCCGGGTGGGATGCCCTGGTGAGCGGAGGCGATACCCGCGCTCAGCGCCGCGCCGGCCACTGCTGCGGCAACGGCGCCCGATACCCAGAGACACCAACGGGGGTTGAAAGTGGCGATCATTGCGGCGCGTCTCCACGAGCGACGGCGCGGGCTTTCTGGTTCTGGCGAATCCGCCAGGTGAGGTAGCCGGCGCCGGCAATCAGGACGATCGCCACGGCGATGAACACGAAGCCCGCCGCCGAGTCGCTTGTCGGTATCGGAACATCAAACACGAACCCGTCTGCGCCGTAGGAGCCCCCGGTGGGCGGTTCGATCAAGATGGTCGTCTCCCACCTGCCGGGGTCAAACTGCAGGGTGGCGGTGTAGAGCCCGGGAACGTTGGGGCTCAGGGCGATGTTTTCTCCGGCTTCGTCGCTTTCGCTCCAGGTGGTGAGCACTGACACCGTCAGATCATCCGCGGGCGCCCCCGTCGAGGTCTCGCTAATACGGATGAAGAACTGCACCGACTGAAGCGACGGCAGGGTTTGGGCGTCGACCACCACGGTGTAGGGCCCGGTATTCGTCTCGACTCGCCGGGAGTCCTGTCCCACTATGTCCTGTCCCTGCGCTACGGGCGTTAGCGCCCACCATACCGTGACGAAAAAGGCCAGGGGCCAAACCGGAGATTTCAAGCGACGAGCTGAAGTCATAGGTCACCAATGATTAGA
The DNA here is from genome assembly GCA_022827095.1 of Dehalococcoidia bacterium. Lineage (GTDB taxonomy): Bacteria > Chloroflexota > Dehalococcoidia > Lucifugimonadales > UBA3495 > Bin87. Next base: position 532,846 of record JAJDTP010000005.1, read on the forward strand.
GGAGCGAACCTGCGTCCGCTCCTCCATTTTACGCTACTTGCCGTCGGGCTTCGTTACGGCTGGAAAGTCTTGCGCCAGATTCCTGGGGATCCAGCAGCGTGGGTCATGACGTCACGCATGCGGCCGTTGTCGGGGTGGGCCTCCCGCTGCTCCAGCCACGCCGCGGTCGACGATACCTCGGGGTTTTCGAACTCGTAGACCGTGGCGTAAGCCGGCTCGCCGCGCACCGACTTCCAACGGCGACCGCGGATGCAGCCCGGCACCTTCTCATAGTTGGGGACGTAAACGGTGGAGTACCAGTTGTTCCACTCGGCGTCGCTGGCCTCCGGCACATCCATGCGCCCGATTTGCAACGCCGGGGACATGTCCGCATTCGCTAGCTCGTCACTCAAATCTGTGGGGTGGATCAGCTGGTAGACGTTGTTGATGACGTTGGTCGCGACCGCGCGCGGGCCGACGCGCTGGCCCCAGGGGGTGGGTGGCCGGTTTTTGAACGCATCGGTGTTGATCACGTCGGCGGAATCCAGCTCGTACATCGCCAGGTGCTTGGGGCCACTGCTGGTGGCCTCGTACCGGGCGGCGTTGAGAACGCCGGGCACGGAAAGTAGCTCCTGCAGGTGCTCGGTGTTGTACCACTGGTTGAATTCTTCCTCGACATCGGCGGGAACTTCGCACCAGACCATCATCAGGCCGGTGCCGCGCTTCTTGGGCATCGTGGGCCTCCTTCTGTTCGGATTAGTGGGTTCGTCTCGCACGCCCAAGTCTAACATAGGGATCGTTGATGGTCTGTATGTGCGCACGGTATCGGACGAACTCGTCTCCCGATGGCGAACGCGCAATCCCTCGCCGCGATACGCAGTCACCGAAGGCCCGACATCGCGAAAGTTTCGCGTCCCAGCGGAGCACCCTCCGGCCTGTGATAACATTGCGACCACCACTATCGTTTGCTCCGTATAGCCATGACCTATCCCCTGCTCTCCGGCCTGCGCGTCCTGGAAATCGGCTCCATGATCTCTGCGCCGTACTGCGGCAAGCTGCTTGCTGATGCCGGCGCCAGCGTGGTCAAAGTCGAACCACCGGGAGCGGGCGAGGAAGCCCGGCGATACGGGCCGTGGCCTGACGATGTTCCCCACCCAGAGCGCAGCGGGTTGTACCTGTACCTCAACTCCAACAAGGCGGGGATCACCGCCAATCTGGAGACACCCACGGGCCGCTCCATTATGCGTCGGTTGGCGGCGAAGTCGGACGCGGTGGTGCACAACGTGCCCCCGGCCGACATGGAACGCCTGGGGCTGGACTATGACGCGCTCTCCGCCGAACATCCTGGACTGGTCATGGCTAGTATCAGTCCCTGGGGCTTGTCCGGCCCGTGGCGGGACTACAAGGCCTACGATATCAACCTGGCCGCCGCCGGAGGAATTTGCGAGGGACTGGGCGAGGCTGACCGGGAACCGCTCACCTTCGGCACGCCGGAAGTCGGCTACTTCGCCGGCATGGCCGCCGCTTCGTCAATCGTCATGGCGCTGTTGGGCCGAGATACGCACGGCGGTCAGCACATCGACATCGCGGAAGCGGAGACGATGGCCGGGCTCTACAACGGCCCGGAAGCTCTGATGGCGGTTTACGAATGGCGCGTCACCCGGCGTACGGGGCACCACGCTCTGGACTTCCCGTATCCCAACTGCATTCTGCGCTGCAAGGACGGCCATATCTTCGTGGGGTCACCGGAGGGACGGCAGTGGCGACGCCTGCTGGAGATCATGGGCAACCCGGAATGGTCGCAGGAACAGAGGTTCCGCAACCGCACCGCGATGAACAACCTGTACGCTGACGAGGTGGATGGTTACGTAGAGGCGTGGCTGGCCGACTATACCAAGGCCGAATTGTTGGAGATCGCCCTGGAGAACCGAATTCCGCTTGCGCCGGTGCGCACCTACGAGGAAGTGCGTTCCGATCCATCGCTTGAGGATTTGTTCGTAGTGATAGAACGCGATGACACCGGGCCGGTGGCCTACCCGGGGGCGCCCTACCGGCTGCCCGAAGCTGAAGCATCCGCGCCGAAGCCGGCGCCAACTTTGGGCCAGCACAATCGGGCCGTGCTCTGTGATGAATTGGGCTACACTGGCGCAGATCTGGTGAAGCTGTACCAGATCGGGATCATCTGACCGCCAACGCCGACCTGGCGTCCGGCCCATTCAGCGATCGCCGCTTTCTGTCATCCATCCGCCATGCTGATCCGGATCGCGATAGCTTGTGTGGTAGCGTTCGTAGGCAGCTGCCTGATTGCCCGGCAACTGGCGATCAGGAAAAACCACCGTCCCGAGGTCATCATTATCGCCGGTATCATAGTGGGCGCGATCTGCTTCGGACTGCTCTGGACACTGAGCCTGGTCTACGGCGGCGGGTATACCAAGATTGCGGCGGCGGCGCTGCTGGCGGCAATGCCGGCCCTGGCTGCCTGGATCGTTCCGCCACGAGAGATGGCCAGGACCCGCGGCGACAGGGACATGAATGACAACCACCGAGAATGACATGCGAACCAATCCTGGCGTGCTGAGTGGCTATCGGGTCCTGGACTTCGGGTGGGTGCTGGCCGGCGCGCTTCCAGGCATGGTCCTGGCGGACATGGGCGCGGAGGTGATCAAGGTCGAGACCCGGCAACGCCTGGACTACATGCGGATGGGGCGACCCATCGTTGGTGATCAGCCGGATCCGGAGCAGAACCCGATGTTTCACAACGTGAACCGGGGCAAGCTCAGTGTCACCCTGAACATAGCCGAGCCCGAGGCCGTGGAGTTGGCCAAGGGCCTGGCATCGCGATGCGACGTGGTGATCGAAAACTTCTCTCCCGGCGTGATGGATCGATTGGGCCTGGGTTACGAGGCGTTGCGGGGCGTCAAGCCGGACATCATAATGGCCTCGATCTCGTCCACGGGGCAGGAGGGGCCGCTGCGAGATCTGCGCGCTTACGCTCCGTCCATCGGGTCGCTGTCCGGTCTGGATAGCACCATGGGCTACGAAGGCGGTGGCCCCCTGGGTCTGAAGCATGCTTTCGGCGACATCTGTGGGGCCCTGCACGCGGTGTTCGCGATCTCGTCCGCGCTGTTTCACCGGAACCGAACCGGGCAGGGTCAGTACATCGACGTGTCCATGCTACGGGCAACTGTGGTCACCCAGGGCGTGGGCCTGATGGAACAGGCATTGACCGGGCGTTCGCTCCAACCCCGTGGCAACCATGATCCGACGATGGCCCCTTACGGCAACTACCCGTGCGCCGGAGAGGACAAATGGGTGTCCATCGCCGTCAAGTCGGAGGAGGAGTGGGAGTCGCTGGTCCGGGCCATGGCCTCGCCGGCCTGGGCTGCGGACGACCGGTTCACCAGCCAGTTCCGCCGCCAGCGCCATCGCCGCGAACTGGACGCGCTCCTGTCACGATGGACGGCACAAAAGGATGCCGAGGCCGTCACCGAGCTTTTGCAATCACACGGGGTCGCGGCGGCTCCGGTGTTGGGAGCTGAGGAACGTCTCTTTCACCCGCACTTCATGGAACGCGGACTGTACAGTGACACGGAGCACCCGGCGCTGGGCGCAGAGCCGGTGTTCAACTTGATGTGGAACCTGAGCAAATCGCCGTCGCGGGTGCGCCGACACGCTCCGCTGTTGGGAGAACACAACCGGGAAGTTTTGTGCGGGCATCTGGGGCTGAGCGAAGAGAGGTTGGCCGAGTTGGAGGAACGGCGGGTGGTATATTAGCCTGGCACAGTGCGAACGACGAGGAACCAGCCATGACCCAGGAACAGTCCCAGCAACAAGTTGTCGAAACCCTTCCCGAAGTGGAGGGCGGCATTTCCGACGATGCCCTGGCCGCTGCGCGGGCCATGATCGGCGTGCGGATGCGCACCGAGCAGTACGTGCGCCAGGCCACGCCGGATACGATGCTCAACTTCGTAAATGGGATCGGCGACGCCAACCCGCTGTTTCGGGACCAGGAATACGCTGCTTATTCCAAGTACGGCAGCATTGTCGGCCATCCGTGCGCTCCCTACATGCGCCATTGGTCGGGCCGCACCCGCTGGGGTTTGCCGGGGGTTCATGGCTTTTTCGCCGGGAACGACTGGGAGTTTTTCCGCGTGCTGCGTCCCGGAGATGCGGTGAACTGCGTCGAGCGCGTCCTGGACGTGCAGGAAAAACAAAGCGCCTACTCCGGGCGGCTGGTCATCCAGTATGTCGAGACCACCTACTCAAACCAGCGGGACGAAGTTGTAGCCCGGGTGGTCGGCTGGTGCACGCGGCACCAGCGGCGCGCCTCCCGCGAGCGGGGCAAGTACGCCGACGTGCCCAAGCGCCATGAATACACCGAGGAAGAACTGACGCAGATCGACGAGCAGGTGCTCAACGAAACGGCGCGTGGCGGGCAGCCTCGCTATTGGGAGGACACCGAAATCGGCGAAGAGCTACCGACGGTGGTGCGTGGGCCGCTATCGTTGCAGGACGTGAGCGCTTTCCTGGTCGGCACGGGCCGATCCAGCGCTCACGGTGTGCTGCTCCGGGAGGCCATGCGCCATCCCAACCATTTCTTCAGGAACCCCGAGTCCGGCGGTGGCCTGGAGTACACGGGCATCGGACACCTGCGCGATTCAGTTGCAGAGGCGGTGGGAGTGCCCGGCGCCTACGATTACGGGCCACAGCGCGTGTCCTGGCTGGGAACCCTGATGACGAATTGGATGGGCGACGACGCCTTCCTCAAACGGCTCCGGGTAGAGACGCGGCGGTTCAACGTCTACGGCGACACGCAGTTCTGCAAAGGACGCGTCGCCCGCAAGTACATCCACCAGGGCAACGCGCTGGTGGACGTGGACATCTGGGCGGAAAATCAGCGCGGCGAGGTCACCGCCCCCGGTACAGCCACCGTGCTGTTGCCTTCCCGCAACCCCAGGAACCCCTGGTTCACCGACGGCAGCCAACTGTCGCTCCGGGACGTCACCCTGCCGGAAGGGGCACCACCCATCCTGCCCGTGTGAGGGCTCTTCAGTAAGCGAATATCTCGTCTACGGAACAGGCGAAACCCGGCAGGACCGGTTCGCAGGTCAGCGTGTCGCCGGGGCCAAATCGTTTCACGGTGCCGTCATCGTGGTGCGCGTATACCTCTTGCGGGACGGGATAGACGACCATAACCAGACGGACGCCGGCATCGAGCCACAGCCGTATCTTGCGGTCCACCTGAGGTTGGCGGTCATTGGGCGAGAAAACTTCCATGACTAGGTCGGGAATAACTTGTGCATAGCCTCGGGACTGCGGCCGGGTTGGCATGCGCTCGTAGGAGATAAAAGCGTAATCGGGCGCCAGGACGGTGTCCGGAGCGACCTCAATCCAGAACCCGGTTTCCGCCATGCGGCCTCGACCGAGGCCATGCTGGTGGATGAAAGAACTCATTCGCCAGGACGCCTCGTTCCCGACGAAACCGTGGTCATCTCCGGCCGGCGGCATTTCGACAAGCTCCCCTCTAATAAGCTCGCGTCGCATGCCGTCGTCTGGGATCGCCAGCAGATCGTCGGCCGTCAGCAGTTTTTTGGCGGTGGTCATAGCGTGCCACTCCCATTCAAAATACCCGGTGACCTTCAGTAAGCGAATATCTCGTCTACGGAACAGGCGAAACCGGGCAGGACCGGTTCGCAGGTCAGGGTATCGCCGGGGCCAAATCTCTGCACCGTGCCGTCGTCATGGTGAGCAATTACCTCGCGGGTATCGACAAATGCCACCAGCGCCAACCTCACGCCGGCATCCAGCCACATCTGTGCCTTGGAGTCCACCATCGGCTGTCGATATTCGCCGGCTACCACTTCCACCACGAGGTCAGGGATGATCTCCGCGTAACCGCTGGCGGAGCGTGCACCTACCATTCTTTCCGTTGATGTGAAAGCATAGTCGGGAGCTCGCACCGTATCAGGATCGCGTCCGATGTAAACGCCGGTTTCGGCGGCGTAAGTTGCTCCCAGATTGCCCGCTTCAACGAAATTGCCAATGCGCCGGCCGATGCGGTCGGTAACTCCGCCGTGCGGAGCGCTGGCTGCCGCCATGGTGATCAATTCCCCCCGGATCAATTCGTAGCGCTTGCCGTCATCGGGCAAGGCAAGCAGTTCGGCCGCGGTTAACAGTTTTTTGGCGGTGGTCATGGCCGGTGCCTCCGGTGCGGGCATGGACATGGGTTGTACCGTGCCCCACAGTGTATCGAATCCGCGGCCTTGGTTAGTGGACAAGTCGCACAAACCGCCGCCGCCCCGCCCGCACCACATCTCCAGCGTTCAGGTTGGGTTCGTCGCCCATGGATGCGGCCGTCCTATGGCCGTCAGCCCGGATCAGTTCTACGGCTCCCTGAGTGAGAAGCCGGCGTGCTTCTCCATTGCTGCTGACCAGGCCGGTTTGCACCAGCAACCGGTGGATCGGCAACCCGGACACTTCGGCCAAGGCCACCTCCGGTATGTCGTTCGGAAGATCCCGCCGCTGTACCACTTGCTCGAAATGGTATTGGGCAGAGTCGGCGGCGTCGCCGTCGTGGAACGTGGTGGTTATCCGGTGGGCCAAACCCTTCTTGAAATCCATGGGGTTGGCAGTCTCGGATTCCATCGCGTGCGTCATCTCGGCGATGTCGGCGTCTGGTACGTCGGTCAGGTACTCGTAGTAGGACGAGATCAGCTCGTCGGGCAGGGACATCAGCTTGCCGTACATTTCCTCGGGCGGCTCTTCCAGGGCTACGTAGTTGCCGAGGCTCTTGCTCATCTTCTGCACGCCGTCGGTTCCCACCAGGATGGGCATCATGAAACACTGCTGCGGGGTTTGTCCCATCATCCCCTGCAGTTCTCGGCCCACGAGCAGGTTGAACATCTGGTCCGTGCCGCCGAATTCCACGTCCGACTCGATGACCACAGAGTCGTACGCCTGCATCAGCGGGTACAACATCTCAGTAATGGCGATGGGCTGGTTCTGCGAGTAGCGGTTGGCGAAATCCTCGCGGTGCAGGAATTGATTGATGGTGAACCGGCTAGTGAGTTCAATGACGTTGCCCAGGGTGAATTCGCCGAACCACTGGCTCTGCCATTCCACCTGGGTGCGGTCACGGTCCACGACTTTAAAGAATTGGCGCATGTACGATTCGGCGTTCTCCAGCACCTCGGCATGAGTGAGCATGGTGCGCGTTGCCGAACGGCCTGATGGATCGCCGATCTGGGCGGTCCAATCGCCCACGATCAGAATGACCTGATGCCCGAGATCCTGAAGCTGCCGGAGCTTACGGAGCCCGACGACGTGACCCAGGTGGATGTCCGGCCGGCTGGGGTCGAATCCCATCTTCAGGCGCAGCGGTGTGCCCCGCTGCAGCATGTCGGTGAACTCTTCTTCGGAGATAATCCGACTCACGCCCCGCCGCGTGATGGTGGAAAGGTTTTCGGGGATCTGGACTTGGCTGGTCAACGCTCACCTCGCCTCTGTTGGTCAACTCTGACCGGCGGATCAGGCGTTTTCCTGCCGGTCGTGCTGCTCGAGCACCAAGCGGGCGTTGGCCACGTCCCGGTTCATCTGGGAGATGAGGGCATCGATGCCATCAAAGGTTTCCTGGCCGCGCAGCCGGGAAACGAACTCGAGCTTCAGGTTTTCGTCGTAGATGTCGTCCGAGAAATCCAGCAGGTGCGCTTCGATCAGGCGCTGGCTGAGGCCGAAGGTGGGCCTCACGCCGATGCTGGTGGCCGCCATGTGTCGCACTCCGTTTACGGTGGCGTAGGTGGCGTACACGCCGTCGGCCGGGATCACGAAGTTCTCGATGGGAATGATGTTGGCGGTGGGGAAGCCCAACTGGCGGCCCATCTTGGCGCCGTGCACAACGATACCGTCGGTGGCGTAGGGCCGTCCCAACAGGAATTCGGCGCCATCGACGTTGCCGTCGGCCAGGGCGTTGCGTACCCGTCGGCTGCGGACGGTGCTGCCTTCCAGTTCCAGGGGAGGTACCGTTTCCACCCAGAAGCCGAGGGCCGCCCCCCGGCGCCGCAGGTAGTCCAGGTTGCCGCTGCGGTTCCGCCCCAAGGCGAAGTCCGGGCCGGTAACGATGCCGCGCATGTGGAGGCAATCGACCAGCATGTGTGTGAATTCGTTAGCGTCGAGGTTGGCGATGTCGTTGGTGAACTCGACGCAGATCACGCTCTCGATCCCGGCGTCGTGTAGCAATCGGATCTTTTCTTCGGGGGTGATGATCTTGGTTACGGTGCGTTCCGGGTTCACCACTTCGGCGGGATGATTGCTGAAAGTGATGACGGTAGGGATCAACGGCGGTTCAGCCAACTCCAACATGCGACTCAGCAGATGGCGGTGTCCCCGATGCACCCCGTCGAACACGCCAATGGTGACGACCGTGCCTTCGCCAGGCTGAGGAGATGCATCGGCCAGTGCCTGACGAAAGGCTCCCCGGCCCGGAGTTCCGGAAGTTGCATTGTCCGAGGAGAGCATGGCGTCCAAACGGCCGGTCGATATGGAAAAGTCGAGAATTGGCCGCACCTGAACGAGCGCCCAATTCGGGCAGCCCCTCATACTCATTGCGGCGTGAATTGGCGCAACCGATGGTAGCACAGGGCCCCAAACCGGGCAAGCAGAAATCGTTCTGTCGAACCGGCGATATACTGGACGCCGGCGGCGGGACCAGACGCAAAAGCCTCGAAATTGGTCGCTAAAGCATTCGTCAACTGCGGCATGGCCGGTTTTACAATGCCACCACGCAAATCGCACTCAATGAGAATATCCGGCGGCACGTCCCGAGGTCTCCCGTTGATTGGGGCAGCGGTGGCCGGAGTACGACCGACAACTGAGAGGGTTAGATCCGCGATCTTCAATATTCTGCAACCCGAGAAGGTGGAAGGGAGCCGGGTCCTTGACCTTTACGCTGGCACCGGCAGCCTGGGCATAGAAGCCCTCAGCCGTGGGGCGATGCAGGCCGACTTTGTCGAACGTAATCGACGACAGTGTCGGGTGATACAGGAGAACCTGGACTTCACGGGTTATAGCAACGTCAGTCGTGTCAATTGCGCCGATGTATTGGACTGGTTGAATCGATTCGCGGCCGACTCCGATGACAGGACACCTTACGATCTTGTCGTCCTGGACCCACCTTACGCAATGGGAGCGCCTACCCCAACCTTGGAACGACTTGCCCGGTCCACACTGCTCAACACGGACTCCACTGTAGTCGTGGGTTTCAGCAATCGTGTGACTCTGCCGGCCGAAATCCATTGCCTGCATGAGATTGACCGACGCAGCTACGGGGATAATGCGGTAGGATTCTACGCGGTTCGCACCGCCGCGAATTGACTGACCCCAACAACTAAACGGAGTAGCCCCGAATGGTAACCGCTCTTTATCCCGGCACATTCGACCCAGTGACCATGGGACACCTGAACGTGGCTCAACGCGCCGCACGGCTGTTCGACAGCCTGATCGTCGCCGTGTATGACACCCCTTCCAAGAGCCTGATGTTCAACACCGAAGAGCGCGTCGGGTTGATGCGGGAGGCGGTAGCCGACATGTCAAACGTGACGGTTCGCCCGTTCAACGGTCTGGTGGTTAACACCGCCCGTGACGCCGGCGCGGCGGCCATCATTCGGGGCCTTCGCAGCGGTCCCGATTTCGAGTACGAGTCGCAGATGTTCTTCATGAACCGCCGTCTGGAGCCCGAAGTCGACATGGTGTCGCTGATGAGCGATCAAGAGCACATGTTCATCAGTTCAAGCCTGCTCAAAGAAGTCGCTCAATTGGGCGGCGATATCTCCGGCATGGTCCCGGACCACGTGGCTCGGGCCCTGGCGGAAAAATACCAATTGCCGCAGCGGTAGCCGTTCACGCGCAATCTGAACCGCCGGCCAAGGGGGTCATCATAGATATCAACAGCATTATCGACCGGATCGAATTGTTGGTGGACTCGAGTAAATCCGTGCCGCTCAGCAACAATGTAATGGTCGACCGGAGCAAGATAGGCGAGCTCGTAGCGCAACTGCGCATGGCTGTGCCCCAGGAGATAAGGCAGGCTGAGGAAATGCTGTCCCGCAAGGATGACATAATGTCGTCCGCCGTCTCCGAGGCTCACCAGGCGCGCCAGCAACTGGAGCAGGATTTCCGGACGCGTCTCAGCGAGCATGAACTGGGACGAAAGGCGGAGGAAATGCTGAGGGAAGCGGAAGCCACCTCCCGCCGGATGATTGACCAGGCCGAGGGTGAGGCGGAAAACCGTAGGAACCAGGCCGATGCATACGCTCTGCGCACCCTGCGGGACCTGGAGCGGGAACTGACCGCCGCCACCGGCTCGGTTCGCAAGGGCATTGACGCGCTTGCTGGCGCAACGCTGGCGGCCGCCCCCAGCCCGAGTATCCCGTCGCCAAGTGACTTCGCTCCGAGCGATGAGCGCGAAACGGCCGACTTCGGGCGCTTTCGGTAACCGGCCCGCCCGTACCGGATGAAATGGGGCGGGAAAATACCCGCCCCTTCGTCTTGCGGCGGCTGGAGGCCTTCGCGACGACCGTTGTCCGGGCAATCTTCACGCTTGACATTGGCGACTCTCACGGGTGTACAATCCGGCGTGCCCGTTGGTTGGGAATGCGCTCGGGCGTGATCCGACCACACCATCCCGGAAGCGTTGATTGGAGTGACGGAGCGAGATGCGTGAACTGGTAATCGACAGCATCCGGATCAGCCAGATGAATTATCAACGGGTGGTGGTCCTCAAGGAGTTGGCCACCGAGCTTTTCCTGTTGATTTGGATCGGCCCCACCGAGGCCGAAGCGATCGCGGTGAAGATGCAGGGCATGTCGGTTCCGCGGCCGCTGACGCACGACCTTTTCGTTGACCTGGTGAAGTCGGTGGGCGGAACTTTCCAGCACATCCTGGTAAACGACCTACAAAACGAAACGTTTTACGCCAAGATCGTGGTCAGGATCGGTGATCACACCCACGAAATAGACTCCAGGCCCAGTGACGCCATGGCGGTTGCCGTGCGGGCCGAGGTTCCGATATACGTGGCTGATCAGGTCATGGACAAGGCAGCGATCTCGATGGATCAGGAAACCGGCCAACCCGCGGTGGCGCCGGAATCAGGCGGAGAGTCGGCTCCCGCCGAGGTCACGGAAGAGGAACTCCAGGGACTGTCGGCATTCACGGATCTGATCAACGAACTTGACATGGAAGACTTCGAGCGCAAGTAGGTTCCAAATGCGTGCCACCGGCGTTACGATGAATGCTGCCCCGCCCGCGACGGTGGGGCGTTTTCGTGAGCAGGGTTACGATTTCTCCAAACCTCTCCGATTGACAGTTCGGAGTGCGGATGCTACGATGCCTGCCGTTTGGAAACGGGTATGCCGCAGTGGGTAGTTACCGCTTTGCGGCTAACCGGCTTGGGTTGGTTCGTTGCTGTATGCATCGTCCTGGGCATCCTTGGAGGGCTATGGCTGGGCAATCTGACCGGCCAGGTGGCGCTCCTGGTGTTGGTGGGAACGGTTCTGGGCAGCGTGGTAGCCTTCTACGGGGTCTACCGAATGATCCTCCCTGCGGTGTACGGAAGCAACAATCCCACCCGCACCGCCGACCGTTCCCAAAAACCGTGTTCTGACCGCGGAGGCAACGAACCGTCGTGACCACCAAACGAATACTCCTGCTGCTCGGCATCGTGTCGGCAGTCCTTCTAATCGTGGGTTTCGTCGTTGGCGCAGTTGGCTCTCGTATGTTTGGCCTGGAGCGACCTTTCGTCTCCCAGCCTGGCATCCACCTTCCTCCGGACCCCGTGTTCCCCGCGTCTGTACGCGAAAGCGTGGTGGGTTACCGGGTCGCAGACAAGAAGACCGATGATCACGGCGAGAAAGCGGCGGATCACGGGTCCTCCGAAGGCAAAGAAAGCGCCGAGGAAGAGCATCACGGCCTGGGCCTGATGCAGTTCGCCGTGACCAACACCATGCTTTCGGCATGGTTGACCAGTATCATCATGCTGGTGTTTTTCATCGGAGGCGCGCGCAACCCCAAGGTGATTCCCAGCCGTCTCCAAGCGTTGGTCGAGATGCTGTTCGAGCTGGTTCTCAACTTCGCGTCCAGCATCCTTGGGCCGGAGATGGGACGCCGAGCCTTCCCGGTGGTTGCCACCATTTTCTTCTTCGTGCTGTTCAACGCATGGCTGGCGATCTTCCTGATCCCCATCTACCAAGCGGTCGGCTACGGCGCGCACGTCGGGGGCGAGTTCAAACTCGCGACGCACCTGGTGCGGCCGGCCGGAACCGACCTGAACTTCCCCCTGGCGCTGGCGCTGGTGTCGTTCGTGTTCGTCGAGTACTGGGGGTTCCGCGCCCACGGATTCGGCTATCTGAAGAAGTTCTTCGCCTTCGGAGACATACTCCGCGGCCGTCCGTCGGGCCTGATCAACGTCTTCGTGGGCATCTTGGAACTGGTGTCGGAGTTGGTGCGCATCGTCTCGTTCACCTTCCGTCTGTTCGGGAACATGACCGCCGGCGAGATCCTCGTGGTCATGATCACCTTCCTGGTTCCGTTCATCGCCACCCAGTTCGTCTTCGGACTGGAACTGTTGGTGGGTCTGATCCAGTCGGTCATTTTCGCGGGACTCACGCTAGTGTTCCTGTCGGTGGCCGTCAGTCACGAGGAGCACTGATCGCCGGGTTATCCCAATCATGGCACCGCGGCCTCGTGGTTGGACGACCAGGGGCCAGGTAAAATCACGAGACCAATTTCGGTTCGGAGGATTATCAACAATGGCACTTGACCTTTCGATGTTCACCACTTTGTTGGCGGTGGGTTCTCAGGCGCTGACCGCGGACGGCGCAAAGTTCCTGGCAGCCGGCCTCGCCATCGCCCTCGGCGTTGTTGGGCCTGGTGTCGGTATCGGAATCCTCGGCGCCGGCGCGATGAATGCAATTGGCCGCAACCCCGACGCGGCTGGTGCGATTACCACCAACATGATCCTAGCCATCGCGTTCGCTGAGGCCCTTGGCATTTACTCCCTCATCGTCGCGGTGATCCTGCTCTTCGTGGTGTAACAACATGGTAGAACTGGGACTGAACGTTCCGGCGTTGATCAGCTACCTGATCAACTATGTCGTCCTGCTGATCCTGCTGGGAGCATTAGCTTACCGGCCGCTGCTCAACGCTTTGGACAGTCGAGTCGACAGCATCCGGGAGAGCCTCGCGGCCGCCGATCGTGCCCGTGAGGAAGCGGCTAGCTCGCGCTCCGCCATTGAGGAGGAGCTCAACGAGGCTCGCCGTGAGGGACAGCGCCTTTTGGATCAAGCCCGTGAAGCTGCTGAGCGTTTCCGCGAAGAGGAGATGGAGCGCGCCCGTCAGTCGGCGGAGGAATTTTCCGAGCGCGCTCGCGCCGACATCGCAAGGGAGCGCGACGCCGCGGTCGACGAGGTCAGGGCTGCGTTCGGCGACCTGGCGATTTCGGCTGCCGAACGCATCATCCGACGCAGCGTGGACCGCCAGGCGCACCAGGAGTTGATCGATCAAGTCCTGGCCGAAGGCGAGCAGGCGCTGCGGCGCAACTGACCGTCCGTCCTGTCGGCGTTTCAGGCAATTTTCAGGCAATAAGGAATGCGTGGCCGGGCCGTATCACGGCGACCACGCAGTCGGAAGAGTTAGGGAGACAGCAACCCGTGGCAAACCGTTTGTCCGGTCAGCGCTACGCCCAGGCCATCTTTGAGTTGGCCGAGCAGGAAGAGCAGCTGGAACCGTGGGATCAGGAACTACGATTGGCCGCCGACGTGCTTGGCGACGAGGAGTTCAGCCTGTTCCTGCGGCACGCCGAGGTGCCTTTGGAACGCAAGATCGCGGCTATCGACGAGGTGCTCTCCGAGACACATCAGATGGTTCGCAACCTGGTCGCGCTCCTGGTCAGCCGCAGCGGCGTGGACGCAATTCGTGAGGTTCAGGAGGCTTACACCAACCTGCTGGACGAACGGCTGGGCCGTCAACGAGTTGAAGTTACCGCCGCCGTGGAATTGGAACCGGCCGAGTTGGACCGTATTACGGACCTGGTTGGGCGCATGGTAGGAAAGGAAGTGGTGGTCACCGCAAATGTGGATGAGTCCATCCTGGGAGGGCTCATCATCCAGATTGGCGATCAATTGCTGGACGGCAGCGCAAGTTCCGCCCTGGAACGGCTCCGCCAAACGGTCCGTGCGCAAGCGGCCTAACCAACGCAACATTGAGGAGACTCGCCGATGGCAGTCAGGGGACAAGAGATAGTTTCTCTCATCAGGCGTCAGATCGAGGAGTTTGGCGGAGACCTCTCCCTCGTCGACGTGGGCACCGTCCTGCAAGTAGGTGACGGTATCGCCAGCATCCAGGGGTTGCAGAGTGTCCGCTCCAACGAATTGCTGGATTTCGGCAACGAGGTACTGGGCCTCGCGCTGAATCTGGAATCGGACATTGTCGGCGCCGCCATCCTGGGCGATCCCAACGCGGTGAAAGAGGGCGACCGGGTCCGGGCAACCGGACAGATCATCGAGGTTCCCGTTGGGGACGCCCTAATCGGCCGCGTGGTGGATCCGCTGGGTCGCCCGTTGGATGGCAAGGGCCCGGTAGCGACCGACCGTACGATGCCTGTGGAGCGCACCGCGCCCAACGTGGTGGTCAGGAAGTCGGTGGACACGCCGGTGCAGACCGGCATCAAGGCCATTGACGCGATGATCCCCATTGGCCGCGGCCAGCGCGAACTGATCATCGGCGACCGATCTACCGGCAAGTCCGCGATTGCCATCGACACCATCATCAACCAGCGGGATACCGACCTGATCTGCATCTACGTGGCCATTGGCCAGAAGCAGGGCAAGGTCTCCCAGGTCGTTGGCATCCTCGAAGAGTACGGAGCCATGGACCACACTATCGTGGTCAACGCGGGGTCAGCAGACTCCGCCCCGCTGCAGTTCATTGCCCCGTACGCCGGCTGCGCCATGGGCGAAGCGTTCATGGAGGAAGGCAGGGACGTGCTGATCGTCTATGACGATCTGACCAAGCATGCCTGGGCCTATCGTCAGATGTCGCTTCTGCTGCGCCGTCCCGCCGGTCGTGAGGCCTATCCCGGCGACGTTTTCTACCTGCACAGCCGGTTGCTTGAACGCGCCGCCCGGCTCGACGACACATTGGGCGGCGGCTCGTTGACGGCCCTGCCCATCATCGAAACCCAGGCCGGTGACGTTTCGGCTTACATTCCGACCAATGTGATCTCCATCACCGACGGGCAGATCTACCTGGAACCGGAACTTTTCAACGTCGGTATCCGTCCGGCCGTCAACGTGGGTTTGTCGGTCTCCCGCGTGGGTGGCGCCGCTCAAACGCGTGCCGTCCGCCAGGTGGCGGGCCGGCTTCGGTTGGACCTGGCCCAGTATCGTGAGCTGGCAACTTTCGCCCAGTTCGGTACTGCCGACCTGGACGCGGCAACGCGCGCACAGCTTGCCCGAGGCCAACTTGCCACCGAAGCTTTGAAGCAGGGTCAGTATCAGCCGCTCAACCTGGGCGACGAGGTGATAGTCCTCTTCGCGGTGAACTCCGGTCTGATGGAAGATGTCCCGCTGGAACGTGTGGGCGCATTCGAGGAACAGATGCTTCGCCACGTCAACGCGACGCATCCGGAATTCGGCCAGGCGATCCGTGACACCGGCAACCTGCCGGACGAATTGAGCGGGCAGCTCACCGCGGCCATCAACGATTTCAAGCCTACTTTCCAGTAGGAAGCCTCGTAGGTAATTTCCCC
Source organism: Dehalococcoidia bacterium (assembly GCA_022827095.1). Taxonomy (GTDB): domain Bacteria; phylum Chloroflexota; class Dehalococcoidia; order Lucifugimonadales; family UBA3495; genus Bin87. The sequence goes on from JAJDTP010000005.1 coordinate 548,624, forward strand.
AATCCAGGTGCAGCCAGGGTCAGCAAATGCCTAGCGTTAGAGACATCCGCCGACGCATTCGCAGCGTCGAGAACACCGGCAAGGTCACCAACGCGATGTCGCTCATCGCGGCGTCGAAGATGCGCCGGGCGCAGCTAGCCGTTACCGACGGCCGCCCGTACGCCGAGAAGATCCATGAGGTGATCGCTACCTTGGCAGCGCAACCAACTGACGACGACACGGTCCACCCGCTGCTGGAAACCCGCCCGGTCAACACCGTGGGCATGGTGGTGATCACCCCCGACCGTGGACTGGCCGGGGGCATGCACGCCAACATCAACCGCCAGGTGGCCCGCTTCATTCTGGGCAGCGACGCGACGGTCCGAAGTATTGTGGTCGGCCGCAAGGGCCGCGACTTCCTGGTGCGCTACACCGATACCGTCCAGGCAGTATTCACCGATCTGAGCGACCGCGTGTCCCTTGCCGATACCACCGCGATCTCCCGCCTGGTCATCGACGGATACACTGACGGCGAGTTCGATGAGGTTCACCTGGCCTACATGCGTTTCGTGTCCACCGTTCAGCAGGAACCGGTGATCGAACGCATACTGCCCGTGGAACCCGCGGCGCTGGAATCGGCCCAACGGGTGGGCTACATTTACGAGCCTGATCCGGCAACCGTGTTAAGCGCACTGCTGCCGCAGTTCGTTGAAATGCAGGTGTATCACGCCATCCTGGAAAGCATCGCCAGCGAACAATCCGCCCGCATGGTAGCGATGCGGAACGCGACCGACAATGCCAACCAACTGGCTTCCGACCTGACATTGGTCATGAACAAGCTGCGCCAGGACAGCATCACCAACGAGTTGCTGGACCTGGTGGGCGGCCAGGTGGCGCTGGAGGGATGATCGGCCGGGCTCATTTGGGGAGACCACGCTGCGGCGAGCCCGCGAACATCCGACCGTCTTCAGATAACTCCTTCGGAGGATAGACAAGATGCCCGGAAAAATTGCCCAAGTAATCGGTACGGTGGTGGATGTAGAATTCCCCGCCGATCAACTCCCGAACCTGTTTGACGCTCTCGAGGTCGACAACTCGGGCGAGCGCCTGGTGCTGGAAGTTCAGCAGCACATCGGCAACCACTGGGCTCGCTGCCTGGCCCTTGGATCCACGGATGGATTGGCCCGCGGCAGCGAAGTGACCGACACCGGGAACAAGGTTTCGGTCCCGGTGGGACCGGAAACATTGGGGCGGCTCTTCGACGTGACCGGGACTCCCCTGGACAACCTGGGCGCAGTGGAAGCCGGTCAGTTCTGGCCCATCCACCGGGATCCTCCGGCTTTTGACGACCAGAACCCGACCGTGGAAATCCTTGAGACGGGCATCAAAGTGTTCGACCTTATCACCCCGTTCCCCAAGGGCGGTAAGGTCGGTGCCTACGGTGGCGCCGGTGTGGGCAAGACCGTCATCATCCAGGAACTCATCCGGAACATCGGCGCCGTTCATAGCGGCGTGTCAGTATTCGCTGGCGTGGGAGAGCGGTCCCGCGAAGGAAATGACCTCTGGCACGAGATGGAGGACTCCGGCGTGCTGGGCAGCACCGTGCTGGTGTTCGGCCAGATGAACGAGACTCCCGGCGTGCGGGCCCGCATCGGGCTCACCGGGCTGACCATGGCGGAGTACTTCCGGGAAGAGCAGAACCAGGACGTGCTGCTGTTCATCGACAACATTTATCGGTACATCCTGGCCGGTATGGAAGTTTCCGCGCTGCTGGGCCGCATGCCTTCTGCGGTGGGTTATCAACCCACGCTGAGCACGGAGATGGGCGCGCTCCAGGAGCGGATCACTTCCACCAAGAGCGGCAGCATCACTTCCTTCCAGGCCATCTACGTGCCGGCCGACGACTACACCGACCCCGGCATTGTGACCACTTTTGGACACCTGGACGCCGTCGTTTCGCTCGAGCGCGCGTTGGCAGCGCAGGCCCTGTATCCCGCCGTGGACCCGCTGGCTTCCTTCGCCCGCATCCTGGAACCGCGCATCGTCGGCGAGGAGCACTATCGCGTTGCTCGCGGCGTCCAGCAAGTGCTGCAGCGGTACCGTGACCTGCAAGACATTATCGCCATCCTGGGGATCGAAGAACTGTCTGACGAAGATCGGCAGACGGTGTTCCGGGCCCGCAAGATCCAGCGGTTCCTAACCCAGCCCTTCTTCGTCGCCGAGACCTTCACGAATCAGCCCGGGAAGTATGTTGCACTCCGGGACACGGTGCGCGGCTTCGCCGAAATTCTCGACGGCCAACACGACGATCTCCCCGAGCAGGCTTTCTACATGGTCGGCACTATCGAAGAGGCGGTTGAGAAGGCCGCTGAGATGCAGGCCACAGCCTGATCTTCCCAGGCCACGGATTGACAGGAGCCCGCCCCGATGCCGATGCAATTGCAGATCATCACCGCTGAACGCGAGGTATTTTCGGGTGAAGTGGACGCGCTGGTGGCGCCCGGCGTTGCCGGGCAGTTGGGGATCCTACCCAACCATGCCCCGTTGATGACCGTGCTGCAGCCGGGCGAGTTGCTCGTTCGCGCCGGCGGTGACGAGAGCTACCTGGCGCTTTCCGGCGGCTACCTGGAAGTGTTGGGCAACCTGGTTATCGTGCTTGCCGACGCCGCCGAAGACGTGGACGAAATCGACGAGGCGCGGGCCCAGGAAGCGTTGGCGCGAGCGCAGGAACGCATTGCCAGTCGAGAATCTGACATCGAACTGGAACAGGCGGTGGCTTCCCTCCGCCGAGCCCAGGTTCGCGTGACCGTCGCGCGCCGGCGGCGGTCCGCACCGCACCGCTCGCTGGCGCGGCAAGCGCCGCAATAGGGTTAGCCGCCTGGCGTCAAGCCGTTGACCGAAGAACCGGCGTCGGTGAGGTAATAGGTCATCGACTGCAGGGCCAGGACCGGGTCGATGCTGCGTACCCGGATACCATCCGGCACTTGGGCATTGATGGGCGCGTAGTTGAGGATCGCCCGTACTCCGCATTCCACCAACTGGTCGATCACCGTCTGGGTATGGGCGCTGGGCACGGCCACGATGGCAATGCTGATGTCCCGCTCGGCCACCGTCTCCGCCATTTCGCCCATGGGTTGCACCGACACCCCGCCCACCTGGCGCCCAACGTTGGCGAGGTTGTTATCGAATGCCGCCACCAGGTGGAACCCGTCAGGGTTGAAGCCGGGGTAGTTCAGGATCGCGTTTCCCAACCGGCCCACGCCGACCACCGCTACGTTCCATTCCGAGTTCAAGCCGAGGATCTGCTTGAGTTCGCGCAACAGGTCGCGCACCACGTATCCTCGGCCCTGCTTGCCGAACCGGCCGAAGTAGGACAGGTCCTTCCTGATCTGGGCCGGGGTTACCTGTAGCTGTTCGCCCAACTGCTGTGAGTTGGTAACCGATTCTCCGCTCTCCAGGAGCTGCGATAGGATGCGGACATACTGTGGCAACCTGGAAATGACCACCTCGGGAACTTCGCCGGGGGATGTTGCCGTCATTGGGCTGATACCTGGTCCGCTGGAACGTGATGTCATGCGCTCGTATGATGACCTTTGTTGAATGCGTCAAGTATTCCGACCAAAGTTACGTATGGTGGAAGAGATCGATAATCATACCAATGCCAATCGGCATCCAGTCATAATCTATCCCGACGCTTATCCATCGTCAATACCGGCATTAATGGCCGAGTGCAATTGCCGAGTGCCGGCGAGTCTGAGGACGGGCCCAAGCGATCTTCGATGCGGACCCGTGCTACGCTTCGCGAGATACGTTAACCTCGGTAGACTCCTACGCGGTCCGGAAATGGCCCGGAAACAACCTCATGCATGTAGCAATAGCGCACATCAATCTCCGCGTGCCTGAGAGTCGCAGCCTTAAGACCCGGAGGCAGACTGCCCGCAGCCTGATCCAGCGAATACGCGGGCGGTTCAACGTTTCGGTCGCCCAGGATGCCGGGGTCGATGGCAACGCGTGGCAGAGCGTAACCCTGGCCGTGTCCTGCGTTGGCGTCAGCGCGGACCACACCAGGTCGCTGATCGACGACGTAGTGGACTTCGTGATTGAGACCCGCCCCGACTTGGAAGTGCTTGATTACTCGATTGAGGTGATGGGTGGGTTTTAGAGACAAAAATGACCCGGGTCTTCATGTTTGCACGAAAACCCGGGCGTCAGCTAGAGCACCGGTTTAGATCCGGTCGTTAATGGCGGCCATCAGGTCCTGGAGGTCCGGGAACAGATGGGCGTCGGGCGTGTGCTTGTGCTCACCCACCAACTCGCCATCGATCAGGATGTCGAACTTGCCGTGATCGCCGGGGGTTAACTTGAACGTCGAAATGTTGTCGCCGGTGCGGGTCAATGCTTCGCTGGCCATCCAGGCCGCGCGTCCGGCGTGCCCTCAATCCCAGCAATAAATGATCTCAACTTCCATCCGTTTGACGTCAGGCCTCTGTGCCATGGTTTCCTTCCCTCCAATTCGCGTCGCGATTGCGCTCCTGGAGGCGGATGATAGGGCAATCCTGAGGTCCACGCAATCTCGCCGCCGCTGGCAGCGAGGTCTGTCAATGCCGGGCCGTGATGACAGGGTTGGCGTCGTTCACAACCACCTGGTCCAGCCAAGTGCAGAGGCCTTCCCAAAACTCTGGGTAATCGCCAACGTTCATGTGGCCGGCCGAATCGACCGTGACCAACTGCTTGGGCTCCCGCGCGGCATCGTATAGCTTGTGTCCCTGTGACAGAGGGACCAATTCGTCGTCGGCGCCGTGCAGTATCAGCAGCGGACAGTCAATGCGGCCAACCAGAGCGGCCGAGTTGTAGCGACTACCAACCAACCGCCCGGACCAAGTCAGGGTGGGATAGAACAACTTGCCCATGTCGCGCAACGAGGCGAACGGAGCGACCAGTGCCATCGCCCGCGGCGACCAGGACTCGGCCGCCAGCCTTATGGCAACGGCCGCGCCCATGGAGATTCCCATGAACAGGGTGTGCGCTCGGTCGGTGCCGTACACCTGTTGCAGGTGAGCCAATGCCGCTCTCGCGTCGGCGGCAGTGTTGCTTACCGTCGCCTTGCCCCGGCTATTGCCGAATCCGCCATAATCGAATCCGAAGATATTCCCGCCGGTGTGCTTTCTGATCGCTGCGAATTCGCCGACGCGGAGACTCAGGTTGCCGCCCGCGCCCCCAAACCACATCCAGGTCAGATCAGGCCTGCGGTCGCCGGGGAGGTACCAGCACTGCAACCTGTGGCCGCGTTCCGACTCACACCAGGTTTCTTCGAACTCTATGCCGAGGTCGGTTGGGACGGCATCGCATACGGGTCGGGGCTGGAAGAGCAACCGGCGTTCCAGTATGTCCATGAACATGGTTCAACATCCCCGTCAACGAGACATGAACTGACGCGATGGGTGCGTGGCGGCCGCTGGCCGCCCGGGTCCCATCACTCGATACGATCCACCGGACGATGACGGACGTTCGCAGGAACAGCCCGGCGGGATTCGATCTTGTTTGATTCGATGGAGCGTTGCGCCTAATCGTCGGCCAGGCTGTCGGCCAGGATTTCGAGCACGTCGCGGGCGTCTTTGTTTTCGGAGTGTCCCTTGGACTGAATACCCTCGGTCATCATCTGGAGACAGAACGGGCACGAAACGCCAACCGTGTCGGCCTGGGTTTCAAGGAAGTGGTCAGTTCGTGCGTGGTTGATGCGCTCGCCTTGACTCTCCTCGATCCACATGTGTCCGCCGCCGGCGCCGCAACAGAACCCGCGCTCCCGACAATGGGGCTCCATCTCCACCAACTTCAGACCGGGAATGGCCCTGGCCACGTTGCGCGGCTCGTCGTAGACCCCGTTGTGGCGGCCCAGGTAGCAGGAGTCGTGGTAGGCCACCGACACGTCCATTATTTTCACGGGCTTGATCCTGCCGTCGCGGATCAGAGTGTCCACGAACTGGCTGTAATGCAGCACCTCGAACTCGCCGCCGAACTGCGGGTATTCGTTCCTCATGGTGTTGAAGCAGTGCGGACAGATGGTGACGACGGTTTTGACGTTGTAGCTGTTCAAGACCTCGACGTTCTGTTGCGCCAGGATCTGGAACAGATACTCGTTGCCCATCCGCCGGGCCGGGTCGCCGGTGCAACTCTCCTCGTCGCCGAGGATGGCGAAGTCGACGCCGGCTGATTTCAGTACCTTGGCCATCGAACGTGCGACGCCCTGGCTGCGCTGTTCCAGGGCGCCGGTGCAGCCCACCCAGAACAGAACCTCGGCGTCGGGTTTTTCCGCCATGGTCGGGATGTCCAACCCTTCCGCCCAATCGGTGCGCGCGAAGGTCGTGCCTCGCCACGGGTGCCCGCGCTGCTCCATGCTCAACAAGGCGTTCATGCCGGTCTCGGGGATCCGGGATTCCTCCAGAACCAGGCCACGACGCATGTCGATGATGGTGGGCACGTGCTCAACCACCACCGGGCATTCTTCCATGCAGGCGCCGCAGGACACGCAGTCCCATATCGCCTGTTCTGGAATGGCGCCGTCAATCAGCGGCATGGGCTCAACGTGCTCTGCGTCACGCGCGCCCTGGTGCCCGATCGCGATCATGTGCTCCTTGAGGTTCTCGACGATGTGCATCGGAGAGAGAACCTTGCCCGTGGTATGCGCCGGGCAGGCGTCGGTGCACCGGCCGCACACGGCGCAGGCGTAACCGTCCAGCAACTCCTTCCAGGTGAAGTCCTGCACCCGGGACGCTCCGAACCGCTCCACGTTTTCCAAGTCCATCGTTGCCAGCGTGCCGCGCGGCTCGAGGTTGCGGAAGAAGGCGTTCAGCGGAGCGGCCACCATGTGGATGTGCTTGGAAAACGGGATGTACAACCCGAACCCGAGCACAATCAACAGGTGGACCCACCAGAAGATCGCCTGCAAAACTCCGGCCGTCGCCTGGGACATGCCCATGCCACTGAGCCAGTTGCCGATGGCTGCGCCGATGAACACGCCGGCCTCGGGACCAGTGCCGCCGGCAGCCACATAGAAGGAATGGACCAGCAGCGTGGCAACCATCAACCCTGCGGTCAGTCCGACAATTATCACAGACTCGCCCTTTCGGGTCAGGTCGAAACTCAGACGGTGTGGCTGCGCGATCCACCGTCGGAACAGCGCCCAGATGAGCGCAACCAGGATGACCGCGGCGAATATGTCCAGGTAGATGCTGTAGACCAGGACGCCGGTTTTGGTCAGGATGGTTTCGCCCAGCGGGTGCCAGATTGATCCGCCGAATATGAAGATCAGGTAGGACAGGCTGAACGAGAGGAAGCCCCAAAAGATGGCCGCGTGTCCCAATCCGGCCAGGTCGATGCTGCGTGAACGCGGATCCAAACGGCCAACCCGCTGGAGTACCTTGCGCTGCCCCAACACGATACTCGCCGCTCCCACCAGCCTGGTCATCGGCCGGTCGAACCTGGCTACAGGCATTCCCTGCAACACCAGCCGAAACACGCGGTGATAAACGACGTAGTTGGCCACGCCGAATGTCAACAGCGTGAGCACATAAACGCCGACCCAAACCGGAATGACGCCAAACAGGGAATCGGGGGGAACCATGCTCGTTTTGTCCTGGAGCGTTGCGCGCCGGGTTGCAACGCCCTAGCCTAAAAATCGGCGGTTAGTTTATCACACGGAGGGCGCCGCCTCGTCTGGCCGGCCGGAAACGACGATAGGATGGTTAGGTGTGGATCGGGATGGCGTTGCGACGCGGTGGGAGGCGTGTTTTTCAGTATCACTTGGCGCGCTTGGGATTGGAGTCTCGGCAAGGGCGACGGTAGCTGTGTCGGATTATGGAAATCGGCGTTATAATAGGTACAGCATTATCAACCACGAATTATTGTTTCGGCACGACACGGCAGCGAATACGCTACCTGCATTGGGGTTGGCAGATGGCAAGCCGGGGACGAACGGGTCGAAAAAAGGGTGCGACCAGGACCAGGCAAAATGGTCGGCAACCCAAAGCCAACAGTTCGGGCGGAAAGCCCGGCAATGCGGATGTCTCCACGACGTTGGAGGAGGATCGACGCAACGGGAAGTCCCCGATACCGGGTCGGCTCACGGCGCCGGTTCTGGTCTTGAACCTCAACTACGTCCCGGTCAACGTCTGCACAGTGCGTCGCGCGATAGTCCTGGTGGCCAAGGGCAAGGCTGAGCTCCTGGAACAGCGAGCCGAAGCATCGCGCATCCGCACCTACAACGCTTCCCTGAACGCCCCGTCGATAATCCGGCTGGTTTATCTGGTCAAGCGTCCCTTCGCGCCGCGCCGCCTTTCCAAGAAGGAAGTGTTTCTGCGGGATCATTACACGTGCCAGTACTGCGGCAAGCGCTCGCAGCAGCTTACCCTGGACCACGTTGTTCCCCGACGACAACATGGCCCGCACACCTGGGACAACGTGGTGGCTGCCTGCGGTCGGTGCAATCTCAACAAGGCGGGGCGCACGCCCGAAGAAGCGAACATGAAGCTGCGCCGCCTGCCGACCGCTCCGCAACCTAATCCGTACCGCATCCTGGAGAACCGGACCATCCTGGAAGAGTGGAAGCAGTACATACCCTGGCAAACCGCCGCCAAGTCGCGGAACGGCAGCGAGAATGAGCCGGCCCTGATGGCGGTAGCCGACTGACGCTCCATGGCCAGCATCGACCTCCACGGAAGGACGTGGTCGGAAGCACTGACCGAACTGATCGCGACCTACAATCGGGTCCTGGCGGGCGGTTCGTCATCAGAAATTCTGGAGATCGTGCACGGGTACGGATCGACGGGCACCGGCGGATCCCTGCGCCGCCGCGTCCGCTCCTTCCTCACCGCCCATAGCGATCGCCTGGAATTTCAACCCGGAGAGGACGCCGACGGCAACCCAGGTCATACCCTCGTCATGCCCATTCGCGCCTTGCCCGAAGTGAGCGACCTGCTGGCCGAACAAGTTCTGGAGTACTGCGAGACCGCACGCACCCAGAGCAAGATCACCGGGAAGTTCCGTCGGTACGGCGATCCCAGCGTGATCCGGGCTATTCGCAGTCTTGAAAGGCAGGGACGGCTCCGCACGGTGACCAGGGGGCGCAACAAAGCCTACGAAGCGGCGTGACTTTGCGGGGATCGGTCCGGGCTAGGCCTCTTCGGCCGGCACCGCGAGCATCAGGCATTCCAGCGCCAGCCGTGGGTTGACGTTTGCGTCGAGCACGCTCAGCGTCTCCCGGACGCTTTCCAGGAAGGATACGATGTCCGTAGTACTCACCGCATCGGCGTGGGTGGTCAACTCGGCTAGCCAATCATCGTTGTGAACGCGCTCCGGCAGACGTTCTTTAATCAGGAGGACGTCCCGCCACCAGCGTTCCCAGAGGTACAGCTCCTGGCGGACGGCCTCCCGGTCGCCGGAGAAAGTTCCGGCGAGACTGTTCGCGTAGTTGAACCGGGCGTCCAGCGGCGACGATGCGACGGAAGCAACTTGTGACAATTGTTCCCGATAGGCGTCAAGATGGTCCGGTTCGTCGAGAACATTGATGGCCCACCCGGGGCACCCGCGAGCTAACCTCGCCAGCCGGCGGGCCTGATCGGGCTCGACCTCTCGGTTGGATACGAGGTACTCGCTCAGCGCCTCGCCGGGCATTGGTCGCAGCGGCAGCATCCGGCAGCGCGATCGTATGGTCGGCAGAATTGCGTCTTCGTTGGTGGTAAGCAGAAGCACCAGAACTTGGGGCGGCGGTTCCTCCAGGGTTTTCAACAGGGCGTTGGCCGGCTCGCTCTGTCCTGCGGCCAGAGTTTCGGCGCCGTCGAAGATCACTACCTTCCATGAGCCTTCCACCGGCGTGACGGCGAGGAAGCTCTCCGCTTCGCGCACCTGCTCAATGCTGATTCGAGTGGCGACCCTGGGATCTCCGCCAACCGCTACGGTCTTGAGATCGGCGAACACACCACGACGTATCCGTTGGCAGGGTTCGCAATTGCCGCACGGTCCACTGGAGTCGCCAGGCTCCGCAAACATGGACCCCGCTTGTTGCCCGCCAAGTACCGCGCAATTGACAGCGGCGGCCATATCCAAAGCCAGCGTCATCTTGCCAACGTGCGGAGGACCCGACAGCAGGTAGGCGTGGGCCAGCCGTCCGGACTGCAAGCCAGTGTCCAACTGCCTCAGCAGGTGGTCCTGCCCGATGGTCGACCACACGCTGCTTGCTTCGTTGCCTATCTGGCGGAGGTCTGCCGAGTGGCCGGCTTACAGGTCACACAGCATCATGTCCGCGTAGGACTCGCGCCGGCGGATCAGCCGGCTCTGGCCATCGTTGACCAGCACGATAGGCGGGCGCGGGTTCAGGTTGTAGTTGCTGGCCATGGAGGGGCAGTAGGCGCCGGCGGCTGGGATGGCGATCACGTCGCCCGCCGCCGGAGTGGGTAGCAGGATGTCCGAGGCCAGGACATCGCCCGATTCGCAATACTTGCCGGCGATGGTCACGGTGGCATCCGGTTCGGCAGCGGGACGGTTGGCCGACAGCACCTCGTAGGAAGCCTGGTACAGCGCCGGCCGAATGTTGTCCCCCATCCCACCATCGACGCTGACGTAGGTGCGCACGCCCGGTATCTCTTTGATCGCGCCGATGCGATACAGCGCGACCCCGGCCGGCCCGATGATGGAACGCCCCGGCTCGATTACCAGCGACGGCTGTTCCATGCCCAGCTCTTCGCAGGTTGCGGCCAGCGTGCTCACGATGGCCTCAGCGTAGTCGTCTGGGCTCGGCGGCTGGTCGTTCCGAGTGTACGCGATGGCGAATCCGCCGCCCGGGCTGAACTCCTGAAGATAGAGTCCTTGCTCGCGCATTCCGGCGGCGAACCGAAGCACCAAATCCGTCGCCGCCTGGTACGGCTCCAGCTCGAAAATGGGCGAACCCAGGTGGAAATGGAGACCCTGGAGATTGAGGTGCGGTGCTGCGATAGCCTGGGTGACCGCCTTTTCGGCATCACCGGTTTGGATGGAGAATCCAAACTTGGAGTCAATGATACCCGTGGTTGTGTAAGCGTGCGTGTGCGGGTCGATGCCCGGCGACACCCGCACCAGGATATCCTGGGTTTTGCCGGTCTCGGCGCAAATTCGTTCCAGCAGGTCCAGCTCGTGGAAGCTGTCCACCACGACGCGGCCGATGCCTGCGGCAACCGCTTCCTCCAACTCGGCCGGGGTCTTGTTGTTGCCGTGGAAATAGACCCTTTCCAACGGTACTTCGCCGGCCATCGCCACGGCCAGCTCTCCGCCCGATACCACGTCCAGTCCCAGGCCCTCCTCGGCGAAGATGCGCGCAAGCGCGGGGTTGATGTATGCCTTGGAGGCGTACACGGCCTGCGCGTTGGCGTAGCGTGATGCGAATGCGCCCGCGAACTGCCGGCATTTGGAGCGCAAGGTTGCCTCGTCCAGGACGTACAGCGGCGTGCCGTATTCTTCCACCAATTCGACGGCGTCGCACCTCCCGATGGTGAGATGCCCCGCGGGGTTGGTGTCGGTGGTGTCGGGAAAAACGTGGGCAATATGTTGCGGCAGCATGGGACGCTCCGGTGGGCCGATTGGCATGATGGGAGCGTAATTTAGCACAGCCTACCGTTTCCGTCATTCGGACGCTGGTCGGCGTTCATGGTGGCCCGCCGTCATGGCCCGCAGGCAATCTGCCGGGTCGACTCCATCTGGTGGAGCGACGACCGTCCCTGCCGAGCGTCAACCCAGCGTGATGACTCCCCGGCCGACCAAGTCTTCGATGGTTTGCCGTGCCGAATCGGGGGTTACGCCCAGTTCGGCGGCGAGCGCACTCACCGATACGTTGCCGTCAGCCTGAACCACCCGATCCATGACCTGCTGCTCAAGCTCGCTGAGTTGAGCTTGGGCCGGAACCGGGGTCTGGGTGGGCGCTAGAGGTGGGAGGCTCATCTGCCGGGGTGCGTTTGTAGAGCTCGAAGGGCTCGTGCTTTGCGTTGCGGCCCTTTGCTGGCGCGGGTTTGAGGACCCTTTACCTTCTTGGAATCTCATGTAGGCCACCACGCCACCGGCCGCCAGGCCAGCCACTACCGGAAGCATCAGAAAGAAAATGCCGAACCTCATCGCCAGGAAGCCGCCCACCAGGAAGCCAAGGGCCAATCCGCTCAAAACGACGATCAGCAAACCTCTCGAGTTGTAGCCACCTGCCAGTTCGACCAAGTCGTCAACTACTCTTCGCAGCTTATCGTTGTTCATGTTCCACACCACCGGATCAGGGGTTCAACGTGACCGTCATCGGCGCGTTGGGCGAGGCACTATAAAGAAGGGAGTGGCGAGCGCAGGCGACCGCGTCCAGGAACTCCGTGGGCAGCCCACCTTGCAATATTCCAGTGCTCATCCTCACGCGTTCTTCGCCGCCGGCATTCACAATGATCAACTCGTTGCGTCCAAAAAACCACACCAACAGGTAGATCAGCCCGGGTACGATGAACAAGAGCAACAAGATGAAAAACCATCGGAAGGAAAATGCCTCCCGAAATCGCCCGTAGGTGGCTGAATCCACCATGTCCAAAGGTATCCACAGGTTGTGTGTGTCACCTGAACGGGAGAACGTCGCGATCACCCGATGGGTCGTGACAGTCAGGTATGAGCGAACACGACCACCAGGACCGCCGCCCTGTGTCGTCGTTGACCAGATTTCCGTTTCTCCAGGGCACAAAGCGAATGGCATGAGCTCCTCCCGAGTCTTCAGCTCTTGAGCAAGTCCGGTAACGGCAGGCGGCAGGGCACATTGCTGCTCCTGTCGTTGGCGGCCGTCTTCCCTCTAAGGGATAGTGGACTTTTGAAACCGTAACCAGATGTCGCCTTGATGTCCATAGACTATAGTCTATTTGACTGATAATCTATATTCTATTACCCTATACCAGCCGTTGCGGATTGAACGTTGACCGAAGCGCCGTTGGCCGCTATTCGCCCGTACTGGTCCTCGGGGACAGTCTCGCCAAGAGGCGTCCTCGTCCGCCGGTAGCTGTACGCCCGCAAGCTTGGGGTCGGCAGCGCGAAGCCGTTGCCGAGTGCAGTTGCGTCGCGACTGCGACGTTAGAGGCAAGATTGTCGCACCTCTGCCATACCGGCCGGCTGAGCCATGCGAACCAGGAGAGCCATCATGAACAGTAATTTCAGTATGCACGTTCGATGCCGCGAAAGAAGCCACAGGATGCGTGAAACCGTCCTCCACCGATCCGACGAGCATTGACTCACTACTGCGCTGTGCCTTCACAGAGCCGGCCTCGACGGGTCTGCTGATTGGTTGGCATTTGGCCCGATTTCCAGATTGCGTTTCTTTGAATAGCGGCTCCTGACATCACTATGAGCAACATTTTCCTTACCGTGCCTGGACAGTCGGTACGGACAGAGGGCACTCAGATGTCAGGACACAGTCATGGGACGTTATCAAAGGGCCTTTGGCCAGTACATACGACAATTACGCAATCAACGCGATTACAGACAGGAAAGGTTGGCGTTGGAATGCGGCATCCATGCCACCTATTTGTCTGGCATTGAACGCGGCATCCGCAATCCGTCGCTGAAGATCATCCGCGCGCTGGCCATAGGGCTGGGCGTTGCGGTGAGCGAACTATTCGATTGAGGCGTGCGGCCGCTCTCGGTTAATGGGAGCAGAAATCGTTCGTATCTGCCCCTCTGCTATACCCGCGGCGCGATGTGCCCGCGTCACGCGGAGGAGGAGCGAGGTGAGCTTACGTGACCGCCGCTGATACCAACGTCGCCCAGTATAGCCAAGAGAGCTGGCGCCTGCTGGTGCAGGTCGACGCAGAGTTGCCTCGTCCAGGACGTAAAGCGGCGTGCTGAATTTCTCCGCCAACTTAACGGCGTCGCACCCGCCTATCGTGAGATGCCCCGCGGGGTTGGTGTCGTTAGTGTCGGGAAAAACGTGCGTCAGGTGCCGGGGCAGCGTGGTGTAAGAGCTCCAATCGCGTGTCGAGATTTTGAGTGGTTCAGCATACCGGCCGGATCATTGGCGTCCCGAAGGCACAAACATGAACCCGCCGAATTACCCCGGCGGGCTCAAATGATCGACGCCTGTTGGCCGGCTACACCGGATAGTGGTTGCCTTACGTCAGGCGGTTGCGCCGCGAAAACGCCACGATCGACACGATCAGCGCCAGGAGCGCCAACACAACGGCGACGCCAGCCGCGGCGAGGGTGTAAAGCCCGTAGTCATCGGACTCTCCCGCTTGGCCCGGAGGGCCCGGCTCACCTTCCGGTCCCGGCGCGCCCTGCGGACCTGCTGGCCCCGGAAGGCCGGATTTTCCCTGCGGTCCCGCCGGCCCTTGTGGGCCTTCCGGACCCCGCTCACCCCGTGGGCCGGCAGGACCTGCAACCGCTACGACCGTTGGAGCCATTGATTGCGCGGGGATCGGCGTCGACGTGGGAACCGGGGTTGCAACCGTACTCGGCGCGGGGCGCGCTCCTAACCCGGCCCGCAACTCCAAATCGGCCTGAAGGAACCCGGCCCGCCAGGACATGTCCACGTCCGCGATTTGGCCGTCGATCACGAAGTAGACCGGCCCGACGCCCGGCGGCTCTGGCACCTGCAACGGACCGAACCGCCCGTCGTTTCGCGCGGTGGTTCGACTTAACCGCACATCTCCCTGCATCGCCTCGATCAGTGTCCCCGGGCGCACCAACTCTCCGTCCAGCCAGGCGGTGCCAGCCAGAACGGTCGGCGGCATGGGCGGCGACTGTGCCGACACCGTGGCGTGTGACACCGCGCCGAACAGCGTCAGCGCAACAACTGCAATAGCGAAAATCAGCCATGGGGCCCGGATCATTGATTCGCCTCCTCCGGCGCAGAGTTGCCAAGGTAGATGGGTGCTCAGACGCTCGTCAACATCGTCTACCGCCCGGTTTTACGTCGCCAAGGGATGGCTGAGGATCGAGCGAATACTGTTGATGTTGGAGTGCAGGACACAGTCGGTCACGGTAAGGGACAGCCACAACGCCGCTTTCCAATAATGCCATTACGACGGACGCTGTGTCCCCGGTTTTCGCGGTGACGTTTGTAAATCTGAACGGGCGGCGCACGTTGAGGGTCGACCGTGGGCGCATGAGTTGCGTTCCGACGGCAATGTCGACGTTCCTGCGGACCTGCAAGCGTCGCTGTCTCTTCTGCCGCCAATTCAGATTGACCGTCTGCCGGCGCGCCGTCTATACTGCCGCACGAACGAAATCGACGACGCTGACCGCTGTGGATTCGTTGCGCTTACGACCTCACCCTTGTCGCCGCCAACCTGGCGGTCGTTCCTGATAGAGGAGGTGTATTTTGCCGAACAAAGTACCCATCACGGTTGCCGTGAATGGCCGCTCGCATTCCGCTGAAGTTGAACCCCGCACACTTCTGGTCCACTTCCTGCGGGAGACCCTGAATTTGACCGGCACCAAGATTGGTTGCGACACCAGCCAGTGTGGCGCCTGCGTTGTCAAGATGAACGGGGTAACCGTCAAATCGTGCACCGCCTTCGCAGTGCAGGCCGATGGCGCAGAGGTCACCACGATCGAGGGGCTGGCCGACGGGGGGAACCTCACCGCCGTCCAGGAGGCCTTCTGGAACAACCATGGCCTCCAGTGTGGCTATTGCACCGCCGGCATGATCATGACGGTCACCGAGATCATCGAGCGCAACCCCAACCCGTCGGCCGAGGAAGTTCGGGCCGGACTGGAAGGGAATATGTGCCGCTGCACCGGATACAACAACATCGTCAGGGCCGCTCTGGCCGCCGCCGCTGCCGGGCAAGGAGGCTGATGCCATGACTACGCGAATATTCGGCTCCGGCATCCGGCGCCGAGAGGACCCCCGCCTGATCACCGGCCAGGCCGCCTACACCGACGATATCAAGCTGGCCGGCATGGTCCATGCGGCCATCCTGCGCAGCCCCCACGCCCATGCCCGGATTACCAGCATCAACACCGATGCGGCCAAGGCCTCAGCCGGCGTGCTCGCGGTGTACACGGGCGCCGACATCGAAGGCGTGTTGAACCCCATCCCCTGCGCCTGGGCCATCCCCGACTCCGACCTCAAGGCCGTCGCCTATCCCGCGATCGCGTCCGGCGTCGTGCGCTATGTCGGAGACGCCGTGGCCGTAGTGGTGGCCGAGAACCGCTACCAGGCTGAGGATGCACTGGAGTTGATCGACGTAGGCTACGAGCCGTTGCCTTCGATCATTAACCCCGAAGCAGCACTGGCCGACGGCGCTCCCCAATTGCACGAGGACGCGCCCAACAACCAGGCCTTCCACTGGGTCGCCGCGGGTGGCGACACCGACGCTGCCTTTGCCGACGCCGCTATAACCGTCAGCGAGACCATCAACCAGCAGAAGCTTATCCCCACTCCCATGGAAACTCGTTCCGCCATCGCGTCGTGGTCGTCCGCCATGGGTGAGCTGACTCTGTGGAACACCACCCAGAACCCGCACATCGCCCGGTTCGTGACCTGTCTGGTGACCGGCGTCGCGGAACACAAGATCCGCGTCATTGCGCCTGAAGTCGGCGGCGGGTTCGGGGCGAAGATCGCGGTCTATCCCTGGGAAATGATCACCGCGTTCTGCTCCATGCAGTTGGGCGTCCCGGTCAAGTGGACTGAGACCCGCACCGAGAATTACGTCGCCACCACCCACGGACGCGACCACGTCGAGTACGTGGAGATGGCCGCCGACGCCAACGGCAAGGTGACCGCCGTCCGCAGCGTGGTCTACGCCGGCATGGGCGCTTACCTGTCTACCGCCGCGCCGGGTATCCCGACCATCCTCCACGGCCTGATGTACTCCGGCCCATACGACATCGCCAACATCAAGGCCGACGTCTATGGAGTGTTCACCAACTCGACGCCGGTGGAAGCCTACCGTGGCGCCGGGCGGCCCGAGGCAACGTTCCTGCTGGAACGCCTGATGGACAAGGTTGGCGACGCGGTGGGGATCGATTCAGTCGAAGTGCGACGCCGCAACCTGATCGAGCCCTTCGACAACAACCGCGACGTTGCCATCGGCATCACCTACGACAGCGGAAACTACTCCGGCGCGCTGGACCAACTCCTGGGACACATCGGATATGACCAATTCCGACATGACCAGGAACACGAGCGCGAGCACGGGACTTTCCGGGGAGTTGGTGTCGCCTGCTATTGCGAGATCTGCGGTCTCGGTCCGTCCCAGGTGGCCGGCGCCGTTGGTTTCGGCGGCGGCCTGTGGGAGAGCGCTACGGTTCGCATCTACGCCACCGGCAAGGTCAACGTCTTCATCGGCACGTCGCCCCACGGGCAGGGCGAGGAAACCACCTTCGCCCAGATCGTCGCCGACGAGATCGGCGTTGATGTCGACGACGTGGAAGTAGTCCACGGCGACACCGATACGACGCCCATGGGCTGGGGAACCTACGGCAGCCGCACCACGGTGGTCGGCGGAGCAGCGGTTGCCTTGACCATGCGGAAGCTGCGCGACAAGGCCCGGGTAATCGCCGCTCACCTGCTGGAGGCCGACGAAGCCGACATCGAGTACGAGGACGGCCAGTTCTTCGTTCGCGGCGCTCGCGACCGCGCCCAGAGCATCCAGGATGTGGCCCTGCAGGCCAACGTCGCCTGGAACCTTCCCGAAGGCATCGAGCCGGGCATGGAAGCCAGCACCTACTACGACCCGCCTAATTTCAGCTACCCCTTCGGCGCCCACGCGGCCATCGTCAGCGTGGATCCCGACAACGGCCACATCACGCTGGACCGCTACGTCGCCGTCGATGACTGCGGCCCGCAGATCAACCCGATGGTGGTTGAAGGTCAGGTTCACGGCGGTGTGGTTCAGGGAGCCGGCCAGGCCCTCTGGGAAGGCGCGGTCTACGACGACAACGGCCAACTGCTCACCGGCACGATGATGGACTACGCGATCCCCCGCGCCCACCTGGTGCCGGACATCGAGGTGCATTCCACCGTGACGCCGTCGCCACACAACCCGTTGGGCGTGAAGGGTATCGGAGAAACCGGCACCATCGCGTCCACTGCGGCCATCTACAGCGCGGTCATGGATGCGTTGAAGCCCATCGGCGTGACCTCCCTCGACATGCCGCTGACTCCCGAGCGGATCTGGCGCGCCATACGGGAAGCGGGTTACACCGGCAATGGGCACGGACACAGCCACGACCATGACCACGGTCATGGGCACAATCACTAACTGGCGCCGGCACAGGAGGACTGATTGCAATGTTTGCAGCAGATTTTGAATACCGGAAGGCCGGTTCCATCGCCGAAGCGGTACAACTGCTTTCCGACAACCCGGGAGCGAAAATCCTGGCCGGGGGACACAGTCTGATCCCGTTGATGCGCTTTCGACTGGCCCGGCCGGAAGTGGTGATCGACATTGGTGGTATCGCCAACATGAAAGGCATCTCCGTCAGCGGCGATACCATCAACATCGGCGCGCTGACAACCCACGCCGAGATCGCATCGTCGGCCGACGTGCAACGAGCCAACGGCCTCTTGGCCGAGGCGGCCGGCGGCATCGGCGATCCGGCCGTGCGTAACCGGGGCACCATCGGCGGGA
This sequence comes from Dehalococcoidia bacterium, assembly GCA_022827095.1. Taxonomy (GTDB): domain Bacteria; phylum Chloroflexota; class Dehalococcoidia; order Lucifugimonadales; family UBA3495; genus Bin87. Next base: position 567,217 of record JAJDTP010000005.1, read on the forward strand.
ACCTGGCCCACGCCGACCCGGCGTCCGATTGGGCGACGGTGCTAACCGCTCTGGGCGCGACGGTGTCGGCCCAGGGTCCGGCCGGCAGCCGCACCATCGCGGTCGCCGATCTGATCGAGGATGCTTTCGCAACGGTGTTGGGCGAAAACGAGCTCATCACCACAGTGAGCGTGCCAGCGCTCGCCGCCAACCAGCGCGCGGAGTACGCCAAGATGGCCCATCCGGCCAGCTTCTACGCCGTGGTCGGCGGCGCCGTGGTCGTAACCATGGACGGCGATCGCTGCACCGCGGCCTCGGTGGCAGTGGGCGGACTGACGCCGCGGCCGGTGAAAGCTCCCGCAGTGGAACAGGCGCTATCGGGTACCACGCTGACCATGGACAGCATCGCCGATGCCACCGCGCGTCTTGGCGATGACCTGTCGGCCGCAGGGGTTGACATAATTGGTGACGTGTTCGCCTCTGCCGACTTTCGCTCGAACATCGCGCCGGTGGAGGTGAAGCACGCCCTGCTCCACGCCATCGGACTGGCGCATCACTGATCCAGTAGGGCAATCCGGCGAATGGACTGGCCGCCGTAAACGTTACGGCGGCCAGTTTGATGTGGCTGGTATCCTGAAATGGTCTATGTGCCCATAATCGATTGGCCAATCTTGGACTCAGAGGCAATCCATTGAAAATCTTGCTGACTAACGACGACGGAATCCACGCCACCGGTATCTGGGCGGCGGCGCGCAGCCTGGCTGAAATCGGCGAGGTGGTGGTCGTTGCGCCTGACCGGGAACAGTCCGGCGTGGGTGCCTCCATGACGCTGCACGCTCCGCTGTTCGTGCACACGGTGCCCGCCGAACAGTACCTTGCCCAGTATTCCCCCGGCGAGGATAGCCCTCCGCGCAGCGCCGATGCCGTCTTGGTGCCGGCACCGGACACGGCGCCTACCCATCCCATCAGCGCCTGGGCCGTACAAGGGACGCCGGCGGACGCCTGCATCCTGGCCCTGGAGCAACTGGTCAATCCCAAACCCGACCTGGTGGTGAGCGGCATCAACCGCGGATCCAACCTGGGCTGGGACGTGATCGTGTCCGGCACCGTTGGTGCCGCAACCCAGGGTTGGGTGCGGGGATACCCCACGATTGCCATATCGGTAGGTTCGGTCCAGGCTCCCCGGTACCAGTTGGCGGCGCAGGTGGTTGCACACCTGGCCCGGCGGCTGGCCGATGCTCCAACGGTTTCCCCGTCGTATTTTCTCAACGTGAACGTTCCCAACGAGCCGGCGGAAAAGATCGCCGGCGTGCAGGTCACCCGTTTAGGCGGCCGGGCCTACGGCGAATCGGTGCGCTCCGAGGAGTCTTTTGGCCATCGCCGTTATTGGATATCGCGGAACCGCCCGGTGCTTGCCGGTGGCGAGGGGAGCGACATCGACGCCAGCAAGGCCAACTACATAGGTATCACGCCAATGGGCATGGCGTTTTCAACCACCAACGAGCGCATCGCGATGGTGCAGGGCCTCGTTGATGGGCTGCAGTTTGGGCCCGATCCGGACTGATCTCCCGAACGGCAGATCTAGCGTCGCCGTCGCCGGCTGCGGACACTGCCGCGGTTGGCGCGAGGTCGCCGCTCCTGTTGGTCGGGGTTGGCCGAAACCCCTGGCGTCGTGGGGGCTGCCGGCTCGTCGTACGCAGCGAAACCTCCGGCGTCCCGAATCTGACGGATCCGTGGTCGGTCCCGCGTGAGCCACAATGTCTGCGTGATGATTGTGAGGATCACGCCCGGCGCCGCCAGGGCAATCAGCGTCGGGTCAATAAGGGTTTCGTCACCGCGGATTCGCAGTTGTAATCTGAGGAAGATCCAACCCCCGCCGATTATGATCCAGGCCCAGGACAACGCCCCGCTGACCACACCGTTGTGCCAGGGCGACCGAATGAACAGGATCGCGCTGCACGGCCACCACACGAAGGTCGGGACCAGGAACCACCCCTGGTAGTACCAGGGCTTCAGCGCATCCGGCGGCTCCGGAGGGTGAGGAGGCAGAGGCTCGTAGGTTACGCCGCCGGCTCCACCGTTCGCCGACTCCGGGCGCTCGCTATCTCGAGTCTGCTGGTCCATTGACGTTTAGCCGCTGTTTCGCTTGAGGGTGATCAATAGCCGTGACACGTGGGGGTGTCCTGAGAACTCCCAACCCCGGGGGGGTTGACCGACCCAAACCTGACGTGGCTACGAGCCTTCGAGATTCATTCTAACAGGCGGTTCGGTTACCGAAATCCTGGGTGCCGCGCACGCCGTGATATGATTGCGCAACTCCGTTCCCTGACGTTTTCGCCGCCCGTCCAGTGCTGGCGGTCCGCCGATGGCTATCTTCCCCGCTGCCCTGATCCCCCATTGGTTGCGCACCTACGCGGCCGTGATTCTGGCCGTGTCGCTGGCGGTCAACCTGATCACGAGCTTCTCCCTGTATGTGCAGGCGCTCACCATCCCGGGGATGAAGAGCACCTTCGATCTGTCCTACACCACGGTGTTCGTGCTCGTGGTGGCGCTGTCGGTTTCCCGCGTGGTTTCGGGTCTGCTTTCCGGCGCTGCGGCGTCGCGCTACGGCGGCCGGTGGATGGTCATTGCCAGCATCTTCGTGCAGGCCGTGGCGATGGCCCTGCTGGGCTGGTCCCCAAGCTACTGGGTGGCCCTGGTCGCGATGATCGCGGTGGGCGTTTCCTCCGGGGCTTCGTTGACGCCCATGATGGGTATGCTGGCGCCGTGGTTCCGGGCCACCGACCGGGGGGTGGCCGCGGGCATCGCCGCCTCCGGTGGCAGCCTGGCGATAATCTTTACGGGAGTGATCGTCCCTCCGTTGACTGGTGTATTCGGCGAGGAGGCCTGGCGATACACCTGGTACGTCCTGGCGGCCACCAGCGTGGTAATCGGTCTGGTATGCGTCGGCTTCATCCGAGAGGCGCAGGCCGGCACCACGCCGCCTCCCGGAGGCCAGCCGGCTGCATCTGCCCCAAATCCGGCTCCGGCCCGGCGCGGCCCAGCGGGTTGGCCGGTACAGGTCTATACCAATCCCTACGTTTGGCTGATAACCGGGATGGCGTTTTGCTCGGGTTTCGTGCACGGCATTCTCACCTCCAGCTACGGAGCGTACCTGGAGGTGGAACACGGAACCGATGTGGCGGTTGTGGGCGCGCTGTTCATGCTCATTGGCGTGCTCAGCATCGGCAGCGGTATCGGATCCGGCGCGTTGTCCGACCGGATCGGACGCGGTTTGGCTTTCGGCGCGACGTTTCTGATTGAGGTCGCATGCCACTCGCTGTTCTGGCTGGCGCCGGAGTTGGTATTTTTTGTCATCGCATCGGTGCTGGCCGGGTTCGCGCTGCGTTCCACCTACACGATCTGTGCGGCCGCGGCCGGCGACTTCGTGCCGGTTTTCATGGCGCCGGCCGCTTTCGGTTTGATGGGCATGGGAGCGGGCATAGGAGGTACAATTTCACCCGCCATATCCGGGCCCATCGCCGACGCTACCGGCACGCTCCGGTGGTCGTTCGCGATGGCTTCGGGGGCAGCTTTGGTTGGCGCTGGGTTGGGTTTCATCCTGCACATCATGACCCGAACTCGGGATCAGGGAGAAACCGGACGGACGGTCTCAGCCGTTTAGCCCGGCCGTCGATTGGGTGGGCGTACTCCGGGGACACTTCAGGTGGTGCGATTTTGACCAGCAGCGATAACGAAAACTTCAGCCGAGCGATGGTGGTCGTCGCTCACGCGGATGACGCGGAATGGGGCTGCGCGGGAACCGTGGCGCGCTGGTGCGCCGAGGGCAAGCACGTCGTTTACGTGGTGTGCACCGACGGCAGCAAGGGAACCTCGGATGCGTCCATGTCTCCGGATGAAGTGCTCGAATCACGCCGCGCCGAGCAGGAGGAAGCCGGGCGCGTCCTGGGCCTCGCCCACGTAGCGTTCCTGGGCTTCCCCGACGCTTACCTGCAGTCCAACCTGGAGCTGCGCAAGGCTATCACCCGAGAGATCCGCCGGCATCGGCCCGACGTGCTGGTGTGCATGAACCCCGTACGCAACCTGGACGGCGATGGGTATATCGATCATCCTGATCATTTTGCCTCCGGGGACGCAGCCATGGGCGCGGTCTACCCGGCGGCCCGCGACCCGCTGACCTTCCCAGATCTGCTCACCGAGGAGGGCCTTGAACCTCACAAGGTCCGGGAGGTTTGGGTGATGGGCCGAACCCACCCGGACCACTTCGTGGACGTGACCGATCACATGGAAACGGCGGTGGAGGCTCTGCGCGCTCACCGCAGCCAGGTTGATCACGCCGCCGCCGATCGATATTTACGGGAATGGCGGCGCCGGGACGGGCCACGCATCGGCGTGGAGTACGCTGAGGTTTTCAAGCGATTCCACCTGGGATAAACTATTGGGTGTCGTGTCGTGTCGTCGTGTTCACGGCGGTTTCCGTGGCTGGATTCGCCTTGACGACATCGGTGTGATGCGACATTGATCTTGTTGACATCCCACCTTTCCGGCGATACGATTCTAATCTAATAATCGTTCCGCAATTGGAGGCCGCCGCTGGCTGAGTCCAATTGCGAGGATGACGGTTATTGCGGTATATTTGCATCACAAAGAATCGGCCAATCGGGACGCAGTTCCCAAGGTACACAGAAAGGAGGAACCAATGGCAGGAAGCAACGACATCGCACTGATGGCGCACCTTCTCCGCCGGGCCGGCTTCAGCGCCAGCCGCGACGAGATCGAAGCCGCTGCTGCGAAGGGCTATGACACTGTGGTGGAGGAGTTGCTGAACCCGGGCGACACCTCGGGCGTCGAAGACGACATCATGCTCCGCTACCATCCCACCTACAACCACCCGGGCGCCATCGAGATCAACATCCAGAACTGGGTGTATCGCATGGTCAACACCGAGTACCAGCTCAAGGAGAAGATGGCCCTTTTCTGGCACATGATCTTCTGCGCTGGCCACTCCAAGATCGACTCCGGCGAAGAGATGGGCCGGATGATTCAGATGTTCCGGGACAAGGGCATGGGCAACTTCCGGGAACTGCTGATGGAACTGTCCACCAGTCCCGCCATGGTCTATTACCTGGACAACTGTGAGAGCCACAAGACGGCGATCAACGAGAACTACGGCCGCGAGCTGCTCGAGCTGTTCTCCATGGGCGTCGGCATGAACGAAGAGTTCAACTACTCGGAGGATGACGTGAAGGCCACGGCCCGCGCGTTTACCGGGTGGAACATCGCCCCGCCGTACCCGCCGTTCCCCTACGGCCGCAGCCCCTGGGAATTCCGGTTCGACCCGGCCGACCACGACAATGACGAGAAGACGTTCCTGGGCCACACGGGCAACTGGAACGGCGACGATATCCTGGACATCATCGCCGGCGAGAAGGCCACTGCCCGGTTCATCTCCCGCCACATGTACAACTATTTCGTCGCCGACGAGGTTCCAGTGCCCAGCTGGCGGCAGACCCCGCCGAAGGACGAGAGCCTACTGGTTGAACTGGAGCAGGCGTATTTTGACAGCGGTTACAACATCACCGCGATGCTGCGCACGCTGTTCAACTCCGAGTCCTTCAAGAGCGCCCAGTATGCCAAGGTCAAGAACCCGGCCGAAATGGTCGCTGGTACCCTGCGCATGGTTGGCGACCATCGCGACGAGATCAAGCCTGGCATGTTCGAACTCAGCCAGGAGCCCAAGTACATGGGCATGGACCTGATGAACCCGCCCACCGTCGAAGGCTGGCACACCGGCCACGAGTGGATTGACTCGGGCACCCTGGTCGAGCGCATCAACTTCGCCGCCGACTACCTGGGCCGCACCGAACTCCCCGGCGTCCAGAGCATGATCTCCAAGCTGATGGCCCAGAGCGACAGCATGTCCCCTGAGCAGTTCGTGGATACCTGCGCCGACCTGGTTGGCTGCAACAACCTCACCGAGGATACCCGCGATCAGCTGATTGCCCACGCCGGCCGCGGCGGCAATCTCACCCACAACACCGATGCCGAGCGTGCCGAATTCACCCGCCGCTCCGGCGAGATGTTCCAGATCATCGCCTCCACTTCGGAGTTCCAATTCGAGTAATCGGCGATCGATTGGCATTCGGCCGGACCGCACCCGATTCACTCTTCATCGGTCCGGCCAACCACCAAAGCTGAGAACTGATACACAAAACGGAGGACTATCAAATGGTCTCTACCAACAAAGACAATGTTCTGGTGGTGCTCTCGCTGTCTGGCGGGAACGATGGCCTGAACACCGTCATTCCTTACAACGACGGCCACTACCGTGACTTCCGCCCGAACCTGGGCGTAGGCGCCGAGCAGGTCATCGACCTGAACGGCGAGATCGGCATGCACCCCACCATGCTTCCCCTGAAGAAGTACTGGGACGAGGGCAAGCTGGCGATTTTCCTTGGCATCGGCTACGCCAACCCGTCCTACAGCCACTTCCGCAGCATGGACATCTGGCACACCTGTGAGCCGGACACCATCGGCACCGAGGGCTGGCTGGGCCAGGTCATCCACGAGCTGGACCCGAAGAACGAGGGCCAGGGCATCACCGGCGTGAACTTCGGCCGCGGCCTCCCCCGCGCGCTCGCCAAGGAAGGGGTGCCCGTCGCTTCCGTCGGCAACCTCGAGACCTACGGCCTTCTCACCGGCATCGAGGGTGATGACCAGCGAGCCGAGGCGCTCGACCTGTTCAGCAAGATCTATGCGCCCACCGTCGGCCAGGGCTTCGTCAGCGACTACCTGCGCTCCACGGGCACGTACGCCCGCATCGGCGCTGACATCCTGGCCACCGCGCCGCCGAAGTACACCTCCAACGTGGAGTACTCCGCCAGCACCGTCGGCCAGTACATGAAGAACATCGCCCAGACTCACCTCGCCGACCTCGGCACCCGGGTGCTCTTCACGACCAGCCCTTACAACGGCTTCGACACTCACGCCAACCAGGCCCAGCTCCACAGCGGCCTGTGGACTGATGTGTCCGCCAACGTCGACACCTTCATCACCGACCTCCGGGAACACGACGCCAGTGACAACGTCATCACGTTCATGTTCTCCGAGTTCGGCCGCCGTATCGGCGACAACGGCTCCGGTACCGACCACGGCGCCGGCTCCGTGGCCTTCGCCGTCGGCGAAAAGGTCAAGGGCGGCATCTACGGCGTGTACCCGTCCCTGGCTCCGGCCGACCAGGAAGAGGGCGGCAACCTGCGGTCCAACATGGACTTCCGCCAGGTCTACGCCACCATCCTGGAAGACTGGATGGGTCTCGACTCCAACCCCATCAACCGCGGCGTCTTCGAGAAGGTTCCCTTCCTGTAGGCCAACGGTATCCGAACGATCGAGGCGGAGGGTCCTCGCCACGCGGCAAACCCTCCGCCTTATCCTGACCACTGACGACCGACAAAAGAGGGAAGTCTATGAGTACCCATCTGTTTGGCCTTGTGGACATTGCCTTCCCTTATAGCCACTCCGTTGGCCGGAATGAGTTCAACGGCACCGGATTTCGCAATCCGGTGGACATGGCTATCGACGATGAAGGCAAGGTCTTTGTCCTGAACCGCTCCTACGAGAATCGGCCGGACGGCGTGCACGTGACCGTGGCCACGCTGAACGAAGATTACGTGAGCGAGTTCAGCCAGTTCGGCGAGGCGCCGGGCGACATGTACTGGCCCACCTCCTGCGCTCTCGACGGCGACAACAACCTGTATGTTGCTGACGAGTATCTCAACCGCATTACCATCTACACCGATGACGGCGACTACGTTTCCCATTGGGGCGAGGCCGGCAGTGGCCCCGGTCAGTTCAACGGCCCGTCCGGCATCGCCATCGTGGGCGATACCATGTGGGTAGTGGACAGCAAGAACAATCGCGTCCAGAGCTACGGCCTTGACGGAACTTTCAAGAGCCAGTTCGGTGAGGGCGGCTCCGGCAACGGACAGATGAACCTACCCTGGGGCATCTGCCTGGACAAGGATGGCCTCATCTATGTGGCCGACTGGCGAAACGATCGCATCCAGTTGTTCACCCAAGCCGGCGACTGGCAGGCCAGTTACGGCACCAGCGGTGACGGTCCTGGCCAGTTCAAGCGGCCCAACGCCGTGTTCGTGGACAACGATGGCGACATCTATGTCTGCGACCGCGAGAACGACCGCGTGCAGATCCTGGCCCCGGACGGACGCTTCCGCGCCCAGCTCAAGGGTGATCACCAAATCTCGGATTGGGGCAAGAGCAAGCTCAACTCCAACCCCGACATGATCCGCCAGCGCACCATGGCTATCACCCATGACGGCGGCTCCTTCGAGAAGGTGTTCGCTAACCCGTGCGCGGTGCGCGTCACTCCTTCCGGCCAGATCGCCATCCTGGACCACACCCGTGGCCGGATCCAGGTTTACCAGAAGGAAAAGGAACCGGTACTGCTGTAGCAGGCGGGGAACGGTTCTAAAGAGTAGGGGCGAATGCAAATTCGCCCCTATTTTCGTTGATCACGGCGCTAATTCGTGTTTACGGAGAGGGCCGGTCGCTCGGCCCGCCAGCGCTCAACCTTCAGGTCCTTTCGGCATGCCGGCGTCGATCCAAGCGGCAACCTCCGCAGCCTCGGCGCGCGAAAGGAAGGGACCGCGCAACGGCATCCGGCCGAAAGTCCCGCAACCCAGGCGGAGCGAACGTACCAGGTGGGTGTCCGCTCCGGCAACGCCCGGCTCTATGGACGGATACCCGTTGAGAACCGACGCGGCCAGTTCCTCCGGCGTTTCCCACCAGTATTCGTGAATGCCGGGATAGGGCTGCCGGCCATGCCGCTCAATCCAGCGATCCATGATGGTGTCCAGGAGTTCTTTGACCCTGGGCCAGTACACCGGGGCGGCTTCGTTCTGTTGGGCGTCGGTGCTCATTTTCGGGCGGTCTCCGGTTTATGAAACTGTAAGCGAATTTGCGATTTACGGGCGAGCATCAGCGAGGGTGTTCCTGCACCGATTCACGCTGAAGAAGTTCGATTGCGTGCGGCAACACGGGCAGGATGACATCCAAGCATTCACCAACGCCACGAGGACTGCCCGGCAGCGTGATGATCAGGGTCTGGCCCCGTATGCCCACCACCGATCGGCTCAGCATCGCCATGGGCGTGAACCTGAGGGTTTGCGCTCGCATGGTTTCGGCCATGCCCGGGACTTCTCGGTCCATGGCGCGCAACGCCGCTTCCGGCGTTACGTCGCGACGGCCCATGCCGGTTCCGCCGGTGCTGACTATCAGGTCGACGTCGCCAGAATCTGCCCACTCGCTGAGCCTGCCGGCTATGGTGTCGGCGTCATCCGACACCACCTCGTAGCGGACTTCTTCGTAATCGGGCGGAGGCAGTTTGTCCCGAATGGCCTGGCTGCCAGTATCATCACGTTCGCCTCGGGCGCCCGAGCTGCTGATGGTGAGAATTCCCAGACGGTACATTTCGCGGTTCGGCAAAGGTGTTGCGGAAGAGTGTGACGGGCGCAATGATACCACACGGGCGGCTGTTTTCAGGCTCGATATTGTTCAGTGCCGTAGCCCGTCGTTGACACTGCAAAGAGGCAGTACGTATAGTAATCTGGCGTCGCGAACCGCCTTTTTGGCGGCCCGGCGGCGGTCATGCTTCCTGACCGCCTTTCTTTAATTTGAACAAGGATACGCCGAAACCCGTATGAGTTCTGAACCCACCAATTGCGTATTCTGTGAGATCGTAGCCGGCCGCGAACCGGCGAGAATCCGTTACCTGGACAATGACCTGATCGCCATCGTCAACCGCCTCACGTGGGTGCCGGTCATGCTGCTCATCATGCCGCGCCGCCACATGTCGCAGCTCGAGATGTGGAGCAGCGGGATCATGTCCCGCCTCGGCGACGTCGCCGCGACCCTGGGCTGCATGTATTGCCCCAACGGTTTCCGCATACTGTCCAACTTCGGATACGATGGTTTACAGAGCCAATCCCACGGCCACGTGCACGTCATCGGCGGTCAATTCCTCGGCCACTACGCGTGACACGCTTCGGACCACAAAACTCGTGAATCCAAGGAGACATCGTCGTTATGCCTGAAACCGTTCTCTATGAAAAGACCGGGACCGACAACCACGTTGCGGTCATAACGCTCAACCGGCCCGAGTCGTCCAACGCCATCAACCGCCAGCTCCGGAGCGACCTGAGAGAGGTTATCGACCACTTCGACAACGAGGACGACGAGGCCTGGGTGGCCGTGATCACCGGCGCCGGCCGCAATTTCTGCGCCGGACGGGACCTGAAGGAGCGCGCCTCCGACAACGCCGAAGGCGTCCAGGCTCGCGCCGAAAACAGCATGTCTCCCAACAAGCCCCACATGTGGGAGCGGCCGGTGAAGCCCCTGGTGGCCGCGGTCAACGGAGCCGCCGCCGCCGGCGGTTGGTCCATCGCCCAGATGTGCGACGTCCGCCTCGCTGCCGACAACGCCCGCCTCGGCATCACGGAGACCAAGTGGAGCCTGATGCCGCCATTCGCGGTGGAACTCACCAAGATGATCGGCATCTCCAACGTGTTGGAGCTGGTGATGACCGCCGACCTTCTTCCGGCCGAGCGGGTCAGGGAAATGGGCTTCCTGAACAAGGTCGTGCCGGCCGATGAGCTCGTGCCCGAAGCCGTCAAGATGGCCGAGAGCATCGCGCAAAACGCTCCGCTGGCGGTTCGCACAATCAAAGACCTGGCGTACAGCAGCCTGGACATGTCCATCGCCGAAATCAGCGCCAAGACCTACGTGGCCTACGACTACATCTTGACCACGCAGGACAGCAAGGAAGGCCCGCGGGCCTTCGCCGAAAAACGCCGGCCGAATTGGCAGCTAAAGTAGGCGCATCCACCGACCGCCGATCAGCAAACTTCACAACCAGACCCCGGGAGGATTGATATGACCACACAAGTACAGCCCAAGAGCCGAACCGTCACCGCCAACGGGATCGACCTCCATTACCTCGATTGGGGAACCGAAGGCCAGCCGCCGCTGGTTCTGCTCCACGGGTTGCGCGGGCACGCCAACGTCTGGGCCGACGTCGCCGAGGCGCTGTGCGGCGACTACCACGTCTACTCGCTGGACCAGCGTGGTCGCGGCGATACCGACCACGCGCCGGGCGGTGACTACTCCACCGAGGCTTTTGTCGCCGACCTCATCGGTTTCGTTGACGCAATCGGCCTCGACAAGTTCGTGCTCTTTGGCCATTCAATGGGTGGACGGAACAGCATGGCATTCGCGGGCGCGCACCCGGAGAGGCTCGAACGCCTTTGCATCGTTGACATCGGGCCACGCATCGAGGCGACCGGCGGCAACCGCATTACTGAGGAATTGCGTGCCATTCCTCCCCACTTCGATAGCTTCGAGGATGCCCTGGCGCACGTCCAGACGGGCAACCGGTTCGCGTCGGAGTCTGTGATGCGCCGCCGTTTGACTGGCCAAACCCGGCAACTGCCGGACGGCAAGCTCGGTTGGAAGTTTGATCCGGCGATCCGCGAGCAGCGCATCAACGGAACCGCAGCCCCCGCAGCGGACCTCTGGCCCGTGTTGGCAAACATTACCTGCCCGACCCTGATCGTGCGCGGCACGGAAACCGACCTGCTCACCCAGGAGACCGCCGACCAGATGGTGGAGACACTTGCCCAGGGCAGCATGGTCAACATCGAGCGGGCCGGCCACATGGTGTTTGAGGACAACCCGACCGATTTCATCGACGCCGTAACGTCTTGGCTGGACGGTTAATCGCCGTTCCGCCACCACTCTTCGATGTCCGAGGTGTGCTGATGACAACCGCCGAGAAGTTGTACACCAGGGAGGAATTTGTTGCCCTACCCAGGGACGTAATCCAAGGTTGTGAACTGATTGACGGCAGAATCGTCAAAAAGCACTTTTGGGACGGAGAGGAAATGGGAATGACGCCGGAGATGCTCACTCACGCTGCCGTGGTGCGTCTCATTTGGCTGGCTTTGGAAGGGTCTGCGGAAAAGGACAGACCCATCCAGGTGTTCGCGGAAGCTCTGTTCGACGTTGGTGCAGATCGGAGCCGCACCCGACGCCCGGACTTGGCAGTTGTAGCAGGGAACCTTCCTACCGATCCTGAAGCAGTCCGTGCCCTATTGCCTGTAATGGTGGTAGAGGTCATTTCACCCAATAACATGACGCTTGGGGATTGGGACAAAGTGGAGGAGTACCTTGCGGCGGGGGTCCAGTTAGTTTGGCTGGTACTTCCCCCACATCGCACCATTGTCGCGTTGCGCAACGATCGAGCGACCGTGTTGCGCTCCGGGGACATCATCACCGCCGAGCCGGCGATCCCCGGTTTTTCCTGCCCAGTGACTGACCTGTTCCCTCCACCTTCCGCCAGTTCCGCGCGGTAACCAAAGCCCGACTCTACAATCCCGAACCCGCACTATCGGCGGTGCGCCATCGAGGTAACTTCCTATGAAAGTGTCTTTCTTCCACCTCATGCCCTACCAGGACCTGCCGGATGATTTCGCCCAGCAGCACCACTCGGCTTGGGTCGATCTGCCCAACGAGAACTTCGACCCGGCCAAGGGCAACGAGTACTACGGCCAGTACATCGATCAGTTGCGTTACGCGGATGAGGTCGGGTTTGACGGCATCTGCGTCAACGAACACCACAACAATGCCTACGGCATCATGCCCTCGCCCAACCTGATTGCTTCGGTGCTGGCGAATTCCACCAGCAACGGCGCCGTCATCGTCCTTGGGAACAGCCTGGCCCTCTACAACCCGCCCGTGCGCGTCGCGGAAGAGATGGCCATGCTCGACGTCATTTCCAATGGACGCTTGGTCGCCGGCTTCCCGGTAGGAACCGCCATGGACACCACGTTCTCCTACGGCCAGGTGCCCATTACCCTGCGGGACCGTCACACTGAGGCCCACGACGTGATCATGCAGGCCTGGACGCAGCACCAGCCCACCATCTTCAACGGCAAGTACAACAAACTGCGCTACATCAGCATCTGGCCGCGGCCCATGCAGGAGCCCCACCCGCCGGTGTGGATCCCAGGTTCCGGCAGCCTGGAAACCTGGGACTGGGTCCTGGATCGGGACTACGTCTACTGCTACCTGTCCTACTACGGCTACCTGCGCGGCCACAACATCGTCAAGGGCTACTGGGAACGCTGCGCTGAACGCGGCGTGGATGACAATCCCCACCGTCTGGGCTTCTTGCAGTTGGTGTGCGTTTCCGAGACGGACGAGCAGGCGGAGAAGGACTACGAGCAGCACGTGAAGTATTTCTACGAGAAGATGCTGCGCGTGTACCCGCCGTTCGCCGAATCGCCAGGCTACCGTTCCCTCGAATCCATCCGCAAGTCACTGCGCCCTCAGATGGGTGAAGAGGCGCAGCGCACTGCCCAGGAGAACAGCTGGAAGGATTACATCGAACAGGGCCACGTCATTGGCGGAAGCCCCGAAACCGTCCGCCGCAAGCTGACCGAAGCCTGCGAGTTGCTCCGCGTCGGGCACCTCATGGTCCTGCTCCAGATCGGCAGCATGCCCCCCGAGTTGGTCCGCAAGAATACCGACCTATTCGCCAACGAGGTCATGCCCCACATCAAGGGTCTCTTCAACGAGTACGATGACCCATGGTGGCCGGAGCGTCTTAAATCAACCAGCGCCGAAGCGGTCGGTGATTAGCAATGCCAACTACGGTGGCTTGGTCCCAACACGATGTCGCCGCTGCTGTGGCGCGAGCGCTGGCAAGGTCCAAAGACCCAGCTCAGCCCGGGGACACAGGAAGGTCCCCGGCGAAGTATGCGCAACTGAGCGATGACTTCCGGGCTAGCGCCTGGCGGCACCTGAAAGAAGACGGCGATCTGCCCCAGGCTTCCAGCAAGGCTTGGGGCATGGTCGCGGAGACGATCAAGGCTGTCAGCGCCAGACACGGAGGGATCATTCATGCCCACCGTTCCATCTGGCACGTGCTTCGTGAGCTGAGCCGGTTGGTGGGCGAAGCAGGCGACGAACCGACACAGGCGTGGATGAACAATGCTTTCAGCCGAGCCCGTTCATTGCATACCAACTTCTATGAAGACGAGGAAGCGCAACCGGAGGTCGAGGCTGGCTTAGCGTTGTGCGAAGAACTATCCGAACGCCTGTATGAAATGTTCTGGCCCGAACGCCCCAGCGGCACTACGGAGCCCGGTACCGAGGAATGACGATGACAGACAAGCTGCAACAGGGTGATCGCCTGCCCGAACTCACTCTCAATCTGACCGACGGAGGTACCCTGACCCTGCCCGGCGAAATGTCGTCTCGGTACCTCGCCGTTCTGTTTTATCGCGGGGTTTGGTGACCCTACTGCTCGCGGCAGTTGGCCGCATGGCAGTCGGAGCAGGATTCCCTGGCCGAGATGGGGCTGTCCATCGTCGGCGCCAGCGTGGAACCCAAGGAAGTCGTGGAGGAAATGGCCACCAAGTCCGGCGTCACCTTCCCCATGGCATACGGCGTGACCCGTGAGCAGGCCGGCCTGCTCGGGTCGTGGTGGTCCGACGACCGCGGCGGTTACATTCAGCCCACCGAGTTCCTGCTGGGACGGGGTGGCACCGTCTTGGGTTCCATGTACGCCAGCGGACCGGTTGGCCGCGTCAGCCCGGACGAGGCCGTGCATTTCATAGAAGGCCGGGAGCGAGCCCGGTTGCGCAGCCAGTAGATCGTCACGAAGAGGGTTGAGGGCCCGTTACTCTGGCGGCTCCACCCGAACCGCGCATACCTTGTACTCCGGTATTCGCGAATCGGGATCGTACACGGCGTTGGTCAGGAAGTTTGCCGCTGATTCGTTCAACCTCACGAACGGAATGAATATCTCGCCGACGCGCATACGGTAGGTGAACCGGGTTACTCCGGTAAGTTGGCCGCGGCGGGAACGCACGCGAACGGGCTCGCCATCGCGCAAGCCGAACCGCTCACCGTCGGCGGGATTGATGGACACTTCGAGGTCTGACATACGCGCCAGGAGACTGCTGGCTCGCCGTGTGATAGTGCCGCCGTGCCAATGGTAAAGCACTCGCCCCGTGTTCAACACCAGGGGAAACTGTTCCGACGGCGTCTCCTCGGCGGTGGGTCCCTGTTCGTAGGCTACGAACTTGGCGCGGTCACCCCGGGGAAAACCGTCGGCATAGAGGTACGTGGTTCCCGGGTGGTCTGGCGCCGGGCACGGCCATTGGATCCCGCCCTCGGCGTCGAGCCGCGCGTAGGAGATGCCGGACAGCAGCGGCGTCAGGCTGGTCATCTCGGCGAAGATTTCCGACGGATGGTTGTACGCGAATTGTTCCTGCCACGGCAGGCCCAAGCCGTTGCACATCCGCCTGGCCAGTTCGCAGATGATAATCCAGTCCGCCCGACTTTGGCCCACCGGCTCGACGGCCTGGCGCACCCGTTGCACCCGTCGTTCGCTGTTGGTGAAGGTTCCGTCCTTTTCCGCGAAGCTCGCCGCCGGGAGCACCACGTCCGCAATACGGGCCGTCTCGTGCAAGAAGATGTCCTGCACCACCAGGAAGTCCAGCTTGCGGAACAGTTCGTCGGCCCGATTCAGGTCGGGCTCGCTGAGCAGCGGGTTCTCGCCGGTGATGTACATCGCCCGCACGCCGCCCGGCTCCCCAATGGAGTCCACCATATCTGTGACCACTCGGCCGGGCCGGTCGGGCAACGAGTGGTCGGCCTGCCAAGCTTGTCCGAACTTGGCGACTGACTCTGCGCTCAAGCCCTGGTAGCCCGGAAGCGAATCGGGTACGCAACCCGCGTCGCCGCATCCCTGGACGTTGTTCTGGCCCCGCAGCGGCGAGATGCCCGAGCCCCGGAATCCCATTTGTCCGGTTACCAGCGCCAGGTTCAGCACGGAATGGACGTTGGCCGTGCCGTTGGTGTGCTGCGTAAGCCCCATGCCCCAGATCAAACAGGCTCCGCCGCGTTCGGCTCCCGGGTCACCGCAGCGAGGTATCGGAGGCTTTGCCACCATGCGTGCCCCCGTCCGTATGTCCTCCGCTGAGACTCCAGTGATCGCCGCGGCTCGGTCCGGGGTGTACTTGTCGATCATCCCTGCCCAATCGTCGTAGCCCTCGGTGCGCTGGGCCACGAACGCGTCGTCTGCCAACCCCTCCGTTACCACTACGTGAGCCATCGCATTCAGCAGCGCCACGTCGGTGCCTGGATACGGACGCAACCACAGGTCAGCGTAGTCGCACATGTCGATCCGGCGCGGGTTGATCACGATCAACTTGGCTCCCCGCTCAACAACAGCCCGCCGCATCCGCGACGCGGCCACCGGATGATTGGACGTGGGATCGCAGCCGATCATCACCAGGCACCCGGCGTTTTCATAGTCAGTGTACGAGTTGCTGGTGGCCCCACTCCCCAGCGTGGTGAGCATCGCCGCCACCGACGGCGCGTGGCAAAGCCGGGTGCAGTGGTCGATGTTGTTGCTGCCCATGACCAGGCGGGCGAATTTCTGCTGCACATAGCCGTCTTCATTAGTCGCCTTGGCCGAGCACAATGTTCCGAAGGACTCACCTCGGTATTCGGCGAGGCGGGACGCAACCAGGTCAAGCGCTTCGTCCCAGCTCGCTTCACGAAAATTCCCGGTGGCCCGGTCGCCCTCGCGGATCAGCGGGGTCTTGATCCGGTCCCCGTGCTGCACGAAGGTGTAGCCGAAGCGGCCCTTGACGCACAGCATCCCGACGCTGGAAAGGTTATTCGGGTCGTCATGCGAAGCGATTATCTTTCCGGCTTCCGGTCCTTCGGTGGCGTTGCTGACCTCCAACTTGATCCCGCAGCCCACCCCGCAATACGGGCAGGTCGTGCTGACTTGGTGGCTGGGCGTCTGCGCATCCGGGGCCGCTTTGACGCTGATCGCGCCGGTAGGGCATACGCTGAGGCATTGTCCGCAGGTGGTGCAGATGCTTTCGCCCAGCGGTTTGTCACCGGCGGTGGCGATACGCGCCGATCCGCCGGCGCCCAACACGTCTATTGCGCCGATGTACTGGTGGGCCGACTGGCAGGCGTTGACGCAACGGGCGCAGAGGATACATGCGTCCATGGCCAGATTGAACACCGGGTTGGATTCATCCGTGGGCTGGCGTGGCCGCGAACCCCAGCGAGTTGTGGATATGCCGTGCAACCTGGCTGCGTCGGTCAGCAGCCCGTACGCATCCGCATCTGGCTCGACTGAGTGGTTCCCGTTGCCAACCATGCCCAAGGTGAGCTCGATAACGCCGGAACGAATGCGACGAGCGTCGGCGGTGTCAGTGCGGATCACCATGCCGTCGCTGGCCGGCGTGGAGCACGACGCGGGAAACCCGCGGATGCCGTCGATTTGCACCAGGCAGGTCCGGCACGCCCCGATGGCCGGCATGTCAGCGTCCTTACACAACTGGGACAGGGGCACGCCAGCGGCGTTAACGGCGTCCAGCGCGCTGGATCCTGGCGGGACGCTGACCGCGATTCCATCCACCGTCACGCCGATCGTTGAACTTGCTACGACCATTGCTCCCACCCCCAGCTTCGCCAGCGCCAGATGTCGATTTGTCAGTTTGAGGCGCTCATCGCGCCCCGATCAGCCCTCGAAATAGCACTCCTCATGGAAGAGCTCGGCCAGGCGAGCCACGCCTTCGCGTATCTCCGCCGGCGAATTGTGGCTGTAGGTGAGGCGGAGGTGATTGTTGCGCCCGCGGTCCGACCGGAACATGCCACCCGGATTGTATTTGACGTCCCGGGCGGTGGCTTTGGCCAGGGTGGACCACGTGTCGGCGTTTTCGGGCAGCTTGACGAACATCATCATCCCGCCGTGAGGGTGGGTCCACTCGCAGAAGGGCGGGAAGTTGCTTTCCAGAGCCCCGATCATTGCATCACGCCTGGCCAGCAGGGCTTGCCGAACCGCTTCAATATGGTCTGCCTCGTGGGCGCGCATGTATTCATAGACCATGGTCGTGGCCAGATGGCTCACGCTGCGACGCGGCAGGTTCTCAGAGTTGACCAGCGGCAACGCGTCCTGGACACCGGAGGGCAGCACGCCGAAGCCCACGCGCAACCCGCATCCCAGCAGCTTGGTGAACGACGACACGTAAAACACGTCACCTTGATCGCTGATGCCGGACATCGCCTGCGGCAGCGGGTCGCCGTCGATACGGAAATCCGCGTAGGACTCGTTCTCCATCACGGGCACGCCGTACTTCTGGGCAACTTCCAATATCGCCCGGCGCCTACCCTCGGAGACCGTGAAGCCCAGGGGGTTCTGATATACGGGAATCGTCCACACGAACTTGGCCCGGCGTCCCGAATTTTCCAGCGATGCCAGCGCGTCTTCCAGAGCGTCGGGCAGCATGCCATCGTCGTCGCAGGCGACGTGGACCGGCTCCGCGCCGCGTTCCATCATCATGCGCAGGCTGCCCATGTAAGTGAATTCTTCCACCAGCACGGCGTCCCCCGGGTTGATGAAAGATTCCAGGATGATGGCAATCGCGCCTCCGGCTCCGTCCGAGATGAACACGTCACCCGGGGATACGTCGTAGCCACGGTTGGCTGCCAGTCGTTCCGCGATCATTTCCCTCAGACCGACGTGCCCGCCGGGCGGTGGATACCCGGCTAGCGATGCCGCCCCGTTGGTTTCGAGGCCGGTCCGGATGGCGGCCAGATACTCGTCGCCATCGACCACCTCGGGCACCGCGTTGGTGATCGAGAAAATGTACTTGACGGCGTCGCCTGCTCCCGGGGGCGATGCGACAGACCTCGGCAAATTGCTGGAAAAAAGCGATGCGTAATCGACCATATGTGGCCTCCCGATACTGCGCTTGGGCGTATGGTATCAGATACGCGCCGCTGTTCGTCCCGGTTTCGGTGCGCTGAACCCGGCATTCGCGACTTCACACGGCGGCTTTGGTTCGTTGGGCTACGCCTTCCCGAACCCGGGGTATCAATTCCCTCCCGTAATCGGCGGCGTCCGCGAGCGGGTCGAACCCGCGGATGATGAACGCGCTGCAACCCAGGTCGTAGTACGCTAGCAGGGCGTCGGCCACCTGCTGCGGGGTGCCCACCAGGCAGGTGGTGCTGCCCGACGCTCCGCTGGCGGCGGCTATGGGCATCCACAGCCTTTCATCGTGCACGTTGCCTTCGGCCGCGAAACGGAGCAGACGCCAGGCTCCCTCCGATTGCGGCCGGGTGGGCACGCCCGGCGTGATCCGGCCCGCGGTGGCCTGCTGGACCCGGGCCAAAATCTCCTCGGCCCGTTGCCACGCCTTCTCCTCGGTGTCCGCGAGGATGGGCCGCGCTGAGAGGCTGAATCTCATGTCCGCCGGGTCACGTCCGGCCACCGCCACCCGCTGGCGCACGTCGGCGATCCGTTCGGCGATGGATGCCCGCGGCTCGCCCCAAAGCGCGAAAAGATCGGCGCGTCGGCTGGCAGTATCCAGCGCGGCGTCCGAGGCTCCACCAAAAAAGAGCGGCACGTGCGGGTACTGCCGGCAGCGGGCCTGGCTGTAAGCGGCCTGCAGGTGGTAGAACTCACTGTCGTGGTCGAAGGGTTCCGTCTCCGTCCAGATGCGTCGCATCACGGCCAGATATTCGTCCGTCCGGCGATACCGCGAGTCGTGATCCAGCCAGTCGCCGTCCTGGCGCTGCTCGACGTCGTTTCCACCCGTAATGATGTGCAGCGCGATGCGCCCGTTGGTGAGCTGATCCAGCGTGGCCGCCTTGCGCGCGGCCAGCGTGGGGGCGACAAACCCGGGCCGGTGGGCGATCAGGTATCCCAACCGCTCGGTATGCGCCGCGGCGTATCCGGCCACCTCGAACCCGTCCGGCGTCGATGAGGAATAACCGGTCAGCACCATGTCGAAACCGGCCTCCTCATGGGTTCGGGCGAAGTCCAGAATGTAGTCAGGGTCCACGCCGGAGGGAACCTCGGCGCCGGGGTTTATCCCGCCGCCGAACAGGCTCAGCGTGGCCCCTCGGTTGGTGGCCGACTCGCGGACAACCCCGATCATCCCGATTATGGTTACGCCGTCGTCTCCGTAAACACTGGGGAACATCCGCTGCGCTCCGGTTCCATTGCAGTTGGCGTCGCTCATTCTTGGCTTTTCTCCGGTGTCATGGCTGTTTCGCCGTAGTCTAAACCATCTGCCTTCCGTTGCGCTCATGCCACGAAAATCGGATATTGATTATCCCGTTTGGTGTTGACAAGCATCTTTAAGCGGTATACTATGTATTCAAGGCGCTGGGGGTACAGGGAACTCCCACCCGCCGTAAACCCGATGGCCAGACCATCGTCAACGCAGGAGGTTAGAAGTGGTCACGCTGATCGAGCTGAACCATAGCTGGCATTTCCCCTGTAAAAGCCCTGTCGGCGGAACCGCGGTGGCATGACGATGCTGGGTGGCCGCTGACAGGGTTAAAACCCGTCAGGCCGTCGCATCCTTGGCGACGGAACGAAGGGAAACCAGCAACCGGGGCCTCGACTGTTTATCGGGCCCCGGTTTCGTTGTGCCGTGTCGGGAGCGTCGACTGTCCTTTTCAGATCATCGACCCGGCTTCCGACTCTCTCAGCGCAGCCTGGTACTGTTCGGGTGTGTTGACATCCCAGAGCAACTCGGCGGCGCCCAGTTCTACCCGCTGCGTAGCGTCGCAGTGACGCTCGGTAATCGCCCGCATGCCTTGGGTTTTTTCGTCGATGGCGATGAGTTCGCCGTACAAACTCCGGCTCACGACGATGGGATGCCCACCTTTTCCCTGGTACGTCGGGATTGTAATGAGCGTGTCATGCCCGTTGGAATGGGCATCCAACGTCTCCCTGATGATCCCGACAGAACGGGGTTGGTCGACGTTCAGCATCAAAATTGCCGCGTCAGGGTCGGCCGACGGTCCGAGTGCCCAGAGGCCCGTCTTGATTGAGGTGGTTTTTCCCTGGGCGTAGTCCTCGTTGATTACGCACCGCACCCTGCCGAGGTTGTACACATCACGGTTGGCGCCAATACGGGCCTGCAATTCGTCAGCCCGGTGGCCCAGCACGACAACCACTTCGTCTGCGCCCGCCTCCCGCAAGGCAACGATCTGGTGGATGATGAGAGACCTACCCTGCCAGTCCAGCAGCGCTTTGAGGGTGCCCATGCGCCGGGACACTCCGGCGGCCAGAAGGATCGCTGACGTGAATGGCAACCTGTCCGTCATGCGTTGATCAATTTGCCGCTAGGGCCGGAAGTCCGCGGCCTGCTCAGTCGTGGGAAGCAGTCCTTGTTGTCACCACCGCCAAGATTGCGCCGGGTGTCGTGGGCGCCAGGCGACGCAACAGGATCGACTACCCTCGAACCAGTTCCGCAGGCATTTAGTCGGCGGTGGCTCCCATGGCACGGTTGGCGCGCCGCTCGGCACGTTCCAGGTACCAGTCGTCCATGGTCATCGGGCTGCCCTTGCCACCCCGCCGGGCCATGATGATCTCCGACATGATACTGACGGCCAACTCTTCCGGTTCCAGCGCGCCGATGTCCAACCCGATGGGCGCCCGCACCTCCGCCAGCCGTTCCCGCGGTACGCCCTCCTGCAATAAACGCTGGTAGATCATCAGCGTCTTGCGCCGACTCCCCAGCAAACCGATGTATCGCGCCTTGGTGGTCAGGGCAGATTCCAGCGCTACGTCGTCGAACCAGTGGCCACGCGACGCCACCACGATGAAGCTGTTGACGTTGATGTCCAGGTGCTCCGCCCAATTGGTGTACGGGGTGACGATGGTGTCTTCGGCGTACGGGAACCGCTCGGCGTTGGAGAAGTCCTCACGGTCGTCGATGATGTACACCCGATAGCCCAACTGATGGGCCAGGTCGGCGGTCGCCTTCCCAACGTGCCCGCCGCCGACCATTACCAGCGTGGGTGGTGTGGTGAACCCTTCCACGAACAGTTCGGTCTGGTCGTCGATGTCCACCGACTCGTTGGCTCCCACCGCAGCCACGCGACCCGCCGCTTCCAGCGCGATCTCGTCCAGTTCCACTGTGCCGATGCCGCCGGCGATGGAACCGTCGGACCGCAGCAGCAACTTCGCCCCGAGGCGCGCCGTGTCTCCGTCCGAACGCACCACCGTTGCCAGCGCCGCCGGCTCCGCGCCGTCGTACGCGCCCAGCAACTCCGACCCGATGTCGGTGAAGTCTTCCGTGTCCCAGAACGGCTCCAGGTAGAAGTACATCGTGCCGCCGCAGACCAGACCGTCGCGAGCGGCAATGTCCTCGTTGAGGTAATAGTCCTTGAACTCCGGTCCGCCCTGGTTGCGCAGGATCTCCCGCGCCGCGAACCAGATGTCGCCCTCTACGCAGCCCCCGCCGAGCGTGCCGACGGCGGTGCCGTCATCCCGCACCAGCAGCATCGCGCCGGCTTTTTGCGGCGTGGACCCCTTGGTGCGCACCACCGTGGCCAGCACGCAGGGATTGCCCGTTTCCAACTGATTTACCGCTTCCTGAATAACGTCGCGCACGCTATCACCTGCCTGATGCCAGATTCTGACTGGCCATTACACCGATTGTCGCCGAAACTCGCTGCTGCGTCGGCCTCACGTTGACACCCACATTATACAGCAACCGCATTTTCGGTACGCGTTCCGGTATCCTGGGATTACCCCGGAACAGGTCGCTTTGCGCTACCGGGCGGGTACCGCGCGGTGGCACCTGCATCGGGCCATCGTGTATGATTGTCACCCATAAGTTCGGGTTTTTGAATTCGCCACACCTCTTTAGTTGAACGGCGGTGACGAAGATGACTGTGAACCAGCGCAGGGTTACCAAACCGGTGTATGTCGGTGGAGTCAAGGTTGGCGGTGGCGCCGACGTCACCGTTCAGTCCATGACCAAGACTGACACCCGTGACGTCAAGGCGACGGTCCGGCAGATCCACGAACTCGAGGAAGCGGGATGCGAAATCATCCGCTCCGCGGTGCCCGACATGGAAGCTGCCAAGGCGATGGCGGAGATCAAGAAGCAGATCCGGATACCGCTGATCGCCGACATTCATTTCCACTACCAGCTTGCGTTGGAATGCGCGGAGGGTGGCATCGACTGCCTGCGCCTCAACCCGGGCAACCTGCGCAACGAGGATCAGGTGCGCCAGGTCGTCGCCTCTGCCAAGGAACGTAATATCCCCATCCGCATCGGCGTGAATTTCGGCAGCCTCCCACCCGTGGGCGGCATCGGCCGGACCCGCGGTTTTTCCCGCCACATGGACCTGGTGAACCGGCTGCCCAAGGCCGGCGAGGCCCAGGCCGGAGATTACAGCATAGTCGACCACATGGTCGCCACCGCCCTCTGGGAGATCAGCCTGCTTGAGCAGCAGGACTTCGACCAGATCAAGATTTCCATGAAAGCCTTTGACGTGCCTACTACCGTAGAAGCCTACCGCCGCGTGGCCGAGATGGTTCCATACCCTCTGCACCTGGGGATCACCGAGGCCGGCACCGCCAAGTCCGGCTCTATCCGCACCGCGGTCGGGTTGGGTGTGCTGCTGTACGAAGGCATCGGCGACACTATCCGCGTTTCCCTCAGCGACGACAGTGTGGAAGAGGTCATCGCGGGTTATGAGATCCTGAAATCGCTGAACCTGCGCGACAAGGGAACGACCATGGTGGCCTGTCCCAGTTGCGGTCGCGCCGACGTTGACATCCGCAAGCTGGCCAACGACGTCGATGACCTGCTCAAGAAAACTGACAAGAACATCAAGGTCGCGGTCATGGGTTGCGAGGTCAACGGGCCCGGCGAGGCCAAGGACGCCGACGTGGGCATCGCCGCCGGCGCCGGACGCGCCATCATCTTCCGCAAGGGCGAAAAGATCCGCGTGGTCTCCGAAGCCGAAATGCTCACCGCCCTCATGGAGGAGATCGAAAACACGCCGGCCCACGCCTGACCGTCGCACCGATCTCTTCCGGCCGCCATGACCACCATCGCCGAAACCGTGGGGGCAATCTCGTCCGGCGACGTCGCCTCCCTGGAAGCGCTCGGAATCCCCGAACTTCCCACCGAGCGGGAGGAACTGCGGCGCCATTTGCTGGACGCCATCGCCCGCATCCGTCCCATCCTGGAGGCGGATGCCGAGGCTAACGATGCTGCCGAAACCTTGGCCTGGCCCTCCGTGGTCGCGCTTTACCGCGAGGGGCTGCTGTCGCTCAAGGTCCCCCACGAACTCGGCGGTCCCGAGGTCGACCCCCACCTGTACCTCGAGTTGTGCGACGAGCTTTCGTACATCAACCCGTCGGCCGGCTGGTGCGCTTTCATCAACAGCACCAGTGCGGCGCTCCTCGGAGCGTTTCTGCCCGATGCCGGCGCGGAGCGCGTGTTTCCCTCGGGCCGCATGCCCATCGCGTCCGGCGCGCTGATCCCGCGGGGCGCGGCAGCCCCGGTGGAAGGCGGTTGGCAGGTCAGCGGACAGTGGCCCTTTGCCAGCGGATCTGCCCACTCCTCGTGGCTCCTGGCCGGCTTTCGCATCATGCGCGACGGCGCGCCCGGACCCGAACACATGGTGATGGCCGCCGCCATCGAAGACGTGCAGTTCGTCGACAACTGGCAGGTGATGGGCCTCAAGGGCACGGGCAGCCGCGACTTTGTACTGACCGATCACTTTGTGGCCGAAGACATGGCGTTCGACCTGTTGACCACGGACCCACGCAAGGGCGGGCCCATGTTCTGGCTGGGCCGCCCTGGTTTCGTGACACCTGACCATGCCGCCTTTGCCCTGGGCGTGGCTCGCCGGGCGCTGGATGAGATAGCGATGCAGGCCGGTTCCTACCAGCGCGGTTACCTGACTTCGCCCATCGCCCAGCGCGGGGCGTTGCAGCACGATCTGGGCAAGTGCGACCAGCAACTCCGCGCTGCCCGAGCCCTTTGCCGCGAGGCGTTAGATGAAGCCTGGGAGTTCTGCCGGCGCGGCGAACGCCCCGATTTGGAACGGCAGCTTCGCCTGCGCGGGGCCTGCGCCTACGCCACCGACGTGGCCTGCCAGATCGCCACCACTGCCTTCCGCTACGGCGGCGGCAACGCCATCTACAACGACCGGGTCCTGCAACGCAGCATGCGCGACATCAACGCCGCCGCCCAGCACTTCATGGTCAACACCAGCGCCTACGACAACCTGGGGCAGTTCCGGCTGGGAATGTCGAATGTGAACCCGATGGGGTGACGCAGTAGATGTGCATGACATATGTGCAAATCAGAATGCTAACAAACCTTCACTCCGAGGAGATAATATGCGTGCTTTCGCCCATCTACTCTACGCACTGGCCGGCATCCTCAGGTTGATAACTGCGTCTCGTCAAGGCAGGGAGCGTAGCGCAATCAATCGGGCCAATAACAATGCTGAATCTGCGTACGAATATTACTGCCGGGGTATTGCCACGCTTGATCTAGGAGATTTAGAGGCCGCCATCGCCGATTTTGACGCTGCAATTGCATTGTACCCTGATCAGGCAGTTCACTACTACGCCCGTGGTATTGCCAAAAGAGGTCTGGGAGACTTACCAGGGGCGATTGTAGACTACAGCCGCGCTAGCTCTATAGCCCCTGACGAGGCAGGTTATTACTCCTCCCGAGGCGTTGCGAGGCGGGCTCTGGGAGACTTTCCCGGAGCCATCGCTGATTTTGACGCTGCGATTGCGTTGGACCCTGACGAGGCAGGTTACTACTTCTTCCGAGGCGTTGCCAAGCGGGATTTGGGAGACTTCTCCGGGGCCATTCCCGATTATGACCATGCCATTACGCTGGAACCCAGCAGCGCCCATTACTACTCCTCCCGTGGAGATGCCAAGAGTGATCAGGGAGACTTCCCCGGAGCCATTGTCGACTTCAGTTGCGCTATTTCTATAGACCCTGATAATGCGAGCGACTATTCCGCCAGAGGCGTTGCAAAGTGGGATCTGGGAGACTTTACCGCAGCCATCGCTGATTTTGACGTTGCGATTGTGTTGGACCCTGACCAGGCGCGTAGCTATTTCTTCCGAGGGAGCGTCGAATGTGATCTAGGGGATTTAGACGCCGCCATCGCTGATTTTGACGCTGCGATTGTGTTGGACCCTGACCAGGCGGCTTACTACTCTTCCAGAGGGTTTACCAAGCGGGTTCTAGGAGACTTACCCGGAGCCATTGTCGACTATGGCCGCGCTATCTCTATAGTCCCTGACGTAGCGGTTTACTACTACTCTCGAGGTGCTGCCAAGCGGGATTTGGGAGATTTAGACGCCGCCATCGCTGATTTTGACGCTGCGATTGCGTTGGATCCTGACGAGGCGGGTTATTACTTCTCCCGAGGTGTTACTAAGCGGGATCTGAGAGACTTCCCCGGAGCCATTGTCGACTGTGACCACGCCATCGCGCTGGAACCCAGCAACGCCGATTACTACTACTCCCGGGGAGAGGTCAAAGAAGCCAAAGGCGATTTGGTTGGCGCCAGCGAGGACTTCAGCCGAAGCGATGCTCTGCGCGTCGCGTGAGAGTTCCCAATCTCGTTCATCGCCCGATCGGCGGCGTGCCCGCCACCCCAAATAACCACACCGCCACCCGTGCTAAAATAACCCAATGCCTCGCACGGAGGTGGCGCGGTGGTCAGCATAAACTTGGACGGCCTTGACCATGTAACGGCGGTGCGCCTGCGCGCACGGGCCGTTGGCAACGAGCGTTCGTCAGAGGAAGAGGCGCTGAATCTCCTGCGTTTTGCGCTGGTGGAGCGTGGCATCCGGGTGCCGCCGCCCAAAAACTGGACCCTGGCCATCCGTGAGCGATTCAAGCCTCTCGGCATCGTCGACGTCATAATCCCTCCGCGCAGCACGGGCGAACCCATGCAGTGGGTTTTCGCGGAGGATGAGGAAGAATGGGAAGAGAACAATCCCATACCTACCCCTGACGAGGAACTGGCCGACGCGCTCCGTATCCGGGCCCTAGCCAACGATTGCACGGCAGAAGAAGAGGCGCTGAATGTTCTGCGTTTTGCGCTGGAAAAGCCGGCCCGGCTGCCGCAGCCAAAGCGCTTGGGTGTGGCCATCAACGAACTGTTCAAAGACCTCGGCTTTGGGATAGAAGTCCGGCCCCGCAGCGAGAATCCCGATCCAGTAGTCCGATACTATTGGCTTGACGAGGAAGATGCCGATAATAGTTGATACCAATGTGGCGTCTGAAATCGGCGAGCCTCGCGCGCATCCGGCGGTTCTGGCTTGGTGGGACCGGCAGCCCATTCAAGAGATGTTCACTACCGCGGTAACCGAGGCTGAAATGCGTTACGGGCTGGCTATCATGCCACTTGGACAGCGACGCGATGATGTGGCCCTACAAACGTATTATTTGCTTGACGGGTATTTTGAAGACCGCATACTGCCTTTCGACAGTTCCGCCGCCAAGATTTACGCTGTCATACTTGCCAGTCGCCGCCAGCGTGGGCGTCCGCTCAGTCTGCAAGACTGTCGGATTGCCGCCATCGCCCGTTCCCAAGGCATGGCCGTGGCTACGCGAAATATCAGCGATTTCACCGACTGTGGCGTGGAACTCATCAACCCCTGGTCAACCGAAGGAACGCCCTGACAATGCGCATATCCCGTCTCGTCACCCGTACCCTACGCGACGACCCGCCCGAGGCTGAAACCGCCAGCCATCGCCTGATGCTGCGGGCCGGCCTCATTCAGCAGGTCGCTGCCGGCATTTACGCCTACCTCCCGCTGGCCTGGCGTTCGATGCAGAAGATCGAGCAGATCGTCCGCGAAGAGATGGACGCCGCCGGCAGCCAGGAACTCCGTATGCCCGCGCTGCAACCCATGGAACTGTGGGAGCAGTCCGGCCGCGCCGCCGCCTTCGGCGACAACATGTTCTCCCTGGAGGACCGCCGCGGCCGGCCCCTGGCGCTGGCGCCCACCCATGAAGAGGTCGTCACCAACATCGTCAGGGGGAACGTTCAGAGCTACCGCGACCTGCCGGTGATCCTTTACCAGATGCAGACCAAGTTCCGCGACGAGCCGCGCCCGCGCGCCGGGCTGGTCCGTGTCCGCGAGTTCACCATGAAGGATGCCTACTCCTTCGACGCCGATGACGATGGCCTCGATTTGTCCTACCAGGCCATGGCCCGGGCTTACCGCAACGTTTTTCGCCGCTGCAGCATCCCGGTCGTCATGGCCGAAGCGGACAGCGGCGCCATCGGCGGCAAGGACTCCCACGAGTTCCTCCTGCCCACCGATACCGGCGAGGATACCGTCATCACCTGCCCCTCCTGCGGGTACGCCGCCAACGCCGAGAAAGCCGCCGGCATCTATCCCGATCAGCCTGTGCCTGACCCGCTCCCCCTGGAGGAAGTGAGCACTCCCGGCATGAAGACCATCGCCTCCCTGTGCGAGTTTCTGGGTGTCGACGAGGCGCAAACTCTCAAGGCGGTGTTCTACGCAGCCGACGGCGAGGTCGTCTTCGTCACCATCCGCGGAGATCTGGAGGTGAACGAGGTCAAGCTCAAGAACGCCCTGCATTGCAACGAGCTGCGCCTGGCCGAAGACGAGGAGATCACCGCTGCCGGATTGGTCGCCGGCTCTGCCTCGGCCATCGGCATCGTCAACGTTCGGCGCATCGCGGATACCTCGGTCTCCAACGGCGGGAACTTCGTCGTTGGCGCCAACAAGGACGACACCCATTACCGCAACGCCAACTATCCGCGCGATTTCGACGCCGATCTCATCACCGATATCGCGCTGACCGAACCGGGCCACCGATGCGCTGAGTGCGGCGCAGCGTTGGAGTTCACGCGGGGCGTCGAGGTGGGCCACATTTTCAAGCTGGGCACCTTTTTTAGCGAGTCGCTAGGAGCCTACTACCTCGATTCCGACGGCGAGCAGCAGCCCATCACGATGGGTTGTTACGGCATCGGCGTCAGCCGGATCCTGGCCGCCGCTATCGAACAGAATCACGACGAGCGGGGCATCGTTTTCCCGCCGCCCATCGCGCCGTACGATGTTCATCTGGTCGGCCTGAACATGTCCGACGCCTCCGTCGCCGAGGCCGCCACCGATCTCTACGACCGCCTCGGGGCCGCCGGCATCGAGGTCCTTTTCGACGACCGCGCCGACGCGGCCGCTGGCGTCAAGTTCAACGATGCTGACCTAATCGGTCTGCCGGTTCGGCTGGTAGTGAGCCCCCGTAACCTGCGCCAGTCAGCGGTGGAGATTCGCGGACGAGCCTCCGAAGAGGCAGAGATGGTCGCCTTGGACGATGTGGTCGACGCCGTTCGTGGTTCACTACCGGGCGGGTAGCGGTCACCGCGCACCTCAATAACGCCAAAAGGGCGGCCCGGGAGCCGCCCTTATACGTGGTATCGCCAGGCAGGCGATCACGGTTGCAAGATCAGCTTCCCAAAGAAGTTGGTCGCTTCCATGTCGTTGTGCGCGTCGGCGGCGTTGGCCAGTGGATACGTCTGGTGGATGGCCGGTTGGATCACGCCCCGGTTCAGGCTGGCCACGATTTGACGCATGTCCTCCCGGGAACCCATGTAGCCACCGTAGATTTCAATCTGCCGGCTGAACAGCAATCCCAAGTGTAACTCGGCCCGCAGCCCGCTGGTCGCCCCGCAGATGGTGTAACGCCCGCCGGGTCGCAGCGCCCGGAAACCGTGCGCCCAAACGTCCGCGCCGACATGGTCAACCAGCAGGTCCACACCGGCGCCACCGGTGATTTCCCGCACCCGCTGGGTGATGTCCTCTTCGTTGTAGTTGATCACATGGTCCGCGCCCAATCCCCGGGCCAGTTCCGCTTTCTCCGGGGTGCTGGTGGTCGCGATCACCGTCGCCCCTACCACGTTCTTGAACACCTGGATCGCGGCTGCGCCGACACCGGCGGACGCGGAGAACACCAACGCCGTTTCCCACGGCTGCAATGCCGCCCGGCGAACCGCCATGTTCCACACCGGAAGATAGGTGGTAGGAACCGCCGCAGCGTCCGTGAAGGACACCCCGCCGTTCAGCTTGTACGCGTTCACCTCCGGCACCACCACCAACTCGGCGTAGCTGCCGTCCATCGCCGTCCCCAGAAAGCGGCTGCGGCGGCACAACTCATCCCGACCCGAGCCGCACCACTGGCACACGCCGCAGGCCAGTCTGGGATTGACCACCACGCGGTCGCCGACGCCCAGCGTACTCACGCCATCGCCCACCGCGACGATCTCGCCGGCGGTGTCCCCGCCCAGGATCAGCGGTGGCGGGAACTCACGCTCCAGGCCGCGTTGTCCCTGGCGAGTGAAGATGTCCAACCGGTTCAGTGCGCTGGCGCCGACCCGCACCACTACGTCCGACGGACCGGGCGCCGGGTCCGGACGATCCCCATACTGCAGGACCCCGACGTCACCGTGGGCCTCAATGTAAACGGCTTTCATGGTTGGTTTTCCCTCCTTGCTCCGTCACTGGGACGGCGGGCGTCGATTTCTGTAGCAGTCCTTGCACAGGAACACGACGGCCAGCGTTTCGTCATGGCTCGCGACCTTTCCGCACCGGGGAGCGTCGCTGTCCGGCGACCACGGTTGGTGGAATGGACCGCCGCACATCTGGCAGGTCGACCGGTGCGGCCCCTCGAGTTCGTCGTTGCATACTACACAGTAAACCGGTCCTGATACCTGGAATATGGTTGCCACTGCACTACCTCCCTGCGATCCGCCATCAGCGGAAGTTAATTCGCGGTTTTATCTGGAGCCTGCACCCACTGCCGGGCCAACTCCTGCTCGTCCTGAACGGAATGCGTCTCGCCGTCCAGCCGTGCCCGACGCAATTCGCGCAGCGTCGCTCCCATTTCAGGGCCGGCCGGAACACCCAACGCCAACAGGTCGTGGCCCCTGAGCCTCGGCGCCACCGACCACCAATGAGACAAGTAACTGCTGATCCGCTCCTGGGCTGGGCCACGGCCCATGATAAGCGCCCCCCGGAGGGCTGCCGGCGCCATGCCGTCCAGCAAGGAGCAGACTTCTGAGGGTTTCGATGCGTCGCCAAGCGCCGGCGACGATCGCCGTATGCGAGCCGTATCCGCGATGACCCGCGCCCAATCCGACGGCGCGTTGAGCCGGGCGCTCAGGGCCTCTCCCTCTTCAGCGTCCAGGGGCCACACCAGCGCCGCCAGCCATGCCAAAGGCGCAACCGGTTCGCGCGTTGCCGCAGGCAGATGCCGAGCGGTCAGGGCCGGATGGATAGCCGAAAGGATTTCATGGTTGTCGGCCAATTGCAGCGGCGCGACCGGATCCCGCTCGTGGAACGTGCGCTCCAACTCATGCCGCAGCCGATCACCCGAAAGGGCCGACAAGGTCCGGGCCGACAACGCATTGCCCATGAGGTCTGCTGTCTCGCGCTCGATCGCGAAACCGAACCGGGCGGCGTAGCGCACGGCGCGCAGGATTCTGGTGGGGTCGTCACGAAAACTACCATCGTGCAGCACCCGGATCAGGCCCGCTGTCAGGTCGGCGCTGCCGTCGTGGGGATCCACCAACTGGTCGGAAACCGCCGGCAAAGGCATCGCCATCGCGTTGATCGTGAAATCCCGCCGCGCGAGGTCGTCTGCGATTCCGCCCGGTTCCACAATTGGCAAAGCGCCGGGCGATGGATAGGCTTCCCGCCGCGCGGTCACCAGGTCAATCGCGAGCGAACCGGCGACGACGGTCGCGGTACCGAACCGCTGGTGGACCGTGAGACGCCCCTGTATTTCGGCCGCCAGCCTCTCGGCGACCATCATGGCATCCCCGACCACCGTGATATCAAGGTCGGCCGCGACGACTCCCAGCAGCCGGTCGCGGACCGGGCCGCCCACCAGGTAAGCCTTCAATCCCGACTCTTCTGCAATGCGGGCCACGCAATCCAGAATTAACCGGTGGCCATCAACGGTCTTGCCGTTGCCATCACCACCGGTTGTCGTTAAGTCCGTCAATGTCAGCATATTGTGTTCGGTTAGGTCACCATAGCCCGGTAGAGTGTATCGCAAGCATCCGGGCCCGGCAACATAGATACTCGTTGGAGAAAACGGCGGGATCAGGCCGTGACGGCGGGAGCACGCCATCGGTGCGCTATACTTCCGTTGTCATCCTGATGTATGGAGCGAAAGAACGCTATGGAAACGGTAGGATTCATTGGTCTGGGAAACATGGGCGGCGGGATGTCCGCCAACATTCAGCGGGCCGGCTACCCGATGATCGTATACGATCTCAGGGAGGAAGCGGCGCTGCCTCTGCTTGAGGGTGGTGCGCGTCTCGCGAACACGCCGGCGGAGGTGGCCGAGGCCGGCGACGTAACGTTTACGTCGTTGCCGGGACCCTACGAGGTGGAGGCGGTGTCCACGGGCGTCTCGGGAGTGCTGGAGGGGATCAAACCGGGCAGCGTGTACATCGACCTGTCGTCGAGCCGACCGACGCTGATCCGGGAGATCGAGCCGCAGTTCCGGGCGAAGGGCTGCCACGTGCTGGACGCGCCGGTGAGCGGCGGGAAGACGGGCGCGGCGTCGGGGAACCTGGCAGTGATGGTAGGAGGCGACCGGGAGGTGTTCGACCGGGTGAAGCCGATCCTGGACGCTTTTGGGGACAAGGTGTTCTACGCCGGGGAGATCGGGGCGGGAAGCGTGGCGAAGCTGGTGCACAACATGATCGGTCACAGCGTGAGGCAGGCCATCGCGGAAGGATTGACCTTGGGCGTCAAGGCCGGCGTCGAGCCCGAGGCACTCTGGGAGTGCATCCGGCGCGGTTCTCTTGGACGCATGCGTGTGCTGCACGAGGGGTTGGTGCGGACGATGTTCCGCGGGGAGTTTGAGCCGGCGAGTTTTGCGTTGAACCTGGCCTACAAGGACATCTCGTTGGCCACTGAGTTGGCGCGTGAATACGACGTGCCCATGCCTATGTCCACCCTGGCCGAGCAGATCGCGTTGCACGCCATGAACCGAGGCTGGGCCGAGGCCGACAGCAGCATCACGGTGCGGCTCCAGGAGGAGCAGGCTGGTGTCGAAGTGCGGGCTCCGCACGTTGATCCGGCGCGCGCCGGCCGCTTCATCACCACTCACCCTGACGACGAGTAACCGGCCCGTTTCCGGTCCGTCCGCTGGCGGAAACTCATTACCTTGTGCACCCGGAGCGATAAATGGATCTGAACGCCTACCTCCACTTCAACGACAACTGCCGCGATGCTTTCGAGTTCTATCGTTCCGTGTTCGGCGGGGAGTTCGACATCCTGCTGACCTTCGCCGAGGGACCGGACGATATGCCACCTCCGCCCGAGCACGAGTTGGGCCGCATCATGCACGTGTCCCTGCCCGTAGCTGGCGGGGTGCTCATGGGCAGTGACACCTGCTCCGCGTTTGGGCCTCCGCCCGTGGCTGGCAACAATTTCTCCATCAGCGTGTCCACCGACAGCCGCGAGGAAACCGACCGCCTGTTTGGTAGGCTGGCCGAGGGAGGCAATATAGCCATGGAGCCGCAGGACATGTTCTGGGGAGCCTATTTCGGCATGTGCACCGACCGCTTCGGCGTCAACTGGATGCTCAGCAACGAAAACCAATCCGACTGACCAAATAACCATCGGCAACGCTCTCGACGCCCTCAGTCCTGTAAGCCTCAGTCCCGTAAGGAGGATACGATGGCCGACCGCAACCTAACCATCGACTGCCAGGTCCACTGTTACGAACTCAACACACCCGCGCGCCCCTGGGCCGGCTACCTGCAGGGCCCGGATCAGGCCACCGGGGACGATATGGTCGCTGCCATGGATGCCGTCGGCGTCGACGGCGCGATCCTGATCTCGCCGTTCGCCATGTACCGCTATGACGCCAGTTACGCCCTGGAGGTCTACGATCAGCATCCCAACAAGTTCGGTTTGGTCCGGCCGTTCGATCCCGAATCACCGTCAATCGATGAGGAGATGGCTGAGTGGACCGGACGCCCCGGCGTGGTCGGCGCGCGCATCATGCTGCGGGACGTGGACTACGAGGCCGACCATCCGGGCGTGAACCAGATCATCGCGGCCGGTGGCCGCGCCGGGGTTCCCGTCAACCTCATGTGCTCCGGCAAGCTGCCGTTGATGCTGGAACTGGCGCGCCGGAATCCTGATACGCAGCTTATCGTCGATCACTTGGGGCTGGCGCAACCCTTCGAGCCGCCGGCTCCGCCGGAACCCTGGGCTGACCTGCCCAACGTCCTCGCCCTGGCCGAGTGCGACAACGTCGCCATCAAGATCTCGGGAGCCGGCACCCTGGCCCATGAGCCTTTCCCGTACCCCGACATCTGGGAGCCACTGCATCGCATCTTCGACGCCTTCGGTCTGGAGCGTTGCCTCTGGGGCACCGACTGGACGCGCGCCGTCAACCTGCTGAATTACGAGCAGGGGGTCGAAGCTTTCCGCGTGACGGACACTCTGTCTGACGCCGAACGCGATATCCTAATGGGCGGCTCGCTGGCCAACATCTA
Organism: Dehalococcoidia bacterium; assembly: GCA_022827095.1. Lineage (GTDB taxonomy): Bacteria > Chloroflexota > Dehalococcoidia > Lucifugimonadales > UBA3495 > Bin87. Next base: position 601,663 of record JAJDTP010000005.1, read on the forward strand.
CAAGTGGTCGCCCACGGTTGCAAACTGATGCGCAGGGTTTAAACGCGAAAGCGGTCTCCTTGCGGAGACCGCTGCTTTTTTTGGCGTAGGCGAATGGTGGGCGGTAGTGGACTCGAACCACTGACCTCTTGCGTGTCGAGCAAGTACTCTAACCAACTGAGCTAACCGCCCACGTACATTGAAGTGTAGCAAGGGCCGCTCCGCATCGTCAACCGAACCGTTGGCTCCAACAGGGCCTTTTCAAAGTCGTGGTTGGCGGCCTTTCAACTCGAACCGTCATTCCGGCTTTTGCCGAAATCCAGAACGCTCCGATCACAACGACCTCCTGGATACCCGCGAAAGCGGGAATGACGGGGTAACCGGGAAAGACGGATTGGCCTTGAAAAGGTCCTGTGGCTCCAGCGGCGGCCGGCGCCGGGGCGTTCTATCGCGGTGATGCCCAGCAGCCCCGTTGCTCAGTCGGTTGACCCCCGAACGGCGCGGCCCCTAGAATGCGATTATGACCACGACACAAAGGCCTGACGGCGCCGCAGACGCCGAAGCACGGGCGGTCTCCCCCACGACGCAGGGCGATGACGGCGAACAGGATGTCCGCCTCCGGCCAGCCCGCCTGGACGACTTCGTGGGGCAGCCCCAGGTGCGGGAAAACCTGAGCATCGCCATGCAGGCGGCCCGCATGAGGGGCGAGGCCCTGGATCACGTGATCATCTACGGGCCGCCGGGCCTGGGCAAGACCACCCTGGCCAACATCATCGCCCACGAGATGGGTTCGACCATCAAGGTCACCTCCGGGCCGGCCATCGAGCGGGCCAGCGACATCGCGTCCATCCTGACCGGTCTCCAGCCCAACGACGTGCTGTTCATCGACGAAATCCATCGCCTGAACCGCGCCGTCGAGGAAGTGATGTACTCTGCGATGGAGGACTTCTTCCTCTCGTGGGTGGTCGGGAAGGGCCTGTCAGCGCGCAGCATCAATCTACGCATCAATCCCTTCACGCTGGTCGGAGCCACGACCCGTTACTCCTTGGTCAGCGCTCCCCTGCGCGACCGGTTCGGTTCCGTTTTCCGCCTGGATTACTACTCGGACGACGACATGGAAATCGTGGTGAACCGTTCCGCGCGCATCCTGGGCATTGAAGCTGAGGGTGAAGGGCTGCGCGAGGTGGCGATTCGTTCCCGCGGCACGCCGCGCATCGCCAACCGCCTGCTCCGCCGCGCTCGCGACTACGCCCTGGTTCGCGCCGACAACCGCGTCACCGGCCCCGTGGCCCGCGAGTCCCTGGACCGGCTGGGCGTCGATGCGCGGGGATTGGACGAAACGGATCACCGGCTGCTTTCAAGCATCATTGAGAAGTTCGGCGGCGGGCCCGTGGGACTGGATACGCTTTCTGCATCCATGAGCGAGGACGCCAGTACCGTGATGGAAGTCCTGGAGCCGTTCCTATTGCAGCAGGGGTTCCTCGAGCGTACACCACGAGGCCGCGTCGCCACCCGTTTGGCCTACGAGTATCTCGGGTGGCCCTGGGCCGGTTCGGGGGTGGATCCAACACGGCAAGGCCAACTGTTTGGTGATTGACATAACGATTGCCGTTATCACGCGGGAAATCCCGTTTTATTAGCATACTTCAGGCGGTGATTAACATAAAATCTTGATGTCGTCGTAGGATAGTGTGTTTCGCCTTGAATCCCTACGACCCCTTACATACAATTGGTCGGGCTTCCTTTGATTTATTCTGCGGACGATTCACGTGCCTTCAGGTTTAGTTCTCCATTCAACCGGCCCCCGTTTGCCTTCGCTGGACCGATTGGCCTCCGGGTGTGCCCTGTCCGACGAGGATGCCTTCGGGTTGCTGGGCGCCGATGCCGGGCTCGAGGTAGAGCTGTGCGCCGCGGCTGCCGAGTTGCGCGACCGAGGTCGGGGCCGGGTGATCACCTTTTCGCCGAAGGTGTTCATCCCGCTGACGCGCCTGTGCCGCGATTTCTGCGGATATTGCACTTTCCGCCAATCCCCCGAGGAAACGGACGGGCTGTATCTCACCGCCGAGGAGGTTCTGTCTGTGGCCAAGGCCGGGCAACGCCTCGGCTGCACCGAAGCCCTGTTCACCCTGGGTGAGCGACCCGAGCAGCGGTATCCCGAAGCAGCGAAATGGCTGTCCGGCAAGGGCTATCGGACCACCCACGAATACCTGGCGCAGATGTGCCGTACTGTGTTCGAGGACACGGACCTGCTGCCCCACGGCAACCCCGGCACGATGAGCCGTCGCGAGCTGGAGGCGTTGCAGCCCACCAACCCGTCAATCGGGATCATGCTGGAGAGTTCGAGCGCACGTCTCTACGAGGCCGGCGGGCCACATGAATTCGCTCCCAGCAAGCGGCCGCGCGTTCGACTCCGTACCATGGAGTTGGCCGGCGAAATGGGCATCCCGTTCACTACGGGCATCCTCATCGGCATCGGCGAGACCCGCCGGGAGCGTGTGGAGTCGCTGCTGGCAATTCGCGATTTGCACCGGCGTTTCGGGCACATTCAGGAGGTTATCGTCCAGAACTTCCGCGCCAAGGCGGACACGCCCATGGCCGGCACGCCCGACGCCGCGCCGGACGAGCTCATGTGGACCACGGCAGTTGCTCGGCTCATTCTCGGCGAGCACGTCAATATCCAGGTGCCCCCCAACCTCAGCGAGGACTACGAACGGTATATCGGGGCTGGCATCAACGACTGGGGCGGGGTCTCGCCGCTGACCATTGATTACGTGAATCCCGAAGCGCCATGGCCGCAACTTTCCGAGCTGGAGCGCCGCACCCGTGACGCGGGCTACGAATTGCGCCCGAGGCTACCGGTATATCCTGAATACTTCGCCAACGGCTCCCATTGGCCGTTGCCACCCACTCTGAAAGACAAATTGCTGAGACTCACCGATGAGTCCGGATACGTGAAAGGGGGAATTCGACGCTATGTCCACAGCAACTGACCGCGACGCTCCCGCAACCCTGGTTGCCCTGATCAACACGCTGCGCCCGGACGTGGCGGCCGTGCTGGAAAATGCCCTGGCCGGCGGCGACATATCCGTCGAAGAGGCCGACATCCTGTTCGCCACCTCTGGCCCCGAATTCACCACCATGACCCTGGTGGCCGACGAACTGCGCCGCCGCTCGGTAGGCGACCTGGTGACCTACGTGGTCAACCGGAACATCAACTTCACCAACGTGTGCATCAAGCGCTGCGGTTTCTGCGCCTTCAGCCGCGATTTCCGGGAGGAGGAAGGCTATTTCTTGCCCGTGAACGAGATCATACGGCGCGCCAGGGAAGCCCAGGCCTATGGAGCCACCGAGGTGTGCGTGCAGGCGGGTTTGCCTCCACAAATGGAAGGCGACCTCTACATACGCCTGTGCGAGGCCATCACCGAAGAGCTACCCGACATGCACGTCCATGGTTTCTCCCCGGAGGAAGTGCTTTACGGATCGATCCGGTCCAAGTGCACCATCCGGGAATATCTCCAGGGTCTGAAGGATGCCGGTGTCGGCAGCCTGCCCGGCACCTCCGCCGAGGTCCTGGACCAGGAACTGCGCGACATCATCTCCCCGGGCCGGATCACCGTGGACCAGTGGATCGAGGTGATTACCAACGCCCACGATCTGGGCATCCCGACCACGTCCACCGTCATGTTCGGGCACCGTGAAACCAACGCGCAGATCGTACGTCACATCGCCCTGCTCCGTGACATCCAGCAGCAGACCGGCGGCTTCACCGAGTTCGTTCCGCTCAGTTTCGTCGCATCGGAAGCCCCCATGTACCTCAAGGGCACCGTAGAAGATGTTCGCTCCGGCCCCACGGGCATGGACGTGATCAAGGTGCACGCTATCGCTCGCATCATGCTCAACAACTGGATCCCCAACATCCAGGCATCCTGGGTGAAAGAGGGCAGCCGGATGTCCCAGCTTCTCCTGACCGCCGGCGTGAACGACCTCGGCGGCACGCTGATCAACGAGAGCATCTCCACCTCGGCCGGCGCCATGCACGGCCAGCTCATGCGGCCCTCCGAGTTCCGGGCCATGATACGGGAGGCCGGCCGCACGCCGGCTGAGCGATACACCACCTATGGCATCCGGCGCGTATACAGCGATTCCGACGAGGCGCTGGATCCGCTGGACCTGGTCGGCGACAACGTGGAGGAGATCTTCGGCTCCTACAATCAGTTGGTGCAAATGGATTCCTACCGCTTCGAGCATCCGCGCGCGCAACGAGAACGGAACGCGGTGCAGCCAACGGTCTAGCCGGTGACCGTGTCGACCACCGGACTGGTGCTCGCTCTCGCCGGCGGCGTCGGCGGGGCCAAGTTGGCGCTGGGTTTGTCCCGGATATTGCCTCCGGAGCGATTGGCCATCGTCGTCAATACCGGCGACGACGAGCGGTTTCACGGCCTGCACGTTTCGCCCGACCTGGACACGATGACCTACACCCTGTCCGGCCTGTATAATCCCGAAACCGGGTGGGGCATCGACGGAGACTCGTTTGAAACGCTGCTGATGCTGAACCGCCTCGGCGCCGACACCTGGTTCAATCTGGGCAGCCGCGATTTTGCCATGCACATCCGACGCACCGAGTTGCTCGCCCAGGGCTCGTCCTTGAGCCAGATTACCTCTCAATTGACGGCATCCCTGGGCATAGAGCACGCCATCGTGCCCATGAGCGACCAACCCGTGCGGACGGTACTGGAAACGGATGAAGGTACCCTGTCAATGCAGGAATATTTCGTCAAGCGGCGCGCCGAACCGGTGGTGCAGTCGATAAGTTACGTTGGAGCGGCCGACGCCCAACCGTCTCCCGGATTCGCATCGGCCCTTGCCGCTGCTTCGGCCATCATCATCTGTCCGTCCAACCCGTTCCTCAGCGTGGCGCCTATCCTGGCGATTCCCGGCGTACGTGACGCCATTGCGCAGCACCGCGCGCCGCGGATTGCGGTAAGCCCCATCGTTGGCGGGATGGCGGTACGCGGCCCCGCCGGCAAGATCATGCAGGAATTGGGCGCCGATGTGTCCGCGGTCGGGGTGGCGCAGGAATACCGAGAAATCTGTAACGTGCTGGTGCTCGATTCCCAGGACGAAGAATTGGCCGACGCTGTCGGCGCTGAGGGAGTCGCCGCCGCCGTGATGCCCACCATCATGCAGACCGACGAAGATAAGGTTCAGCTTGCTGAAATGGTGCTCGCGCTGGCCGCTGACCTGGAGGACCGCAAATGATGACCGATTCGCCCGATCAGGCAAATCCCACCGTGGTCCCGGTAATTCCCATGAAGCCTTTGGCCGAGTGCAAGACCCGCCTGTCCCGGGTCATGGGCAACGACGACCGCGCCGACCTCACCATGGGCATGTTCCGTCGGGTCCTTCTGGCCGTTCGCGGCGCGGGGGTGGACCCGTTCTGGGTGGTGGGCGGCGACGACCGCGTCCGAAACATGGCACGCACGCTCGGCGCCAACTGGATGGAAGACTTGGGGCGCAACCTCAACGACACCATCACCAAGTCTTTCGAAAGCGCTCGTATGCGCGGCGTGTCGGCTTTGTATCTCCCCGGAGATCTTCCTTTCATCAAGCCCGGCGATATCCATCAACTGATCCGCAGCGCCGAGCACCAGCACAACATAACGCTATCACCAGCGCGGCGGGACGGCGGGACCAACGCGATCCTGGTTCCCTACGATCTCATACCATATTTTCGCCCGGAACTGGGCAACAACAGTTTCCGCAAGCACGTGGGCACTGCGGCCCGCATGGGCGTTTCCGTGGCCTTCTACTACAGCCAGGGTATGGGATTCGACCTGGACGACGGGTCCGACATCGAAGAGTACGAACACATGGAGCCGGGCCTGCTCACGCGGCTGTTGGGCCGCGAGCCGAGGACCCTGAACCTCACCAGCCTGGAGATCCGCTAGCCTATGACCGCAAACGTTCAGTTGGGTTGCCTCCTCCCCACTCGAGGCCTGCTGTTGGCCGACCGCAAGCCAACGGACGCTGAAACCGTCCTCCGCCTGGCGACGTGGGCGGAGGAAGCCGGCATGGATTCGGTGTGGGTCGGGGATAGCCTGACCGCGAAGCCCCGGCTGGAAGCAATGACCACCCTGGCCGCCATTGCCGCGCGAACCAACCGGGTGCGCCTGGGCACGGCCGTTATGCTGATGGCGCTGCGCCATCCCGTTCTCCTGGCCCAGATGATGGGCACCGTCGATCTCATCTCCGGCGGACGCCTGCAACTTGGTGTTGGAGTCGGAGGCGCGTTCAATGGGATGCAGCAGGCGGAGTGGCGGAACGCCGACGTGCCGCAGCGCACCCGCGCTCGCCGCCTCGAAGAAATGATCGAGGTGGTCAAAGGCCTGGGAACTGGCAACCTCTTCAGTTATGACGGCCGGCATTTCCAGCTTGAGGACGTAGTGATGGAGCCAAAGCCGTTCCAGGCTGACGGCGTGCCCGTCTATGTTGGCGTCCATTGGCACGGCCGCGACGATGGCCAGGGCGCACGCCGTGAACACCAGGCTCGCCGTGCCGGACGCCTGGCCGACGGAGCGATCTCGATTTCTGCCACTCCTGACGAGTTGGTGGACCTGAAGGCCACCGTCCGCGACTATTGCGCCGAATACGGCCGCGACCCCGATAAGCTCTCACTGGTCATGTACATGACCGTCAACTTGGACGAGGACATCTCCCGCGCAGAGGCAGAGGCAGAGGACTGGTTGACGGGATATTACGGCGCGAACATTTGGGGTGACCGCTGGGGTCCTTTCGGCGGAGTCGACCGGGTCCGCGAGAGCATCCATGCTTACGCCGAGGCGGGCGCTGACCAGATCGTGGTCCGTTTCGCCACCTACCGCCAGGAAGAGCAAATGCAGGTGTTCTTGGAGCAGGTTGCTCCCGACTTCCGCCGCTGACAACGCGTTTCCTCGCGGACCCAACGGCTCCTATGTGACGAGGTAATCCGGTGTTCCCAATCGATTTGACTGGCCGGAATGCGGTCATTTTTGGTGTCGCCAACGACCGCAGCATCGCGTGGGCTATCGCCCGCACCCTCGCCGACGCCGGCGCCCGCATAGCACTAACCTACCAGAATGAGCGGCTGCAGAGTCGGGTCGCCCGCCTCGCCGAAACGCTGGATGACGCGGTGTTGGTCCAATGCGACGCGTCGGATGATGACCAGATCCACGCGGTATTCGACGCGGTGGGAGATCAGATGGGCTCGCTGTCCGTTCTCGTGCACAGCATCGCCTTTGCCAGCCGCGATGACCTGGCCGGTCGCCTCGCCGATACCGGGCGCGACGGGTTCCGCATGGCCCTGGAGATCAGCGCCTTCACGCTGCTGCCCATGGTCCGCCACGCGGCGCCGTTGATGGTGGACGGCGGCAGCGTCATCGCCATGACCTTCCATGCTTCCAGCCGCGTCTATCCAGGATATAACGTCATGGGAACCGCCAAGGCCGCCCTCGAGCACGAAGTCCGCCAGTTGGCCTACGAATACGGGAGCGATAACATTCGAGTGAACGCCATCTCGGCCGGCCCGGTAGACACGCTGGCGGCCCGGGGCATCAGCGGTTTCCTGGACATGCGGCGCGCCCACGCCGCGAAGGCTCCCCTGGGACGCAATATCACCGCCGATGAGGTGGCGCAGACCGCGCTGTTTCTCTGTAGCGACCTATCCAGCGGCGTGACCGGAACCGTCCTTCCGGTGGATGCCGGCTACCACATCATGGCAGTTTGAGGGCTCAGGTTCTTAGATCGCTTCCAACTGTTGACGGTCAGCCGCGGCTTTTTCGTTGAGACCGAGCTCGGTGTAGGCCTTGGCGCGGTTGGCCCACGCTTCACGATAGCGGGGATCCAATGCGATTGCCTTGGTGAACTGGTCCACGGCCTCGCGGACCCTGCCCTGATTGAACAACGAAAGTCCAAGCTCAGTCATGCCGGCTGCCGTCAGAGGACGCGTGATGGTAAGCGGCGCCATCGAAAATGCCGGCGCTGGATCAGGCTCGGTTGACGTCGCCTGGGCCGTTGATGGCTCCGCTTCGTCCACCTGTTGCGACGCCATTACCGGTTCGGGAGTGGGTCGAGCATTGGCGTCGAGAATCGGCCCGGCTTGTTCGACACCGTCCCCAGCTGCGGTTCCGTGCGCTGGGCCCTGCGCTCCGGCCGGATCGGCAGCGTCAGTCGTTGCGGCGGTGGCATCCGTAGTGACATAGGGGCGGGCCAGTTCCCACCCACAGTTGGTGCAGAAGGTCGGGCCCGGCTCATGTGCGTGCTGACACCGCGGGCACGGGGTCGTCGCGTCTTGCCCTCCGTCAGTGGCGATGGAACGACGCGCTGGCATGAACACCAATGCCAGCATGGGCAGCATGCAGAGTACGGTGATCCATTCCGGGAAAATGTCGAGCAGGCCCACCGCCGGAATGGCGGCTACGCCACCCCATACCAGAGCGCTCCGCCCTTTGTTCCGAGCCAGCCTGGCAGTCCAAAGCACCACAAACAGCAGTGATAGGATTTGAAGGATTATACTCATCAGCACCCGTAAAATCGGTGGGTTTGTTCGTATTATAGCGGGATTGCAGTGTCGACGGCAAACCAGGAGTTCAATGCACAACGCGATCCTTTCGTCGGGCTTCCTTTTGCAATCGGTCGGTTCGCCGCGCCTGCGAACACTTATGATCTGGGGTGTGGATCAGGTAGCCGCGGCTCGGTGACCATTGCTGGGCGGTAGTCCGTGTGCGCCAGGGTTGAGCTCAGACCTCCGGGAACCCTTGCGCGTTGGTCTGGGTCATGGCGGCTACGGCGTTTCAAATTGACAGTTTCGCCCGCGCGATGCTATCGTGCTAACGCATTTTTTCGCATCCAGACGTTAATGATTTGCGCCGGATGTAGTTCCCGGCTGCTCTCGCGTGGGAGGGAAGACTCACATGGATTTGACCATTTCTGTGCTCAAGGCGGATGTCGGCTCCATCGGTGGCCATACCAAGCCGTCCGACCGGATGATGGATGCAGTGCGCGCAGCCACGGATCGAGCCATCCGCGACGGTTTGCTTATTGATGCATATGTCGGCCATACTGGCGACGATATCTGCATTACGTCGACCCACACCCGGGGCGACAACGACGAAGCGGTCCACCAGTTTGCTTGGAATTCCTTCCTGGAAGCCACTGAGATCGCCCGCCAGTACGGGCTGTACGGCGCCGGCCAGGACCTTCTAGTCGACGCTCCCTCGGGTAATATTCGTGGCGCCGGGCCCGCTGTGGCGGAGATCACTTTCGATCACGATCCGATCAAGACCAACCCGATCCGTCCGGCTGAGTCTTTCTTCGTTCTCGCCGCCGACAAGTGCGGACCCGGAGCCTACAACCTCCCGACGTTCCTAGGTTTCGCCGACCCGATGTACTGCGCCGGCCTGATGCTTCCCCGTCTGGGCGAAGGTTTCACCTTCAACATCATCGACATGGACAACACCGACGGCGACAGCATCATCTCGCTGAACGCTCCCGAGGATTATTACCGCATCACGGTGCTGCTGCGGGACAACGAGCGGTTCGCCATCGAGAGCGTGACCTCCCGTTACTCCGGCCAGACCGCCGCCGCCATCTCGGCGACGCGGCTGCACAACATCGCGGGAAGCTACACTGGCAAGGACGATCCGGTGGCCGTGGTGCGCAACCAGGGCATCTTCCCCGCTCCCGAGGAGCTCATCTCGCCGTACACCAAGGCCCATTACATTGGCGGGGACGCGCGTGGCTCCCACGTTATGCCCCTGATGCCGGTGCCCATCAACACTGCCGTGACGGGCATGTACTGCCTGCCGCTGGTTTCGTGCGTGGGCTTCAGCATCAACGGCGAAGGCAAGTTCGCCGAGTCCTCCACGGATTTCTTCGACAACCCGGCGTGGGACTACACCCGCCAACTGGCGCAGGAGAAGGGTATCGCCATGCGGTCGCAGGGCTGGTCGGGCGCGGCCATGCTGCCCTACGGCGAGCTGGAATATTCCGGCTTCCGTCAGAGCATCGGAGACTTGGTGGCCCGGTTCGCCATTCGCACCAATGGACACCAGCCCGCTGCCCAGCCGGTTGCGTCCGGTGATGACGATTAGCCTCGCCACATCGCGAATGTTCAGGGGCGGGTTCTCACCCGCCCCTTTTTGCATTTCGTCGTGCGGCTGTGCCGATCCCCGTTGCTATCAGCCGGCGAATATCCCGTTCCGCTCAAATATAGCCGCCAACTCCGCGATGCCATCGGACACGGTTTGCGCCGTGGGATGACCGAAGCACAACCGCGCCATGTGCGCGCCGTTGCCCTCAGGAGAGAACATTGTGCCGTTGTAGTACCCGACGCCTTCATTGAACGATTGCTCCTGGAATCCGGCCAGGTCCGTGCCTTCCGGCATCGTCAGCCACAGGTAGAGGCCGCCCTCGGGCTTGGACCAGGTGGCCCGGTTGCCGAAGTGTTCGCCCAGGGCCGCCAGCATGGCGTCGCGCTTGGCCCGCAGTGCCTGGTTTTCCTCGTCGATGTGGTCGTACATGTGGTTGCGCAGGTACTCTTCGATTGCAAGTGCCGCAAATTGGTTCACGCCGCCGGATTTGAAACTCAACGCCCGCTCACGCACGACTTCCGGCGCCACCAAGTACCCCATGCGCACGCCCGGCGCGATGATCTTGGACATGGACCCGACGTAAAGGACACCTCCGCTGTCGGCCATGCTGCTGATCGACGTTACGTCCTCGCCTTCGAACCGTAGATCCACGTAGCAGTCGTCCTCCAGGATCGGCACTCCGTGGCTCTGACAGACTTCCAGCATGCGTTGTCGCCGTTCGAGGGTCGCCGTCCAACCCAGCGGATTCTGGAAGGTGGGGATCGTGTACAGGAATTTGACCCGGCGGCCCGCAGCCTCCTGCGCCCGGATGGTCTCGTCCAACGCTTCCGGAATGATTCCGTCATCGTCGCATTTGACACCCACTACGTTCGCGCCCCACAGCCGCATTTGGCGCATCGTGCCCAGGTATACGTACTCCTCGGTCAGCAGCACGTCGCCCGGGTCCGTCATCGCCTGGATCAACATGTTGATCGCCTCGCCGGAGCCCGACGTCAGTACGATGTCGTCGGCCGTGACGTCCATCTGCCGGTCCCGTCGCAACTTGTCCGCGACCAGTTCGCGCAGGGGCGGGTAGCCGGCCGCCACCGGATAGTACGCCAGGTCTCGTCCTTCACGCTCCAACGCCGTGCTCAACGCGTCGACAAGACCCGTCAGCGGCAGCGTGTCGGGGTCCGGGTAGGCTACGGCGAAGTCGTACTTTGCGTGCCGATTGGCGCCGCGCGTGGTGATCGGGGCCCGTTCTGCGAAGAGCCCTTCGTAGCTGAACTCGCTCATCGGTTGTCCTCCCTTCCGGACGGTAGAGATGATTGACGCGGAATGCCACCCGGCGTCGTCGGTTTTGCGAGCACTAATCCGCGAGGCGGATCGCCAGGTCGCGCAACTGGCCGGCGTCAACCTCCGACGGCGCGCCGAACAGCAGGTCGGACCCGCTCTGGGTCTTCGGGAACGCGATCACCTCGCGCAGCGAGTCCGCGCCCGCCAGTATCGCCACCAGCCGGTCGATGCCCGGTGCGATGCCGCCATGCGGAGGCGCGCCGTAGTCAAACGCTTCCAGGATGTGACCGAACCGCTCGGTTATTTGCTCCGGAGAGTAGCCCAGGATACTGAACACCTTTTCCTGCAGATCGCGGCGGTGTATGCGGATGCTGCCGCTGGCCAACTCGGATCCGTTGCATACCAGGTCGTATGCGCGCGACGGTATGGACGCGAGGTCGCCACCGTCGAGCATGGACTCGCAGCCGGGCGCTGGCGCCGTGAACGGATGGTGCGCCGAGTCCCAGCGACCCGTGTCATCATCCCACTCGAAAAGGGGAAAATCGGTCACAAAGGCGAACGACAACGTCGTCGGGTCGGCCAGTTTCATCTGTGTGGCCAAGTGCGTCCGCATCGCCGCCAGCCACTGGTTGGCCAAACGGGCCGGTCCAGCCATCAGGACTATCAAGTCACCACGCTGCGCCCCGGACCTTTCCGCCAGCCTCCGCACCCACTCGACGGGCATGCGCAATCCTGGCGACAGCAGCGCCTCGTCGTCGGTCAGCGATCCCAGCGGACCATCTCCGCTCAGCCTCACGTGGCTCATGCCCGCGGCGCCGAACTCCTTTGCCGTTTCTTCCATGCGGCGCATGTCCGAGCCGGTGAGCCGACCCATCCCAGGCACGGCCATCGCCTTGATGATGCCGCCGCGGTCCAGGATGCCGTGGAAGACGCGGAACTCGGTTTCTGCCGCCAGGTCGCTGACGTCCGCCATCTCCAGGTCGTAACGGAGATCGGGTTTATCGCTGCCAAACCGCGCCATGGCATCGGCATAGGACAGGCGTTGGAACGGAGTCTTGACCTTGAACTGCGGCGTCAGTTCGTGCACCAAGCCGGAGTACAAGCCTTCAATCAGGCCCAGGACATCCTCTTCCTCGACGAAGCTCATTTCCAGGTCGAGCTGGGTGAACTCCGGTTGCCGGTCGGCGCGCAGGTCTTCGTCACGGAAGCAGCGGGCAATCTGGAAATAACGCTCCACGCCGCTGACCATCAACAACTGCTTCAACTGCTGCGGGGACTGGGGCAGCGCGTAGAAATTGCCCGGATGGGTCCTGCTGGGAACCAGGTAGTCGCGCGCTCCTTCCGGCGTGCTTTTGATCAGGATCGGCGTTTCGATCTCCAGGAAACCGTGACCGTCGAGATAGTCCCGGATGTACTTCACTGCCTGGTGACGCAGCCTCAGGTTGTCCTGCATCTTGGGCCGTCGGAGGTCAAGATAACGATAGCGCAGCCGCAGGCTTTCGTCCGCATCAACGTCGTCCGTGATGTAGAAAGGTGGCGTGAGCGACTGGTTCAAAACCGTCAGCCCCTCCACCATCACTTCCACCTCACCGGTGGGCAATGTCGGGTTCTCCGAGCCTTCCGGTCGGAGCCGAACGGCGCCGGTGACTTCAATGCACCATTCCGAGCGTAGGCGTTCGGCGGTCTCGTAGTCTTCCGGCGGCAGGTGTTCCGGATTGAGCACCACTTGCACGTATCCGGAGCGGTCCCGCAGATCGATGAATATGATGCCGCCGTGATCCCGCCGCCGGCTAACCCAGCCGGACAGCGTCGTGACGGTGCCATCGTGGGCGGCGCGCAAAGCGCCGCAGTCTTGGGTCTTCAGAGCGTCAACTCCTGGCAGGATTGGTGAGCTATTTCACCGGGTCAGCCCAGCAGGTCAAGCACGTTTTGGAACGGACTTTCCATAACGATGCCACCCTCCGTGATGGCGGTCGCCAACTCCGCAGGGTCCGTGACCGGAGGGTAACAAACCGTGTCCAGACAAACGTGCGCCTGGGCCATTGCGCTGTCAGTAGAAGCGGGAACGAACTTGATGATCAGGTGCGGAGCGTCCAGTTTCATCGCGGCGGCGAGCATGGCGTCGGTGCTGGCGGTCCCCGGCGAACCCTCCACCGTCACCTCGACCACTGAATTGAGGTATTGGTCCACTGCGACCGCGTAGTCCGCCGCGAGTTCGCCGTAGTCGCGGTTGGCGTCAACGTAGGCGCTCAGGGTGTGGCGGGCCGTCTGCCGGTACCGATCATCCAGAGTCGCGTGATGCATCCGCATCATTCCAATCGCGGCCCGAGTGTTTTCCGCCAGTGGTTTCTCGCGGGCGTGCAGATAGCCCAGCCGTTCCTGTCCTGATTCCACGTCCCAGAACCCGCCGTGCGCGCCGTCCAGGAACCTGTCCAGCAACATTTGTGCCCCCCGTTCGGCTGCTGACAGGTAGCGTTCCGACCCGCCCGGCAGAGCGTCGTACCCGTCCAACACGGCTACCAGGAAGTTGGACCAGTCGACGAGCAGGTCACCCGCGTCCTGAGGCAGTGCGCCCGCGATGGTGTAGGCGTGTGGCAAACCCCCATTTTCTGATGCACCAATTATCCCGTCAAGTAGACCAGCGCCCGTTCCGGACAACTCCGGCCGTCCCAGTGTCCATGCCGCGCGCAGCAGCAACGAAACTGCCTGAGCAGTGACCGAGGTGTAGCTGAACGGGTCAACCGCCGGCGCTTCTGACCGGGCTCGCTCCTGCGTTGACCCTGCGAAATATTCGGAATGCGCGCCCTGGCTTCCTCGCACGCCCTTCGCCGACGGATCAAACAGCGTAGCGCAGATGTAGTCGACGGTTTCGCCGGCGAGCCGGAGGTAATCCTTCCGCTCCAGGATGATGCCCGAATCCATCAGGACACCGGCCAGGGCGATATTGTCCTCGGCCATCTTTTCGTACTGCGCCTGCGTCCAGTCGCTGCCGGTGGTGAAGCGGAAAAACCCGCCGTCAATCCGGTCGCGCAGATCGCCGCCAACTATGGCGTCCAAGCTTTTTTCAAGCATCACGCGGTAGAATGGTTCTCCCGTGGTGCGGTACTGATGCAGCAGAAGGCGCAGCATGGGCGTCGATGGGAACTTGGGTTCCAGCCCGAACCCTCCGTGGATGGCGTCGTAGGTTCCGGCGACGCGGCGGGAGATGGCGTCGACTACGCCCTCGTCAGGATCGCGCCCGGCGGATACGCGGCCCGCGTGTTCGCGGCGTTGGCGCAGGATGTCGTTGCCCTGCTCGTACAGTTCGGGCTTGCGTTCCGTATATGCCCGACGCACTTCGTCCAACATCGCCAGAAGCTGGTCAGGAGGCAGGTACGTCGCCCCCGCCATGAAGCCGCCGTGTGGAGTCAGGAACGAGGTAGTCGGCCAGCCGCCCACGTTGTAACGGGCGTTGACGTCGGGGCGGTGGTCGGTGTCAACGCGCACGGGCGTGAAATGGGCGTTGACGAATTGGATGACGTCTTGGTCCGAGTAGGCGCCGGAATCCATCTCGTGGCACCAATAGCACCACACCGCGTTGATCGACAGCAGGATCGGCCGGTCGTTATCCTGGGCGAATTCGAAGGCTTCGCGGCCCCACGGTCGCCAAGCGACCGCTCCGGTCGGGACGACCGCCTCAGGTTCACCGGATATCGTGCTCAACGCCCCTGTCCTTGCTTCCAATTGCCGTAATGATTATCCGCATCGCGCAACATCGTAAACGTTAGCACAGGGGTCACACATTGGCAATTTGGCCCAGCATTTGGTCATACGCGGTGTCATCACGATGAGCGAGCCCACGCTGTGATTCGCACCCGTTAGCCCGCATGATACGCAGGTCCACCCGGCGCGAACCCGCACGACCAACTCAACGCGCCCGCGGGTTGAACGCGTCGTTGACGGCGTCGCCGAGTATGTTGAAGCAGAAGAACAGCACCGTCACGGTGCCGATAGGGAACAGCAGCAGGTGAGGTTCATTCCGCAGAACCTGAATGCTGCCGTTTTCGAACATCATTCTTCCCAGGCTGGGCACTGGCGGCTGAACTCCGATCCCGATCCAGCTCAACACCAACTCGGATCCGGCCACGCCGGCCAGTCCTGCCGAGATCGACACGATTAACGGGCTGAGGATGTTCGGCAGCACGTGTACCCGAAGGATGCGCGCAGTTGACGCTCCAGCCACCAGCGCCGCTTCGGTGTACTGGCTCTCCCGCGCCTGCAGGACCTGACCGCGCACGAGCCTCGCCATCCCGAACCAACCGAAGATCGACAGCGCGAACGATATGATCGCGTAGTCCAGGATGCCCAACCGCAGGATCCAGTCGATCCCGGTGGCGTCCTCGAATCCCTGCACCAGGCCCACCAGTCTCGGCTTCAGCGCCGCCACGAATATCAGGATGAGTATGATATCCGGGAACGAGGAAGTGACCTCGCCGGTGCGCATGATCACCGAGTCGACCCACCGGCCCATGTACCCGCTCAGCAAACCCAACACGATGCCCAGGACAAGGGTGCCGCCCAGCAGGGATATGATAGTGATGATCACCGTGGTCCGCAGCCCGTAGATCACCCGGGTCATCATGTCCCGACCCAGACGGTCGGCTCCGAAGGGATGCGCCAGAGTTGGCTTGGCCCGACTCTGGGACAGGTCCTGGGCGGTGTATTCGTAGGGAGTGATCAACGGTGAGAGCAGCGCTCCCACGTACATCACCAGGATGATGGAGAGACATACCACCGCGAGCTTCTTTCTGAAAAGCCGGCGTACCGACAGGCTCCAGTAGCTGTGGCCACGGGCCGGTTCCTCGTCCAGTTCCAGCCGTTGCCCGGCGGTCAGCTCGTTGGCCCACCAATCACTGACCTCAAGATCGGTGTTAAGGTGCTGGGTATGACCATGGTCGTGGGCGCGCGGGCCCGAGCGGTCAGGCAACATTGCCGGCTCCGAGCCTGATCCTGGGGTCCAGCAGCGGGTACATCAGATCAACTATCAGGTTGGCCAACATGAACAGCGTCGTGGACACGATGGCAAATGCCATTATTACCGGATAGTCCCTTGCGAACAGAGAGTTGATGGTAAAGAAACCGACCCCGGGGATCCCGAAGTAAATTTCCACAATGAAAGTGCCGCCGGCCAGCCCCGCGATCGTGAACCCAAAGCTAGTGACCACCGGAATCATCGCGTTTCTCAGGATATGCCGCCACCGCACGATGGTCTCCGATAACCCCTTCGCGCGGGCCGTGCGGATGTAGTCCTGACCTAGCACGTCCAGCACGCTGGCGCGCACCAGCCGCACCACTATCGCGATGCCAGGCACACCCATCACCGTGGCCGGCATTACGATCTTGGGCGAAAAGAAACCATCCCACCCGCTGGTGGGCAGGATGTCCAGATACAGGGCAAATACCAGGAGCAGAACCGGCGCGGTGATGAATACAGGCAGCGACTGGAAAGCCAGTGCGATCGCCACTACCACGTTGTCGACGCCCGTACCCTGGCGCAGGGCAGCGAAAAGCCCTACGGGTATACCGATCCCCAAGGTGATGATGATTGCGGCCAAGTTGAGTTGCAAGGAAACCGGGATGCGCTTGGCCAGCAGTTCCCCCACCGACTTGCCGCGGAACTGGAAGCTCTCGCCGAAATCGAGACGCGTGACTACTCCCTCGATGTACCGCACGTATTGAACGACCAGCGGATCGTCGAGCCCCAACTGAGCTCGTAGCCGTTCGCGCACCTCGTCATTCTGGTGCTGGCCCAACCAGACCTGGACCGGGTCGCCGGGACCGACCCGCAGCAAAGCGAACGTCACGAACGTGACGATGATCAACAGGAATGGCAGCCATATCAGCCGTCGCGCCGCGTATGTTCCCATTTGTGACCGCCCGTTCGGTGCGCCGATAGTTGCAGGGGCGAATCACGGTTCGCCCCTGCGCCTCGCTCATCGGCAATTCTACTGGTTGAAGTACACGTACCGGTACTTGGGGATGCTCATTTGCAGGAGGAAATAGTCCGATACTTCGGGTTTGATCAGTGCGTAGCCTTCGCCGCTGAACCACGTCCAGACCCAGGGCGCGTCGTCCAGGACCATCTGCTCGACCTGGTTGTACAGCTCGAACCGCCGGCCCCGGTCACGCTCCGTGCGGGCCTCTTCCAGCAGGCGGTCAACCTCCGGATTGGCGTAGTTGGTATGGTTGCTCTGGCTTTCGGAGTGCAGGAGCACGTCCAGGAAGTTCTGTGGGTCAGGGTAGTCCGCGATCCAGCCCAGGGAGAACATCTGGTACTTCTTGTCGTTCACGTCCTGCAGGAACGTCGCCCATTCCGTCTGCTGGATATCGACCTCGATCCCCAGCTCCTGACGCCATTGTTCCAGGATGACCTCAAGATAGGTAGGTATGGCTGCTCCGAAGCTGCCGGAAATGGTTAGGGTGATGCGCGGGAAATCGCCGGACGCCAGCGCGTCGGCGTACTCGGACTCCTGCATCAGCTCCCGCGCCAGGTCCGGGTTGAAATGATAACTGCGCAGGTTCTCGGTGTAAGCCGGGAACCCCGGCGGTATCACTCCTGTCGCCGGCGACACCCGGCCGTCCAGGACGTTCTCCGCGATGCTCTGCAGGTCTATCGCGTAGTTCAGCGCCTGCCGTACTTTCACGTCGTCAAAGGGCGGTTGTTCCGAGTTCAAGCCAATATAGAAAACGTCAAAGTCCTGTGGCGAACGGTGCAACTGAGGATGCAGCGGATCGCTGGGATCCAGCAGCCGCGGCAGGTCGTCCAGACCCACCCCCGTTAGGTGAATCTCGTCGTTCTCGTACATGATCATCGCGGAGCCGCCGCTCAGGATCATTTGCACGCTTTCAAGATGCGGTGGTCCCAGGTGGTACAGTTCGTTCCGCTCCAGGATGATCAATTCACCGATTTCGTAGGTCGCGAGTTTGAAAGGGCCGGTTCCGTTGGGCTGGTCCAGCCAGGACCCGTCCTCCGTAACCTGCTCCTGGTCGAGTACGAATGCCGAAGGGTATGATAGTTTTGCCAGGAAGTACGACTTCGGCGCGTCAATTGTGAATTCCACCGTCCGGTCGTCGATAACCCGCACTCCCCTGACTTCATCGGCCTTGGTGCATTTGCCTGCGGCTGCGTCGTCTTCGCTGCACAGTTTATCTTTCACGCCGATGATGTCGCCCAAGTAGGTCTCCGCCGTGTGTGAAAGGGTATCGGGGTCGGCCGCACGCTCTATGGACCACTTGACATCGTGAGCCGTCACCGGTTTGCCGTCCTGGAACTTGGCGTTCTCTCGCAGGATAAACGTGTAAACCAGCCCGTCTTCGCTGATGGACAGGTGCTCAGCCAGGTCCAATACCGGCTGGTAGTCCAGGCTTAACGTCACCAGGCCGCCGAATACTTCGTTGATGATCACGCTGGAGGTGACATCCCCCGCCAGGTGAGGGTCCAACGTCGGCGGATCGGCGAACAACCTCACCAGCGTCCCGCCTTGCGCTGGCCGGTCATCAAAAGTCAGGTCCGCCGAGGGGGCGCGGCTTCCCCCCTCCGGCTGAGCGGCGGCCATCGCCGTTTCCGTGGTCGGGGCCGGAGCTTCACTGGCCGCGGTGGGCGGTGTGTCCGGAACGGAAGTCGCGGTGGCTGCTACCGTGGGCTCGGGGGCGGCCGCTTCCGGTTCATCACTTCCACCGCATGCCACCAACCCGACCAGTGCGGCCAATACGGCTGCCATCAGCAGTATTCTGAAAATCTTGCGCATCATAAGTCCTCCGAATCAGTTCTCAGGGTCAAGGGGATTACGAGATACTGACCGGAATCAGTTTGCCCCAATTCCTATTGCCGAGATATTACCGGCTCTGCACGCCGCGATTTTATCCAATCCCCCGACGCCGTTCAATTGTGCTCGGCTCGGTGTATTGTCCGATTTGATGATCTATGCTAACCTCGAAAGGTAGCCCGCCTACCGTACCGGGCGGCATGCGGCGAGCATAGCCAAGTGGCCTAAGGCGCCTGTCTGTGGCACAGGAGATCACGGGTTCGAATCCCGTTGCTCGCCCCACCAACCTCGCGCTCAATCTTCACGGAATTGCGCCTGTAGCTCAATGGACAGAGCACTGGGCTTCGGACCCAGGGGTTGCGGGTTCGAGTCCTGCCAGGCGCGCCACCTGCGAAAATAACCGACGGCAGCGCACCCGCTACTGTCGGTTTTTGTATCGGTCCTGGGTTCGGAAACTACTCCGGGCGCGCGCCCATCGTGACTTCCATGGTCATTTCTTCGCCATCCCGCATGATGGTGAACTCAACGGTGTCGCCGGGTTGGGTGTGCTCCACCGTGTAAGCCACAACGTCGTCCATGCCCATCATGGACGTGCCGTTCATCGCGACGATAATGTCGCCGCCAATGGGCAGTTCGGCTCCGTTGATCACGGTGAGCCGGTCCGACGCCCGCAAACCGGCTTCTTCCGCAGCGGTTCCGGTGCCCACGGCAATCACCAGGGCGCCACGCATGTCAGCCGGCAGGTCCATCGCCTGGGCGATGTCCGGGCTCACTGACACCCCACGGATGCCGATGAACGGATACTCGTACCGCCCTTCGGCGATCAGCGACGGCGCCACCAGCTTGGCCAGGTTCACGGGGATGGCCAGGCCGACGCCGGAGAACCCTCCGGTCTCGCTGATGATCTGGGTGTTGATGCCGACCACGTCCCCCTGGCGGTTCAGAAGCGGGCCTCCCGAATTCCCTGGGTTCGTCGCCGCGTCGTGCTGAACCACTCGGGGCACTGAGAAGTTGCTGTCCGAAGGATTGATCGTCCGGCCCACTGCGCTGATAATGCCCGAGGTCATCGAGAACCCACGGGAAAACGGGTCGCCAATCGCGACGGCTAGTTGGCCCGGTTTGATGGTGTCGCTGTCTCCCAGCGAAATCGCCGGAGGTCGCACCGATGCGTCGGTGATCTTGATCACCGCAAGGTCAGAATCCGGATCATCGCCCACCAGTTCCGCGTCAACCTGAACGCCATCGCTCAGTACGACGATAATCCGGTCCGCGCCGTCGATCACGTGTTTATTCGTTACGATGTGCCCCTCGTCATCCCAGACGAAACCCGACCCGGCAGCGCGGGAGAGAAAATCGCCCTGTGGCATCCCGGGAGCGGCTCCGCCTATCGTGATCGATTTGAGCACCCGCAACCCGACCACTGACGGAACGGTTCGCTCGTAGATGCCCGACATGACCTGGTCGTGTGCCGCCGCAATCGCCAACGCGGTTAACCGCACTTCCGTTTCCGGCGTTCCGCTCTGAGCCGGTTGCTCTATGGCGGGCACGGCCTCCGATTCTTTCGCCTGTGGAGGCGCGGCTGTGGCAGCTTCCGCAGGCTGTGAAACCGTGTTGACGGCCGGAGGCGTCAGTTCGACGGTCTCCTGTAGCCTGGGACTGGGTTGGCTGCAGGCCAACCCAACGGCTACGGCTATTGCCAAAATGGCGACGGGCAACAGGGGTAGAAGACGACGCTGTTTCCCTGGAGCTTTAGTACTTGTGCTCACGTTGTTCCACACCTCTCCGGCCTGGTCGGTCGCGTGTACGGCATAACCGCAGGATGCCGGGCAGTTTCTTATGCCGTGATCCGTTGTCGTTGTTCGATTGTCTTGCGGTCGTGCAGAATCTAAACACACGATTGTTAAGGTTTTGTGTATGCACACCACACTGGTCATGCGGCCCGTCCGCGGTCGACCACACGACTGCTCTGGGGCGACTGACCTCGCCTATTCTACGGACAGGGCCGCACTGCGGATTGACCCGCATTCGACCGGCCCGGTGCTATACTACCGGCAGAAGCGGCGGGTCGCCAGATGGCTGCCGTCGCACGGACTGAGCCGGTTATCCCGACACCCGGAAGGAGAGAAGCGATGCTTTACGAACTCCGCATTTACGACGCCGTCGCTGGTCGCTTGCCCGATATCAGCGGTCGGTTCGCCAACCATACCTGCGCCCTGTTTCGCAAGCATGGCGTCAAATACCTGGGGTTCTGGACCGACGAAATCGGCCGGAGCAACCGTCTGACCTACATCAACGTTTTCGACAGCATGGCCGACCGGGAATCCCGCTGGGCCAAGTTCGGCACCGACCCGGACTGGCTGGAAGTGCGGAAGCAGACCGAGGCCAACGGCCCGCTGGTTGACGCCGTGACCAACCGGTTCCTGCGCCTGACTCCCTATTCGCCCGAGCCGAAAATTTCCACTGCCGTGCAGGAACTGCGCATTTACGAGGCCATGCCCGGCCGTCTGCCCGATGTGCACAACCGCTTCGCCAACCACACCATCGGGCTGTTCGAGAAGCACGGCATCGAGAACATTGGATACTGGTCCGAGGATGTGGGCGTGAACAACGTCCTTGTCTACATGCTGGGATACCCCAGCCTGGGCGACCGCGAAAAGAGCTGGCGGTCCTTCCAGGCCGACCCGGATTGGAACAAGGCCCGCGCGGCCAGCGAGGTGGACGGCCCCATCGTGCGCGTTTCGCGCCACTCAATCATGCGCCCCACGGATTACGCTTTCACCAGCGACTAGCCCGGGCCGTTCCCTGAGCAGTTGCGGGGCGTCAGGTTTGCTGACGCCCCGCTTGTCTTAGCGCATGGCTCCCGAGCGAATGCCCCGCCGATGTTAGAATGGCGGGACAACCTCAAACGATACCGGAAAGAGCATCATGTCCACGAACAAGCAGGAATGGCAGGACTCCACGCTTTCCCGCGTCACGCAGCGTTTTCCCGAACGGCGCGGAGAATTCGCAACCGACTCCGGCCTAAGTCTGGACACGGTTTACACCCCGGAGGACGGATCTGCCGGCGCCGACTCCATAGGTTACCCCGGCGAGTTTCCCTACACCCGCGGTGTCCAGCCCAACATGTACCGTGGGCGCGTCTGGACGATGCGCCAATACGCCGGCTACGCCACTGCCGCCGCCACCAACGAGCGATACCGGTACCTGCTGGAAAACGGGCAGACCGGCCTCTCGGTGGCCTTCGACCTGCCCACTCAGATCGGATACGACAGCGATCATCCCTTGGCCGAGGGAGAAGTGGGCAAGGTCGGCGTGCCCATCTGTTCGTTGGCCGACATGGAGACCTTGTTCGATAGTATTCCCCTCGACCGGGTAAGCACCTCCATGACCATAAACGCCACCGCCGCCGTCCTGCTGTGCCTCTACATCGCCGCCGGCAAGAAGCAGGGCGTCTCCCCGGACCTACTCAGCGGGACCTTGCAGAACGACATCCTCAAGGAGTACATCGCCCGCGGTACCTATGCCTATCCGCCCCGCCCGTCCATGCGCCTCGTGGTCGACGTGTTCCGCTACTGCGCCGAGAATGTGCCCCGGTGGAACACTATCAGCATCAGCGGCTACCACATGCGGGAGGCCGGCGCCACCGCGAGCCAGGAGTTGGCGTTCACCTTCGCCAACGCTATCGCCTACGTGCAGGCCGCCGTCGACGCCGGACTGCCAGTGGACGACTTTGCCCCCCGGCTGTCTTTCTTCTTCGTGGCTCAGAATAACCTTTTCGAAGAGGTCGCCAAGTTCCGCGCCGCCCGGCGGATTTGGGCGAACATTATGCGCGACCGATTTGGCGCCAAAGACCCCCGCTCCATGATGCTGCGGTTTCATACCCAGACCGCCGGCGTGACACTCACCGCCCAGCAGCCCGACAACAACGTGATCCGCAGCACTGTCCAAGCCCTCGCGGCCGTCCTCGGCGGAACCCAGTCCCTCCACGTAAACTCCCGGGACGAGGCCCTGAGCCTGCCCACCGAAGAGTCCGCCCAACTCTCCCTGCGCACCCAGCAGATCCTTGCCCACGAGAGCGGCGCCGCTGATGTGGTCGATCCACTGGGTGGCTCGTGGTACATCGAAAACCTAACCGACCGGCTGGAGGCGGCCGCGCTGGAATACATCCAGCGCATCGACCGCATGGGCGGCGCGGTCACTGCTATCGAGGATGGGTTCCAGGTCCAGGAGATCGCCGATGCCGCCTTCCGCCACCAACGCGAGGTGGACGACAACGATCGCATCGTCGTGGGCGTCAACCAGTACGTAACCGAGACGCCGCCGATATCGGGTCTCCTTCGCGTGGACGCCACAGCCGCCGCCGATCAGGTGGAACGACTCCGCACCCTTCGCCGCGAACGCGACAACATGTCAGTGCAGATAGGCCTGGCTCGGCTTGCCGACGCCGCTCGTTCGGAAAGCGCCAACACCATCCCGCCCATGATGGAGTGCGTGGAACGCTACGCAACTCTCGGCGAGATCTGCGATGTGCTGCGCCAGGTCTTCGGCGAATACGAGCCCGCCGGGGGCCTGTGATAAACTTTTGGCCCGTTTATGAACTCAAACCGCCCGGTTGATTTCCCGGAGGACTTCCGTGACTGACGTTACCCTCAACGAAGAAGAAAAGATGCTACAGAACCTCGTCCGCGATTACGCCGAGCGGGAGATCATGCCCCGGTCGGCTGAGTTGGATGAAAAGGCCGAGTTCTCCCACGAAAACTGGCGCGGCATGGCTCAGTTGGGCCTCACCGGCATCGGTGTCGACCCAGCCTACGGCGGGAGCGGAGGCGGCTTTCGCAAGTCCTCCATTGCCATAGAAGAATTGGCCCGGGCCGACGTGGCCGCCAGCGTGACGCTTGCAGCGCACCTGGGCCTCGGCCTCGAAACCATCGCGCGGTTCGGCAACGAGGAGCAGAAGCAGCGGTATATCCCGTCACTGGCCTCCGGCAAGGGCATCGCGGCATGGGCTTTGACCGAGCCCGGCAGCGGCTCTGACGCCGCCGCCATGGCTACGACGGCAACCCGGCACAACGGTTCCTGGGTGCTCAACGGCTCCAAGCAGTTCATCACCAATGCTGAGGTAGCCGAGACGCTGGTGATCTTCGCAAACCAGGACCGGTCCATCGGGTATCGGGGCGTTTGCGCGTTCATCGTGCCGGCGGGTACCCAGGGCATGCAGATCAATCCCCAGCACAACAAGATGGGCATCCGCGCCTCCAGCACCTGCGAGATCGTTTTCGAGGACACCGAAATCCCGGCGGAGAACATCATCGGCGAGGAGGGAATGGGTTTCCGCTACGCAATGGACATCCTCGACTCCAGCCGCATATCCATCGCCGCCCAGTGCGTGGGCATCGGCCAGGCCGCGCTGGAAGAGGCCGTGCGCTACGCCCAGCTCCGTGAGACCTTCGGCCGCCCTCTGGCACGCCACCAGGCCATCCAGTTCAAGCTGGCCGACATAGCCACTGGCGTCCATTCCGCCCGCGTCGCCACCATGCACGCCGCCTCCCTGCGCGATGCTGGCCTGCCTTTCATCAACGAGGCCTCGATGGCCAAGCTTATCGCCTCCGAGATGTGCAACAACGCCGCCTACGAGGCAATGCAGATCCACGGCGGCATTGGCATCTTCAAGGAATCTCGCATCGAGCGCATCTTCCGCGACGCCCGCGTCACCACCATCTACGAGGGAACATCCGAGGTCCAGCGCATGATCATCGCGCGCCAGGTCCTCGCCCAATACCTGGTGTGAGTCGACACCGTTCCAGGGAGGCGAACCGACGATGTCTGAGATTTGCGCCGTCAACTATATCGACCACGTCGGCGTCGCCGTCAATGACATCCGCGCCGCGCTGGAGTTTTTCGGCGCGAACTTCGGGTCGCCCGACGCTGAGGTGGTCGAACTGGATGATCAAGCCGTCCGCGCCTGTCTCATCGAAATCGGCCAGACGCGGTTGGAACTCCTTGAGCCGCTGACACCGGAGAGTGCCGTGGGACGTTTCATCGAACGGCGCGGCGAGGGCCTGCATCATCTCGCCCTCAACGTCGACGACATTGCCGGCAAGCTGAAGATCCTGTCCGCCAACGGCCTTTCCCTTATCGATTCAGAACCCCGGCATGGTTTGTCGGGCACCATCGGTTTCGTACATCCCCGCTCGGTGTTCGGCGTACTGACCGAGCTGGTCGAGAACTGACGCTCGGGCCGCAACCGTTCGCGCTGCGCGGCCCATCATGTAGTCGCGCGACATGTCCGCCCATGTGATCTATGGTGATTCTTTTCTTGTCGCCGAACGCTTGCGACAGGTGAAGATCGAGGCCGGCGCTGCCGACCTGATGGACTCCAACCGGCACGTCGCTACGGCCAGCCAGGCGCGGCCTGACGAAGTCCTGGCGATGTGCAATTCGTTGCCGTTTCTCGACACGCTGCGCCTCGTCGAGATCGAGGGCGTGCTGGCGACCCAGCAGGCATCGGGAAGAGGGCCTGGATCCGGCAGGCGGACTACCGGCGCCGGCGCAGCGTGGGCGCAACTGGCCGATGCCGTGCCCTCCCTTCCCGACACGACTGTCCTGATTTTTGTGGACGGCGAGGTCCAGCAAAACAACCCGCTGCTGCGGTCTCTGTCCGAGCACTGCTCAGTTCATCACGAGGCCACTCCCAACGCCCAGGCGTTGCTGCAATGGATCAAAGGGCGGGCCGAGGACAAGAGTTCCAGCATCACGCCGCCGGCGATGCAGGTACTGGCCGAACTGGTGGGCGGCGACCTTTGGACTATCGACCGCGAACTCGAAAAGCTGTCTCTCTACGCCGCGGGCCGCAGTATCACCGATGCGGATGTGCGCGCCATGGTCCCCTACGCCCAGGAGGCCAACATCTTCGCCGCCGTGGATTCCATCATGGACGGCCAGCCGGGACCGGCCCTGCGTTCGGTGATGCAACTGATGGAGGACGGGCAGGAGCCGCTTTACATCATCGCGATGATCGAACGTCAGTTGCGTCTCATCGCGTTGGCGCGAGACCTGACGGATCGTGGCGTCTCCCAGCCCGACCTCGGTCGCCGGATGGGAACCAATTCCGACTTCGTGGTGCGGAAGACCCTGGGCCAGGCGCGCCGGCTCACCCTGCCTCAGATCCGGAACAGGTACCGCCGGGTGCTGGAGAGCGACCTCGCCATCAAGCAGGGACGCCTCGAACCGGCCCTGTCGCTACAGCTGTTGGTGGCTGACCTGGCGACCAGCCAATGAACGGGCGTCGCGACCCGTCACTCACTGCTCGTGTATGTCACCGGGTTGTAGCACGCGGCCCAATGCCTGGAATCCAGTTCGGATAGCCCGGGTGTCCGCTCTGCTCGGCATCGCGTCACGGCCTTTGGGCAACGTGGGAGGAACGGACATTCCTCCGAGAGGTTGATCAGATCCGGCGGCACGCCCCGCAGCGCTTGCAGCCGCCGCCCCGCCGCGTCGAGCCGTGGCAGGCTTTGCAGCAGCGACCACGTATACGGGTGCCTCGGCTGCTTGAAGAGCGGCAGCAGTTCCGCGGTTTCCACCAGATGACCAGCGTACATGACCCCTACGCGCCGGGCCATGTTGGCAACCACGCCCATATCATGGGTGATGAGTAGAATCGCCGATTTGGAGTCCCGGCTGAGCTCCTTCAGCCGCTCCAGTATCTCAGCTTGTAGCGTTACGTCGACACTGGACGTAACCTCGTCCGCTATCAGCAAACGGGGGCGCATGACCATGGCCATGGCAAGCATCACCCGCTGGCACTGGCCACCGCTCAAGGTGAACGGGTAGGCGGACATCATGCGTCGTGGATCCGGCACACCCAGTTCGCGCAGCATTTCCTGACAGACCGACCCGGCCGCTCGCCGATTCAACTGCGAGTGCGTGATGATCACTTCCGTCAATTGCGACCCGATCGTCTGCACCGGGTTCAGGGCCGATTGAGCGTCCTGGAAGACCAGGGACATGGCCTTGCCCCGAAGCTCCCGCACGTATTCCTGGGGAGCGGACACCAGGTCGACGCCGTCGAAGAGTATCTTTCCGTCGGTTACCTCGCCATTGTCGGGAAGGAGGCCCATTACTGCTAGCGCCAGCGCACTCTTTCCGGCGCCGCTTTCGCCAACGATGCAGAACACTTCTTCCTCTTCCTGCGAGAA
Organism: Dehalococcoidia bacterium; assembly: GCA_022827095.1. Taxonomy (GTDB): domain Bacteria; phylum Chloroflexota; class Dehalococcoidia; order Lucifugimonadales; family UBA3495; genus Bin87. Next base: position 629,044 of record JAJDTP010000005.1, read on the forward strand.
CGAAACGCCGTTCACGGCGTGCACGACGCCGTTGGGCACGCGGAACTCTACCCGGAGGTCCTCGATTTGCAGCACTGAACTCATGCTAGCCAGGACGACCGGATGGGGTCGGTGCGGCCACCGTCAGGTCCACCGCGCGCATTCGCCCCGCCTTCAGCTCTGCGATCAGTTCTTCCAGGGAAGTGACGCGACGTTCGAACAGCGTTGCTGCCGTGCCCATTTGCTCCAGGCGATGGGTGTCGCTTCCTCCGGTTCCCGGCAGGTAAAGACCCTGGCGCAGATCCTCGGAGAAGAAGTTCTCCGACTCCTTGCCCCGCCCATTTCGCGATTCTATTGCGTCAAACAGGTGGAACATCTCGTCGTCCAGCGCCCGATTGAGCATATCCGCCCGTACCTCCGGGTCTTCGCCGGGGCCGGCCAGGAAGCGGCGTCGATACGGATGGGCGGCGATGAGCACGGCCCCGTGCCGGTCCGCTTCTTCCCGCAGGAAGCTCGGCTTGTGCATCCCGAATTTGTACTGTTGCAGCCCGAATACCAGGACATGGCCGGCGTCCGTGTTGATCTCCGAGCCGGGGATCACCAGTATCCCGTGCCGGCGCGTCAACTCCCGGGCAACGTCCGCCGACCAGAATTCGTCATGCTCGGTGAGGCAAATCCCGTCGAGCCCGTGTTGGCGGGCGGCGTCCACTAATTCGTCGACGGAGATGAAACTGTCGTCAGATTTGGGATAGGTGTGGGCGTGCAGGTCGATCAGCAATGTTTCCAGTCTCCCTAGACCGGGAATCATACCACCGATCGCTCATGCGGCGACGCCACTTTGCGAGAATCGCGGTAGTCCGCTCAGCACGTCAAGCCGTTACCGGCCGGACCAGCTATTAGACCAGGGAGAACATATACCGTTGGGGAAGATCAACCCCCGATTACCAACCCTTCTCCCTTCAGCTCGTCGATCAGTTCATCGGCTATCGATTTGCGGACCTTGAACCGCCGCTCCAGCATCGCCGAAGTGAGCCTGGGATTGCGCAGCGCAAGGTCCCGAGCCTGGTCCAGGATGTTGCCCTGGTAGATATCGTCAATGTTTTCGGGGTCAGGATCGCCCGCCGGTTCATCTTCTTCGGTCAGGTCGATGGGAGGCAGCGGCGGTCCCTGCTGGTTGCGCCAGAAGTCGACCAACCGGTCCATTTCGTCGTCGTACACCAGCGTGCCCTGGCCCCGGCGCGCCTTGGGGAAGTCGTTGTTCAGCAGCAGCAGGTCGCCTTTCCCCATTAATGCTTCGGCACCACCGCCATCGAGGATTACCCTGGAGTCAACCTGAGATGCCACCGCGAACGCCACCCGGGCGGGCACGTTGGCCTTCAGCAGCCCGGTGACGACCTTGACCGACGGTCGTTGGGTAGCGAGCACCATGTGTATGCCCGCTGCTCGACCCAGTTGCGCCAGCCGGACCAGTTGCTGCTCTACTTCCAGTCCACCCGTCATCATCAAGTCCGCCAGCTCGTCAACGATCAGCACCAGGAAGCACATCGGTTCATTGGCTTTGGCGTTGTACCCGGCGATGTTGCGCACGCCCATCTCTTCCATGAGCTTGTATCGCCGGGACATCTCGTTGATCAGGCCCCGGAGCGCCGGCTGCACGTCGTCGGGTTCCACGATCACGGGCATCACCAGGTGCGGTATTCCGTTGAAGGGCGTCAACTCCACCCGCTTCGGGTCGACCATGATCATTCGCAGCTCATCGGGCGGGCGCGTCATCAGCAGCGACGCTACCAGAGAATTGATGCACACGCTCTTACCCGACCCGGTGGCTCCCGCGATTAGGAGGTGGGGCATCGCGGCCAGGTCGAGCGCCAGCGACTGTCCGCCGGCGTCTTCGCCCAGCGCAAAAGCCAATCCGCCTTTATCCACGATCCTACAGAACTCCGGTGCCTCCACAATGGATCGCATCAGTACCTTTCCCGGGGTCGGGTTGGGCACTTCGAGACCCACCAGGCCCTCGCCGGGCTCCGGTGTCTCGATGATCCGGATGTACGGGCTCTTGAGCGCCAGGGCCAGGTCCTTCTGTCGCTTGGCGATGTCGCCAACCCGGACGCGGCTGGGGCGCTGCTTCGCCGCGTCGCCATCCTTACCGACCCTTTGCGGCATGTATCCGGGGACCAGGCCAAACTTGATCACTCTCGGGCCGGCCTTCACATCCTCGATGTCCACGTAGACCCCGTGCTCCGCCAGAGCGTCCTTGATCTCTTCGGTCATATCCGCGATGGCGGCGCCGTTTATCTGGTGTGGCTCGGGTGGAGCCAACGTGTCCACGGGAGGCAGTTGCCACCCGCCCGAACGAGACAGATTCACCTTCTGGGGGGCTGCCGGCGGCTCAGGCTGGTTGGGTTCGCTTGCCTCCCCGGTCGAAGCCGGCGGGAATGTGTGTTTAGGGGTTGCCGGTGTTGATCGAGGCCGCGCGCCGGCCAGGCGTCGCGCTCCTCGGGCAACCGCGACGGACCCTCGAGCCAGTGTGATCGCGACGTATTTGGCCGCTACGGCGGCAAACACCAGCGTCGCCCAGGCGGCGATGCCAACAAAGCGACCAGCGACCAAATACCCTTTCACAGCGTGCGGGACCAACAAGAGACTGACGATCACCAACCCGCCGACCAAGTGGATCAACCACATCCAGAGGTGTGTGCCCGTGAGCGCATACCCCCACTGGCCGGCCATGCCATAGGCGTAGGATGCGCCGCTTTCGCCTTGCCAGAATGTCAGACCTCCCACCACGATGAATGCCGCTACGGCCAGAGCCGACCACCATCGCCACCCGCGCGCCAGCGATGTCGGCCGGTAAACCAGGACGAGAAATACGGCCAACCCATATCCCGCCGCCACAGCCCAGCCCGCGCCCAGCGAGGCCACCAACCATTCCTGGAAATCGGGTATTGCCAGGTAGGCCACCGCAAACAGCATCGCGGCAACCATCACCACGCCGACCGTGATGCCTGACTTGAACCAATTGAACCCGCCGGTGAAGGCTGCCGTAGCCGACGACATGTCCCCGACTCCTAAACTGTGACCGCGCGGGCTGTCAAAAGCAAGACCGCCGCCCCTGGCAGGCGCGGCGGAATATCTGTCACGTCGGAATGACTTGCCGGCGGCCCGTCACGTATCCAGGATTACCGGGATTATCATAGGCCGTTTGTTCAGATCGTTGCGCAGGAACTGTCGGGCGACTTTCCTTATGTTTGCGCGCGCCTTGTCCAGATCGTTAACCGGAAGGTCGCCAGTCACGCCCATCTCCACAGCCTCGGCCAGTCGCTTGAAGGTGTGCTGAGCATCCGCGGGATCCATGAAGCCGCTGCCAGCCACCTGGATTGGACCGGTCAATTCACCGTCGGAATCCACGCCCGCGCAGACAACGACCACACCGTCCCGGGCCAGCGACCTTCGTTCGCGCAACACCACGCTGTCGGGGTCCATGACCGTGGGTCCATCAAGGTATATGGGCCCAGCGGGTATGGAGCCGGTTATGGCGGCCCCGTTCTGGTCAATCTCCAGGATATCGCCGTCCTCCAGCACGAATATCCCGTCCGGCGCCGCTCCCAACTCCCATGCCAGCTGCGCGTGGGCCCGCAAGTGCCGATATTCTCCGTGCACCGGCACGAAGTAACGCGGCCGGGTCAGATTGAGCATGAGCTTCAACTCTTCCTGACTGGCGTGCCCGTGGACATGGACCGGCGCGACCCGGTCGTATAAAACGTGCGCACCCTGGCGCAGCAGGTTGTCGATGGTCTGGCTCACCGCCCGCTCGTTGCCGGGAATGGGCGTCGCCGAAATGACCACGGTGTCGCCTTCCATGAGGTCCACGTCCCGGCTTTCGCCGTTCGCGATGCGGACCAGTGCAGACGTCGGCTCTCCCTGGCTTCCTGTGGTCATCAATACGACGCTTTCAGGAGGCAGGCTGGCCACGTCACGCACGGGTATGATGGTGCCCGGCAACGCATCCAGGTAGCCCATCTCAGTCGCCATTTGAACGTTGGCGAGCATGCTCCTACCGACGAAAGCCACGTGGCGACCGTGATTTTCTGCGGCGGTGATGACCTGCTGGATCCGACTGATCAATGACGCGAACGTCGCGATGATGACCCGGCCCGGCGCGTCTCCGACTGCCCGGTCCAGGGCATCTCCCATGGTGTGCTCCGAAGGCGTATACCCGGGCAACTCGGCGTAGGTAGAATCGGAACACAGCAGGAGCACGCCGTTCTTGCCGCGTTCGGCCAGCGCGGGCAGGTCGATGGTGTGGCCGTCCACCGGCGTGTGGTCGATCTTGAAATCGCCGGTGTGTATCACGCTCCCCCAGGGGGTCTCGATATAGATCCCCATGGCGTCCGGGATGCTGTGGCACACTCGGAACCAGGTGGCGCGGAAGTTGTCGCCGAACTTAACGGGCTGCTCGGGTTCCACCACATGCACCACGGCATCGCGGGTGGACCGTCGTTCATTGAGTTTGACCGTGATCAGCCCGTGCGCCAGCCGGGGCGCGTAGACCGGAGCGTCAAGGTCAGGCAACACGTAAGGCAGCGCTCCGATGTGATCCTCGTGTCCGTGAGTAATCAGGATGCCCCGCACGCGATGAGACTGAGACGCCAGATAGGAAACATCAGGGATGATCAGGTCGACGCCGGGCATATCCTCGGTGGGAAATTGGACGCCACAATCGACGATGATGATGTCCTCACCGCATTCCAGCACCATCATGTTCTTGCCGATCTCGCCCAACCCGCCCAGGGGCAAGATACGCAGGGGTTCGTCAGGCAGGGGGCGGGAAGCAGGCAACGCGGTCACGTGTAAGCGAGTCAGAACAGCCTTTGCTGGCCGGGGGGTGGATCGTTTGGTTCGTCGAGCTCGGCGGGCGCCGGGGCTTCAGTCTCAGACCCAGAGGACTCCGGTTCCGTGGGGGCAATCACGTCCCAAAGGGAGCGGGACTGCTGCGACGGCGTGGGCTCGAATGAGGCGCCGGTTTCTCGAACTTGGGGCCCTTCCGAAGCAGGTTCGGACTGGATACGCAACACGTCCAGCAGGCCCGGTATCTTGGCGAAGTCTTCCTCGATTGCGGCCCGCATTTCCTGGCGGCGTAGTCCGGCTGCGGGATGCATTATGGGGAAGATATGGCGACCATTCACTCTCCGTAAACGTCCCCTCACCCGGCTGATGCTTTGGCCGGGGATAAATCGGGCGGTGGAAAAACGGCCCAGCGTAACGATCAGTAGCGGGTCAAGCAATTCTATCTGGCGATCAAGATATTTGCTGCACGCGGCAATTTCTGAAGGACTGGGATCGCGATTTTCAGGAGGTCGGCACTTGACCATGTTGGCTATATACACTTGGTCCCTGGTCATGCCGATGGATTGCAGCAGGTCTTCGAGGAAATTACCCGCTGGTCCGACAAATGGGCGCCCCTGACGGTCCTCGTGGAATCCCGGACCTTCGCCGATGAACAGCAATTCGGCCGCATCGGGACCCTCTCCGGGCACCGCATTGGTTCTGCCAGCGTGCAACTGGCAATCCGTGCACGCGCTGACCACACGAGCGACCTCGGCAAGCGTGTCCATTGCTCAAGTAACCCATGTCCAATGCAGTCCGGGCAGGCAAGTCGCAGGACTATTCGTCCGTCACGCCCTTGCCTTTCAGGTAATTCACTGCGTCGGCGATGGTGTGGATCTCGCCAGCGTCTTCATCGGGGATTTCGATGGTATTGTCGCTGGAACTGAATTCCTCCTCAAATGCCATGATGAGCTCCACCAGGTCCAGTGAATCGGCCCCGAGATCATCCTGAAAGGACGAACTTTCGCTGACATCGTCAGCATCTACGCCAAGCTTGTCAACTACGATGTCGGTAATCCGTTCGAGCACGGTACTCACAGGTTCATCTCCGTGAAAAAGTCGTGGGAATAGCCACGTGATTGGTTTGAAGCGTGCGGAGTCTAAACTAATTTACCGCACTGTCAACGGATGTCTGCAAATCGTGGGCGACTGAACCCAGGACACCGTTAACGAACCGAGCGCTGCTTTCGCTGCCAAACATCGATGCCAGTTCGACAGCTTCATTGATGACAACGTTCCTCGGAATGTGATCGCGATGGAACAGTTCATAGATTGCCACACGCAATATGTTGCGGTCAACGATGGACAATAAGCGAACCGGCAGGGCTGGGGCGTAGCGACTGATTATCTCATCCACGCCCGAGCCTTCCTGGGTTATGCCAACGACCATCGATTCCGCGGCCCGCCGGGTGCTGGTTGTGGTCGTGTGCTGATTGCATAACCAGTCCATGGTGCCGGCCGCTGCATCCGGCCGGACATCACCGGCATAAAGGGACAGGAGCGCCAGCACTCGAGCCTGTCGGCCAACCGGACCCTGTCGGACGCCTGAGGTGAAAGGACTATCGGTCAAAAATTTTCACAGCCGCAACGAAGGGCGTTACGGCTGGCTCCGGCAATGCGCACGCCCCTGGCAGGTCAGGGTGCGTCCGAACCTGCTTTTCGGATCGAATCGGGGTCAGACAGCGTGACCGCTTCAACCTCGGAATCGATGCGACGGACGAGGCTGGACAACACCCGCGCCGGCCCGAATTCCACGAAACGGTTGACACCGGAGTCGACCATAAAGCGTACCGAGTGTTTCCACATGACGCAGTGACACAGGCCGGTGAGCAACTCGGCGCGCGCTTGTTTGGAATCGATTATGGCCGTTCCGGTGGAGTTCGCGATCACCGGAAACTGCGGGTCATGCAATCGAATCTGATCGATTGCAGAGGTTAGACCTTCCTGCGCTTCCGCCATCAGGCGCGAGTGAAAAGCTCCGCTGACCGCCAGGGGAACCACCTTCTTGGCTCCGCGAGCGGACGCCAGATCCATGGCGCGGGCCAGGGCCATTTTATCGCCGCTCACAACAATTTGATCGTCAGAGTTGATGTTTGCCATTTCTACCCCGGCGTCCAGGGCGACTTGCGCAACGTCGTACTCATCGAGTCCGATGATCGCCGCCATGGATCCCGGGTGCGATTCGGACGCGGCGTGCATCAGTCTCCCGCGCTCGCGCACGAGCCGGATGCCGTCGCTGAAATCCATGACGCCGCCGACCACCATGGAGGTGTATTCGCCAAGGCTGTGGCCGGCCACGGCCGCCGGGTCCGGCGCCTGTGGGCCCAGGTACTCCTGCCACGCCCGCCAGATGGCGATGCACACGGTCATTATGGCCGGCTGTGCGTGGGCGGTGTCCTGCAGGTCCTCCGATGGACCCTCGAACATCAGCTTTGAAAGGTGTATGCCGAGGCTGTCATCAGCCTCGCTGAAAACGTCTCGTGCGGCTGGCGAACGTTCGAACAGCGAACGCCCCATGCCTACTTTTTGCGTGCCCTGACCGGGGAAGATGTATGAGTAAACCGGAGTTCGGGCTATGTCTGCCATGGTGACCGCTCTCCAAATTGGCGATGCAAAATCGCGGCCCTGTTGTCTCGTTGTTATGGGGATGAGTTTCCGGCGTTCAGCCTACGACCTGCCTGCCTCTGTAATATCCGCAGCTCGGGCAAGCCGCGTGCGGGCGTTTGGCCGCCCCGCAGCGAGGACAGCGCGCGGGATTCATGGTCCTGAGGCGGTATGCCGGAGACGAAAGTCGTCGTCCCTTGCGTGCCCTGGTCAATTTCTTGTTAGGTAGTGCTCCCATTTTTCTAATCCATTCTCTAAGCCGAAGCCTTTTAGCCATTGATCGATAGCGACTACTCCGGGCTTCGGGATGTAACGTTCAGGTTTGCTGGTCGTCCATGAGAGAGCGGAGCGCCGCCCATCTCGGGTCGATTTCACGATTATAACAGTCGCATGATCCGTTGTTGCGGTCACGGCCGCACCGATCGCAGATGCCGACACAGTCGGGCCTGCACAGCGGCTTCAGCGGCAACGTGGCCAGTGTGACCTGTCGGGTGGCTTCTGCCAAATCGAGGTTGTGGTCCGGGCTGATGTACAACGCCTCCCAGTCGTCGGGAAGTAAGACCCTGGCTCCCGTCTTCACGTCGATCTCCGGAAAAAATTCTTCGTCGAGTTCGATGCTCAACGTCCGGGAAAAGTCTTCCAGACATCGTGAGCAATCTTGCGGTACCCGCACGTCGAGTTGCGCCTGTACCCAGATCCCCTGGTGGGTTCGCACCATGTCCACCGAGCCCCGCACATGCTCCACCGGATGGTCGGCGTCGCAGATATCCTCCTCAATATCGAAATTGCGATGCGAACCGATTGCTTCTTTCAGCAGCTGCGCGACGTTGTACTTCATGGCTCAAAACGACCTGAACACGCCCACTGTTCGCAAGTTGAGGCCAGATTATAGGTTGGCCAAATCCGTGCATCAATAGAATCGAGAGTAGGATTTGCCAATTTTTATGAATTTTCAAACCCGGCCACCGGCGCTCGCCGTTGCGAGCGAACGGGTAGCCAGAAACTTGCTAGTCTGATGCGTGGGTATTGATGTAGTCGATGATATCGTTGGTGGAGGTTCCCGGCCCGAAAACTGCGGATACGCCTATGTCGGACAACGCTTCGCGATCTTCTTCCGGAACGATACCGCCCAGGACCACCAACACGTCGTCCATGCCTTGTTCCCCCAATAGCCTCATGATTTCCGGAAGCAACTCCATGTGGGCTCCCGAAAGGATGCTCAACCCCAGAACCGACACGTCCTCCTGGGCGGCGGCCTGTACGACCATCCGCGGCGTCTGACGGATGCCCGTGTAGATGACCTCCATACCGGCGTCGCGCAACGCCCTTGCGATCACTTTCGCCCCGCGGTCGTGTCCGTCCAATCCGGGCTTGGCGACCAGGACTCTGATGGGGTTAGTGCGTTGGGTAGTCATGCGGACGTTTCCGGGTGTTGAAATGGACCGCGTTGCATTTGGCGCGAATGTTGCCAAGGGCTAAACAGTCAAGCAATTTTACTACAAATCTTGTCACGCTCATCGCAACGCCGATGGGGCGTTGCGTGGCGTCGAGGGATTCGGGCAATCGATTTCTCGTCGGGCTACCCGCTGCAACCAAGCGTCCAGAAATACCACGCTGCCACGGCGCCGCAGGCGTGTCTCCGAATTCCTCGGGTAATTTGCTGACTTGGGACCGCCGCATCGAACGTTGACAGCCCGGCGTGGCTCTTACTATCCTAATCTTGACGCGTCCCAGTAGCTCAGTGGATAGAGCGGCTGCCTTCTAAGCAGCTGGCCGCGGGTTCGAATCCTGCCTGGGACGCCAATTCATGCCTGTTTTGGGCAGGCTTTGCGCCTTAAGGCAGGTCGTGCATCACTTTTCTTAGCTCTCGTCTTCGCGGCCACGCGGCACAGGACGCTGTTGGAAGTTGACCAGTCAACTTCCCCCGCCGCCGTGGTACTCCGGAGCGCTGAACTTGGACCAGCCTCGAGTATCTGATCGACAGTGGGGGCCATCGTTGAAGCCACTGCGTTTCCGGTTCTAAATCCAATGCCGCAGGCGTGAGTATGGATCAAAGGCAACATTGTTAAGGAACAACGAGTCGATTCTACATACGCCGGATTTCGGTCATCATCTCGCCGAGCCCCTCCACGGTCTCCCGCAAGCCTGAGTACATGGACTGCCCGGGACGACGCACGGCGGCCACGTTCATGCTGATGCTGCCGTACCCCATGCCGGCGATCAGCCGTACCTGGTCCATGCATTCCCTCGGGGTGCCCGCGACGGCGAACCGCTCGATCAGGTCGGGGGTGATCAGCTCGTCCAATTCGGCGCTGTAGCGGACCTCCGGCTCGAAGTACCATCCGGTCGCCTCTTCCGCCAGCCGTCTGATCATCTGGAACCGTTCCGGCTCTAGGCCCGATTGCTCGACGCTCCCCAAGGACAAATAGTGCGCGGTGTAGAGCGTTACGCTCCGCCTCGCAGCCTCGCCGTCCTGCGACACGCACAGGGTTACGCGGGGCGCGATTTCAACCTCGTCCAGCTCCCGGCCCGCGGCCCGCGCTCCCTCGTAAACCCAGTCGCGGTAACGGTTCAGGGCATCTGCTCTCATCTCCCTGGCGCCCACCACCACCGTGTCGGCCATGCTTCCTGCCAGCATCGCCACCTGACGGCTGCGGGTACCCACAACCACCGGAACCTGACCGGTGATATCGCTGGCGAGCTGCGCTCCCCTGAACCGGTAGGCGGGACCCTCCCAGTCCAGTTTCTCCCCGCTCAGCAGCTTGCCCACTGCCAGCAGGAATTCCTCCAGGCGGCGCGCCGGACGGGATTGGTCAATGCCCAGTCCGGACAAACCGGCGCCGACCCCGATGCCCAGGAAAGCCCGCCCCTTGGATATTTCGTTCAGGGTCGCAAGCGTGGCGGCAACCACCGCCGGATGCCGAACGTAGGGGTTACTCACCAGGCTTCCAATCCGAACCCGTTGCGTCGCCTCGGCGCAAATAGCCTGCACGAGAAAGGTATCCCGCAGCATCGCTACGTCGGAAATCCCCAGCCGGTCTGCTCCGGATTCATCCACCAGTTTCGCCAGTTCAAGCATCTCGCTGGTGGCGATGACGGGACTCAGCTCAACCTCGACTCTCATGCACCCTCAACCGTTGCGGACATGGCGGATCCTGCCTATTCCGCCCGAGTATAGGTTCCTTGGTTGGCTGCCGCAACGAAGCGTGTCCCAAGGCAATGGGTTCCCGAACTACCGGCGGACGGCGGGAACGACTGCCGATCTTCATTACGGCAACCCAGGATCCGCAGCGGCCGCGCCATTCCCGAGAGCCATCCGCCCCCATCGTTTCCGCGGTCACCGTCCGCTGGTCGTTCTTCGCCGGACGCAGGCTGGCATCCGAAAGCATGTTGACTGGGTGGTTGATGCCTGCACGCTGCCGCCGAACCGATGGCGTGTAGTTCCGACCAGACCCCGCGCATGTCCGACAACATCCGCGCACTGGGCGGGGCGCCAATAAGGTCCTGTTGCTGAACCCCGGCGACTGGCGCACCACCTCACTGGTGCGCACCTACTTCACCGCTGCTGTGGGCCAGTCGGGGTTGTTCCGGTGGACCGCAGGAGCGCAGCCGTGGTCAGCCGCAACGCCCGCAGTGGTAAGACTACTTTGTGCGCCCCGCCCCCGCCAGCGTAGAGGGCAAGTGTCACCAAAATCCAGTCGGCTGGCTGCAGATTGGGCCAGGGTCTGTGGCGCTGGGTTGCAATGCCCCGGCGATTTGGGCGGATGTCAGACGAACCGTTGCTTGGCCCAGCCCTGCTCGAAAGTCGTGTGGAAAATGGGAGCAGATTTCTTGCTCTGGTACATCCACTTGCCGTCAACCCGGATGTATTCCTCCTCATCGAGACCGGCGCGCCACATGGCTTCGCCCGTATCGCCCACCGTGCAGGGCATGAAGAGGTACCACTTGGCACGGGCGGTATCTCCGTCCACCTCGATCTGCGGATTCAGGCCGTAGTGCAGAGCGAAAACAAAGTGCCCGGATATGCCGCGGAAGAACTCGCGGATGGCCTCCCGGCCCTCGTAGCGTCCCATGCCCTCGCTTTCCCACGTGGCATCCTCCACGAACAGGGCGGCGAGCCGGTCGGCGTCGTAGTTGTCATCGCACGCGGCGGCGTACTCGGCCTTCAGGTTGCGCAGGGCGTCAACGTCTTCCAGATGACGGACTCTCTTCCGCAGTTCCGCGACTGCTTCGGCCAGTTGTTGTTGGTTTTCATCGGACATGTTTGAAACCTCGGAACAGGGGCTTGCGACGATGTCCACCCGGGTGGCTGCCGGTGCCGGTTCGGTAGCATTTTATTTGAAGCAACCACTTCCATTGGGTGACGTTTTAGGTGAGGCAATGCGATTCGAAGCATTGAGTTGACCCGGGAACCCGGGAAAGTCCTTGTGTCATTGCTCCTTGATAAGTTAGCTGCCGGTCTGGTTCAAGCCATTCATCAGGAACCTCTACCACTTTTTGATAACTGACGGCAACCAACAATTGGCTCTGACCGCCGACGTGCGCAAGTTGCCGACAATTCTCAACTCCATGCTCAAGGCCGACTCGTTTCGGAACCATCCGGACCCCAATAGCTCAGCCATATCTGCGGGAGGAAATTGGCCAAGGTCAGGGTGGACATAATTAGCCCGGTCCAAGGTTCCAACCTTCGGCCGGTTTGCGATTGGCCAGTGAGCAAAAGGCCGCGATGGCGAAGCGATGAGATGCCAGAGGTTGTCGCCTCCGCCATTGCCCGTCAACGTGAGGACCCTCTCCCGGCAGGAAGAGGGTCTCGTCCACTACCACGCTTGCTGTTTGGAGGTCAGCCGCGGTTGGCCTCGGCCGCCAGACCAGCCGCTTCGATCGCCAGGCTGGCGAAATCGGCCACCTCCGTCGAGTCGGCAAGCATCCTCTGAACCCGGCGGGCGTGATCGGCCACAGCCTGCAAGCTGCCTTCACGGGCCCAGTAGCTTCCGCGCAGGACCTCAGCGAACTCGGCCACCACCGCCGATAGCTGGAACGTCGGCGGAGCCTCTTCGAAAGACGTTCCGAGTTCCTCGTATTGGAACTCCCGGTTGATCTCGACGATCTCGTTGAGTCCGACGTCCTCGTACCGCATGTAGACTGTTCCCAGTTTGCCCTCGACTCCCTCGCGGAGCTTGAGCTCATAGAGAGCGGTTACGCTGTGTCCCGCGCCGATTTCGCCCGCGTCCACCTCGTCGTCGCGGAAGTCCTCATCGGCGACGTCCCGGTTTTCGTAGCCCAGCAGCCGATAGCGGCTGACGGTTTCGGGGTTGAACTCCACCTGCACCTTGGCGTCCCGGGCGATAACCTGTAGGGTTCCGGTGAGGTCGTCCACGAATATGCGCTGGGCTTCCGAGAGGGTGTCCACATAGTAGTAGGCGCCGTCCCCGTCGTTGGCTAGCTGCTCCATAAGGATGTCGTTGTAGTTGCCCATGCCGAATCCCACGGTGGTGAGGGTCACGCCCTGGTCGACATACTCCTGGACTTGTCTCAGTATCGAGTCGTGGCCGGTGTTGCCAACGTTGCCAACCCCGTCGGAGAGCACCATGACGCGGGTGATGCGATTGGGCTCGACCTCATCCACCGCCAGCTTGTAGGCGAGCTTCAAGCCGTCCTCGACATACGTGGAGCCACCGGGTTGGAGGGAGTCGATGGCCTTCAGGATCCTGCCTCGTTCCCTGGCTTCGGTGGCTTCGAGAAGTACTGATCCCCGGTCGCCGTAGACCACTATGGCCACTTTGTCGTTGGACCCGAGCTCGTCCACCAGCAACCGCAGAGATTGCTTCACCAGGTCCAGCCGGTCCTCGCGGGCCATGGAGCCGGATACGTCGATGGTGAACACCAACGTGGCGTCCTGTCTCTGCTCCTCGGTGAGCTCCTTGCCCTGCAGACCGACGCGCACCAGCCAGTGATTGCTGTTGCCGAAGGGCGACGGGGAACCGTCAACGTGGATGGCGAAGGCGTCGTCGGTGGGGGCCGCGTAGCCCTGATCGAAGTAGTTGACGAACTCCTCCACCCGCACCGAGTTCTGGTCGGGCAGGAAACCGTCGTCGAGGAATTTGCGCGCCACGGTGTAAGAAGCGGTATCCACGTCGATGGCGAAGGTGGAGAACTGATCGTCCTCCGTGTCGATGAACGGATTTACGCCGTAATGCTGGAAAAAGACCAGGTCGTAGGGGGCATCGTTGACGGTGGCAGTGCCGCCAATGTTGTTGAAACCCTCGGCCTGAGGTCCCTCTGAGGCCATCGCTTCCGCTGTCGGCTGCGCGGCTGCGCTGGCAGGTTGGGCGGCCGCGAGCGCCGATGCGGGGGCAGGCGCCTGGGCCGCGGCGGCAGGTGTAGCGGCAAGTTCCGCCGGAGCGGATTGCTGAGGAGCTGACGCGGGAGCCGCCGCGGGCGCGGGGTATTCGGAGCCGCCGCAGGCCATTATGACCAGCAACAGCACCATCGCCAGGGGAACAATTGCCTTTGACATGATCGGGTTCATTTCATCGCCTCCTTGTGTTGCGTTTGGCGATTGAAAGGCTAGGCGTTTGCTGGGTGTACACTGAACGACAGATGTGTAACACTCGGCCGATTTTGTGTTGCAGGATTGTATCTTTTGCCAGATTTCGGCGAATTGCTCAGCTCCCACATCAGCCGGTCGGGTATCAGCGACGCCGATCTGGCCCGGCGCATCGGGGTAAGCCGCCCGACCCTGATTCGCTGGAAGGAAGGGGTCACCACCAGGCCTCGTTACCGCGAAGATGTCCTCAGCTGCGCCGAAGTGCTGAGGCTCACTCCAGAGGAACGCGACGAGCTGCTGGTGGCCGCGGACTTCGACCCGGAAGCTCCGCCACTACCGCCCGTGTCGTCCGAGCCGGCCGACGTCTCTTTGGCAGTCCCGCCAGACTTGGCGGCGCCATCTTCCGCTCCTCCCCGCCGACGCCGAAGACTGCTGGCCGTGACTGCCGTTGGCGTGCTGTCGGCCATGGCGGCCATCTCGGTGGCTCTGCTGCTTCTCAACCCTTTCTCGTTCGCCAACGAGCCGGAACACCCGATGGCCGAAGCTGGCGAGTCCCTGATTGTGATAGCGCCTTTCGCCAACTACACGGCCGGACAGCTGGCGTTCAACATCCGCGGACGGCTGAGGGCGAGCCTGGACCGCGAGATCGCTGCCGCCGGACTTGATGGGATCAGGACGGTGGATTGGCCGGAGGAACTCTCCGGACATCAAGAAGCCTTGAGGGCAGCGAGAGATTCCGGAGCGGCAATCGTGATCTGGGGCGAGTACGACAGCGCACGAGTCCTGGCCAATCTGACCTCCGCCGCCACGGAAAGCGAGTTGCTGGGACCGCAGGTGGTGGATATCGCCGCCTCCCCGTCGGACCTGCCGACGGCTATAAACATCGACCTCGCGCCCGAGGTGCGTGCGGTGGCGCTTCTCACGCTGAGCCAGCTGTACCTGCAGCGGGATGAGTACGATCTGGCTAAAACGGTGTTGATCCAGGCACTGGCCGAGCCGCCGTCGGATCCGGCCGCCCTGGCAAATCTGCGGTACCGGTTGGGCCAGGCCTATCTGGGCGGCAAGTACGCCGATCTGGACGAGGCGATTTGGCGTTTCACGCAGGTGCTGTCGGTACAGCCGCGGTCCTCCGAAACCTACAGCAGTCGCGGCCTGGCCTATCTCGAACGTGGCCGACCCGGCGATGCCGGCCTGGCAATCGCCGATTTGACCAGGGCGTCCAACCTGGCTCCACACCTTTCCGCCCCGTATTTGAACCGGGCTGCGGCGTATGTGGAGCGTGGTCATCCTGGAGACTTGGACCGGGCGCTCCGGGACTTGGAATGGTCTATCGACGCCGGAGCCGAGGGGCCAGGCGTATTTGTAAATCGTGCCGCCGTCTACTTGGAACGGGGCCATGATGGCGACCTCGACCGGGCCTTCGAAGACCTGGATCAGGCGATGGAGATCGATCCTGATCTGGCGACGGCCTGGATCAACCGAGGCAACGTCCTGCTGGCGAGGAACAACGATGGGGATGTCCAACAGGCGGAGGCCCACTTCACCAAAGCCATTGAGCTGGCGCCCGACTCCGCTGCTGGATACTACAACCGGGCCCTGGTGCGTTCGGAGGCAGAGGAGTGGGAACTCTCGAACGCGGATTTACTGGCGGCTCAGGAGCGTGATCCGCGCAACCCCGTGATCAACAGCGCGCTGTGCTGGCAGCTGGCAGTGCAGCGTCGCCCCGCAGCAGCCTTGCCATACTGCAACCTGGCCTCGGAAAGGGAACCGGATGGCCTGGCGCGGGACCGTCGCGGGCTTGCGTACGCCGTGATGGGCAGGACTGACGAGGCCATCGCGGATTTCAGTGCGTTTCTGGACTGGGTCGAGGCTTCGGCCAAGCCAACCTGCGCTCCCTACTACCGGCCCAGCCGGGAGTCGTGGATACGAGCGCTGCAATCGGGACATGACCCATTTGACGGTGAGACCCTCCATGAATTGCGGTTGGGCCCAGTGTCCCCGGGTGGTTCTCCCTGCTGAATGCTGGGAGAGGGCAACCATGAGCTACCTCACGCAACGGCTGGCCCTTGATTTTTATATGGCCGGGAGAAATATGAACTCGATGGAGGCGTAACGAAATGAGGCGATCCTTCACCACCCCGGCCGAAAGGCTGACGCCATTGCCTGGTGACTTGCCCGCCGCCATTACAGGCCGTAAAGTATGGGCGCAGTAGACTCCAATCACACCGAATGCCGCCTCATACTCTCAGTCTCATGGTGGACGGGGAGCGGCGGGCAAGATCAATCTTCAAAGGGAGGTCCAAATGCGACTCGACCCCATCAACCTCTACGACTACGAGGAACGCGCCAAGCTGGTCCTGCCCCACGACGATTGGGACACCATCGACGCCGGCGCCATGGACATGTTCACCACCCGGCGCAACCGGACGGCTTTTGAGGAACTGACCCTGCGCCCCAGGTTCCTCCGCGACATCGGAGAGCGAGACCTATCGACCTCCATGCTAGGCAACGAAATCAGTATGCCGGTGTTCGTCTGCCCCGCTGGTTCTCATCACCGCGCCCATCCCGAGGGAGAGGTGGCCACTGCTCGCGGCGCAAGCATGTCCAACACCCTGATGATGCTCAGCACCGGTTCCAACTGCAGCATGGAAGAGGTCGCGGAGGAAGCCACCAGCCCCCTCTTCTTCCAGCTCTATCACCGAGGTTACGACCTCACCGAAATGCTGGTCCGCCGAGCCGAAGAGGCCGGGTTCAAGGCCATCACCCTGACGGTGGACACCCCCACCCCCAGCCCCAAGGAGCGTGACCTGCGCAACCGGTACAACCGGAACTTTGAGCAGGGTAACTTCCGCGGCGTCAACCAGCCGGAGAACGTGCTGCGCGGCACAGACGAGTCCGTCGGCTGGAACGTCAACCGCACCGTTCCGCTCACTTGGCATGAACTCGATTGGCTCCGCAACCTCACCGGCCTGCCCCTGGTGCTCAAGGGCATCCGTACCGCCGAGGACGCTCACATCGCCGCCGAGAGCGGCATCGACGGCGTCCTGGTGTCGACCCACGGCGGGCGCCAACTGGACATGACCATGGGCGCTATCGAGATGCTGCCCGAGGTCGTCGATGCGGTCAAGGGCAATTGCGAGGTCTACGTTGACTCCGGCGTCCGCCGCGGCAGCGATGTCGTCAAGGCTCTGGCTTTGGGAGCCACGGCCGTTGGCATCGGGCGTCCCCTCTTCTGGGGGCTGGCCGTTAACGGGGCGGAGGGCGTCCACGGCGTCCTGGAACTGATGCGAGAAGAGGTCGACCGGGCCATGGCCTACTGCGGCCAGACCTCCGTGCAGGACCTGGAGCCAAACCTGGTCAACATCCCCCCGGGCTGGGGAGCCGCGCCCCAACCCGACTTCTAGGCAACCTGACCCGTCGCCTTTGGTCATGCCAACCGCCATTTGTAGCTGAACGCCGCCGGCGCAGGTGATCAAGCAGCATCGCCTCCCGCGCCGGCGGCTGGCATCCACGGCACCCTTCGGGTCAAGGCCCGGCGGTACCGCTCGGTAAGCGTTTGCATTTCCGACAACGTGTAAACGCTTGCCGTCTTGACGGTTTCGCGTTGAAACCATTCGCGCAGTGCTTCGCGCCCGGCAGTCCTGGCCCGATCTTCGGGGCACTGCCTCCGCCACTCATCGCCCGTTCTCTTGTCTGGATCAGCGCCCATCGGTCGTGCTTGGGCAGCGCCTTGGGGACCTTGAGGCACAACGGCGTGTGATGCGTGCGCAGCCTCAGGGCCATTCGATTATTGCTCCGCCACCACCAGTATCCGTCATTCCGGCGAAAGAACGTCACCCCGTACTTGATACGGGGCCGGAATCCAGCAACGGTTAGCGACCAGCGACGTCGCCACATTCATAAATCTCTGGATTCCGGATCAAGTCCGGAATGACGGGAATAATCGGAAGGCCCTGGCGGTAGCCTCGGGTTGCTTTGACACTCTCTCCCGCGCATCTATAATTGCTGCTATAACGCTCACGGAAGCGGTTTAGACACCAAGGAGATTACGATATGCCCACCTGGAAAGTTGCGTATTTCAGCGGAGTAGGGGGACGCCCCCAGATCATGCTGGACAATGCCCCGGACGACATCGAGGTCACCGTAGTCAACCCCGCACTGTCGGAAGAAGAAAAGATCGAACTGTGCCGCGACGCCGACGCGATAATCAGCAGCGATCTCTCACTCAACCTGGTTCGGGAGTGTTCCAGGCTCAAGTTGATCCAGACCCTCAGCGCGGGCTACGACCGGCTGCCCCTGGAAGACATCCTCGAAATGGGCATACCGGTGGCCAACAACGGCGGAGCCAACGCCATTTCTGTTTCGGAGCAAACACTGGCCCTGATGATCGGCATCAGCCGGAACCTCATGGCGCAATGGGACAGCACCACGCGGCAGCGGGCCTGGCGGAGCGACCTCTACCAGACCGATCTGTCGGAGGTTACCGACAAGACGGTGGGCATCATAGGGCTCGGGCGGATCGGGCGTCAGGTCGCCAAGCGGCTCACTGGGTTCGATACCCGCACCATTTTCTACGACATCGAGGACATCCCGGAAGACGTCCAGCGAGAGGTGAAGGCTGACCCGGTGGCTTTCGACGAACTGTTGGAAACTTCCGACATCGTGAGCATGCACGTGCCGTTGACCCGGCGCACCCGGGGAATGATGTCTGACCGAGAGTTCGGCATGATGAAGCCCACGGCGTTTTTCATAAACCTGTGCCGGGGTCCGGTGGTGGATGAGGCAGCTCTCTACCGGGCGCTTACGGAAGGCCAGATCGCCGGGGCCGGGCTGGACGTCCTCGAAGTGGAGCCAACCCCCGCCGACAACCCCTTGTTCGACCTGGATAACGTGATCATCACGCCGCACATGGCCGGCCAGAGCCAGGAGACCGCGCTCCGGGCTGCCCACTTCGCCTACGGCAACATCCTCCGGGTGCTGAACGGTGGGGAAGCGGAGTCGCTGGTGACGCCGGAATAGGCTGACCGTCCAAGTTTGTCAGTCCGGTCCATTGCCACGGGTGCCCCGGCCGTCATTGCGAGCGCAGCGTGGCAAACTCATCGGGGCAGTGAGCGTCTGCACGGGAACGAGATCGCCACGTCGCTACGCTTCCTCGCGATGACAGAGTAAGGTGGAAAAAGGAGTATCTCCATGATCTGGTGCCGCTTTGAACTCGAAGGCAAGACCGGCTTTGGCATCGTCGAGGACGGGCGCGTGACCGAGGTGTGGGGCGACCCGCTCGATGATTACGCGGTCACCAACCATTCCTACCCTCTGGACCAGGTGAAACTTCTGGCGCCCATCAAGCCGGGGATGCTGTACGCCGCCGGGCCGAATTACCGGGGACACGTGGAGGGCATGGCGGCGCGCCGGGGTGCGCCACCTTCGTATCCCGACCGCCCGTCGCCCAACTACCGCTCGGTCCATGCCATCATTGGTACCGAGGAGAACATCGTTGTGCCCGCCGAGTGCTCCGGGGCCGTCCAGCCCGAGGGTCAGTTGGCGGTGGTCATCGGCAAAAAGGCCCGCAACGTGCCGGTCGGCGAGGCGCTGGACCACGTTTTCGGCTACACCATCGGCAACGACATCAGCCAGCGCCCCTGGCAGCAGGCCGACCGTACCATGTTCCGGGGCAAGAACTGCGACACCTGGAAACCCATGGGGCCGTGGATCGTCACCGACCTTGACCCCAAGGGCTTTCGCATCATCGTGCGCCACAACGGAGAGGTGTGGGAGGACTTCTTCTCCGCCGACCAGATCTGGGACACCGCCACCTGGATCCACGAGCTGAGCAAGTACGCGACGCTCCACCCCGGCGACGTCCTCTGGATGGGCACCGAAGGCGCTGACGGCGATATGTTCCCCGGCGACACCATCGAGGTGGAAATCAGCGGGATTGGCACGCTACGGAACTACGTGGTGGCGGAGAGGTAAAGGTGGGTGGCGCTCACGACCGCACTATGGAACACCATAATGCAGTTGATGGAGATTGTAGTCTCCGTTCTATAGAACAGTTGGTCACGGCCAATTCGGTGGCTCGTTCATTCTTCAGAATGCTGGACGTCTCCGCCTTGTGGATCGCAGTATCGGAACGGAGTTTGCGCACCCTTCGGCATAAGTTGTTGAGGAACGCGAGTGTGGACGTATCGCTCCCAAACTTCCGGTTCGGCCGGCTTCCCTTCGAAGCCGATACGGTTTTTGAGAACCGGATCGTCGTCCCATTCGAATATCCCCGGTTCCCATCGGAGCCATCGGTCAACGTGGTATGCGCCCAAGACTAAGCCGCCGTGTCTGGCCAGTACGAAGTTGTATTGGCTGGCGCGGTCAAAGCTCATTCGCCAAACACTCCGAACTGCGTCATACACCCCGCGCTCTTGGTAAGTTTTACCCACGGAGATTAATATCAACGGTCGGTCAATCACCAATTCCCGGGTATTGTGTTCAATCAAAATTTCTTGGACGTGGCGTACTCCTCGGTCGTTGGACCCTTCACCAGTCATTTGATTTTCTAGGCCCGGGTAGGCATCTATCAACGCAGCCTCTACCTCTTTGGCTGTACTATCGTCCATGCCGTGCCGGTGAATGATGTGTTGCACCTCCATGCCCAGAGCGTGGATCTCGTGGATGCGTTGCAACTTTGGATGGGCTCCATCCGGGTCGAACTCGTTGTAGGCGAGGACCCCCTTCACATGGTCAAATACCCGGTCGTTACGGCCTCGTCCGACGTAGAAAGTTTCGCCGTTACGTGGGTCAACCAGTCTGTATACATAGCATTGGAGCACGGCGGCCGCGTCTCGTGGGAAGGTATCCAGCATCATCATCGGTCGACTCCTTCGGTTGCCCCCGTTTATCTCTTGCTTAGCTACGTTTCCTCACGGCGCAGTTCTGCTCTGATGCGGGAGAGTTCGGCTTCCGCGGCGTTGGCGCGGGTTTCGGCCAGGCTGCGTGCGGCCTGCTCAAGGCTGAGTGCGGCTTCGGCGACGACGCGGGCTTCCTGCTCCCGGTCGGCTCGGGCTTCGGCGGCAACGCGCTTGTCTATTGTCAGGCCCGTCGCCGGGTTCAGCACGTCAAACAACTCCTCTCCGTCCCAGTAAAACACCACGTCCAGCAATTCGCTGTGTCCCCGCACTGAACCGCCGTCGCCATACTGCAACGGGTACTCCTCGTACCGGCCCGCCATCAATCGCTCTCCCGCAATCGGCTTGCCATATAGCTCGCCGCCCGTGGGGTCAAACCGCCAGTACTCTTGTATCTCCAGCCGCTGGTACAGCTCCCGCTTCCAGCCCAAATCGTTCGCCGCCGTGCTCGGCGACGCCACTTCCATCACGAAGTCCGGCGCCTTTCCGATTTCCCAAATCCAGAAGTTCGGCAGGTTCGCCCTTATCCCCGCGCTATCCACTTCAAAGGCGATGAACAGGTCAGGCTCGACCCGCCGGTTCCCGTTGGTTATATCGTAGGAAACGAATATCCGGCCCGATATGAACACGTCCGGGCAGTCTTCGTAGCGCTCGTCAAGAAGATGCGCGATGCGGCGTATGGGCAGATCTTGCTGCATACTGTCCTCAGCCGGCTCCGGCTCTTCGTAGAAGATGTCGGGCAGCGTGCGCACTTTCCAAGCGTTGGTGATGATTCGGGTGGCGGCCATGGGAGAGCCTCCGGGGTGGGGCAGCAGGTTGGGACGACTCGATTATATGCCGCCTTTGCGGCCTCCTCAAACAATCGCAGCAGCTAATGGCGGGATGGATGTGAAACGTCGACGGGACGCCGCTCTGATGCCTTACCCCGACACATACCCGTTCTTCAAATCCCACGTCGCCGCGTCCTTGTCCCGCTCGCCCGGCGACCCATATCCGCCACCGCCGGAGGACAGGCAGACGATGCGGTCGCCGGGGTTGACGACTACGCCCACTTCCTTGGAGCCCAGGACGCGCTCGTCTCCGTTGGACGTTATCTTGTAGTGGTGGGGCAGGCCGTCGTCGGCGCCGAAGAGGCCAAAGGGCGGAACGACGATGCCGTCGCCGGCAGTGTTGAGCAGGGCGGGGCCTTCGCCCTCGTACACCAGATCGCACACTGCCCCCAGGCCGCCGCGCCACTGCCCCTCGCCTCCGGAGTCGGGGCGTAGTTCGTGGCGCTGGACGAACAGCGGGAACCGTTCCTCTGTCACCTCGATGCTGGGCGACCGGATCCCGCCGGCCACGTTGATCTCGCCGACGTTGGACCAGCCGTCGAAGCCCTCCGAGGCTCCGCCACCGCCCCGCGCCAGGAAGAAGTGCCAGATGAACTGACGGCCGGTCCTCGGGTCCTTGCCGGTGATGGCGTAGCGCAGACGCCGCGAGAAACCGGCGGACACCGCGCCGGGAATCGCTGGAGCCAGCGCCTTGAATACCGCTTCCACCACCTCTTCGGCGCAGTGGTTGGTGCTCATGCACACCGGCGCCGGTGGGTTCGCGTTCACGACCAGACCGCGCGGGGCGATGATCTGCACGGGACGCATGGAGCCCTCATTGCGGGCCACGTCCATGGGCGCCAGGTACATGATGGCGGCGTGGGCCAGCGACCGCGTGTTGGCGTAGGCGCTGTTGATGAACCCCTCCACCTGCGGGCTGGACTCGCTCAGGTCGATGGTCAATGAGTCGCCCGCTATCGTGACCTGCGCCCGGATGGGGACCAGCTTGCTATCGAAACCGTCGTCGTCAACGAATGACTCGCCGTGGTAGATGCCATCGGGCCAACTGGCGACGAACTGGCGTACCTGCCGCTCGGTGGCGTTCAGTATCTCGGCGACCACGGCCATCAGGCGGTCGGCGCCGTACTCCGAAAGCAGGTCTCCTATACGCCGGGCGGCCAGCATCACCGAGCCGATCTGCGCGTTCAGGTCGCCCAGGAAATTCTCCGGCTGCCTGACGTTGGCCGACATCATCTGGAGCAGATCGTTTCGAGGTACTCCCCGATCGTAGAGCCGCAGCGGCGGTATTCGGAGACCCTCCTGGAAGATCTCGTTGGCTCCGGGGTTGTACCCGCCGTGAGTGCCGCCGCCCACGTCGCTGTGGTGGGCGCGGTTGACGCCATAAAACAGCAGCCGCCCTTGGTGGAACACGGGCCGGATGATGGTGATGTCCGGCAGGTGGCTGCCGCCGAAATAGGGGTCGTTCAGAATGAACAGGTCGCCGTCATGGATGTCGTCGCCGAAGTAGTCTCGAACGGCGGCCCCGGCCACCGGAAGCGCGCTGATGTGAACCGGAATGCCCTCGCCCTGGGCCACCAGCTGGCAGTCGCCATCGAGGATCGCGGTGGAAAAGTCCCGGCTGGAGTTGAGGATCTGGGACATGGCCGTGCGCAGCATCGCCTCGGTCATCTCCTGGGCAATGGACTCCAGGCGGTGCTCGACCACCGCCAGGGTAATCGGGTCGGCGTCGGTGGAATCGGCAGCACCATCCGCTCCGAGTCTCTCGGCCTCCGGGTTGACGGTCAACTCGACGCCGCCCATCGCGTCCACCGCGGCGCGATCGCCGGGAGACACGAGGATCGTCGTGAATTCCGATTCAATGATTGCGGGGCCGGGTATTTCCACTCCGGCCGGCAGTGTATCGGCCGCGTAGGTTGGAGTGTCGAGCCACTCGCCCATGTAGACGCGGCGGGAACCGACGGACGCCGCCTCATCCCCGTCCCCCGGCTGGTCCAGTTGGGCGATGCGCGGCAGCTTGCCGATGGCCGCGACCCGCAGGGTGACCAGCCGTACCTCCTGGTCTTGCTGGTTGTAGGAAAACAGGTCCTGGTAGCGTTGGTGGAAGTTATCGGTCAGCAGACCGACGAACTCCGTCACCGGCAGGCTAGGATCGGGCAGCGGCACGGTGACTTCGTAAATTTGGTCCAGGTATCGCATGTCGGCCGAGTACTGGATCTCCACTGCGTCGGGGGTCACGGCTTGCTCCAGGAGTTTCTCCTGCCCCTGCGTCCCCAATTCGTCCAGGATGGCTCGGAGTTCGTTCAGATCCAGCCGGTCCAGGCTCACCGGATAGGAGCGGAAGAAATCGTACTTGGTGTCAGTGTTCAGCATCCCGTAGGCGGACAGCACCGGAGCCGACGCCGGTATGTAAACCTTGGCCACCTGCAGCTGCCGAGCCACCTCCGCGGCATGGAGGCCCGACGCGCCGCCGAATCCCATCATGGTGAATTCACGGGGGTCAACCCCGCGCTGCACCGACATCAGCCTGATGCCCTCGGCGATCGTGGTGCACACCACCTTGTACACGCCAAAGGCGGCCTCCGCATCGGACAGATTGAGCGGAGAACCGACATGATCCGCGATGGCCCGCATGGCGGCCGCGGAATCGAGCTTGGCGCGCCCGCCGAGGAAATTGCTTGCATCCAGGTACCCGAGCGCCAAACTGGCATCGGTCACGGTAGGATCGACACCGCCTTTGGCGTAGCAGGACGGGCCCGGATCCGCGCCCGCGCTGTCGGGGCCGACGTGGAGGATGCCGCCGTCGTCCACCCGGGCGATACTGCCACCGCCGGCTCCCAGGGTATGGATATCGATCATCGGCGCGGCGATTTTCCAGCCGGCCTCGAACTTCTCGTTAGCAATGTGGGGAACCCCATTCTCGATTAGCGAGATGTCCGTGCTGGTGCCCCCCATGTCGAACGCTATGATCTTCGGCTCCTCCAGCAGTTGCCCCAGGTAGGCGGCGGCGCTGACGCCTCCGGCTGGGCCGGACAGAATCGCCCGTACTGCCATGCGGCTGGAGTCGTCGATTGGCGCCACCCCGCCGTTGGACTGCATGATCAGCACGTCGTTGAGTTGAGGGTACGATTCAAACCGTTGCGCCAGGTTGGCGAGATATCGACTGAATACTGGTCCGACGTAGGAGTTGATCACCGTGGTGCTGAGCCGGTCGAACTCCTTGATCTGGGGAATCACCTCGTGGGACAGGGAGGCGTACACATCGGGGAACTTACTGCGGACGATTTCGGCGGCCCGCCGTTCGTGGGCCGGGTTCAGGTACGAGAACAGGAAACAGACCGCCAGCGCCTCGGCGCCTTCCTGGATCAGGTAGTCTAGCTGTTCCAATAGCGCGGCCTCGTCGAGAGGGACTTCGACGTGACCGCTCGCGCGTATCCGTTCCGGAACACCAACCCGCAGATAGCGAGCGGACAGGGGTTCCACGGGAGTCATCCGCAAGTTGTACCGGTCTTCTTTGAGCCCTTCCCGCATCTCCAGGAGGTCGCGAAAGCCGTCGGTGGTGAGCAGGCCCACCGTGGCGCCTTTCCTTTCCACCAGAGTATTGGTGGCGACAGTCGAGCCATGGATCACCAGGTCCGTGTTGCCCAGGAATTGCTCCAACGGTAGATCGTATGCGGCCGCGGCCTCTTGCAATCCCGTCATAACTCCCAGCGATGGGTCGTCGGGCGTGGTTTGTGTCTTGAAGTAGCGCGGTTGCCCGGTCTCGCCCGAAACGACAAAGTCCGTAAAAGTGCCTCCGACGTCTATCCCGATCTTGTACACCTGCGGCCTCCTGATAATGCTGGCAGCGATTGTGCCCGATCAGCAGCATGATACGCCATAGCGGTAGCGTTCCGTACCAGATGGTCCGGCTTTCGACCAGAAACGCGTTCTCCGCGACCGTCATGGTGCGGAAAATCGGGGTCCTGCGGCGTGCCATGGGCCCACACCGGGCCGACCAAAGGGTTTGCTATACTGGCGCGAAAGGAGGCGGATCATGGCGGATTACACTGCATATTTCAACGGCGAATGGGTGCCCTTCAGCCAGGTCAAGATCGACCCCATGGACCGGGGCTTCATTGTGGGCGACGTAATCTTCGACGTGGCCCGCACCTTCAACGGCAAGAGCTTCCGTATGGAGCAGCACATCGACCGGCTCTACCGCTCGCTCAAGTACGTCCGCATTGACCCCGGACTGTCACCGCGAGAGATGTACGACATCAGCGAGGAGGCGATCGCCCGCAACGAACATTTTCGAGAAGAGGCGGGGGATTTCACCATCACTCAGTTCATTACCCGTGGTCCGGGAAACTGGTCCCGCGACGCCGGGCCTCCCACAGTTTGCGTGAAGATTTCGGCGGCGGCCTTCGGACGCTACGCAAAGCTGTACCAAGACGGGGCCCACGGCGTAATTACTCGTACCCGGAGTTATCCGGTCGATGCGCTCGACCCGAAGGTCAAACACTACAGCCGCATGAACTTCAACCTGGCCGACCTGGAAGCGGCGGACGTGGATCCTGAGGGCTGGCCCATCCTCACAGACTCCGAAGGAAACCTGACGGAAGGGACAGGCTACAACGTTTTCCTGGTCACTGACGGAGTGATCCGCACGCCGGGGGACCGCAACATCCTCCAGGGAATCTCCAGGGGAATGGTGTTCGACCTGGCAGAGCAACTTGAAATTCCCCTGGTGGAGGAAGATCTCCAACCATATGACATGTACACCGCCGACGAAGCCTTCTTCTCCAGCACCACCCCATGCGTGTTGCCGGTAACCGTCGTGGATAAGAGGGATATCGGAGACGGACGGCCGGGGCCGATAGTCCAGCAACTCCTGTCCGCATGGAGTGAGGTCGTCGGGTTGGACATCGTCGACCAAATGGCCCGGTTCGACCGAGGCTAGGAGGGCGACCAAAGGCGTCAAACTTCTCGGCCGCCGCCCCGTTTGAATGGACCACGGTCCGGGCCGCTGTATTGACCGGATCAACGCGACCAACACCCACGCACCGGAGTGAAACCAATGAAATTCGGCATTATGGCCATGCCCCAGCATCCGTCAACGGACTCGGCGACCCAGAGATTCCATGAAACGGTGGAGTTGACGCGGTTGGCCCGGGACGCGGGGTTCGGTTCGATCGCGTGCGGGCAGCACTTCCTTTCCCCGCCGTACCAGAATCTCCAGAGCATCCCGCTGTTGGCCCGGTTAGCCGCAGACTCCGGTGACATGCAATTGGTGCTGTCCATCCTGCTGCTGCCCTTGTACTCGCCCGCTGACGTGGCGGAAACGGTGGCGACGCTGGACGTGATCAGTGAGGGCCGCGTGGTGCTGGGCGTGGGCCTGGGGTACCGCGACATCGAGTATCAGGCGTTCAATGTGGAACGGCGTCATCGTGTGGGCCGCTTCCTGGAGAGCCTGGAACTCGTGCGCAGACTTTGGACCGAGGACGAGGTCACTTTCCACGGCGAACACTTCAATCTGGACAACGCGACCTGTGCCATCCGGCCGGTGCAACAACCGCATCCGCCGATTTGGGTTGCGGCCAATTTCGACACGGTGGTCCGCCGAGCTGGCGAACTCGGATTGCCCTGGTTCGTCAACCCGCACGCCACGCTGGCCACGCTGGAAAGGCAGACGGCCATATACAAGGAGGGCCTGGAGGCGGGTGGCCAGC
The DNA here is from genome assembly GCA_022827095.1 of Dehalococcoidia bacterium. Classification (GTDB taxonomy): domain Bacteria; phylum Chloroflexota; class Dehalococcoidia; order Lucifugimonadales; family UBA3495; genus Bin87. The sequence goes on from JAJDTP010000005.1 coordinate 656,495, forward strand.
AGATGCCGGCTGAAATGCCCATCATCAAAGAGATGCACATCGCGCCGACCCACGAAGAAGCGGTCCGCAACGCCCAGCCCTACATGGAAGCCAAATATCAAGCCTACGCCGACTGGGGACAGGACAAGGCGCTGCCGGGCGAGGAGAACTTCCGCATCCCCTTTGAGGAATTGGCGCGCGACCGGTTCATCCTCGGAAGCGGCGAAGAAGTGATCCAACAGATCGAAGACCATCACCAGCGCGTGGGCGCCAATCACTTCATGTTTCGGATCTGGTATCCGGGCATGGATGCCCGGATGGCGATGCGCGTCGTGGAGCAGATGGGCGACAGCGTGATTCCGTATTTCGAAAGCCGATACGGAGTTGAGAACTGAGTCTGCGGTTGACTGTGCCAACCGGCCGTCCATATACTGCTACGGGCCCACACTCGGCGAAAAGGCGACATGCCTGTAACCTCGGCGGGTGCCGGCCGTATGCCGATGAGCAATAAGAAAATCGTCGTAGTCGGCGGCGGTACTGGCAACCATACCACCCTGACCGGCCTGCGATCCCGTGAATGCGATGTTACGGCGATCGTCGCAATGACCGATAGCGGCGGAAGCAGTGGCCGCCTGCGCGAAGAGATGGGCCACCTGCCGCCCGGGGATCTGCGCCGGTGCCTGATGGCCCTCGCTTCGGACTCCGCGGAATCCAACCTGATGCGCCGGTTGTTCGATTTCCGTTTCTCCACCGGCGACGGGTTGAACGGGCACAGCTTCGGCAATTTGCTACTGGCTGCGCTGACCGAAGTCACCGGAGACACCATCACTGCCATCGATGAGGCGGCCCGCATCCTCGGCATCAGTGGCACGGTGCTGCCGGTTACCCTGACGAGGTCCACTCTGTGTGCCAAGCTGGTGGACGGATCCGAGTTGATCGGCGAATCGGCCATCGATCTGCGGAGCGACAACCTGGACGTCGCAATCGACTACATTTACCTGGACCCGAAGGCGTATGTGTATCCGCCGGTCCTGGACGCGATAGCTGAAGCCGACGCCATCGTGCTGGGGCCGGGCGACATTTACACCAGCGTTTTGCCGAACCTGCTGGTAGAAGACGTGGCGCAGGCGATCAATGATTCCGATGCCATCAAGGTCCACGTGTGCAACCTCATGACCAAGCCCAACGAGAGCGCCGGGTTCTGCACATCCGATTTCCTGGCTCTCCTCATGGAATACCTGGGCACGAGCCAGCCACTGGATTTCCTGCTGGTCAACAACACGCCAGTACCGCCGCGGCTGCTGGAGCGCTACGCCGCGGAAGGCCAGCACCCGGTCGCGGTGGACGAGTCGGCCTCTCTGACCATGGTCGGGCGAGTAGTTGACAGGCCGCTGCTGGCCCCCGGCGTGTTCATCCGACACAGTCCAACCGCTCTGGCGGAAGCGATTATGGACCTCGTCGACTCGGCGGACCGGGCACGACGCTATACGGCAGCGACGCCGCTGGTGTTTGATTGCGACGACCTCGGCGACGTTCTGGCGCCTGAAGAAACCATGACGGTCGCTCGCGCCAACGCCGACGGCGACTGACCCTTCGGATTACAGGTATGTGCGGAATCGTCGGATACGTCGGCGACCGGCCCGCGTGGCCCTTGGTCGTTGAGGGTCTGCGCCGCCTGGAGTACCGGGGATACGACAGCGCTGGCGTGGCCGTGCTTGGCCCCGAGTCCGGTTTGCAACTGCGGAAGACCGTCGGACGGGTGCTGGGGTTGCTCCACGATCCCGATTGCCCGGCTCCAAATGGTTCCGCCGGGCTGGGTCACACCCGCTGGGCGACCCACGGGCGGCCCTCGGAAGCCAACGCCCATCCGCACACTGATTGCACCGGCCAGATCGCCATCGCGCACAACGGCATCGTCGAAAATCACGTCGAGCTCAGGGCAGATCTCCGGCGCAAGGGCCACAGATTCAAGTCGGAAACGGACACGGAGGTTATTTCGCATCTGATCGAGGATGCGATGAATGATGGCCTCAGCCTGCCGGACGCGATGCTGCACATGAGCGCAAAGGTGCAGGGACCCCAGGCGATCGTAGCGGTGCACGATGGTGACAATGACAACCTGTGCGCTTTGAAACTCGGTAACGCTGGCGGAGTCGCCGTCGCCCACCACGATGGGCAAGGCATCGTGTCCAGTGATCTGCCGGCCCTGTTGCCCATCGTCGGCCGGCGCGGCTACTTGCCGGTTCGGTTTCTGGACGACGGCGAAGTTGCGGTAGTAACGCGGCAGGGCATCGCTTTCCTGGATCGGGATGGCGGTCCCATCGACAAGCCGATGCTGCACGTTGACCTGGACGACGTGTTGGTGGAGCGGGGCGGTTACCGCCACTTCATGCTTAAGGAAATCATGGAGCAGCCCCAGGCCGTAACCGCCGCCCTGCGGGATCGCGTGGACTTCAGCCGGGGTCTGGTGACACTGCCCGACCTGGCCGTCACCGATAGAGATCTCTCGGAGGTGAAGCGCGTCGTCCTGCTCGGGTGTGGCACAAGTTTAAACGCCGCCCACGTGGGACGGCACCTGATCGAGCGCTTGGCCGGCATACCGGCCGAGGCGGAATCGGCTTCCGAGTTTCGTTACCGCGAACCGTTTCTGGATGCGTCCACCCTGGTGGTGGCCATCGGGCAATCCGGCGAAACCGCCGACACCGTCGCGGCGATGGAGGCGGTCCGAAACAGAGGCGCGCGAATGGTGACCATTTGCAACGCCGCCAACAGCCAGGCCACCCGTTTGGCCGACCACGCCCTACTGATGGGCTGTGGCGTCGAGGTGGGTGTCGCAAGCACCAAGACCTTCCTTTCCTCACTGACGCTGCTGAATCTGTTGGCAATGCGGTTGGGAACGGCCCGCGGTAACCTGGGCTCATCGAAATCCCGGGAATTGGTTGACGGACTGGCCAGACTACCGGGACACGTGGCCGAGGCTCTGGAAGCAGGCGAGGAAATCGAGCACGTGTCTCGGCTCTACTACGGTCGGGACCATTTCCTGTACTTGGGCCGGGGCATCAACTCGCCGGTTGCCACCGAGGGAGCATTGAAGCTCAAAGAGATCAGTTACATCCACGCCGAGGCCTATGCCGCCGGGGAGATGAAGCACGGGCCCATCGCCCTGATCGATCACAAGATGCCCACGCTGGCACTGGCTCCGCTCGACGATCTGTACGACAAGATGGGGAACAACATCCAGGAGGTGAAGGCCAGGGACGGGGAAGTGCTGGCGGTCCTCACCCAGGGAGACGACCGGCTTTCCGGTCTGGTGGATCATGCGATGTTTATCCCGGAAACGCCGCCGAACCTGACGCCATTGCTCGCCACGGTGCCGCTGCAACTGTTCGCTTACCACATCGCCGTCCGACGTGGCTGCGACGTCGATCAGCCTCGCAACCTGGCGAAATCCGTCACCGTGGAATAGCGCTTCGGCACTCGACTGACCTGCCATCCGCGGCAAAACGCGCCAGCCCACTCCGCGTATTCCCCGACCTCTGCTGTATCATGATACTGCTTCGGGTCGCCCGGGCTGGACGTTAGGCCGGCCCAGCGTGTGGTGTTCCGGAGCCGGCGGCACTCGAACAGGAGCCTCATCCATATGGCACGCACCACCGTTCTCGTGATGATTGACGGGCTGGACCCGGAATACCTCGCGGCTTGCCCGACGCCCAACCTTCGGCGGTTTGCGCGAGACGGATTCGAGGTTACTGGCGGGGGCATGATGCCCAGTGTCACCAACGTCAACAACACGACCATGGTAACGGGTCATTACCCGGCACAGCACGGGATAGTTTCCAACTATTGGTTGGACCGCCAGGCTGGGATCGAGGAGTACGTCGAGTCCGGCGAGTTCATCTGCGCCGACACCATATTCGCCCAATGCCGCCGACGCGAGGGCCGGTCGTTGCTGGCGGCGTCCAAGGACAAGCTGCGACGCCTGCTGGGCGACGACACGGATCTGGCCTTCTCTTCCGAACGTCCTACCGCCGCCGCCGTGAGCGCCGCCGGCGACCCGCCTGACATCTATTCTCTGGAGGTCAACGGCTGGACAATCAACGCAGCTCGGGCGGCCTTGAAAGCGCAGTATTACGATCTGGCGTTCATCGCCACCACTGACTACGCGATGCACATGCACGGACCGGAGCACCCGGAATCGCGTCGACACCTCGCGGTCCTCGATGAAGCGCTGGGGCAACTGGTTGACGACATCCCCGACGTGCAATTGCTGATCACGGCCGATCACGGAATGTCCGACAAGCGGCGTATGCTGAACCTGCCGGCCGTGCTCCGCAGTCGCGGAATCATGGCTCGGGCGGTCCCGATCATCAAGGACCTCTACGTTGTGCACCATTCCAATCTTGGGGGTTGCATCTATCTGCATCTGGATGACACGGCCGCCCTGGAGGACGCGCTGGGCGTCTTGCGGGAAACCGACGGCATCGAGGAGGCTCTTCCCAGGGACAAGGCGGCGGAGCGGTTCTCCCTGATGGCGGAGCGCATCGGTGACATCGTTGTCACCGGAGCCTCGGACGTTGTATTCGGCGACCCGGTCGAGGTGACCTTGCCGGCCGGGTTGCGCTCGCACGGGTCCGCCCACGAGCGTCGGGTTCCGATAATCGGTTACGGCGGGGATTTTGGCGGGTTCGAGTTCCGCGAGAACCGGGACCTGGGCCGCTACGTGTCGGAACGGGTCCTCGGATGACCTCAGAGGAAACGTTGAACACGGTAGAAGTGCGGGCCCCGGCCACGACCGCTAACCTCGGCCCCGGGTACGACTGCCTGGGGATGGCATTGGACTTGTGGAACACGCTGTCCGTGGAGGTTCTCCCGGAGGGTTCCGAACCGCAAGTGATCGTTTCGGGCGAGGGTGCCGGGGAATTGGATTCCGACACGCAAAACCTGACCTATCGGGCCATCGAGTTTCTGTTCAACGAAGCCGATGCTCCGCTGCCGCCGTTGTCGCTGCATTGCGAAAACGCGATACCGCTGAGCCGGGGAATGGGCAGCAGCGCGGCGGCGATTGCCGGCGGTCTGGTGGCAGGCAACCGCTTGCTTGACGACGTGTTCAGCCAGGACGATCTGCTGGAAATGGCGGCGACCATCGAAGGGCACCCGGACAACGTCGCCGCGGCCATCCACGGGGGTATGCGGTTGGTGGTCATGGACGACAATCGCATGTACACCGCTCCCATACGCGTGCCGGCGGATTTGCAGGCGGTCTTGTTCATCCCGGACCGCCGGATCGCAACCGCGGACGCCAGGCGCGTGTTGCCGTCGGAAATTCCCGTCGCGGACGCGGTGTACAATATGAGCCGCGCCGCGCTGCTGGTGGCGAGCATGGAGTCAGACCATCCCGAATACCTCAATATCGCCACCCAAGATCGGCTGCACCAACCCTATCGTCAAACCATTTTTCCGCAGATGAAGGTGATTTTTGCCGCGGCCCAGGCGGCCGGCGCGTTCGGAGTTTTCCTTTCCGGCAGCGGCAGCACGATCCTGGCCTTTGCCCGTGACCGCGCGATGACGGTTGCCTATGAAATGTTCGACGCGGCACGGCTGGCAGGGGTGGACGGCCGGGTCGAAGTCACTCAGCCGACCGCGCTGGGAGCGCACGTCATCGGTTACCCCGCCGGCGGGTGACGGAAACCGACGCCGCGTTTCCGGCTTCGATGTTGATAACATGAGAATCGCCCGCGTTGCAGCACGTAAACAGTCCTGATGTCGCTTTACGTCCACAAATACGGCGGTAGCTCCGTCGCCGACGCAGAGAAAATCGTGAACGTGGCGCGGCGCATCGCCACGGTTTATGACGAAGGTCATCAGATAGTCACCGTGGTTTCGGCAATGGGCGACACCACGGACGAGTTGATTGATCTGGCGCGCACCGTTTCCAGCGAGCCCGATCCTCGCGAACTCGATTTCCTGCTGTCCACCGGGGAGCTGGTGTCGATCACGTTGCTGTCCATGGCGTTGCGCAATCTGGGGTACGACGCCATTAGCCTGAGCGGTCCCCAGGCCGGCATCCGAACCGACAATTCCTACGGCCGCGCGCGGATCAGCCAGGTGGACCCCGAGCGCGTCCGACGGGAACTGGATGCGGGACGGTTGGTCATCGTCGCCGGTTTTCAGGGTCTCACGCCCGACGACGATATCACCACGCTGGGTCGCGGCGGTTCGGATACCACCGCTGTAGCCCTGGCGGCCGCGCTCCGGGCGGACCGTTGCGACATCTACACGGACGTAGAGGGAATCTACACCGCCGACCCGAGAATCGTGGGCAGAGCTGCGAAAATGCCCGAAGTGGGCTACGAAGAGATGCTCGAACTGGCCGCCGCGGGGGCGAAGATGCACCCCCGGTCAATCGAATTGGGCGCGGTCTATAATGTTCCCATCTACGTGGCGTCAAGCTTCGTTGACGCTCCGGGAACCCTTATTCATCAAGCATCGGACGAAAGGCAGATGGAAGACCGGATCAAGGTAACTGGCATCGCGTACCAGACAAACGTAGCGAAAGTGACCGTTTGCCGGGTGGCCGACCAACCCGGCGTGGCAGCGGCGCTGTTCGAGCCATTGTCCGCTGCCGGCATCAACGTGGACACCATCGTCCAGAACACGAGCGCGGACCGCACCACCACTGACATCAGTTTCACGGTGACCACGGATGATCTGCCCCGGGCCCTCCGGGTAATGGCTCCCCTGGAGGCGACGCTGGGAACCGATCAGGTGATCAGCGACCCCACGCTGGCATCGGTAAGCGTGGTAGGGTCGGGGATGCAGAACACCCCGGGTTACGCCTCGCGGATGTTTCGCATCCTGGCCGATGGCGGGATCAACATCGACATGATCACGACGTCGGAGATCCGAATCTCGTGCATCATCAATCGGGACCAGGCGCAGGAAGCCGTCCGCTTGCTGCACCAGGGCTTCGAACTGGACGAGTCCGATTAGGCGGCCGTTGGCCGGACGGTGATGTCCGATTGCTACCTTTCCGTCGTCATTCCGGCCTACAACGAGGAAAGCCGACTTCCTGAGACGCTAGAGTCCGTTCGCGCCTATCTCGCCGGGAAGGCCTACCCGTGGGAGATCATCGTAGCCGACGACGGAAGTGAGGACGCGACCGCGGCCACCGTGTCCCGCGTCCGGCAAACGGACGAACGGGTGAAGCTTCTTCCTTTGCCACATCGGGGCAAGGGTTGGGCGGTCAAGAACGGGATGCTGGCGGCTCGAGGCGAATACCGTTTTCTGTGCGACGCCGACCTCTCCATGCCGATAGATTTGTTGGACCGCCTGCTGCCCGGCAACGCGCCAACGTCGGACATCGTCATCGGCTCCCGGGAAGCGTCCGGTGCCCGACGCATCGGCGAGCCGAGACGACGATGGCTGATGGGCCGAGTTTTCAACGCCATGACTCGCGTGCTGGCCACGCCGGGCATCGCTGACACTCAATGCGGGTTCAAGGTATTCCGCGCCGCCGCCGCTGAGAAGTTGTTTGCGCGGCAGGCGCTGGATGGCTTCGCGTTTGATGCAGAAGTCCTGTTTCTCGCGCGCCGTTGCGGGTTCAGCGTGGCCGAGGTCGGGATCGACTGGCATTACCGTTCCGAGAGCAAGGTCCGGCCAATCCGCGATGGATGGCGCACTCTGCGAGACCTCGTCATCATCCGCTACCGATGGTTGTCCGGCTTCTACGAACGGTGAGATGAGGGCATTCCAACCGCGCGTTCAAGGCCCGACCCAGCGACATCGACAAATAGCCGAAATCGGCAGTCGCAATAGATTGAACATTCACCGCAGGTGGGTGTAATGCTATGTCCAGGCATCATTAGTGGTAGGGCTGGGTAGTCGATCGGTGGCGGAGGGCAGTGATGATGAATAAGGTGACAGATTTGCAACGTCAAGCGGCGGGCACCGATGCAACGGGGAGCCGCGCCAGGGCCCAACTGGGCAAACAAGCTATCCGATGCGCACTGAACGGCGAATGGGAAGAGGCCGCCGCGGCAAACCGCCAGATTCTGGACATCTGTCCCACTGACTGCGAGGCGACCAATCGGTTGGCGAAAGCCCTCATGGAGCTTGGCGACTATCCTGAGGCCCGCAAGATCCTGGAGCAGCTTCGAGTGCGTTCACCCTCCAACGTCATCGCGCGGAAGAACCTTGCGCGGCTTGACCAGCTGGAAAGCCGGCCCGGAGAACTCGGCTCACAACCCGCGGCGGCAGGAAAGTCTCCAGACATGTTCATCGCCGAAAGCGGCAAGTCCTGCACCACTACGCTGTGCCGCACGGCTGGTCCACCGGAGGATGCGCCGGTCAGCGCCGGCGACGTGGTAGTGCTGAAGGCCCAGAACGACGGGATAATCGTCAATGCGTTGGATGGACAATATCTGGGAGCGCTGCGACGGCGGTTGGGCCGGCGGGTGAACAAACTGATGACTGGCGGCAACCAGTACGACGCGGCCGTGGTCGGGATCGAACCGGACGGGTTGTCGGTGATTCTCCGTGAAACAGGTCAGGCGCCGGCGCTGCGCCACGTGGTCTCCTTTCCGGCCCAGGTGATCGAACCTTACCGGGCTGAGCCGGCGGCTGAACCTGATGAGTTCAAGCCAGCAGCGAATGAAGAGCCGGACCCGACTCCGGCGGATGCCATCGATCCTGACGACGCCATAGACCCCGCTGAAACCGCGCTAATGGACATGCCCGATGAAACGCCGGTTGAGTCGGTAGGAGACGACGACGTTCCAACGTTGGACACCGACGACGATGCGACCGATTGGCCGCCGGTAACCCCACCCTCGGATGACGAGGAGGAGTGGGAGTAGCGGCGCGCTGGCCGCGCGGGTGGGTCAGGCTTGGCCGGCTCCTCGCGCCCGGGAATCGAGGCTGACCGCCAAACTTGACCGGAAGGGACGCACGCGGTTGTCCTGGTGCGGGACGCCCATTGGCACCACAAACACTGCTTCCTGTCCGGCGGAGTGTGGCCCGAAAAATTCGACCACGGCATCGTCGAAGAAGGTGAGGCCGGTGGCTCCCAGCCCCAGAGCGTGACAGGCGAGGTATATCCGGCCGCCGATCATGCCTGCGACGGTTTGCGCCATCCGGTATCCCCGGGGTCCGAATTCCCGGTCGATCAAGGGCAAGTCGGCCGTGATGAACGCTACCGCCGCAGCGTCAGCCGGAAGCGCCTGCTCGAAACCCAGGTGCCCGGCCGTTTCGTGGAAATCGCCTTCCTTGAGCAACCGCAACCCGTTGTAGAAGCGATTGTAGTAATAGGCTCCTGAGGCAAGCCCGTCAACCGCGTTTACGATCAGATAGACGCTCAGGTAAGGCGAGAACCCGTCCGCGAGATGCGGCGCGTTGATAGGGTTTCCGGCAGCGTCAATGATGGAGCGGAAATCCTCCCACGAGACCGGGTCAGTGGCAAAGCGTCTGGTCGACCCCCGGGAACGGATGCACTCGCTCAGGGATTGCGCGGTGCGTGACGGGAGGTCCAATTCCCCGTCAAAGCTCCCATCGGAGCCGGAACGGAGCGGGCGGAACCCTTCGCCCGTGCCGTCCAATTCGTCCTTGTCGCCGCTACGACCGGGGTCAACGGGCGCATTCCAGTCCGCGACGTCCTCGCCGGCTCGCAACCAGGAAGCCAGGTGAATTTCACGCGACAACGGATATTCCAGGGCGCCGACCGCGAGTTCGTTGCTTTCCTGGGGCAACATTCCCGGAACGTCACCGGAACCGGGGTTCAACATGCCGTCCGGACTGCCGATCGTCGCCAGCAGGGACGGCGCTTCCTCGATCCCGTCGATCCCGATGTACCCGGTAAGCGAACGATCCACGAATCCAAATTTCAGACCTACCGATGTGCCGGCAGCGTTTCCGGTCGCCGCGAGATTGGCAGCAATGGTGCCCAGATCCCAGTAACAATAGCGGTAGCCCCGCTCCCGGTATTTCCACGCGCTCCGCCAGAACACGGTAGTGAATACCAGGGTTGCCGGGTAGGCGGCGTGATCTTGAGCGGCGGCGGCCACCCACCGCCGCAGGTCGCCGTTGCGGAGGCGGGCCAGGGTGAAATCAAGAGGGTTGAAGTGGTATACGCCGGCGCGAAGACCGTCCAGGTCGCCGCAGACCACGTACACCTCGGTTGGATACAAAGCACCGGCGGAGGCGGCCGCACGATAATGCACCTCGCCGTCCCGCAACGTTCTTCGGCGGATGACCGCGGCCGCGTGGTAAAGCAGCTCGGCCAACGTTTGCAGAGTCGGCGGCCTTTCCGCGTCCCCGGTTTGGCCGGTCTCGCGGATCGCGCGCAGTGTGGACATTTCCTGGCCGGATGACGCGGCCACGTCGGGCAGGGGAATTGCCCGCAAATCGGGATAGACCTTGTACAGTGGGGGCTTGTTGCTGAGGTTGATGTATTGGAGCTTGGTGGCGTCGTTGAACGAGGCCGCCAGGTTTGGGCGGTCGGGCGCCTGGTTGGTAACCATGTCTTGCTGTCCTGTTCGCGTTGCGTCTGGGCGGTCAAAAGGCACGCGAGCGGTAGATTTCCACCGCGGCGGCCTCGATTACCGAGCCCTTGATGGGCGGGCGTGGCTTATGCACTCGGACACGTACCGCGCCTATTTTCGGATGCTGCTCGAGCACCCCCATGGCAATGGCGCCGGCGGCGGACTCCAGCAGGTTGCAGGGTTCGCCTTCCATCACCGCTTTGACCGCCCGGTAAAGTTCGGTGTAGCTCACCGTGTCTTCCAGGCGGTCGGAGGCTGCCGGCACGCTCAGGTCCAATTCCGCCTCCAGGTCCACGATGAATGGCTGTCCCAAGCTGCGCTCCTCGGGATTGACCCCGTGGAATCCATAAAATTGGAGGCCGGTCAGAATAATACGATCTGAAGACATCACAAAGGCAACGGCCCGACTGGATCGGCAGTGTTTCGCGTCAGGTGGTTTCTTTGCATGGATGGACGGGAATTTCGGACGCAAAAGATGCCTGTATTCCGGATGTCCCCGGAACGACGAGTCATAAACCGCTTAAATCGCAACGCTACGGTCAATTGGACATGGCCTCAATGGCCGCGGCTTGCGCCAGCAAGTTCTGCGCCCGTTTCACTACGGGCACGTCCACCATTCGACCGTCAATGGACAGCGAACCCCTTCCGGACGCTTCCGCTTCATCCCAGGCTTCCACCACTCGGCGGGCGTACGCTACGTCATCAGGGTCGGGTGAGAAGGTCTCGTTGATGACGTCGATCTGCGCGGGATGGATGGCGAACTTGCCCGTGTACCCCATGCGGCGGGCCGCGGCGGCGTCGCTCCTCAGGCCCTCCGGGTCACGGAATCCCACGAACGGGCCGTCCAGCCCGGCGACACCCGCGGCCCGGGCCGCCACTGCAACTGACGACCGCGCAAAATAGCACTCTTCTCCGAAGTCGCTGCGGGTGACGCCCATGTCGTTGGTGTAGTCTTCGGCTCCAAATGCGATCCCCACGATGCGCTGGGAGGCTCGCGCCATCTCGTAGACGTGGACGATGGCCATCGCGGTCTCGATCCAGGGGATCACCTTGATGCTTCCCGGCTCGACGCCGGCTTTCGTCTCCAACGGCGCCAGCAGTTGGTCAACTTGCTGCAGATCCCAAGCCGTGTTGCCCTTGCCGATGCTGATGCCGGCCAAATCCGGGCATACCACCGCGGACAATTCGCCGGAGGCCAGTCCAGTGTCCAGAGCGTTGACCCGCACCATCACGCGTTTGCCGGCCGCGGCAAGACGAGGGACCCATTCCGTTGCCAGCTCGCACGCTGCGGCTTTTTCTCCGGGCGGCACCGAGTCTTCAAGGTCAACCATGATGATGTCGGCGTCGAACCCCAAGACGCGCTCCAGCATGTTGGAGCGATTGCCGGGGACAAAAACTATGCTGCGGAGCAACTGCACTGGAACAAACCTCTGGAGGGAGAGTTTCGGGGTCGGCGGGAATGGATCCGGCGATCTTGGGTGGCCCCAAGCCCAAGCCGTCAGGTGGGCGTGTGGTTTTGGATCAGAAGTCGCCCCAGGAGTAGCCCGACTTGACGTCCACCTTGAGCGTCACGTCGAGGTCCATTGCGGCCGGCATCTCGTCCATCACCAGTTCGGTCATCACGGCCATTTCGTCGTCTGGCACTTCGAACACCAGCTCATCATGCACCTGCAGGATCATGCTGGAACGCATCTGCTCGTTGACCATGCGGGTGCGTACGTTGATCATGGCGATTTTCATGATGTCGGCCGCAGTGCCCTGGATCGGCATGTTGATAGCCATGCGTTCGGCGGCGGCACGAGTGTTGTGATTCGTAGACTGGATGTCCGGCAGATAGCGCCGGCGGCCCAACAGGGTTTCCGCGTACATCACGCTCCGGGTCCGCTCCTTCACGGATTCCAGATAATCGTTGATGCCAGGATACCGGGAAAGGTAGGTATCGATGAAATGCCGTCCCTCTTCGCGGCTGAACCCGGTTTGTTGCGAGATACCGTAGGGACCCAAACCGTAAATCACGCCGAAGTTGAGTACCTTGGCGATCCGGCGTTGCTCTGCGTCCACGTCGTTGACGGGCACGTCGAACATCTGGCTCGCGGTCGCGGCGTGAATATCTTCGCCCCGGCGGAAAGCCTCAAGCAGCGAGGGGTCCTGCGACATGTGGGCCAGTACACGCAACTCGATCTGGGAATAGTCCGCGGACAGCAATTGACAACCGGAATCGGCCACAAAGGCACGTCGGACCTGGCGGCCCAATTCCGTGCGAACCGGTATGTTCTGCAGGTTGGGATCGCTGCTGCTGACGCGGCCCGTCGCTGAACCGGTTTGGTGATATGACGTGTGGATCCGTCCCGTGTTGGAATTCACCATCTCGGGCAGGGCGTCGACGTATGTCGACTTCAGCTTGGATACCTGGCGGTAGTCGAGGATTTTGTCCACCGCCGGATGCAGGCCCTTCAGCGCTTCCAGCGCGTTGGCGTCGGTGGAATAACCGGACCGCGTTCGCCGCGACTTGGGCAAACCCAGTTCGCCGAAGAGCAGATCGCTGAGTTGCTTGGGGGAGTTGATATTGACGCTATGGCCGATGGACTCGAACAACTCCGCCTGGATCTGGTCCAGTTGTTCATGCAGATCTCGGGACATCTCGTGGAGGATGCCCGCGTCCAGGCGGACCCCAGCCCGCTGCATTTCGACCAGCACCGGCACCAGGGGCAGTTCCACGTCTGCGAACAGGTCTCCCAAGCCCTGGGTCTCCAATGGCGGCTCGAAGTGCCAGCGCAAGCGCAACGTGCAGTCCGCGTCGGCCGCCGCGTAGGGGGCGCCGTCGGCGATCTCGACCTCGTTGAAGGTTTTCTGCTTGGCTCCCTTGCCGATCAGGTCGGTGATTTCAGTCATTTCCCGACCCAGTATGGAAAGGGCCAACGGTTTCAACCCCAGCCGATTATTGCCCAGCAGGTGCGCCGCGATCATGGTGTCGTGGTCCACCACCTGGTACGGGTCCACGCCGTAATTGCTCAGGAGGGTCAGGTCGTAGTTGGCGTTGTGGGCGGATCGCTGGAGACCCTCGGCGGTGAACAGCGGGCGCACCGCAGCCATCACTTCGTCCAGCGGCAGCTGCTTTCCGGATGTGTGGCCGACCGGAACGTACCACGCCAGCCCGCCGTCGACCGAGAAACTGAGGCCGGCCAATTCGGCCGACATCGGGTCGGTGCCGCTGGCCTCGGTGTCGAAGGCGAAGGAGCCGGCCTCCCGGATGGCGGCGATCATCGCGTCCAGTTGGTCCGGGGTGTCGACGACTCGATAATCGCTATCCGCCGGTTCTTCTGTTTCCGAAGCCGCGGGAGTCGACGGACGGGCGGCGCTTTCAGAGGCAGTGGCCCAGGGCGCGTCGGGGGAGGGAACGCGTCCGACGATGCTGTGGAACTCCAGCGCAGTCATCAGGGCGACCACCTCGGATCGCTCGTAGTCGCCGAACTTGCTGGCATCGAGGTCCAGGTTGGTCGGGGCATCGCATTTGATGGTGGTCAAGAAGCGATATTCGAAAGCCTCGTCCCGGTTCGCCGCGAGGTTGTTCTGCACCCGTTTCTGGGTTATTTCGTCGAGGTGCTCGTAAATGCCCTCCAGGGTGCTGTAGTTGCTCAACAGCGTGGTGGCCGTTTTGTCCCCCACCCCGGGCACGCCGGGGATGTTGTCGGATTTGTCGCCGACCAGGGCTTTGTAGTCTGGTTGCTGTTCGGCGGTCAGGCCGCCGTAACGCGCCGCTAACTCCTCTTCGTCCACGATGCGACGGTCGCGTTCGCTGCTGGCGAGGTCGACGCGAACCAGGGGAGAGATCAGCTGGAAAGTATCGCGGTCGCCCGTAAGAATCACGGTTGGCACGTGGGCCGCTTCAGCCTGGCGGCACAGGGTGCCGATGATGTCGTCGGCCTCAAACCCGGGCATTTCGTAGATGGGCACCGAGAAGGTCGCCATCAGATCTTTGACGCGATCGAACTGGCCACGCAGTTCCGGCGGCGTCGGCGGGCGCTGGGCCTTGTATTCCGGGAAACGCTCGTGCCGGAACGTCGGGCTCGGAGTGTCGAAAGCAACCGCGACGTGGCTGGGTTGCCACTCGTTCAGCGCGCGGATGAACACGCTGGCGAACCCGTAAACGCCCGTAACGTCCTCGCCGGTGGTCGAGACCGTGAGGTTGCGGCTCGCGCTGATCGCCCGGAATGAACGGTGCACCATCGCGTGTCCATCGATCAACAACAGCAGTGGGGAATTCTGATCGCCTGCGGCGAAGGACATCTGCATGGACATCTGGTTGGCGCTGGACATTTGGGGTCTCCGTGCGCGGATGAAAGATGAAAGCGGACTCTAGTGGCGCTGCCGACCGTTGCCGCATTATACATGAGCGAGTAACGGGAACGTTCGGACGCTATGCTACAATGCCCGCGTTATGCCGGTTTACGAATACCGATGCAACGCCTGCGGCCAGCGGCAATCGCGCCTCGTGTTCAGTTGGACGCCGGCCGGCACCATCGCGTGCAACGGGTGCGACTCGGAGGACCTGACCCGTTTGGTGTCCGGGTTCTCCTTCCACCGCTCGTGGGGCGACAGCCTGAACTGGATGCCCGACAACGCCGCTGCGGACCTGGACGACAGCCACATCGGTAGTATCGACGGGCACATGGGTCGTATGAGCGAGGCGATGGGCGGCCAGGTTACGCCCGAATTTCACGAACACCGGCACGAGATTACCCATCCCGATCCCTGAACGGCCAGTGGTTTTGTCCGACCACCCGGGCCGGTTTCAACACGGGATCTCACGACCATCATGCCCATTTACGAATACCGCTGCCGACAGTGCCAGCAGATCTCCTCGATCTTCGTGCGCTCGATCAGCTCGCCTTTGGCGCCGTCGTGCCAGAGCTGTGGGAGCGAAGAGGTGGAACGGCGCATGTCTACCTTTGCGATGGGCAAGACCACCGGAGACGTGCACAACGCGCACTCGATGGACAGCAGTTCTCGGGATTACTACAGTGACCCCCGCAACATTGGGCGGCACGTGGAGGAGTCTTTTGCTCGCCACGGCGTGGACATGCCCGCTTCGGTGCGTGAATCAATCGACTCGGCACGCAGCGGCGAGGCGCCCAAAGGATTGGACTTGTGACAGACGAGCAACGCAATTCCACACCGGACCTGTTGTCGGCGCTAGTCGCGTGCCTTGACGGCATGGTGGCTTCCGACGCGCTTCCCGAAGGTTTGATGCGTGGGGAGATCGGGTGGTTGGGAGACGGTTTCAGCGACCCCAATCGGGCCTCCACCGCGCCTTATGCCGTCCAGGGTCGCCGCCGGGCGCTGGAAATGTCCGACGCCGCACGAGGCTTGCTGGACGTGCTGGACGCAACCCAGGGGATCCCTGCCGATGGGGCACTGCAGTTGCGCCGCGCTCTGGACGACGCGGCGGCGCGGATCGGCGCGGCGATGCGCCGGGAGCAGGCGGGCCGGATCCGCGGCCTGTACGTGATCATCGACCCCGAGGTAACGGGCGGCCGCGACCCGCTGGAAATCGCCCGCGCCGCCGTGAACGGCGGGGCCCGCATGTTGCAGTTGCGCGACAAGTTGCGGGACAAGGGAGAACAGTTGCCGTTGGGCATCGCGCTGCGCGACCTGTGCGCCGCCAACGACGGCCTGCTGATTGTCAACGATCACGCTGATTTGGCCGCTGCGCTGGGTCCTGAGCACGTGGGCTTGCACGTGGGACAAACGGATCTGCCCGTGGCCGAGGCAAGGAAAATCCTGGCGCCCGGGCAGGTGTTGGGCCGATCCAACCGCGAGATTGACCTGATCGTCGAGTCGCAAGAAATGGGCGCCGACCACGTGGCATTCGGCGCGATGTATACGACGACCACGAAGCAGGTAACTCGAGCGCCCCAGGGACCGGAACGCTTGAAGCAGGCCCGCGCCGCTGCAAACGTGCCCCTAGTGGCCATCGGCGGGATCACGGCGGAGAATGTCGCGCCGGTCGTGGAAG
Source organism: Dehalococcoidia bacterium (assembly GCA_022827095.1). Taxonomy (GTDB): domain Bacteria; phylum Chloroflexota; class Dehalococcoidia; order Lucifugimonadales; family UBA3495; genus Bin87. The sequence goes on from JAJDTP010000005.1 coordinate 673,025, forward strand.
CCGGCGCGGACGCGATTTGCGTCACCGCTGCGGTGGGTAGCGCGGCGGAACCCGAGGCCGCGGCGGTAGCGCTGACCGAAGCGATACGTGCGGCCGGCGGGCAAGTTTAGCCGGAACCGTTATGCCCACGCGTTATGCTCCACACCTGACCGCTCTGTCCAACCAGGCGGTTGAAGAACTCAGCGCCAGGCACCGCGCCCGGGAGCAGGCCCTCGGCGTGTCGCGGCAGGTTATCCGGAACTCGGCCAACGCCATCCGGGCGGTGCACCGCAACGATTTCGACGAAGCGAGGCGACTGATTGCTGAGGCGGCTGCCCGGCTCGATGAAACCCGTAACATACGCACCGAGAACCCCGAGATTTATTACGCCGGGTTCTTGTCCGATGCGCGTAAGGAATTCACCGAGGCGAACATAACGTTGGCGGTGATTTCCGGAGGAGACATACCAGACGCCGAGTCCCTGAACATGGACCCACCAGCCTATTTGAACGGCATGGCAGAGGTCATCGGCGAACTGCGCCGTTACATCCTGGACGCCTTGCGGCGCGACGACACCTCCCGATGCGAAGAGCTGATGGAGTTGATGGACGAGATTTACGGTATCCTGGTTACCGTCGATTTTCCCGAGGCTGTCACCGGCGGCCTGCGCCACAGCACGGACGCCATGCGCGGGGTATTGGAGCGCACCCGGGGCGACCTGACGATCTCCCTGCAGCAGCGCCGCCTGGAACAGCGCCTGACGGGTCTGACCTAGCGGGCCCGCCTTCGCGTGGAAGGTGACGCTTTGAACGTCAGGTTCCAGACCCACGAGCCTATCGCGATCGGATTGCGCATCCGGCCGTGATTGCCGCCCGCTGGCGCAATGTGGTGATCCTTTCCTGGCCAGTGGAAGATGGCCTTTTGGTTCCCTTTTTGCCCGACGGTTTGGCACTGGACCGCTGGCACGGCACGGCCTACATCAGTCTGGTTTGCCTGTTCATGGAAAACCTGCGAGTGCTGGGTTTGCCGACTGTCCCGCGCAAATTTGCGGAGCTCAATCTGAGGTTCTACGTGCGGCAAGCCCATGGTAGCGATGACCGTAAGGGCGTCGTGTTCCTGAGGCAGATGGTTTCCAGTCGTTTGGTCGCGTTTGCCGGCCGGGTTTTGTTCCGAGAACCGATGCTGGCTATCCCAATGACTTACAAATGTGGGCCTCCAGAACGGGAGGATCAACGGGATCGGCAGCGTGTCTACTACCATTGGGTAGATGGCGGTCATGACGGCGGCCTGCGGGTCACCGCCGACGGGCACAGCTATTTTGCCGAGCCGGGCTCGCTGGATGAGTTCCTTACTGACCGCCACTGGGGTTACAACCGCACATCCGGCGGCCGTCTTCGGGCGTATCGAATTTCCAGAGAGCGGTGGCCGCTGGTTCCGGTCATTGACCATGAATTGAGATGCGATCCTGAATCCCTGTACGGGCCGGGAATCGGAGGCGTCATGGCCGACCCGGCGCCATCGGTCCTGCTGGCGCTGGGTTCGAAGACCCAAGTGCACCTACCGGCCAAATTGAGATAGTCCGGCCAAGTTGAGATAGTTCACTCGCCGTTGTTAGAATGCTGTATCGTACGTCCATCCCGTGAAGCGGAGATGGGCCAGGCAGGATTGGAGTGGTTGACGCAGCGCCCCGAGCGGCCATACATACGATTCCCGATTCGCTGGACGCAATCGAAGAGTGCTACCGGCGAGGTTGGACCGACGGCTTGCCAGTCGTGCCGCCCACCGCCGACCGTGTCCAGGTGATGCTGGAAGCGGTGGGACTGGAGCCGGGCCATGTGCTCGGAGAAGTTCCGGTGCGGCGCCGGGCGCTGACGGCTGAACAGGCCGCGGCTAATGCCGTCATGGCCGGCTGTCTCCCGGCCTATTTCCCCATCGTGCTGGCGACCATGCGGGTTCTGTTCGAGCACGACCCTAATTGCATTCACGAAGTGTCCGCGGTTACCAACTCCACCGGTTTGATGGTTGCGGTCAATGGCCCGATCCGGCGGGAGATCAATCTGAACTGCACCGACAACCTGTTCAGTCCCGGCAATCGCGCCAACTCAACCATCGGGCGGGCGCTGCGCTTGATCTTGATCAACGTGTTCGAACAAAGGCCCGGCTTGCTGGACCGGGGGTGCATGGGCAGCCTGACCAAATTCGGCGTGGTTTTCGGCGAGGATGAAGAAAACAGCCCATGGGAGCCGTTCCACGTCAGCCAGGGATTTTCGGCCGAGCAATCCACGGTAACCGTGGCAACGATCCAGGATCCGTCCATGCACAGCAACCGATACGGCTCCAACGCCGAGAGCCTGCTGGATTCCATCGCCGACGGAATGGCGTCGCACGGCTTGGCCGCTTACTTCGGACGCAATATCAAATGGGTATGGATCGTAGGGCATTGGCATTCTGAACGGTTGGCACGGCAGGGCTGGACCCGAACCGACATGCAGGAGTATGTGTACGAGCGCTCCTGGCGGTCCGCCGGCCAGCTGAAGCGCCTCGGCATGGCCACCGGCGCCGTCCAGCCCGGGGATGACGACGAGCGGCGCATGACCGTCGCAGGCCCGGACGATATATTGATTTTTAAAGCCGGCGGGGACAGCGGCATGTACAGCGAACTCATTATGAATTATTACGGGGTTCCCGCCGAGATCGGCGTCATCTGACGCTTCCGACTGTCGGACAAAGGAGTTTTCATGGCGACGCAAAACCTGCCTACGGTGCAACTGGTCGACCCCACCGGCTTTGATCCCGGCGAGACTCCCTTGGTCATGGCGGCCCGTCCGGTCGACCTCCGTGGCGGACGCCTGGGTCTGCTGGACAACTCCAAGGCCAATGCGGACGCGATCCTGTGGGCCATTGCCAATGCCCTGAACGACGAGTTTGAGTTTGCCGACATCTTCTACACCCGCAAGCACAGCTCATCTCTGCCGCCTCATCCCGAGGTGTTGGCCGACCTCCACCGTAACGCCGATTTCGTCATAGCCGGCGTCGGCGATTGAGGGGGATGCTCGTCGGGCAGTTTGCACGACGGAATCACCTTGGAGCGCCAGGGCATCCCGGCGGCGACCATCATCACCACCGTGTTCGCCAACACCGCCCGCGCTTACACGCGACTGATGGGCGTGCCCGATTTCCCGTACCTCATGTGCGCGCACCCGATCGGCAACCTCACCGGCGACGATTTGCAGGAACGCGCACGACTACTGACACCCCAGGTTCGCCGCCTGCTCGCTAACGGGGATTTGGCGCGGGCGGAAACCGCCTGACCGCGCCGTAGTGCAACATGCCCGGGATCGGGGACATTTTCCGCAGGTTGACGCGTCGCTCCCAGGCGTCGGAGCCGGAGCAGGCTGAAACGTTCGAGGCCAGAACCGATGTGACGCCACCGGACCCGCCCGATTTAGCGCCCCCTGAACCGCTTGCCTGGGAGCACGAAGATGCCGCCCCTGAGCTAGCTTCCACCTCGGAGCTGGAAGACCTGCGGTTCTCGTCGCCCGAAGAACCGGCTTCATCGCAGGCGGCGTTTGACGATCAACCGCCGCGTGAAACGTTGATTTCCGCACCTCTCGAACCGCAGGTGAGTTTCGCGCCTGACGGACGGGATGGCAGTAACGTGGGCGTACTTGATCCGCCATTCGTCGATATCGGGGACGATGTCCTGGTTGACGACCCGCTTTTGCTGGTTTGCCCGTATTGCGGAACGGAGGGGCAACGGGTCGGCGCGCGCTGCGCCAACGAGCGATGTAACCGCGTCATCGTGCGTCTGCCGCCCTGGGCACAACACCGGCGGCACAGTTGGCTGACACGACGTCTTTCGTGGCGACGCATCGTCGCTGCGTGCGTCGTCGCGCTGCTAATCGTTTTCGTGATCTGGATCAACTACCCGTTTGCGCCCGACCCGGTCGTGTTGTTCAAGAAGACCCAGACGCAGTTGACCATTGACGCGGGTCCAGGTTCGTGGACTGGTGTCGGCAGGGATCTCCGGCACAGCCGGCGAGTGGACATTGGACCGCCACCGCCTTCCGGTCAGATGAGGTACTGGAACTTCGACGTTCCCGGGGACCCGTTGCTATCGGAGCCCGTCGCACAGGACACGCACGTGTACGTAGGTTCGTCAGAAGGGATGTACGCCTTGTCCCATGCGGATTTGTCGTTTATCGAAAAGTGGGAAGGCGACACGCCGGGTCGGATAACTGCCGGAGCCTCTGTGGTCGGTTTGTATCTCTTCTTTGGGAGCACAGACCACACCGTCAGTTCGTGGAACGCATTTGACGGCCAGGTGCGCTGGAGTTTTCCCACCGCTGACACGGTTGAAACCGCCCCCGTGGTGTCGGATGGCCTGGTGTACATCAGCTCAGGGGAGAGTTGGATCTATGCCCTGGATGCTCACAACGGAGTGTTGATCTGGAAAAAGCAGCTGGATAGCAACGCCAGCGATGCCGCCACTATTCACGACGGCAAGCTGTTCATTGGCGACGAGAAGGGAGTGTTCTACATTTTGTCCGCCCGAACCGGCCAGGAATGGTTCCGTTTCCGAACCCCGCGAGCCATCAGCGGATCACCCGTGGTTTCCGAAGATGGGGAACGCGCGTATTTCAGCGCGGGTGGCCAGTTGTACGCCGTGGAAGCGACCCGCCGCGAGATACCAGGTCTCTATCAATTCAAACAGTTGTGGGCTCAGCTGTGGCTCTGGCAGGTGCCCGGGGTTCCGCGACCAAAGGGACAGCAAGGGGGACTATGGCGGTTCACGCCCGAAAACCCGCTTCAAGGGATCAAGAGCAGCCCGACGCTGGTCGACGACGCCGGTGGCGGCACGTTGTACGTCGGAGGACACGACAACAATGTCTACGCGCTGAACGCCATAACGGGCGACCTTTTGTGGACTTTCCAGACGGAAAATGCAGTGTGGGCTTCGCTCCTGGCCATTAAAGACCACCTGATCGTTGGCGACGAATCGGGTTTCCTGTATTCGCTGGACCGGCTGACCGGGGTTGAGAATTGGAGGATGAACCTCGGGTCTGCGATCATGATCCCGCCGGTCGTGAGCAACGGATTGCTGATCGTACGGACCGCCGACGGCAACGTGTATGGAATCGAATAGACGTCCATCCGACGACTGTGCCAGCGAAAACGCCCCCGGCCGCGCACACGGCCAGGGGCGTTTCTGGTTTCGTTTGGATTGAACGATCAGTAGAGGTGGCAGGATACCCGGTGACCCGGCGATACCTCTTTTTCTACCGGCGCCTCTTCGGAACACTGCGGCATCGCAAAGGGGCAGCGGGGATGGAACCGGCAGCCGCTGGGCGGGTTGATTGGCGAGGGAACCTCGCCCTGGAGCACTATGTCTTCCCGAATCAGGTCCGGGTGAGATGGGAGCGCAGCCGAGAACAGCGCTTTGGTGTAGGGATGCAGCGCGTTGTTGTAAAGTTCCTCGGTCTCGGCGTATTCAACGATTTGGCCCAGGTACATGACCGCGGTCTGGTGCGCCATGTATCGGACCGTGGCCAGGTTGTGTGCGATGAGCAGGTAGCTGACGTTGTACTGCTCCTGAAGATCCTTGAGAAGGTTCATGACCTGGGCGCGAATGGACACGTCCAGCGCGGAGACCGGCTCGTCCAGAACGATCAGCTTGGGGTAGGACACCAGCGCCGAGGCGACCGCGATCCTCTGTCTCTGGCCGCCGCTAAACTCGTGGGGATAGTTGTTGGCCTGTTGGGAGTGCAAACCGACCTGAGCCAGCACCTCGGAGACGCGGTCGTTTTTCTCCTGGGTGGTCACATTGCGGTTGACCACCAGCGGCTCGGAAACGATATCGCGCACCCTCATTCGGGGGCTGAGCGAAGACCAGGGATCCTGGAAAACGGCCTGTACGGTGGTTCGGTATTCCTGGAGTTGGGAGCCCCGGAAGGTGTTGATGTCCTCGCCGTCAAGCAGGATTTCGCCATCTGTGGGCCTTTCCAGGCGCAGCAGGAGCTTGCTGGTGGTGGTCTTGCCGCAACCCGATTCACCCACCAAGCCCAGAGTTTCGCCCTGTTTGATGTTGAACGAAATCCCGTCCACGGCCTGCACGTAGCCGATGGTCTTCATCAAAATGAGACCCTTGGTAACCGGAAAATATTTTTTCAGGCCGGTGACTTCCAGAAGGTTATTGTCAGTAGCGACTGCCATCGTGGTCGGGACCTCCTCTACAGGGAATTACTGATTGTGGTGGTGCGCGCAATTTATCCGGTCGTCCCGGTCGGCGCCACGTATTCCGCAATGGGTGTTCCTTCCCAGTCGGAGTGAAGCGCCCAGCAGTCCGCGTGATGCGCCTCCGCGAGTTGGATGGACGTGGGATATGTTTCCAGACACCGGTCGGATACGTACGGGCATCGCGGCGCGAAGCGGCAGCCCTCGGGCAGGTTGGACAACAACGGCGGCTGCCCTTCGATCGAGTACAGGCGGTCGACCCGTTCCTCCAGTTTCGGCACGGAATTGATCAGCGCCTGGGTGTAAGGGTGCGCCGGGCGGCTGAAGATGTCCCGGACGTCGCCCTGTTCGATGATCCGGCCCGCGTACATCACAGCCACGCGGTCGCACATGCGGGCCACAACGCCGAAGTCGTGGGTGATGAAGATGATCGCCAGCCCGGTCTCCGCCTGGATTTCCTTTAGCAACCGAAGGTATTGCAGCTGAATCGTCACGTCCAGTGCGGTGGTGGGCTCGTCAGCGATGATGATGCCGGGCTCACACGACATGGCGATGGCGCCCACCACGCGCTGCTTCATTCCACCCGACATCTGGTGCGGGTAGTCGTCCAGCCGGCGTTCCGGCGCAGCGACGTTAACCTTTCGCAACGCGTCCACCGCCCGGCCCAGCATGGAGCTCTTATTTTCGCGGTGGGCGATGCCTAGCGCTTCGCGCAACTGGTTGCCGATGGTGAACACAGGATTGAGCGAGGTCTGCGGGTCCTGCAGGATCATGGAGATCTGCCGACCCCGGACGTCGCGCATTTCGTCTTCGCTTTTCTGAAGGATGTCCTCGCCGTTGAGGACAATTTCACCTTCTACGATTCGGCCGGCCGGCCTGGGGACCAACCGCAACAGGGACAACGCCGTCATGGTTTTGCCACAGCCCGATTCACCCACGATACCCAGGGTCTCTCCCTTCTTCAGATCGAAGGATATCCCGTCGACGGCCTTGACCGTGGCCGCTCGAGTGAAGATATAGGTCTTGAGGTTGTTGACCTCTAGGATGGTATCGGTGGCAGTTTGTACAGCGGTCATGGCAGCATTCCCCTCTGCATTGGTTGGTCGGCCTGGTGGCCGGTGTCGCTAAGGTGTGTTGGTTGTGCTGTCGAACGTAGCGTCGTCCAACTCAGGGGTTGAAGGCGGTTACCTCGAATCCAGTATCGCCCGGTTTTGACGAGCGTTCACCGAAGTCGTGGTGTCGCTGGATTGTACCAGTAACCACCAGCGTCGGCGAGAGCACAAAAGTGTCGCAGGTTAGATGGGCTCGGTTCTCCTGGGCCTATACATTCCGCAGCTTCGGGTCCAGCCGGTCCCGCAGCCAGTCGCCGAGCAGGTTCATGGACAACACGGTTAGAACGATGGCCAGGCAGGGGAACATGAAGATCCAGTATGAACTGGTGATAACCTCCCGGCCGTCCGCCGCCATCAATCCCCACGCGGGATTGGGCCGCGGTATGCCGGCCCCAAGGAAGCTCAACGTGGCCTCCAGGATGATGACGTGCCCCACCTCCAGCGTTGCCAGCACGATCACCGTGTTGAAAACGTTGGGGAAGATATGCTTCATCATGATGCGCAAGTTGGAAGCGCCGGCTACACGGGCCCGATCGATGAAGTCCCGCTCGCGGATTGCCAGTGCCTCGCCGCGAATGACACGGGCGTAGCGGGCCCACAGCAGTAACGCGATCACGATGATAACCGTGCTGAACCCGGAACCTATGGCAACTACTAGCGTGAGCGCCAACAGGATCGACGGAAACGCCAGCTTGATGTCCACGATGCGCATCAAAACGGCGTCGAGAAAGCCGCCGCGGTACGCTGCGATCATTCCCAGGCCGGTGCCCAGGATGCCCCCCAGCAGGATAGCGAGGCAGGAAACCGCCAGGGAGATGCGGGCGCCGTGCATCATGCGGCTAAGCACATCCCGGCCCTGCTTATCAGTTCCAAAGGGGTACTCCCAACTGCCGCCCTCCTCCATGCGAACCACGGTCTCGCCGAGGTCGACCTCGCCGTTTCCGTTAGCGTCGACCAAGTTGGCGACGCCAGTATTAAGGTTGCGACGGGCGTTGTTGATGCTGATTTCATTGGGGTTTTTGTCGCGCACCCGCTGCACCACCACCTGGCTGGTTTCGCGGTCCCGAACCCAACCCGGCGGCTCCAGCGCACGGTCCAGATCACCAATCGTGCTGTCGTGGGGAGACAGCACGTCGGCGAAGATTGCCGGTATTACCAGCAGAAAGACCAGGATGAACATAGGGATTACCGGCAATCGGCGGAGTTCGCTCCAGATTCGACCGGCGGATAGACCGCGAGTCCCGGCGGCGACCCCGGCCGCCGCTCCGGCAGGTCCTCCCGGCGGCGCGCTTGTTTGAACAGCCATCAGTTTCTCCCCTCAAGCTTTCCGAAATCATGATCGGGTCGGCATGGAACCGGCGAAGCTCCTTGATCTATTGGTTGTAACGGATGCGCGGATCGACGTAGGCGTAGGTGATGTCGGTGATGATGTTGATCCCGACGTACAGCAGCGCGAACAGCATGACCACGGCCTGCACCACGATATGATCCTTCGAGTTGATGGCTTCGATCACCATCAGACCCAGCCCAGGCCAGGCGAAAACGGTTTCGATGACCACGGAGCCCGTGATAAGGATCGCAAAGATCAGGCTGAAGTACGTCAGCGGGCCGATGAGTGCGTTTCGGAAGCAGTGCTTCCACACGATCTTCCATTCGGGGATGCCTTTGATGCGGGCGAGCTTCACGTACTCCGTATCCAGCACGTCCAGCATCGAAGATCGGGTCAACCGCATGATCGCCGCCACGTTGTAGTAGCCCAACGCGAAGCCGGGCAGAATGATATGTTTGATGCCGCCTTTGCCCGACGTCGGCAGCCAGCCCAACTGGACGGCAAACACCCACATTAAAATCAGGCCCACGGCGAAGGTCGGCGCCGACTGACCTAATATGGCGAACATCTTGCCACCGGCATCGAACCAGGAGTCTTTTTTCACCGCCGATAAAACCCCGATGGGGAAGGCGATTATCCCCGTGACCACCAGGGCGAACGCCGAAAGCTGAATAGTGGCCGGCAACCGTTCCGCAATCAGCTCGAGCACCGGCCGATCCCAGCGGAAGGACACTCCCAAGTCGCCGGTCAGCAGGCGCCGCATATAGGTGAAGTACTGGACATGGAGGGGCTTGTCGAGGCCCCAGCTTTGGCGCAGTCGTTCGATCTGCTCTTTGCCGGCCTCGTCGTCCAGGATGGCTGCCAGCGGGTCGCCCGCCACACGTGACAGGGCGAAGACGATGAGGCTGATGACGAAGACCGCCAACAGTCCTTGCAATATCCTCAGCACGATAAATCGTTGCATGATTCTGACCCCACTTACTGTCCCGTCGGTATCGCGGTATCCGTAGATCCCCCCGAATCTTCAATGTGCGGCAATTGCCAGACCACGCGGGCATGCGCTATTCACGTACACCCTTCACATATTCCAAGTAGATGAATGTCCCGTTGTTGGGGCCAAGGAAGACGTACTCGGCCACCACATCCGGGTCAATGGTGGCGCTGATGGGAAGCGTCCAACCAGGGATCACGCCAACCTGCTCGTAGATCTCGTCCGAGACTTTCTGCCACAGATGGGTTGCGTCGGACTCATTCAAGGCGCGGAGAGCTTGCTCCTTGTAATTCTGGATATCGTCGCTGGTGTACATGCGGAAGAACCGTTCCGCGCTGTAGTAGAAATGGACGCGCGTGTCGATGGGCGCCGCGGGACCGCGGTGCGGGTAGATGCAGCAGTCGGTGTTAAGGCCGCGATACTCGTTGCGCCAGTTGGAGAACTCAATGGGCTCGATCGTCGGGTCCAACCCGATCTGCGACCAGTAGGCTGACATGGCCTCCAGCATGTCTGGGATCTCGGGAACGCCGCCCAGTGGGTACGAAATCACCCGGAAGGAGAAGCCGTTGGGGAAGCCGGCTTCAGCCAACAGCTGTTTCGCCGCCTCGGGGTCGTAGCCGTAATATTCGTCCCACTTGGCTTCCCATGCCGGGTTGTATCCGGCCGGGAAGTCGGGCACGATACCGCCGATCCAGTGGTGTTCACCGGCGCCCCCAAAGATGGCTTCGTTGATGGCGTCGCGGTCAATCGCCTTGTTCATGGCGATGCGTACCGTGCGACCGGTATCGCCGGGAATGCTCCACGGCAATTCTTCGTCGCGATGGCCCACGATGTCGTAGTCTTCCACATACCCTTCCGGCGTCTCGCCCGTGGAGTAGTACAAGCCGCCAAAGATCGCCCAGGCCATCGTGGCCGTGACCGATGAGTCGACGACCTCAAGTCCGTCATCTATGGCATCCTGCAGGAGCGCCCGGTTCACCGAGCCGATATGCGCCTCCCGAGCCTGCATGACCGCAAGGCGCGTGGCGGGTTCGCGAATGTCCTTGATCTCGATTTCACTGAAATCAGGATCAACGCGCCAATGGTCGTATTCGACCTTGGACCATTCCCAGCCGACGCCCTCTTCAAAACTCACGTATTCGTAGGGACCGGTCCGGGCGGATTTCTCCGCCACGAGGTCCCGGCTTGCCAGGCAGTAACCCAGGTCCAGACCTGCTTCATTGTTGCCGTAGTCTGCCGCGCCATTGGGGCAGGCCTGGTCCCATTGAGCCTTGCTGCTGATGGGCATGCCACGGAACCCGGACAGCCAATAGACAAAGTCCACGGCGGGGCGTTTCAGCATCCGCATGTTCAGCTCGTAGTCGTTCACAATGTCCACAGCCGCACCCGGGTTGGACCGGAAATAGTCCGAATAGGAAGCACGACAATCGGGATTGGTGTAGTAAGCGAGAGAATGTTGCACGTCCTCAGCGGTGAACTCGCCCCAATCGTCATGCCATTGGACGCCCTGGCGCAACTTGAAATTCCAGATCATTCCGTCATCCGAAATGCTCCATTCCGTAGCCAAAGTCGGTTCATACTCACCGTCATAACGGTTCGCGTCAATCATGAATTCCATGGACATGCGGTAATTCACCACGCCCGAACCGGTCACCTCGCAGTCCAGCATCGACTCCAGGGACGGCGGGTCCAGCACCACGATGAGCCGTTCCGAAACCAGTTCTCCTTCCTGTTGGACCGGCGGGGCAGTTGGCCTGGGCGTGGATTCCAGCACCGACGCGCGCTGCGTCGGGGTGGGCAGGGCTCCGGTAGCAACCGGCGTATTAGTCGCCCGCACTACCGGGGTATTGGTGGGGGCTTCCACCTGGGGAGCCGCAGTTGCCGGTGCCTGCTGCACCGGTGCAGCAGTCTCTTCGGCCCCGCCACACGCCACCAGGAAAACCGTAAGGGTCAAGGTTGCGATCAAAGCGATGGCCGGAAGTTTCAAATGTCGTCTGATTGACATGCTCTCTCCGAAGTTCTCGTCCCGTTGGAAATTTTTGGCCTGATCGGCATACGGCAGCGGCGGATGCAACTACCCAATAGCGAAGGCAATATAGGAAAATTGGTCAAGCCGAGTCAAACGTGCCATAAGGATAATTATGTACGAAAACCGTAACGAATTGACAAAACTTCGCCATAACACGCAATGTGATTGCGAAAAAGATCACAAAATGACAGTGATGGTTGCGGGATGCTAACGGCCTGTCATCACCATAATCAATACATAATATAATCAATTACGATGTATCAGTGTCAGCGATAATGCGATCGCCGTGAGAGCTTCCAATAATACGGTGCCATGGTTCGCGTGATCCGATACGCGGCCCCTGGCGCCACGATTTAGGCGCAGCGTCAGGGGCCACTGTCAGGACATGAGGAGCGGCTCTACTCGCGCACGCCCTTCACGTATTCGAGGTAGATGAAGCTGCCCTGGTTCGGGCCCAGGAAGACGTACTCGGCCACCACGTCCGGGTCGATGGTTGCGCTGATGGGCATCGTCCATCCGGGGATGGTTCCCACTTCGTAGAAGATTTCGTCAGAAACCTTCTTCCAGTCCGTGGTAGCGTCGGCCTCGTTCAGGGCTCGCAGAGCCTTGTTCTTGTGCTCCTGGATGTTGTCGCTGGTATACGCCCGGAAGAACCGCTCGGCACTGAAGTAGAAGTGCACGCGAGTGTCGATGGGCGCCGCAGGTCCCCGGAACCCGTAGATGCAGCAGTCCGTGTCGAGGCCGCGGTAGTGGTTCCGCCAGTTTGAGAATTCGATGGGATCCAGCTCCGGCTCGAGGCCAATTTCAGACCAGAACTTGGCCATGGCTTCCATCTGGTCGGGCAGTTCCGGCACGCCACCCAGGGGGAACACCGGCACACGGAAGGAGAACCCTTCCGGATATCCGGCCTCGACCAGCAATTCGCGGGCCTTGTCCGGGTCATACCCGTAGAGGTCGTCCCATTGGGCCTCCCAGTCGGGGTTGAAACCGCCGGGGAAATCAGGCACCAGCGTGGCAACCCATTGCCGCCCGCCAACGCCACCGTAGATGGCTTCGTTGATCTGGTCACGGTCGATGGCCTTGTTCATCGCCATGCGGACCAACTTGCCGGACTCGGTCGGCTCGTTCCAGGGCATCATTTCGTCACGCGCGGCCACAATGTCGTAGCTCGTCCGGATCTCGGCCTGGTCTTCCGCGGACACGTCGGTGGGCACGCCAGCCTCTCCGGTGGAGAAGTACATCCCGCCGAACAGGGCAAAAGCGGTAACCGACCGGACGGAACTGTCCACCACCTCGAGGCCGTCATCGACAGCATCCTGGATCAAGGCCCGGTTGATGGTTGCGATGTGGCCTTCGCGAGCTTGCATGATGGCCAGGCGCGTGGCGGACTCGCGCACATCCTTGATTTCGATCTCGGCGAAATCGGGGTTGACGCGCCAGTGGTCGTAGTCCACTCGACGCCATTCCCAGCCCACGCCTTCTTCGAAGCTCACGTATTCGTATGGGCCGGTACGGGACGATTTTTGCGCGACCGCGTCCCGACTTTGAATGCAATAGTTCAGGGGCAGGCCGGCTTCGTTGTTTCCGTAATCGGCTTCGCCGTTCGGGCAGTTTTGATCCCACTGGGCCTTGCTGCTGTGCGGGATGCCCCGGTAGCCGGAGTACCAGTAGATGAAGTCGACGGCGGGGCGGCGCTTCATATGGATGTTCACTTCGTAGTCGTTGACTATTTCCACCTCGCCGCCCGGGTCACTGCGGAAGTAGTCGGAGTAGGAGGCGCGGCAATCCGGGTTGGTGTAGTACGCCATGGAGTGCACCACGTCCTGGGCGGTGAACTCGCCCCAGTCGTCATGCCAGCGGACGCCCTGGCGGAGCTTGAAGTTCCAGGTCCGGCCATCGTCACTGATGCCCCATTCCGTCGCCAGCATGGGTTCGTATGACCCGTCGAAGCGGCTGGCGTCCACCATCCACTCCGCGGACATGCGGTAATTGAGAACGCCGGAACCGGTTACCTCGCAGTCCAGCATCGACTCCAGCGAGGGCGGGTCTGCTACCAGGATCAGCCGGTCTGTCCCCAGTTCCCCTTCGGTATCGGGAGCCAAGGTTGGCCGGGGCGTGGCCTGTAGCACAGACGCGCGTTGCGTTGGGGTGGGCAACGCGTCCCCGGCAGTCGGTGTGTTGGTCGCCCGTACCTGTGGAGCCGCAGTTGGCTGTTCAACCGGAGCGGGGGGCTCCTCAGCACCACCACAGGCCACCACCACTGTGGCACACGCCAGTGCGGCGATCAATGCGATATTCGGAAATTTCAAGAACCATTTCGCTCGCATATGCATTCTCCAAGGATTGTTTGGTACGAAATCCTCACACCTGTGCGGCCACCGGAAACGGCGGCACACCCCCCTGCGATTTGCGTTCGCAATATAAGCAATATCAATTGCAGCCGTCAATCAGCGCAAAAACAATTATCGTTACGGTAAACGATATAAATATAGTGATATATGATGGAAATCGGTAATAACGTTCGGAATTCGGGATGAACACGAGGTCGGCATTACGAGTTGAAGGTACATTTGCATTGCTGTTGCGAATATGTAATATAACGTCTGGTGATGTATCGGAGCCAGCGATAACCATAATGCCGTACCGGCGTTGCGCTGTATGCGGGCGCAACGCCGGTACGGCCGACGAGAGTTGGTGGCCAGCAGGCGAAATTACATGACGGCTTCCGCAATCCGGTCGATTTCGTCGAGGGCACTGGCATTGGTCGTGTCCCCCAGCCTGATGATCACGCGGTTGGCGCCAGCGTCTTCGAAGCGGGAGAGCGTATCGCGATCCGGCGCCTGACCGAATACCGTGATGTCGATACTGGATGGATCCCGGCCCGAGGCCTCGGCCAGTTCGTCAATAGCAGCCTTGCCGGCTGCGATCTGGTCGGGGCTTGCCGCGGTGGGCATCCAGCCGTCACCCCATCGGGCGACGCGGCGAAAGACGTTGCGCGCGTTGCCGCCCAGCAGCACCGGAGGGCCGCCCTCCTGGGCGGGTTTCGGATTGCACTGAACCGGCGGGAAGTCGTAGTACTGGCCGTGGTACTCCGCGGCGTCCTGGGTCCACAGCGCGCGCATCACCTCGATGGCCTCGCGGGCCTGAGTCCACCGGTGGTCGAAATTGCCGCCCATGATTTCGGTTTCCTCGCGCAACCATCCCGTGCCGATGCCCAGGATGAATCGGCCACCGGAAAACCTGTCGAGGGTCGATATGGCCCCGGCGAGGACCAGGGGGTTGCGTTCTGGGATGAGCGTAATGCCCGTGCCCAACTTGATCCGGCTCGTCACCGCCGACGCCCGGGCGAGCCCTATATAAGGATCTCCCATGTCCGCCATGTACGGGGGAATGGAGCCGTCCGGCGAACCGGGATATTTCGATTCGGAATGGACCGGCATCACCGGATGCTCGGGTAGCCATATTGACTCGAACCCGGCGCTTTCAGCCCGCGCAGCGATATCCGCCACGTCTATCGAGTTGGTCGAGATTGACATATTCAAGCCGATGTCCATCATTGCCTCCAGGTTCAGCAGCGAATCCCGCGTTGGGCCGGGATGATAGCACTGCGCCCGACGCGCGTCCATGCGGCGTGAACGCCCCCGATGATATACTTTCGAATGGACTTATCTTCTTAACAGTCAATGCACGTTCATAATCAGGAACCCTGCTATGCCCTTGTACGTAATGCTTGCCAGCTTCACGGGTCGCGGCCGGCGAATGGGCCAAGACAACCCCAACCTGCTGAGCGACGCCGCGAATGATGCGGAAACGCCCACCAGCAAGGTGCTGACCCAATACGCGGTGCTGGGACGCTACGATTTCGTCATCATCACCGAAGCCGAGGACAACCAGTCCGCAGCCAGGCTGTCGCTGGATCTGGGGGTGCGCGCCGGCTTGAATATCGAAACGCTGCCGGCGCTGCCTATTGGTGTCCTGTCCGATGAGGAACACATCAGCATTTTGCGGGATGTAGCGGTAGCCCTCAACGTCCCGGGCGGTCCTGACGATGCCGGCGAGGAAACCGACGATTCCTGGCGGCTGCCTGACGACCCGGACTGAACGTCAGCTAAACCGAAGGCGGTAACCCGAATGGCCGATGTGCGCCCACCCACCGTAATGACCATCGCCGGCTCTGACTCGGGTGGCGGCGCCGGCATCCAGGCGGACTTGAAAACATTTTCCGCGCTGGGGGTGTTTGGCACGTCCACGCTCACGGCGATCACCGCTCAAAACACCGTGGGAGTCAGCGCGGTACACGAGATCCCTTCCGACGTCATTGCCGCGCAAATCGACGCGGTGGTTACGGACATCGGAGCCGACGCGGTCAAGACC
Organism: Dehalococcoidia bacterium; assembly: GCA_022827095.1. Classification (GTDB taxonomy): domain Bacteria; phylum Chloroflexota; class Dehalococcoidia; order Lucifugimonadales; family UBA3495; genus Bin87. The sequence goes on from JAJDTP010000005.1 coordinate 689,074, forward strand.
GGCATGTTGTCCTCCAGCGAGATCGTCGAAACGGTCGCCGAAGCCATCCGACGGCACGGCATCGAGTACCTGGTGGTTGACCCCGTGATGGTCGCGAAGAGCGGCGACCGTCTTCTCCGGGAGGAAGCAATCCAATCGATCTGCAACTCGCTGATACCGCTGGCGGCGGTGGTCACTCCCAACATTCCCGAAGCCGAAGATTTGACCGGGCTCAGTATCGAGTCCGATGACGATGTTCGGGAAGCTGCGATGCGGATCGTGGCCATGGGGGCGCGTTCCGTAGTAGTCAAGGGTGGCCACCGGGACGGTCCGCCCACCGACGTTCTGTACGACGGCAGCGAATTCCTGGAATTCACGACGGATCGCATCCCGTCAACGAACACCCACGGGACCGGTTGTACCTTCGCGTCCGCGGTGGCGGCCGGGCTCGCCCATGGCTTGGAGGTGTCCGCGGCAGTGGGTCAAGCGAAAGACTACGTGACCGCCGCCATCCGCGCGTCGTATCCGATCGGACAGGGTCATGGCCCCCTGCACCATTTCCACGCGTATTGGTGAAATCGGCGCTGCGCTATAATTCGGATTCCAATCAGGTTTTTGGGTTTTCTGCCATCTTGCGGGCCCATCCGCACTCTACGATGAGGTAGTACTGCCATGCCAACTTTTGACGTGGTTTCCAGCCGGGTCAGTTTCCCGGAGCTCGATGCCGAGATCCTCGATTACTGGAAGGAGCGCGACGTCTTCCGCCGGTCCATTGACGACCGGCCCGACGCTCCCCTCTTCATGATGTACGAGGGCCCGCCCACCGCCAACGGCAGCCCCGGCATCCACCACGTTCTGGCCCGCGTGTTCAAGGACGTCATCTCCCGCTACCGAACCATGAAAGGCTGCCGGGTGATCCGCAAGGGAGGCTGGGATACCCACGGCCTGCCCGTGGAACTGCAGATTGAGCAGGAGCTTGGCCTGTCGTCCAAGCGGGAGATCGAAGAATTCGGCATCGCCGAGTTCAACCGGCGTTGCCGGGAGAGCGTTTTCCGGTACGTCAAAGAATGGGAGGTGATGACGGACCGCATCGGTTACTGGGTCGATATGGACGATCCCTACGTGACCCTGGAAAACGATTACATCGAGACCGGCTGGTGGATACTCAAACAGTTGTGGGACCGCGGCCTGCTTTACCAGGACCGGCGTGGTGCTCCCCACTGCCCGCGCTGCGTCTCCAGCCTGTCCTCGCACGAGGTGGCCCTGGGGTACCGGGAGAACACGCCCGACCCGTCTACCTTCGTGACCTTCGAGGCGACCGAATGGCTTGATGGCGCGACGCCCGAGATTCCTTTCTACTTCTTGGCGTGGACCACGACACCGTGGACGTTGCCCGGCAACACCGCCCTGGCGGTCAGCGCCGATGCGGATTACTCAATCGTTGAAACCACCAATAGCGCGGGCGAGACGGTCCGGATGGCGCTGGCCACCGCGCTGCTGGGCATCCTGCACGATGATTACACCGTGACGCGCGAGGTGAAAGGCAGCGACCTGATTGGCCTGTCCTATCGCCCGCTTTACGACGCCTCCGAATACGGCACGCTGATCCGCCAATTCCTGGCGAACGAAGACGGGCAGATCTCCCTGGAAGACGTCGACTCCTACGCGACGAGGGTCGTATCGGCCGACTTCGTGAGCATGGACGACGGCAGCGGAATCGTGCATATCGCCCCGGCCTTCGGCGACGAAGACCTGGGCCTGGGTCGCGAGCACCAACTGGCGTTCGTGCAGCCCGTCGACCTCCAGGGGGTTATCACCGGCAGCTATCCCTTTGCCGGCAAGTTCGTGAAGGACGCCGACCCGGAAATCCTTGCCGACCTCGAATCCCGCGGCCTGCTGTACCACCAGGGCGTTTACCGCCACACCTATCCGTTCTGCTGGCGTTGTGACACACCGCTGCTCTACTACGCGAAGACCTCGTGGTACATCCGGACCACCGCGGTGAAAGACCAATTGGTAGGCAACAACTCCCGGATCAACTGGTATCCCGAGCACATCCGGGAGGGCCGGTTCGGGGAATGGCTGCGCAACAACGTGGACTGGGCAATCTCCCGGGAACGCTACTGGGGGACCCCGATACCCATCTGGCAATGCGACGTGTGCGGAGGGATGGATTGCGTCGGCGGTGTGGAGGAATTGTCGCAGCGATGTGGGCGGGCACTGGATGATCTCGATCTGCACCGTCCTTACGTTGACGACATGGCCTGGCCGTGCCAATCCGATGGCTGCGATGGCATGATGCGGCGCATTCCCGAGGTGATGGACTGCTGGTTCGACTCCGGCATGATGCCGTTGGCCCAATGGCACTACCCGTTTGAGAACCGCGACATCGACACGGACGGCCGGCTGCCCGCCGACTACATCTGCGAAGCCGTCGACCAAACCCGGGGCTGGTTCTACAGCCTGCACGCCCTTTCGACCCTGCTCAAGGACGACGTTGCATACCGGAACGTAATCTGCCTCGGGCTGATCCTGGACGGGCGCGGCCGGAAGATGAGCAAGCGACTGGGGAACATCGTCGAACCGGACAGCATCCTGGACGCCCACGGCGCAGACGCGCTGCGGTGGTACCTGTTCACCGCGTCGCACCCGGGCGAACCGCGGCGCTTTTCCGACCGACTGGTGCAGCAGACGCTCCGCCAGGTGCTGCTCACGCTGTGGAACGTCTACTCCTTCTTTACCAACTACGCGAACATCGACGAATTTGAGCCGTCGCAGATACCCGAAGGGTGGCGCCCTGAAGCCGAGTTGGACCGCTGGATCCTGGCGGAGCTCAACCAACTGGTACAGGTCGTGGACGATCACCTGGACAACTACAATCCCACCGACGCGGGTCGCCGGGTCGCCGAGTTCATCGACGTGCTCTCGAACTGGTACGTCCGCCGCTCTCGCCGGCGTTTCTGGAAGTCCGAAAACGACGCAGACAAGCTCGGCGCATACGCGACGCTATACAGTTGTCTGACCACGGTTGCCCGGCTGATGGCGCCGCTGGCTCCCTTCGTGTCGGAGCAGATGTACCGCAACCTGGAGTTGCGCTACCAGCCCGACGCGCCCGACAGCGTGCATCTATCCGCCTACCCGGTGGCCGACGATTCGCTGATCGACCGTCCCATCATGGACGCGACCCGCCTGGCGATCCGCGTGTCCAGCCTGGGCCGGGCGGCCCGCAGCAAGGCTGGCCTCAAGGTGCGCCAGCCTTTGGCCGAAGTCGTGGTCAAAACGCGAACGGATGCTGAGTTGCAATACCTGGGCCAGGTGCGCCTCCAAATTCTTGAAGAGTTGAACATCAAGGAATTGCGGCCGGCGGAAGGCGCTGGGGACCTCTATGTCCAGGCCCGGGAGTTGGCGGACGATGATGGCGACGCGGTGGTTTCAGTCGCCGGCTATTCGGCTGCCCTGGACTCCGGCTACATGGTGGCGGTGGACGCTCGCATTTCGCCGGAACTGGCCGACGAGGGGCTGGCTCGCGAGTTGGCCCACCGGATCCAGAACCTGCGCAAGGGCGCCCGTTTCGAGATCACCGATCGCATCGTCACCTATTACGACGGCCCCGATGACGTGGCCCGCGTAATGGCCGTGCATGGCGACTACATCAAGCAGGAAACCCTGAGCGACGACCTTCTGGATTCGGTTCCGGAGGACACCGCGAAATCCGAGACGGCGCAGATCGAAGGCATGGAAGTCACGCTCGGCGTGCGCCGCTTGAACGGTGCCTGATCGGGCATGCCGGAACTACCCGAGGTCGAAAACACCCGCCAGTATCTGCTCCGCTCAGGTCTGGCGGGCAGACGTTTGGGCGCGCCGGAAATCACTTGGGGCAAAACGGTCCACGAGCCCTCGGTGGGCGAGTTCATCGAGGGCGTCGCCGGGCGATGTTTAACGGACCTCCAACGGCGGGGCAAGTATCTGATCGCACCGTTGGACGACGACCAGTTCCTGGTCATGCACCTTGGCATGACGGGCAGCCTGCGTATCCACGATGCCCGCCGTGAACCGCCTCCCATGGTTCGGCATACCTTCCCGCTGGACGATGGGCGGGAGATGCGCTTCATCGATCCCCGCAAGTTCGGCCACCTTTGGCTGCTTCCCGACCCGTCGGGGGCGATGCGCAAAATGGGACCCGAACCGTTGGAGCCGGCGTTTACGGTTGACTTACTTGCCAGCGTCCTGGCCGGCCGGAAGGCTCCGATCAAGGCTTTGCTGCTCGAACAATCGGTGATTGCCGGCTTGGGCAATTTGTACGCCGACGAAGCCTTGTTCCTGTCTGGAATACACCCGGAACGGGCCGCGAATGATCTTGGGGAAGACGAAACCAGCGCGTTGCACGCCGCAATTGTCCGGGCGTTGTCCCATTCCGTGGCCGCATACGCGGCCGCACGGGAGGCTGAGTGGCCCGACCCGCCTATCGCCCTGTCGCCATGGACGATTCCCAGAGCAACCGATGAGCCCTGTCCCCGATGCTCTGGGGCGATGGCGATGATTCGGGTGCGCGGACGCAGTTCGTGGCACTGCCCGCTTTGCCAGCCAGCCCGATAAGGGCAGCTCGGGGCGTCGACGTTGCAGTCTCCGCCACCGTGTCGAATCGGCCCGTGCACGCGCGATGCAACTGCCGATGGCGGGATCGGCGGTTTGTTGACGGCATGGCAATTCCGCCCGTAAACTGTGATTTGTAAGCGGATTTTACCGCCGGGAAAACTGCCGGCTATCCGCGTTGATGGCTTACAAGATACGGCAATTGTCGTTGGAGGCTTTTTATCATGGCCGGTTACCGCAAGCATGAAGCGCAGGAATGGGCCTGGCAAAGTTTGAAGGGGCAATGGACCACGCTGGTCACGCCCTTCACGCCGGACAACCAGGTGGATACTGAAGGTCTCCGCCGGAACATTCGTCACGTTCAGAGCCTGGGCGTACGCGGCGGCGGCTGCACCTGGAACATGGGCGAATTCTGGAGCCTGACCGAGGGCGAGCGCCGCCTCGTAATGGACACGGTGGCCGACGAAGCGGCCGGCCATTGGCTCATCGGCGCCCACGTCACCGACACCTCCCTGCGTGAGAGTATTGCGCTGGCCCAGCACGCCGAACTCCGGGGTTTCGACCTCCTGATCATTGCTCCCTCGTACATGGTGACCAAGACCGAGGACCAGGTCGTCGATTTCGTGCGCCAGGTCGCCGACAACACCGAATTGGCGATGATGTTCTACAACTCTCCCCAGTTCGGCATCACCATCAGCCCCCAGGGTCTGAAGCGGTTGTGCGCCATCCCCAACGTGGTTGGTGTAAAGGAGGCCAGCTTCAACCAGCAGATTTCCATCGAAACCCACCTGCTGGTCGGTCGCGACGCGATAATCAGCACGCCGGACGAGTGGATATTCCACAAGGCCCGGGAGTTGGGCTTCCACCAGCAGGTGATGTTTGCCAACACGTCCGACTGGCGGTTCGACACGCCGCGCCACAACTACTACACCCAGTTCATCGACCGCGCCACCACGGGTGACTTGGATGTGGACTTCTACAACCACTACCTGAAGGACATCAAAGCGCTGTCCGACAAGTGGTGGGGCGGCACCATGAAAAAGACCGGCGGCGCGCTCCCCGTCGCCATGTGCAAGGCGTGGGGCGAGATGATGGGCATGGCCGGCGGAAGCGTCCGCGCGCCTTTGCAGGACCTGACCCACGAAGAGAAGTCCGAACTGTGGAGCGAGTTGGAGCCTTTGCTTCCTCGTGCCGGCGCCCCGGCAGAGCCAGCCCGCGAGGTAATCCACGGCCGCCCGCATGCGCCGTGGCTCAACGGCAACGGCGTCCGTGACGGCCGGAGCGGGCTTTCCGAGTCGGGCATGATGCTGCTGGTGAGCGCCCAGAACAAGGCCGAGGCGATGGAAGCGGACCGGGGCGGCGCCGACATCATCGACCTGAAAAACCTCCAGGAAGCTCTGGTGGGCTCGGCTCATCCCAGCCTCGTTCGGGAAGTACGGGAGATCATCTCGCCGGAAAAGCACGTGAGCGTTACTCTGGGCGTCGTTCCCAACCAACCGGGCACCGTCGCCATGGCGGTGCACGCCGCCGCGTTGATGGATGCGACTTCGGTCAAAGTCGGGTTCCAGGTCGCGGACTACGAAACCGCCGTTGAGGTGCTGCGGGAATCCCGCGCCGCCATCGGGAACGCGGATACCAAGCTGATCGGCTCCCTGTTCGCCGACAACCTGCTGTTCGAGGGCGGACTCGATCCCCACCTCATGGTCAGGCTGGCTATCGACGGCGAATGCGACGGGTTCCTGATTGACACCCTGACCAAGGACGGCCGCAACCTGTTCGACTTCATGCCCGAGCCGGTGCTGCGGGATATGGTCATGCACGCGAAACAGGAAGGACTGAGCACCGCGCTGAGCGGACACTTGAAGCTGGAGAACCTTGACGAACTGGCGCGCATCAACCCGGATATCGTCGGCGTTCGCGGCGCCGTGTGTTCCAGCGGAGAGCGAGATCGCGCCGTCGCCTGGGAAGCCGTGGCCTATTTCAAGGAGCAACTTGACCTGCGCAAGAGCGGCGTGATCGACGTGCGCGCTCCCGTGGGCGTTGCCCCGGGTGGCAACGGGTACGCCAATGGCAATGGCAACGGCAATGGACAGGGCAGCGGTTGGACCGTTATCGATGGCCGAGGCAAGAACTGCGCTGGAGTCATCGCCGCCCTGAGCCGCCAGATGGAGTACGACCGCACTTCATTTATCGAGGCCATACTCCACGACGCCCTGAACATCTATGACGTCGTCTATTGGGCCGAACAGGCCGGGCATCGCCTGCTGACCCAGCGCAAGGAAAACGACGGCACCCTGCGCGTGCTGATCGAGCCCTACGGCAACGGCAATCACTGATCACCGTGAGCCAACCCGGCGGCACAATCAACGATTATCACCGGGGCGGGAGTGATCCCGCCCCAAACGATTCCCCTTTCTGGTTCGTTGACCCGGTTTTCGGCCCGCCATATAATCCCCGCAGACCGACGCCAAGCGGGATACGCCGCGAATTCTAGTGCCCGCTCCAATGGCGTCGGCGTTGGAGGGCTGATATGGCTCGTTTCGACTACCTGGAGCCGCAATCGTTGGATGAGGCGCTCGGGATGCTGGAGAAGCACGGCGCCAATTCACGATTGGTGGCTGGCAGCACCGATTTCCTGGTCCGCTGGCGCACGGGTGTTTGGCGACCCGAGATTGTTGTGTGTATGCAGCACGTTCCCGGATTGGATGGTTTGCATTTCAACGATGACGACGGCCTGTCCATCGGCGCGATGACCACGGTGCAGGACATCGAGCAGAATAGCATCGTTCGGTCGCGTTACCCCGCGCTGGCGGCCGGGGCCACCGCCTTCGCCGGCGTGCAGGTACGCAATCTCGCCACCGTGGTCGGCAACGTGTGCAACGCCTCGCCGGCGGGCGACACCCTGCCCGCGTTGCTGGCTTACGACGCCCAATGTCGCATAGTGGGTTCAAATGGGGAGCGCTGGCTCCCGCTCACCGAAGTGTTCGTGGGGCCGGGTCAAACCGCCCTGGCCGCCGGCGAGATCATGACGGAGATCCGGTTGCCGACTCCGCCGCCGAACTCCGGCGGACTGTACATCAAGCACAGCCCGCGCGGCGCGATGGACATATCAGCCGTAGGCGCGGCTTCGGTGGTGAGCATCGGATCCGACGGGAACTGCGCGTCGGTCCGGATCGCGCTGGGCGCGGTTGCCCCGACGCCGATGCGGGCCTTTGGCGCCGAGGGCCGTTTGGTTGGTCAGCCCCCGACCGACGACAATGTCGCCGAATCGGCGCGGTTGGCGGCCCAGGCGTCACGGCCCATCGCCGATGTGCGCAGCGGCGCTGAATATCGCCGGGAAATCGCCCAGGTTCTTGCCGAACGCACCCTGCGACACGCCGCAGACACTGCCGTCGGAGGCGTAGCCGACTTTGACGATATCCGCCGATTGGCCGTTCAGACCACCTGGTAACCGGCCCGCGAGGTTGATGACATGAAACAGCCGCTCAATCTGAACATCAACGGCGAAAACCGGCTGATGCTCGTGGAACCATACTATTCCCTGCTGGATTGCCTGCGCGACGAAGCGCAGTTGACCGGCGCCAAGAAGGGCTGCGACGAAGGCGACTGCGGAGCCTGTACCGTGTTGATGGACGGCAAACCAGTGACTTCCTGCCTGGTGTTGGCCCACAGCGCCCACGATGCCGCCATCACTACCATCGAGGGTCTGGCTGGCGTGGATGGTCTCAGTCCCGTCCAGAAGGCATTCGTGGAGCACGGGGGCCTGCAGTGCGGGTTCTGCATCCCGGGACTGATCATGTCGGCCACGGGGTTCCTGCAGGACAATCCTGACCCAACCGAGGAGGACGTCCGCTTCGCCATCGGCGGCAATTTGTGCCGGTGCACGGGCTATCAACGAGTGGTTGAAGCGGTCATGGCCGCGGCCCAGGAAATCAGGGAAACCCGCTGATCGTTTCGCTCCGCCAGCGATGGAGGCAGATACAATGACAACGCAATTCAAAGTTTTGGAGCGCAACCACCCTCGCGTCGATGCGCACGACAAGGTCACCGGGCGTGCCGCCTACGCCTCTGACGTGTACCTGCCCGGCATGTTGGCCTGCAAACTGCTGCCCAGCACGCGAAACCATGCCCGAATTGTCCGGCTGGACATCAGCAAGGCGGCCTCCCATCCGGGCGTCAGGTGTGTCATCACCGGCACGGATTTTCCCGACATCCGGTACGGCTCCGGCGCGCTGCGGGACAGGTACGTCATGCCGCGCGAGGTGGTCAACTTCGTGGGTGAGCCCATCGCCGCGGTGGCCGCGGACGACGAAGCGACGGCGCAGGAAGCCATCGAGTTGATTGAGGTCGAATACGAAGACTTGCCGTCCGTGGTCAATCCGCTAACCGCCATCGGTTCGGACGCGGCCACGGTGCACCCGGAACTGGAAGAATACGAGGGGTACGGGTTCACGCTGGGGCACAACGTCAGCACTCTGCTGGACGCTGACCGGGGCGACGTCGACCAAGCGTTCCGCGACGCCGACGTAGTGGTGGAGGACGTTTATCGCTCCCAGGGGATCAACCAGGGTTTCCTGGAGCCCATGGCTTGCGTAGCCGATGTGGAAGCCAACGGCCGTCTGGTCGTCTACGCATCCACACAGGGCCCATACCAGATCCGCGCCGCGTTGGCCGGCGTGCTTGAAGTTCCGGTGTCGCGAATCCGGGTGGTCCCCATGGAACTGGGCGGCGGTTTTGGGGCCAAATTGCGGCTGGCGTTCGAGGCTTTCCCGGCGCTACTGGCGATGAAAACGGGCCGACCCGTCAAATTGGTCAACACCCGCGAGGAAGTGTTCACCATGAACGGCCCGCGGCTTCCGGTGACCAACTACATCCGGTCGGGCGTCATGCGCGATGGCACGATTACCGCCCGTGAAGCCTACACGATCTTTGACGTGGGGGCGTATCTGGGCGCCGGTCCCAACTCCGGGATCGGTCACGGCATCGGAGCCTACCGGGTGCCCAACTTCCGACTGCGTTCCTACGGCGTTTACACCAATAAGATTTACGTCGGTTCGTACCGCGCTTCTGGCGTGGCCGACATGACCTTCGCCGTGGAATCCCACATGGACCGCATCGCGCATGAAATCGGGATGGACCCATACGACCTGCGCGTGAAGAATGCCCTGCGCGAGGGCGACGTCTCCGTTAGCGGAGCGGTAGTACCCACCAACGGGCTGATGGAAACGCTCGAGGCCATCAAGGAAAAGATCGACTGGCCGCGAGACCTAGAAGACGGCCACGGCGTGGGTCTGGCGCTGTGCGAGTGGAGGAGTGGCAGCGGCCCGTCCACGGCGTCGATCAGCGTCAACGACGACGGCACGGTGAGCCTGCTCACGGGTTCCGTTGACATCTCTGGCAGCGATACCTCCCTGGCGGCTATCGCCGCGGAGGCCCTGGGTATACCAATGGACCAAGTGGTGGTAGCCAAGCGCGACACGGACCTGGCGCCATACACCGGGCAGTCCGGCGGCAGCCGCATCGTGTACAGCCAGGGCACCGCGGTGCAACGCGCCGCCGAGGACACGGTCCAAAAGCTCGTTGCCCTGGCCGCGGAACGACTGGGTGTCCCTGAAGAAGCTCTGGACTGCGAGGATGGTCGAGTCTACGTCATGGACAACGAACCGCAGGGACTGACGTTCGCGCAACTGGCGGCCGCAAGCATCACGTCACGCGGCGGCCCCATCATCGGCACCGCGTCGCTGTCCAGCATGCCATACACCCCGGTATTCGCCGCCCAGGCAGCCGAGGTCAAGGTCGACCGCAAAACCGGGCAGGTCAGGTTGCTCCGCTACATCCAGGCCCAGGACGTGGGGACTCCGATCAATCCCATGGCCGTGGAAGGGCAACTGGACGGGGGGGTCGTCCAGGGGATTGGCCGCGCCCTGACGGAGGATCAGCAGTTCGACCCGGAAACTGGCGCGGTCCGCAATCCCTCGTTTGCCTCGTATCTGATGCCGTTGGCAATCGACCTGCCGGAACTGGAGAACGTGCTGATCAACGTGCCGGCGCCCGATGGGCCGTTTGGAGCCCGGGCCGTGGCCGAACCGCCGGGCTTTGGTCCGCCGGCCGCCATCGCCAACGCGGTGTACGATGCGGTGGGCGTGCGTATCAAGGAGTTGCCGCTGTCGGGCGAACGTGTGCTCTCCGCGTTGAACGGCCAGAACGCGGACATCGATTTCGACGTGGATGCGCTTCGCCGCGCCGAGGGTATAGCCGCCGACTGATCTGGATTCCAAACGGCTGGAATCGGCAGGGGCGGGCGCAGGCTCGCCCCTGTCGAGTCCTCAGCTCAGTCGGCCCGGCCGTATACGTGCGATGGCTCCACCAGCACCGCATAGCGGCGGTCGTCCAGCATGGCCTGGTCATATTCCGGCCAGTTGGGGTGCTCTTCGCCGGCAGCGGTGCGGTACACGTCGCGCAGGGTTTCCCGATACTCGTCGGCCGAAACCTCGCCGACTCCCACCAGCCTGGCCTCGCCTTCCAGCACTAGGAAGTTCCGCCAATCGCCGGTGCCCACCAGGATCGTGCAACGAGGGTTCCGCCGGAGATTGCGGAGCTTGGCACGGTCGGCGGTCGTCGTAAACGCTACGCCCTCCCCGTACAACCCGCACGTCACGATGCTCATTTGGCCGGCGCCGTTTCGACGAAAAGTCGTCAGGGCGCCGTTGTGGTTAGAGGTCAAGAATTGGCGTTGCGCTTCGGTTAGCATCGGTTGCTCCTTTGGGTGGGCTGAACGCCACGAGTCAACATTTTGGAGTAATCAGCTTAGCCAGAACTGGGAACCGTCGGAGGTTTTGAGCACCTCGATCCGGACCGGGAACAGGTCCTTGAGCTCGTCCAGGTGCGTGATGACAATGATCTTGTCGAAATCCTCTTGGATGGACGCGATGGCGTCCACGATGCGCTCCCGCCCGGCGGCGTCCTGAGTGCCGAAACCCTCGTCTATGAACAGGGTGGGCAGGGGAAGGCCCATACGCTGCGCCAGGACCTTGGATAAGGCGATGCGGAGCGCAAGGTTGATGCGGAAAGCCTCGCCGCCGCTGAACAGGTCATAGCTTCGGGACCCCAATTCGTCGCTGACCAGGATGTCCAGGGTTTCGCTGACGTTACCGGATTGGCGCACGCGCTGGGTCTCCAGCTTGACCGCCAGCCGGCTGTCCGTCATCCGACCAAGCAGAAGGTTGGTCTCGGCTTCGATCCGGGGCACGGCGGCGTCGATGAGCATGGCCGGGACGCCGCTGCGTCCAAACGCGCTGTAAAGATCGGCATAGATACCCTGCTCAGCGGTTGAGGAGGAGCGACGTCCTTCCAGAGCGTCAATCTCGTCCAAGTAGGAAACTCGGCGCTCGGCGTCACCCTGCAATCTCCCCTTCCGCGCCAGGAGAGCGTCGCGATCCCTGAGAAGGTCCGCCAGGACTTGCTCCGCTTCCGCCGCCTCCCGCTCTTTATCGGGCAGGTCTGTCAACGCCGATCGAGCGCCATCCAGAACCGCCTGAGCGCTCTGCAACTCTTCGTTGAGCCGGGTTAGTTGGTTCCTGGCCTGGGTCAGCGACGCCTCGTCGTCGGGGAGACGCACGCGCGCGTCCTCCAGCCGTCTCAGCTCGTGCTCCCAGTGTTGCAACGAGCGGGCCTTCACCGTGGCTTCTTCAAGACTCCGTTCATCGTATCCCAATTCCTGTACGGCCGTTTCCACATCGGCCAAAGCGCCTCGCTGTTCAATTGCGAAATTTTCCCCGGACAGCGCCTTTTGCGACTGCTTCAGACGGGGAAGCGATGTTGCCAACTGCCGGGCGGCTTCTTCGCACTGGCGCTGCTCCTGTTCCAGGCGACCGCGTTGTTGCTGGAGGCGCTGCTGTCGTTGGGCAAGGGCGGCGTCCCGATGTGAGATCCCGGCTTGGAGGTTTTCGAGTCGGCTGCGCATATCGCCCAAAGATTGCCTGATCTCATCGTGGCGAGTGAGCTTCGCCTGGATCTCCGTTTCATACCAGGCCGAAATATCCTCGCAGGCGTCGACGCTGAGCGGGGTGCGGCACAACGGGCACACAGCGTCCGCCGTCTCCATATCCTTTTGCCTGGCCCGCAGTTCCTTACCTTCAGCGATGCAGCGTTCCAGATCGGCCTGCGCAAGGGCAATGTCGCGCTGCAGATCAGCGGACTCGACGACCTTCGCCTCCAGGAGGGACCGCTCCTTGGCGACGGCCGATTCATTTTCGGCCACCGCCAACAGTTCCTGGGCGATCCCTTCGGTGCGACCTGCAGCCGGGCGCAGGACGTCGTCGACGTGCCGTTGCAACTGCGTCGCTTCGGCAGAGAGTTGTGCCCGAGCCTGCTCGATGGTCGATTGCAACTCGCTACGGCGGTCACGCAGTCGGTCATACTCAGACCGTGAGGCTTGCAGACGTTCCATGTTGGTCTGGGCCGCATCCAGTTGCCGGGCCCCGGCGCTGATTTCTCCGGCGCGATCCTCCAGCGCGCGAGCGTTTTGGATGCGTTCTGCAATGGAAGTGGCGGCGGCTTCGGCATGTTCAACGTCGGCGCGGAGAACGTCGATGCGACGACCCGCGGCGGCGGCTTCCACCTGCTTTTGGCGCAATGCGGAGACCGCGTCCCGCAACTGCCCTGCGTTTGCAGAATCCACCTCTATCTGTTGGCCCAGCCGTTGCAGGCGCGCGTCTATCGCCAGCAGTTCCTCGGTGGGATCGGGGATGGATTCCAGCAGACTCTGATTTTGCGCCAATGCTCCTTCCGTGCGCACCACTTCCGATTGCCAGTGGTCTCTCCGGCCGGCGGCGGATACTTGCAGGGTTTCGTAGAGGCTGAGGTCCAGGACGGACGACAGGACCGCCTTTCGTTCCGCAGGCGTCTTACGCGTGAACTCGTCCGAGCGGCCCTGCAGCAGAAACGCGGTATTCACGAAGGTGGTGTAGTCCATCCCCACCAGGCTCTGGATTTTCCAGTTTGTATCGCGAACCGAATTGCCGCTTATGGATCGCGGTTGACCGGCGTCGTCCAGGATGAACAGGTCCACTTCGGTGCGACCCTGTCCCGTGCTGCGCCGTCGGCGGATTACCCGGTGCTCCTGCCCCTGGGCCAGAAAGTCCAACTCGACCCGGCACTCCGACTCGCCGTAGGCGATCAGGTCGTTGTGGTTCTGGGTTCCGGTGCGTGCCTGTCCCCAAAGACACCACGTCATCGCGTCCAGCAGGGCTGATTTGCCATGGCCGTTGGCTCCGCATAGGCACGCGACGTGGATGCCGCGCAGGTCCAACGGCGGCACATCATCTCGGTAGCAAAGGAAGTTGCGGACCGAAAGCCTGAGGGGGATCATCGTACCCCGATTTTATCACCGGCCCGCTGGCGCAGATCCGACCCCGACATGGTCTGCGCGGCCTGCCGCGAAAGGCTCAGGAGTTGGCAGTGATACAATTTTTGACGAGGAAACGTAAAAACGATGCCACCTGCTTATGATAAATCCGCCAAGGGAACCGGACCCGTCATAGTTGTTGAGGAACTGCGAAAGCGATACGGAGACATCCAGGCGGTTGACGGTATATCCTTCGAGGTCGAGCGCGGCGAGGTATTCGCCCTGCTGGGCCCAAACGGGTCCGGCAAGACCACCACCGTCGAGATCATCGAGGGGATGCGTTCCGCCGACAGCGGACGCGCCACCGTCGCCGGCATCGACGTCAGCCGCAACCCCAAGGCGGTGAAGCAGCACATTGGCGTGCAGTTGCAGAGCAGCGCCTTCTTCGAGCACCTCAAACTCGCCGAGCTGCTCCGGATGCTCGGAAGCATTTACCGGGTCAAAGTCGATCCGGAACCACTGCTCGAAGCGGTGGACCTGGGCGAGCGGAAGTCTGCGTCGTTTCGCACGCTTTCGGGCGGACAGAAGCAGCGGTTCGCCATCGCGGCCTCGCTGGTCAACGACCCGGACGTGGTGTTCCTTGACGAACCGACCACCGGGTTGGATCCCCAGGCGCGGCGGTTGATCTGGGACCTGGCCAAGTCGTGGAAACAGGAAGGACGCACCGTGGTCCTGACCACTCATTATATGGAGGAGGCCGAGGAACTGTGCGACCGGGTGGCGGTGATGGACAGCGGGAAAATCATTGCCATGGCGTCTCCGGCTCAATTGATCGACCAGTTGATCTCCCGGGGTTTCCATCGGGAACAGGAAGTGCGGTTGGCGACGCTGGAGGACGTGTTCCTTGACCTCACCGGCCGTTCGCTGCGGGAGTTTTAGGATGCTCGCACGGCCGGCCGTCCATCTCACCTGGTGGTCCATAAAGATGTGGGCGCGGGACCGCGCGGCCATGTTCTGGACGTTCTTTCTGCCGCTGGTCATCATGGTGATCTTCGGGCTGTTGAACTTCGGAGAATTGGGCAAGGTAGATGTTGGGATCGTGGACCACGCCGACAGCGACACGTCGCGGGCGTTTATCGATGGTCTAACCGAGATCGACGCGCTGCGCATTGCGAAGGGCGACGCCGCCGACGAGCGCGCAGCCCTGGCCGACGGGAAACGAGACCTGGTGATAGTCCTGCCGGCGGACCTGGGCTCGGCTCCGGGCGGCAGCCAAATCACCGCCTGGTACCATGGGAGCCGGCAAACCGAAGCGCGGTTGGGCTTGACGGTCATCCAATCCGCAGTGGACAGGTTGAATTTCGCCATCACCGGCGCGGAGCGAGTGGTCACGCTGACCGAAGAGTCGGTGGAGGCGCGGGACCTGGGCTACATCGATTTTCTGATGCCCGGGGTGATCGGAATGGCGATCATGCAACTGGGGTTGTTCAGCGTGGCGTTCAGTTTCGTGACGATGAAACGGGAGGGCGTGCTGCGCCGGCTGCTGGCAACGCCGCTGGAGCCGACGTCGCTGCTGATAGCGCAGGTGATTACCCGGCTGATTGTCGTTGTCATCCAGACGGTGATCCTGGCCGCGGTGGCGGTGTTCCTGTTCGGCGCGGAGTTCGCCGGCAACTTTTTTGCCGTGTTGTTGGCGGCTGCCATGGGTGGCGCGGTGTTTCTGGCGATGGGGTTCGCCGTGTCCGGGTGGGCGCGCACGGAGCAGCAGGCGGCGCCGCTGGCGAACATCGTGTCGCTGCCCATGATGTTTTTGTCTGGTGTATTCTTTTCCCGGGACGTCCTCCCCGGCGTCCTGCAACGGATCACGGATTTTTTGCCGTTGACCTATCTGGTCGAAGCCATACGGGGCATGACCGTGGAAGGGGATACGGTTTTAATGCAATGGCCAAACTTTCTGGGCTTGGCGGTTTGGCTTGTGGTAGCGTTCATCATCGCCAATCGTACGTTCCGCTGGGAATGACATTACCAATCTTCAAGACGAGCGCCGAGACTGCGGGAGTGTGCCGGGATGTTTGACAATCTGACCGAGCGATTGACCGGGATTTTCAGCCGTTTGCAGGGCAAGGGCCGGCTGACTGAAAAGGACATCGACGACGCGCTGGGGCAGGTGCGACGTTCGTTGCTCGAGGCGGACGTGAATTTCCGTGTCGCCCGGGAGTTTGTGGCGACAGTCAAAGAGCGCGCGCTGACGGGCGAGGTCCTGGAAAGCCTGTCGCCGGGTCATCAGGTGGTCAAGATCGTCCACGAGGAATTGACCTCCGTATTGAGCGCGGGAGACCACCGGCTCACGCCAGCCAGCCAGTTGCCGTCGGTGCTGATGCTGGTGGGATTGCAGGGGTCCGGCAAGACCACCACGGCCGCCAAGCTGGCGCTGCAGATGAAACGGCAGCAACACAGCCCGATGCTCATCGCCGCCGATCTGCGCCGCCCGGCGGCCATCGCCCAACTGCAATCTCTGGGCAACCAGTTGGACATACCGGTGTATTCCGAGGAGCCGGGTTCCGCCACTCCGGCCAGCGTGGCCATCGCGGGCGTCAAAAGGGCTACCGACTTGGCGTTGACGTGGGCCATCGTGGACACCGGCGGGCGTCTGCACATCGACGACGAATTGATGGCAGAACTGGAAGAGGTGAAGAAGGCGGTCTCGCCGTACCAGACCATCCTGGTGGTGGACGCGATGACCGGCCAGGACGCGGTCAACGCGGCGGAGGAATTCCACCAGCGGGTGGGACTGGACGGGCTGATCCTGTCCAAGATGGACGGCGACGCCCGGGGTGGCGCGGCGCTGTCGGTGACCAAGGTCACCGGCGTACCGATCAAGTTCATCGGAACCGGAGAGCGCAGCGACGCGCTGGAGCAATTCCACCCGGACCGCATGGCATCGCGGATCCTGGCCATGGGTGATGTGCTGACGCTGATCGAGCGCGCCCAGGAAGCCGTGGACGAGGAGAAGGCTAAGGAACTCGAACGCAAGATGCGCACGGCGTCTTTCACACTGGACGATTTTCTCGATCAGATCCAGGGCGTGAAAAAGATGGGCGGCCTGACTTCGGTGATGGAAATGATGCCCGGATTGGGCCGGCAATCCAAGAAGATGCAGGGCCAACTGGACGAATCAGAACTGAAGAAAACCGAGGCCATCATCCGCTCAATGACGCTGGAGGAACGGGAAAAGCCGGAGATCATCAAGGGCAGCCGACGCCGGCGCATCGCGTTGGGCAGCGGCACCAATCCGTCGGACGTCAATCGGGTGCTCAACCAGTTCAAGCAGACCCAGCGGCTGATGCGCCAGTTTTCCAACAACCCCAAGGGGCTGATGCGGATGCTGCGCTGATGATGGCCCGCTAGGAACCGGCAATCCGGCCGGAACGGAGCGCCGCGAACAGGTACGACGTAGCGTACGAGCGCCAGGGAGCCCAGCGTTCGGAGAAATCGAGCAGTTGGGCGTCATCGATCTCCGTGCCGTCGAAGTACAGACTGCTGACGGTTCGGCGCAGCGCGAGGTCACCGACGGGGAACCCGTCGGGACGAGCCAGGGCGCGGACCAGCACCCACTGCGCGGTCCACTGGCCGACTCCCCGTATGGCCACCATGCGCTTCACGACCTCGTCGTCTTCGAGGTCATGCGTGCTCGCAAAATTGTCGCCCGAGTCCACGGCGCCTCGTGCGATGCCCTGGATGTACTCCGCCTTGCGGTAACTCAGCTTGAGCTGGCGCAGGTCCTCCACTTCGGCGGTCGCCAGGGATTCCGCGCGGGGGAAGGCATACCACTCCCGGTCGGCGATCGTCGCGCGAACACCATAATTCTCGACCAGCAGGCTGCGGATGATCCGGGAAACGTTGGTTGCGATCTGCTGTCCCAAGACGGCCTGGACCAGCGCCTCGTAAACCGTCGCGGTTCGCGTGTTGTGGTACCCGTAGAAATCACCGACGACATCGGCCAGCACCGGATCCCCGCTTACGGAATCGTAAAAGGGGCCCAGGTCCTGGTCGCAGCCGAGGAGCCAGGTGATCTGCTCCGCCGCTTGAGCCACGTCGGTGTCGGTGAGGTCCTCCCCGGTCAACTCTAGCGACAACTCCGGTTGGTCCACCGAGCCGACCGACCGCACATTCGCCAGGGCGGCGGTTTCGCCCAGATCCAGGAGCCTGGTGTAGCAGCCATCGACGTACTCCTCGGTTTTGAACTGCTGCTCACGGGAATAATTGGGTTGCCCGGCGGTCAGCTCAAAGTCGTAGGGCGGGATGGGCCGCACGGTGGTGACGAGGGTGGATTCCATCAGATTTGCACCTCACCAAGGTTGGAGTACCGAGCGCCGCGCGGCGTCAGCACGCTGCGGTACAACCGAACATTATCGGGACGCCAGCTACGGATAGCCGGGAGCCTGGCCCCGGACACGGTATCGGATATCGCCTGCCGCTGCCGCGCGTTGATCCGATCACGCACTCGTCCGAGGGTCAAGTGCGGGCGGAACGGGCGGCCGTCCATGGACCAGCCCAAACCGGAGACCGCCTGTTGAGCACGCCGGTGCAGGTCTTCCAGACCTTCGGCGCCACCCGAAACTCCCGCCCAAATCACCCGTGGGTTCCGGCCGCCGGGAAAAGTTCCCAGGACCGATAAAGAAAGGAGCGGGGAGCTGGCGCCAGCGAAATTCTCGGCCATGGCGTCCAGTATTCGGGGCACTGCACGAGAGTCGGTAGCCCCGAGGAATTTCAAGGTCAGATGAATGCCATCGGGGGAAACCCAACGCACACCGTCGGGGAGTGCCCTGCTCAAATCCGTAATGGTTGCGCCAAGTTGCCCGATCCACTCGTCGGGCAACGGCAGCGCGATGAACGTGCGTAGGGTTTCCGAGCCGGCGGTCACAACGTTAACTCGGTGCGCCAGCGATTCAGCTCCCGGTACCACCACGCCAAATCATCCAGGGAATAACGCGCGTTGGCCGGGCTGGGATTGGGCAGAACGAACACCCGGCTGGCGCCGATGACCAGTTCCTGTCTGCCCAGTTCGAGGTTGCCGGCGTTTTTGATCCCTTCCCCGTGCCGAAGATAGGCGCGATAGGCCGTCAGGCCGTGGAAGCAGGCGATGCGCGGAGCATGACGCAGCAGCTTCTCGCGCAGAGCCGGAGCGTCTCGGCGGTAGTCGGCGGCGGTAAGGCCGGATGCCTGGCTGGTGGGCCGCTTGACCACATCTGTAAAGCCGACGCCATCCGCCAGCAGCGCCGCGTCGTCGTCCGGGCCCACGGGTCGCCCGACGAGTTTGGCGGCGGACACGGCCGGCCAGAAGCGGTTGCGCGGGTTCGCGAAGTAGTGGCCAGCCTGGATCGAGCGGGTTGACGGGTTCAGGCCGACCAGGACGATGTCCAGGCCAGGCCTGAGATGGTCGGGCAGCGTTTGCAGCGGTAGGCTGCCGGCAGTTACCAGGAACGACGCGTTGCTGCCCATGATGGCGTCAAGATCGTCCTCCGGCAGGCCAGATGACCGGACATAATCTATGACCCGGCGATGGGTGAGCAGCGGGTAATCCGTCCCGAAAAGGATCCGGTCGGCGCCGGCGGTCATGGCGGCGGCCGCGATTGCCGTCGGCCGATACAGAAAGGGCAGCGCGGCGGTGTCGTACCAGACGTTTTGCAGAGCCTCGGCCACCTCCGGCATTGCGGCGTAGAAGGGGAGACCACCGCCCAGATGTGCGAAGACGATGCGATTTTCCGGGAAGTTAGCGGCGAATTTCAGCAAGCCGGGGGGCGTGGTAGAGCCCTTACCCGGGTACTGATGTCCCACTGGTTCCGATGCGTGAACCACGATCGGCGCGTTGCGGGCGCGCAGCAGCGCCATCAGCGGGGCCATGACGACAGCGTCGCTGATGTCGAACCGCTGGCTGTCGGCATGAATTTCGCCGATGCCGGTGGCTCCGGCGTCCAGGCAACGGGAAGCCTCGCGGACGGCTGCATCTCCCCACGCCGGGTTCACGGATGCGAAGGCAATGATGCGGTCCGGATGGTTTGCGGCGGCCTGGAGCAGGTAATCGTTTGCTTCCGCGGCAAGGTCCGGGTCTGTCCACCCGAATCCCATAGCCACTGCTCGGTCGATTCCAGCGGTATCCATGTCGCGCAGCAGCGTTTCCGCGTCGGCGAAACGGCCGCCGGGTTCAGGAAACAGCGCGGCATACGTGGCATCCCGGGCGGCCAGTTCATCGTGGCGGGAACCGAAATCGGGCGGAACAACGTGGCAGTGGCTATCAACAATCATCGGGGGGTTCCCAGCCTGGGACCGGTCTGAATTCGTTGCACCAGTATAGCCGACCGATTCGCCAAGGCAGGGATCGGCAACGGATAGAGTTGTCACCGTCCGCCTGGATAATCAGAGCATATTCATTATCGCTTCGTCGACTGAGCAGACCCTATGGCCCGGCCAAGCCCGCTTTGGGACTTATGGACAGGGTTACGGGGCGGGAATATAATCTTGGCGGCTCGCATTATTATCTCTTTCTATATCGCAGGTGGCGTTTTGGCAGCAGTCGACCAACCCCTACAAACCGTTGAGGAGATGCGGGCAACGTCCCTGCAACTGAGACGCGACAGCCTGGAGATGATCTACGGCGCCGGGAGCGGACATCCCGGAGGTTCGCTGTCGGAAATCGACATCCTGGTGGCCCTCTATTTCGGCGTGATGCGGTACGACGCGAACGATCCGGCATGGTCGGGACGGGACCGGTTCATCCTCAGCAAGGGCCACGCCTCACCCGGATTTTACGCGACGCTTTCAATGGCCGGCTACTTCGGCCGAGAGGAGCTTTCCTCCTATCGGAAGACCGACGGCCTGTTGCAGGGCCACGCCCACCCCATGACGCCGGGGGTCGAGATGAACTCGGGCTCGCTGGGCATGGGGCTGTCCTTCGCGCTGGGTCATGCATTGGCGGCCCGGCTGGACGGAAAAGACTACAAAGTCTATGCGCTGCTGGGGGATGGCGAGTGCCAGGAGGGCGAGGTGTGGGAAGCGGCAATGTCGGCGGCGCACCACCGGGCCAGCAACCTGACGGCCATCGTAGACCGCAACCGCATCCAGAACGACCGGTTCACCGACGAGGTGATGACGCTTGAGCCCCTGGCGGACCGTTGGCGCGACTTCGGCTGGAATGTCATAACGTGCGACGGCCACGAGCACGCTGAGGTTTTGCGAGCGCTGGAAACCGCATCGGAAGGCGGGCCGACAGCGATAATCGCCAACACCGTAAAGGGGAAGGGCGTCAGCTTCATGGAAAACAATCCCGCCTTCCACGGGCGAGCGCCCAATGCTGAAGAATACGAAGCGGCACTCAAGGAGCTGGCGTGATGGCGACACAACGGGCATCCGCGGCCACGCGGGAAACCTACGGCCGGACCCTGCTCACCATGGCGGACGACCACCCGGACATTGTGGTCCTGGGCGGCGATCTGAACGTGTCGACGTTCGTTCATCTCTGGCGGGACCAGTATCCGGAGCGGTTCTTCGACTTTGGGCCGGCTGAGCAGAACATCGTTGGGGTCGCGGCCGGGCTGGCCGCCGCCGGAAAGGTGCCCTTCGTCAGCACGTTCAGCGTGTTCGGCACGGGGAGGCCCTATGACCAGTTGCGGGTGCTGATTTCGCAACCGTCGTTGAACGTCAAACTCGTTTGCACCCATGCGGGAATCCTCACCGGAGAGGACGGCATGTCAGCCCACGGGATCGAAGACCTGTCCCTGATGTGCTCCCTTCCGTCTTTCACCGTGATCACGCCGGCCGACGCCCCCGAAACCGAGCAAGCGGTGCGGGCCGTCGCCAGCACACATGGGCCGGTTTACGTGCGGCTGCCGCGAGCGGCCACGCAGATCGTGCACGACAACGAATACCAATTCAGCATCGGCGCGGCGGACGTGATGAAGTCGGGCGGCGACGTTGCCATCATCGCCATGGGGTCGTTGGTGGCGCCGGCACTGGATGCCGCCGACAGCCTGGCTGGCCAGGGTATCGACGCCCAGGTAGTCAATCTGCACACGCTGGCCCCGGCCGACGAATCGGCCATCATTGCCGCGGCGCAGGAGACCGGAGCGATTGTGACCGCCGAAGAGCACTACGTGCACGGGGGACTGGGCAGCGTGGTGGCCGGTGTCTTGGCGCGGAACTGTCCGGTTCCGGTGGAGATGGTCGCGCTGCACGGCTACACCAGTTCCGGCCCGGCCAACGAACTGATGGAGAAGAACGGGCTGACGGCGGCCGGTGTAGAAGCGGCAGTTCACCGGGTGCTCAAGCGCAAAGGGTAAGACGCAGCGCTCAGCGCGTCGCCTGGCGCTAATCCAAATGTAACGGCCCGGGGATCTGCCTGGGCCGTTTTTCGACAAAGGGTTCAGCTCGACCAGGACTCCATCAGGCTCCGGAACCGGGGGGCGACAAAGGACCGTGTCCCCGTCCGTTGCCGTTGCCGCCGGAATAATCGTCGTAGCCGGCGTTGCTGAACACCCGAATTTCGTTGCCCTGAAAGACGTGGAAGTGATGGGTATCGCGCTCGGTGCCCACGGTGTTCAGCATATCGGCATCGATGTCGGACAGGATTTCCTCGATCTGTTCAGGGGTGACGCTGGGGGTGACGCACACGGCGACATGGGCCAGACCGGGCATGAAGTGGGTGTCGATCCGACCCACGGGCTGCTCGCCGTCGAGGATGAGATATGCCTCAGACTGAGGGGTGCGTACTTCGCGTTCGTAGTCGAAGGGCATCGGTCCGTTTCACCCGCGAATCTGCCCGTTACCGCGGACAATCCATTTGTAGGAAGTCAGCTCGCGGAGCCCCAGGGGGCCACGGGCGTGGAATTTGTCGGTGCTGATACCAACCTCGGAGCCAAAGCCGAACTGGGCGCCGTCGGTGAAGCGCGTGCTCGTGTTGTGGTAGACCGCGGCCGCATCGACCTCGTTGAGGAACCGCTCGGCCGCGTCGCCGTCCTCGGTCACGATGGCCTCCGAGTGGCCTGACCCGTAGGCCTGGATGTGATCGAGGGCGTCGTCGAGGCTGTCCACTACCTTTACGGCGGCGATGAGCGCCAGGAACTCCCGACCCCAGTCGTCTTCCTGGGCGGGGATGGTGTTCAGGCCAATGTCGGGTCCGAGGATGGTCAAGGCGCGGTGATCGCACCGCATCTCGACGCCGGCTTCTTGCAGACGTCCGGCGATTTCGGGCAGGCAACTCCCGGCAGCCTCGGAATGAACCAGGACGGTGTCCAGGGCGTTGCACACCGTCGGCCGCTGGACCTTGGCGTTGTAAACGATGTTGGCGGCCATGTCGGCGTCGGCGTCGCGGTCGACGTACGTGTGGCAAACACCCATGCCACCGGTCAGAACGGGCATGGTGGCGTTCGCGGCCACGTAGTTGATCAGGCCCGAGCCGCCGCGCGGCACCAGCAAGTTGATCTCATCCTTCATTTGGAGCATGGCGTCGACCAAGGATCGGTCGATGTCATCTACGAACTGCACGACATCGGTCGAGAGGCCAGCCTCGCCGATAGCCCGGTGAACCAGGTCGATCAGGGCGGTGTTGGACCGCAGGGTTTCCTTACCGCCGCGCAGCAGGCAGGCGTTGCCGGACTTGAGGGCCAATGCGACGATATCGGTGGTGACGTTGGGCCGGCTCTCGTAGATGCTGGCGATAACTCCCAGCGGGATGCGACGCTTCTGGACGTCCAGGCCGTTTTCAAGGGTGAATCCTTCAATCAGTTCGCCCACGGGATCGTCAAGAGAGGCTACCCGGCGGACGTCGGTAGCCATGTCGTTCAGGCGGTCCGAGGTGAGCAGAAGGCGATCAAGGAAGGCCGCATCGATGCCGTCGGCCTCCGCGTCGCGATAATCGGCCGCGTTGGCGGTCAGTATCGGCGCCTGCTCGGTCTCCAGGGCGCGGGCGATGTTTTCCAGGGCATGGTTCCTGGTTTCGGCGGGCGTCCGGGCAAGTACAGCGGAGGCGGCCTGGGCGGCGGTGCCCTGCTTGCGTAAGCGGTCGGCGGCGTTCATTTGAATTGCTCCCGTTGGGGGTCGTCGATTATGGTCAGAGCAGGACCAGGTTGTTGCGGTGGATCACTTCCTGGCCGTAGTGGTAACCCAGGGTGTCAACGATGCGGTCGGAGCGCATCCCTTGGATGCGTCCCACGTCGGCGGCCGAGTAGTTGGCGATGCCGCACGCAACGTGGTGATCGGCCAAATCGGATACATAGATGATGTCGCCACGGACGAAATCGCCCACGACGCTGCGGACACCGGCAGGCAACAGGCTTACCGCGCCGCGCCGGAGGGCAGCAACCGCGCCGTCATCGACGACGACCTGACCCCAATCAGTATCCCCGACCCGCGACAGCATCCAGCGCTTGCGAGCCTCCAGCTTGCTCTGGGCCGGCTTGAAAAAGGTACCCACCGGCTCGCCGCGAGCGACGCGCAGCAGAGCATCCGGATTTCGCCCCCGGCAGATCGCCATGGCGATCCCGGAGGTCGTCACCAGGTGGGCGGCATGGAGCTTGGTGGGCATACCGCCGCGGGCCCAGGCGTTGCGGTGCTCGCCCGCCATGGCGAACACGCTGTCGTCGACCGTGTCGACCGTTGCAATGCGCGTGGCCGTGGGATCCGAGCCGGGATCTGCGGTGTATAGGCCGTCCACGTCGGACAGGATGATTAACAGATCGGCGTCGATGAGGGCAGCGATCAGGGACGACAGACGGTCGTTGTCGCCGAATATCTCGCCGATTTCGTCGGCGGCCACCACGTCGTTCTCATTGACGATGGGGACGACGCCGAGGTCGAGCAGGGACAGCAGCGTGTTGCGCACGTTGAGATAGGACTGCCGCTGGGAAAGGTCGTGGAGGGTGAGCAGCACCTGGGCGACGCCGATGTCGTGGCTGGCGAACAGGTCGGCGTAGATGTGCATCAGCCGGCTCTGTCCCAGCGCGGCGTAAACCTGCCGGGTTGGGATATCGGGTATGGAGGGAGTTTCGGCGGCCGATTGGCGTCCGGCGGCGATGGCGCCGGACGTGACGAGGAGCATCTGGGCCCCGTCCATCTCATGGAGCTGGGCAATCTGCGATACCAGGTCGCGCATGACGCTGATGTCCAGCGTGTCGCCGGCGTCTCCGGTAAGCACGCTGGTACCGGCCTTGACCACTATGCGGTGGTAGGGAGACGCGGGCTTGGCCTCACCGGATTCGAGCGGCAGCGTGGCAGAGTCGGTCATGTGCCGCGAGGTTGACATTGGCGAGGTCCGGGTTGTTCGTTGGTGGTTAGTGAATTATATCACCAGGGTTTGACGGACCGTCCGAAAAACCCATGCCGGCGTTCGCGGGAGGACTGCCGACGCGGTCGACTTGCTAGTGCGGGATTATGGACAACCGATGCTACACAGCGTTGGGTGTCAATTGGACGAATTTACATAACGTCGGACAAGTGCCAAGAATCCGGGAGATTACAATCGCGAGGCAATTGCGGCGCGGCGGTCCCGTCGCCGCAGCAACCGCTTCCACGCCGCGGGTCTCTTCTAGACCAACGGGACCGCCGCGCTCCACTCGCAATGACACTTTTCCCCAAGAGCCTGCACAGTTTCCGTGGCGGCACGCTTGGACACGGGACGCAAACGGGCGTACAATTTTCGCGCGGGGCTGGCCCATGGTCAGTCCCGTATCGGCGTGTAAACAACCACCAACTTATCTCTGGGTGAAAAATGGCGCTTACCGGACTGCTTTCACTGTTTGCGGCACAACCGAGGATGCGGCAGCATCTGCGGAACCTGGAGCGGCCCGGCGCGAGCGGGAATCTGGCAATCGACGGCGACCATCAGGCAGCGTACGTCGGGGCGCTTTGGCAATTGCAACAGCGGCCCGTTGTAGTGATCGCTCCCCGACTGGAGGACGCCCGGCGCCTTCACGACCAACTCCTGGAATACCTGGGCGATGAGGCTCCGGTGCACCTGTTGCCCGAGCCGGAGGTTTTGCCCTTCGAGCGGCTGGCGGTCGACGCGCGAACGGGCAACCAGCGTTTGTCCGCGCTGGCAGCGCTGGCGAGTTATGACCCCACGGAGGCGGACGGCGCAATACCGCTGGTAGTCACTTCGCTGGCGTCGGCGCTGCGGTTGACGCTTTCCCCGGAACAGGCGACCGGTCGCCATCCGAGCATGGAATACGCCCACGAATTGACGAAAGGCCGGAGAATCGGGTCAATCGACGCGCTGCTCGCCGCCTGGGTCGAACTGGGGTATCAACGGGAGCCGCAGGTGGAAGTGCCGGGCACCTTCAGCCTGCGGGGTGGCATCCTGGACGTTTTCCCTACCAACGCCGGCCTGCCCTACCGA
This sequence comes from Dehalococcoidia bacterium, assembly GCA_022827095.1. GTDB lineage: Bacteria > Chloroflexota > Dehalococcoidia > Lucifugimonadales > UBA3495 > Bin87. The sequence continues at coordinate 715,380 of JAJDTP010000005.1, forward strand.
GTGGAGATGTGGGACGATGAAGTCGACACCATCCGGCGTTTCGACCCGGAGACCCAGCGATCGGTGGGCGATGCTGACCGCGTTGCCATCGTGCCAGCCCGCGAGCAACTGCCCGAGCTTTGCGACGCCGTCTGGTTCGACGAGCGGCGTGGCAGGATAGATCTCAGCGCGTGCAGCGGTTCCACCGTTGCCCGGTTCCAGGAAGAGCTGGCGCATCTGCTTACCGAGCCGAACCCGGAGACACTGGCCTTTTACAACGGGTTCCTCAACCGTCACACGCTTGCCGATTACCTGCCGGCTGACACCATCGTTGTGATGGACCGGCCCAACCGGTTGGCTGGGGAAGCGGAGGAGCAGGAGGCAAAGTACGAGCAGCAGCGGGCCAACCGGCAGGACCGGGGCGAACTTCCCTACGGGTTTCCGTCGCCGTCCACAGATTGGGACAGCATCACTCTTAGGGTGCACACTGCGGGCGCAACCACGGTGAGTATGGAGCGCTGGGGCACCGAAGACTCGCCAACTATGTTACAGCCGCTGCCGGACCAGAGCGCGGGGTTGACCTACTTCACCGATGATGTGGCGGACAGGGTCGCCTGCGGCGGGGCGGCGGTCGCGGTCACGCAACATGCCGCGCGATTGGTCCAGGTGCTGGAGGAGGCTGGGGTCTCCGCGACGCTGGCAGACGACGTGACGGCCCGGCCGAGAGCCGGCCGTGTGCAGGTCTTGACCGGCGCGTTGAGCAAGGGTTGGCAGACGGAAGCAACGGACAACGATCCGGCGGTAGCCGTGTACAGCGACGCGGAACTGTTCGGCACGGTAAAGCGCCGCAGCTATCGCCCGTCTCGCACTCGGCGGGACCTGGGGGACGCGGTGTCCCTGGGGGACCTGACGCCGGGCAGCTTCGTGGTGCACATCGACCACGGTGTCGCCAAATTCGTGGGAACAACGCACCTGGAATCCACCGGCGACGATCGGGAGTACCTGGTCCTGGAATACGCCGAGGACGACCGGCTTTACGTGCCCACCGAACAGTTGGACCGCCTGGGAACGTACGTGGCCGCCACGGACCAGCCGCCGACCCTCACCCGCCTTGGCGGCAGCGAATGGCAGCGGATCAAGGAACGCGCCAAAGACGCCGCTCGGGAGATCGCCGAGGAGTTGCTCCGGCTCTACGCTGTCCGGGAAACCGTGAGCGGTCACCGCTTCGGACCGGACGCCGCCTGGCAGAGGGACCTGGAAGATTCGTTCCCGTACCAGGAAACGCCCGATCAGATGCAGGCCATCGACGAAGTCAAGAACGACATGGAAGCCGACAGGCCTATGGACCGGCTGATCTGCGGCGACGTAGGTTACGGCAAGACCGAGGTCGCGCTGCGGGCAGCCTTCAAGACGGTGAACGAGGGTATGCAGGTGGCCATACTGGTGCCGACCACCGTGCTGGCCCAGCAGCACTACGCCACCTTCGCCGAGAGGCTCGCCCCCTATCCGGTGAAGGTGGAGGTCCTGAGCCGGTTCCGGACGCAGAAAGAGCAGGACGAGGTGGTGGAAGCGGCAAAGTCCGGCATGGTCGATGTCGTCATTGGTACGCACCGCATCCTGCAAAAGGACGTGGGCTTCAAAAATCTAGGACTGGTGATCATCGACGAGGAGCACCGCTTCGGCGTTGCCCACAAGGAACGCCTGAAGCAGATGCGGGCGGAAGTCGACGTAATGACGCTGAGCGCGACGCCCATTCCCCGCACCCTGCACATGGCATTGGCCGGCGTGCGGGACATGAGCGTGATCCACACCCCGCCGGAAGCACGGTTGCCAGTCAAGACCTTCGTCTCGGAAGACAGCGCGGAACCGGTGCGCGAGGCGATTCTGCGGGAGCTGGAGCGCGACGGCCAGGTGTTCTTTCTGCACAACCGGGTGCGGACGATTCACAACATCGCCGAAGAGCTGGGCAAGCTGGTACCAGAGGCCCGGATACTGGTGGGTCATGGTCAGATGCCCGAATCGGAGTTGGAAGACGTGATGGTGGCGTTCGCCAATCGCGAGGCGGATGTCCTGGTCTGCACCACCATCATCGAGTCGGGCCTGGATATGCCCAACGTGAACACCATCATCATCGACCGGGCGGACCGGTTCGGACTGGCCCAGCTCTACCAACTGCGCGGGCGGGTCGGCCGGGGCGACCACCGCGCGTACGCCTACCTGCTCCTGCCGGACAGCCAGGAGATCACCGAGGCGGCCAGCAAGCGCATCCACGCCATCCTCGAAGCCAACGAACTGGGTGCCGGGTTCCGCATCGCCATGCGCGACCTGGAGATCCGCGGCGCGGGGAACCTGCTGGGCGCAGACCAGAGCGGGCAGATCCACGCGGTGGGCCTCAACCTGTACTCAGAGTTGCTCAACCAGGCGGTGCAGGACCTGGCAAACCGGGATACCGGAGAGACCACGGCGGAAACGCAGCCCCCTCCGAGGATCGATCTACAGGTGCCGGCATTCATACCGCCGGGCTATATCGAGCACATGCCGGCCCGGCTGGCGTTTTACCAGAGGCTGTCCAACATCACCGACCGGTCGCAGCTCGCGGCGGTTCAGTCGGACATGGAAGACCGGTTCGGCCCGGTGCCTCCGGAGGTGAGCCACCTGCTGGCGGTTACCGACTTGCGCTGCCTCGGCTCGACCGCGGGGGTTGAATCGATTGCGGCCGGCAGTGACGGAATCATCACGGTCGTTTTCCGGCATCCCGTGGGGGACGCGCGGCAAGCGTTGCAGAACAAGATGGGACGCGGCGTCCGCGTCGGCCGGCGTGATATGGAAGTGCGGACCGCCGGCGACACGGATTTCGGCATGGCGCGTCTGGGACGAGCGCTGCGTCGGGTGGCCTCGTTTGTCGACGAGATGCGAGCCGCCATGGAAGCGGCGGCGGAATCGGCTCAGACCGAAGCCCCAACCTCGCCGGAGCCATCGCCCCGCGGCAGGAGGCGACGACGCCCGGCGAGGCAACCGGTGGCGGTCGATTGAGTGCTACTCGTTGGTCGCGACTTCCAGGTCTGCGACCGTCCTGACGCCCGCCGGGCGCTTGCGTCGCCGCCGGAGCAGCAGGACGATTGCCCCAACGATGACGGCGGCGATCACGACGATGATGGCGGCGATGACAATCAACGCCACCTCGAAGTCCGAATCGTCGGTGTAAACCGAGACGCTGAGACGGGCGTCCGGGGCGTCTTCAGTTGGACTCTGACCTGCCGCGGTATATCCCCAGTGGTCGATTTCGCCAAGTCCCGCACCGTATTCCATCACGTCTCTCAGGTTGGAGGAGTTGACCACCAGGGCCATTTCTAACGAAACGTACTCGTCCTGATCACGCCTGACTTCGTGCCAATTGTCCACGTACCCGCCGAGCGATTCCGCCCTCGCCCTGATCTGCTCAGCGACAGTAAGTGGATCCGCCGCTGACAGGGACAGCGACGCCTCCAGGTCCACGTTGGAACGGATGGCCAGGCTGAAGCGGGCGTTTGGGACCTCGTTGATCGGAGCCGGTCCCACGGAGGTGAGCTGCCGGCCCGACGCCGCCCCCAGGGTTGCTGCGTAGTCCATCAAGGGAGAGAGGTCGGCGGGTTTGACGAATACGACCAGATCAACCGCACGACCCTGTCCTTCGTCGTACGAACGCTTCCGGCCCACGTAACCTTCCAGCGCGTTGACGCGGGCTACGACGGCATCCGCCGCGGCGGACGGATCACCCGTGGACAGTTGCAGACTGCCCACCGGCGGATCGGCGGCATACTGGGCGGGCAGGCGCAGGTTGACGGTGATCAGCGAGGTCGCGACGCGGCCCGTAAGATCACGCTGGGTCGCTTCGACGTGCTCGATGTCGGAACGAACTTCGGCGATGCGTTGCTCGATCTCGATGATGTCCTCGACTGTGGGCGCGTTTTCCAGCAGCGTGACGAGGCGTTCCTCCTGGGCGTACCAGGCGGTGAGCCGAGCTTGATTGTCGATCAGCCTTTCGGTCACATCCGTCGAGGACACTCCCTCGTCGGTGACACGTCCCAGGGAGCGGAGAGAATCCAGGCCGCTGTTGAGGCGGTCGGCGGGAACACGGATACGCACGGTGGCGGAACGGTACCCCGCTTCGCCGTAGACTTCGGAGGATTCAACCCAACCTCCACTCTGGGCCGCCAGCGACTCCACCTGCCGGACTGTCGCGTCGATGTTCGTGACCTCAAGACTCATCCACGATTCCACGATCAGCTTGCGCGCGGATTGGGGTTGAGGCGAATCGGAAGCCCGGGGCTGTTGCGGTCGCTGCGCAGCGGACTGCTGTGACGCGGCAATCGGAGCAGGCGTCGGAGCGGCGGCGGCAGCCATCTGGGCGGCGGGCGCCGCTGTGGCGGCGATACCGGGCTGGCGGCTGAAACGATCAGATCCATCGGCTCCGGCAGGACCGGGCGCGCCGGCAGGGCCTGCTTCTCCCGCCGGACCCGCCTCGCGCATTGCAAACTCGCGAACGGTTGCGGAGTCTTCTGCGTAATGTTGCGCTTCGGTCATCACCGAGGCTGGCGCCCCTGCCCCTCCGCAGGCGAGCGCAAAAACCGTTACAACCGTGATGAAGAAGGGCAACCATGTCCTTCTCAAGATTCCGATACGCATGTCAACAGCCCCCTTGCCACTGCCCATCATACGCAATCCCGCCGCCAGCGGTTTGCGAGGCTGGCCTGCGGGTATGCTACAATTTGAACATAGTCGGGGTGTAGCGCAGTGGCTAGCGCGCCACGTTCGGGACGTGGAGGTCGGTGGTTCGAATCCACTCACCCCGACCATTATTTTTGCCCGAACAGGAGGGACGTGATGGCGCGCCGCAGTTTCTGGGCCTGGGGGATGGAGGACCGCGAGCCGTCGACGGCGGACTACACCGCGATGGCGGAGCGGATCCACCGGCGGTACGGCGTATCGCTGCCAGCGCCCAAGCCCCCGACCGATGCCGACCTCAACCTCCGCAAGCCTCGCTTCACGCCGCACCCGCTGGTCGCGGACTTCTGCACCATGGACGACCACGACCGGGCGGCGCACACATACGGGCGCAGCTTCCGGGACCGCATCCGCGGTTTCAAGTGCGAATTCCCCAACCCCCCGGACGTAATCGCCTACCCGCGAACTGAGGAAGAAGTCACCCGGGTGCTGGACTGGTGCGCCAACTCCAACATCGTGGCGATCCCCTACGGCGGAGGCAGCACTGTGGTTGCCGGGGTAGAGCCTCCGGAAACGGATAAAGTCTGCACGATCGACCTGACCCGGCTGGACCAGGTTCTGGAAGTCGACGAAACATCCCGAGCGGCCCGGATACAGGCGGGCGCTCTCGGACCGGCGCTGGAAGCGCAACTGCGGCCCCACGGCTACACCCTGCGCCACTTCCCTCAGAGCTTCGAGTTCTCGACCCTGGGCGGGTGGATCGCCACCCGCAGCGGCGGGCACTATGCCACCAACCACACTCACATCGACGATTTCGTGGAGTCGGTGCGCATGGTGACGCCGGCCGGCGTGTGGGAATCCCGCCGGCTACCGGGCAGCGGCGCCGGGCCATCGCCGGACGGGATGGTGATCGGCAGCGAGGGCATCCTAGGGATCATCACCGAGGCGTGGATGCGTATCCAGGCGCGCCCTCGGTTCCGAGCCTCCGCCGGTGTGGTCTTCGACGGGATGCACGCCGCATCCGAGGGGGCTCGGCTGGTCGCGCAGGCCAAGCAATGGCCGGCCAACCTGCGGATGCTGGACCCGACAGAAGCGGAAGACTTCGCGGGCCTGGATGGAAAGCAGGCGTTGCTGATCATCGGGTTCGAGTCGGCGGAAATCCCGCAGGGCGAGAACATCCGGCAGGCGGTTGCCATTGCCCGGGATGCCGGCGGAATGATAAGCGAGGACGACATCGTGGTCGCTGATGCGGCGGAACGCGCCGGCTTCTCGGCCGGGCGTCAGGGAGCCGTAGGGAACTGGCGGGATTCGTTCATCAACGCTCCCTACGAACGGAACGCGACGATCGGGTTCGGCATCGTAGCCGAGACGCTGGAAACGGCGATCACCTGGGAGCGCTGGCCAAACATGGATGCGATGGTACGCGGGGCGTTGGAAGAGGCGTTGCAACGGACCTGTGGCGGCGGGCGCGTATCGTGCCGATTTACCCACGTCTACCCGGACGGGCCGGCGCCGTACTACACCTTTGAGGGTCTGGGCCGGGTGGGCGGCGAGCTGGAAGCGCACGCTGAGATCAAGCAGGCGGCGTCGGACGCGGTGATGGCCGCCGGCGGAACGATCACCCACCACCACGCGGTGGGGCGCTCCCACCGGCCCTGGTACGACGAACAGCGACCGGACCCGTTCGCCGAAGCGTTGCGGGCGGTCAAGCGGTCGGTGGACCCAAACGGAATACTGAACCCGGGCGTGTTGATCGATCCGTAGGCGGAAAACCGACCAGGCAGGAAGGAGGGACTTGCCATGCGCGGGGTAGTTTTCACCGGAGACAAAGAGGTCGAGATACGCACACTGCCTGACCCGCATCCCGGCCCGGGCGAGGTGGTCATCGCGATGAAGGCGTCGGGTCTATGCGGCAGCGATCTGCGCCACTACCGGGCGCCCAAGGCAGAACGCGGCGACCCCGCCAACCTGAAAGTGGCCGGCCACGAACCATGCGGCGTGATTGCCGAGGTCGGGCGCGGCGTCACCGAAGTCGCGGTCGGCGACCGGGTGATGATGCACCACTACACCGGCTGCCGGGCCTGCACCATGTGCCGCATCGGGTACACGCAGATGTGCCTGAACGGATCGGTGGTGTATGGCACCGGGGCGAACGGCGGACACGAGGATTTCCTGATATGCCCGGCGTATACCTGCGTCAAGATGCCGGACGGCCTGGACTTTGACGAAGGCTCCGCGTGCGCGTGCGGCACCGGGACCGCGTTCTGGGCGCTGAAGCGGCTAAACATATCCGGCGACGACACTCTGGCCATCTTCGGTCAGGGGCCGGTGGGAGCTAGCGGGACCATGTTCGCCAAGGCAATGGGCGCCCGGGTCATCGCGGTAGACGTGGACACCGAACGGCTGGAATTGGCGCAACGGCTGGGCGCAGACGTTTGCATCGACGCCGGCACGCAGAACCCGGTGGAAGCGATACGCGAACTCACCCACGGCGAAGGGTCGCCGGCCACCCTTGACTGCACGGGCCGACCGGAGGCGCGGATCAACGCGGTCGACTCGGCGATGCTGTGGGGTCGAGTCTGCTTTGTCGGTGAGGGCAACACGACGACGTTCGATGTGAGCCCACAGATCATCCACAAGCAACTGACCATCCTGGGGTCGTGGACGTTCAGCCTGAACGGTTTGGAAGAGGTGGCCCGGTTCGTGGTGGACCGGAAGGTTCCGCTGAAGGAACTCTTCACCCACCGTTTTACGCTGGACCAGGCGGACGAGGCGTACAAGCTGTTCGAGGCCGGCGGGACGGGGAAAGTGTGCTTCACCTGGGACTGAACCGACCGCAGCGAAAAAAGCAATCGAGCAAGCGAAAAAGGGGCGCTGGTCAGGCGCCCCTCTGCCATTGGAGGTCAGGTCAATTTCGGTAACACTTTCTTGTTGAACAGGCGCAGGGACGCCGTCTGCATCTCATCGGGCATCAGGTTGCCGTAATTGATCTCGTAGATGAGCTGGTCAAGGCCGAGGTTTTCTTCGAGTTCGGTGAGGCGTTCGGTCACGACGTCGGGGGTTCCGTAGACCACTTTGTCGCGGAGCCAGTCGTCGTAGTCCATGCCCAGGATGATGCGGCTCTGCTCGCCCCAGTCCCCGGTGGTGCCGGTTCGGCCGGCATAGGAGCCGACCCGCTCGCCCAGACGGGTGATTGAGTTCATGGCCGATTCCATGGGATCGCGGTATGCGGCTTCAGCATCCTCGTTCACGTAAATGGGGACGCGGAGACCAACACGGCCCTCACCGGGATGACCGGCTGCTTTCCAGGCGGCGCGGTATTCGGCCATGGGGCCGGCCAGTTGGTCAAGGGTGAAGACACGGGACGGGTTCACGATCAGCGGGTATCCCATGGCCCCGATGATGGGGAAGCTTTCGGCAGACGTGACGCCTACGGTGATCGGCGGATGAGGTTGCTGATAAGGCCGTGGCGTGACGGTCAGATCGTCGCAGGAATAGTGCTCCCCATGGAAGGAGAATGTTTCCTGGGTCCAGGCGCTGACGACGATTTCCAGGAACTCGTCGAACCGGCTGCGGCTCTCCTCGAAAGTGACGTTGAAACCTTCGTGGACGTTGGGGAAGGTGCCTCGCCCGACGCCGAGTTCGACGCGGCCGTCACTGATGTGGTCCAGCGTCGCCATCTCCTCAGCGACACGGATGGGATGGCCGAGGGGCAGGCAGTACACGGCGGTGCCGATACGCATGGTGTGGGTCTTGGCCGCGATGGCCGTGGCGATCATTACGGGAGACGCCAGCACCCGCTCCATATTGAAGTGGTACTCGGCCAGCCAAACCGATGCGACGCCCAGGTCCTCGGCTTCCTGGACCAACCGGAACGACTGGGTAAAGGCGTCGTGATGGTCACCGTCGATTGGCCGGGGAAACTCGAGAAAGAGTCCGAATTCCATACCTGTCCTCCTCGTTAGGGCTCGTGTGCCTACAGTGGCGGGCTAGACCTGCGAGCCCTGGATGCGGCGTTCCTGGCCCTGCCATTCACGGTCACGCAGGATGTACTTCTGGATTTTGCCCGTTGCGGTTTTGGGGAGATCACCGAACTCGACGCTCTTCGGCGCCTTGAAATGGGCGATGCGATCGCGGGTGAAATCGATGATCTCGTCTGCTGTGAGCTGACCTCCATCGCGGGGCACTACAAAGGCCTTGGGAACCTCGCCCCAGCGCTGGTCAGGCACGCCAACGACACAGACCTCGAGAACCCCGGGGTGCTCCATGATGACCTTTTCAACCTCCTGGCTGGAGATGTTCTCGCCGCCGGAGATGATGATGTCCTTGGAGCGATCCTGCAACTCGATGTAGCCGTCGGGATGCCAAACGGCCAGGTCACCGGAATGGAACCAACCGCCGCGGAAAGCCTCGGCGGTGGCGTCGGGATCGTTGTAATAGCCCTTCATCACGGCGTCGCCCTGCATGACGACTTCGCCCATGGTCTCGGCGTCGCGCGGAACATCGCCCATATCCTCATCGACGACGCGAAGACCGGAACCATACACGACAAAGGGAACACCCTGCCGGGCCTTAACGCGAGCCAGGTCGTCGGCGTCCAGCGCCTCCCATTCGGGCTGGCCGGCCGCGACGGTGCAGGGGCCGTAGGTCTCAGTGAGGCCGTACACATGGATGATCTCGGCGCCCATTCCCTCGATGGTACGGATCACCTGGGGCGCCGGCGGTGCGCCGGCGGTCATGATGGTGAGGCCCGAGAGATCGGCGGACTCTGCTTCTGGCGCTGCATAGAGACCGGTCAGAACGGTGGGCGCAGCGCAGAGATGGGTGACCGACTCCTCCCGGATGAGCCGGTAAACCTCGGCAGGGTCAACGCGGCGCAGGCAGACATGGGTGCCGCCCACGGCGGTGACGGCCCAGGGGAAGCACCACCCGTTGGCGTGGAACATGGGTAATGTCCACAGGTAGATGCTGCGCCAGTTCATGCTCATTTCCATGGCCTCGCCGAGCGCGTTGATGTACGCGCCGCGGGGAGTGTATTCCACGCCCTTGGGCATTCCGGTGGTCCCCGAGGTGTAGTTGATAGTCAGCGTGTCGTTCTCGGTAGCCGGCCCGGGCAGGTGAGGCAGCGGTTCCACGGAGGCAAGCCACTGCTCGTACTCGGAGCCGGGGATGTCAGTGGCCAGGGGAGCAGTGTCGCGCACCTGGACGTAGGTCTCGACGCCGGGGCAGTCGTCGCGCAACTGGCGCACCGTGTCAGCCAACTCGGAGTCGAATACCAACACCTTGGAGCCTGAGTGATTCAGGATGTACGCGATCTCGCGCGGCGACAGCCGTATGTTCAGGGCCACCAGGACTGCGCCGATGCCCATCGGCCCAAAGTTCGCTTCCAGCATGGAGGGCAGGTTGGGGAGCAGGAAGGCCACACGGTCGCCGGGCCTGACGCCCACGCTGCGCAACGCCGCAGCCTGCCGTCGCACCCGCTCGTAAAATAGGGCGTAGGTGGTCACGGCTCCGTTGTAGATGCAGGCCGCGCGGTGCGGATACACCGCGGCGCTGCGTTCCAGGAAAAGCAGGGGGGTCAGCTTGTGGTCGGATGCGGTCGGAATAGTCATTATCGTCACCGTGAGCGGCAGTTCGATATTGGCTCGGTTTGGCGGCATTTTGTACCGTGAGGGCAAAATTGTCCAGTTGGCGCGAACTGGTGTACTCTCCATTAGGAGCACACTTCGAGGGTCAGGAGGAACGTTGCATGACCGCCAAGCCAACGCGCAAATTACCGGAGCCGCCTGAGACCACTCTAACGCCGCTGGCTGTTGTGACCGACAAGAACCGACTCACCCTTGCAGAAGGCGTCCTTGCCAATTTCCCCAACGCCGACTGCTTTGAAGTCGTTATCGAGGAAGGGCGCATCGTGCTGACGCCTTATCCTATCGTCACTGCCGATGACGTACGCCTCAAGATAGCGGCTCTGGGCATCACCGAAGAGGACGTGCATGAGGCCATTAGGTGGGCACGGGGACGGTAAATGCAGTTGTTGCGCGTCGTCCTTGATACCAACGTGCTCGTGTCCACTCTGGTATTCCGCTCACCATCCGTGTCTTGGTTGCTCTCGGCATGGCAGTCATTGTCGCTTGTCCCGTTGGCGAGCCCGACTACGCTTGCCAAACTGGAGCGTGTTCTGCGGCACCCAAAGTTCAACCTGACCCGTAGGCAAACGGAAGCGCTTATTGAAGACTACCGACCGTGGTGCGAGATGGTCACCGTATCAGACCCACTGGACGTTCCTGAGTGCCGGGACCCCAACGATCGGGTGTTCCTGGAACTATCTTTGTTTGCACAGGCCGACATTTTGGTAACCGGGGACAGAGACTTGTTGGCCTTGGCGCCTGGATTTTCCGTACCTATCATCACCCCGGCTGCGCTGCGGGCGCGGCTGGCACAGGATAGTTGACGAGCAACGAGAGGATTACTTTGGCCACCAACACGTCGCTTTTCGCTCAAATTCTTCCGATGTTCACCGGCCAGACGGAGCGTGCCGCCACTGAGGCGCTGCGGCATATCCTAGTGCAGTCCGAATTGGCACGAGAAGCGCTTGAGCAGATGTTGCGTACCGCCGGTGTGGAAGTAGGTTCCTTGACGCGGTTTCAGACCGAGGCCAGCGGCGATGAAGGAGAACGGGTTGACTTGGTTTGCTACGATGCCAGTGGCGATGAACGCGTACTCATCGAAGCGAAATTCTGGGCTGGCCTTACCGACAATCAACCTAACACGTACCTGAGCCGCATGCCTGAAGATGGGTACTCAGTGCTCTTGTTCGTTGCCCCGGCGCAGCGCATTGAAACGTTATGGCCTGAGTTGCGCAGACGCGCACAAGAATAACACGAGCTAACCATCCTGTTGGATTCCGGTGATGTCCGGAGCGCTGCGGCAAATGGCGACCAGCACAGGTTGATGCTGACCAGTTGGCGGGCAGTGCTCAACCTGATGGCAAGTCATGCAAGTTCAGATGCCAAAATAGCAGCGGACATTCAGCAGTTGTATGGATTGACCGAGAGAATGGACGCTGACGCATTCCTGCCGTTACATGCCGATGAGTTGGGGCCTGCGTTCGCGAGGCGTATGCTGCAATTGCCGCAGCTTATCGACGACGCTACGGACCGAGCAAGGAGTGCAGGGTGGGTAAGCACGGAACGCTTGGCGCGCACACCATGGGCTACAGGCTATGGCCGTTACATACAGATCGCCGGAGTGTACTCAAGGTTTGACGTCAACTTTGATTATTGGGCCAATCTAGGGGACACTCCGTTATGGTTGAATCCATACAACCTGAACGGTTTGGACGAAGATGAAGTTCTCCGCCGGCTACGCACGCTAGAAGACAAAGGGGCTATCCTGGGAGACGACTGGTATATCCCAATCAGCATTCCTACTGGTGTGGAATATGACGCCGTGTTGGAAGCCGTCGTCGACCAACTCGAACGCATCGGCCAATTAATCGACCCAAACGGCCCCACGTATAAGTAGGATTTATCCCATGACAGAACAGGTACGCGATTTCATCGGCTACGGCGCCAACCCGCCGATCATCCAATGGCCCGGCGGAGCCCGCATCGCCGTCTCCGTGGTAGTGAATTACGAGGAGGGCAGCGAGGCGTCGCTGCTGGACGGCGACGGGTACCACGAGACTAACAATGAAGTGCCGTCGCCGGTGCCGGCGGGGCAGCGGGATCTGTTCAACGAGTCGTTCTTCGAGTACGGCAGCCGGGTAGGCGTGTGGCGGATCCTGAACCTGCTGGACAAGTACAGCGTGAAGAGCACGTTTTTCAGCTGCGCCGTGGCGTTCGAGCGGAACCCGGAGGTGGCGCGCGCCGTGGTGGAGCGGGGCCACGAGGTCTGCGGACACGGCTACCGCTGGGAGGAGTACCACAACAAGACGCGGGACGAAGAAGCCGAGGCAATCCGAATGACAGTTGAGTCGCTCACCCGGACAACCGGCGAGCGGCCCCTGGGTTGGTTCACCCGCTATGGTCCCAGCGTGAACACGCGGGAGTTGGTGGTGGAGGAAGGCGGTTTCATCTACGACAGCGGGGTGTTCAACGACGACCTGCCGTATTACACCGAGGTGCACGGCAAGCCATGGCCGGTGCTGCCCTATAGCTTCGAAACCAACGACTCGCGTTTCTGGCGCGGCGGACTCAACAGCGTGGGCGACTTCTACGAGTACCTGAAAGACACTTTCGACGTGCTGTATGAAGAGGGTCGAACCCACCCCAAAATGATGTCGGTTGGTCTGCATTGCCGCATCGCGGGCCGGCCGGCCCGTTCGCGGGCTTTGGACCGATTTTTGCGCTACGCGCGAAGCCACCCCGGGGTATGGTTTGCGCGGCGAGACGAGATCGCCCGGTGGTGGTTGGAAAACTACCCGCCCGGGACGTTGCAATAGCCACCGGAAAAAGGGACAGCTGCATCGGCCGTCCCTTTTCGATCCTGCGACAGACCCGCTCTTATGCGGGCAGGGCCTTTTCAAAGTTAGGCCGTCATTCCCGCCGAAGCTGAAATCCAAGAGGGGCGTTGTGCCCGGAAGGTTCTGGATTCCGGCTTTCGCCGGAATGACGGTTCAGACTGAAAGGCCGCCAACCGGGACTTTGAAAAAGCCGCGCTACGCGGGCCACTCGTTGAGTGCTATCACGCTGAACACCGCTCCTTCAGCATCGCGCAGCACCGCGAAACGGGCGAAGTCGGGAATTACCTGAGGTCCCACGACAATGTCGCCGCCAAGTGCCGTAGTCTTCGCGACGGTGGCATCCACGTCTTCAACGCCGATATAGATGCCCCAGTTGGGTGGCACCGGCCCCCAGTCCTCGCCGATCTTGAGCATTCCGGCCACCTGGACGCCGGCAACTTTGAACAGGGTGTACTCGAACGGAGTGTCGGGATCGGGGGCAACTTCCGCTCCCAGCAACTCGGAATAGAAACTTCCCGCAGAGTCGGTGTCGGTGGTGGCCAGCTCGAACCAGGCGATTGCGCCGGGCTCGTGCATCTTGCCGGCGCCGGCGTGCTTGAGCGGATACCACAGTCGTACGAAAGCGCCCTCTTTGTCCTGGACGATGGCCATGCGTCCGACGTCCAGGACGTCGAATGGCTCCATGAGCACGGTTCCGCCGGCGTTGCGGGCGCGGCTTACCGCAGCCTCGAGATCGTCCACGGTCACGTAGACGCTCCAGTGAGGGGGGAGGTTTTCCTGACCCGGCCCCGGCTCGGCCGACGCGCAGACCGGCACGCCGTTGTGGCTGAACATGGTGTAGACCATGTCGGGGCCGGCGGGGTGGTCATCGTAAGTCCAGCCGAACAGGGACGTGTAAAAGTCCTTGGCCGCCTGGCCGTTCTTGCAGAGCAGGTCGGCCCAGGACGGCGAGCCGGAAGGGTATTCGGTGATCTCGGGCATGGGGTTTGCCTCCATGAAAAAATGTACGCATTCAGGATAGCAAGAGGATGGGCAAACCGCCGCCGCCGCGTGTCACCGGTTTCGAGCGTTGGAAACGGAACGCGAACGGGGGCGAATGGATATTCGCCCCCGTTGCAATCCGGTCTTTCGGAGTTCGATCAGTTGTCTGCTGGGACGGCAACCTCCACCTTCATGTCCTTGAAGGCCGGCATGACCTCCTCGGCGAACCATTGCAGTTGCTCCAGGATGACCGACTGCGGGGTTCCCACGGGCTGGCCGACCTGGACGCGCTGGAGGCCGGGGTAGCGCTCCTCAACGCCCTTCAACAGCTCGATGATCCGGTCCGGGGGGCCGGCCAGGACGCTGCCGTTTTCAATGGCGTCCTCGATGGTGGGCAGCCCGGCGGTCGGCGCCACCTCCGGGTTGCTGATGTCCAGGATCTGCTGATCGGACAGGCCGCGGGTTAGGCGCAGGGGCCCGAACATCTTGAGGTTTTCCTCGTAGTACCGGGCGCCGGCGCGAGCCGCTTCCTCAACGGTGGGAGCGATGTGGAAGTGGAACCCGACGGCCAGGTCCTCTCCCAATTCGGCATCCGGCTTTCCATTGCGGCGCAGGGCATCGCGGTAGCCGTGCATGATGCCGTCCATGGCGCCGCCCTCGGAAGAGCCGCCGCCGATGACACCCTTGATTCCCATTTTCGCCATGAACTCCAGCGCGCGGCCGGTGCCGCCCTGGATGGGCTGCCAGCACTCAACGGGCAGGGTCTTGGGACGTGGAACCAGGGTAATGTCCTCGAGCGGGTAGCCGCGGTAGGGCACCCCCTGAGGTGGGAAGTTGTAGTGCTTGCCCTGGTGAGAGAAGGAACGCTCGTGGAAAGCCTTGAAGATGACCTCGACCTGTTCCTCGAACAGTTCGCGGTTCGCCGGCTGGTCCATCAGGGGTGACCCGAAGGATTCGACCTCGCGAGTGTGATAGCCGCGGCCAACGCCGAAGATGACCCGGCCGTTGGTGAGCCAATCCGCCATGGCAAAGTCCTCGGCCAGGCGCAGGGGATGCCACATGGGAGCGATGTTGAAACCGCACCCGAACCGGAGCCGCTCGGTCACGTGTGCAAGGTGAACGATGAACATGAGGAGGTTGGGGATGCACTCGTACCCTTCCGGCTGGAAGTGATGCTCCGCCATCCAGAAGGAGTCATACCCGTGCTTGTCCAGGGTTTGCGCGATGGCTACGCCCTTGTCGAAGGCGGTGGCGAGATACTCGTCGGAGTAGGTGCGGTCGTTCACCGCAGTGCCGGCGTAGCCGACGTTGTCCATGTCCACGTGGCCAGCGTAAAGGCTGTCGAAAGTGGTAATCATCAAATGCCTCCGGTAATCGGGCGCGAAAAGCGCAGTCATCAGTCCACCGCGAACGGGAACCGTAGGTGATGGCATTTTAGGTCAATGGAGACGGCGGTTCAACCGCGGCAAACCTTGAATTGTGAGGGCAACTCTGGCAAGATATCGTCATCATGAGAGTTGGCGCATTTGAACTTCAGGAGCCCCTGCCCGAACTGCGGGACCCGCACGTTTTCGCGATGATCCGCCCCTGGGTGGACGTGGGCAGCGTGGGCACCCTCACGCTGAACCGATTGGAGCGGTACCTCGGTTCCAAGGAACTGGGCCGACTGCACCGGCCGGGCGAATTTTTCGATTTCACCCGTTACCGTCCCAGTATGCGGTTGGTGGACAACGAGCGGCGCGTGCGCATCCCCAACAGCATCATCCGGTACGCCACGACCGAAAACGGGCCTGACTACCTATTCTTCCATCTGCGCGAGCCCCACGCCAACAGCGAGACGTACACCGACTCGATCCTGGAGGTCGTGGAGAAGTTCGACGTCAAAAGGTATTGCCGGCTCGGGGCAATGTACGATGCTGTACCGCATACGCGGCCCCTGCTGGTTACCGGTTCGCTGGGCTCAGTGTCGCAGCTCAGGTCGGTGCCCAACCTCAAATTGCGGGGAAGCACTTACCAGGGTCCAACAACGATAATGAACCTGGTGTCCGACGGCATCGACAAAATGGAGATCGAGGCCATCAACTTCATGGTACACCTCCCGCAATACGTCCAGTTGGACGAGGACTACAACGGGACGGCGCGAATGATCGAAGTGCTGTCGTCGGTCTACTCGGAAATCCCCGCCGACCTGGCGCCCACCCGGCGCGGTCAGAGGCAGTACCGGGAGTTGAACTCGGCCGTGGAGCGCAATTCAGACCTGCAGGGCCTCATCAAGCAGATGGAAGACTACTACGACACCAACGAGGCCGAAAGCCCGGCGACCGAAGAGACCGGGAGCCAGGAAGACGCAGTAGCGCTGTCGCCGGAGATCGAGCAGTTCCTGAGTGAACTAGGCGAGGAGTTCGGCCAGCGGGACGACTAAACAGCCCGCATCGAGAAACAAACGAGCCGGGTCACATGACCCGGCTTTCGTTTTGCGCTCCCTGGGAGCGATGGTGGCGACGGATGGATTCGAACCAACGACCTAGCGCTTATGAAGCGCCCGCTCTGCCACTGAGCTACGTCGCCTACCGAGCGGCCTCGACCAGACGCCGATGCTACCGCCAGCTAATCTATCGTAAGGCTCGCCCGGCCGCGTTGTCAATCGAATGACCACGCAGCATCGGCCGGATGAAGAAGGCGCGCTGTGGCAAGCCGCCGCCGGGCTGGAGGAGATTGTGTCTGACCTGTGCCGTCGGTTACAACCATTCCCGGCGTTTCTGGGTATGACGACGATACAGGCGATTGAACTCGACCCCACGCCGGCTCCAGTGCCAGACCTCGGTTGCGTCGTGCTGACGCCCGATGGCGTTGTTGCCGAACTGGACCTGACCGCGATTCCCGGCGTGGTCGGCGTGCTGGAAGTGGACCAGGTCGAGGAGTTCAGGCCGCTTGAATTGCCAGTGCAAGCGCGGATCACCTACCTGACCGAGGCGATCCGCGTCCTGGCCGCGGAAATCGCTAGGCAGGACGGCTAGGAACCGGTCAGGTCGACGTCGCCGGACTGGCCACCGGTCTTGCGCAACAGGCGCACCCCGTCGATGCGAACAGCGCGGTCGACGGCCTTGCACATGTCGTAGACGGTGAGCGCGGCCACCGACACTGCGGTCAGGGCCTCCATCTCAACGCCCGTTTTGCCCGAGGTGGTCGCTGTGGTCGTTATCCGTACGCGATTTTCCTCTTCCTCAAGCTCTAACTCCACGTCTACTTTGTTCAGTGGCAGTGGATGGCACAAGGGAATGAGCTCAGAGGTCTTTTTTGCACCCATGATGCCGGCCAACTGGGCGATGGTGAGCACGTCGCCCTTCTTCATCAAGCCATCGCGGATCAACGCCAGTGTCGCCGGTTCCATCACCACGTACCCACAGGCCTGGGCCATGCGATCCGTCACAGGCTTCCAGCCGACGTCGACCATGCGGGCGCTGCCGTCATCGGCCAGGTGGGTCAGGCGGTCGGCGGGTTCGCTGGCATTGTCGGTGGTCATGCGTTCCTCGTCATCCGCCGATGTGGTACATCTCGACCTTCGTGCGCGTTCCAGATTCTGCGGCGGTCAACTCGGTTCGTTCTTCTGAATAACGGTCGCGGCGCACATTCCACGCGCCGGCGATGACGCCTGCCAGTTCGGCGTCGGAAGCGCCCTGACGCATGGGCCCGCGCAGGTCGACGCCGTCGGTGGCAAACAGGCAGGTGTACAGCTTGCCATCGGTGGAGAGGCGGGCGCGGGTGCAGTTGGCGCAGAAGGGTTGGGTTACCGAGGCGATCACGCCGATTTCTCCCGAACCGTCGCGATAGCGCCAGCGGTTGGCGACTTCGCCGACGTAATTGGGTTCCGCGGGATCAAGGGGCAACTCCGAGTCGATCATGGCTACGATCTCGGCCGCCGACACGACCTCGTCGAGCTTCCACCCGTTGCGGTTGCCGACGTCCATGTACTCGATGAAACGGACGATATGTCCGGAACCCTTGAAATGCCGCGCCAGGTCGACCAGGGTGTGGTCGTTGACGCCCTTCTGCACCACGGCGTTGATCTTGATCGGGTTCAGACCGGCTTCGGATGCGCGACCGATACCGTCCAGCACGCGGCGGGTCCCGAAGCCGCGCCCATTCATCTGCTTGAACACTTCGTCGTCCAAGGAATCGAGGCTCACGGTGATCCGGTGCAAGCCGGCCTCTGACAGTTGCGTCGCCTGCTGGGCAAGGAGGTAGCCGTTGGTGGTGAGAGTGATATCGTCTGCGCCGGGAATGGCGGCCAACTGGGCGATCAGCTTGGACAGGTCAACGCGCAGCAGCGGTTCGCCGCCGGTTATCCGCAGTTTGTTGACGCCGGCGTCCACGAACAGCGCCGCCAGGCGTGAGATCTCCTCAAAGGTGAGAATCTCGTCTTTCGGCAGAAACTCGTAGGCCTCGCCGAATATCTCCGCCGGCATGCAATACGGACACCGGAAATTGCACCGGTCGGTGACCGAGATGCGGAGGTCCCGAAGGGGGCGGCCGAATAGGTCGGTGATCATTGGAATAGCGACGGCTCAGCTATAGGTGCGACAGGTTCTGGAATACCCGGCGTGCCTTTCGGGCGGCATCGGCGCGGTGGCTGACACGGTTCTTGATCTCGAGGGGCACTTGGGCGATGGTCTGTCCTAACGATGGCAGATGGAACACGGGATCGTAACCGAAACCGTGTTCCCCCTCCGGCTTGAATTGTATCATTCCGGCGACGGAGCCGACGACCGTGCCGATTATTGCCCCGCCGGGAGCGGCGATGGCGGCAACACAACGGAACCGAGCGACGCGCTGCTCCCAAGGCAAGCCATACATATTTTCCAGCAAGAGGGCCAGGCGGTCGGCGTCGGACTGGCAGGCATCCCCGCCGTAACGGGCGGAATAAACGCCGGGGTCGCCGCCCAGGGCATGCACTTCCAACCCCGAGTCGTCCGAGATCGTGGGCAGGTTCGACAACCGGGCGTATTCGCTGGCCTTCAAGCGGGCGTTGGCCAGGAAGGTGTCGCCGGTCTCGTCGACATCCCCGGTGACTCCGGCATCGTCCAGCGAGATCAGTTCCACCGGCCAGTCCGCCAGCAACTGCCGGTATTCCCGCATCTTCCCCTGGTTGCGCGTGGCAACGACCAGAATAGATCCCGACATAGCTAGACGATACCTTCGGCGGCCAGGGACTGGAGGTCGTCTTCGGACAGCCCCAACCACTCGCCGTAAACTCCGGAGTTGTGCTCGCCGACGGTCGGCCCCATGTGGCGCAGTTCTCCGGGAGTTTCGCTGAATTTGGGGACCAGCCCCAGCATCCGGGTATGTCCCAACTCCGGATCATCAATTTCCACGATATCTTCCCGTTGGCGGTAGTGGGCGTCAGCGACGATATCGGCGCTGTTGTACACCGGACCAACCACGCCGCCGGCCGGGATCAACTCGTCCAGGATGGCGTCAACGCTACGGGAAGCGAGCCACTCCTGCAGCACGTCGTTCAACGCGTCCTTGGATTCGAGGCGAGCGGCATTGTTGGCGAAGCGTGGGTCGGACAGCAATTCGTCCAGCCCCATGGCACGGGCCAGCCCCTCCCAGGTGTTCTGGGAGGTTGCCGACAGGCCGAGCCAGCGGTCGTCGGCGGTACGGTAGAGGCTGCGGGGCGCGGCATCTGGGAAGTCGTTGCCCACGCGCTCGCGTATTTCGCCCAGACGGTCGTAGATGGTGAGATGAGGGATACAGAGCCGGAATAATGGCTCGAACAGGCTGAGGTCGACCACCTGGCCGGCAGCCGGACGGCCTTCACGCACATCGGCATCCCGCCGGTAGATTGCCATCATGCCGGCCATGGCGCCGAAAACGCCGGCTATCTCGTCCGCGAGGGGAATGGGAGGAAGGTTAGGGGGCGTGTCGGGGAATCCAGTCATGCCGATGTAGCCGCTCATGCACTCGGCGATGGTGCCGAAGCCGGGGCGGTCCTTGTAGGGACCGGTCTGACCGAAGCCCGAGAAGCGCAGGATAACCAGTCCCGGGTTCACGTCGGCTGAGTGCAGGTCAGACGGGCCAAGGTTCCAGCGCTCGAGGGTACCGGGTCGGAAGCCTTCGATCAGGACGTCAGCTTGGGCGGCGAGTCGCTTCAGTATGGCCTGGCCGCGCGGGTCGGCCATGTTGAGGGTGATGGACTGCTTGTTGCGGGAGTGCACCTTCCACCACAGAGAAACGCCATTGTAGAAGGGTCCCCAATTGCGCAAGGGGTCGCCGGATCCGGGCCGCTCGACCTTGATGACCTCGGCGCCAAAATCGGCCATGAGCGACGAGGCCGTACCGCCAGCCACGATAATCGAGAGGTCCAGGACGCGGAGACCAGCCAGGGGTCCTGCTGCTGCTGTTGGTTCTGAAGAGGTCAAAAGCCTATTCCTGTCAGGTCGATGCGGTGAGCGTCAGTGTCGTTGCGGCGAGTGTTTCCATCGTGGTCAGTCGCCGAACCAATCGATTATCGCATTCAGCACATCGCTAGGATATTCCATGGGCAGGAAATGGCTGCCTTTGCCCATGGGTTTCACCACGGAGCCCGGCACCAGCCTTCGGAATTGCTCGATGCCCGGGTCTTTGGGCCGTTGCGAACCGGGGTAGTCCGCGAGCAGGAGCAGCCAGTCGCCGGGCAGTTCCTTGAGGTATTTCGTCACCTGAAGATCGTCGCGCATGCCGTAAAAAGTAGCCTCGGTTTCCGGATGGCATTTCAGCTCCGCGCGTCCGTCGGACAACAGCCGGGTCCCGCCCTCAATGAACTGCCGGTAAGGCTCGTCTTCCCAATCCTTGAACGCCGCTCGGGTGCGGTAGGCGTCGAACATGGCCTCGCGGGATTCCCAAACCGAACGCTTCATGCGGGTGCGGTCGGCTCGGCGGCTGAGATCCTGGCTGGGAACGTTGGCCACGTCGTTGCTGACCCGAGTTTCCACCAAGACCACCCGGCCGAACCTGCCGGGCAGGAGCCTGGAAGCGATAATGGCAGCCAGTCCGCCGGAGGAATGTCCAATGACCAGTGGGGACTCGAGGTCCATCGCCTCCACAATGGCGGCCACGTCTTCGCCCGCATATTCGAACCTGTAACCCTTGTCCGACCGGTCGGTATCGCCGTGCCCACGCTGGTCGAAGGCCAACACGCGGTAGCGCTCGGCCAGTCCTCGGGCGATGGGTTTCCAGGGCCAGGCGCACAGGCCGGTGGCGTGCAGCATCAGCACCGGCGGGTTGGAGGGTTCTCCCCATTCGAGATAGTGATGGCGAATGCCGTTGGCGGAGACGAAGTTGCTGGTCCAGTCATCGGTGCGTGCAGTGTTGGGCATCGGGCGGCCTTTGGATTGGTTTCGCGGGGTGGCCATTATGCTATAATGCCGCCGCCCAATTATCCAGACCATCCAGTCTGCCGATCTGAGAAGCCGCTCTTATGCTCGATGACTACTTTGGCCAGTATGGTCTGATCGCCATCTTCCTGGTCATTTCCATCGTGGTGCCGTGCAGCATGTTGCTGGCCTCCCACGGGCTTTCCCGATTCGGCATCCGGCCGGCGCGACCGAACGCCGTAAAGCACGACACCTACGAGTGCGGCGTGCAGACCATCGGCGGCACGTGGAATCGGTTCCAATTCCGGTACTACATGTTCGCCATTCTGTTCGTAATTTTTGACGTTGAGGTCGTTTTCCTCTACCCGTGGGCGACCAAGTTCCTGACCCTGGAATTGTTCGCCCTGATCGAGATGGCGGTATTCGTGGGGATCCTGCTGCTGGCCTGGGCATACGCCTGGCGCAAGCGTGACCTGGAATGGCAGGGGTAGACAGCATGGCAGAGCAGACCAACTTCACGCTGCCGTCATCGGGCGGACCGTTGCACAGCCGGACCTGGGACATTGACCGGTCGGAAGGGCAGTTAGTCAACGAGATAATTGCGGCTTCCCAATCGCCGATTGAGGTTCCCGCCATTGAGGTCCCGGACGACCTGCAGCGCAACCTGATGGTGACGTCGGTGGACGCACTGGTGAACTGGAGCCGAAAGTCGGCGCTGTGGCCAGTGTCGTTCGGGCTGGCATGCTGCGCCTTCGAGATGATGGCGACCGCCATGGGCCGGTTTGATATCTCGCGCTTCGGCATGGAAGTGTTTCGAGCCTCGCCGCGCCAGGCCGACCTGATGATCGTGGCGGGCACGGTGACCTGGAAGATGGCGCCGCCCATCCAGCGGATCTACGAGCAGATGGCCGAGCCGCGCTGGGTAATTTCGATGGGAGTTTGCGCGACCAGCGGCGGGCCGTACTTCGGATCCTACAGCGTGGTGCCCGGCGTCGACCACATCATCCCCGTTGACGTCTATGTGCCGGGATGCCCACCAAGGCCGGACGCGTTGCTGTACGGCATCATGGAGTTGCACGAGAAGATCAAGAAGTATCGCAACCTGGGCGACGGGAGATTCAAGCCGTGACGTTGAGCGTCGTATCCGGCGAGACTCTGGCGCAACGCCTGCGTGAGGCGGCGCCGAACTCCGTGGTTGATTGGGACGAAACGGCGGTCTGGGTGGAACCGAGCTCGCTGGGGTCAGTCGCCAGCGCACTGCATGGCGACGCGGACTTCGACTTCAAATTCCTGAACGCCATCAGCGCCATCGATTTCGTTGAGCACTTCGAGCTGGTGTACCACTTGACCTCCATCGCCAAGCAGCATACCGGCATGGTGCGGAGCCGGGTTTACGGTCGCGAGGAACCTACGGCCGCATCGGTGGTCGGCGTATGGAAAGGCGCAGATTTCCAGGAACGGGAAATCTGGGATCTGATGGGCGTGCGTTTCACCGGGCATCCCAACATGAAACGCATCATGCTTTGGGAAGGATTCGAAGGCCACCCGCTGCGCAAGGACTTCCTGTAGGAACCGGCTCCCGGTTTCTCGAACCATCTGCCATGACGATCCGCACCGAGCCAATGACGGTCAACGTGGGGCCGCAGCACCCCAGCACGCACGGCGTGTTCCGGGTGCGCATCACGTTCGATGGCGAGGATATCGTCGAGGTCGAGCCGGTGCTGGGTTACCTGCACCGGGGCACTGAGAAGCTGGCCGAAGAGCGGAATTACGTGCAGGTGGTGACCCTTACGGACCGCCTGGACTACACCTCCTCGATGATCAACAACCAGGCCTACTGTCTTGCGGTGGAGCAACTGTTGGGGATCGAACCACCGCCTCGGGGAAAGTACCTGCGTACCCTCGCCGCCGAATTGCAGCGCATCGCCAGCCACCTGATCGCCGTGGGCTTTTTTGTCCAGGAGTTGGGGGCGTTCGGCACGCCGCTGATGTACACGTTCCGGAGCCGCGAACGGATCCTGGACCTTTTCGAGATGCTGTGCGGCGCGCGGATCACGGTGAGCTACATGCGTCCGGGCGGCGTTTTCGCGGATACCCCGCCCGATTTCTGGCCGGCCCTGGACCAATTCCTCAACGAGTTCGAGGGGGAACTGGAGGAAATCGAAAATCTGCTGCTCAGCAACGAGATATTGATGGTTCGCACGCGG
Organism: Dehalococcoidia bacterium; assembly: GCA_022827095.1. Lineage (GTDB taxonomy): Bacteria > Chloroflexota > Dehalococcoidia > Lucifugimonadales > UBA3495 > Bin87. The sequence goes on from JAJDTP010000005.1 coordinate 739,070, forward strand.
GGTGTCAGCCCGCTGCCCGCGGACGTGGCGATCAACTGCTCGGTGAGCGGGCCGGTGCTGCGGGCCAGCGGCGTCAACTGGGATTGGCGCAAGATAGCCCCGTACGACGCCTACGACCAGGTCGAATTCGACATCCCGGTGGGCGAAAACGGCGACAATTATGACCGCTTCTGGGTGCGAATGCAGGAAGTGCGTCAGAGCCTACGCATCGTGCGTCAATGCGTGGCGCAGATTGAGCCCGGCACGGTGCGCCGAGAATTGCCCATGGTCCTGAGGGCAGCGCCCGGAGCCGAAGCCTACGGCCGCGTCGAGGCATCCAAGGGCGAGTTGGGATTCTTTCTCGTCAGCGACGGCGGCGTTTCGCCCTACCGCTGCAAGATAAGGTCGCCTTCCCTGATCAACCTGACGATCACTGAACACCTGCTTCTAGGTTGGAAATTGGCCGACATGATCGTGTCCCTGGGCAGCGTTGACATAAACATGGGCGAGGTCGACCGCTGATGCGGTGTGTGACCAACGCTGAAGGGATGCTCAGCGCCGATGGGGTCCTGGGCGGCAACCCGCTGTTTTACTTCATCTACAGCGCGGTGGGACACGTTGCACCCTGTTGGCTGAGCTACCTGATCGCCGGCCTGGTCATCATGCTGATCCTGATCAACGCGGTGTTGCTGGGCGCGGCGGTGGTGAGCTGGGGCGAGCGCAGGCTCCTGGGCCGGTTCCAGAACCGCGTCGGCCCCAACCGGTGGGGTCCTTTCGGCGCGTTCCAACCGATCGCGGACCTGACCAAGCTGGTCACCAAGGAAGACATCATTCCCTACGGGGCGGACAAGTTGGCGTTCACCGCCGTCCCGGTGATCATGGTGGCCGCGGTGCTGCTGGGCACAGCCGTGCTGCCCTTCGCCAAAGACGTGGCGCTGGTTGACCTGAACGTGGGCGTCCTGTTCGTGTTGGCCGTTAGTTCGCTGACGTCCATAGCGATATTCACTGCCGGGTGGGCGTCCAACAACCGGTACGCCCTGTTCGGTGCGGGAAGGGCCGTTGCCGTGCTGCTGAGTTACGAAGTGCCGGTGGTGCTGTCGCTGTTGGGCGTGGTGATCGTTGCCGGCTCCATGTCGTTGGGCGATATCGTGCATGCCCAGACGGTGCCTTTCTTCCTCGTGCAGCCGCTGGCTTTCTTTGTGTTCATCGCCGGAATGTCCGCTGAATTGAACCGTACCCCCTTCGACGTCGCGGAAGCTGAGTCGGAGATCATCGCCGGTTATCACACGGAATACAGCGGGATCAAGTTCGCTCTGATCCAGGCTGCTGAATTCGGTGGCGTGCTGGTGGTGTCGGGGCTGATTGCCACGCTGTTCCTGGCCGGCTGGGCCGGCCCAGTGGCTGACTGGCTGGGGTGGCTGTGGTTCCTGATCAAGGTTTTCATAGGCATCTTCCTTTTCGTTTGGATCAGGTCCACTTATCCACGGCTGCGTCTGGACCAAATCATGGCCGTGTGCTGGAAGTTCCTCATGCCACTGAGCATAATCAACCTGGTGGCTGTGGTCCTTGAGGTCTTCTTCCTGCGCGACGCCAGCGGGTCGCTGAGCACGGCGGACCTGTGGATCATGACGGCCATCAACATGGTCGTGGCGGGAGGATCTATCCTCTTCTTCGGGCGCTTCATTCGCGAAAAGGTTCGAACAGAGGAACCTTCGGCAAACCCGCCGAGCCAAGTTGTGCCCGGCGTGCCGACGATTGGAATGGGCTAAACAGGCGGGAGTTGACGCAGTGTACGGACTGGAAATGGTGAAAGGGCTGGCGGTAACGCTCTCGAACCTGGCGCGCAAGCCTTTCACGACCTCGTATCCGGAGCAGCGTATCCGGCAGCACCCGCGTTTTCGCGGAGAGGAGTTCACCTGGTACGAGGAGCGGTGCACCGGTTGCGCTTCGTGCGCCAAGTATTGCCCGCTGGGGATCATCAAGATCGTAACTTCCCCGAGCGAGACCGCCCCGCTGCAGGGGGACAAGTACCGCCTGGAAACCTTCGACATCGAATTGCAGCGGTGCATGTTCTGCGGCCTGTGCGTCGAGGCCTGCCCCTACGATGCGTTGTTCATGGGCAGCGGATTCGAAGAGGGCCAGTATCGCCGGACCGACCTGGTGATCACCATTGATCGGCTGCGCCAGGCTGAGAAGAACCCGAGCACCTGGTTCCGACCGCAACTGGAGGGAATGGAGTACCGTCCGGGTGCCGGCCGGCCGCTGGGTTGGCGCGAGGTCGGCCGGGAAAACTGGCGGTGGCATCAGCACGAAAAAGCCGGCATGCGCCTAGCCGGCGGTCGCAACGACAACGAGGGTGAAGCCTAGATGTGGTTTGAGCACCTCGTATTCTGGGTCTTGTCGGTGGTTGCCATCGCAGGAGCCCTGGGCGTCGTCCTGGTGCGAGATCTTTTCCGCGCGGCCCTGATGCTAGCGACGGCGTTCGTGGCGGTGGGCGGACTGTTCGTGTTGATGAACGCGGAATTCCTGGCCGTGGTGCAGATACTGATCTACGTCGGGGCCATCGCTGTGCTGTTCATCTTCGCGGTCATGTTGACCCGGGACGTGCAGCAGGGCAACGCGCCCAACCGTTTGCAGATCCCCGCGGCGGTGATATCGGCGCTGGTGCTGGCCGCCATGATCGCCACGGCGGTTTCCACCGATTGGACCACACTGGCAGGGGCGGGACTGGAGGCCAAGGCGCAGTTGGCGCAGACCCAGGCGGTCGGCATACCCGACGCAACCGATCTGACCTCCGCCGGCCTGACCCCGGCGGAGGTGGAGAGCGTAAGCAGCGGGGGCCTAGCCGACCTGCTGATCGGCAACTTTGTCCTGCCGTTCGAGGCGGTTTCGTTGCTCCTTTTGGGCGCTGCCATCGGTGGCCTGGCGCTGGCGCGCGGCCGCGGGAGATAGGGCATTGTCGCTGGAATCGCTACTGATCGTCGCTGCGATCATCTTCTGCATTGGCCTCTATGGAGCGCTGGCGCGGCGAAATTTCATAGCGGTGCTGATGTCCGTTGAGTTAATGTTCAACGGTGTGAACCTGACGCTGGTGGCATTGGGCAGGTACGTTGCTCCATACGCCGTCCAGGAACAACTTTCTGCGGTGTTCACCGGGCAGGTGTTCGCGGTGTTCATCATCACGGTTGCCGCCGCCGAAATCGCGTTGGGCCTGGGTATCGTCTTTGCCGTATTCCGGTCTAACGAAAGTGTCGATCTGACCGACGCCGCGACGCTGCGTCACTGACGCAGCCGCCGAGCCAGGGTATTGAGCCGAGCGAAGCAGAGTATTGCCTGACCATGTGGGTAGAGTTCAAACGCGCCCCCAACCTGATGGCGGCCGAAATCTGGAAGGAAGTGCTGGAGGCCGAGGGCCTGCCCAGCCGCATCCTGCCGGACGGCGACATTCTGGACTGGAGCGAGCGCATCCCGTTCGTGATCTACGTGCCCAAGGGTCGGGAACACGTGGCGGAAGAGATCGCCAGGAAGCTATGAGGATCGCCAGACCATGCTGACCGAAATCCTGGTTTGGGCAATCTTCCTGTTGCCCGTGGCATCGTTCCTGCTGATCGGACTGGTCATCCGGCCCCTTGGCCCGGCTTTCGCCAAGTCCGCCGGCTACGTCACGATCCTGGCACTGGGCATCGGGTTTATCCTTTCGGTCTGGCTGCTCCGGTCGCACGCCCACGGCGCGGTTTACGATTTTGCGCCGTATCTCTGGTTGAACTTGGGTCCCGCGGCGATTGAATTCGGGTTGCTGCTGGATCCTCTCACCAACGTGATGCTGGTGGTCGTGACCGGCGTCAGCCTGATGGTGCAGATCTACTCGATGGGCTATATGGACGGCGACGAGAGCTTCGCCCGCTACTTCGCCTATATGTCACTGTTCAGCGCCTCGATGATCGGGCTGGTGCTGGCGGTGAACATCGTGCAGATGTACGTGTTCTGGGAGCTGGTGGGCTTGTCTTCCTACCTGCTGATCGGGTTCTGGCACGACCGGCCGGCGGCGGCCGCGGCGGCAAAAAAGGCATTCATCATCACCCGCATCGGCGACGTCGGGTTCCTGTTGGCAATCATCTACCTGTTCTTCCAGGCGGACACGTTTGCCGCCCACGGGCTGAATGCGCTGCACATCCCGCACATCTGGGAGGCAGCTGCGCCTGTCGCAGCGGGTGGCGCTGGAATAGTCGCTGGCGGCGCTCTCTTGTGGCTGTGCCTGGGGTTGTTCGCCGGAGCAGCCGGCAAGAGCGGTCAATTCCCGCTGCACACCTGGCTGCCCGACGCCATGGAAGGCCCGACACCGGTCAGCGCGTTGATCCATGCCGCGACCATGGTCGCAGCCGGCGTGTTCCTGGTGGGACGGTTCTTCCCGGTTTTTGCCGAATCGGAGACGGCGATGATGGTGGTCGCGCTGATCGGCGCGTTTACCGCCGTGTTCGCCGCGACTATGGGCCTGGCGGCCAACGACATCAAGCGGGTGATGGCCTATTCGACGGTCAGCCAATTGGGCTACATGATGGCCGCGTTGGGCGTGGGAGCGTACAACGCCGCCCTGTTCCACCTCTTCACCCACGCCTTCTTCAAGGCGCTGCTGTTCCTCGGCGCGGGCAGCGTGAACCACGCCGCCGGCACCTTCAACATGATGTACATGGGCGGCCTGCGGAAGGCGATGCCGGGGACATACATCCTCACCGTGATCGGGGCTTTGAGTCTGGTGGGGATATTCCCGCTGGCCGGCTTCTGGAGTAAGGATGAGATCCTGCTGGAGTCGTGGCTGGCACACGGACCAGTGCCGGCGTCGATCAGCGTACTGGTCTTCGCGATGCTGCTGGTGGGCGTGCTGTTGACGGCGTTCTACAGCTACCGGATGGTACACCTGACCTTCCACGGCGAGTTCCGGGGCGGCGGCGAACGCGAACTCCACGACACGGAAGCATCCGGGCAACCGGCTCCCACCGGGGTCAGTCACCACGTGCACCTGGGCGAATCGCCGCTGGTGATGCTGATTCCCATGGGGCTCCTGGGAGTCAGCGCAGTGATCGCCGGTTGGCTTGCCAATCCAATCGGCGTATCCAGTTTCTTGGGCATACCTTCGCATTGGCTGACGGACTACTTCGCTTCGGGTCTGCACGACGGGCATCACGCGCCGCCGTTCAACATCGCGATCGCGGTGATATCCAACGCCGTTGCCGTCGCCGGCATTGGATTGGCTGTGCTCACCTACGCCTGGCCGCGACCATTCACGACCTCCGAACCGTTGAGCAAGGGCGGGCCGTTGCATACCCTCCTGGCCCAGCGGTATTACATGGACGACCTGTACGAGGGCGTCATCGTCGGGCGCGTCTTTTACCGGGCCGTTGCCGCGATTACCGACTGGATTGACCGCAACATTGTCGATGGCATGGTCGGAATGGTCGGCTGGATTTCACGGAACATAGGCAGCCTGCTGGCCCTGGCCCAGAACGGGCAGGTACAGACCTACCCCTTGATAGCCGCGGCGGGCGGCCTGCTAATCATCGTGCTGTACCTGGCGCTTGGATAAACGCGAATGCCGACCGGATTCAGCGGCCTTCTGACCGCCACCGTCTTTCTGCCCGCCGTCGCGGCCCTGCTGCTGGCGTTCGGGCTGATAAGGGGCGACCGCAACATTCGCTGGTTCGCCGCAGCCGTAGCCGCGGCCGACCTGATCCTGTCGGTGATCGTCTTCGCGCTGTTCCAGCCGGGAGGCGAGAGGTTCCAACTGGTCGACCGGTTCGACTGGATCACCACGGACACTGTGCAGGCCAGCTACCTGTTGGGAGTGGACGGGATCAGCGCCCCGCTGGTCATGCTGACCGGACTGCTGGGCCTGTGCGCGGTGTTCGTGTCGTTCCACATCAGCAACCGGGTGCGCGAGTATTTCATCTGGCTGTTCGTGCTGCAGACCGCGGTTCTCGGCGTTTTCACCGCCCTGGACTTCCTGCTTTTCTTCCTGTTCTGGGAAATAGAGCTGGTGCCGATGTACCTGCTGATCTCGACCTGGGGCACCGGACGGCGCGAATACTCGGCGATGAAATTCCTGATCTTCACCATTCTCGGCTCGGCCTTCATGCTGGTTGCGATTGTCGCCGTGTTCGTCAGCGCGGGAGTGGGCAGTTTCGACATGACGCGATTACTGGAGCCGGGCGGCGCGCTGGATGCGTCACGAGCCGCGCTGCCCATGGGAGTCCTGTTCTGGCTGTTCTTCATTGCTTTTGCAGTGAAGCTTCCCACGTGGCCGGTTCACACCTGGCTGCCGGACGCGCATACCGACGCGCCAACCGCCGGCAGCGTGATGCTGGCCGGAGTGATGCTGAAGATGGGCGGATACGGACTCCTGAGGATCAACGCGGGGATGTTCCCCGAGCAGCTTCAGCAATTCGCCCTGCCCATCGTGGCCCTGGGGGTCATCAGCGTACTGTATGGCGCGGTGGTCACAATGCGGCAAACCGACCTGAAACGGCTCATCGCGTATTCCAGCGTCAGTCACATGGGACTGGTTCTGATCGGACTGGGTTCCGTCGCGGTAGTGGGCGGAGCGCTGACGGATGCCGGCCTGACCGGCGCGGCGATGCAGTTGTTCACCCACGGCACGATCACCGGGCTGTTGTTCGTGGCCGTAGGAATCCTGTACGAGCAGACGCACACCCGGCACATACCGGACCTCGGCGGCCTGGCAAACCGGATGCCGATCGTGTCCGGGGCGTTCCTGATCGCGGGCGCGGCGTCGCTGGGATTGCCCTTGCTGAGCGGGTTCGTGTCCGAGATCCTGGTGTTCTTCGGCGCGTTCCGGGCTTTCCCGGCGCTGACGATCCTGGCGGTTTTGGGCATCATATTGGCCGCAGGGTACATCCTCTGGATGTTACAGCGAACGTTGTTCGGGCCCCGCCCCGCGCGTTGGGATGACCTGACTGACGCCTCTCCCGCGGAATTGGTCCCGGTGGCGCTGCTGGTGATCAGCATCGTCGCGGTGGGCGTCTATCCCGCGTGGCTGACCGAGGTATTCCGCGACGGGCTGGAACCGATAGTCAGCGGATACAACGCCGGCCTGGCCGGGATCAGCCGATAGCCACGAAGACCGGAAAGGCAATGACTGCATACGACCTCTACCTGGTTTCGCCGTATCTGGCCATGGCCGCTTTGGCCATGCTGGTGATAGTCGCGGACCTGGTCACCCGCCGCACCGGTTTGCTGGTTGGCCTGTCCTTTGTCGGGCTGGCGGCGCCGGCGGCGTTGAGCGCATGGCAACTGGTTGACCTGACCGGCAGCGGAGCCAGTGAATTGAGCGCCGAGGGATCGGTCATCCTCTACACGCTGTCCATCGACCGGTTCGCGCTGTTCTTCAACTTCCTGATTTTGGCAGCGGTTGGGCTGGTGGTCCTGGTGTCCAACGATTACGTGCGACGCGTGGAGCGTCTCCAGGGAGAGTACTTCGGTCTGATGCTGCTGTCGGCCACCGGCATGATGCTGTTGGCCGCAGCCAACGAACTGATCACGATTTACATCGCGCTGGAACTGACCACCCTCCCGCTGGCGGCGCTGGCGGCGTTCCTGCCCAACGCGCGGTCCAGCGAGGCCGGAATGAAGTTCCTCATCATCGGCGCGATCAGCAGCGCAGTGATGCTGTACGGGATGGCGCTGATATACGGCTTTACCGGAAGCACGCGGCTGGACGAGATCGCCGTGGTTCTGGCGGCAAGCCCGCAATCAGGCATATTGCCTTTCGGCAGCATGGCGGTCTTGCTAGCGGTGGTGCTCCTGCTGACCGGGTTCGGTTTCAAGATGTCGGCGGCGCCGTTCCAGATGTGGGTGCCCGATGTCTACGAGGGCGCGCCCACGCCCATGGTCGCGTTCCTTTCGGTGGCGAGCAAAGCCGCCGCATTCGCGCTGGTCCTCCGGGTGTTCTACATCGGATTCGATGCCCTGGGCGGCGACTGGTGGGTACTGCTGGCGGGATTGGCCGCCCTGTCAATGACCATAGGGAACCTGGTGGCGATAGCCCAGCGGAACATCAAGCGAATGTTCGGTTACAGCACCATCGCCCACGCCGGATACATCCTGGTTGGCGTCGCCGCCGTGGCAACAGTCAGCGGAGAGTCGGCCACCTTCGGACCCAGCAGCGTGCTGTTTTACCTGGCGGCGTACACCGCGGCGAACCTGACCGCGTTCTTCGCCATCGTGTGCATCGGCAACCGGATCAACAGCGATGAGATCGAGGACTACGCGGGAATGCTACGGCGCGCCCCGTTCTTGGCCATCGCGCTGGCGTTGGCGCTGATAGCCCTGATCGGAGTGCCGCCCACCAGCATATTCATCGCGAAGATCTACATCTTCGCGGCCGCCATCAACACCGGCGAATCGCTGATGACCTGGCTCGTTATCATCGGGGTGGTCAACAGCGTGGTGTCGGCTTACTACTACCTCCGCGTGATCAAGGTGATGTTCCTGCAGCCGGCGATCCATACCGAGCGACTGGGCGGGTCCTGGCCGGTGAACGTAGCCCTGGGCGTGGCGGCATTGTGCATGATCTGGCTGGGCGTGGCGCCGGGAATCATTGTGACGGCGGCGGAACGGGCCGCGGTTGTGCTGCTGGCCGGCGGGTAAGGATCCGGACGGACTGGGGCAGATGAAAACGGTCGGCATTGCGTACAACGATCTGATCCCCGAGGCGTTGGACCTGGCCCATGCCATCGTCGGCGAGTTGAACCTCGGGTCCGACACCTGGATCTTGCGGGCGGAAGACGCGGAAGACCTGAGCCAGCGCGCGGAAGGAACGGATTTAGTAATTACCATCGGTGGCGACGGGACGATCCTGCGCGTAAATCGCGCCATAGCACCCCAGGGCATCCCTCTGCTGGGCATCAACATGGGCCGGCTGGGCTTCATGACCGAGCTGACGGTGCCCGGTGTAATGGAGCAGTTGCCCCGGTATCTGAACGAAGACTTGCGGGTCTCGGAGCACAGCATGTTGATGGCAACAGTGTTCCGGCGCGGAGATGACGAAGAAACGGTCGGCGAGGGACCATACCATGCGCTCAATGACGTGGTGCTCTCCCGTAGCCGGGTGTCCCGGGTAATCACGGTGCGGGCCGTGATTGACGGCGCAGACGTATCCACCTTCCGAGCGGACGGTGTGATACTGGCGACGGCCACCGGCAGCACCGGGTACAGTTTCGCCGCCGGCGGTCCCATTGTGGACCCGCTCTCCGACGACGTGGTGCTCACTCCCCTGGCATCGCACGTGGGGTTGACGACGCCGCTGGTACTGCGACCCACCAGCAGCGTCGATTTCCGACTGGAAGGCTCGCAAGAGGCGATAATCAGCGTGGACGGATTTGAAAACCACCCGATTGAACCGGGCGACTGGGTGCGCGTGACGCGCAGTCCGTATCGGGCGCGGTTCCTGCGGGCTAATGATCACAACTATTTCTGGGCGACCCTCACCCGCCGGCTGGGCTTCAGCCTCACGGGGCGCTAGGCAGAGGCCGCGATGACCACCTTTCCCGATAATGAACCCACCATCTCTTCGCGCCACATCTACAGCGGGCGCATCATCGACGTGCGAGTCGATACCGTCCGTTTGCAGAGTGGCAGGGAAAGCACCCGCGAAATAGTGGAACATGCGCCGTCGATTTGCGTGGTGCCCGTCGACGCAGACGGTAACGTCCTGATGGTGCGTCAGTACAGGAAACCCACCGACGGGTTTCTCCTGGAAGTTCCGGCAGGAGGGATCGACGAGGGAGAAACGCCCGAGGAGGCCACACGCCGGGAACTGCAGGAGGAGATCGGTCACACGGCCGACAATCTCGAATCGTTGAGCGCATTCTGGCTGGCTCCGGGCTGGTGCTCCGAGTACATGTACGCATTCCTGGCTACGGGTTTGAAGCCGGCGATCCTGGACTCGGATGAGGACGAATTCATCGAGGTGGTGCGCTTGCCGCTGCGAGAAGTTGCCGACGCTATCAGCCGCGGCGAAATACAGGACGCCAAGAGTGTGGCCTCGCTGCTGCTGGCGGCGCGCGCCCTTGGCTCCGGTTAGCCGTCGGCTCATGGCGAGCATGTCGGAGAGGACCGCGCCGGCCGGATCGCGATGGATTTACCGGGGCGAGTTTATCAACCTGAGGGAAGACACCGTCCTGCTGGAGGACGGTGAAAGCCACACGTCTACCATTGTCGAATACCCGTCCTCGGTTTGCGTGGTGCCGCTGTTGGCGGATGGCACGGTCATGCTGGTCCGTCAATTCCGCAAGCCGGCCGAGGAATTCCTGCTGGAAGCGCCGGCCGGCAAGATGGAGCCCGGCGAAAAGCCGGAAGCCGCCGCGCTCCGGGAAATGCAGGAAGAGGTCGGGCATACGGCTGGACAATTGGAACCGTTGGCGACGTTCTACACCGAGCCCGCGCTATGCACGCAGCGTATGCACGTTTTCCTGGCGAGGGACCTGACGCCGGCCAGGTTATCCGCTGACGAGGATGAATTCATCGACGTGCGGAGGGTTTCGATGGATCGAGTCGCGGGCTTGATCGCGGACGGATCGATACGCGACGCGAAGAGCATAAGCGCGTTGTTGCTAGCGATGCGGGTTATGGGCGATAATTAGCCGCCGCAAAATGGCGCGCCGCTTGTGAGCGCCATCAATCGCCGGACCCTGCGGCGCCCGGCCGGAGGAAAACACACATGGCAGAGGTTTTGCAACACGACGTGCTGGTAGTGGGCGCGGGCTTGGCCGGTATGCGAGCCGCGATTGCGGCCCGGGCCCGCGGCGCGAACACCGCCATCATCAGCAAGGTCCATCCGGTGCGCAGCCATTCCAACGCGGCACAGGGCGGAATCAACGCGGCCCTGCTGGACCGCGGCGACGACTGGGAAGACCACGCCTACGACACCATCAAAGGCAGTGACTTCCTGGGAGATCAGGACGCCATCGAAGTGATGTGCCGTCAGGCGGGCGCCTCCCTGATCGACATGGAACACATGGGCGTGACCTTCAACCGCGATGATGACGGTCGACTGGGCACCAGGGCATTCGGCGGTCAACGTCGAGCGCGGACCTTCTTCGTGGGCGACTTCACGGGCCAGGCGCTGCTCCACGTTATGTTCGAGCAGCTCATCAAATCGGGCGTGCAACGCTACGAGGAATGGTTCGTCACCGCGCTGATCATGGAAGACGGACAGGCGGCGGGCGTTATCGCGCTGGAGATTCGCACCGGCGAACTCCACCTCATCCGGGCCAAGTCGGTCATCCTCGCCACGGGCGGCTGCGGGCGGCTGTTCGAGCCCAGCACCAACGCCCTGATCGTTACCGGCGACGGGATGGGACTGGTATACAACGCCGGCGGACAACTGATGGACATGGAGATGGTGCAGTACCATCCCACCACCTTGGCCGGCAGCGGGGTGTTGATCTCCGAGGCAGCGCGCGGCGAGGGCGCCTACCTGCGGGATAAAGACGGGAACCGCTTCATGGAGAAATACGCTCCCAACATGATGGAGCTGGCTTCCCGGGACGTGGTGTCCCGCGCCGAACAGACGGAGATCAACGCGGGCAACGGTGTCGACGGGTGCGTGTACCTGGACTGCACACACCTCGGTGAGGCCCTGATCATGGAAAAGTTGATCCAGATCAGGGAAATTGGCATCGATCTGGCCGGCGCCGACATGATCAAGGAGCCCATTCCCATCCGGCCCGGCATGCATTACATAATGGGCGGCATCAAGACCGACATCGAGGGCCGCACCAACCTGAACGGCGTTTATGCTGCGGGCGAATGCGCCAATGTCAGCGTCCACGGGGGGAACCGCCTGGGAGCCAACTCGCTGCTGGACACAATCGTATTTGGCGAAAGGTCCGGGAATCACGCTTCAGAATTCACCCGCAACATGGACTACGTTGAGTTCGACGCCAACGCTGCCCTGAATCAGGAGCGACGCCGGATCCAGGAGATGCTGGACCGGCCCGAGAACGGCGACCGGTGGTCGGCAATCCGGAGAGAGATGGGCGAATCGATGAACCGGAACGTTGCGGTTTTCCGGAACGAGGAAGGCATCGAGGAAACTATCGATGACCTCCACCAACTGCGGCGCCGCTACGAGAACGTTCCCGTCCACAACAAGGGTAAGAGCTTCAACACCGACCTGATTTTCGCGCTGGAGTTGGGCTACATGCTGGACTGCGCGGACACCATCGCCGTCGGGGCGCTGGAACGCAAGGAGAGCCGGGGCGCGCAGTTCCGCACGGATTACCCCGAGCGGAACGACGAGGAATGGCTGCACCACATCGTCCTGACCAAGGGCGACGGGGGACCTGTGACGTCCGAATTGCCGGTCACCATCACCCAGTGGACGCCCGAGGAGAGGAAATACTAGGCTATGGACGTTACCATCCGGGTAAAAAGACAGGATCCGGAGGCGGATGGCGAGGGCCGGTTCCCCTATTGGCAGGACTATCCCGTCACAATCGCCGACAACGCCACGGTCCTGGACGCGTTGATACAGATTCGGGAAGACGACGACGGTACGCTGTCGCTGCGGTGCTCGTGCCGCAGCGCCATCTGCGGGTCGTGCGCCATGCGCATCAACGGCCACGCCGGGCTGGCCTGCAAGACCATTGCGAACACGGTGGTGCAGGACGGCGTCATCACGGTGGAGCCGGCGGGCGTCATGCCGGTCATCAAGGACCTGGTCGTCAACTTCGACATGTTCTGGGACAAGATCGAAGCAGTTGACCCGTTCCTGAAGCACATGGGCCAGGAACCGGACGGCGAGTACATCGTATCCAACGACGCGATGCTGCACCTCTCCGGAGTCACCGCCTGCATCATGTGCGGAGCCTGCGTTTCCGACTGCACGGTGCTCGAAGTTGACCCCACGTTCCTGGGTCCCGCGGCGCTGGCCAAGGCCTACCGGTTCACCGCCGACCCGCGGGACGGCGATGCCGCCGGCGTTTCCATGGAACGGTTGTGGGCCTTGAGCGAACCCACGGGCGTTTGGGACTGCACACGATGTAACGAGTGTGTCCAGGCCTGCCCCAAGGGAGTGGCTCCCATGGACCGGATCATGGCCATCCGCGAGCAGGCGATCCAGCAGGGTTACACCAACAACAACGGCGCGCGCCATACCGACGCGTTCACCGAATCGGTTGGTCACAGCGGGCGGCTGGACGAACTGCGGCTCCCCATCAAGTCGGTGGGCGGGTTCACCAACATGCCGGCACTGATGGACTACATGCCGGTGGCGTTCCGGGCGCTGCGGCGCGGCAAGATGCCGCCGATCGCCCACAAGAACGTCGACAATGTCGAAGCCGTGCGCAGGCTGTTCCGCCAGACGGAACCGGATCCGCCGGTGCCACAGGTCAGTAACAACTCGCCGTTCGGTTAGCTGGGGCACCGGAAGGCTGGTACACCCCGCTAATGCCCAGGCCGGTAGGGGCGAAGCACCATTCGCCCCTATACTAGTGGCCAATCGATCCAGGAGGAGGAACTCGTGAAGTACGCTTTCTTTCCGGGCTGTGTTTCCCAGGGTGGCGCGCCCGAGCTTTACCCGGCCGCGCGCATGGTTTGCCAGCGGTTGGGGATAGAACTGGAGGAAATCCCGGGTTGGACGTGCACCGGCGCTGGCGTTATCCAGGAAAAGAATCAGCTGTTCGGGGACACGCTGAACGCCCGGAACTTCGCCAAAGCTGAACAGATGGGCCTCCCCATCCTCACCATTTGCAGTACCTGCCAGGGTGTGATGTCGCAGGCGAACCACCGGATGCGGAACCCGGAATACCTGGCGGAGATCAACTCCTACCTGGCCGAAGAAGGCCTGGAATACAGCGGCAGCTCCGAACCCAAGCACCTGCTGTGGATACTCATCGAGGATTACGGCCTGGACCGGCTGGGCGGTTACATCACCCGGCAACTTACCGACCTGAAGATCGCTCCATTCTACGGCTGCTATATCGTGCGTCCGACCGAGGCGCTGGATATTGCCGACCACCCGGAACGACAGCAGTCGCTGGAAACGCTGATACAAACTCTGGGCGCCACGCTGGTTGATTTCGAGGGCAAGACCCGTTGCTGCGGCTTCCCGATTCTGACTATCAACCAGAAAAACTCGATGGCCATGGTCGGCAAACACACTTCTGAGGTGAAGGATCTGGGCGCGGACGCCATGGTTACGCCCTGCCCGCTGTGTCACCTTAACCTGGACGGGTTTCAGCCCAAGGCAGCCTCGCAGGCCCGGCGGTCTATCGACCTGCCCATCCTGCACATGCCCCAGCTGATCGGCTTGGCGATGGGCATGTCACCGTCGGAGTTGGGCATGAAGAGGCACATCATCAGCACGGGGCCGCTGGAGGTCAAAGCCGGTTTGCGCCGTTAGGCCCACTACGGAAGACCGAGGCGTAAGAACGGGGCGGGCTTGAAACCCGCCCCGTTCCAAATACTCTTTCAAAAGGAGTGCGTGACGATGTCCCAGCCTTTCGTGGTCAAAAAACGCCCCTACACCGTTGACCGATATGTCGTAGGCTTGTACCTGCAACCCAATGACGACTTGGCCAATCGGGAACTCCGGGTCGAATTCGTCAACGTACTTAACGAGGCGGCGTACCTCCACCCCAGCGCCAGAATATTCCCGAGTACCGAGCCGAACCCTGACGGCTACGACTTTATAATCGTGAACCCGCGTACTCTGGATTACGTCGAAGTCAACATCTTGGCCACTACGTCATACGAACCTGGCGAAACCCGCAGCTCGTTCGGATACACGGTACGCAGTAGGAGCGAGATTGGCCGATTCCCCCGCCAGCATCAATGTCCTGACGTTCCAAACGCTGCCTGCGTGGCTGCCGCTTGCGACGTGTTGGGTTGCAAAGTCGGCCCGGAAGTCGATAGGGGTGCCCGCACGACAAACGAGGACCTCGAATTTCTTTACGGGCTTAGCTGTGAGTTGCATCGCCGGCTGGACGAGGCGCGGATAGACTTTGAGAAAGAAATACGGGAACGGCATCCCGGTCAGGCTCTGTTCGTCAGAGACGGTTTCACCGGATCTCACGTGCACAGAGTTGATGCAATGCCGCTCCGGAGAGACCCTGCGGGATGCTAATCCCGAAGCATCGGGGCGACTTCGCGAATGGCCTCCACGGTCTGCTCCACGTCGGCGTCGGTGTGGACCATAGACGGGTAAAACTTCTGCGGCCACGACTTCAGGATCCCGCGCTCCAGGAGCCCCGCGTTGAGGCGGGCCAGCGGCCGCCCATCGGCAGACAAGCCGTCACGGAAGTTTCTGACCGGGTGCTCGGCGAAGTAGATGTCGAAGATCGCGTCTTCGCCCACACTCTGGACCGAGAAGCCCTCTTGCGCGCAGGCGTCCACCAGAGCGGACCGGATACTTCCGCCCACCTCCCGGAGACGGTCGTAGGTTCCTTCCGCGCGCAACTCGGACAGGGTGGCGAGGCCGGCAGCGCAAGCAATCGGAAACCCGTTCAGCGTGCCGATTTGGTCGACATAATCATCCGCAGAAACGGCAGCCCGGTCATAAACCGACATCACCTCGGCATTCCCCAACAGGGCCGCCAGAGGGTAGCCCCCACCCATGATCTTGCCGACGGTGCACAGGTCGGGCGTCACGCCGTAGTATTCCTGGGCGCCGCCGTAGGCCAACCGGAATCCGGTGACGATTTCGTCGAAAATCAGCAGCAGGCGAGCATCCGCGGTGATCTTGCGCAAGCCTTCGAGGAAGCCGGGCTCGGGGGCGATAGTCCGCTGCAAAGGCTCGACGATCACGGCGGCAATCTCATCCTTGTGCGCGGACACGATGGCGGCCGTGGTGTCCAGATCGTTGAACTGGGATACCAGCATCAGATCGTTCAGCGCCTTAGGAATGCCGGCGGTATTGGCCTCGGCCTGCGGGAATTCTACGGCCGCCGAGGCGAAGACGGACATCATCGCGTAATCGCTGGTGCCGTGGTAGCCTCCCTCGAACTTGAGGATCTTTTCTTTGCCGGTGTACGCGCGAGCCACGCGCATGGCCTGGAAGCAGGCATCGGTGCCGCTGGTGGTGAAGCGGACCTGCTCCGCGCAGGGGACGGCTTTGACCAACTCTTCGGCCAGCAAGACCGCCTGGTCGTTGGTGGTGAAAAAGGTCGAGCCACGGGCGACGGCGGACAGAACGGCCTCCGTCACAGCCGGATGAGCGTGCCCCAGGATCATGGGCCCGGAACCCATCAACCAGTCGACGTATTCGTTGCCCGACACATCCCAGATGCGCCCGCCCTTTCCTTCCTTCACCAGGAACTTGAGGTCATCGGGATAAGAGGTGTTGCCCGTGCCGCTACCGGGAAAGTACTGGGTGGCTTTTTCCAGGAGGTCCCGTTCCAGTGGTGTCCGTTGGGTCATGCTAGCCTCCCGTCGCGCTTGCAGTTGTGCTTCAATTATACATACCGCCAAATGACGAAGGGGCGGGTTGTGTACCCGCCCCAACTCGACTTTGGGTGGATTGCGAAGGTTGCGACAGCGTTATTCGGCTTCCGCCCGGGCTTTGGCCATTACGTCGACCAATTCCTGCACAGAAGCGGCGGAGGACTGCAACGCGGCCTTCTCTTCATCGGTGAGACTGATCTCGATCACCTTTTCCATGCCGCCGGCGCCGATCTTCACGGGCACACCGACACACAGGCCGTTGATGCCGTACTCGCCCTCGAGATAGGCGCAGCCCGGCAGGATGCGCTTCCGGTCCAGCAGAATCGCCTCGACCATCTGCGTGATGGCCGCGGAGGGGGCGTAGAAAGCCGAGCCCTGCTTGAGCAGGGCGACGATTTCTCCGCCGCCGTCGCGGGTGCGCTGCACGATGGAATCGATGCGATCCTGGGGCAGCAACTCGGTGAGGGGAATGCAGCCGACGGTGGTGTAGCGAACCAATGGGACCATGTCGTCGCCATGGCCGCCCAGCACCATCGCCTGGACGTCGTCAACGGAGACGTTGAGCTCCTGGGCAATGAACGTCCGGTAGCGGGCGGTGTCCAGGACGCCGGCCATCCCGAACACGCGGTTCCTGGGGAATCCCGAAGATTGGAAAACGTTCTGCACCATGGCGTCCAGCGGATTGGTCACGGCCAGGATAATGCAGTCCGGCGAGTGCTTGACCACCTCCTCGGTGACCGCGGAGGTGATGCGCATGTTGGTGAGCAGCAGATCGTCGCGGCTCATGCCGGGCCGACGGGCAATACCGGCGGTGATCACCACAACGTCGGAACCGGCGGTTTCCTCGTATCCGTTGGAACCGGTGATCCGGGCGTCGGTGCCGATGACCGGGCCGGACTCGAGCATATCGAGGCCCTTGCCCTGGGGCAGATCCTCAACTACGTCAACGAGAACCACGTCGGCATAGCCGAGTTGGTGGATCCGCTGGGCGGTCGTGGCGCCCACATTGCCGGCGCCGACGACGGTAACTTTGCTTCGCATTTGTTGGATGGTCCTCCGATTGAACTTGGGTCGGCTAGATTGCGTCCACGATGGCATTCAGCGTGGCGCTGGGGCGCATGGCGGTTGCCGACATGTCGTTGTCGGGCCGGTAGTAACCGCCGATTTCCATGCGTTGGCCCTGGCAGTCGATGAGCTCCTGGATGATCGTGTCTTCGTTCTCGGTCATCTGGCGGGCCACGTCGGTGAACAGGGCTTTGAGTTCGGGGTTCTTGTCCTGCCTGGCCAGCGCCTGTGCCCAGTAGAGGCCAAGGTAGAAGTGGCTGCCCCGCGTGTCCAGCTCGTTCACCCTACGCGAGGGGTTTCGCTGGTGTTCCAAGTGTTCCCCGATGGCCTGGTCCAGCGTGTCCGCGAGGAGCCGCGCGCCATCGTTGTCGTACACCTCGCCGAAGTGCTCGAAGGAAGCGACAAGCGCGCAGAATTCGCCGAGGGAGTCCCACCGCAGGTGTCCCTCTTCCAGGAACTGCTGCACGTGCCTCGGCGCGGAGCCGCCGGCTCCGGTCTCGAACAGGCCGCCGCCGTTCAGCAGGGGAACCACTGAAAGCATCTTTGCGCTGGTTCCCAGCTCCAGAATAGGGAACAGATCGGTGAGGTAGTCGCGCAGCACGTTGCCGGTAACGGCGATGGTATCCTGGCCAGCCCGGCTGCGGACCAACGTGGATTTCATGGCGTCCAGAGGGGCCATGGTGCTGATGTCCAGGCCGGAGGTGTCGTGGTTGGGAAGGTACTGGTTCACCTTCTTGATGAGCTCGGCGTCGTGGGCGCGGTTCTGGTCCAGCCAGAAGATAGCCGCCTGCCCGGTGAGCCGAGAGCGGGATACGCCGAGCCGGACCCAGTCCTGGATCGGCGCGTCCTTGGTCTGGCACATGCGGAAAATGTCGTCGGTTTCGACGCCCTGTTCCATCAGGGTCGCGCCGTTAGCATCGACCACACGGATGGTCCCGTTACCAGGAGCCTTGAAGGTCTTGTCGTGGGAACCGTACTCCTCAGCCGCCTGGGCCATGAGACCCACGTTGGCCACGCTGCCGAGGGTAGCCGGATCCAGGGCGCCGTTCTGTTGGCAGTCTTCTATAGCGGCCTGGTAGATGGTGGCGTAAGAGCGGTCGGGTATCAATGCCACGGTGTCGTGCAGTTCGTTGTCCGGGCCCCAGGTTCGTCCGCCGTCGCGGATGACCACGGGCATGGAGGCGTCGATGATGGTGTCGCTGGAAACGTGCAAGTTCGTGATGCCGCGGTAGGAATTCACCATCATCAAATCCGGGCGGTTGTCGTAGCACGCCTGGATGTCGGCCTCGATCTCGGCACGCTTGGCTTCCGGCAAATCCTGGATCTTGGTCAGCAGTTCGGCGACGCCGTTGTCGGGGTCAACTGCCACCTGGGCAAGGGCGTCGCCGTGCTTGTCGAAAACGTCCTTGAAGAACTCGGAAACCAGGTGACCGAAGATGATCGGGTCGGACACGCGCATCATCGTGGTCTTGACGTGCAGACCCAGCAGAAGGTCGTCGGCTTTGGCCTTGTCCATCTCGTCGGCGTAAAACTGGCGCAGGGCTCTGGCATTCATGACGGCGCAGTCCAGTATCTCGCCCGCCTGAATGGGTATGCCCGATTTGAGCTCGGTCACGCTCCCGTCGTCGCCGGTGAACACTATGGCGGCCGACCCGGCCTCTGTGGTGGTTACCGCGACCTCGCTGCTGAAAAAGTCGCCGTCGTTCATGTGGCCGACGCGGGTCTTGGAGATCTCCGGCCAGTCCTGCATCATCCGGTGAGGATTGCGTTGGCCGTGCTCCTTGACCGCGTTAGACGACCGGCGGTCCGAGTTTCCTTCGCGTATAACCGGGTTGACCGCGCTGCCCACCACGCGGGAGTAACGCGCCAGGATCTGGCGCTCCTCTTCGTTGGCCGGCTGGTCAGGATAGTCAGGGATGTCATAACCCTTGGCCTGCAACTCGGCGATAGCGCCCTTCATCTGAGGAATGGAGGCGCTGATGTTGGGCAGCTTGATCAGGTTCGCCGAAGGCTCCAGGCACAACTCGCCGCACATCCGAAGGTAGTCGGGGATCCGCTGCTCTTCGGTCAGGTTGTCGGGGAAGTTGGCGATGATGCGTCCCGACAGCGAGATGTCCCAAGTTTCGAGTTCAATCCCGGAACTCTTGGTAAACGCCTGCAGGATTGGCAGCAGTGAGTGCGTTGCCAGGAACGGCGCCTCATCAGTTTCGGTGTAAATGATCTTGGCGGCTTCTGCCATGATCTCCTCCTTGGCAAGTGGATTCCACGGGCCGATTTGAACTGCCACCGAATGTTGGACGAATGGCCCGTCTGGGAAACCCGGATGCACTGCACCCGGCGCGGATTAAACCGTAGAAATTATACACACGAATGCCCCTGAATGGTACCCAGTCCGCGCTCAATCGCTACATAGCGGAGCGATCAGGATGTGTTACAGTTCGCGCTTAGTATGGCAACGATTTCGTGATGGAATGACAGATTCGGGACAGTCCGCGGTACGCCTGCCGCTGCTCAACAAATTGCTGTTTTCCGCCGACCACGTCGGCTGGCAGGCCATCGGGTATTTCAGACAGGGGTGGGTGCTGTTCTTTCTGGCGCCTCCGCCTGGTGATGGCATCAACCGGGTTCCCGACCCCGACATCGCCCTGCTGGGTTACGAAATCAGCGCCAGGGTTTTGGCGGGGTTTCTGATTTTCTCGGGCCGCTTCATCGACGCGTTCACCGACCCGTTAATCGGATGGTGGAGCGACCGCACCCGCAGCAGGTGGGGGCGCCGGATTCCGTTCATCCTGTTCAGCACGCCCTTTTATGCTGCGTTTGGGGCGCTGATCTGGTTCCTACCCCACGAAGGGAGCAGCTGGTGGAACGTCGTTTACTTCGTGATCATGCTGGAGCTGTTCTTCACCGCCGCCACCATGTCCAGCGGCGCGTTGGAAGCGCTGGTACCGGAACTCACCCGAACTGCCAGGGATCGGATGCACGTGGTGAGCTTCATATTCCTTTTCGCGGTGGGCGGCGCCGGTCTGGGCCTGGTCATGGGCGGGTTCATCAAGGATGCTTTCGGGTTCCAGGTAGCGGGCTCGCTCTTTGCGGTCGCGGCGGTGGTTTTCCGGTACATCTCCCTGTCGGCGATCTGGCGCTACGCCCGTCGCGACGTTGATCCGGCGCGGGCGCCATTCTTCCAGGGTATGAAGGACACGCTCCGCAACTCCCAGTTCGTCGCGTTCTTGCCAACATTCGTGATGTTCACCACGGGAGTAGGAGTCCTGCAGGGCTGGATCCCCTTTTTCGCGGTCGGCATATTGCTGCAGGAACACGAAGGCGTGGCGTCCAGCTGGTTGTCAACCGGCGTGATCGGTGGCGCCGTCGTGTTTGGCCTGGTGATCTGGTTGCTGTTTTCGAAGGGGTTGGTGAGCAAGCGACGGATTTACGGCATATGCCTGGTGGCCTGCGCGCTCGTCTTCCCGCTACTCAGCCTCGTGGGGGTGGTTTCCGACAGCCATCTATTGTTGCAAGGGTTGGTGCTGGTTTTCGTCGCGGGGATGCCCATGGCGGCGGTATTCCTGCTGCCCAAGGGACTGACCGCCGACATCGCCGATTACGACGCCATCCTGCGCGGCGAGCGGCGCGAGGCATTGTTCTACTCGACGCAGAACTTCTTTGAGAAGGTCACCTATGCCTTGCCGCTCCTGTTCCTCAGCCTGACCCTGCAATTCGGCGACTCGCCCGAAAATCCCCTGGGCATCCGGCTGGCGCCAGTCATGGCTGGCGCGCTGGTCCTGGTCGGGTTCATCCTGTGGCCGCGCTACCGGCTTCCCGACACCGTAGACCGCGAAACGGTATCGCAGGCCGGGCTGCTGCCCCAGCGCGCGTGATCGGCCTCGCGGTCACCTGTCCAATTGGGCGGCCAGCGCCGCCGGATCCGTCACGGGCAGTTGGCAGGCGTAGTTCTCGCACACGTAGGCGGTGGGCACACCGTCCTGCATGACCCGCTGCTCCAGCAGCGGCGAGTCCTTCAGGGGCGGGTCGGCAGGATCCGCCATGCCCACCAAGACACGATTGGGCATGAACCGCCGGCTCACCTCTTCCAGCATTGCGCCGGTGGCGGGGTTGCCGGTCGGGCCGACGATCACGATCTCCCGGGGCAGGGAAACGTAGAAATCCAGGGCGCCCAGCCAGTGGCCGGTGGCGGAGGGCGCACGGCCCAGCATCTGTTGCATGGCGCGGAGCGGGGTCGCGCCCTTGGCCGAAAAGTCGTCGTTGCCGGTGATTACCCCCAGCCGCAAAAGCACGTCGGTGGCCACCGAGCCGCCGCAGGGCTGTGCGTTGTCGAACACGTCCCTGGGCCGGATGACAAGTTCCTCATGATCCTTGCCGGTGTCATAGAAACCGCCCACCGCGTCGTCCCAGAACAGGTCAACCATGCCGTTGGCGAGGCCCACCGCATCCTGAAGCCAGCGAGGCTCCAACGTGGCCTCGTGGAGGGAGATCAGGCCGTCGGCCAAGCAGGCGTAGTCCTCCAGATAACCATTCAACTTGGCCTCGCCGTTGCGCCAGGTGCGGAGCAGGCGACGGTTTTCGTCGCGCATGGTTGCGAGGAGGAAGTCCGCGTTGCGACTGGCGGCGTCCAGGTAATCGGGACGGCCCAGAGCGACGCCAGCTTCGGCGAAGGAACGGAGCGTCAGGCCATTCCATGAGGTAAGCACCTTGTCATCGAGGAGCGGGTGGATGCGGTGCTCGCGAACGTCCAGGAGGACGGCGCGGGCGCGTTGGACAGCAGCCGACAGGTCATCCTCGGTGACGCCGCGCTGACCGGTGAACTGTTCCGGAGGCACGGGAACGTTCAGGATGTTCGCGCCTTCGAAATTGCCCCGCTCGGTGACACCGTAGTAACCCATGACCAGATCCGCGTCATCGCCGAGAAGGGGACGCAACTCGTCAGGGGTCCAGACGAAGAACTTGCCCTCCACGCCTTCGCTGTCGGCGTCCTGGGCGGAGTAAAAGCCGCCGGACGGGTCCGTCATCTCGCGAAGGACGTAGTCGAGGGTCTCCTCGGTGATGCGGCGGTACAGTGGGTTGCCGGTGACCTGCCAAGCGTGGAGGTACAGGCGGGCCAGGAGGGCATTGTCGTAGAGCATCTTTTCGAAATGCGGAACCAGCCAGTAGGCGTCGGTGGAGTAGCGGTGGAATCCGCCACCGACCTGGTCGTACATGCCGCCGTATGCCATTTTTTGCAGGGTCAGTTCGACCATTTCCAGGGCGCGGGCGTTGAAGCCGTGGCGGTTGTAGCGCAGCAGGAACTCCGGGGTCATTGGCTGGGGAAACTTGGGTGCGTTGCCGAAGCCGCCGTTGAGATGGTCGAACTGGGTGGCCAGCTGCGAATAGGCGTTGTGCATCACCTCGGTGGTGAGAGGCGTGAAGCCCCGGGGCATCTGGCCGGTGCGGCCCATCTGCTCGGCCAGCTGGCGAGTGACACGCTCGATCTCGCCCTTGTTGGTGTGGTAGGCCTGGCTGGCGGCGGCGAGCAGTCGGGGGAAGCCGGGCATACCGCCGCGGTCCTCGGGCGGGAAGTAGGTGCCGCCGTAGTAGGGACGGCCCTCGGGGGTGAGGAAAACGGTCATGGGCCAGCCGCCGCTGCCGGTCATCATCTGGACGGCTTCCATGTAGACGGCGTCGAGATCGGGGCGCTCCTCGCGGTCGACCTTGATGTTGACGAAATTGTCGTTCATCAGGACGGCGATATCCTCGTTCTCGAAAGACTCGCGCTCCATGACGTGACACCAGTGGCAGGCGGAATAGCCGATGCTGAGCAGGATGGGGCGGTCCTCGTCGCGGGCTCGGGAGAGTGCCTCTTCGCCCCAGGCATACCAGTCCACGGGATTGTGGGCGTGCTGCAGCAGATAGGGACTGGTCTCGTTGATCAGGCGGTTTGCCATCAGATGATGCTCCTGGGCGCGGAGGGGATCCGGTTGGGCGAAAATAGGGCGATCACGCGCAAGACTCGCGCGCGACCGGCTTAGTTCGTGCGGCTGGCGAATAACGTAACACCAATGACCGGACGATACCAGCCGGCCGGGTGGGAAAGAGCGGACGGCAAAACGATCCGGGTGCGGCACCGCTGATGGCAGAACAGCTGCGAAGGGTGTTCAGAGGGAAACGGGCGACGGCCCAATTGGACTTGGTTCCTGGCCTGGACTATGATTGGGCCGGTCAAACGCTTCGGCGCAGCAGCGTCAATTGGAGGTCCGGGAGCAATGGCAGAGAAGGGAATTCTCGACGGGGTCAGAGTCCTCACCTTGGAGCAGGTCCATGCGCTCCCGTGGGGGACAGGATTCCTTGCGGATCTGGGCGCTGATGTCATCCGCGTCGAAAGCCCTGACCACCTGCAAGACCGCAAATCCGGGCCCTTTCCGGGAGGAACTGCGGGTGAAGAGTGGTGGAACGAAGCCGGCAACCTGGTCTATTACGGCACCCGCAACAAGCGCAGCCTGTGCATGGACGTGACCAACCCGCGAGGCAAGGAAGTCTTTCTCAAGTTGGTGGAGAAGGCTGACATCGTGACCGACAACTTCCGTCCCGGCACCATGCAGCGGTTCGGGTTCGACCATGACAGCCTCTCCGCCATCAACCCCCGCATTATCACGCTGAGCAGCACGGCTTACGGGTACACCGGACCCTGGCGGCGGGCCGGCTCCCGAGCCCGCACCGTCGATGCCGCCTGTGGTTTGTCCTACCTGACCGGCTACGAGGGCGGCCCTTCCCAGAGGGCCAGCCCCAACTACATGGACCATTCCGTAGGCAACAACGTGGCCTACGCCCTGCTGCTGGCCCTGTACCAGCGCGCCAGGACCGGCAAGGGCATGCGGGTTGACCTGACCATGCTGGAAACCGGGGTCTCGTCGGTGGGACCAGCCATCCTGGAGGCGCAGCGGGACATAACCCGTGATCGTTTGGGCTGCGCCCACTGGTGGAAGGCGCCGCACAACGTGTATCCGGCCCGGGGCGACGACCGTTGGATAGTTATCGTCGTGTCGTCCGACACAGAATGGGAATCGCTGAAGGAAGCAATGGGCCGGCCCCAGTGGGCTGAGGGAGCGAAATTCGCCACCGCGTTAGCCCGCTGGCAGAACCGCCATGAACTTGACGAATTGATCGGTAACTGGACCTCCCAGCAGGACGATCTAGAACTGGCGCGTAGTTTGCAGGGACTGGGCATAGCCGCCGGTTCGGCGATGACGGCCGAGGACCTGGTGAACGACTATCATCTGCGGGAACGCGGCTATCTGTGGGAGTTCGCCAACCCTCAGGCTCCGGCCGTTGGGTCCCGTGTTTTCGCCGGGCGTCCATTCAAAGATCCCGGCAATCCCATGTCAATTGCGAAGGTCGCAGGATTAGGAGAGGACAACGAGGAGATATTGGCAGAGCTGGCCGGATTGTCGCCGGCGGAAATAGGGAAACTGGAATCCGAAGGCGTGGTTTTTGGCGCACCCCGGCCCGACGAACCAAGGCCGTAATTCATGCGCCAGGGCACACGAACAATCGCGAAGAGCGGCGCTCAAGCGCCTTCAACTTCACTCGGATCGTCATTGCGAGCGAAGCGTGGCCATCTGGTAACCGAGGACACCCGGTTATCCGATGGTGAGCGGCTCCGGGGTTGAGCCAGCCGTCGGTCAAACCCAAACAGGAGTCATCCTGTCCATCCCGTTGATCCTGTTTATCCCGGTAAAACGTCACTCTGCTTTTGAATGCGGGCAGACATGAGAGAGTAGCGATATTGACTTTCGTGGATCAGCAACTGTTGGAGCAACCATGCCCGGAATACTTTCAGAATTGCGCGTGCTGGAACTGACCCACCGGCCCTCCGGCGCCTATTGCGCCAAGCTGCTGGCCGACCAAGGGGCGGACACCATCAAGGTTGAGCCGCCCGGCTGGGGCGACCAGGCGCGCCACGAGCCGCCCTTTATTGACGAGGTTCCCCATCCCGACCGAGGCACCTCCTACCTTGCCTTCAATACCAACAAGCGCGGCATCACGTTGGACGTGGAGCAGGCAGCAGGTCGCGAACTTTTCGAGCGATTGGCCGCCACCGCGGATATTATTCTCGAGAGCTACTCACCGGGGAGGCTGGCGGAATTGGGACTGGGCTATGAACAGCTGTCCCAATCCAACCCCGGCCTGATCCTGGTTTCCATAACCTATTTTGGTCAGAACGGACCCTATGCCAATGACCACGGCGATGATCTGGTGGCCCAAGCCATGGGAGGTTACCTTTACGCGGTAACCGGTTCGGCCAGCCAACCGCCCATGGGCACAGCCCTGGAGCAGATGGAGATCACCGCGGCCCGCAACGGGGCGGTGGCGGTCATGGCGGCGCTGTTTCGGCGCGGGCAGTCAGGAAAGGGTAACCACATCGATGTCTCGACCATGGAGGCCGCCGTCAGCACCCCCTCCGGGCTGATCCACCCCTACACCTACACTGGACGTAACCCCCACCGGGGCGGTAGTGACGGCAACGTAATGGACGGGATGCACCTCCCTACCCTGGATGGGGAAGTAACGCTCACCACGGCTGGCACCGGCGGCCGCCCCATGGAGGCGTGGGCGGAGTTTCTGGAGGAACCGGGGCTGCTGGACCCCAAGTTCGCGTCCCGCGGCGGCCGGATGGAACACTGGGAGGAGCTTCATGGACTGGTGGCCCCCAAGCTGGCGCAGTGGAACAACCTGGACCTGATGCGGGAGACCATGGCGAGAGGTCTGGTGGTTGGCTTGGTTCAGACGCCGCAGCAGGTGGTGGAATCGCCGCACTTGGAGGAGAGAGGATTTTTTGTCGAGATGGACCACGCCGAGGCCGGCCCATTGAAGTACCCGGGTTCGGGATTCTTTATCGACGGGGAAAACGCCATGGCATCGGCCCGACCGGCGCCCCGCCTGGGCGAACACAACGTTGAAATTCTGTGCGGCGAATTGGGCCTCACGGTCCGGGACCTGGGACTCCTACGGGCGGCGAGGGCAATCTAGGGCCCGTCCATGAGCAGGAAAGGCCCCGGATTGAGTGCTCAGATGAGCAAGTAGGCGGTGCCGTTTCGGCAAATCCCCCCTGAACGTGTGCTGGCGGCCAGGCCGTTTGCATGATCAGTCCTACCGCTTGACGTGCACCAGACGCCAAATCCTCATTCCAGAGAAGAAAGCAGCATATCTTTCAACTCGGAGAAATCCACCGGCTTCACCACAAAACCCTGCGCACCAAGCTCCCGCGCTTGATTCATGCGCTCAGGATCACCGTAGGCAGACACGACTATAGACTGAACCTCGGGCCAGGATTCTTCCAGGGCGCCGAGGAGTTCCATGCCATCCATGCCCGGCATATTGAGGTCTGTCAGAATTAGCCGGATGCCGGGATTGTCGCGCAACACGTCGAGCGCCTCAATCCCCGACTGAGCGAAGAACAACTCGTACACGCCGGCGCGAACCTCGCGGCGCATCCTTTGCCGGAACATCTCCTGGACGTCCGGCTCGTCGTCCACCACAAGGACCTGGCGCGCTAAACTGTCTTGCGACATTTCTGACTCCTCCACATTCATCCAAATCTAGCCGGCTACCGAGCCGGCTCAGTTGAGATGCCAGGGCGTCGCATCACGACGCCGCCGGGCAATTTACAATCGATCCCGTTTCCAAGGTGCTGTCCGGTTTCCAGGCGAGATTGCCACGCCGCGCCTGCAATGACGGATACAGAGAAAACGGGCAAGCATCAGCTCCCGACGGACGGTACTATGCTACACCACCGGGACATGGAGCATGCCTCGGCGATGCCGGAACGAGGGAGAGCAACTGGCCGGCGCGCTGTGCATCGTTCAAGGCATTTGTATGCACGTCGGGTGGCACCTCTCTGGACGACCTCCGCTAGTGCCGGAGTCGGCACGCGCCAAGTGTTGCCCGAATCGTGGGAACCTCCAGACTCGGTGATCTGGTCCTCGAGCGATTTGGTGACCGTTATTGTGGCGAAGGTAGGGGTCGATGTGGCGGACTTCCGGGCCAAGCGGGATTATGGCCGGTCCGCCTCCTACGCTTGGGACGACGCCCACTGCGTCCCTATAACCAACGCGCCGATTGATGCGACGATCAGCAGCACGGCCAACACGGCCGCCATCGAAAGTAATATTAGCCTATTCGTAGGGTGTCTCCTTGATCCGTCCGCATCTGTTCACCCCCTGCTTGGGGACGGGACGCCGGAATGCGGCAGCTCGATGTGGACGGTGAAGCGCCTGTATATTCTAATGAAATCAGACAATCGAGTAGTGCATGATGGCCCCTGATTTTGATTGGGAGTGGTTCTTATACGGGCAGGTGCTGGGCGGCTTGTTCTTTGCGCCCTTCCTCATTCCGATACTAACGAGCACCATCATCGTCCGAGTGTTCCGATTGGACGCCCGTGCCCTCAAATGGGCGCTCCTTATCGGGGCGGTGAACGTCCCCCTGGCGTGGGCGTCTATCAAATTTGGGGTCGATGTCTGGGACCCGCTTGGGATGCATGGGTGGGGCGCGTGGCTCATCGCAATGATGGTTAGCGCTGCGCTCACCGCGATCCTTACATGGGGTATACCCCGGATAACCCAACGAGGAAAATAAGGGCTGCACTGTTGCGGATAAAGCCAACAAGATCCCCATTGGCGGGCTCTTGAGAAACGGTTTGGCCACCGCGCATCAGAAACCGAATCTATAAACGACCCGTTGGCAAGGCTCCATCGTCAACTGAACCGACCATCAGGATCGCTGACCCGATCCAAGACTGCATCCCCATGCAACCTCGCTTGCGCACGCCACGTTGGTCGGTTCGCAGCTGACAAAATGCCCTTCTGCGCAGCCATCCGGAACAGCCCGGAGAACTCTCGGTCGCGGCGTAGGTCTCCCGATCAAGGTACCGGTTGGAGCATTGACACGTCGTCTGTTCTAAATCTTTGGACCGCTTCTTTCTCAAAAAATCCCCCCCGCACTGGTGCGCGTATTCCCAGTGTGAGCGGGTCTGCTACAATCGGCTATCGGCATACCAGCCACTCTCGCATATCGCTTCATATAGATGTTCGTGTCACCCAGGAAATTCATTCTTCTCGCAGTGCTGCTGACCGTCGCGTTGGCGGTTTTTGTGCTGTCCTGCGCGCCTGCCTCTAACCAGGGGCAGGGGGACATGGCCGGCATGGATATGTCGGCGATGGCGATGGACGAGAGCGACGTCGATCTGAAGATCGGTGAGACGACGCCGCCATTCACGATGATCCTGTCCGACGGCATGGAGGTCTCGTCCGCCAGCCTGGCCGAAAAGGGCCGGGCCTCGCACCTGTTCTGGTTCGCAACCTGGTGACCGGAATGCCGCGCTGAGTTGCAGACGCTTGACCCGATCGCCAGCGAATTTCCCGAGATCGACTTCTACGTCGTCGCCTACAACGAAACCGCCGCGGAGATCGACGCGTATATCCAGGAGAAGGGTTACACGGACGTGATCGCCGCGCAGCCCGTGGGTACCATGCTGGCGGACCTGGAGATCACTCGCCAGATGGCGATGATGGCAGTGAACGCCGACGGGGTGATCTACCACCGGCAGTTGATGGGTAGCGCGGATCAGTGGTCGCCCGAGTTCATCGCGCTGACCGCCGACCCGCACGCGCTGCCGACCAAGCAACAGGTGAAACAGGAGCAGGACCGGCGGCTGCTGGATATGCAGCTGCCGGCTTGATGACAGTAGGCTCCGGCGTCGTCGACGCCGCACGGTGGAAATGAAAACAATCAGAAAAATACTGATCACGTGCGCGGCCACCGCCCTGGTTGGGGCAACGGTGGTCGCGTGCGGTTCTTCGGATGCTCCCGAGCAGCCGGCCGCGCCGCAGCAACCGGCGGCCACGGTGACGGCGCCCACGACTGCCCAGGAACAGGCGCCCGCGGCTGCGGCCGCACTGGCCGCTCCGGCAGCCACCTCGGCTCCGGACCAGTCTCCGGCGAAAACATCGCCGACGGCGACTTCAGTGCCGGTTGCTGCGGCCACCACCGCTCTGCCAACCGACTCGCCGGCGAGCGCCCCGGTTGTGACGGCCGCGGCCGCGGCGCCAGCCACAGCGGTTGCCGCCACCGAGACGCCGGCGATTCAGCCGCCGCCGGCCGCCACGGATACGCCGGCGCCGCATCCCACCGTCACGCCGGCCCCGGCGGCCGAAGTCGGGACCGATGTCGGTGAGACGCCTCCCACATTCACCATGACCTTGGCCGACGGCACGAACGTGGAGTCGGCGAGCATTGTGGGGAGCGGGAAGCCGGTCTTCATGATGTACTTCGCCACCTGGTGACCAGTCTGCCGCGCCGAGTTACGGACGCTCAGTTCCATAGTTCCCAATTACGCAGACCGGGTCGACACCTACGTGGTAGCCTTCAACGAGAGCGGAGACACCATAGACAACTACATCGCAGATCAGGGTTACAGCAGCATGATCGCGGCTGTGCCGGTGGGAACCATGCTGGCCGACTTGAAAATCGTCAGCCAGTCGTCGATGATCGCCGTGGACGGCGAGGGCGTGATCACCTTCCGCAAGGGATACGGCAGAGGTGGCGACGCGGCAACGCTACAGGGGCAGTTCGAGCTGTTGGCGCAGTAGCGCCGCGTTAAATCGGACGCATCGCGTATGAATAGGGGCGGCTGGAATGGCCGCCCCTGGTGCATATCGAGTGTGCGGTCGGGTCAGCGGGCAGCGGGCGTTCCTTCCAGCTCGGCGGCGAGCATCGTGATGACCTCGGACACTGGGACGGCGCCGTGGTTGTCGCCATCGCGGGTGCGGACGGCGGCGGCTCCCGCATCGGCCTCCCGGTCGCCAACGACCAGCATGTAGGGCGTCTTCTGCAACTGGGCCTGACGGATCTTCTGGTTCATGCGCTCGCTGCGGTCGTCGACCTCCACACGGAACCCGGCGTCGCGCAACTCTCGCGCTACCGACTCCGCATACCCGTTGTGGCGATCGGCGATGGGGATCACCGTAGCCTGGACCGGAGCCAGCCACAACGGGAACGCCCCGGCGTAGTGCTCCACCAGGACACCGAAGAATCGCTCCAGCGAGCCCAGGATGGCGCGGTGCACCATGTAGGGACGGGAACGGTTGCCCTGGTCATCCTGGAAAACCAGATCGAATCGTTCGGGTAGGTTGAAGTCGAATTGCACGGTAGTGCACTGCCAGTCCCGACCCAGCGCGTCCTTGATCTTAATGTCAATCTTCGGGCCGTAGAATGCTCCGCCGCCCTCGTCAATGCCATAGTGCAGGCCGCGCGACACCAGGGCCTGCCGCAGGGATTCGGTGGCGTGGTCCCACATATCGGTCTCGCCGACGAACTTTTCGGGTCGGGTCGACAGCATGATGTCGTAGTCCTCGAACCCGAAGGCGGCCATGATCTCGAACGTGAGATCGAGCACATCACCGACCTCGCCGGCGACCTGGTCGGGCAGACAGAAGATATGCGCGTCGTCCTGGGTGAAGCCGCGAACCCGCATGAGGCCGTGAAGCACTCCGCTGCGTTCGAAGCGATACACGGTTCCCAGCTCCGCGATGCGCAGGGGCAGCTCACGGTAGCTGCGCAGCGCGGACCGGTAGACCTGGATGTGGAAGGGGCAGTTCATCGGCTTGAGGAAGTATTCCTGCTCGTCGATTTCCATGGGCGCGTACATGCTGTCCCGGTAAAAATCGAGATGACCGCTGGTCTGCCACAGCCGGGCCCGTCCGATGTGGGGCGAATAGACGATGTTGTAGCCCCGCCGGTAGTGGATATCCCGCCAATAGTCTTCGATGAGCGAACGCATGATGCCGCCCTTGGGATGCCACACGATCAGGCCGGGACCGATCTCGTCGTGCACGCTGAACAGGTTCAGCTGACGGCCCAGCGTGCGGTGGTCCCGGCGCTCAGCTTCGGCGAGACGCTCCAGGTGCGCCTCCAGCTCCTGCTGCGACTCCCAGGCGGTGCCGTAGATGCGTTGCAGCATTGGGCGGCTTTCGTCGCCACGCCAGTAAGCGCCGGCGACGTTGAGCAGCTTGACCGCGGCAATTTCCCCGGTGTTGTCGACATGAGGCCCCTGGCAAAGGTCGGTGAACGCACCGTGGCGATAGATGCTCAGGGTCGTCTCGTCGGGTAGATCGTCGATGATCTCCTGCTTGTACGGCTGGGACGCGAACATCGCCTTGGCCGAATCGCGGCCCAACTCTTCACGGACAAAAGGCGCCTTGGACTGGATCGTGTCTAGCATCAGAGACTCGATGCGTTCCAGATCTTCAGGCGTGAAAGGTTGGGCCACGTCGAAGTCGTAGTAAAACCCGTCGGCGGTCGGCGGGCCGATGCCGACCTTGGCCTCCGGGAACAGTTGCAGCACGGCGTCGGCCATCACGTGGGCGGCCGAATGGCGCATACGATGCCGCAACGATGCGATGGGATCGTCAGCGGCGTGTTCCGGGGTTCCGTGGTCCAGCATCGTGCTACCTGCCTGATGGTCGTAAACGGGGGAAATTCTGGGAACAATTATAACTGATGGCTTTTTGGCCGATCCGCGCATCGCTGTTCTCAGGCCAGGATACGGCTCGAACACGCTGCGCTATAATTGACAATCGCAAGAATTCGCAAGGGTCCCGGAGGGTCTCGCCATGGAAGAACTGCGCCAGCAGCTTGAAGACATGTCCACCAAGTTGGACGCGGTCATGGAGCGTCTTTGACCTGGTAGCCCGGGAAGAATCCATCGCGCAACTGGAAAAAGAGGCTTCCGCGCCCGGTTTCTGGGACGATGCGGCGGCCGCCCAACGCAAAATGCAGGAACTGGGCAAGTTGCAGCAGTCCGTGGAGTTGTGGCACGGCCTGCGGTCCCAGGTAGCCGACCTGCTCGAGCTCACGACGCTGGCGATCGAAAGTGACGATGAAAGCGTCGCTGACGAGTTGACCGCCGAGACGGTGACGGCTGCCGCGAGCCTGGCCAGGGCGGAGATGGAACTGACCCTGTCGGGTCCTTACGATGATCGCCCGGCGATATTGACAATCCACTCCGGTGCCGGAGGAACCGACTCCCACGACTGGGTCGAGATGCTCACCGGCATGTATTCCGGCTGGGCTAGCACCAGTGATCGGCCAGTCCAGGTTCTGAACACCGCCTATGGCGACGAGGCTGGCCTGCGGACCAGCACGCTGGAAATCGGCGGGCAGCACGCCTTCGGGTACCTCAACGCCGAAGTGGGGGTACACCGGCTGGTGAGGATCTCGCCCTTCGATCCCGCGCGGCGGCGACAGACATCGTTCGCCCGAGTCGAGGTGTTGCCGGCAGCGCTCGATGACGACTCGGATGTCGAACTGCGGTCCGACGACCTGAAAATGGATTTCTTCCGTTCCAGCGGCCCCGGGGGTCAGAATGTGCAGAAAGTCGCGTCTGCGGTGAGGTTGACCCACTTGCCTACCGGCATCGTCGTCTCTTGCCAGACCGAGCGGTCACAACACCAGAACCGCGACTACGCGATGAGGATCCTGCGGGCCAAGTTGCTGGCGCTCCGAGAAGAAGAACGCGCCCAGGAATTGTCAGCGCTGCGCGGCGAGCGGGTCTCCGCCGAGTGGGGGAACCAGATACGGAGTTACGTCCTGCACCCGTACAAGTCGGTCAAGGACCACCGCACGGACCATCAGATGGGCAACGCGGACGCTGTGCTGGGCGGCGACATCGACGGGTTCATCGAAGCCTGGCTGGTGAGCCGGCTGGGGGCCGATTAGCTGGAAACGTCGGGCAAGCTGGCCTGCACAGGAGACAGCAGGTGACCCATGCTGTCTCGCTTGGTCCGCATGTATTCCTCGTTGGTCTCGTTCGGAGGCACGGCCAGGCTGACCCGGTCGGTCACCTGGATGCCGAGACCGCTGATACCGGCCATCTTGTGCGGATTGTTGGTAGCCAGCCGCGCATGGGTGATGTCGAGATCGCGCATGATCTGAACGGCGAGATCGTACTTGCGCTCATCGGGCTGGAAACCCAGGGCCACGTTGGCTTCGATGGTGTCCAGTCCCCGGTCCTGGAGGGAGTATGCGCGGATCTTGTTGTGAAGGCCGATACCGCGTCCTTCCTGGCGCAGGTAGATCAGAGCGCCGCATCCCTGGTCGAAAATCATCCGAATTGCCAGGTCCAACTGCTCGCCGCAGTCGCATTTGAGGCTGCCGAAGGCGTCGCCGGTCAGGCACTCGCTGTGCACTCGAACCAGCACTTCGTCACCAGCCTGCCAGTCCCCGACAACCAACGCGGCGTGCTCACCGCTGTCTATCGAGCTGCGATACCCAATTATCCGAGCCACACCGTACCTGGTCGGCAGGTTCGCCTCCGCCACGCGGGAGATCAGCGTTTCAGTGTTGCGCCGGTGGGCGATCAGTTGCGCGATGCTGAATATTTTGAGGTCGTGCTGGGCGGCGAACTCCTCCAGTTCCGGCAGCCGGGCCATCGTGCCATCGGCGTTCATGATCTCGCACACCACTCCGGCAGGATAAACCCCGGCCGCATTGCACAAATCGACGATTGCTTCAGTATGGCCGGGGCGTTTCAGGACGCCGCCGGGGTTGCTGCGCAGGGGGAACATGTGCCCGGGATGGACGAAATCAGCGGGCAGCACGTTGGGGTCGATTAGCGCGCGGATGGTGGCGCTGCGATCATGTGCCGATATGCCGGTTGACGTACCACGCTTGTAGTCGACGGAGGTTGTGAACGCGGTTGGCTGAGATGACGGAGCGTTGCGGCTCCTGAGGTTGGGGATCTGGAGCTCGTCCAAACGTTCACCCTGCATCGGCACGCACACCAGGCCTCGGGCGTGGGTCACCATGAAAGCTATCGCCTCAGGAGTGGCGTGCTCGGCGAACAGGAACAGGTCTCCCTCGTTCTCGCGCCCCTCGTCGTCGACCACGATGACAAATTTGCCGGCGGTCAGATCTTCGAGCGCCTCTTCAAGGCTGCATAGGGGCATTATTCCTCCGAGGGAAGCGGAATTGCTTTACGCCGGTGATACCGGCGATTGGGGCGCTGCGCGGGATCGATTGCAGGCTGTGGCTCGGCCGTTCAATCGGAATCCGGAGGAGACGGATCATGCTCACGGCGGTATTCGATCAGGTCCATTATGGACAGGATGTTCAACTCGTGCTTCGCAGCCAACTTGATCAGGTCGGGGAGGCGCGCCATGGTGCCGTCGTCCTTCATGATCTCGCACACGACGCCGGCGGGATACAGACCGGCCAAACGGCACAAGTCCACGATGGCCTCAGTGTGGCCGGGACGAACCAGGACTCCGCCGGTGTGATAGCGCAACGGGAAGAGGTGGCCGGGCTGGATGAAGTCCTGAGGACGG
The DNA here is from genome assembly GCA_022827095.1 of Dehalococcoidia bacterium. Taxonomy (GTDB): domain Bacteria; phylum Chloroflexota; class Dehalococcoidia; order Lucifugimonadales; family UBA3495; genus Bin87. The sequence goes on from JAJDTP010000005.1 coordinate 773,944, forward strand.
GCATCGGGATCAATCAGCGCCCGGATCGTGGCCGCGCGGTCCTGTGCGGAGATGCCGGTCGTTGTGTCGATGGCATAGTCGACGGGCATGGTGAAAGCGGTTGGCATGGGCGAGTCGGAGTGCCGACTGGGCAACATCGGGATGTCCAATTCGGCCAGCCGCTCCGCGGTCATCGGCATGCAGAGCTGCCCACGCGCGTGCGTGACCATGAAGTTCACGGCCTCGGGGGTTACGAACTCGGCCGGCATGACCAGGTCGCCCTCGTTTTCACGGTCCTCGTCGTCGACCACGATGAGGAATTTGCCGGCTTGCAGGTCTTGCAGACCCTGTTCGATGCTTGCCAACTGCATCTAAATTCTGGATCCAGCCCAATGGATGGCTGCAGCTCAGGCGAACCTGGCGGCCAGCAGACTCTCCACGTATTTTGCCAAGATATCCGCTTCCAGATTTACCTTGTCGCCGACCACGCGCTCACGCAGATTCGTGTGCTGCATGGTGAAAGGAATGACCGAAATCGTGAAACGGAGTTCCGCACTTTGTACCACCGTAAGGCTGATTCCGTCAACCGCGATAAACCCCTTCTCTACGATATACGGGACCAGCGACGCCGGAGATTCGATCTCCAGGATAAAGCAATCCGCCTCCGGAGTGATCGCGGTGATGTCGCCCGTGCTGTCCACGTGCCCTTGAACAATGTGGCCACCCATCCGGTCATGTGCGGCAAGAGCGCGTTCCAGGTTGACCGCACTCCCCGGCCCAACCTGTCCCAACGACGTCCGGCGCAGTGTCTCCGGCGCCAGGTCGACCGCGAACGAGCCGGCGTCGAACTCGACGACGGTCAAACATGCTCCGTTGACGGAGATGCTGTCGCCCACATGGGCATCCTCCAGAACGGTTGCGGCCCGGACGACCAGCCTGTAATCGGACAGAGAGGCAACTTGCCCCACTTCTTCCACAATGCCGGTGAACATTCAGTCGCCTCCTTTGGCGGGATAACCCGTAACCAACCAATCGGGTCCGATGGACTCCGCAGTCACGCGGTCAAGGCGCGACACGTCGGCCATCGTGGTGGCGCCGTTTCCTTCGATCGGCGAGCGTGCGGCCGCGCCCCCGATCAGAATGGGTCCAATGAAGACAGCGAATTTATCGATGAGACGGGCGTCGAGCAGAGCGCCCAGCACACCCCCGCCGCCTTCGACCATAATGCTGACCACTCCCTGTTGACCCAGATGTTCAAGCAACCCGGACAGGTTCACGCGGCCGTCGGTTCCGGGGAAGGAAAGCACCTCAGCGCCCGCATCCTGGAGCGCCGCCCTGCGAGACGAGTTGGGGTCGCCCGCCGTGGCAATCAACGTACGACCCGGCTGGCGCAGCATACGCGCTGTCGTCGGCGTGCGGGCGTCACTGTCGACGACGATCCTAATGGGCTGCAAGTTGATCGGGAGCGTCGCGCCATCGTCGTCACGGGCAGTCAACTGCGGATCATCTGCCAGGGCCGTGCCGATCCCCACCATGATGCCGTCCAATTCTTTCCTCATTTGCTGGACTCGGGAACGGGCGTCAGGTCCGGTGATCCACTGGGAGTCTCCGGTGCGGGTGGCTATCTTGCCGTCCAGGCTCATGGCGAATTTGGCCACCACAAAAGGCAATCCGGTTGTGACGTGCTTGGCAAAGGCTTCGTACAACAACGCCGCTTCCGGATCTGCGCGATGCTCCACATCCACCCCGGCGGCACGAAGCGCGGCCGCGCCTCCTCCGGACACCCGCGGGTTGGGATCGGTGGCCGCGTAAACGACACGGACTATGCCCGCATCAACGATGGCATTGGTGCACGGGGGAGTCCGACCGAAGTGACAGCAGGGTTCCAGGGTGCAATAGAGCGTCGCCCCGGCAGCGGCCGGGCCGGCCTGTTGCAGCGCGCCGATCTCCGCGTGAGCCTGACCGGGAGGAAGCGTGAAACCCTCGCCCACCACGCCGCTGTCGCCAACTATCACTGCCCCGACGGCGGGATTTGGGCTGGTGGACCCCAATGCTGACTGGGCCAGGGCAATCGCCCGGGCCATCGGGTCGTCGGGCGTGGACGGGGCAGTCACGGCACGCCGGGCCCGGAGAAATCCCGGTGAAAGCGGCTGGCCGTGGGACCGGATTGCCCCTGGTAACGGCTCCCGAGTTCCGGGGAACCGTAGAGCCGCTCCGCCGGCGTGGTCAACTGCAGGAAGGATATCTGGCCGATCTTCATGCCGCAGTACAGGGCGATGGGCAGGCGCGCGACGTTGCTCAATTCCAGCGTCAGGCGACCACGCCAGCCGGGGTCCACGAAGCCGGCGGTGCTGTGGATGAGCAGCCCGAGGCGTCCGAGGCTGCTTTTGCCTTCCAGTCTGGCGACAAGATCGTCAGGCAATTCGATATGCTCGAGGGTGCTGCCCAGAACGAATTCCCCCGGATGAAGCATGAACGGCTCGCTGTCGGCGATGGTGACTTCTTCCGTCAGGTTGTCCAGAGGCTCCCGCACGTCGATGTACGGTTGGCGGGAATTCGAAAACACCAGGAACCGGCTATCCAGGTGCAGGTCGATGCTGGCGGGCTGGATGTCGGCATCGTCGACGGGTTCGACCACGATGCGCCTTTCGGCGATCTGGCGGCGGATGCTGTGGTCGCTGAGAACCATCGAGGTCACTTCAGCTCGTACACGCCGGAGATGCTGACGGTGACCGCGACTTCGCCGGATGAGATCGGCGTATCGAAACCGGCAGACTCGTCCCGTACCAGCGCGGCGGCGAAGGGAACCTGTCGCCCGCCAAAATCGCCTTCGGACACTACCTTGAGGTCTCCCAACTCGCGGCCGGAGAACTCAGCCAGCTGGGATGCTTTCTCCCGCATGTCGTCAACGGCATCTTCACGGGCGGATTTTTCCAGTTCAGTCGTGTCGGAGACACCAAAATTAAGGCCGTTGAACACGAGGTGATCCCCACCGGCGGCGATGGCGTCGTCAATAACGGACGCAGCCTTGTCGATGTCGCGGACGGTAACTGACAGGCCGTTGCTGACGGTATAACCGATTTGGTCACGGCCATCCGGCCCGTACTCATACTCGGGATGGATGCGGAAATGGCTGGTGGCGATGTCAGAGTCCAGGATCCGATGGCGCTTGAGGGAAGCCCGCACGTCAGTCATGGCCTCTGCTGCGGTTTCACGGGCATCCGCCACAGTGTCGTCGGTGACCGATACCGCTAACGAGAGCCTTACGAGATCCGGTGCAGCGCTGGCACTGCCAAACCCCGTCACCATGATGGCATCAAATGGGTATACGGCCGCCTGGGATGCCGGGTTGAAGGCGCCGCTCACCGATCCGCCGGACAAGGATGCCGCGGGCGTTGGGAAACTGCACGCCGCCATGAGCATCGCGAACAACGCGACCGCAAGAATTATAAGCGTACCAATGGGTGCCTTATTCATGGGCTGTTCTCTTTCTCATCCCTGGAAGTTTACCCGGCCTCCGAGGAGAGCCCGGGCCATCACGAATTTGTGGATCTCTGAAGTGCCGCCCCCGATGCGGGCATGGCGGAGCATGTGATACCAGTGGGCGATGGGCAGGTCCAGGGTTTCGCCCATACCGCCGAAGACCTGCATGATTTTGTCGATGCTGCGCCAGCCCCATTCGCCGGCCGCGTACTTGACCATCGACGCCTCCACGCGAACGTCTTCCCCGGCGTCGGCGCGGGCCGCGGTTTCGCGGGCAACCGAGCGGAGGGCGATGATGTCCATGTACACGTCGGTCAGCATCCACTGGATGGCCTGGCGATCAGCGATGGGCCGTCCGTAGGTCACCCGCTGTTGTGACCACTCGATCGCCATTTCCAGCGCGCGGGTCAGGATGCCCAGCGCCATCGCGCCGCGCAGCAGCCGGTCGTGATGGACCAGCCATTGCTGTCCCAGGGTGAACCCGCCGCCAACCTCGCCGAGGACCTGGGCCTGGGGCACACGCACGTTGTCCAGGTGGATGTAGTGCTGTTGAGCCTTCGTGGGCACGATCCAGACGCGGATGGGTTCGAAAGTAACGCCGGGCGTTGGGTTGTCTATGATGAACATCGTGATGCCGCCGCGCTGCATCTTGTCCGGATCCGTGACAGCCTGAACCAGGAGGAAGTCAGCCGATGCGGCTCCGGAGATGAACATCTTGGTGCCGTTGAGAACCCAGTCGTCGCCGTCGCGCACGGCGCGGGTTTGCATCATGCCACCGGGGTCGGAGCCGGCCTGCGGCTCGGTTTGCCCAAAGGAGTAGTACAGATCGCCGTTTATGGCCGGGTAGAGGTACTTCTGCTCCTGCTCCGGCGTGCACGCTCCGATCATGAACATGGGGACCGGCGAGGTAGGAAGGTGAACGATGCTGCGGTGCACCTCCTCTTCCAAAACCAAATGCCCCAGGGCTCCCATGCCGCCGCCACCATACTCCCCGGGCACGAAAGACGTGTAGATGCCAGTCTGCTTGGACACGTTGTTCAGGCGGCCCCACTGGTCCGCGGACAGTGTGCCCAACACACCCGGTACGGTTTCAAGGACACCACGCGGAGCCCCGTTTTCCGGTTCGCCTTCCTGGGGAGGGTGGGCCAGATACTCGGGTTCCAGCGGCAGGCACTCGTCCCGGATGATCTGGCGGACGGTGTTTTTGAGAGCGTCAAGCTCGGGAGGCAAACCGATATCCGGGGTCATGCTTTCTCCTGGGGGTACGAGCGGCACATGCTCAAGGGGCGGGCAGTCGGTCTCTTGCCGCCCCGTGTTCAGGCGCTCCGACGATCATACCGACGTCGGAATTGCCTAATGGAACGGGCAGGCGTATTTCAACGCTTCCAGCGCGGGGTTTTCGTTCGCGGCGGGGGCCAGGCGCGCCACTTGCTCGCCGTCCCTCAGTGGCGGCGGCGCGGAGGTCGCCGCAACGACTTCCATAACCGAGCCCACCGTCCCAAGCAGGATGGCCCCGGCCAGCACGACGATGATGCCGATGCCTACCGTTTTTCGTTTCATGGTATCCAGTCCCAACTGGACATCGCCTGCCCTGTTTGAACCGTCCCTATCATAGCGCATCGAGATGGCAACCGGAACGACCTGCGTCAACGCGGATCGGCTCCAGATGCCCATCGATGCCGTTCCAGCCGGCTTCAGAGTTTCGAGGCGGCGGGTCGAGGGCGAGGTGGTAGAATACCAACCGACAACGGGGCTAGCCGCGGGTGGCCCCCGAATTTGTGGCCTACAGATGACTACCGTTTCAGAACTCCGCAACCTTCCCAGCGTCGAGCGCGTGGTCAACGGCGAATCGCTTGAGTCCGCCGTGCAAGCTCACGGGCGGGAAATGGTGGTGGAGCTAACCAGGGAAGCGTTGGAAGGTGCCCGGAAGCGTGTGCTTGCGGGAGGCTCCGCGCCGGGCGGCGACGAGATTGCCGAAGCGGTATTGTCGCTGATGGCAAACTTGACCGAGCCATCGCCTCGCCCGGTCATCAATGCTACGGGCGTTGTCATCCACACCAATCTGGGTCGCGCACCGCTGAGCGATGCCGCTCTGGCCGCCGCCGACGCCGTGGGACGGGGGTACTCCGACCTGGAAATCGACCTGGGAACCGGACGGCGCGGGTCGCGGCAAGCGCATCTTCAATCATTGCTGCGACGGATCACCGGGGCCGAAGCGGCGCTGGCGGTGAACAACAACGCATCCGCCTTGCTGCTGGGCCTGTCCGCATTGGCGGCAGGCCGCGAAGTCATCGTAGCCCGAGGCGAAGCGGTGGAGATTGGCGGCGGATTCCGGATTCCGGACGTGCTGCGTCAAAGCGGATGCACGCTGGTGGACGTGGGTACCACCAACCGGACCTACGTGCGGGACTACGCCGACGCGATGAGTGACCAGACCGGTGCTTTCCTGAAAGCGCACGCCAGCAACTTCAGGGTAGAGGGGTTCACCGCGTTCGTTGATGAGCTCGACCTGGTGGCGCTGGGCGAGACGTCAGGCGTCCCGGTGCTTCACGACGTCGGCAGCGGCGCGTTGCTACCCACGGAGCGATACGGACTGGTTCATGAACCAACCCCGCAGGAGAGTGTCAACGCGGGTGTTGGGCTCGTGTTTTTCTCCGGCGACAAACTACTCGGCGGCCCTCAGGCGGGCATCGTCGTCGGCAAGCGTGATCTGGTCGCGCAGCTGGAGCGGCACCCGCTGGCGCGCGCGGTCCGGATCGACAAGATGAGCCTGGCCAGCCTTACGGCTACGCTGGCGCATTATGCGATGGGAGAGGCGGAAGCCAAGGTTCCGGTCTGGCGCATGATTTCCGCCAACGCCGCCGACGTGCGGTCTCGAGCTGAACAATGGTGTGCGACTCTGGCCGCCAACCGGGTCGCGGCGCGTGTCGAGCCGGCTCGCTCGGCAATCGGCGGGGGGAGCCTGCCCGGCGAAACGCTGCCATCCTGGGCACTGACGATTGATCCGCCTGCTGGTCATTCCCCGGAATCGATATTGTCCGCGTTGCGCGAGCAGCCGACCCCTGTGATCGCGAGGATCGAAGAGGACGCAGTACGGCTGGATCCCAGAACCGTGTTGCCAGAGCAGGACGGCGACACGATTCAGGCACTCACGGCAGTTATGGCGCGGTGAGAGCCAAGCAGGACGCGTCGTTCGAACAACTTAGAGGCAGAGCGTGTCGGATTTTCTTTTGGTACACGGAGCCGGGCAGGGAGCGAAGAGTTGGGGCAAGGTCTGGGGCCACATGACGGCGCCGGAACAGCACCCGCCCCCGCTTTTTCGGGCTCGGCAATCGGTTCGGGTGCGGGCTGTGGATCTGCCCGGCCACGGAGCGGACGCCGCCGCTGACGCCAGCATGATCGACCTGGCGGAAGCGGCGAAGTCGGTGGTGCGTGTCGTCGAGCAGGAGAACTTTACGGACTACACGCTGGTTGGCCATGAACTGGGCGGGACAGTGGCCCTGCAAGCGCTGAGCGAATTGCCCCGGGCTCCCCGGCGGATTGTGCTCGTGTGCGGCATTGTGCCGGCCCCCGGACAACCCGCCGTCTCCATGTACCCGGCCCCGGTGAGGCTGATCGTCCGAATGTGCAAGACCATGGGCGCGCTCATCGGTCGTGACGTCCCGGCGCCTGCGGAGGCGATCAATCGTTACCGTTGTGGCGGATTGGAACCGATGGACCGGGTGCAGACCATCGGCCATTTCGGACCACTGCCCCTCAGGATGCTCACCGAGCCGATCACTCTAAGCTTGGAGTCACTCCTCTGCCCGGTGACGTACGTGGTGCTCACCGACGACCGGTTGATCAGCGCCAGCCGGCAGCAGGCGATGGCAGAACGCCTGCCCGGCGCCACGGTGGTGCAATTGGACTCGGGACATCAGGTTACCGTGCAGCGGCCGCGAGAACTCGCCGAAGCGCTGTTGGCGGCGTGACATGGCCGCCCGCTCGGCCGGTTCCTTCGTCGCCGATCTGCACATCCATTCGCCGTACGCCTTTGCATGCAGTAAGTCCCTGACGCTGGACAATCTGGCGTCCTGGGCACGGCGGAAGGGCATCGATCTGCTGGCGACGGGCGACTTTACGCATCCCCGGTGGGCGGACGCCTTGGACACAAACCTGGAAGAGTGCGGTGACGGCCTCTACCAGTACGAAGGCATCAGGTTCGTGCCCGGCACCGAGATCAGCTGCGTGTACCGCCAGGATGGCCGCACTCGCCGCATTCACCTCCTGGTACTAGTGCCGACCCTGGACGCCGCGGCCGCGTTCACTGGCCGATTGCAGGACTACGGCAAGCTGGCGAGTGACGGCCGACCCACGGTCAGTCTGTCTGCCTGGCAACTGCTGGAAACGGCTTTGGACTGTTGTCCTGAATCGCTCGTAATTCCGGCGCACGCCTGGACCCCATGGTATGGAGTGTACGGCTCGAAATCTGGGTTCGACAGCCTCGACGAATGCTTCGGCGACTTGGCTCCGATGGTCCGAGCCGTGGAAAGTGGCCTCTCCTCGGATCCTGCAATGAATCGCCCAGTCCCGGAGTTGGCCCAACGGTCGGTAGTCTCGTTTTCCGATGCCCACTCGCCGGCGAATCTGGGTCGGGAAGTGACCGCGTTTTCCGGGCCGTTGACGTGGGAAGGGTTGACGACCGCAGTCAATGCAGATGGCGTCGCCTACACGGTCGAGTTTTACCCGGAAGAAGGAAAGTACCATTACAGCGGGCACCGAAAATGCGGCGTGGCATACGGCACCGCCGACCTGGAGCGAAACGGGCCCGAGTGCCCGGTATGCGGCCGGCCGCTGACGTTGGGAGTGCTGCACCGGGTCAACGAGGTTTCCGGCAGTAAGACTGTTGATGGATTGGAACCGGACGCCGACGGCTTCATTCGCGGCGGTGAAGGTTCGCCGTACGCAAGGCTGATCCCGCTGCGGGAAATTATTGCCGCGGTTAAAGGCGTAGGCGTCAACACGCGCACGGTGATGCGGGCGTATTCGGCCATCACGGACGCGATCGGGAGCGAACTGGATGCGTTGCTGTGGGCTTCCGCGCACGACCTGGAAGCAGTCACAGAAGAGCCAGTTGCTCGGGCGATTTTGCAGGCCCGGACTGGACGTGTGCAAATTACCCCTGGCTTCGACGGGCAGTATGGGTCGGTGTCTTTGCCCGGCCTTTAGTTGGTTTGGGACGATGATGTCCTACTCGTCCGGCGCGATGCGCTTTGGCCGGCGGGGCTGTTTGCTAGAATGGCGCAACCTATTCGGGAAGCGGCGGTTATGGACATAGCTCTGCGCCGGATGCGGGCCGAAGACATCCCGCAGGTGATTGAGATCGAACAGGAAGCGTTCTCACCCGGCTGGGTGGGAACACCGTTTCGCCGCGAATTGAACAGCCGCTACACGCGATTTCTGGTGGCATACCACCCTGATGACGCTGCAGGCGAAGATCGGGACACGATCGTCGCACCGCACCAATCGGGTTCGGCCGACGAGTCGCTGTGGGGCCGGATGCTCACTGGTGTCAGGTCGGTATTCGGCATGAGGCCGGACAGTGAAGGAGAAGACCTGGCCGGGTACGTCGGCATCTGGCTGCAGGGAGATCAGGCCCACATCACCGAAATCGCCGTGCGGGAGGAGCTTCGCGGGCGCGGCATCGGCGAACTGCTAATCATCGGCACGCTACGGGTTGCCTACGAGCAAGGACTTGCGGAGGTGACCCTCGAGGCTCGCGTGTCGAATTTCGTCGCCCAGCGTTTGTACGACAAATACGGCTTCAACGAAGCGGGCATCCGCAAGAATTACTATGCCGACAACCGGGAAGACGCGGTGATCATGACCACTGATCCCATCCACACCGCCGCTTACCGCGAAAAGTTCGCGACCCTCCAGGACAACTTTCTGACACGTTACGGCGAGATACGCATCCAGATCTGACGGCATAGGGCCGGGACCTGAAGCGCCCAGCTAAACGGCCACCGGGCGGCAGAGTTTATAACGTTTGCCGCCCGCCCACGCTTCAACTCCGTCAACGCCGTAACATAACGGACGCTGACGGCCCGCGTCCGCATGATCCGGTTCACACGAGGGCCGGCGTTGGAAGCCGTTGGAGTGCACGGCGCCAACAGCGTTCGTGCCGTCGGGAATCACGTAACTGTTCAATCTCGCGGGTGTCATTGCGAACGAAGCGCGGCGATCTCGTTGGCGTAGGGGAGTCCTTTGAGGCGGACATTGCCGCTACGGTGTCGAGATTGCCGCGGCGCTAGCGCCTCGCAATGACAACCTTCCAGAGTGTGAACACTTACGGAATCACGGCGTCGTTGCCCGGCTGGGATGCGGGTGTTAGAATTCCTGCCGTTGTGAATACGAAGGAATTTAGTCTACATAACAACAAGGATTGACCGATGGCCTCTTTTGACGATTACGTTCTGGTCAGCCAATTACCGGAGCAGCCGGTCGAGCGCATGATCGCGGCATTTCGTGGGTGGCCAGACGCGGGAGACGCGGCCACGGCTACTCTGAACTATATGCTCACCGCATTGGGAGCGCACAAATTCGCCGAGATAGATCCCGAGGAATTCTTTAATTTTGCGCAGGAGCGGCCACGGTCAACGCGAAGCAAGGATGGAATCAGGCATCTGCAATGGCCGGCCAACGAGTTTTACCTGTGGACCGGATCGGGTGAAGCCCCTCCCGTGGTCTTTTACCTGGGGACTGAACCGCATCTCAAGTGGCGCACGTTCTCCTCGTTGGTCGGTGATCTGGCGCGACAATGCGGGGTCAAATCAGTGGTCCATATCGGCGCCTTGCTGGACGCAGTCCCTCACACGCGGCTAACCAAGTTCAGCGGCACGTCGACCAACCAGCGTATCCAGGCGGCTTTTGATCGCGCCAACGTCCGTACTTCCAACTACCAGGGGCCGTCCGGCATCACTTTGCCGGTGTCGGAATCGCTGGCCGCTCGAGGCATCAGCTACACATCTCTCTGGGGGCATGTCTCCCATTACTTGCACGCGACCCCCAATTTTCGCGTCGGCTTAGGGCTGGCGCAAAATTTGTCGGACATGCTGGGATTGCCTATCGATCTGGGCAGGCTCACAGTGATGGCGGAGGCCTTCGACCGCGAAGTGGAAAAGGTGATCGCTGACGACGATCAATTGGCACAATACATCGTCACTCTGGAAGAGAAATACGACGCCGCGGTCGGAGCCGAGGACATGCCCGACCCGGCGGATTTGGTTCGGGATCTGGAACGATTCCTCAGGGCGGAACGGATGGGAGGCGGCGACAGCTGACTGCCCGCTTCGGTTCGTGCAGACGTTCGGAGCGACATCTTCCGAATGAGGTTCGGGGCTGACCGGTGGTTACCATCCGTCGGGATGGAGTAGTCACTCGGGCCGGTTGTGTCCGGGTTGCCCGCACTGAACGCGGGGCGTATAGTCTGGCTGTCGCCGAACACGGCGTGATGAGGACAAAACGATGATCTTCGATTGGCCGACCCGGATGCAGCAAATGGCCGATTTTATGGGCTTCTCCGAGGAGGATCTGGAATTGGTCCGGGCTAGTGGGCCGATCCTGTTGGACCGTGCTGACGAGCTGACCTCGGCGGTGTACGACCACTTCCTGCAGTTTCCCCAAACGGCACGGTTCTTCTTGACCCTGGAGGGTGAAATCGACCAGACCCGGCTGGACCGACGCAAGCACAGCCTGGCGCGCTGGCTCAGGCACAGTATCGATTTCCAACTGGACGAGCAGTTCCCGGTATTTCTCTTGGCCATGGGCGTGGTTCACAGCAACCCGTCGCTGGAGCGAGGCTACCTCGGGTCGGTGCCGGCCAGGTTCATGATTGGCACGATGTCATTCGCGCAGACGGCTTTCGCCAACATACTGCTCGAGGAGATGTCAGACCCAGTGCAGGCGCTCCGGACCTCCAGCGCCTGGAACAAGCTGCTCATGCTGCAGTTGGACGTGCTGCTGGCCGGCTACGTCACCGAGACGCCAACGCCGGCAACGGAACCACCCGCGCCCGATGTTGATGAACCGGACGCGGAACCCCAGGGAATGCGCCGAGTGCTCACGAACATCCTGGACGGAAATCGGGCCAACGGCAACGCCGACGGCCATTCCGAGTAACCTCAAGGAGACGGACAATGACCAAAGTGCTGGTGATCCAGGGTGCTGGGATGAATATGCGCGGCAAGGTACAGGTCGAGATCTTCGGCCCGAACACGCTGGAGCAGATGAACGAGCAGATCCGGGGCTACGGCGAGAGCCTGGGCATCGACGTGAAGATCGTTCACTCCAACGTCGAAGGCGAGGTGGTGAACGCGTTGTACGACGCTTGGGAAGATGGCTACGATGCCTGCCTGATCAATCCGGCCGGTTACACCACTGTGAACGGGCCGCTGCGCGGAGCGATTCAGCAGGTCCCCATGCCGGTGATCGAAGTACACGCCAGCAACCCGACGGCTCGCGGCACGGTGTCAGCCGTCCTGCCGGTTAGCAAGGGATGCGTCTACGGGTTCGGCGTGTACGGTTACTATCTGGCTATGGAGGCGGTGAAACACACCGTCGAATAGCCTCCCGGCGACGCCGGGCTACTCGCAGCGGAGGCAGCGGACGTCCTTGAAAACCCGGTCGTGGATGTCGGGGTTGACGAGGATGTAGTCCATGACGATGCGGACGACCTTGCCCTCGTCGGCGATGTTGTACTTTTCCTTGGAAGAGTTGATGAGGCCGATGTGCTCGGCGTTGACGTCCACGGTGAGTGCGGTTTTGGTGCCGGCCATGATTCAGAGCTCCTGGTAGTTGGGAGTGGAGTGGGCGACCAGCCGGGTCGCTGGGCGCGTCGGCATAGGATAGCGGCACGGAACGGAGTAGTTCAACCGGCGACTGATACCTGATGGCCAAATTACATCACGGCCGATCCCGTGTTCGCAGAAGCAGGGCACCCGCCTCAGTTGCCGGGTTGATCCGTTACGCCGTGCAATACACACCGAACCAGCGCGCCCGGCATGTGGCTTTTAGACCCTCGGGAACTGCAACGGGTTGAGTGGAGGCCGTACGAACCAATCAGTCCGAATCACGGGCATGGGCGTAGGGAAATAAGGGAGCGTGCAGGTCTAGACTTAGCCCCCAACAGACTCGCGACATCTGGAGTAAAGCCATGGCGATCACAAGAGCGACCTACGTATGCGCCAAGTGTGGGCACACCGAGTACGAGACGGACGAATTTCGCGCCACCGGCGGAAATTTCGCAAAGCTCTTCGACGTCCAGAACAAGAAATTCACGACGCTGTCATGCAAGCAGTGCGGGTACACCGAAATTTACAAGGGCAGCACGTCGAAACTGGGCAACGTGTTTGATTTCTTCGCTGGTGGTTAGTCTGGGCTGGGCTGCATCGGTCAAAAGTACGCCCTCCGCCTCAGGCGGAGGGCATTTTCATGTGCTGGTACCCCGGATGGGCTTCGATCCCATGATCTCCACCTTGAAAGGGTGGCGTCCTTGACCAGGCTAGACGACCGGGGCGTTTGGCGCGGTGACAACCACGTGGATTCAGTTTACCACAGGGGCCGGTTTTACGGGTAAACGGCCAGTGACTCCAGGGACATTTCCTCCGGAAAGCCGCACATGAGGTTCATGTTCTGGACAGCCTGTCCGGCGGCACCCTTGACCAGGTTGTCGAGGCAGCTGATCACGATGAGCCGGTTGGTGCGCGTATCAACCACCGGGTACACGAGGCACTGGTTATTGCCCAGGGTCTGCTTGGTCTGCGGCGGCGCGCTGGTCACCTGTACGAAAGTATCATCGGCGTAGAATTCCTGGTAGATTCCGCGGATGCGCGCGTTCGCGTCCGGGTCCTGTGCGATGGTGCCCTGGAGCGGCGCGTAGCAGGAACTGAGGATGCCCCGAGTCATCGGGATCAGGTGGGTCAGGAAGGTGAGGTTCACCGGATCCTCAGCAATCGAATCGAGTTCCTGGCTGATCTCGGGCAGATGGCGATGGCCATTGACGGAGTACGCCATCACGTTTTCATTCACTTCAGAAAAGTGGGTGGTCATGCTGAGGGTGCGGCCGGCGCCGGAAACCCCGGATTTGCTATCGACGATGATGTCGTTGCCGATGAGGTCGTTCTGGATGGCCGGAGCCAGCGCGAGGATGGCGCTGCTGGGATAGCAGCCGGGATTGGCCACGAGGCGGGCATCAGCCACCGCCTCCCGGTTCAACTCGGTGAGCCCGTAAACCGCCTCCTCCAAGTAGGTGGGGTCCGGGTGGTCGACGCCGTACCACTGGCTATAGACGTCGGCCTGCTTGAGGCGGAAATCGGCGGAGATATCAACCACCTTGACCCCCTGCTCCAGCAGCGGGATGCACGCTTCCGCGCTGGCCTTGTGGGGCAGGGCGGAAAAGACGAGGTCGAGGTCATCGCACAGGTCTGCGGTGATATCGAGGTCCATGTTGTCCAGGTGTGGAAACACTTCCCCCAGGGGTTGGCCGGCGGCGCTGCGTCCAGTGACCGAGGCGATTTCCACTTCGGGGTGATGGCGCAGGATGCGGACGAGTTCGCACCCGGCGTATCCGGTGACGTTGATGATTCCGACTTTCACGGTTGGATCTCCTTGACGACCTGGGTGTGAGGAACGGGCGTGGGGGCATCCTTGCGTCGTCGGCGACGCCCCGGGGCCTGGCCGTCCGGGCGATCATTGTCAGCGGTTTCGCGCGACACGGGATCGGTTTCAGCGGGCTCGGCGCTGACGGCTGCCTGCCGTATCGCCTCTTCATCGCGCGACGGGCAGCCGTAGCTCACGACGCAATCGCCGCATCGGGGACGCTGCGCCTTGCACACTTGCCTCCCGTGGGTGATGAAAGCGGCGTGGAACGGATACACATCCTCCGGCGGCATGGCCGCCTCCAGAACCTCGTGGGCCTTGTCGGCGTTGACCTTGGGCCCGATGATGCCGAGGCGCTGGCTGACGCGAAAAATATGCGTGTCGACAGCCATGGCCGGCATGCCCAGGGAGAAGCTGAGGATAATGCCGGCCGATTTCGGCCCGATGCCGGGCAACTGCCGCAGCCACTTCCGGGCTTCGTCCATGGGCATCTCGGCGAGGAAGTGGAGGTCCAGCGAGCCTTGGTTCAACTCCAGGATCATGCCCAGCACATCCTTGATGCGGGGTGCCTTGACGCGCGCCAACCCGCCGCCGGATATCGCTTCCTCGATTTCTGCGACCTCGGCTTCGGCCACCGCTTCCAGCGTACCGAAGGTGTGCATCAGATTGCGGAAAGCCCGCTCGGAGTTCCGGTCCGACGTGTGCTGGGACAGGATGGTGAACACCAGCTCGTGGGCCGGGTCCAGACGCGGCTCGTTTTCGAACGGCCCGTACGCCTCGGTAAGCAGCCGGATGGCGTCTGAAATGGCGACGCCGGGCTTTTTGGACCGGCGAGATTGGCGTGTTTTAGCGGCGGTTTTCGGGGGCATGATGGCTCATTACTCGGTGCAAAAGAGACACCGGGATTTTAGCACAGGGCGATCTCGGCAAGTGAAGCCTCCACGCTTAGCGATCAGCATTCCGGTCACCGGCGCGATCGTTCGTCGTTCGATGGCATCAGGCGGGTCCGGGCTGGGACTGGGGACGGCTCTCGGGCGGCGGCTGGGAAGGCCGAGTGACCAATGGCGTTAAGAACAGCACCGGCAGGGAGATGGCAATGCAGGCCAGGGCGTTGACCGTGACCGACCACTGGATCCCGATTTGATCGCCGAGCCAACCCATGAACACCCCGCCTGGCGGGGTGCCGATGCCGATGCACAGGCTCTGCAAACCCACCATGCGGCCCCGCATCTCCGGCGGCGACGACCGCATGGTGATGGCTCCTTGCATCGTCCCGAAACAGGACATGCCAATCCCGCTGAGGACCAGTATGGCGAATGTAACACCGTACCATGGCGACCAGACAAAGACTGTTGACAGCACCATCGCGGTGAACGCGCCGGCGGCGAAAATGCGCCCGTGGTAGCGCACCGTTCCCACGGACGCCAGGATAAAGGCCGTTACCAGTTGGCCTACGGCCTCCGCCGCCGCCAGTAGACCGATCAGGGTTTCGCCGACCTCCAGATGATCTCGCCCAATGGCCGGCACGAACTGGCGGGCCGGGAAGGTCAGGCCGTTAATCATTATGGTAATGAAGAGCATCCCCATCAGTTGCCGGTGATTGAACGCCGCGCGAACCACGTCACCCAGGCTGTTCCAGATGGGTTCCACCCGCCCTTGCCGTTCCACCCGGGGGATGCGCACCCGGATTGCCAACGCCATGGATGCCACGTGCATGGCCACGACCAAGACATAGGTCCAAGTGTAGCCAGCATAGTGAGGCCAAAGATACGCGACGTGCTCGACGAGGAAACCGCCGACGAAGGGGCCAATCATGCGTCCCACGGTGCCGCTCATGGAGTCGATGGACAAGGCGTTGACCACCCGGCGTTCTCCCACTATGTCGAAGATCGCGGTACGTCGGGCCGGGTCTTCCAGGGCGCGGCTGATGCCCTGTAGCAGCATGGCGGCGAAAATGTGCCACGGCGCGATCAGTCCGAAGAGCAGGAGAACGAACAGCGCGATACCGGCCCCGGCCTTGATTGCAAGCGAACTGAACCAGATTTTCTTGCGGTCGAAGCGATCGGCGATGATGCCGGTGAACGGTGAGAATATGGGCCGGGGCAGGTTCTCAAAGGCCAGCACCAGCACCAGCATCAGGGCGGAATTGGTCAGGGAATAGACGAGCAGGCTGGTGACCAGCAACTCCATCCAACGGGTCAGCTCAGCGACGTTCACCACGTACCAGATGGCCCGAAAACGAGGATTGCCGAGAACCTCAAGCATCGGCGATGTAGGACGGACGCCAAAGCGTGCCATGCGAAACACTCCGCGCCGGCGGAGTGTGGCCCGCGAGCACGGGGCGATTTTACACGGCATTCACGCTGGCCGCGTGCTTGCGCTGTGACCGCCCAGAGCCAAAACCGCAGGCGAGGCAACGGCCGCGACACAGGATGGGGCAGCGCGAGTTCATTGATGGACCGACGATGGACCGACGACGCGTGCAGGGACGGGCCAGGTACCGTGTCTGGGGCATCAAAACCGGTGCGCTCAAACTGCCGAACTCCATCGAGTGAGCCCGCGTACATGCCGAAATGCATACGGAATTGACAACACGAGCAGGGCCGATATCATCGGCCTACCCCTCGCATATAAGCAAAGTATCCAATGATACAGGAGCCGGTAACATGGCCAGCCCGAGACTGACCAATCAGCCGTCCGAGACCAGCCGGTTCTGGCGTTTCCGTCGGGTCGGTTACCGTCCGAGTGAAACCGCCGGATCAGCGACCTTTACCTCGGGTTTTAACAGCTTTTTGACCACGGGGAGTCTTTCCCTGGCGCTGCGTTTGGGTTTCAAGCACGGAGTCGACCGCGAGTTCATGGCGCGATACCTGGGCCTCCTGTTTTGCAACGCGCTTTTTTCGCCCATGCGGTTGTGGCAGAGCATGGCCTACAGCGGGCGAATCGCTCGTGAAGAACTGCATCCGGAACCGCTTTTCCTGCTGGGGTTCTGGCGGTCCGGCACCACGCTGCTGCACAACCTGCTTTCCATGGACCCTCGATGGGGATTCGTGAACACCTACCAGGCAGCAATGCCGGACGTTTTCCTGGCCGGGCAGAACCGGGTGCGCCGGATGATAGAGAAGAGCCTCCCGCCAAACCGGGGCGTGGATAACATTCCCGTGGATTTCGCGATGCCCCAGGAAGAAGAGATCGCCATGATGTGCAGTTCAGGGCTCAGCCCCTACGCCTACCTGCACTTCCCGCGCACCGCGCAGGGCTCGCTGGACTACCTGTTTGCGAAGGAACGGCTGGATGCCAAAGAACTGGAACAATGGCAGCGGGAATACATGAAGCTTCTGCGGACCGCCAGTTACAACATGGGTGGCAAACCCCTGTTACTGAAATCGCCCTCCAATACCAGCCGGATCACTGCGTTGCTGGAATTGTTCCCCAATGCGAAGTTTGCCTACATCCAGCGCGATCCATACGACACGGTACGATCCTACGAGCGGCTGATCAGGCTGATGAACGACTGGCACGCCCTGCAGCGAGCGGACTTCGACGGGTTGCTCACGAAACAACTTGAGGTCTATCGTGACATGGCCACGGCCTACCTGGGCCAGCGCGAGTTAATCCCGGACGGGCGTCTGGTGGAGATACGGTACGAGGAGCTGGAGCACGACAAGGTGGGACAGGTACGGCGCATTTACGACGCGCTGGGGTTGGAAGGCTACGCCGAATTCGAGCCAGGATTGACCGAATACGTGGCGTCGATAGAGGGCTTCGAGAAGAATCCATCTCACGTGAGCGACCAGGTGATCGAGGCTGTCAACGAGTACGTCCCGTTCCTGGTCACAGAGTATGGTTACGAGCGCAGAGGGACTTCGGGCGCCGGTGTCTGAAGCCTCCGTGATAACATTTGTTCAAGGCTAACCCTGCGCTCCGGCCGGGTTCGCGTTACTGGGTCGGATTAATCCGTTCGAGTGCTTCAGTATCGCTACGGCTCGTGAGATGAGCCGGCAATTCCGTGCAGGGTGCGCACCCAATCGCAGACAGGAGGGACGGACATGGACCAGGAGGTCAGGGATTTTTGGCACGCCACGCGGGCAATCTTGAACGAGACGCCGATCGGCGCCGAGATCTCCCCCAACGAGGAACTCAGCGGGCGGGAGTATGAAACCTGGGACGTGGCCCTCCGAAGCTACGGAGGCCAGCGCTTGAGGGCATTCTACACGGCACCCCGAGACGTCCCGCCATCGGGCAAGTTTCCGGCGATGCTGGCCGTCCCCGGCTACGGTGGCGGCAAGGAGATCCCCTTCCACGTGGTGATGCACGGGTTCGCCGTCCTGACACTGTTCCCACGGGCGCAGGGCGAAAGCATTCCCGAGTGGGACCTGCCCCACGGGACCAAACTCACCTACAACGTCACCGACCGGGACAACTACTACTACCGGGCGGCCTACATGGACTGCGTGCGCGGTGTTGATTTCCTCGTCGAGCGCGATGAGGTGGACTCCCATCGCATCGGCATGTGGAGCCGGAGCCAGGGCGGCGGTTTCACCTTGTCCACTGCGGCGCTGGACCAGAGGCTGGCAGCGGCAGTGGCCGAAGAACCATTCATGTGCAACTACCCGGTGGCCATCGACATCGACACCTCGCCATATCATGAGCTGAGAAACTACGCGCAGGAGCACCCGGAGCAGCGCCAGCAGATCCTGGACACGCTTCACTACTTTGACACCATGACCCTGGCAGACGCCATCGAATGTCCAATACTGGTGAACATCGGGATGGCCGATACCACCTGCCCGTACGACACTATCATGCCGGTTTTCGATCGGATCAAGGCTCACAAATCGCTGCTGGTGTATCCGGAACTGACCCACAGCCCGTGCACCGATTTCAACGTGCACGCGATGAACTGGCTCAAGAGGTACCTGGGCACCTGATCACTGCTCGGCCTCTCACGGCATAACTCAGACCCGAAACATTTATGGAGTGGGAGGTAGATAACATGCCCGCAAGAACCGGGGCCGAATACCTCGAGGGCCTGAAACGGCAGCAACGCGAAATCTGGATGGACGCCCGTCGGGTCGAGGACGTAACCGAGTTTCCGGGCCTGGCCAATGGAGCGCGGTCCGTCGCGCAGCTATACGACATGCAGCACGATGCGGCTGCCGGCTGCGCCATGACATACCCCTCGCCCACCACGGGCGACCCGGTCGGACTGTCGTTCGTCATTCCCAAAACGGCCGAGGATCTGGCGAGGCGACGGGAGATGATGTCTCGGTGGGCCCACGCCAGCTACGGGATGATGGGACGGACACCGGATTTCCTGAACGTGACCATAATGTCCATGGCGGCGGCCGGTGACTTTTTCGGCGAGAACCGACCGGAGTTCAAAAAGAACGTGGTCGATTACTACGAATACGCCCGCGAGCACGACGTCTGCATGACCCACACGCTGGTCAACCTGCAACGGAACCGCGCGCCGTCCGCAACGTCGATGAACTACAGCACCGACGTGGCGCTGCACGTGGTCAAGGAAACGGACGCCGGATTGGTGGTGCGCGGCCCAAGAGTGTTGGCGACCCTGGGCCCGTTGTCGGACGAGATCATGGTTTATCCCACCCGGTCGTCGCTGCTGGCGCGGGACGAGGACGCGCACAAGTACGCCTTCGCCTTCGCGGTGCCGTGCGGCATTGATGGATTGAAATTCATCTGTCGGGAGAGCTTCGATCTGGGCAGGTCGCACTTCGACCACCCCTTGGGGTCGCGGTTCGAGGAAATGGACGCGGTTGTATTTTTCGACGACGTGCTGGTGCCGTGGGAGCGGGTCTTCATGTACGGAGACCGGCACAAATGCAACAACATGTCGGCGGAAACCGGGCAATACGTCCACACCGGCCACCAGGTCGTGACCAAGAACGTGGCCAAGTGCGAGTTCATCACGGGGATTGCCAGCCTGATGGTGAAAACGCTGGGCAGCGGTGACATTCCGCAGATGCAGGGATTGCTGGGCGAATTGGTGGAAAACCTGGAAATCACCAAGGCCCTTCTGACCCAATCGGAAGTCAACGCGAGGATCGATGACTGGGGCGTGATGTTGCCGGACCACGTGCCGTTGAACGTGGCGCGCAACCTGTTCATCAAGATGTACCCCAGAATGGCGGAGATCATCCAATTGCTCGGGTCGAGCAGTCTCATGGCCCTTCCGTCGGAAGGCGATTTCGGCGGGCCGATGGCCGAGGTGCTGGAGACCTACCTGGACACCGACACCGCGACCGCGCAGGAACGCGTCCGGCTGTTCCGGCTTGCGTGGGACGCCGCGTGCAGTTCCTTCGCCGGCCGACAGGTGCTCTACGAACGGTATTTCCAGGGAGACTGGATGCGGAACGCCGCGCTGCTACTGGGCGTTTACGACCGTGAGCCCCTGGAAAAACAGGTGCGGGAGTTCCTGGAACGCGACTGACTTGGGACGGCGCATTGGCCGAAGGATTCCAGCAATCCGCAATCACAAAAAACAGCAGGGGCGAATGGTCATTCGCCCCTGCATTTGGATGGTCGTTGCTTCGGGTTATTTCATTAACCCGTCGACGACGGAACCCTTGAAAGCGTCGTCGCCGCCGAACACCGTGCCCGTCGCCCCCGAATTGAACTTCGTCAGCCCAAGGTCATACACCTGCTGCGGGAACGGGATGTATCCCACCGACGCTGCCAACTCTTGCCCGTCCGGGCTCAGGTAGTACCGCACGAACTCCGCTATGTGCCGCTCCTGCGCCGCGTCGGAACGTACGTAGATGAACAGCGGCCGGCTCAGCGGCGCGTACGATCCGTTGTTGATGGCGTCGTCCGTCGGCGCTATGCACCCGTTGCCTCCGTCAATCGGCACCACCTTCACCTTGTCCTTGTTCTCCACGTAGTACGCGTACCCG
>JAJDTP010000031.1 GCA_022827095.1 Dehalococcoidia bacterium
GGGACTCAACATCCTCTTGGCGCGGCATCTACGCCCCACATCGTCCATTTCACCGGCATCAAGTCCTGGCCAGCTTGTGCCCTGACACCTCATCCTTCATCTGACCGCCCTCGCCGTATCCCTTCGGTGGATTCGGGGTAAAGAATAGCACCGCCGCCGGGCAGGACGCACCGTGTGCCCTCACTTTACGATTAAATTTCGTTGTTCTAGTTCCGGCACATCGCGGTCGGAGCCAGACCGATACTCGACGGATTCCCTAATCGGCTGAACCGCCCAAATTCTGGAATTGTACGCCGATCTTGCCCATAACTACTCACGTCCAGAGAAATCCCTACTGACCATACCATGCTGCCGTCTGGCGCCGATTGAGAACCATGTGTCGGTGTCCATGGTTCGCACACGATGAGGAGACAAACCTACAAAATGGAGCATCAGCCTAAAGGACGTCTACCACCCGGGTTCCTACCCAGCCGAGAGGAGCTGCGAAGTAAAACCCAACGACGAGCCGTTCGCCGACCGCGTGATGGGCACGATGCTCTGACACCGTGGACCAGTGGGCGTTTGGAACCCTGCGGAAAGGCTGCCTGGATCATATAGCGGGGACACGACCCCCGATCGACGGAGTACGCCAGCAACAATCGCGTCGTCACTGGACCACCAAACGAGCCTAGCAGGCGGTTGATCCTCCCGTCATGAACCTCAACGAAACCCACTATGACAAAGATTCCAGCTTTTCACCGAGGCGACGCGTTGTCGCCGACCAGAAGAACGACGACCGCCCAAAACCCGCCGGTGGGCCACCACGTCAATTGTTCTCGATTGCGATAAGGTCAAAGAACCGACACTTGATGGCGATCACAGACCAGATGTCCAATATCCCGTCGACTGACAGCAACCGACAGCTCAAATCCACCGTACGCACCTGGTGCGGCAAAACGGTCAATGGCCCAACCGAACTTTCCAAATCCACCGCAAGCGTCGATCCCGGACGCCGCCGGTCGGAAACGACGAAAACGTTCGCCATCCCATCACGCCTACAACTGCCAAGCACCACCGCCAGCCCGTCATTTCCACTACCGGGACCGAGGTCGATGGTCAGCAAGCTACCGGGCCGCAGAGCCACCATGCCCCCGGCGAAAGTCAACCTAGTCATCCTGGCAGCAGCCAACGAATACCAAACCATCCGTTGGCGGATGTCCTTGAGTTCTTCGCCGTCGGCGAAACCCAGAGGCGACGCCGCTTCCATAAACCGCAAAGGAATCGCTTTCACCTGCCGGATCGACGCCCAACTCCCGGTGTCTCCGACCCGACGATGCCATGCCAGTTGCGTCCTGTGGGGTTCCCTACCAGAAGTAGGAACCACTATCGCGACACGCCCCTCGTTGTGCAAATCCGCGCTGCTCAGCACCAAAGCATTACGCCGACGCGAAAGCTCCCGTCCAACGCTGGGCCCAAAGTCGCACCGATACACACCTCCCTGCTTCAAACCGGCCATTGAGAGACCTCGTCAATCAATCCCAACGAAGCTATACGCTCGTCCTCCGCAGCCCAATCAATGTCTGTGCCTCCCGACAGTGGCTCCGCGCCATCATCAATCTGTAGAAGCAACAAAATCGACAACGCCAGTTCGGTGGCCGAGCAAACCGCGTAGCACACCAACGGATCCGACTGCGGAATCTGACTCCCTTGTACCAGCACTCCAAGCTCCTCGTATGAGCCGGTTCCACGCCATTGATCCATGATCTGGTCGAGACCTTCACCCGCCGCAAACACCTTCCCGACCACCTCCTCCAGCGCTGCCTTCGACGCATCGAGCCACAGGTCAACGATTTCAGCCGACGCGGCCACCTCATCATCAGAGAAACCGACGTCGGCCAGGTACGCCAGACGTTCATCGGGGTCAAGCATCGCTATGCGAGCCACATGGTCCGCCGTCGTCAGACTGCTCACAGCCTCGGGGCCCAAACCCCACGGAAGTCCACGACCGGTAGTCGACCCAGTCGTCCCAAGAGCCTCGGCAGAACCCAAAGACCGCGCAGGCACGACCGCCGGAGCCACGCTGACCGCCGCCCCACGAACGAATAAAGACGAGAAAGCCTTGGCCAGTGGCACAGCCAACTCGGTAGCCGCGTACACGGCGGAAAGATCCGCATTCATCTGGAAACCTCCATGACCAAGGCAGAGCTATGGTCTCGCCCGAAACTAACGATATTGACCACATCACGGAAAACGAGATTTGGCCCGAGGCTCTGCAGCACCGTTCGTTTACAACTGGGTAAGACGAGCGCCAAACGGCGCCGGGTTCGCCGCTCCGTTATTATAGACTAGAAAGCAGGCCGAAAGCTCTAGTTGGGCAGAGTGATAGCACCAGCGTTGGCGACCTGGCCTTCGCAAAGCCAGTTCAGCAGCGCCCTGGCCCAATTGCGCGCCCTGCCGCTTCCCTCATGACGCCGCCCTCGGCGTTTCGCCTGTCTACGATGACACCATACGCTTGGCCGATCTGCGTCCAGACTGGGCCCCTGACGGTTTCCGCCATCGATCTGCGTTGAAAATCACTGCCAATGCCGCTGCCACGGGTCTCAACATCCCATTGGGGTGGTTGCCACGCCCCACATCGCCCATTTCATCGGTATCAAGTTCTCGTCAGCCCGACCCCTGGGCCCTCATCCCTCGTCTGACCACCGCCGCGGTATCCCTTCGGTGGATTCGGGATTATCCAGATTTGCGATAATCAGTGGCACGGTTGGTTCCCCAGTAGATATACCATTTGTTCTACAGCTTCTTGGGCGTCCACTTCAGCACCCAGCAATTTCCCCTCGGTCTGAGCCGGCTCGCGGTCTGGCAGGGAGCACTCCGACCACGGCCTGCCCCAAAATTCGCAGTGATGCCTACCGCTTGATGAGACACAATCAGGCCAAGCGCACGTGGCTGCGCCAGTCGTATCTCTGGTGAACGTGGTGCATTGGATCGTCCCGTCCCTGTCCCCGTACATCTTGACGACGTAGAAATGGTCAGGGTGGTGAAACGACACCACCTAGGCAACCACCGCATCAGCCAACCCCAGTTTCGGGAACTGGCCAACCTGGAGCTCGATCCCGTCGTCGAGGAACCAGCGGTCGACAGCGATCACAGTGAACCCCCAGCTCGCCGGGAACTCACCCCGCGATAGTTGGCTCTCTGGAAGGCTGTACAGCAGGCTAAGGCTCAGGGCCTATCCCTGCGCGCGATCTCGCGCCAACTGGGCGTGCACTGCAACACCGTCCGCAAGTACCCCCGCTCGCCGACCCAGCTGACCAACCGACCCATCAACCGCGCCGCCAGCCGCTCACACTGACAAAATTCCCCTTCCATTTGAACTGACAGGATCACTGGACAACGACGGTGCCCCGCTACACGGTCATCTACAATTTCCCCGCCGCAGTCGTGGGACCGCACCCGTTGCATCCCAGACTCACCCTGGGCTTTTTGGAATACCCCCAAAACTCACCGAGTACCAACGTGCTCCCAATCGCCGTCGTCGTGTCAGTAGTGAGCGTGACTGGACACTGGACGTGGAACTGGGTTCACCCAGGAACTCTGCCGGTGCCAAGCGGCCGGGGCATCCCCCATCCGAGCGGGTCTCACATCGCAGGCCAGTCAGCACCCGAGCATTGTCCACCTCGCTCCTCAGTACCGCGTCGAAATCGACGTTTTGGTTGATGCGCAGGCTCGCCTGGCTTCATCGGGCGAAGCAATCGCGGAGCACATCCACATCTTCCTGCAACTCTGCGAAATTCGTCATGCCCTCCTCGATTAACGAGACTGGGTTTGTGCACCGGGTTGCACGTCAAGCGACAGGCACGAATTTGAGCGACCCACGACGACCCATGGCATCGGTATGCTCAGTAAATGACACGGAAAATATCACTATGAACAAGCCTGATATCACGTTGTAATCACACATAGATCTTATCCTACTTCCTGCAATTCCCGAGAAGCGGACCCGGGGATTACCGAGCAATCTGGTCGCTCATATTAAAACGCCGCGTAGCCGATGGCGAAAATCGACTATGAACACGAGGTCCGGACATGGCGCTCAACACGATACCCACAGAGCCTAGGTTGCCCGTAACCGTTGTCGCGCTGGTAACCATTGCCATCCCCGCCTTCCTCATGCTGGTGGGAGGCGACAGTGTTGACGCCCAGCACGACCGTGGCGCCGTGTCCAACCTGCGTCTCACCAGTCCCAATGCGGGCGTGCTGGTCATCGCATGGGACGCGCCGGATGAAGCTCCTACGGACTATCGGGTGACCTGGGCGCCATCCGGTGAGGGCTTTCCCTCCTATAAAGACGCCAACACCTCCACCAAGGGTAATGCGTATCCCAGCACCGCCGCCCACACGGTGAGCGGCCTAGCGGCGGGCGGCGAGTACCAGGCGCGGGTGCGGGCCCGCTACCGGGACGGCGAGCACGCCGACGCTCCCTGGAGCGGGCCATGGTCGGGCGTGGCAACCGTCACCATATCGAGCCCGCCCCAACCCACGCCGACACCGCAGCCGACACCTGAGCCGACGCCCGAACCTACTCCGTCAGCCACGCCGGAGCCCACGCCCCAACCCCAAAGGGGAGAGGTGACCGGTCTGGCCCTCTCCAGCGACATCCCCGGCTCGCTCACCGTCTCGTGGAATGCGCCCAGCGATGCGCCGGACAGCTACCGCGTAGTCTGGGCCGAGCAGAGTCTGGACTTTCCCTCCTACAAGGAGGACAACCAGGGCGACCGGGGCAACGAGTACCCCGGCGGGGACAGCATATCCGTCGCCCTGACCGGCCTGACCAAGGGGGCGACCTTCAAGGTCATGGCCCGGGCCCGCTACGACCTGGGCGGCAGCGACAACGGCTCCTGGAGCGGCCCCTGGACGGACACCGTGACGGCCCGGGTGAAAAGCGATCCACCGGCGGCGCCCGTCGGGTTGACCACGTCCTCAGTGGAACCGGACCGGGTGACCTTGACCTGGACGGCTCCCAGACGGGGAGACGTGACCGGTTACCGGTTGCTGAGAGGAACGGGGGCAGACCCGCTCGCGGTGATCGTGGCAAACACCGGAAATGCCGGCGTGCGGTACACGGACGCAACGGTGGCTGCGGAGACCACCTACGCCTACGCGGTGTCGGCCCTGGGTCCCGACGGGGAAGGAGCGCGTTCGGCCACCGTCAACTTCACCACTCCGGCGGACCAACGCGGAGTGGTGAACGAAGTCGTCTTGACCAGCAACCGCGTCAGAACCCTCGACATCTCCTGGAGGGCGGCGAGACCCGTTCCCACCGACTACCAGGTGTCCTGGGCCAAGGTTGGCGCGGATTACCTCCCTTCGACTGACCTAGGCGGCAATGCTTATGTGTCGGGTGCTTCACACCGGCTCTCCAACCTGGAGCATAAGACTGCTTATAAGGTGCGGGTGAAGACGCGTTACACGGCCGGCGAATACGCCAGCGATCCCTGGAACGGTCCATGGAGCGAAGAAGAGACGCTGGTCACCGTTTCGCAGGCGTCCCGTCCCGCGGGACTCACCACCCTGCCGGGCAACAGCGGGGTGCTGCTGGAGTGGAGCGACCCGCAGGATGCCTCCATCACCGGGTACCGGATCCTGCGCAATACCGGAGGCCGTTACTTTGACACCTTGGTCGCCGACACCGGCACGGCGGACCACTGGTATCTGGACGGCAGTGCGCAGCACGGAACGCACTACGTTTACGCAGTGAAGGCCATCAACCCCCTGGGCGAGAGTGAACCGTCGCAGCGGATCCTGGCCATCATGCCGTCCCAACCGGTCCCAGCTTCCGTGGAACTGGTGGGCCGGGATGGTCCGTTACGTCCCGCGTCACAACAGAACTCCCAGAACGTCCCCGGAAAACCCGCCGGCGTCACCGCCACTGCCGGAGACAATGGGGTCAGCGTGCGTTGGGACGATCCGGGCGATGACACTATCACCGGCTATTCGGTGGTCCGGTACGAGCAGCACGGCGCCCATGTGTACGAAACGAGCATGCTGTCCGAAAACACCGGAAGCCCCGGGACTGCGTACCAGGATACCTCCGCTACCCGGGATGTCCTCTACTACCAATACCGGATGTACGCCATCAACCAGACCGGCGCCAGCGCGGCGTCGGACTGGTCCAACCAGGTCAGCCTGCAAGGCGGCGATGACGGCGCTCCGGACCGGCCGCAGGGGCTGGACGTCTTTTCCTCCGACAATCGGGTGGTGCTGTTGTGGGACCCTCCCCACGACAGCGGCCCCACGGGCCACCGCATCATGCGCGGCTCCGGCCCAACCAACCTGGAGGTGCTGGTCGGCAACACGAAAGATACGGGCTCCCGATACACCGACCGGAGCGTCTCCGACGACACCGACTACGTGTACGCCATCGAGGCCATCAACCCCGCCGGCAAAAGCCCACGGTCGGCTGCAGTGAAAACCGTCACCCCCCGGTCTCCCCGGGAAAATACCCTCGTCAGCAACTTGGCTCCCTCGGCAGCCGGTCCCGCTATCTACCGAACTGATATCATTCAGCCTGGCGGCGTGAGCTTCCACAGGTTCAAAACCGGGGACAACGCTAAGGGATACAACCTGCTTGGCGTGGTGGTGAATGTCTCCAAAGCCGCGGTGTATCCGCCCGAGAACCCCAACAATCCCACGGTGTTCTTCCCCAACGTGAGCATTTGGTCGGTAGCGGGTTTTGCGGAACCAGGTGCGTTGCAGCACAATTTGACGCCTCCTAGTGAGCCGGCTGGCAGGAGCATAGCGCGGGGCTTCGAATTTTACTCAGCTCCTGACGGGACCACTCTGAATGCCAACACACAATACTTCGTGGCGATACACAGCGACAACGGCCATGTATACCGGACGGGCTCAAACGCCACATGGTCGGTCAACAACGGCGCCGCGCCGGGTTGGGCCATAAGCCGGGGGTCACTGTACTTTCCGAGAATCCCAAAAACCTCTATGGTGGAAGAGTGTTGAGCAGCGGCGGTCAGATGGCCATCATGGGGACCGCCAAGAAGTGAACACTGCACGCCCAGATTCCGCTTGTCGCGGCCGTGGGACAGTCCCGTGTCCACCGTGTCAGGGCTCGCCTCGCACGTCTGGCCAATTGCCGCCCACAGAACATGCCTGCATCAACATTTTTCCCTAGTGTTATGCAATCGGAGTTAGTAGAGAAACTTGGCTTTTCGAGTTGTTCTCCGGGCAGTCCGGCCGGTTTGTGCTCAGTGCGTGCGGACACCAAGGAAACAACCGCCGCTGCTCAACCGTGCTGCAAGCGAAAGCTGAAGAATTACTTGGCACCACCCAAGACAACCGTTTCGCCCGGCGAATGTAGATTGCACCGCGGCTGCGATTCACCAGGGACTTTTAATGCCATCAACTGCGCGTTGTTTTGGATAGTGTTGGTAACGGGTATTGTGGCGTTTCTGGCGGGTTGCGGCCCAGCGGCTCCCCCTTCTCATGGATCCTTGCGGTCGGAGCCTGCGCCCACCTTGTCCGCGCCACCTTCCGCAAGCGGCTCCCCGGCCGTCCAGGCAGTGGAACGGGATGCACCGGGGTTGCCAACCACCGGCTCATCACAGGGCGA
The DNA here is from genome assembly GCA_022827095.1 of Dehalococcoidia bacterium. Taxonomy (GTDB): domain Bacteria; phylum Chloroflexota; class Dehalococcoidia; order Lucifugimonadales; family UBA3495; genus Bin87. The sequence continues at coordinate 7,610 of JAJDTP010000031.1, forward strand.
ACACCCGGAGTTGGCGTCTGATCGGTACGGAACCCAGGGTGACTACTTCCGGACCGTTACTGGAGCCTCATACAGTGCAGCGGATGCTCACGTTCGGAAGAACAAGCCCGGAGGTGGCAGCCTAGTCGTGCAGTCCGATATGCAGCAGTTTTCTGTACGGGCTCAGCCGGCCAGCGGCTCTACCTACTCCTGGCAGGACGGAGACCGCACCTTGACCGTGATTCTGCAGGATGATCTCACCGTGGGGCCGGACGGGAAGATCCGCGCATCACGCGGAGCTGGGGCCGACCCCAGGAGCAATGCCCAGGTGTCCAGAGCCGGCGACCGCCTGGCCGTTGGCGTGGGCACCACCGCCGGCCTGCCGGTGTTCAGGTCAAATTCCGGTTCGCTGATGACCCTCCCCGGCGGCGTGATGCTGGCGTTGGATGAGACCTGGTCCCCGGCCGAGGTCAGCGCATTTTTCCGGCGCAACTCAATCGCCCTCAGCCGGGTGTCTCAACTGGACTACATCCCCAACGGCTACTTCGTAGCGACCGAGCCCGGGTTCTCCTCCCTAAACTTGGCCAACACCCTGGCTGAGCAGGAAGGGGTGGAACTCTCCAGCCCCAACTGGGGGGTGGAGACAACAACGAGGTAGCGCGCGGCCGGCCGACAGGTGTCATGCCCTTGCGATTCGCCCTGGCATCGGACCGGACGGAAACGGTCGCGTCCCGTTCGGGGCTTGTCCCAAATTATCCGCTGTTCCCGGCAGGGCCGGTAGGCGGCTCCCATGTTGGTACGACATTGAGCGCCCATTCGCCCGCGAATGTTGAATACCCCGGACGGAGCATGACGAAAAATGGCGTTTTGCAACAATCGGGCGAGCCGGGTACCCCATTTGTTGCTCCGCCTGTCGACCGCAGCGGTCGGCGGCCTGCTGTGCCTTCTCGCTGCTCCCATGGACACCACTGCGCAGGACGTCACGGTTCCTGGCGCTCCGACGGTCGGTGCGCTGACGGCGGGCGAGCGGTGGCTGGGTGTGACTTGGACTGCTCCCACGAATAATGGAGGGTCCGCCGTCACGGCTTACGACCTTAGATACAGGAAGACCGCTGGGTCAACTTGGATCGTGGTGGGCGACGTCTGGGAGACAGGAGGCGGCGGCCTGCTCCACGTGGTGAGCGGGGAAGACGGCGATGGGCTCGACACAACCACGGGCTACGATGTGCAGGTGCGTGCAGTCAACTCCGCCGGCGACGGGGCATGGTCCACCACGCAGGCGTCGACCACCGCCGAAACCGGGAACGCTCGGACATCCGCTACCACGCTGCCGCTAGCAACCGCGTCAGGAGGCGCCATCGCTCCGGTGGGAGACAATCGATTTCCCGGCTCCATAGGGTCAGCCACCGACGTTGACTATTACCGGATCGTGTTGACCTCTGCCCACGCTCCTCAAGCCGTGGATTTCTGGATCTACACCCAGGGAGAAGTGAACACCGTGGGCAAACTGCTGGACAGCGCCGGTCGAGAGATCAAGTCAAACGACGACGGAGACCAGCCACCCCATCCCGGCAACTTCTTCATCTGGGACGACCTCAGCGCCGGTACCTACTACGTCGAGGTCGCCGGTTCGGGATCGTCCACCGGAGATTACCTGCTCCTGGTCCCTTCCTTCCTGGAGACCACCGCCCGTTCCAACGCCGTGGACCTGCCCGCGGGAGGCTCCACTGGCGGAACCGCAGTCGCCAACGACGCGGATTACTTCAAGATTGTACTGGACGAACAGACCGACCTGATCCTGCGCGGCAGCGGCTTTCCCTTGCCTGAGAACTTGAAGGCCGAACTACAGGACAGCAACGGCGCCATGATCGTCGCCAACGACGATGGTGACCTGGGGCCAAATGCCTTTGATTTTCTTATCCGGCGAGACCTGACGGCCGGCACTTACTATTTGAAGGTAGAGTTGGCCGATAATTCGAGCACTGGCGGACCATACACCGTGTCCGCCGTCCCTGCCAACGACCCTGGCGCCTCCACAAGCTCCGCTCAAACGCTTCCCCTCTTCGGCACGGCGGGTGGAAACATCTCCCCGGCGGGAGACGCCGACTACTTCAGCATCACGTTTAATGAACCCGTGTACACGGTTGGCGGCAATATCCAGGCTCGAATCTGGGCGGTGAAAAACGGAAACGCTACAGTGGCCGGTGATCTACTCAACAGCGATGGAGTCGACATTGCCGAAGATTACCGCAACGTTCAGGCCAGGTTTGGGACGTTTGAAATCCGGCACTCGTTTGTTTCAGGAACCACCTATTACCTCAAAGTCACTGCCGATGACGGCGCCAGCACGGGCAAATACACCGTGCTGGTGACGGTGGACAATGAGTACACCCGGTTGCTGCAGGATTGCTCCGCCATCATGCGCAGTTCGGGCATCGACGACGCCCTGTATGGCTGCCAGTGGCACCTGAAGAACAACAACCAGTTCAGCGGCGGCGCGGGCGAGGACATCAATGTAGAGAACGTATGGGCCGGCGGCAACCTGGGCGAAGGCATCACCGTGGCGGTGGTGGACACCGGCTTTCAGCCCCAACACCAGAACCTGCGAGACAACGTCGACGCCACCAAAAACCACGACTACCGCGGAAACAACGACCTCTACAACCCTCTCGATAACCACGGCACCTCCGTGGCCGGCGTCATCGCGGCCCGCGACAATAGCTTTGGGGTGCGCGGAGTGGCGCCGCGAGCCACTCTCTACGGTTATAACCTCCTAAGCATAGAGAGCGTAGAGACTTATCTGGCACGTCAGGGCGATGCCATGAGCCGCAATGCTGACACCACTGCGGTTTCCAACAACAGTTGGGGAACCCCGGAAAAGGGCATGCCCCAGACCGTCAGTGCGTTCTGGGAGCGGGCGGTGGAAAACGGGACAAAAACGGGTTACGGCGGTAAGGGAGTGTTCTACGTCTGGGCCGCCGGCAACGGCGCGGAGCGAAACGACTATTCCACCTTTGACGAGCATTCCAACTTCTACGCGGTGACCGCGGTCTGCGCGGTCAACCACCTGGACAAACGGGCGCCATACTCGGAACTGGGATCGAATCTGTGGGTGTGCGCGCCGTCCGACAACGGCTACGGAGACCACGGGATGCCCGCTGTCGCCACCACTATCAACCACAACCGCTTTCGGGTGGATTTTGGCGGCACCAGCTCCGCCGCGCCGGTCGTGTCCGGCGTGGGCGCCTTGGTGCGCAAGGCCAACCCGGCCCTGACCTGGAGAGACCTGAAGCTGATCCTGGCCGGCTCGGCCCGCAAAGTTGACCCCAGCAACAAGGGCTGGGACACAGGATCCGCCAAATATGAGGGCGGCGGCAGCTATCAATTCAACCACGAGTACGGATTCGGCGTGGTGGACGCCAAGGCGGCGGTGGACCTGGCCAACGGGTGGACCAACGTACCCCGAATGCGCACCGCCACCGCAGCGTCAGGTTCCTTATCCGTGAAGATTGGCGATGCGACGTCGTCAACGGCGCCCGGAACCCTGCTGAGCAAGACCCTCGTCCTGGATGCGGACGTGGAGTTCATCGAATATGTTCAGGTGGATGCCCACTTCAGACACCGTGAATTCCGCCATCTTGAGGTGGAACTGGTCTCGCCCTCCGGAAAGGTTTCCACGCTGGCCCCGTTCACTTCTTCGAGGCCGGGGGCTGTCGTCAATATGCCGTTCCGATTTGGTTCCGCGAAACATCTGGGCGAATCTGCCGAAGGGACCTGGACCCTGCGGATACAAGACCACGTCCCAGTCCATTTCGGGTTCCTGGAGTCCTGGGAAATCACGGCCTATGGCCACGGCATCAAGCCGCTGGAGCCGGAGATCGAAGAACTGTTCTCCGATTCGGCAGGCTTCACCGTTGCCTGGGCTGCTCCTGACGACTCCGGCCGGTCGAACATTACCGCCTATGACGTGCGTTACATCAAAACCAGTGAAGATGAGGCGGACGATGACAACTGGACGGTGGTTGACAACGCGTGGGCGTCCGGCTCCCTCCGGTATTCTGCCAGCGGCCTGGATGCCGGCGCGCAATATGACGTCCAGGTGCGCGCGGTCAATTCGGACGGCGACGGCGTCTGGTCAACGACCTCCACCGTGACACCCACCACTGCGGAGGCGCCCACCATCCAGACCATAACCCCGGGCAACGGGACTCTAGCGGTCGCCTGGTCCGCGCCCGCCAGCACGACGCTGGGAACGATCTCCGCGTATGACTTGCGGTACGGCGCGGGTTCCTCGCCGTCTTCCTGGGTCACGGTGCAGCGGGCCTGGACCTCCGAGAACCTGAAATACGCCATCGCTCCCAGTCCCCCGCTAACCAACGGCGCCACCTACGCGGTGCAGGTTCGGGCGGTGGTTGGAACCACAGCGAAGGCATGGTCCGCTAATCGCATCGGGGTTCCGCGCACCGCGCCAGGCGCCCCGTCCATTAGTGCGGTGGACCAAGGAGACAGCGGCGAATTGGTCATCAAGTGGGCCGCTCCCAGCAGCAACGGCGGCGCGGATATCGCATCCTACAACCTGCGTTACATCAAGACCAGCGCCGACGAGACCACGGACGCCAACTGGACCATCCGGACCGGGGTTTGGTCTAGCGGTTCGGGAGACAGGGAACACACCCAGGCCGGGCTGGAGAACTGGCACCGGTACGATTTGCAGATACAGGCGGTGAACGAGGCGGGAGCCGGGGCATGGTCGGTGACGCGGACCGGCGCTCCCACCCAGGGCGACGTTGACGTGACACTCGGATGGTCAGCGACAACGCTGGAAGTGGACGAAAGCTCCGGCACGGCAGCCCTTAGCGCCGTGGCGACGACCGCGGGAGCCACTGCTCCGCCATCCGATTTCTTCTTCGACTTGACCGCCCAAACGGCCGATGGGACTGCTGTCCAACCCGGCGACTACATCGGCCTAGACGCCGAGCACACCTTCCGAGCCGCCGATTTCACGGCGGTGACGGTCGACGGTAACGACCGACACCGGGCCACCCGCGATTTCACAGTGTCCGTCATAAACGACACGAACCATGAGCCCGAGGAAACATTTACTGTCACGCTGTCTTACGCCAACCCGGATGTCCCGCAACTACAGGGCGGAGATGCAGTGGCGACCGTTACCATCACGGATGACGACGTGCTGCCATTAACCGTGTCGTTTAGCTCCCCGACCTACACCGCCGCCGAGGGCGGTTCGGTCACCGTGACCGTCGAACTCTCCGCCAACCCCGAGCGGAACGTCACCATACCATTGACTTCCACCAACCAGGGTGGGGCCACCTCAGCCGACTATTCCGGCGTGCCCGCCAGCGTCACTTTCAACTCCAGGGAGACTTCGAAGACCTTTACCTTCTCGGCGACCCAGGACACAGTGGACGACGACGGTGAGTCGGTCAAGCTCACCTTCGGCGCCCTGCCCACCGAGGTGAGCGCGGGGACGACGAATGAGACGACGGTGACCATTATGAACCGCGACACCCCACCTCTCAGAGTAAGCTTCTGTGAGTGTTCCTACACGGTGGCCGAAAGAAACACCATAGATGTAATCGTAAGCCTTAACGCCTTGCCCGGCCGTAGGGTCGTGGTCCCCATCGTCAGGAACAACCAGGACGGGGCCGACGACGCAGGCTACTCCGGGGTTCCCTCCTCCGTCACTTTCGAACCCTGGGAGGCCTTCCAGACCATCACTTTCATGGCGGAGGTAGACAGCGTGGACGACGACGGTGAGTCGGTCAAGCTCACCTTCGGAAACCTGCCCGCCGGCGTGAGCGCGGGTACCTGCAGAGAGACCACGGTGAGCATCACCGAAGAAGACGCCCCCCCGGTGGAGGCGAGCTTCGAGAAGTCAGCCTACACGGTGGAGGAGGATAGCTTCGTCGGGGTGATCGTCACCCTGAGCGCCGCCCCAAAGCGTAGGGTGGTAGTCCCCATCACCTTCGCCAACGAGGACGGAGCCACCGGCGCCGACTACACCATCGATCATTACCCAAGGCTCAGGAAATGGGTGGTCTTTGAACCAAGCGATTCTTCCCGGAGCTTTCGCTTCAAAGCCGTCAAGGACGCCATCGATGAAGGGGAGGAGAGAGTGAGGCTGGGTTTCGGCGCTCTTCCTGGCGGGTTGAGCGAGGGCACCACCGGCGAGGCTACCGTGACCATAAAGGAGGACCCTCCCACGGATCCTGAATACGGGATCGCTCCCCGAGGCCAGAAGGGAACTAAGCTCGCGACCTGGGAAAACGCCTGGCAAAACGACGGACTGCCGGTACCCAGCAATGTTATTCCCGGCGTCAGTAATTCGCTCTATTCGGCGTCATGCACCGGTCCCCAGAATTTCATCATCAAGTGGGGGGACGAGCCCGAAGGGAAAGGGCATCCAGAGGAATGGGAAGCCCGGATCGATCCCTCTCGTGGCGTGCGGGAGATCGAGTACGCCTTCGTTGTGCACGAAACTACGGGCTTACCGGAGCTGCGAGGCACGGCGATCCTCGATGGGCAGGCTTCATTTTCGATCTCGGTGCGAGGCCGCTGGGCTGGGAACGAATGGGGAACATGGTCGAAGCCGGTGGGCCTCTTCTGCCACGTGATCTGCGAAAAGGTAAAGGAAGATACCGGAATGAACGCTCCGGAGAACTCCCCGGCTGAGGGTAGGCCGCGCATCGGCGGCACGGCGACGGTGGGACAGACGCTCTCCGCGGACACCACGGGGATCATCGACTCTGACGGCCTTGATTCGGTGACCTTCGACTACCAGTGGCTGGCCGATGACACGGAGATCGCGGGCGCTACCGCCGCCGCCTACACCGTCGCGTCCGGCGACGCGGGCAAGGCCATCGCGGTGCGGGTCTCCTTTACGGACGACGCGGGCAACGCGGAGTCACTGACCAGCAAGCCCACGGGGGCTGTGGAGGCAACGGACCTCTGGGTCGACCGGGCAATCCTGGACGGAGCGGACCTCACGTTGACCTACAACGAGATATTGGACGACGGTGTGACCTTGCCGGCGACCGCCTTCTCGATTAGCGTGAATGGTCAGGCCCGGTCCGTGACCGATGTGTCGGTGGCGGGCTCGGCGCTTTCGCTGACGCTGGCGTCGGCGGCATCGGCGGGGGACTCCGTGACGGTGAGCTACACCCGCCCCGAAGGGCCCGACTTCATCCGGGACATCCAGGGCCGAATCGCAGACTCCTTCAGCGGCCTGTTGGTGGCGAACAACACGGCTGGAGCTCCGCTGACGGCAAGCGTTCACGGCGTGCAGGCTTCCCACGACGGCAGCGCGGCGTTCACCTTCGAGTTGCACTTCACCGAGGAGCTTCCGGTGAGCTACAAGACCCTGCGGGACCATGCCTTCACCGTGACCGGAGGCGAGGTGACCAACGCGAAGCGCAAGGACCCGCCCAGCAACGTCCAGTGGGTGATCACTGTGCAGCCCTCCGGCGCCGGAGACCTGACAGTCACCCTGCCCGCAACGACCGACTGCGAGGCACAGGGGGCCATCTGCACGGAAGACGGCAGGATGCTGTCCAACCCCGTGGAGGAGACGGTCGCTGGGCCCGACTCCCGGCGCAAGACGCTGAACACGCCAGCGACGGGATCCCCGACCATCAGAGGCACGGCCCGGGCCGGTGAGACGCTCGCCGCATCCACGTCAGGCATTGCCGACGCCGACGGCCTGACGAAACCCACGTTCACCTACCAGTGGCTGCGAGACGACACCGACATCGGCGAGGCTACCAAGAATACTTACACCCCGGTGGACGCCGACGTGGGCAGGACCGTTAGGGTCAGAGTCACCTTCACCGACGACGCAGGCAATGCGGAGAGCCTGGCCAGCACTGCAACGGCGACGGTGGCAGCTCGCCCGAATGCGCCGGCGACGGGAGCGCCCTCCATAACCGGTGCAGCACAGGTTGGCGAGACGCTGACGGCGGCCCCGTCCGGCATCGGGGACGCCGACGGGTTGACCAAAGTTTCCTACACCTACCAGTGGGTCAGGAACGACGGAAACTCGGACGCCGACATCCGAGGCGCCACCGGTAGCATCTACACCCTGGTGGACGCCGACGTGGGCAAGACCATCAGGGTCAGGGTCTCCTTCACCGACGACCGGGGCAATCAGGAAACGCTCACCAGCGCGGCAACGGGAGCGGTGGCTGCTGCGCCGTCTCCGTTAACGGTAAGTGCTTACAATGAGCCGGTCTCCCACGATGGGAGCAATGTCTTCACCTTCGAGCTGGAGTTCTCCGAGGAGTTCCCCATCAGCTACATAACCTTGCGGGACCATGCCTTCACGGTGACCGGCGGGGAGGTGATCAACGCGAATCGGGATGACCCGCCCAGCAACGTCGACTGGGTGATCACTGTGCAGCCGTCCGGGGACGGCGACGTGACGGTGGTGCTGCCCGCCACCACCGACTGCGAGGTT
>JAJDTP010000003.1 GCA_022827095.1 Dehalococcoidia bacterium
GGGAGAGCCGGGCAATGCCGCAAGGACACGCTGCTACCCCAAGTCAAGCTGACCCAGGCGGCAAACCGGCTCACGGCCATATGCAGCTCCGGCCCTTCACGAACGAAAAGCCCCGCATGAGGGCGGGGCCTCCGGTCACGGTTCGCTACCTTGATTGGCGGACCCGCCAGGCCAGCGCCGCTTACACCGCCAACCGGAATCTCAACGTGAAGGTTCTTGATTTTGTCCAGTGTGGTGGGCCTGGATGGACTCGAACCAACGACCTCAGTCTTATCAGGACTGCGCTCTAACCGCCTGAGCTACAGGCCCACAGGGCTTACCATTATACCAATCCCTTCGCCCCGCGCAATACGACGATCCAACTCTCACGCGTACCCGGTTTGGTTAGACCGGGGAATTTGCATGGATGCACAGGATGGACAGGATGGATTCCTGCTTACGCAGGAATGACGGGTTCGTGAGGTTGGGTTGCAATGGCTCCTTTGGGATTGGATTTTTGCAGGTGACTGGCGGTTGGTTGATTTTGACCAGGTTCCGGGAAGTGATCAGCCCCACGGCCGGGTGTAATGCGCTTGCTTTTTGCCCTCATTTTCCATGCCCACGGCATGGCGCGCTGTTGCGGGCGCGGCGACCCAGGAGACTGCTCCGATTAGAGTGGTCGGGGACAGTCCACTGCGATCGGGTTAGCGACTTGGATGCTGATCGGAATTGGCCGTGTGTTCTCGGAACCTGGTCGGGAATGGACAATCACCTGCGGACACAGGATAGCACGGGCGTTCTGAATGGGTCAAGGAGGTTGGTTGCTCACGCGTACCCATTTTGTCATCACGAGGGGCGCAGCGACGTGACGGTCTCGTTCCCGCGGCGGCGTTCCTTGCCCCGACGAGGTTGCCGCACTGCGCTCGCAATGACAAACTGGGTACGCGTTGGCGATCCGACTCGGCAACGAGAGCCGCCCACTCGACTACTTTATCCTCTGATCGGTACGCCGGTCCGCACTCGGGCATACGCTATAGCGTCTAGCATTATTTGACGCATGCAGGCTTGCCCGAGTTAAGCGTTCCATGCATTTGCGGATGCTATCGGCCGCGCGTCCCGCGTACCTGCGCGCGACGCGGCGCCACCGGCACTAGCCCCTTGGACGCAAAAATGGTATCGTTGCGCACACCTGTTAGTAGGGAGAAACCGTCGTCCGACCGGCGGAAATCCAACGTGGAGGGTTGAAATGCCTCAGATCAAACACATCGCGATCGCAACCAACGACGCTGCAAAGACTGCCAAGTTCTACCAGGAAGTGTTCGGCCTACGCGAAGTGGCCAAGTTGGAGAGCGAAAACGCCAACGGCTTTATGCTGAGCGATGGGAACGTCAACATGGCCATCCTGGACTTCCAGAACGACGCCGTAGCCGGCGAGCGCGGCAAGGACTGGGAAGGCATACACCACATCGGCTTCGAGGTTGAGAGCCTCGAAGAGACCGAGGCGCGCCTGTCCGCGGCCAACTCCCAGCCCATGGACGAGGTGAACCACGCCCTGCACGCGGGGATGACCGGCCCGCGAACGCAAAACGTGGAGACCAAATACGAAGGTCCCAACGGCGAGATGATCGACGTTTCGGAAACCGGCTGGGTGGGCACCCGCGGGCTTGACTGATCCCGTCGCCTCGAGAAGTCCGGACCCACGCATACTTTTGACACGGGCGATGCGCGCGCATCGCCCAGGAGCATCGTGAACACTACACCGCGACAGCTGACTTGCTACATCAAGAAAACCCAGGCCAACCCCGAGACGTGGGAAGGGTTCTGTGTCGAAGTGGATATTCCTGCCATAGGGGATACTTACGAAGAAGTTGTTGGAAAGATGCACGAGCGCCTGGGGAACTATATTGATTTCATCCATGAGCGCCAACCCGATGACGAGCAAACGTTGATGTTCCGCCCAATGCCTGGCGGGCAGGTGTGGAAGTTGAGATTTGAAGAGCGCTTCCTGCAGCGTCTGCCATTTTCCAGTCGCCAGATTCGCAAAACCTATGTCAGCACCGAGAAGGGCATCCCCCCGCTGTTGGATCCCACTCATACGGAACTGTGTTTCAACTGCCGGAAATATCGCAGTGTGACGCAGTTCGAGGTATTCCACGAGCCCAATTCGGCCTACGTGTGGTACGACAAGACCTGCAACATCTGCAAAGACGCGGGCTACGAATAAACGGCCAGCCGACACGGAGACAAAAAATGCCGCCCCACGTCAGTGGGGCGGTTTTTAGTTTCGCGATGCGAGGGCGGAATAATCGGAGGCGGCGCGCAGTAGCGTGGAGGGATCAGGCGGGACGGAACACCAGTCCCGGTTCGTCGGGATCGATTTCGGACATGTCAATCAGCAGGGCCATGCCGGTGCGAATGTTCTGGGGGTTGGCGGCGTCCACGCCGGCGATACGGGCCGAGATGCGCGGGCCTTCCTCCAAGGTCACGATACCGGTGCAGTAGGGGTTGTTTCGGCCGAACCCCTTGGCTTCCAGGGATGCCGGAGCGACCGAAATGCAGGTGAACGTGCTCAGCGTGGCGCGTCCGCTGAGTTCGTGCCATTCCATGTCACGGCTATGGCTCACCGGATCAATCGGCCGAGCCTCAGCGTAGATGTTCCCATTCTCTCGGCAACGAACGCCCATGAACCGGCCTTCCTTGAGGAAGGCGTAGAAGGACGCGGCGTTGAACGGCCGGCTTTCGGATTCGGTAGTCATCGGGTGAGCTCCTAGCCACGCTGCAGGACGTTGACGACGCAGGTGCCGCCGGTACCGCCGACGTTATGAGTGAGCCCGAACTCCAGGCCGGAATTGTCCAACTGCCGATCCCCGGCCTCGCCGCGGAGCTGCTTGTAGACCTCGATGACCTGGGCGACGCCGCTGGCGCCCACGGGATGGCCCTTGGCTTTCAGACCGCCGCTGGTGTTGATGGGACGATCACCGTTGCGGGCGGTGCGACCTTCGTCCACCGCATGCGGGCCCTCGCCGGGCGCGAAGAAGCCCAGGTCCTCGCTGGCGACGATTTCTGCGATGGTGAAACAGTCGTGCACCTCAGCGACGTCAACCTGCTCGGGGCCAATGCCGGCCATCTCGTATGCCTGTGCCGACGCGATTCTCGCGGCTGACAGGGAGGTCAACTCTTCGGCGTCATGCAACGGACGGCCGGTAGCCTGGCCAATACCGGCGATGTGCACCGGTTTGTCGGTGAACTGGTTAGCCAGTTCGCTGGCGACCAACAGGACACAGGAAGCGCCGTCGGTAATTGGCGCGCAGTCGTAGAGGCGCAGGGGCCACGCGATCCACGGATTGGCGCGGGCGTCATTGAGGAAGTCCAGTTCGTCGTCCCAATCGGGAACAGGCTCGCCGCGCTGCTCGGCCCGGGCCTTACGCCGGTCCATCATGTCCCTGACGGTAACCCGGAACTGGGCTTTGGGGTTCAACTTGCCGTTCTCATGGTTTTTGACCCCCACCTTCAGCAGGTGGTTCAGGTTGGTCTCGTAGCGGTCCATGTGCGCCTTGGCGATAGCGCCGAAGATGCCGGGGAAGGTCAGGCCGGCGGGGACTTCGTACAGGCCGTCGGCCGCGGAGGCCAGAACGTCGGTGACGCCCTCGGTGGGCAGGGAGGTCATCTTTTCGACCCCGCCCACCAGGACCACGTCGTACATGCCGCTGGCGATGGCCATCACGCCTTCGCGCAAAGCGCTGCCGCTGCTGGCGCAGGCGTTCTCGATGCGTGTAATCGGCGTGGGCGTCATCCCCAGCCAGTCGGCCATGATGGGTGCCGTGTGGCCCTGGTGTTCAAACAGGTCGGCCGAGTAGTTTCCCAGATAGCCGGCCTCGATGTCCTGGGCGGATATGCCCGTGTCGATGGTCTCCTGCATATCCTGGAACGCTTCGACGAACAGGTCGCGGCTGGTCTTGTCGGGGTAGGCTCCGAACTGGGACAAGCCGGCGCCGACGATGGACACCGAGCGAGCTAGACGACGGGAACGGGTGGTAGCCATTGGAAATTGCTCCTCACTTACGGTTGCGGTGGCACATCCTACACCAAAAAATGCGGGCATTGCCACAACGGTTTCCTGGCGGCCTCGAGCTCGCGGATAGACCGGCCGGATCGGCCGTCGTTGCCGATTTGCGGCTCGCAAATCGGCGATGCTATACTTTCTGCGAGATGCTGCCGGGACGGTTTTTGCGGAAGGCGACAGACGCAGTATCGGGAGGGGCCGATGATACAAAGCGCCGTTGTGCAGCAACTTCGACAGGGAGGCGTGCGGGTCACGCCGCAGCGTTTGGCAATCGCCGAGGCCGTGCTCAACTCCACCGACCATCCCACCGTGCAGCAGATCCACGAGCGCGTCCAGCAGCACTTCCCCTCTATGACCCTGGCCACCGTTTATTCAACCTTGGGCGTGCTCTCCAAGAGCGGTTTGATCCAGGAACTGCCCTTTGCCAAGCAGTCCCGCTATGAGAGCAACGTTTCCCCCCACGTCAATCTGGTGTGCATCGGATGCGGAAACATCGCTGACGCGGACGACAGCAGCGACATTATCATCCGCTTACGCGACCAGGTTTCCACGGAAACGCGGTTCCAGGTGATGTGGCAACGGGTGGATTTCCACGGCTGGTGCCGCTCTTGCGTGCCGGCGGATGAGCCGGCCAACTCCGCCTCCGGCTAGTCGGCGTTCCCCGTGATCACCGGCGTTGTCGGCATAACCCTGTGGACCGACGACCTGGACCGGATGTTCCGGTTCTACCGTGACATCCTGCGCCTGCCCCTGCACTCATTTCATGAAGATGAGGGGTTCGCCGCCTTTGAACTAGGCGATATCAGGTTCAACGTGGGGCGGCACGGTTCGATAAAGGGAGCGTCCAGGGACCCCCTGCGAATCATGCCGCACCTGGGGGTCGACAACATTCACGCGGAGCACGCAAGGCTGGCTGCCGCCGGCGTGCCGTTCATTCGCGTCCCGGAGCGGGAGCACTGGGGCGGTTGGGTAGCCACCCTCCAGGACCCCGATGGGAACGTGCTGCAACTGCTGCAGTTCCCCGATTAGCGTTCCCCGCGGTTCAGCCCCGTAGTTTGCGGGCCAGTTCGGCGTTTGAAGGCTCGACCAGCACCGACCCGTCGGGAAAGACGATGGTCGGGATGATGAGCCGGTTGTCATTGACGTGCTTGACGTAGGCCTGCGCGGCCTCGTCGCCGTCCACGTTGACGTACTCGTAGGCCACCGACTGGCTGTCGAGGTAGTTCCGCGAGCGGTGGCAGTCGGGGCACCATTCGGCGCCGTAGAGCTTGATTTCGGGTGCGGCGGTGGTCATGGAATTTGCCTCCCTGGATGGATTGGGGTTAATCGGCGGCGCGGCCGGCGCCCTCGTCCTGTTCGGTGTACGTGGGGCGGACCAGCTCGAATACGTCGTCGGTGTGACAGTACATGTTGCCGGCCAGGCGGCCCGTGGGCTTGAGCGCGGCGTGGTCGATTCGCAGGCCGTTGGGGCCGTCATACAGCACATCGTCGCTGACGTGCATGCGCACGATTTCTCCGATGACGATGCCGTGGGCGTGGGGCTGCTCCCCGATGTTCACTACCTGAACGAGGCGGCATTCCATGTTCACCGGTGACTCCAGCACACGGGGCGCTTTCACGAGTTCGCTGGGCGCTTCGGTCAGGCCGGCGATGTCGAACTCGGACACTTCGGAGGGATACTCGGCGGCGGTGGCGTTCATGGCGGCCGCGATATCGTCCACCACCACGTTGACCACGTACTCGCCGGTTTCCTCGATGTTGGTCAGCGTGTCCTTGCGCTTGTCCTGCCATCCCGGGGCGCGGCGTGAGGAGGAGAAAATCACCGTGGGCGGGTTGTAGGCCATGGCGTTGAAGAAGCTGAAGGGGGCCAGGTTCACCACGCCATCGGTGGAGACGGTCGATACGAAGGCGATGGGCCGCGGCACCACGACGCCGGTGAGGATCATGTTGAATCGTTCGAAGGTCTTGGGGTCGATGAGCATCGGGGAAACTCCTGCCAGTTTGCGTGATCGGCGACGCATGCCGACGATTTGGGGCGCGACAAGTATACCTTGCGCTGCGTGGCGTATTCGATAAATTGCCGCAGTAGCCCGCTTGGGATAAAATCCCCGCCATGTTTGACGCGCCATTGAGCGGGATCAAGGTGCTGGATCTGAGCGAAGATATCGCCGGGTCTTTTTGTGCGCGGCTGTTGGCCGACTACGGCGCGGATGTGCTGAAGGTCGAACCGCCCGACGGGTCGGCGATGCGACGGGTCGGTCCCTACTATCACGACGACCCGCATCCCGAGAAAAGCCTCTTCTTCCTCATCCTCAATTTGAACAAGAAAGGCATCACCCTCAACTTGGAGACGGCGGCCGGGCGTCGCATCCTGGAGGAACTGGTCCCCCACATCGATCTGATCGTCGAGAGCTACCGACCGGGACACCTGGACGACCTGGGCATCGGCTACGAGGCGCTGTCGGCGATCAACCCCAACCTCGTGATGACCTCGATCACGCCCTTCGGGCAGACCGGACCGTACAGCCAATACGCCGGCGAGGAGATCGTGTCCTACGCCATGGGCATGGTGATGGGGATTAGCGGCGTGCAGGGCCGCCCGCCGCTGAAACACGGTGGGTTCCAGGCCCAGTACCAGGGTGGCCTGTTCGGAGCCGGGGCGACGGCGATGGCCCTGTTCGCCCAGGACCGGCACGGCGTCGGCCAGCATGTGGACGTGTCCATTACCGAGTGCGTAGCGTCGACCATGATGGCGACCCAGACCATCTACCCGTTCATCGGCGGCGTGCAGGTGCGGCGTGCTCCCGGCACCATGTGGGAGAACCCCATGCCCTGCAAGGACGGCTGGATCATCGTGCAGGCCGGCGGCGGCGCGACCTGGGAGGACATCGCGGACTTCTTCCGCGCGCCCGAGTTACTGGAACCCAGGTTTGCCGACCGCGCGCAGCGGGTCCGCAACGGGCCGGCCATGGACCGGGTGGTGCTGGACGCCATCAAGGACCGCGAGAAGTGGGAACTGTTCCCGGCGGCGGCGGAAAAGCGCATGCTTTTCGGCCTGGTGCAGACGCCTACGGAACTTGCCGATTGCCCACAGCTGGAGTCCCGCGAGTTCTACCGCGAGACCGAGCACCCGGTGATCGGACGCGTCAAGGTGCCGGCCGAGCTGTTCCGCATGACGCCGGCCGGATACCAGATTCGCATGGCCGCGCCGACCCTGGGCCAGCACAACGAGGAAGTGTTCGTGGACGGTTTGGGCTACGACCGCGAGACGCTGTCGGTGATGCGCCAGTTGGACGTGATCTAGGCTATGCTGGCGGCGGAGGTTTGAGATGGTTACGAAACCGCAAACCACGGGCGTTCCCCCGGTTCCGTTCACGGATGACTACGTCTGCCCCGACCCTGAACCGCGCGACATGATACAAAGCCCCACCATCAACAAGTCCGGTTACTTTGTCGCCCACCACTTTGCGGCGCGGCCGGACACGCTGGTGCGGGCGCCCTGCGTGCTGAACTTCGACCCTACCAACATGAACAATCGGGTCGAGCCGGACTTGCTGATTGCCTTCGACGTGGAACCGGCGTCCATCCTGCCGCGCAACGGCTACATTATCTGGGAGGTGGGCAAACCTCCCGACTTCGTGATGGAAGTGGCGTCGGAGATCACCCACCGCAGGGATACCGGGTTCAAGCGTGATTTGTACGCGAGGTTGGGCATCGCCGAGTACTGGAGGGTTGACCCCACCGGCGGCGACTTCTACGGCTACGCGATGGCCGGCGACCGCCTGGTTGACGGCGAGTACCAGGCAATTGACCTGACGACGGAAGCGGATGGGATGATATGGGGTTACAGCCCGACGCTGGACCTGTGCCCGT
Source organism: Dehalococcoidia bacterium (assembly GCA_022827095.1). Lineage (GTDB taxonomy): Bacteria > Chloroflexota > Dehalococcoidia > Lucifugimonadales > UBA3495 > Bin87. Next base: position 7,916 of record JAJDTP010000003.1, read on the forward strand.
GCTGGCATCCGGCGTGGGACTGGGACGTTGACGACGAGACGAATCTGCGGTTCTACGACCGCAAAACGGGCCGCTACCTGTGCGACTTTGTCCTGGTTGAGGAATCTTTGGTGGCATCGAAGGCGGCCCTCGCTGCCGCTGAAGAGCGCATCCGCCAGTTGGAAGGGCAGTCGGGTCAGCGGCGGAGCTGACCGCAGTGTCCGACCCATCCGAGAGTTGTATCACCATGTCCACCTTGCCATTGGAAGGAATCCGTGTCCTGGATTCCACTTACGTATTTGCCCTGCCCTACACCGGCGGGCAGTTGGCGGACCTGGGCGCCGAGGTCATCAAGATCGAGGGTCCGGGGCGACCGGACATAACGCGCGGTGGTGGCCTCTACGGCACGTTCCCGGACAATGACCCGGGCGAGGACTGGTGGAACCGTCCCAGCACCTACCAACTGCTCAACCGGGGCAAGCGTTCCATGGTGCTGGACATGGCCCAGGAGGAGGGCCGGCAGATCTTCAGCGAGCTGGTCATGGTCAGCGACGTGGTGATGGAGAACTTCACCCCCCGGGTCATGCGCCGCTGGAACCTGGACTACCCCAACCTGCGCAAGCTGCGGCCGGACATCATCATGGTGTCCAACACTGGGTACGGGCACGGCGACGGACCGTACTCGTCCTACCCGGCCCAGGCCACCACCCAGGAGGGCACTCACGGGCACTGCTGGATCACCGGCTACCCGGGTGACGAGCCGTCCAAGGCAGGGCGCTCTTTCGTCGATTTCCTGTCCACCTGGAGCGCGATGCTGGCCATCGGCTCCGCCCTACGCTACCGCAACCGCACGGGCAAGGGCCTGTGGGTGGACATCGGCATGTACCAGGCCGGCGTGATGTTCCTGTCGGAGTACCTGATGGACGCCATCGCCAACGGGCGCGAGGGCGAGCGCATCGGCAACCGCCATCCCAACCGGGCGCCGCAGGGGGCCTATCCCGCCGCCGGCGAGGACGAGTGGATCACCCTGTCCGTGGCCGATAACGAGCAGTGGCTGGCCCTGTGCCGGCTCATGGAGCGGGACGATTTGGCAACGGACGCGCGGTTCGCCACCCTGGCCGGCCGGCAGCAGCACCACGACGAGATCGACGAGGCCATTGGGCAGTGGACGAGGCACCACGACAAGTACGAGATGATGCACACGCTGCAAGCCAAGGGCATTGCCTCCGGGCCGGTACTCAGCGGCAAGGACGTGCATTTCGACCCGCATTACAGGAGCCGCAACTTCCTGGAGCGCGTGGAGTATCCGCCGGAGCGGGACATGGGCACCCGCATCATCATGGGCCGGCCGTACAAGCTGTCCAAGACGCCGCTGGAGGTGCGCGGCCCGGCTCCGAACTTCGGCCAGGACAACGTGCCGCTGCTGGAGTCGCTGCTGGGCAAGCCGGCCGAGCAGGTATCGGCGTGGGCCGACGCCACGGTGATCACCGAGGTCCCCACCACCGGCGAGCCGTCGCCGACGCTGGACCCCGAGGAGCTGGTCGAGCGCCGCCAGTTGGCGGAGTGGGACCCGCAGTACCGCGAACGCCTGGGCATTTGACGGCTGGGCAGTCGGGGTCTAACCTGAAAGCCGGCGCGATATCGATACACGCGTCGCGCGTTCCGGGCCCGTAGCTCAGTGGAAGAGCATCCGACTCATAATCGGCAGGTCACAGGTTCGAACCCTGTCGGGCCCACTTTTCAACCGCCGAACTTCAGCCGGTCAATTCGCCCGCATGGTCCAATATAACTCCGCCGATTACACCTCTTTTTCTGGCCCAAACCTATCTTAAACCATTACCAACACACGTTGGAAGTACCGGATTGCGCCCGCGGGAACACCCGGCAGCCCAACTTTGTAGTAGGATGAAGGGCAGGCCGATTTCGTTGTGGCATTCACATCCTCTCCAGTATGAGTCCAGTCCGTGGAGGTGCGAAAAAATGACCACAGCGGGAACCGGGAAATACACCTGCACCCTAGTACAGGACTGCGCCAAACTTACCGAAGGTTAGTCTTTCGGCACAGTCAGCGCCGTGTACGCCGATTCCCAGGACCGGGTTTACGTCTTCCATCGGGCCGAGCCTCCGGTTGTTGTCTTCGGCCGGGACGGCAATTTCCTCAGTTCCTGGGGCAACGGCAATTTTGTCAGCGTTCACGGTTTATTCATCGCCGACGACATCATCTATCTGACCGACCGAGAAGACTCCGTTACCATGAAGTACACCCTGGACGGGAAGCCACTGGAGATTCCAGGCACCCACGGGGTTTACTCCGACACCGGCACCGAAGAGATTGGCACGGAGTCAAGAGTAAGAAGCGTGTCCATGCAAATCGGTATGTTCTATCAGATGCAGGTTCCCAGGCCGTCATCCCGTTCCTACGAGGCTGACCGGTTTCTGGAAATGCTTGACCAAGTGGCCTACGCTGAAGAGATGGGCCTGAGCAGCGTCTGGATGGCCGACCACCAGTTCCGTACCGAGTGGTCCCACTCCAGCGCCCCCGACGTAACTCTTGGCGCACTGAGCCAGCGCACCAGCCGGATGCGTCTGGGTATCGCCGTGGTGGTGCCCCCGGTGCAGCACCCTCTCCACATCGCGGCCCGCACCGCCACCCTGGACGTTCTCAGCAAGGGAAGGGTTGACCTGGGCGTGGGCCGCTCCGGCTACCCCTACCAGATGGCCGCTTTCGGTACGGACCTGGAAGACGCCACCGGAATGGTGGACGAGGCCCTGGAAATCATCCCGCGGGCATGGACCGAGGGAGAGTTCACCTACCAAGGCAACCACTATAAGATTCCCTTGCGCGAGGTCCACCCCAAGCCGGTCCAGCACCCCCACCCGCCCATCTGGCTAGGTTGCAGCCAGGAAGACACGTTCAGGAAGGCGGGACTCATGGGCTTGGGCTGCCTGGCAATGGCCGGCGGCGGGGCTACAGGACTGGCTCCTCTCGTGCAAGCCTACCGGGACGGCATCCGGAACGCCAGTCCGACTACCGGGGTTGTCCACAACCGCGTCTCTGTAAGCACCGTGGCCATCTGCGGGGAGTCGCGCAAGAAGGTGCAGGAACGCTCCGCTGAATTGATCGACTGGTACCGCCATCAGCAGGCCCTCCGGGACGTCCGCGTGTGGAGCGAACAGGACCCGTCCCGCGTTCCCGAAGACTACCAGTGGCACTACACCCGCTCGACCGCGACCGACTCTCCAAAGCGCGAGGAAACATCATCCCTCGACCAGATAAGGAGTGGACGCTACTGCATCGGCGACCCCGACGACTGTATCCGCTACCTGGAAGCCTATGCCGAGGCGGGCGTGGATGAGGTCATGCCCCTGTTTCAGGTGGGCGGCATATCCCATGAGGAAGTGATGGATACGCTGCGTCTCTTCGGCAAGCACGTCATCCCCCACTTCAATGCGAAGGCTAGTTAGTCCTCCGGTAGCCCTGCAAGATAGATGGTCCCATTCCCTGCTCTGCCGTCAGCTTGCCAGACCACCTGACAGGACACACAACATCGTCCTCGGAATTCTCAATGTGTGTTGGTTATACGCCAATCAGCCCTCGTCATTCCGGCGAAACCGGGAATCCGGGAGCCTCGGCAGATACAATTCTCCCGCGGCGGAGGCCCTTAGATTCCCACGAAAGCGGGGGCGTGCCTGCAATACCAACAAATGCTGTGAATACCAGATCTCCTAACCACATCTCAAAAACGGTTCGGCCTATCGTCAAAATAGGCCCACCGAGATGGAATCGTCATAGCAGTACCTCCCAACTAAAAGTTCGCAATACGGTACACTTAGGCCCACTTTTTGATTGTCTGGCAGCGGAATAAAGGCGAGGCGTACTCATGAAAGAAGCGTTTGTGGGGTTCGATTCTGCTTGGGGTGTGAATACTATCGGGGGGATAGCTTATGCTGTTTTCCAAGACAACGTTCTTGTAAAGGCGCCCGCTCCGCGCGTTGCTGATGTCGCCGACGCTGCTGAAATCATCAAAATCCTTCAACGAGAATGTGACGACGTGCTGGTTGCGATCGACCAGCCGATTGTGGTTCCCAACGACATAGGCAGTCGCCCTGTGGACGACGCCGTCGATTCGTTGATGCAACACCTGAATAGTGGTGCTCTAAAAGCCAACCGAACCGAAAAGAAAAAGGAAACCAAAACGCAGCGGGGATACGATAACGTGTACCTGCTCGGGGACAAAGCTCCCATCTGGAAATTCATGAGCAAAATAGGGCCTTGTGGATATTTTGGCAAGACCGACACTGACGACAAGCGTGCTTTCGTGGACTTTCAGGCGGCTCGGACTCCATCGGAAAATACACACGTGATCGAGGTTTATCCAGCACTGGCCTTGGCAGCACTCAGTCCGACATTCATGTGTCGCGGGTCTGCGGCGAGACATAACCCTGGCCATCGGTACTGGCAGGGGAGGGTCAAGTTCTCTTTGGAAGACTGGAAGCTCGTGTGCGAGATAGTTCATTGTGTTTCAGTCGATCACAACCTTGTAGCACTCTCGCAGTGGGCGACGGAGATGATTGATCCATGGGATTCACCCGCAAGGCCCAGAAAGCGTCACCAAGACAAACTAGACGCCGCGATCTGCCTGATAATTGCAGTGCAATGGAGGCGTGTTCAAGATAGGTCCCAGTTGCTTGCAATCGGAGACCTCGATCAAGGCTACATGGTAACGCCGGTGTCCGATGCAACACGACAAATCCTTGAAACAGCTTGCAGAGATCTAGATGTCGATTTCACGTAACCTCGAGGAATCTGAAGAATCCGTTGTCAAACCCAGCAGTTCAATTTAGCGCGAGGCGACGGTAAGCGATTATCATGTTTGATCAGACGGCGCATACTTACGAACGGTTGCTGTCCATTCATCCGGGGGAGATACTTGATAAAGAATTTCTTCGACCTATGAACGTCAGCCAGTACCGTCTGGCAATGGCCATTGGCGTTGACGCACGTCGCATCCACGCCATCGTCCACGGTGAGCGTTCGATCACGGCTGAAACGGCCCTTCTATTCTCGCGCTTCTTTGGGAACTCCGCCGGGTTCTGGATGGGATTGCAAAGCCAATACGATTTGGAAACAGCCGAAGACCGTCTGGCCGACAATCTGAATGCGGTGGTCACTCACTCTTCAGCCGGGGGCGTAGAATAGCTCGATGCTGGAACTGAGAAACATCACCCCCGACGAGTTTGAGCGGTGGATGAGCACGGAGTCGCGGGCGCATGGCAACCGCCTGAACCACGACCCCGAGCATCTGCGGCCCCGCTTTGACCTGAGCCGTTCCATCGCGGTGTTCGAGGATGGGCAGATCGTCGGCGGATGCCACTCCCACCTGCTGGAGATGTCGATACCCGGAGGCGCTTCGGCGGTGGCCGGGGTGTCCAACGTGGAGGTGCAGCCCACCCACACCCGGCGGGGCATCATGACCCGGATGATGCGCCATCAGATCGACGGCATCCACGAGCGCGGCGAGCCCTTGGCCGCCCTGTTTGCCACCGAGAGCGGCATTTACGGGCGTTTCGGCTACGGCATCGGCGCGGTGCACGAGCAGTGGTCCATCGAAAAACGCCACAGCGCCTACGACCGCCGATTTGATAGTCCCGGCCGCCTGGAATTCGTGGCGCCCGCGGACATCGTGAAGACGCTGCCGGAGGTGTCCCGTCGCGGCACCCAGGGCCGGTCCGCCGTGTTCCAGCGCGCCATGCACCACTGGGAGGACGCGGCCAATGATCCCATCCACTCCCAGGGCGGGTCCGGCGGCGTGTTCTACGTGGCCTACGTGGAGGACGGGCGCATCGACGGCTACGCCTCCTACCGCACCCAGCGGCCCACGGTGACGGTCAACGAGTTGGTGGCGACCACCCGCGAGGCGTCCGCTGCACTATGGCGGTTCTGCTTCGATCTGGACTTATACGAACGAACCGAGGCCGCGCGGCGACCCACCGACGATCCGCTTCCCTGGATGCTGGCCGACCCGCGCCGACTCCAGCGCTCCACTCGCGACGGCTTGTGGGTTCGGGTGGTCGACGCCCGCGCCGCGTTGGAGCAACGGACCTACGCCGCCAGCGACCGCCTGGTGCTGGAAATTCGCGACGACTTCTGCGATTGGAACCGGGGATGCTGGAGTGTCGAGATGTCGCCGGAGGGCGGCAACTGCCGGCCGGTCACCGGCGGCGCGGACCTGGCGATCTCTGTGTCCGCTCTCGCTTCCGTGTACCTGGGCGCGGCCAGTTTCAGCACCCTGCAGCAGGCCGGCCTGGTGGACGAGGAGACCTCGGGGGCGGTGCAGCGGGCGGACCGGGCGTTCGCCGTGGCTCTGAAGCCGTGGACGCCCTACAACTTTTGACCCCACCTTGCCCAAGTGTCATTGCGGGGACAGGCGAGCCGGTAGGAGGAGTTATGGAGAATCAGCTGCGGAACGCTCCTATCAGGACCAGGACTCTCGAGGGAACGCTGGCAAGAATTGGGGTGGTGTCGCTGTTGGTGCTGCTGGCGTTGCCGGTGTTTTACCTGGGGCTATTGGGAATCTACGCACTGTTCTGGCTAGGTGATGCCATCTCACCAAGTTCAGTTCTGCTTTCAGTTCCGATTATTCTGACGCCGGTCTTTGTGGTGTTGAGTGCGCTTGGAACGCTCCTATCCTTCCGATATGTGCCGATGACTGTGGCCGCGCTGGCGGTGTTTTATCTTGGCTGGGCTTTCACCATTTATCCGTTCCCCGATCTTTTGCCGAGTCCGCTCTTCTACTGGGACCAAGTAACCATGTTTGTCATTCTATGCCTGAATCTGGCGTGGATAGTTTGGGCGCTTCGTAGGCGCCTGGCACTCAGGTGATTGGTCAACACCCGTACCTGCTTGTCCTTTGCGCCTCTGCGCCTTTGCGTTAACTCATGGCGCAGCCGCATGGATTGGCGGTAATCTTGAGCGAGAAATTTCAACGAGGTGAATGGCCATGGGACGAATGGACGGCAAGGTTGCCCTGATCAGCGGCGGCGCGCGCGGGATGGGCGCCACCGAAGCCCAGCTGTTCGCCCGCGAGGGTGCGGCAGTGGTCATCGGCGACGTCCTGGACGAGGAGGGCGAAGCGACCGCCGCGTCGATTGCAGCCGAAGGTGGCCGCTGCCGGTTTGTTCACCTGGACGTGACCCAGGCAGCGGATTGGGAGGCCGCCGTGACCGAAGCGGTCTCGCGGTTCGGCAGCCTCGACGTGCTGGTGAACAACGCGGGCATCGGCAGCAGTTCGTTCCAGATCCACGAGGAACCGGTGGAACTCTGGGACCGCACCATCGACGTGAACCTGAAGGGCGTGTTCCTGGGCACTCGCACGGCCGTGCCCGCCATGCTGGAGGCCGGTGGCGGCTCCATCATCAACATCTCCTCGCAACTTGGCATCGTGGGCGTGCCGTACAACGGTTCCGCCTACCAGACCTCCAAGGGCGGCGTGCGCATCTTCACCAAGGCCGCCGCGCTGCAGTATGCCGACCGGGGCATCAGGGTGAACTCGGTGCATCCGGGCCCGATAGTCACCGAGATGACCAGGGCGGGCCGAGACGACCCAGAGCGCCTGTCGATAATGCTTGCCCGCATCCCCATGGGCCGCTACGGCGAACCCGAGGAGGTCGCCAACGCGGTGCTCTACTTGGCGTCTGACGAGTCGTCCTTCGTCACGGGCAGTGAGGTGGTTGTGGACGGCGGCTGGACGGCCCAGTAGATCAGGGACGATCGATAGATCAGGGACGATCGATCTCGGCGAACCGCTCCAGCTGATCGAGCAGCTCCGCTGAGTTGGCGGCCCTGGGCTCCACCACGAGGTAGTCGAGGCCGGCCTGGGCGTATTCGTCCAGGTCGCTTGAAACCTGATCCGGAGAACCGCGCAGGGGAGTACGGCCGGCTCCGTCGAAAGGCGCGTCGGCGACATCGAGGCCGGCGCGCAGCGAAATCGTGAAGCCTTCCGTGCTGGCGCCGCGTGACGAGCGCAGTTCGCCGATCCGCGCCGCAACTCGCGCCACGTCAGATGGGCTTTGCCGGACGCCGTGCCACCCGTCGGCCAGGCTTGCGGCGCGTCGTAGGGCCGGCCGACTGATGCCGCCGGTCCAGATTGGCGGGTGAGGCTGGGACACGGGTGAGGGCGCCATACCCACGCCGGCGACGCTGTAGTGTTCGCCGCAAACGTCGGGGGCAGGATTGGTCCAGAAGGCTTTCAGCAGGGCGATGTGCTCGTCGGTCACGGCTCCCCTGGCGTCGAAGTCGGCGTCCAGGGCGTTGAATTCCTCCTCCATCCAGCCAACCCCGGCACCCACGATCAGCCGACCGTTGGAGATCACGTCCAGCGTGCCCAGCATCTTGGCGTTGAGCACCGGATGGCGGTAGGGCAACACGAGCACGCTGAAACCGAGTTGCAGCCGAGTGGTGATGGCCGCCAGGTAGGCCAGGGTCGTGAGCGGTTCCAGAATACGGTCGGCGGCAGTGAGCGGGAACCGGCCGTCGCTTCGATATGGGTACCGCGAATGCAGTTCGGTGGGTATCGCGATGTGGTCGCTGAGGAACACGCCGTCGTAGCCCAGTGCCTCAGCGCCGGAGGCGATTTGAATCAGCGAATCGATGTGGGCCAGGGGGCCGACATTGGGCAATATCACACCGTATTTCATACTCAAAACCTGCGGACGGAGGGGTCGGCCGGCGGGCGGTTTTGGTTGACACTCCGCCGAACCCGATGCTAGCATAATCCACCGCCGGATCGGTCGATTTCCGCCGGCGTGAACGGGAAGGCGCCCCGTCGCCAAGCCCCTTACCAAGGAGAACAACAGATGGCCGACCAGCCCGAAATCCACCGCGGTCTGATGAACGTCTACATGGACACCACTGAGTCCAGTTTCATCGACGGCGAGATCGGAAAACTGCTCTATCGTGGGTACAACATTCACGATCTGGCCGAGAAGTCCACCTTCGAGGAAATTATCCACTTGGTGCTGTACGGCGAACTGCCCAACCAGGCACAGCTGGACGAGATGGACGGCTACCTGCGGGCCAACCGGCGGATCCCCAACGAGATCATCACCGTCATCGATGCCGTGAAGGGCGCGCACCCCATGGACGTCCTACAGACGGCGCTCATCGCCCTCGCGGCCTTCGACACCGAGTCCGAGGACAACTCCAGAGAAGCCAACGTCCGCAAGGCCCTGCGCCTGACCGCCCAGGGCCCGACTATCGTCACTGCCCACCACCGGATCCGCAATGGCCTGGAGCCGGTGGCGCCCAACCCTGACCTCAACCACGCCGGCAATTTCCTCTACATGCTATTCAACGAGATTCCGGACGACGAAACCGTGTCGTTGATGGACGTGGACTTCATTCTGCACGCCGAGCATGGCGTCAACGCGTCTTCGTTTGCGGCTCGCGTCGCGGCTTCCACCAACTCGACCCTGCACGCGGCCGTGTCGGGCGCCGTGGGGACGTTGAAGGGGCCGGCTCACGGCGGAGCCGCGGAAGAAGTGATGAAGATGTCGATGGAAATCGGCAACCCCGAGAACGCCGAGGAGTACGCCCGCAACAAGCTGAACAACCGCGAGCGCATCATGGGGTTTGGCCACCGGGTATACCGGGCGGAGGACCCCCGAGCCCGCCACCTGCGCGAGCGCTCCCAGGCGCTGGGCGAGAAGCGCGGCGACCCGCGCTGGTTCCAGATCCTGACCCACCTGTCCGAAGACGTGATGGCGCCATACCGCGACCGCGGGATTTACGTCAACGTGGACTTCTACGCCGGCTCCATCTACCACCTGTTGGGGATCGAGTCTGACCTGTTCATCCCCATCTTTGCGCTGGGCCGCATCCCCGGCTGGTCCGCGCAGTGCATCGAGCAGTACCAGAACAACATCCTGCTGCGGCCGCGGCTCCACTACGTAGGTCCAATGGACCGGGAATACGTGCCCATCGACCAGCGTTAAGCAAGGTTGAAACGCGAAATTACGCAGGGGCGGATATTTATCCGCCCCTGACTTTTGTGCCGTCCACTGATCGAGGATTACGGGTAGATTTCCAAATTGCCCAAGTGGACCTCGGCGACGATCTCACGCTGGCCGGGGCCTCCGTGGGAGTGGCCGTGCCCATCGTCATGTTGATGGCCATGCGAATCGCCGTCGGCCTGACCCACATCGGGAACGGTTACCGTCACTACCGACTCGACCTTCTTGCCCCCGTACTCAAGCTCGCGGTGGTCGTTGGCATTCAGTGACACGCGAATTTCGTGATCGCCGGGCGGCAGTTCGGCTATGTGGTACTCGGATGCGAAAACCCTGCCGAGTTTCACGCCATCTACGTAGATGTGGGCGTGCCCCGCTCCGGGCGTGTGTGGCTGGTCAACCAGCTCCGGTGCAAATCGGAACCCCTCGGTCACGATACCGACATTGACGCCGGCCTTGCCGTCCGATTCAGCGGTTATCTGGACGCTCACCAGCGTTTCCGACACGACCGCTTCGGGCGCCTCAGCTCTGTGATGGTCGTCTGAACCCACGGCCGTGGTGTCGGCAAAGACGTGAAAATTCAACGCGAACGCTCCGGCGGTGGTCGCTTCAAATACCAGTTCACCAGGATGCCCGGGCGACACCTCGGCGGTGAGGTCGTAGCCGTGCAGATGGATTTCGCCCTCCTCGTCGGCCTCGAAAGTGAGGCGCACCGTGTCGCCCTGCGATACGCGCAGGTCGTCGCGGGTCGCGGTGGTTGAACGGCCGGAGATGGGCAAATTGATGACCACCGCATCGGTTGGGGCCTCGTTTTCCGCGCTGTTGCCAGAATCGGCGCTGTGACTGGACGAAGTGGCTCCGGAGTGGTGATCGTTTCCTTGCTCGGTCATGGTATGGGACTCGGAGGCGGTCGCCGGCGTGGTGGGGAGGTCCGGCTGGCTAGCGGAGCCGCAGGCTAGTGTCGTGAGCAATGCGGTCAGGGCAATCGCCAGGGCGAGGGCGACGGCCGGCTGGCGAAATACAGGGTGTTGGCGCTGCATTGAAGAATCCTCCTCTGGATTCTCGTGCCTGTCGCGCAGCCACACGCTGCCGCGGACACGGAGAATGTCAAAAGTGATCGGAACCGGGAAGGAGGATTCAGGCCACGGGTGGGCGTAGCGCGGGTGGAACGTGCGCCCCCGGTAGCGGCCGCAACGCCGCCACAAAACCGGCTAGCGGATTGTCGTTTCGGGCATGGGGAAGGGGAGGTCGGATCGCCTCCGGGGCGGTATGGCTGGGCGCGTTCATCGAGGCCAGCATCAATCCCGAGGCGACCGGGCTGAGGAACAGCGTCCCGGCAGCGGGCCGTTGGCCGTTGGTTTCGAGGGTGGCGTCCCGGGGCGCTGCGTGCAGGTGGGCGCTTCCGGTCTGGTAAACGTGATCGTGCTGCACCGGCCAACCGTTCAGGTAGATGTGGTCGTGGTTGTGTGCCCGCTCCACGAAGTGGTGGTCGTCCAAAGGTCCGATGACCGGGAGAGCCAGCGAAAACAGGGCGACGGCCAAGAGGAGCATCCAGCCTAGGGAGGGCGGAGCCCCCGCCTGGCTCGGCGCGGGCGAAGGCATGGTTGACAAAGCGGAGCGCATGGCGGGATCAATCTGCTCGATTTTGCAGCAGAACCGTAATGGCAAAGGCCCGGCGAATTGCCGCCGGCGTTGATGCCAGGAGATTGATTGCCAGGTCTGCTCGATTGATGATGCGGTCAACGTCGGAGGGAGAAAAGTTCCAAAGGGGGTTGTAGTCGGCCCGGTTACGTTGACTCTGGACCTCCACAAAAGTCCTCGCAAACTCTTTGATTTCCGCTGGGAACGGGGCCATTATGCCGGTGTTACGGCACTGGTTCCTGACGTGGGTATGCTCCGGTCCCCGGCAAGCCTGCAGCCAGGAGGCGGAGGTGGCCGGGCCGGCGTCCGCGCCGGGCAGCAATTCCGCTGCGTTGGCGCAGACCGCATGAAACATGGCGTAGTAGGCGGTGCTGACGGCGCGCTTCAAGTGCGTCTTGGGCTTGTTCGGTATCGGTTTCGCGCTCAGCCGAGGCTTGCAGCAGTCGCGCCGTTGCGATGAGGTTAGCGGGAGACAACGTAGGGGTTCCGGGAAAAGTCCGGCCATCCGGACTTTTCTATAAAAGAATGAGTGAGCACCTCAGGGGACATACCTTCTCCCAGTTCCTCCGCCAGTAGTCCCAGGAATTTGATGTCCTTGTAGGTATCGATCTCGATGGCGTTTTCGTCGAATACAATATACACATGGAGATATACTTCGCCGTCGCCGTCGCCGTCGTCTGTGGGGATGACTACGACGGGATCAAATACCGCATCGGGACCGTACTGCTCGGCCAGGACTTTGGCGACGGCGGCTTTGACCTTCTCGGCGACCGCTGCTTTTACGGTGGTCATGTCGTTGGCCTCCGGTGTACGGGTGGTCGTCAGCCGAAGCGCTGGAGCGTCGTTGACAGTTAGATAGAGCATATCAGATAATGCCCGGCACCAATGCCAACACAAACAGGAGGCAAAACGATGGCATCTCAGGACATCGCTTTGATGGCCCATCTGATGCGACGAGCCGGTTTCGGGGCCACCCGTGACGAATTGGAAGCGCTTGTCGAGAAAGGGTACGAGGCTACCGTTGAAGAGCTTTTGAACCCGGAGAGTCAGCCGGCAATTGACCGGTACGAGCTGGTTCGGTATCAGCCGTGGACCTGGCGCCCGGGCACCATTCAGGGCATGGGTTCGGCCGAATGGCTGCACTTCATGATCAACACCAAGCGGCCGCTGGAAGAGAAGATGGCGCTGTTCTGGCACCAGATCTTCGCCACCGGCGTGTCCAAGGTTGACCACTACGACGAGATCACGCGCATGGTCGCCCTGTTCCGCGAGAAGGGCATGGGCAACTACAAGGAGCTGCTGCTGGAGGTTGCCAAGAACCCGGCGATGATCTACTGGCTGGATAACTTTGAGAACCATGCCGACGCCGTCAACGAGAACTGGGGCCGCGAGTTGCTGGAGTTGTTCAGCATGGGCGTTGGCACCTACACTGAGGTTGACGTTCGCGAGGCTTCCCGCGCCTTCACCGGCTGGACCTTCGAGCCCAAGCTGCCGCGTGGCCCCATCGGCCGCCACGACTGGCAGTTCCAGTATCTGCCCGAAGACCACGACGACGGCGAAAAGACCTTCCTCGGCGAGAGCGGCAACTTCAACGGCGAAGACATTATCAACATTGTCTGCGAGCACCCGGCCACGGCCACGTTCGTAGCCCGCCACCTGTACAACTTCTTCGTCGCCGACGAAGCCCAGGTTCCGGCATGGCAGGTGACCCCGCCCAAGGATGAGGACGCCATCGACCTTCTGGCCGACACGTTCATCGATTCGGGCTGCGACATGACCGCCGTACTGCGTGTCCTGTTCAACAGCGACTTCTTCAAGAACGCTCGCTACGCTCGCCTGAAGAGCCCCGCCGAAGTGGTGGTTGGCACCCTGCGGCTGGTCGGCGGCTACGAGTTCCCCGGCCCAGGCCTGGGCGAAATGGCCCGCCAGCCCACCTACATGGGCCAGGACCTGCTCAACCCGCCCAGCGTGGAAGGCTGGCACACCGGTGTCGAGTGGATCAACAGCGGTTCGTTGATGCGCCGCATCAACTTCACCGCCGACATGGTCAGCGACGTCAACCGCCCCGGCATCCGCTCCATGATTGACCGGATGCAGGCGCAGGGCGACCTGACGGCCGCAGCCATGGTGGACAACTGCCTGGACCTCATGGGCCCGCTGGAAGTCGACGCCGATACCCGCCAGGAACTCGTTGCTCATGCGGAGAATTCCGGCAGCGTGTCCTGGGCCACCGACGCCGACGTCAGCGCCTCCGAGGAACGCATTTCCGAGATGCTGCAGCTGATCGTTTCGCTGCGCGACTACCAGTACGCCTGACGTAACCAACGTGGCGATGCCTGCAAAAACATCGCCACAACGACCGTCTCGCACTCCGCGCCCGCGGAACGATATCCACAGGAGCAACAAAATGACCTCAACGAAGAAAGATCCGGTTCTGGTGGTGTTGCAGCTGACTGGCGGCAACGACTACATGAACACCGTTATCCCTCACGCCGAGCCCTTGTACCGCGATAAGCGGCCCGTGGTCGGCGTGCCGGACGAGCGCATCCTCAAGCTCAATGACAGCATCGGCTTCCACCCCGAGCTGGCGCCGCTGCGCCGGTTCTGGGATGCCGGCGACATGGCCATCATCCACGGTGTCGGCTACGCCAACAGCCCGCGCAGCCACTTTCGCAGCATGGACATCTGGCACACTTGCGAGCCGGACAAGCTCGGCACCGAGGGCTGGCTGGGTCGCGCCGCCCGTGACATGGACCCGAACAAGGAAAACGTGGTAACAGCCGTCAGCTTTGGCCCGAGCCTGCCTCGCGCCCTGGCCCTTCCCGGCGTACCCGTCGCCTGCGTGGACGACCTGGAGAACTTCGGGATGCTGACCAGCATCCAGGAAGAAATCCAGCGGGACAAGATCATTGACCGCTTCACGCGCCTCTACTCCCCGACTATCGGCAACGGCTTCGTGATGGACTACCTGGGCCAGACCGGTCTCGACGGCCTCAAGGCCGCCGACATCCTGAAGGTCGCCCCGGAGCGGTACAGCAGTTCGGTCGAGTATCCCGACACCCCCATCGCCCGGAAGCTCAAGGGCATCTCCCAGGTGCACCAGGCTGAGCTGGGTGCTCGCGTGCTCTACTGCGACCACGGCAGCTTTGACAGCCACTCCAACCAGGTTGGCATGCACGACGGCCTGTGGCGCGACGTTTCCGCCGCCGTGTCCAGCTTCTTTGACGACCTGCGCGAGAACAACGCCAGCGACAACGTCATCCTGATGATGTTCTCCGAGTTCGGCCGCCGCGTCCACGACAACGGCAGCGGCACCGACCACGGCGCCGCCGGCCTCGTCATGGTTATGGGCGACCAGATCAAGGGTGGAGAGTACGGCCAATACCCGTCCTCCAAGCCCGAGGACCTGGAACAGGGTGACCTGGTTCCCGGCACCGACTTCCGCGGCGTCTACTCCACCATCCTCGAGGATTGGATGGGCCTGGACGCCAACCCCATCGTCAGCGGGACCTTCGAGAAAGTCGCGTTCGTCTAGGGGATCACGGGTTCCGGTCAACGGGACGCGCTGATTGGCACAACCGACCGGGGCCAGTGGGTTTAAATCTGCTGGCCCCGCAGTTATGGATAGCCGGGGGCACCTCCGGGACGTATCGACCAAGACACACAGGCAACGAGCAGGTAAAAATATGCTTACGCAAATAGCCAAGGGCCGAGTGTATGACTACAGTCACTCGGTGGGCCGGGGCGCGGCGTCCGGCATGGGCTTCAGCCAGCCCACCTCCATGGCCTTCGAGGGGAATACGGTTTATGTTCTGAACCGTGGCATCGAAGGCATTTCCAACGTACCGTGGAACCGGCTCGCCTACGGCGCTCGGGTCAGCATCATCGACCTGGGTGACAACGAGGGCGACGAAGAATTCACCGGCGAGTTCGGCAAGTACGGTGACCGCGAAGGCGAGTTCATTTGGCCCTCTGGCATGGTTCTTGCCCCCAATGGACACATCTACGTGGCCGACGAATGGATGAACATGGTGTCGGAGTTCGAGAAGGACGGGACCTTCATCAAGCGGTGGAGTGCGATTCCCTCCGACGACGGCAAGGAACATGGCACCTCGAGCCTGGCGGTAGACGCCGACGGCAACCTCTACTTGACGGATGGCCGTAGCCACCAAGTGCGCAAGTTCACGGCCGACGGCGCGTTCGTCACCAGCTGGGGTTCCCTGGGCGAGGGCAACGGCGAGTTCAACTCGCCGTGGGGCATCACCGTTGACCAGAGCGATGGCTCCGTCTACGTGGCCGACCATCGGAACCACCGGGTGCAGAAGTTTACCGGCGACGGCGAACGGCTCATGCAGTTCGGCGAGGCAGGCACGAAGCGCGGCCAGATGCACCTTCCCGTGCAGGTCACTGTGGATCACACGGGCGATGTCTACGTCGCTGATTGGAGCGACAACGGCATGCACCCGGGGCGCGTGCACGTCTTTGACAAGGACGGCGGCTTCATCATTTCGCTGATTGGCGATGCGCAGTGGCTCAGCAAGTGGGCGGACATGACCGTCGTCGCCAACGCCGACTACCTGAAGCGCCGCCGCGAGGTGCCCACCACCGAGTCCGAATGGCGTTTTGCATGCCCTACCGACGTGCATTTCGACGAGAACACCGGCCGTCTGGTGGTGCTGGATGCCCAGCGCAGCCGGCTGCAAATCTACAACAAGATGGAAAATTACATGGTTCCCCAGATGAACCTGTGATGATCCGTGATTACCCAGGTGCAGGAACCCGACTACGTTCGGATGGCGGAGGGATCTCCCGGCATGCTTTGCCGGGAGGCGCCTTCTGAAATCCTGGAGGCGTGCGCGCTGGACAACGAGCCGACGCCTTTCCTGGAGCAGTTCTTTGAAGCGGGAATTCGCGCCCACGCTCGCATGGAGCATGGGCGCGAGCTCCCGCAAATGTATGTCAACAATGCCATACTGGTGCTTTGGCTGCGGTCCTGCCGCCTGTACACCAACGGCCTCCTGGGGGTGTCTGACCCCGACCTGGATAAGCAGTTCTTTTCCAGCGCGGACGTGACTCCGAGCTGACAGCTGCGGCAGGTGACTTGTCCAGACTCGGCTCCAAACGAACCTCCCATGTCTGAATTGCTGGATCCCAAAGCCGCGGGCGCTCGGCGTTTCGATGGACAGGTGGCCGTCGTCACCGGAGGTGGCCAGGGCATCGGCTCCGCAACGGCTAGACGTTTGGCTCAGGAAGGCGCGTCTATCGTCATCGGCGACATGGTCACTGAAACCTCGGAGCGCGTCCGCCAGGAGATCCGCGATTTCGGCGGGGCGTGCGAGGTATCCATTGGCGACCTCTCTAAGTGGGAAAACGCCGAGGCTCTGATGGCCAGAGCCCATGATGCTTTTGGCAGGATCGACGTGCTCGCCAACATCGCCGGCGGCACGATCTGGTTCCAGTCTCTGCAATATTACACGCCGGACCAGATTCAGGCGGAGATCGACCGTAGCTTCTGGACTGCCATGTGGTGCTGCCGGGCCGTGCTGCCGTACATGATCGATCAAGGCTCAGGATCCATAGTCAACATCGCCACCCACGCCGTGACCGGCCGTTTCCGAGTGCCCTACGCGGCAGCCAAGGCGGGGCAAATTGGACTGACCACGTCCCTGGCGCGCGAGGTCGCCCATTTGGGCATCCGGGTCAATTGCGTGGCGCCCAGCGGAACCGCCGCGGACGATCGGGTGACGCCGCGCGATTATGGCGTTGGCATCATTCCGCCCGAACTGCCGGACAGCGAGCGCGCCGCACAGGACGAGTACCGCTCGGCGACCCGCAACTCTGAGATTCCGATGGGCCGGCGCGGCGAGGCCGACGAGCAGGCGGCCGCCATCGCCTTTCTCGCTTCCCACGACGCCTCGTATATAACCGGCCAGGTGCTGGCGGTCGGTGGTGGCCAACCGTATCCGTTCTAGGTTTGGCCTGACCGGTTTTCCCTCCGTTGCCGGGGGCGAACCATCATTCGCCCTGATTTCTCCGCAAGCGCCTCGGCGCGATTGTAGGCATACGCTGTCGCTTGACCGTTCTGCTAATATGGCGGGAACCGATCACGGCACGACACGGGGGCAACGGTATGGGACCCAAACGCCTTTTGCTGAAGCCGCTATCCGGTTATCCCGGCGGCTACAAGAAGATGCGGCGAGGGACGCAGGGGTTCAACTCCACTCCGCCGTTCCAGGTTCCGGATAATCTTAGGGACCGTCGCAGCCGGATTCCTCCCAACGGCTTTCGGGAATACTGGTATCCCGCCCTGCCAGCCAAGGATGTCAAGAAGAACCAGCCCACCATGCTGCGGATGCTGGGCACCGATGTGGTTTTCTTCAAAGACCAAGCGGGCGAGGTGCAGGCGCTGCTGGACTGGTGCCCGCATCGCGCCGTCTACCTGTCGATGGGACGCTGTTACTTCGAAGGCTTCCTGACCTGCCCCTACCACGGCGCCACCTTCGACGGCGACGGCAACTGTGTGGCTTTCCTTACCGAGGGCCCCGACTCCATGATGGTCGGCGCGCCTGGCATGAAGGCCCGCAAGTTTCCCACGGTGACCCTCAAGGGCATGGTCTTCGTGTGGATGGGCGAGGGCGAGCCGGTGGATCCGCAGGAGGACATCCCGCCGGAGATGTTCGAGGAGCACAATATCTGCCGGCCATCTTTCACGATGTTCGACTGCAACTGGGTGCTCGTGCTGGAAAACACCATGGACGCCCACAACGCCTTCATGGTGCACCGCAATGCCCTGCGCATTCTTGGCAGCCGGGTTGGCGGCCGGCCCCGCACTCCACTGGGCTATCGGGTGAACCTGGTCAACAACAAGAACGTGCATTATCGGCCTGGGAGCGGCAAGTCCTCGGTGGAAAAGTACTACTACGACGAGGACGGGAAGATCCCATATCAGATGTACTATCCCGGCGTGGATGGCGTGTGGCCGCTGCACCGCTGGCGTCTCGCCTGGACCTGGTTCTTCGACTGGAAGGCCAAGCGCCGGGGGCAGGACCCCAACTACCGGCGCGCGTCGGGCTCGGATACGCCCGATGTCAACGAGTGGAATGGGACCCGTCTGCCCGGGATGTCCCGCACGGGAGGCAACAACCGATACTTCCGCAGCACACGGTGGCCCGTACCGGTCGAGGACAACCTGACCCGCATGGTCTATCTGAACGTGGAGCGGTATGAAAACCGGCCCGGTCTGCTTCGACGCGTTGTCAGTGCGACTACCTGGCCGTACCGGAACTGGGAGCTCAACTTCAACTTCCGCAACCAGGACTACGACGCGGAGAAGTACACCCAATACCACATGCCGGAGTACCTGTCCTCCACCGACTCGGTGGTGGTGGCGATGCGCCGGCTGTTTGCGGACCACAACCGCGACGTCATTCGCCAGCGTGAGCGCGAGGAGGCCATGCCTGAGGTGATGGAGGAGAGCGAAGCCGAACGCATGGTGCGCGAAGGCGATGTCAAGGTGGCCACCGCTACCGAGGCGTTCGACGCTGATCGTCTGGAGGCCGAGCTGCTGCGACGGGTCTAGCCGAAGGCCGGCATCACCTCCTCGGCGAACAGCCGGATTGACTGCCTGGCCGCAGCGGGGTCGATGTAGCCGAACAAGTGCCGTGCGCAGAAGATGTCGTGGCCGATGAGATCGTGTTGCTCCCGCAGGCGATTCGCCACCGTCTCCGGGCTGCCCACCAGGGCAATGCCGTTGTCGATCCAGAAGTCGTAGGACTGCGCCCGTTCCCGGAAGGTGCGCCGCAGTTCCGCACGCTCCGGCGTGCCCGGGTCTTCGCCGCGCATCCCGAAGGGTCCGTACCCGATGCGGCTCTCTCCGATGAAATCGCGACCCTTGCCTTCAGGGATCGCCGACGGGAAGGCCGCCGTTGCCAGGAAGGGTTCGGCCTGCTCCCGCGCCTTGGCGTCGGTCTCGGCCACATGGACGTGACGGGTCAGGAAGGTTTTAGGCATGGTCGTGTCGTGCCCTTCTGCCTGCCACAGATTGCGCCAGGTGTCGAATTTGTCTGCGATCACCGGGTCTGTGTCGATGTTCTGGGAGACGTGGAAGTTCTTCTTGGCGGAGTACTCAAAGCTCCGCGCGCTGTGGCACCCGAACCACACCGGGGGATGTGGCTTCTGGAACGTATCGGGCGTGGTCAGGACCTCGTCGAATTTGAAGAACTCGCCCTCGTAGGTGACGCTCCCCTCTTTCCAGGCCATCAGGATGACGTCCAGCGCCTCTTCACTGATGGCGCGCCGGCGGTCGAAGTCAACGTTCCACCGCAGGAATTCGTGGTAGGTAACGCCGGTGCCGGCTCCGAATTCCACCCGGCCTCGGGACAGGTGATCCAGCATGGAAACCTCTTCGGCAAGTCGGATGGGGTGATGGAACGGGAGCTGGTAGATCATCACACCGAACCGCATGGCGCTGGTGGCCCGGGCCAGGGCGGTCAGGTAAACGCTCGGCGAGCTCATGAAGCTGACGTCGGATGACTGGTGCTCGATGGAGAAGTAGTACTTGTACCCCATCTGTTCAGCTTCCTGGGCTCCTCTGATGTGCTCGTCGTACACGTCGGCGGCCAACGCATGTGACTCCATCTGTGCCTGGTCCAGCACGTCGTAGAGACCGATTTCCATCTTGGACACGGCGAAAACCTCCGGGGTTCGATGCATACGTTGGTGGTGGAACGCGTTCAATCGACGGTCGGGGATGCGGTGGTAGTATAATGCCGACTGTAACCGGGAGGGGCCCATGACCACCGTCGATTATTCGGTATTGGACAACCTTGCGGGGTCGTCCCGTTCGTTCTACCCTCAGCGCCACTGGACGGAAACCCCCGAAGGGGCGGCCGATTACGGGATAGCGGTCGACAATGGCGTGGTGCTGTCCAGCCGATTTTACCCGGTGGGGAGGGAAAGCCCCACCGTTTTGTTTTTCTACGGCAACGGCGAGACGGCGGCCGGCTACGATGCGATCGCCCCTTTCTATAACCAGGTTGGGGCCAATTTCTTCGTCGCCGACTATCGAGGTTACGGGGCGTCCGGCGGAAGGCCGACCTTCACCACCATGCTTGCCGACGCCCGCCTAGTGCTGGATTGGCTGACTGGCGCACTTGGCGAACTGCGGTTCACCGGACCCCTGTACGTGATGGGTCGGTCCATGGGTCGCCACGCCGCCGGCGAACTGGCGGTCTCGGGGTCGGATCGTATCAACGGAGTCATCATCGAGAGCGGCCGGCCCAATTTGGGCCGTTTCACGGAGGGTCTGGATGCTGCCTCGGCCCAAGCCCTGGAAGATGCCTACCATGAGAAGTTCTATTCGATAAACATCCCGGCATTGGTGATCCACGGTGAACGGGACGAACTCGCTCCGCTGGCGGACGCCGTGGACATGCACGACAAGATGCGAACCACAGAGAAACACCTGGAGATCATCCCCAGCGCCGGACACAACGACCTGATGTTCGTGGGCATCCAGCAATACTTCGGAGCGATACGCAACTTCATCGGTCGTTACGCTGAGAAATAGTCCGGCCCGCCGCGGCCGGAGCGAACGTTGGTTGGGTTCGGAGGGCAGCACCATGACGACGCAGGTTCAGGGTCTCATCAACGCGGGCACCGTCGAAGATCTCAAAGAGGTCGGCTGCAAGGTTGTAACCGGCGGTGGGCACGCCGTAGCCGTCATCCACCACGACGGCGAAATCTACGCGGTAGACAACCGCTGTCCCCACATGGGGTTCCCGCTGGATCGGGGCAGCGTCAGTGGCGGCATCCTGACCTGCCACTGGCACCATGCCCGGTTCGACCTGGCCAGCGGAGGCACCTTCAATCCCTTCGCCGATGACGTGCGGAGTTTCCCGGTCACCGTTGCCGATGGACAGGTTTGGGTGGATCCCCGGCCTGCGGAGCGGAACGAGGTTGATCACTGGTCGGACCGGCTGAGGGACGGGCTCGAACACAACATCCGCCTGGTTTCCGCCAAATCCGTGTTGGGCTTGCATGCCGCGGGAGCGGACTACCGGCTTCCCCTCCGAATAGGCGCCGACTTTGGCACCAGGTACACGTCGGAAGGATGGGGCCCGGCCATGACCATTCTCACCGCGACGGCCAACATCCTGCCGCATCTTGTCGAGGACGACCGTCCCCTGGCGCTGTACCAGGGGCTGCTCCACGTGTCGCGCGAATGGGCCGGTCGCCCGCCCCGCTTCGTGGTAGACCCCTTGCCCACCGGGGAAACCCGACCCGAGGTTTTCAAGCAGTGGTTCCGCAATTTCATCGACGTGCGGGACGAGGACGCCGCCGAGCGGTGTCTGCGCACGGCCATCGAGCTGGATATCCCTCCCCGTGACATCGCCGACATGATCTTTGCGGCGGGCACTGACCACATCTACCTGGACGCTGGGCATACGCTGGATTTTGCCAACAAGGCGTTCGAGTTGCTCGACCACATCGGTTGGGAACACGCCAGCCAGACGCTGACCAGCCTGGTCCACGGCATGGCCCGGGCACGCCGCAGCCAGGAACTCAGCGCGTGGCGGCACCCTATCGACCTGGCGTCGCTGGTGTGGCAGGCCCGCGAAGAGTTGCCGTCACTCTGCGAATCGGGTCGCCGGGCCTCCGGCTGGGATGATGCCGACGGCCTGGCCCGCGAAATGCTGCGGGAATCACCTTCGGATATCATCGACGCCATCAAAGAGGCGATACGTGCCGGGGCAACCGCAGAACAGCTGGGATCCGCCGTTGCTTATGCCGCATTCCTGCGGATGGCCCATTTTCACGTGTCCAACGAGTTCAACGACTGGGACACCGTACACAACACGCTGACGGCGGCCAACGCGCTGCACCGTGCGCTACAGCGGGCTCCATCGTTGGAACTGGTGCGCGGGGTTTTTGACGTCGCCATGAGCATCTATCTCGATCGGTTCCTCAACATGCCGGCCCAGCGTATCCCGGAAACTGGACGCGAGGCGGTGGACAGCGATGCGCTGCTGGCGGAGCTGGGCGAGTTGATGAACGTGCGCCAGCAGGTGGAGGGAGTATCGCGCCTCGTGTCCCGCCACCTGACCGGCGCGAGCGACCCGGATGCCCTGATGGCTGCCCTGGGACACGCGATGCTTGCCGAGGATGCGGGTTTCCACTCGTTCCAGATCGTGGATGCGGGATTGGGCCAGTACCGGGAGCGACGGGGATCGGAGTCGGGCCGGCACGTGCTGATCGGCATGTCGCGTTACCTGGCTGCCCACGCGCCCACATCGCGCGCCGTGGGACAGACCTACCAGATTGCCCTGCGCCTGCAACGCGGTGAGGAGATATTTCGAGAGCCGTAGTTCCACGCTGCCCGGGGGCGGCTGCGATGTATAATCGCCCCAGCATTTCTTACTCTGGCAAACTGCGGACACATCAGCGCGTTTGACCACGGAGGTTCAACGATGCCCCATCCGAGCGAAATGTCTATTGACGACCTGCAGCGGATCGCGGACCAGGCCGGTCTCGGAATGACCCGCGAGGAGGTTGTGGAGATCAAGCCCATTTACGATCTGTACGCCGGGTATGCCTACGAGCTCCACCAGATCAGCTTCGGCCCCACCGAAATGGTGGTCGAATTTCGTCCTGACTGGCCCGAAGAATAAACCGGCGCACACGAAAGAGCGATTGCGGCGTCCCAAGGAGTTACCATCCCATGGCTACTGCTGACCAGCGTCTATATTTCCTTACCATCCACCAGGCTGGAGAGTTGATGCGCCGGGGAGAGCTGTCTCCCGTTGAACTGACGCGCGCCTGCCTGGACCGCATCGCCGACACCGACGACCGCCTGCACTCATTCATCCTGCTGCTTGCGGACGAAGCCCTGGAACAGGCCCGCGTCGCGGAGTCGGAGATGTTGCGCGGCCAATATCGCGGCCCGATGCACGGTATCCCCTTCGCCCTGAAGGACCTGTACGACACCGCCGGGATCCGCACTACGTCCGGATCCCGCGTGGACATCGAGCGGATTCCCACCGAGGATGCCACCACGACGGCCCGCCTGAAAGACGCCGGCGGCATCTTGCTGGGCAAGCTGGCGATGCACGAGTTTGCCCTGGGAGGTCCGGACTGGACCACGCCTTTCGAGCCGGCGTGCAACCCCTGGAACCTGAACCACATCACCGGCGGCTCCAGCAGCGGCTCCGGGTCGGCGGTGGCCGCGGGCCAGGCGCTGGGCGCGCTGGGCTCCTGCACCGGCGGTTCTATTCGCGGGCCGGCGTCCCTGTGCGGCATTGTCGGCCTCAAGCCCACGTACGGGCGCGTGAGCCGTTACGGGGTGGTGACGCTGAGCTGGTCACAGGACCACGCCGGCCCCATGACCTGGACGGTTGAGGACACCGCGTACATGCTGCAGGCCATCGCGGGCCATGATCCCAAGGATCCCACTTCGAGCAAGGCTCCCGTGCCCGACTATTCGCGGTCACTGCGCGAGGACATTCGCGGGGTCCGGTTGGGCCTGCCTCGTCATTATTTCTTCGATCCCGACCCCAGCGTCAACCCGGAGGTGGTCGCCACGGTGGAGAAGGCCATCGGCGAATTGGAGAGCCTGGGCGCCAGCGTGCAGGAAGTCTCCCTGCCCAGCCTGGACTACATCCGCGCCGCCAACTCCGTCATCATGGTCAGCGAGGCCTACGCCTACCACGAGCCCAACCTGAAGACCCGGCCCGAGGAGTTCGGCGAGATCGTGCGCGGCCGGTTCCGTGTGGGCGGCATGATGTCCGCTGCTGACTATTTGCAGGCGCAGCGAGTCCGAACCTGGGCGCGCCGCGAGTTCGCCGAGGTAATGCAGAATGTGGACCTGCTGGTGACGCCCACCATGACCCAGCCGGCGGCCGCGTTCGAAGGCTACGATCCCAGCAGCACGGCCCGGGGCCGCAGCTTCACCGCTCCGTTTAACGCTACTGGCTTGCCGGCCATTTCAGTGCCCTGCGGCTTTACCGAGAGCGGGCTGCCCATCGGGATGCAGTTCGCCGGCAAACCCTTTGACGAGCCGGGTGTCATCCAGGCCGCCTACACCTACCAGCAGCACGCTCGCCTGTACGAGCAGCGCCCGCCGATTTAGGCGCTAAATCCGGGCTTCGATTTGTCGATGAAGCGATGGCTGGCCGCGCGCCGCTGGTGGCTCGCCGCCTTCACGATCGTCCTGGTGGTCGTGCGGATTGCTGTCGCCGCGAGTGTCGGTTCGGTCGTCTCCGGTGGGGACGGAAGAGGTGATGCGGTTGCGTTTGTAACGGCAATACTCGATGTTCTGGCCCTGGGGCTCGCGGTAGTCGCCTTGGTGGCTTTCGTGCAGTACGGCCGGATATTCAGGAGCCGCGTCCCTACCGAATGATCTGCGACGCTCGACGGTGCATGGACCTGTTCCTGGGTTGCTTTGAAAAGAATCGACAATAAACGTAAGTCGTGGTGTGGCGAAGCCGTCGCGGGTTATCGATACGGTTGAGCGTCTTGCCGCTTAATGGTAGGATACCGATGGCGATTTGTTGATTCAGATCGAGGAGGTTTTATCAATGGCATACGATGACCATGATATCGGTTTGATGGCTCATTTGATGCGACGGGCTGGCTTCGGCGCGAAGTACGATGAGCTGGAGGCCCGTGCGGCCAAGGGGTACAACGCGACCGTGGACGAGTTGCTGAACCCCGAACAGCACGACCATGGGATGGACCTGGACATTGCCGAGAGGTGCTTCATCGAGTGGAGCCACCACACCCGGGGCTTGCCCGAGTACGTGGCTTTCCGGTTCATCAACTCCAGGAACCAACTTGAAGAAAAGATATGCCTTTTCTGGCACGGCATCCTGTGTACCGCCGACAGCAAGACCCAGAGCTACCCCACGTCGTACGACGAGATCGAAATGTTCCGCAAGTACGGCATGGGCAGCTTCCGCGAGTTGCTGGTGCAGATTTCCAAAGACCCGGCGATGATCTTCTTCCTGGACAACTGTCTCAGCCACAAGGGCGCCATCAATGAGAACTACGGGCGCGAGTTGCTGGAGCTGTTCTCCATGGGCGTCGGCATGGACGGTGAGTTCAACTACACCGAGGACGACGTCAAGGAATGTGCCCGAGCGTTCACCGGCTGGACCATCGCCAATAACCTGCCCGGCCAGCCCTACGGCCGTTTCGCCGCCAAGTTCGTGTACAACCCGGACGACCACGACGAAGGGATGAAGACCTTCCTGGGCGAAACCGGCAACTTCAACGGCGAGGACGTGATCGACATCATCGCCAAGCAGCCCGCCACCGCCCGCTTCATTTCCCGCCATCTGTACAGCTACTTTGTGGCCGACGAGGCGCAGGTTCCGGCCTGGATGGACACTCCGCCCCGAGACATGGACACCATCAAGATGCTGGAGGACGAGTACTATCGCTCCGGTTACGACATTCGCTCCATGCTGCGGGTTCTGCTCCACTCCGATGCGTTCAAGAACGCCAGATTCCAACGGGTCAAGAGCCCCATTGAGACGGTCATCGGTACGCTACGCCTGGTGGGCGACTGGACGGAGCCCAAGCCCGGTTTCGAGTTCATCTTTGACGAGATGAAGCACATGGGCCAGGAGATCTTCAACCCGCCGTCCGTGGAAGGTTGGCACACTGGCCGCGAATGGATCGATGGCGGCACGCTGGTCCACCGCATCAACTTCACCGCCGACTTCGTTGGCGACACTAAGCAGCCAGGCGTGAAAGAGATCATCGAACGGCTGGCCGATCAGGGTCCGGCGATCTCGCCCGAGGAAATGGTGGATACTACCTGCCTGCTGATGGGCCACTACGAGCTTGCGGACGAAACCCGCGAAATGCTGGCCAACAGCGTCCGCAAGGGCGGAACGGTCAACACAGACACGGCGGAGTTTGCCGGTCGCGTGAGTGAACTTCTCCAGATGATCGTCGCCACCAAGGAATATATCTACGCCTAGCCCCAACCGCCCCCTGGATTCCGGCTTTCGCCGGAATGACGGGATAAGGCAAGACCACGCAAACCATCCCACGGGAGGAGAAATCGTGACCGCTACGAAGAAAGATCCGGTCCTGGTAGTTCTACAGATGTCGGGCGCCTTTGACGCTCTGAACACCATCATTCCCTACAACGACCCGTTGTACAAGGACTACCGGCCCCACCTGAAGGTGGAGGTTGAGGAAGTCCTGGCCGTCGATGACAAGGTTGGGTTCCACCCGGCCATGGCCCCCATCAAGGACATGTACGACGACGGAAAGGTCGCCGTCATCCAGGGCATCGGCTATCCCAATCCCATCCGCTCCCACTTCCGCTCCATGGACATCTGGCACACGGCCGAGCCGGCCAAGATGTCCACCGAAGGTTGGCTGGGCCGCGCCATCCAGGACCTCGATCCCAACAAGGAAAACGTCCTGACCGCCGTCAACTTTGGCCGCGGCCTTCCGCGGGCCCTGGCCGCGCCTGGCGTGTCCGTTGCTTCTGTCGGCAACCTCGAGACTTACGGCGTACTCACCGGTATCGACGGTGAGGAGCAGCGTTCGGAGGCCCTGGACATCTTCTCCCGCATGTACTCGCCGATGGTCGGCTCTGGCCCCATCAACGAATACCTGTCGCAGACCGGCCTGGACGCCCTCAAGGGCGCAGATATCCTGCGTACCGCTCCGGAGATCTACTCCTCCAGCGTCGAGTACGGCGGGGACATGTTCTCCCAGTGGGTCAAGAACGTGGCCCAGGTACACACGGCCGGCTTCGGTACGCGCGTCCTGTACACCGGCCTTAACCCCGGCGCCTTCGACACCCACGCCAACCAGCCCACGTCCTTCGCCAAGCTGTGGGGTGAGGTCTCGCGTGCGGTCAACGACCTGTACCAGGACCTGAAAGAGCACAACGCCAACGAAGAAGTTGTCATGCTGCTCTTCACCGAGTTCGGCCGCCGCGTGCAGGAGAACGGCTCTGGCACCGACCACGGTTCCGGCAGCGTGGCGTTCGTCATCGGCGACGGCGTCAAGGGCGGCCTCTACGGCGAGTACCCGTCCCTGGAGCCGGACAAGCTCGATGAGGGCGACCTGAAGTGGAACAACGACTTCCGGAGCACCTACGCTACCATCCTGGACAAGTGGCTTGATCTGGATGACCAGGAGATCCTGAAAGGCTCCTACGAGCAGTTCGACTTCATCAAGTAGCCAACTGCAACCCCTGTCCGTTGTACCGGCAGGAACGGACGCGAAGTAGGGGCAGGTTACCAACCTGCCCCTACGCTACGATTGCCGGACGGTCGGAATTCTACGGCGTGAAATTTGGAAGGTGAAATATGGTTACTGCGACTGAGATCGCGCCGGTAACGTTTCAATACAGTCATACCATTGGCCGGCAGGAAGTGCGCAGCGGCAACGGGTTCTTCAATCCGGTCGCCATCACGCGCGACGATAGCGGGATGCTGTACGTGCTGAGCCGCGGCACCGAGACCCCGGCATTCTTCCCGTGCAAGCGCGTCACCGTCTTCCACCCGGACGAGGAAGAAGTGGTCGCCGAATTCGGACAGAAGATCCCGCCCGAAGACGCAGACGAAACCACCCCCAACGGTTCGTTCATGTGGCCGACCTCGGTGGCGCTGGACAGCAAGGGTTATGCCTACGTCTCCGACGAATGGTTGAACCGGATCTCAATCTACGACCAGGAGCGCGGCAACTGGATCGGGATGTGGGGCATCCCGGGTTCCGGCGACGGCGAGATCGACCGGCCGGCCGGCTTGGTTTTCGACAAGGACGACAACCTGTATGTCGTGGAAAGCCGCAACCACCGGGTTTCGGTGTTCACCAAGGAAGGCCAGTTCAAGTTCAGTTGGGGCCGCAAGGGGTCCGGCGACGGCGAGTTCGATCACCCCTGGGGCATCGAGATTGACCAGGACGGCGATGTCTACGTTGCAGACTGGCGCAATGACCGCATCCAGAAGTTTGCTCCCGACGGTGCCTTCCTGATGAAGTTCGGCGCCTCCGGCGACGGCGAGGGCGAGTTCAGCCGGCCCACCGGCGTGGCAGTCGACAAGGACGGGCACATCTTCGTCACCGACTATAGGAACGACCGCGTCCAGGTGTTCCGGGCCAACGGCAGCTACATCACATCCATGCATGGGCAGGCCGGCCTGTCCAAGTGGGGCGCGGAGCGCGTGTACCTTGACCCGACCATCGTACGGGCTCGCGAGCGCGCGTTGGGCCTGGCCGAGAGGGAAGGTGCTTTCCAGGGTCCCATTGCCATCGAGGTGAGCGACGACGGCCGAGTGTTCGTGCTGGAGGCCCCCCGGCATCGGGTGCAGGTCTTCAGCAAGCAAACGGCCATGTTTGCCGGCGAGCTCTGATCGCCCAGTTCCAGCAGCTGATTTCGAGGGCCATGGCAACGCCGCCATGGCCCTTTTTGATCATTCCAAAGCCGTGACTATAATGGTCAAGATACAGATGCAGAGCCTCCCCCACGAGGTCTTTTATGACTAGCAAACGAATTGCGCCGCCGGCTGCTAAGCCCACTGGTCAATTTCCTGAGTTTCCACCCAGGGATGATATGCAGAACGCCCTTCATCTGGACGATCAGGGCCATCAGCCCGCCTTGCGCCGCCACCTCGGCACGCCGCAAACCACCGTAGTCATCGGAGAAGTTCCCATCGGCTGGAACATCCATACCCGGCGGGAAGTGATCCGGGTTCCGGATCTATTGATCGCGTTCGGTGTCGACCGGGACTTGGTCGTTGCCGAGATGGGTTATTCCATCGACGAACACGGCAAGGCGCCGGATTTCGCTTTGGAGATCGCTTCGCCAAACACTGCGCGCAACGATGAGACCGGCAAGCGGATCGACTACGCCCGATTCGGCGTGACGGAATACTGGAGGTTTGACCCGCAAGGGGGCCGGTGGTACCAGCAGGCCTTGGCCGGCGACCGTCTGGTAAATGGCGTTTACCAGCCAATACACATCGTGCAAGTAGACGCGGAACGGTATTGGGGCCACAGCGACGCGCTGAACCTCGACGTGTGCTGGGAGTATGGAGAACTGCGTTGGTACGACCCAGTGGCGCGGCGCTATCTTCCTACCTTTGATGACGAGGCCGAAGCGCGGATTGCCGCTGAAGCCCGCGTACTAGAGCTGGAGGCGGAAGTCACCCGCCTGCGAGGCCAGTAACAGGGATTGGCAGCAGCTATGCACTGCCGAGGAACACCTGTGTCAAAATATCTGTTTCCCTGATTGAGTCTGGCGTTCCGTTGTGGACCACCTCTCCCTTGTCCAGCACATAGGCGCGATCTACGATGTCCAGCACGCCCTTGATATTGTGCTCCACTACCATGATGGTGGTGTCGAGCCGCTCGCTGATCTCCGCGACCTTTTCGAATACCTCTTTGACGATGATCGGCGCCAGGCCAAGGGTCGGTTCGTCCAACAGCAGCAACTCCGGTGAGGCCATCAGCCCGCGACCGAGGGCCAGCATCTGCTGCTGACCGCCGGACATGGCGCTAGCCATGTCCTTGCGTTTTTCATAGAGCACCGGGAAGAGTTCCATCACTGAATCGAGGCGGTTGGCCTTCTCCGACCGGTCGTTCAGGTAGATGCAGCCCATCTCGAGGTTTTCGGTGATAGTCAGGTGGGTGAACACGCGCCGGCCCTGGGGCACGAAGGCGATACCTTCCTTGACGATCTCATGGGTAGCCGCGGCCAGGAGATGCTGCCGCCAGTAAACCTGGCCGGCAACCACCGGCGCCAGGCCCATGACAGCCTTGAGCACGGTGGACTTGCCGGCCCCGTTGGGGCCCATCACCGCGACCACCTCGCCCTTTTGCACGGACATGGATATCTCGTGCAACGCGCGAACTGCACCGTATTCGACGGAGATGCCTACCAGTTCCAGCAGCGGGGCATCACCGCTGCCGTCGGCCTGACCCGCGGTTTGCACCGACGCTAACGCCATCACGCCCCCAGATATGCCTCGATTACCTCTGCGCTGCCCAACACCGGCTCGACGTCACCGGCCGCCAGCAACGTTCCGCTGTCCAGCACAATGATCCGGTCGGACAGTTCCCGTACGATGTCCATGTTGTGGGACACGAAAACGATGGTGTAGCCATCGGCCCGCATCTGCTTCATGATGTCCTTGACCCGCTCCAGCATTTGCGGGAAAAGACCGGCGAAAGGCTCGTCAAAGAGGTAGGTCTGGACGTCCATGGCCATGGCGCGGCCGATTTCCAGCAACTTGCGCTGTCCGTAAGACAGTTCCATGGCCAGCGAATCGCGCTTTTCCCACATGCCCACGGACTCCAGGATCTCCTGAGCTTTGCGGCGGTTGGCCGGGCGGATGCGTTCGAATAGCGACGAAAACAGCCGCCGGTCGGTCAGCACCACCATGATGTTGTCCCAGACGGTTATCTGGTCGAACAGCCGGACTTCCTGGAAGGTGCGAGTCAAGCCGTGGTCCGGCGTTTCATGGGCGTGCACGACCCTCAGGCCGACGCCGTCGATGATCACCATTCCGCCGTCCAGGGGGAGAACCCCGCTCAACAGGTTCACCAGTGTCGACTTGCCGGACCCGTTGGGCCCCACGATGCTGGTGGTTCCTTGGCGAGGGATGGACAGGCTGAGCTCGTCCACCGCGCGGACGGCCCCGAAGTGTTTGGATATGCCCTCGGTTTGCAGGGCCAGGGCTTCGTCATTCCCGGTCACAGCCGATACCTCCCTACCAGTCCCTGCGGGCGGAACAGCATCAAAAGCACTAGCAGTATACCCAGGATCACCTGGCGCGCCTGTCCGATGTACTCGGTGGGCAGGTATGGGATGAACCGCATACCCTCCTCCAGCAG
This sequence comes from Dehalococcoidia bacterium, assembly GCA_022827095.1. Lineage (GTDB taxonomy): Bacteria > Chloroflexota > Dehalococcoidia > Lucifugimonadales > UBA3495 > Bin87. The sequence continues at coordinate 39,404 of JAJDTP010000003.1, forward strand.
CACGAAAGCCATCGCGCCCAGCAGAGAACCCCAAATGGTGGCCAAGCCGCCCAGGATGACGATGGACACCAGCAGCACCGACTCGAGGAGGATGAAAGAGTTGGGGTCGATGAAGGACGTCCAACTAGCGAAGAGGCCGCCGGCCAGGCTGGTCATCATGGCCGAAATAACCCAGACCGCCAGCTTGAAGTGCGTGGCCCGGTAACCGAACACTTCGATGGCCTGCTCGTCCTCGCGGATTGCGGTGAGAACTCTGCCGAAGGACGATGTAGTGATGAACCATGAAATTAGCATCACCAGGGCCAGGAACGCCAGACCCAGCAGCAAGAACTCGACCTCGCCGTCGAAGACCCAATTGCCAATCTGCGGCCGGGCGATCTCGTGGATCCCGAAGGCCCCGCGTGTGACGCTGCGCAGGTTGAGGAACACGTTGAAGGCGATGATGGCGAACCCAAAAGAAACCAGCACGAATATGTCGTCGCGGAACCGGTTGAACACCACGCCAACCAATAGCGCGGCCAACCCGGCCAATCCGATGCATACGGGTAGTGCTGCGAAGAACGTCCAGCCAAAGGTGGGGATCGCCTCCGTCCGCAGTTGCTCATAGGCCGGGTCGGAGGTCAGGATCGCCATGGTGTAGGCCCCCAACCCGAAGAAGCCGATATGCCCGACGGACAGCAGGCCGGTGAAACCAACCACCAGGTTCAGGCTCACCGCCAGGATCGCCCAGATGGCGAAAACGGTCAGCACGATCACGGCGAACCCGGCGCCCTGCCACAGCATGAAAGCGATGGCCCAGCCAATCACGAACAGATTGGCCCAAAGCTCGATGTTCCCCCGGGCGTGGCGGGCCAGCTCTGCCGGGTTCTGCGCCAGGCGGGCAAACGTCCTGATGCCGTCGAGGTTTACCGGCACAGCGTTATCTCCTCGGCAGCAGGCCCTTCGGCCAGAATGACAGGAACAGAATGAGAAGGACGAACGCTATGGCGTCTTTCCACTCGCCGGCCAGGTCCCAGATCCCGAATTGCTCCACCAATCCCAGCACAAATCCGCCCAGGATGGCTCCGTACAGGTTGCCGATCCCACCGACTACCGAGGCGATCCAGCCTTTCAGGAGCAGCAGCAGACCCATGCGCGGTTGCAGCGCGGTGTCGTGTCCGGTCAATATTCCAGCCATGGCGGCATACATTGCCCCGACGAAAAACACCACGGCAATGATCACAGTGGTGTTGATGCCAACCACCTTGGAAACTTCCTCGTCGTCGCCGATGGCCCTTACGGCGCGTCCGAACGAGGTCAGCTTCAGCAGATACCACATGCCAACGAAACCGGCCAGGGCCACGCCGATGGCGAACACATTGAAGCCCTTGATGCGCGCTCCAGCGATATTCCACGGAGTGCTGCCGAAGGCATCCGGGAGCGCACGGGGCGCGCTCTGGAAAACGATCACGATCAGCGCGGCGATTGCCAGCAAGATGCCCAGCGATGCCACCAGCATGATCAGGGGTGAACGAGCACGCTCCCGCATGTACACGTAGAGCCCGCGATACAGCGCGAGGGCCACGCAACCCGCCAGCAGGCAAGAAACTCCCCAGCTGAGATAGAGGCCCGCGCCGGGGGCCCCGGTCAGCAGGTATCCGCACCATGCGCCCAAAAGCGCAGCGGGCACGGCTGCGGCCAGTGCGATCCGGGTCGGGCTGATCGTTGGCACCAACGCGGCGGCAAATCGCTGGACGGCCGCAATAATCACGCCCGCAGTTGCCAACCCCACAGCGAGGCTCAGCGTCAGGTGGATGTGCGCCGGCAAGGCCAGCACGATGCCGGTGTAAGCGCCTAACGCGACCGCGAGCAGAATAACGCCGGCACGAAGAACCTCCGGGCTCGTCCGACCACGCAAGCGCGGCTCCAGCACCGTGTGCAGGGTCCACGCTGCCACACCGGAAACCACCGCGCCAAAGAACACGTTGACATAGATACTGTTGGGGTCCAGGCGACTGCCCAGCGATGGGTCCGTGCGCAGGTAAAAGACGCCGTATGCTCCTAGAGCGGCGGCCGCCCCGTAGTACAGATCGAAGAACCATACCGTGCTGTAGACCAGCGTGAACCCCAACGCCAGCAGGGCGTACACCGCGCCCACGGCCAAACCGTTGAACGCGAATTGCAATGCCTGAGGCGGGGCTTGCCCGATTTTCCAGGCGATGTACCCCAGAGCAAGCGCCGTCAAAAGCGCGGCAAGCAGCCGAGTGCCGGGCACATTTATCAACCGAGGCAGCCCGCGGGCGTTCTCACGATTTCCAGCCAACGAAATCCTCGCTAGTTTGAATGAAGATCAAAAGAAGTTATGGCGGCGCAATCATAGCACAAATGGGGCCGGCCGCAGTTGTGCGGCCGGCCCACGGTAGTTTGACCAAGTCGGCCGTCGTTTAGGGCGTGGGAGCGGGTCCCAGCGAAACGTATCCCAGGTTGTCTTCGTTGCGCTCAGCCAGCGGGAGAATTTGAACAACCACGTTGCCCGGCCCGACCACTTCGCCGTCGGAGTCGAACGTGTAGTTTGCCCCGATGGCTCCGCTGAAGGTCAACCCGTACAGACAATCCCTGAAGCCGTCAGCGTCCTGGTCGTCGTTGGTCTGCTTCAGGCACTCTGCGGCAAGATACACATCGTCGTATGCGGAAGCCTGGAACCAGGGTTGGGTCGCGGGGCTGCCATAATGAGCATCAAAGTCCTTGAGGAACTGCTCGCCCCGCTCCGTGAGGCCCAACGGGATGATGGCCTTCATGCCGGTGGCGGCCTCTCCAGCGATGCTCAACGCCTCAGGCCCGGTGTTCACGGCCTCGGTGTAGATGGGGCCTTCGTAACCCAGCTCCCGTGCCTGTTTGATGATAGTGCCGCCCGAGAATTCGCCTTGCGATGCCAGGTGAATGGCGTCGGGTTCCGACGCAATCAGTTTGGTGAGTTGCGTGCGAAAGTCAGTCACGTCCGAAGTATAGCTCTCGGCGGCGACGACGTGGCCACCCAGTTCCTCAAAGCGGGCGACAGTGGTGCGGCGCGCGCCTTCAGCGTAGTCCGTGGCTTCGGTGATGGTTGCCAGATGGTGGTGGCCGTCGGCATGGAGAGCGTTTCCGGTGTCGACTCCCAGCTGGTTATCGTCAATGGCGGTACGGAATATGTAATCGCCGGCCGGCTTGATGTCAGGGCTAGTGGCGGATGCGGACAGCATGATGACGCCATCAGCCTCGGCCAGAGGGGCCGCTCCCAGCATCGCGCCAGAGCAGGTAGTGCCGAGAATGATCTTGACACCGTCAACGTCGGTCAGCTTGTTGTACGCCGTGATGGCGTCCTGCGCCGCGCACTTGGAGTCTTCGGGGATAATCTCCAGCATTCGCCCGTTGATGCCACCAGCCGCGTTGATTTCTTCCACGGCGAGGAGCTTGGCGTTCAGGATCGGGTTACCGTAGGACTCGCCCACGCCGGTCAGGGCATCCATCGCGCCAATGCGGAATGGATCCTGCGACATGACAGGAGCGGCCGCAGCGGCATCTGCGCCCGGAGCGGAGCCAAGGATGCGATAGCCGTTGTTGTCGGCAGTGCGCTCAGATTCCGGCAGTACTTCGACCACCGCGTTGGCCAGGCCGACAACCTCGCCGTCGGAGTCGAAGCTGTAGTTTTCGCCGATGGCGCCGCTCCAGGTAATCCCGTACATGCAGTCGCGGAACCCGTCGGCGTCCTGGTCATCGCCGGTCATTTTCAGGCACTCGGCGGTGATGTAAACGTCGTCGTAGCCGGATGCCAAGTACCAGGGCAATGTCACATAGTCGTAGCGAGCCCTGAAGTTGGTCAGGACCTCCTGGCTCTTGGCGTTGGCCGGATCCAGTTCGGCAATGACGGCCTTCAAGCCGGTCGCCGATTCGCCGGCAACTTCGAGGGCAGTAGCGCCCACCGGAACGATCTCCGAGTACAGGGGGCCCTCGTAACCCAGTTCGCGGATCTGCTTCACCACCGTGCCGCCGGAGAATTCCGATTGGGCGGCAATGTGCACCGCATCGGGATTGGAGTTCAAAATCTTGGTCAACTGGCTGCGGAAGTCGGTCACGTCGGAAGCATAGCGCTCCTCGGCGACGATCTCGCCTCCCAAAGAAACGAACTGCTCCGCGGTGGTGCGGCGCACGCCCTCGGCGTAGTCGGTGGTTTCCGTGATGGTCGCCAGGCGTTGCGCGCCGTCGGCGCGGATCACGTTGCCGGTGTCGATGCCCAGCTGCAGGTCGTTCATCGACGTGCGGAAGATGTAGTCGCCGGCGTGGGCAATGTCAGGGTTGGTTGCCAATCCGGAGAACAGGATCACGCCGTCCGCTTCGGCGAGGGGCGCCGCGCCCAGCATGGCGCCGCTGCACGACGTGCCGAGGATGATCTTCACGCCATCCACGTCGGTGAGCTTGTTGTACGCGGTGATCGCGTCCTGGGCGCTGCACTTCGAGTCCTGCACGATGAGCTCGATCATGCGCCCGTCGATGCCGCCGGCAGCGTTGATCTCGTCGACCGCCAGCTGCTTGGCCTGACTGGAGACCGTTCCGTAAGTCTCGCCGGGGCCTGTGAGCGATTCCATCACTCCTATCTTGAACGACTCGTCGCTCGCATCGTCCCCGCAGGCGACGGCCAGGAGTCCCAAGACTGCCAGAACGCACACCAACGCAATCTGTCGAATGGACATCACCCCTCCTTTCGGAGCCGGCCAATCTGCCGTGCGGGCAGTATCCCCCACGCGAATCTCAAGCCGCAAGGGTATTCGGGGAAGCCGTGAACCTGTTGAGATTGAATCTCAATGCCATGCGGAACAGATGTTGTGACGAACGGTTGTCAGGCGAGAGATAGTGTGGGGTGGTGGAGATAGGGGGACTCGAACCCCCAACCTCCGCATTGCGAACGCGGCGCTCTCCCAGTTGAGCTATATCCCCACGACGCGCACTCCGCCGCCAAACGGCTGCGGTGCGGCAGCCTCTACTATAGCACAGGGTGGTGCCCGTCCCGGGGCACAGGGACGCTCCGGCCTTGCGACTGCCTGTCGTTTGCTACAATAGACCTCGCGCCGGAATGGCGCGCGCGTTCCCGCGTAGCTCAGTTGGTAGAGCGGTCGGCTGTTAACCGATTGGTCGTAGGTTCGAGTCCTACCGCGGGAGCCAGATCAAGCACGCAAAGGAGATGCACATCATGGCGCTACGCATCAACGACACGGCCCCCGACTTCACCGCTGACACCAGCAGCGGCACCGTCAACTTCCACGACTGGATCGGCGACGGTTGGGCGGTCCTCTTCTCCCACCCCAAGGACTTCACTCCCGTCTGCGCAACCGAACTCGGCTACGTCGCCAGCCTGAACGATGAGTTCGGCAAGCGCAACTGCAAGGTCATCGGCCTCAGTGTCGACAAGGTCGAGGACCACCAGCGCTGGGCAGCCGACATCGAAGAGATCGGCGGCACCGCCCTCAACTTCCCCATCATCGCCGACGACCAGCTGAACATCGCCAAGCTGTACGACATGCTCCCCGCCGAGGAGGAGCCCGGAGAGGGCCGCACTGCGGCAACGAACCAGACCGTGCGCACCGTCTTCCTCGTCGGCCCGGACAAGAAGATCAAGATGAACCTCACCTACCCCATGAGCACGGGGCGCAATTTCGATGAGTTGCTGCGTGTCCTGGACTCCTGCCAGCTCACCGCCGGCCACAAGGTGGCGACCCCCGCGAACTGGAACAAGGGCGAGGACGTCATCATCCTGCCCGCGGTCGACAACGAGGCCGCCAAGGAGCTCTTCCCGGACGGTTGGGAGACAGTGAAGCCTTACCTCCGCAAGGTCAAGGACCCCAGCGCGTAAGCGCAGTAGGCTGCGCACTGCCCGGAATGACAGAGTAAAAGCCCCCGCGCACATTGCGCGGGGGCTTCATTTCGCTGCCGCTGCTGGCGACCCGGACCGGATTTGAACCGGCGATCTCCGCCTTGACAGGGCGGTGTGTTAAACCAGGCTACACCACCGGGCCGCGGTAGCTTGCCCCGGCTACACCGGGGCGGTCAGAACGCTCAGCCGATCCCATGATACCCCACGATGACGAGTTCTCCCTCGACCATCACGGGGGTCACGCGCTCACCGCCGGTCAGCCGCTCCAACTCCCCTACGAACTCGGGGTGCTCCTCGAGATCGATCTGCCGGTACTCCACTCCATCTTTTCTGAGGTCGTGCAGCAGGGCATCCGAGTAGGTACAGTCGGGGCGCGTATAGACGATGAGCTCAGCCTGGCTGACCATTGCCTCCGAATCATACCAGCGCGTGGCCTGATAGGCTAGGGAGCCATTCACTCACCCGTGCGGAGCCGGAACATGCCCACGATGCGAGCCGCCATCCTCAGAGGACTGCGGGACATCGTCTGCGACGAAGTGCCCATGCCGGAATCGGATGGACAGAAAGCGCTCGTGCGGATGCACATGGCCTCCATCTGCGGCACGGACCTGCACTACGTCTACCACGGCTGGCCGCGCAACCAATATCCGATGGAGCCCGGTGAACCGGGGCATGAAGGGGTAGGCACTATCGTCGACCCGGGCGAGACCGGTTTGCGGGAGGGAGCGCTTGTCCTCACCGTTCCGAACATCTGGGAGGCGCGCAACTTCGCCGAATACCAGGCTGTCTCGCCCCATTTCATCATCGAACTGCCGGAGGGGCGCCCCCTTGCCGAATTGATGATGGCCCAGCAGTTGGGCACCGTCATCTTCGCGGCGCGCAAACTGCCTGAGATGACGGGCAAAACCGCCGTGGTCATCGGGCAGGGGAGCGCAGGCCTCTTCCACGACTTCTACCTGCGCCGCCTCGGCGCCGAGCGGATCATCACCATCGAACCGAACGACGACCGGCGTGCGGCAGGGGTCGCGCTCGGCGCGGACGACGCGCTCGACGTGACCGGCGATGCAGCGGTGGAAGCCGTGCTGCAATTAACGGACGGGCAGGGGGCCGAGGTGATCGTTGACGCGGTCGGCGGTCACGAGACGCTCGACCAGGCGGTGCGGATGGCGAAAGCGGAGGGCCACGTGCACGTGTTCGGCCTGCCGACGGGGTTCGACCCTGTGCCGTTCGACCTGGGCACTTACTTCCTCAAACGGCTCGACGTACGCACCATATTCGGCGCTCAGGACGAGCCGGGCCTCGTGTCGTTCCGGCAGGCCCTCCGGCTCATAGCCGAGGGGGAGATCGATATGTCTCCCTACGTAACGCACACCATGCCTCTGGAACGAGTGGGCGATGCCTTCGAACTGGCGCACGAACCCAGCGGCGGCGCGCTCAAGGTTTCCCTTACGATGTAGCGGGGTTGCGCATTCCCTGCGAAGCAAGAATCGGGTATGATTGCTGAACGCTTGACACGCAGCGGCAAACCCTTATAGCCTCTGCGCCGCACTCGCGGCACGCACGAGTTGTCTGGCCGTGAGCATCGGGTTGAAGGAGGAAAGCCGTGACTCGAACGCATTCACTACTGTCGCCGCGGTTCGCATTGGTTACATTGGCCGCTGCCGCTCTGGTGGGGCTCGCCCTCGCGGCGGCGCTTTCCACGAATGAAGGCGCGCGCGCGGACGGTCACGCCACCGGAGGAGAGACGCTTGTCGTAACGCCGAACGAAGCAGACTTCGTTCCGGGGACGCGCAGCTCTCGCACTGCGGTGTGGATCTACGGGTCCGGCTTCAACCCCGGTCAGAGCCTCCTCGTCCTGATCGCTGACCAGCGTGGCGTTGCCACGGACGTCGGTGCTCTCTCGGGCGTCGACGTGGTCGCCAACGACGACGGCGCCTTCGGGTTCGAGTGGACATTCGGCCGCTTTACCCGGACAGGCGTCGGCGGCGAGGGCATGCAGTCGGTCCGTGCAGTGGACGCAGGCTCGTTCGACGAGTTGGCGACCGCTCCGCTTGCCCTCTGCAACCTCAGCGGCCGTGCCGAGGATGCGGAAGTCCCGAGCCACTGCTCGGCGTAACCCTACCTTTTGAAGATTCGTTGAGCAGGAGGACTCAGTGACAGCTGCTACCACAGTAACGAAACGGTCAGCGACCATCTGGATCGCTGCCGGTCTCATCGCCGGTCTTGCGCTCGCTATCGCGCTCTCTGCGTATCAGGGCGTGCGCGCGGACGGGCATGTGACGGGGACCGAAGCCATCGTGCTCGACAAGACCGAGGTCACTTTCGTACCGGGCACGAGCCGCTCAGGCGAGGAAGTCTGGATCCGCGGTTCCGGATTCACGCCGGGCAATGAGATCGAGCTCATGGTGGCGGACTACCAGGGCGCGCTCTACATCATCAGCGCCTGTCGCTGGAACGACGAAGGTGAGTGCGACCCCGGTCGCTACCGCGACGGCGCGGGCAGCGTGTGGCCGCTCATCGTGAACGACGATGGTGCGTTCGCGACCAAGTGGCGCCTCGGACGCTTCACCCGCGCGAACGTTGGTGCAGAGCGTCTGGCGACTATGTGGGCCGTGGAAAAGGCCAGCGGCACTTTCCTGGCCAGCGCGCCGATCGCGCTCTGCAACCTGACACGGAATGACGATCCTGAAGCGGAACCCGTAGAAGTCCCCAACTTCTGCTCGGCGTAAGCGTAAGGTCCACAGGAGGTAATCGTGACTAAGGTAATCGCAACTCACCCCCGGGCCGTGGTTCTCACGCTTATCGCCGCGGGGCTGCTGCTCGGCCTTGTGGCGGGCAATGCCGTCCTCTCCCCGAGGGCGTCCGCCGACGGACACGTCTCCGGCGTCGAGAGCGTCGTCACGGGAGACGTGGTCGTCAACCACCAGTTGGGGGCGCGCTCGTCCCGCGAGCAGGTCCGTATCTGGGGCGCGGGCTTCGCTGCCGGACAGGAGGTCATCCTCCTTATCAACGACGGTCCCGGCACTCCTTCAGACATCACGAACTACGTGAGCAACAAGAGTGCCAACAACACCCTCGTTGCCAACGACCAGGGCGCATGGACAACAGTCTGGACGCTCGGCCGCTTCACCCGCCAGCGCTCCGGCATCGGCCCCGGCGACGGCGACGTGGAGCGCGTGCGTACCCTCAGCGTCATCGACCCCGGTACGTTTGACGTCATCACCAGCACACCGTTGGCCTTCTGCCGCAAGAGCGACCGCGTCGCCATCGCGGAGAACCTCGCCGAGTTGGAGTCCGACCTGGCGCTCGTCCAGGCTGACAGGGACGAAGGCCTCGGCGAGAAGCCCGTCAACGTCTCCGATGCGGCCTGGGCCCTCGCGACCGCGTTCTACCCCTCCTACGAGGCAACACTCGACGCCAAGATCGTCGAACTGACGGCGGACATAGAGGCTGAGAAGGCCAAGCAGGGCGTTCCTGACCACTGTCCCTCGTAGGGCCAAGAGGCATAGGCGAAACCTGGAAGCCCTCCGGAGAACCCGGAGGGCTTCTGCTTTGCACCGCCATTGCTAGAATGGCCTTCCACCACCCGTACTGTGAGGCCCTGATGCAACCCTACCGCGGCATAGACCTGCTGGATATCGAATCGCAGTTGACCGACGACGAGCGGCAGGTGCGCGACACTGTTCGCGACTTCGTCGAGGCGGAGGCGATGCCTGCCGTCGTTCCCCACTTCCGGGAGGGTACATTTCCACTGGAACTCGTCCCGCGCCTGGGGGAACTGGGCCTCTTCGGCGCCCACCTGGAGGGTTACGGCTGTGCCGGGCTCGGCCCCGTGGCCTACGGCCTCGTCATGCAGGAGCTGGAGCGCGCCGACTCCGGCTACCGCTCATTCGCGTCTGTCCAGTCCTCCCTGGCGATGACCGCCATCCATGAGTTCGGCACCGAGGAACATCGCGAGCGCTACCTGCCGGACATGGCTGCAGGCCGCGTCCTCGGCGCATTCGGGCTCACCGAAGCAGACCACGGCTCCGATCCGGCCGGGATGGAGACGCACGCTGTCGAAACCGCGGACGGCTTCACGCTCAACGGCGGCAAGATGTGGATCACGAATGCCGGCATCGCCGACGTCGTGGTGGTCTGGGCGAAGCTGGGCGACGCGATACGAGGCTTCCTGGTGGACACGACCCTGCCGGGCGTACGACGGGAGGACATCCACAACAAGCTCTCGATGCGGATGAGCGTAACCAGCGCATTTTTCCTGGAAGACGTGCGCGTGGGAGAAGATGCGTTGCTCCCCGGCACGCGTGGCCTCGGCTCGGCGCTGGCCTGCCTCAACGCGGCGCGATACAGCATCGTCTGGGGCGTCTGCGGGGCGGCTGCCGACTGCCTGCACACCGCCATCGAATACACAAAGGAGCGGGAGCAGTTCGGACGCCCGCTTGCGTCCTTCCAGCTCGTGCAGCAGAAGCTTGCGGACATGGCCACATCGCTCTCGAAGGCGCAGCTGCTCGCGTTGCAGTTGGGACGGCTGAAGGCCGCGGGAACGCTGCACTGGTCGCACGTCAGCATGGCGAAGTACAGCAACACCCTCGCGGCGCTGGAGATCGCGCGCACCAGCCGCGACCTGCTCGGCGCGGCCGGCATCACCGACGATCTCTCCCCGATGCGCCACGCGATGAACCTGGAGACAGTGCACACCTACGAGGGCACGCAGCACATGCACCAGCTCATCCTGGGGCGTCACCTGACCGGCATCAACGCTATCTCCTGACTGGCGGCAGGCAGGTTTGCCTCATGCGCTCCCCAGGCGGATAATCGACCTGCAGGAGGATGGCTGATGAAAGCGGTGCGGTTCCACGAATTCGGCGGGCCGGAAGTGCTCCGCCTTGAAGATGTCCCCGACCCCGAACCCGGCGACGGCGACGTGCTGGTCCGGCTCGCGGCCTCCGGCGTCAACCCTACGGATGCCTCGCGGCGCGCCGGACGCATGGGGCAGGACATCGGCTTTCCCGCCATGCTCGGCGTGGAGGGCGCGGGCGTCGTTGCGGGGACCGGCAGGGACGTGACGTCGGTGAGCGAGGGCGACCGGGTCATCGTACGTCAGCACTTGCACACGTATGCTGAACTGATCGCCGTTCCCGAGCACGCCGTGTTTCCAGCGCCGGGCAACCTCAGCCTCGTTGAAGCCTCGACGCTTGCCATCATCTACACGACCGCGTGGGCGGCGCTGTGTGTCCGCGGCGGTGCGAAGGAGGGCGACACCGTCCTCGTGCAGGCCGCGGCGAGCGGCTGCGGCATCGCCGCCATCCAGCTGGCGAAGCAGCTGGGGATGACTGTGCTCGGCACTGCGAGCAGCGCCGAGAAGCTCGAATGGGCGGCCCAGTACGGGCTGGACCACGGCATCAACTACGTCGAGCAGGACTTCGTCGAGGAGTCCAAACGGCTCACGGACGGCCGCGGCGTGGACGTCATAGTCGACGGTATAGGCGGCGACATCCTGGCCAGGGGCCTCGGAGCACTGGCGCGCGGCGGGCGGGCAGCCGTGTTCGGGGCTGCGGGCGGCCGGGAGACGACGTTGCCGATCGCCAGCCTTTACCGCGGTCCGGTCTCGATAACCGGCGCCGGCGCGGCGCTCACGCCGCGGGAGGACTTCGAGACGATCCTCGGCTGGTTCGCCGAGGGCAAGCTCAGGCCGACCATGGACCGCACGTGGCCGCTCGCCGAGGCCGTCGAGGCCCACCGCTACCAGGAGTCGCGCCAGATCAAGGGCAAGAGCGCACTCATCATCAGCGAAGACGACTGACCCGCACGAAGGAGGAAGGCGATGGCATCCGAGTGGGTGAGCATAGACGTTGACGGCAAGCCGGTGGACGCGTACCTCGCTCTGCCGGACGCTCCCGGCCCGCACCCCGGCGTCGTCGTGGCGATGCACGTATTCGGGATCGACCGGTTCGTGCGGGAGAAGTGCGACGGGCTTGCCGAGGCGGGCTATGCCGCCATCGCGCCTTACCTCTTCCACCGCTCCGACGTGACGAACGAACAGCTGACGGGGTACGCCTTCGAGGACCCGACCCGCCGCGAGGTCGCCATGCCGCTGAAGGACAGCCTGCGCGACGACGAACTGCTGCAGGATATGCTCGCAGGACTGGCGTGCCTGCGCGGACTGCCGGACGTGTCCGGGCCGTTCGGTGTCACCGGCTTCTGCATCGGCGGGCGCATCGCCTACATGCTCGCGGTACGGACGAAGGAGTTCGCCGCGTGCGCTGACTTCTACGGCGTTGACGTCGACCTGCCCTGGGGCGACGGCCCCGACCCGCTGAGCCTGACGGCCGAGCTCGACTGCCCGCTCACCGGCTTCTTCGGCGACCTCGATGCGAACCCGGCGCCGCCGGACGTCGACAAGCTGGAAGCCGCGCTCCGCGCCGAGGGGAAGCCGTTCACCTTCCACCGCTATCCCAACGGACAGCACGCCTTCAACGATCCCTACAACCCCGTGCGGTACAACCCGGAGATCTCCGCCGACTCGTGGCCGAAGCTCATCGGCTTCTTCGACAGCGCACTGAAAGCGAGGGAGCCGGTCGCATGACCGCCGTCGTCGGCATATTCGAACACCGTACGGCTGCCGTTGCCGCTGAGCAGTTGCTGGAAGAGGCCGGCTTCGGCGACCGCACGGGCGTCACCTACGTGCTGCCGGACGACGGCCCTGCGCCTCCGAGCCTGAAGCGGCGGGGTGAGAGCATGCTGCGAGCGGCGATAAAGTGGGGCATCTGGGGCTCGCTCATCATCGAAGTGCCGTCGCTCATCGCGCTGCTGGTCTACCCGATGGACATCAACATAAAGATCCTGCTGGCGGCGACGGTCTGGAAGTTCGGCGCGGCGTTCGGCTCCTGGATAGGGGCGATGTCCGCCGGCGAGGAGGGACTCGACGACGAGCACGCCGCCGAATACGAGGCGCTCCTCGCTGCTGGCTATGCGCTCATCGCCGTGGACGTTCGAGCGCGTCATCGCCCCGGCATACGCGGAGCGCTGTTGGAGAGCGGCGCACTGAGCCTGCGGGACGTGCGCGGGTCGTTCGTGCTCAAGCAGCCGCCCGGTACGAAGCGGGCCGCCGTCTCCTCGTAGCCGGTCAGGATGCAGGCCGATCGAGCCGTTTCGCCATCGGCACGTGGTCTATGCCTGCCTCCACGAATCCCGGCCCCGTAACCGCGTACCCGTGACGCTCGTAGAGCGCCTGCACGTACGTCTGCGAGTGCAGGCCCACCTCGGCGATGCCGAGCCTGCGAGCCTCGGATTCCAGCGCCCCGAGCAGCAGTCCAGCGATGCCGCGACTCCGCCACGCGGGCAGCACCGCGACGCGCCCTATCCGCGCTTCGCCGTCCCGAGTCAGCCGCGCCGTGCCGACGACCGCCGTCCCGTCTCTCGCGACGACGTGCACGGCGTTATCGTCCGCATCGTCGCGTTCGAGTTCGGGCGGTACGCCCTGCTCGAGGATGAAGACCTCGCGCCGCACGGCGAACGCGCCATGCATATCGTCGTCGCTCGACGCCACCCGAACCTCGATGCTCTGCTGTCCGGCCATGCCGGGATTATAGGAGCGCGGCTATAATCCGGTTCACCTTTCCCCGGAGCACTCCCATGAAACTCTCTACAGACCGCATCCTCACGACCCACGTCGGCAGCCTGCCGCGTCCGGACGACGTCGCCGCACTGCTCCTCAAGAAGGAGCGCGAGGAAGAGTACGACGCCGACGAGCTGGACGCGCTCGTGCGGCAGGGCGTCGCCGACATCGTCGCGCGGCAGCACGCCGCAGGCGTCGATATCGTGAGCGACGGCGAGATGAGCAAGGTCGCCTACTCCACCTACGCCAAGGACAGGCTCACCGGTTTCGAGGGAGACAGCGCGCGCCGCCCCAACCTGGACGTGGCGCCGTACCCCGACTTCCGCGCCAAGATGGCTCGCATGACCGGCGACCAGCCGATGCGCCGCCCGCAGTGCGTCGGGGCGGTGGAGGTGAGGGACCGGGAGCCGCTGCGGAAGGACCTCGATAACTTCAAGGCGGCGATCGAAGGCGTGGGCGTCACCGATGCGTTCATGACCTCGTCCTCGCCGGGAGTGGCCTCCGTGTTCATGCCGAACGCGTACTACCCGACGCACGAGGCGTACATAGACGCGTTGGGGGCGGCGATGCAGGAGGAGTACGAGGCCATCGTCGGGGCGGGGTTCGTGCTGCAGGTGGACTGTCCCGACCTGGCTATGGCGTTCCACACCGGCTTCCAGGGACTGACCGAGGAGGAGTTCCTCCACCGCGCCGAGCACCATATCGACGTGCTGAACGGGGCGCTGGAGAACGTGCCTGCGGAATCGGCGCGGCTGCACGTCTGCTGGGGCAACTACGAGGGGCCCCACGACTACGATATCGCCGTGTCTAAGATCATGCCCATCCTCCTTCGGGCGAAGCCGACCGCCATCCTCTTCGAGGCGTCGAACCCGCGTCACGCCCACGAGTGGAAGGAGTGGCGCGACGCCCGCATACCGGACGACAAGGTGCTCGTCCCCGGCGTGCTCGACTCCACGAGCAACTACGTGGAGCACCCGGAGCTGGTGGCGCAGCGCATCGAGACGTTCGCCGCCATCGTGGGGCGCGAGCGGGTGCTCGCGGGCTCGGACTGCGGCTTCGGCACATTCGCAGGCTACGGGAAGATGGACCCGGACATCATCTTCCGCAAGCTGGAGTCGCTGGCTGAAGGCGCCGCCATCGCCTCAGAGCGGCTTTGGGGTTAGGGGATGCGCCCATCACATGCGGCTTTTCCCACCCACCCGCCCGTAGCGTTGTGGGGGACACCCCCACAACCCCGGCAGAG
>JAJDTP010000035.1 GCA_022827095.1 Dehalococcoidia bacterium
TGCCGTAGACCGTCGCTGCGGTGTCCTGGTACGACGGCGCCACCCGCATCGTGGGAACTCACCTCCCAGACTGCCGTCTGGCACCCCTCGGGCCAGCCGCCCGTCCTCATCCGCTGGGCGCTGGTGCGAGACCCCCAAGGCACTCTCATCCCCAGGCCCGGCTCGGCACCGACCGGTCGGCGGACCCGACCCAGATCCTCCAGTGGTTTGTCCTGTGCTGGCAACTGGAAGTTACCCCGTATCAAGTACAGGCCCGGCTCTTTCAGGAGGTCAGGACCCACTTGGGCATGGAGACCCAACGCCAGTGGTCCGACCTGGCCATCGCCCGCACCACGCCAGCTCTGCTGGGTCTCTTCTCCTGGGCCACACTGGCTTGTAAAAACAACATTCCATGACCCAGCGCACTGCGGCTTGGTACGACAAACCGTCGCCGACCTTCGTGGACGCCATCTCCCTGGTGGACCGGCGCCCCCAAGAAGCTGCCCCCACGCCGATTACCCGTCGGCGATTGCGGTTTCGGGGAACATCCCAGCGGACGAGGCGCGCCAGCTGGCGGAGTTGCCGCGGGTCCTCAGAGCTCGCGGGGTCATCACTGACTACGGCCAGGCGGCGTTGCTGCTGCATGGCATCCGGGAGCGGGCCTGCGGGTATTACCTGAGTGCCTTCGCCGACGCCGGCGGAGACAGGTCTGTCAAATCAGATCCATTCCACCCGCTTGACTTGCGATAGCAGCCAACCCGCCGTCGGTTCTGAACCCGTTGCCAGGATTACTGCGGCGTCAGGTCTCGTTGGCTGAACTCAAACCACAGTACTCCGCCA
This sequence comes from Dehalococcoidia bacterium, assembly GCA_022827095.1. Classification (GTDB taxonomy): domain Bacteria; phylum Chloroflexota; class Dehalococcoidia; order Lucifugimonadales; family UBA3495; genus Bin87. The sequence continues at coordinate 820 of JAJDTP010000035.1, forward strand.
TCTTCCACCAACTGCTGCACCGCTCGGTCGTTCTGCCGGCTGGCCACCACCGGCACCGCAGCTACCCCGGTGAACCGGCCTAGAAACTCGGCGTTCCTCACGGTTCGGTCCGCGTCCCTTCGGTCCGCCGTGTAGGAGGCTTCCGCCGCGATGAACAGCTCGTTGCCTTCTCGATCCAGCACCCTGCCCACCAGGTCTGCCAGGTAGAAGCTGCGCCTGGTTCCGGGGTCGATGTCGCCGGGGTTGTGCTGGCGCAGCATCCGCCTCAGATCGTCGCCGCGCAGTGTTTCCACCAGCTCGAAGCCCAGGCGTTCCGCGATGTCGTCGGCCATCTCCCGAGCGATGCGCCCCGCCACGTGCCCTTTCAGGTCGCCCAGGTCGTCGGTGATCCGCTGCAACCTCCACTCCACCCTGGTGTTGGTCTCCTTCTGCTCTTCATTGAAAACCTTTTGGTCTTCGATGAAATCGCTGACCCTGGCATTGAAGGCGTTCTGGCTTTCGATGAAGTCGTTGACGTAGGCCGCGAACTGGGCGAAGCGCTCCGGCAGTTGCGGCAGTTCCTGGCCCAGCAGCAGACTGCGGACTTCGTCGCGGAAGTCGGGGTCGCTGTGCAGGGTTTGCAGGAAACGAGCGCGTTCGGCATCGTTCATAGTGGTGGTTATGGCGGTGGCTTAGTCTTGAGATTATATCAGCAAGTCCGATTTCGTATGCCGGCTGGCGTTCCGCCGGCGCGGCTGGTGATTGAGCGGCCGGAAACGTTGGCGACTCGGCCAGGCGCAGACCGAATCCCGAACGCGCATCCTGGCTGGGACCGCTCGATAACAGACTGATCCCCAAATGAAGGACACCACGAGATGAATGTCTCCAACTCGCCGACGCTCCCGGAGCGCAGTACCCGACTACGTATGTGTTCCGGCTATACCCGGGTGTCGCTGGGTCCCAGCTTTCACGCTGACCCCCGGCCCAACACCGCGGCAGGCTACGCTTTTGGACTCAACCTGCGCTTCGATTGCGTGGCCGTCCAGATCCGGGTACGTCTCACGCGTCTTTGCTTTCCGTCAACGTGGACGGGAACCGATCCAGGACTGATGCCGGGACATGGGCCATGTCCGGGGCTGGTCGGGCTGGCGTGGTAAGTGGTACAACCGCTGGGGATAAATGACTTGCATCCCCCGTATACACGTTTGCATCAGACAATCGGGCGAGGTCAACAAAGATGGAGTACCGCAAACTTGGCAACCTGGACGTTTCAGTCATCGGCCTGGGCACATTACGAACTTTCGATGTTGCCGACCAGGATGAGATCGCCGTCCGAAGGCAAATCGTGGACAACTGCCTGGACAGCGACGTGAACCTCATCGACACCGCCGCCTGGTACGGCAACGCGGAGCAGGTCCTGGGCGAGATTACCGAGGACCGCCGGGACCGGTTTTACATTGCCACCAAGGTGCGCACAGAGGGGAAGGAGGCCGGCGAAGCCCAAATTGCGCGTTCCTTCGAACTCTTGCAGACCGACTACATCGACCTCTTCCAGGTCCACAACATGATCGACTGGCAGACCCACCTCCCCACCCTGGAGCGGCTCAAAGGCGATGGCAAGATCGGCATGCTGGGCGTATCTGCGATGGTGCCCGATGCCTACCCCTCCATCATTGATCTGATGCGCCAGGGTCGAGTGGACACTGTCCAGATTCCCTACAACGTGATGAACCGGAGGGTTGAGGACGAACTGTTGCCCCTGGCTGAGGAACTGGGCACCGGCGTGCTGGTGATGGAGCCGCTGCAGAAAGGCCGCTACGTCCTGGACCTGAAGCATCAGCCGGACCTCACGCCACTGCGGGACTACGGCATCAACACCTGGGCGCAGGCCCTGCTGGCGTGGGTCATTTCCGACCGCCGGGTGAGTTCGACGATACCCACCACCTCTCGCCCAGAGCGGATCCAGGAAAACGCGCAGGCCGCCGAGGCAGCCGGTTTGCCCCAGCAGCTCCGGGACTACATCCGTGCCGAGGCGGAGCGGTGTTTGTGAGAAGAAAACACCGTTCCGGTTTGGACCTGAACGCCTTTGTTCGGCAGCCTGTCGGGGGCTGTGGGCTACTCACGCTTACCCCGTTTGTCATCGCGAAGAGCGCAGCGACGTAGCGATCTCGTTACCGCGGCGACGTCCGTTGCGCTGACGAGATTGCCGCACTGCGCTCGCAATGACGGTTCCAACGAAACTGGGTACGCTTGAGTTGTGGGATGAAGCGAGACGGAATCAGGTCCTGGCTGCGGCAGGAAAACCAGGGTTACACCGAACCTCCCTCAGCCAGGACGGCCAACTCCGCCTTGGATAGTCCCAACTCTCCGCACAGGACCTCTTCGTTGTGCTCTCCGATGAGAGGCGCACGCCGGGATATCCTCCACGGTGAACCGTTGAAGATGGCTCCCGGGCCTGGGTGTCGCAATGTCCTGCCAAGTTCCGGGTATTCAACGTCTGTCCAGAACCTTCGATCCTCCAGGTGAGGGTCCTGCATGACCTCATCCGGGGAACGGATCGCCCCGGCGTTGGAGCTACGCGTCTGCAAGCCGCGGTAGGCTTCGTCGCGAGGGATGTTGGCGAGAAAGTTCACAAAAATTTCGCGAATGTGTGACTGGTTCTCAGCGACGACCGCTGGGTCCTGATACTTTTCATCCAGTAGGTCGCCGGCCAGGCCGTGCTCGTCCATCCACGGCGCAAGCGTCAGCACCCGTTGCGGCGGAACCTGGCCGACATTCACGTATTTTCCATCCTTGCAGAGGACCTGGGCGTTGGGCCCAACGTTAGTGTTGCCGCCTCCCGTTCTGCGGGGAACCACATCCCCCTTGTAGATGTACTGGTTCACGTGGCCCTCGGTCGTGAGCGCGCAGGCATCATGCACCGAGGCATCGATGTACTGTCCCCGCCCCGTCACCGACCGGCTGACCAGCGCCGCCGTAATGGCGATGTAGGCGTAGTGACTTCCGATGTGCCAGGCCTGCCCTCCTCCGGGAGCGATGGGCGGCGCACCCGGCACCACGTCGTCGTCATAACCACACCGGGCCATCTGTCCGCCCGCCGCCAGATGCAGCAGGTCGCTGGACTGGAAGTCCTGCCACGGCCCGGTCTGCCCGAAGGCGGTCAATGAACACATGATCAGCCCGGGGTTACGGGTTGCCAGATCTTCGTACCCCAGCCCCAGGGAGGCCAGATAACCGGGCTGGAAGGTCTCCAGTATCACATCGGCCTGCTCCGCCATTTGGCGGAATAGCCGGCGCTCGTCCTCCGTTTCCAGGTTCAAGGTAACTCCCCGCTTGGAGGTGTTGTAATGCCAGAAATAAAGGCTCCTCTCCGGATCCGGTGTGTCCTGGTAGAAGGGTCCCACGGTCCGGGCGGCCTCGCCGCCGGGCGGCTCTATCTTGATGACGTCTGCTCCCATGTCGGCCATCTGCTTGCCACACCATTGCCCCTTCTCGTCGGCGAGCTCCAGCACCCGCAGGCCGCCAAAGGCTCCCGCCGAGTTTCGGTCCGGCGTCCGCGCCGGCGCTGGAGCGGGATTCGCTATCGGCTCATTCCCACTCCACTGCACGGGCGAGGCATCCTCCATCATCTCCTTCAAGTAGGGATAGTCTTCCATGCTGAGGTTCTGTGGCCAGAAGATGCCCTCGGCGAAGCCGCTCACCAGTTCCTCGTGACTGATGCCCAACAACCCCTCAAACACCTCCTTGTTGTGCCCGCCGATCAGGGGACCTGGGCGGCTGTTGACTGCCGGCGTCTCCGACATCCTGAAGGGAGCGTTCTGAAGGGGCCAGGTCCCCAGCGCGGGATGCTTCACGTCGCGGTATATCTCGCGATGCCTGAGCTGGGGATCGGTGTCCACCCGGTCCTGGCTGCTTTGAACGGGCATGGCGGGTACTCCCGCCGCCTGGCACCGTTCCATGATCTCGTACTTGCCCAGCGTCCTGGTCCACGCCTCTATCCCCTGATCCATCTCTTCCTGGCGCTCCAGGCGACCTTCAAGGGTGGCAAACTTCTCGCCCGTGGCCCAACCGGGAGAGCCCATTACCTCCACCAACTTCCGCCATTCATGGTCGGAGAAGCAGGCTATGGCACACCAGTCGTTGTGCTCCGCCGGACTGGTCCTGTAAGCGTTGTGCGGCGCCCCGGTCCGCCCCCGGTAGTTGTCCACCAGGGTAGCGCCGGGCCAGTGACCACGGTTGCCCGGCGGGTAACCCTCTCGCATGGTGGAACGACCGTTGGCCTGGATGTCCAGAAAAGCGGAACCATTCAGGGGGACGCCGAGGATCCACTGGGAACTGTCCACGTGCTGTCCCTGGCCGGTCAGGTTGCGATGGTAAATCGCGCTCAGGGCATACATGGCCCCGTACAGGCCGCCGGTGTCGTCCAGGTAGGACCAGCCCCAACCGGCGGGCGGCTTGTCCGGCAGGCCCGAGGTGTAGGTCATACCGGACAAGGCTTGCGCAATGGCTCCCATGGTTTGATAGTCCCGGTCCCGACCCGTGTGGCCAAAACCGGACATGGAGAGGTAAATGATGTCCGGCCGGAGCTTCTGCATTTCCTCGTAGCCCAGACCCCACCGCTCCAACACCCCGTAGGCGAAGTTCTCGATGACGATGTCGGACATGGCCACCAGGCGCCGCGTAAGGTCAATGCCTCGCTCTGTGCGAGTGTTCAGGGTGACGCTCAGCTTGTTGGAGTTGGTGTCGCTGAAATGACCGTTGGTGTTGAGATTGACGGGCCGGCCCTCGGGGGTGCCCGCTCCCGTGGCGATGTTGTCGCCCCGAGTATTGGGTCGCTGCGGCCATTCAACCTTGATGACCTCGGCTCCCAGCGCTCCCAGCCATCGCGTGCACCAAGGACCCGCCCGGACCCAGGTGAAGTCCAACACTCGTATTCCTGACAAAGCTCCCGGTGTAACTGGCGCTTCTGCTCTGCCCTGCACCATCGGATCACCTCCCGGCTACGGCAGTCTTGGGGTCAACTCGGCTCATTCTAACCTAATGTGGTCGGTAGCGATTCCCAAAAAACCCGGCAGGCCGATCTCGCGCGTACCCAGTTTGTCATCGCGAGGAGCGCAGCGACGTGGCGATCCCGTTGCGGAAAGAGGCCCTGTTGCCACCACGAGTTTGCCACGCTGCGCTCGCAATGACCGGTGGGGGTACTGGGTACGCATGAGTTGTGTCGGCCGCTTGTGGCATTGACCCGATAGTCGGACTTGCGGCGACGGCTACATCCGGTACATGGTTCTGCGCCGCATTGCGTGACGCTCGATATACAATGCACTCTGCGGCGAAGGGCGCCAGGATTTCGCACCGAGACTGGGAGGTATCCATGCCAGCGGAGAAAGGCATCATCCGGACCGTAGCAGGAAACGGATCTGAGGGTTGGGAAGGGGACGGCGGACCGGCGCTGGGTGCCGCGTGCCAGACTCCATACGCCTGCGAGTTTGATCCCCAGGGGAACATGATCGTCTGCATGGGCCGCCATCACCGGATCCGCCGCGTGGATGCGCACACCGGCGTCATCACGCTGATCTGCGGCTCCGGAGAGCCGGGGTACGCCGGCGATGGAGGACTGGCCATCGATGCGGTCATCAACCAACCCTACGGGTTGGCCATCGACGTCAACGGGGACATCTACTTCGCCCAGAGATTCGACCCGGCGGTGCGCAAAATCGACGGGCGCACCGGGATAATCTCCACGGTCGCCGGCACCGGAGAATTCGGGTACAGCGGCGACGGCGGTCCCGGCAACCAAGCCATGCTCCGCGAACCCAATGACCTGTGCCTCGACCGACGGGGCGGCTTGTTAATCGCCGACGTGCAGGACCAGCGCATTCGGCGGGTGGATCTGCAGACCGGGATCATCAGCACCTTCGCCGGAAACGGAGAGAAGTCCCGAACCGGAGACGGCAGCGCGGCGACTGAAGCAAGCCTGATGGGACCTCGTGCAGTTTGCCCGGACAGCCTGGGCAACGTCTACGTTTGCGAGCGGGAAGGCAACGGCGTCCGCAAAATATCGCCGGAGGGCATCTTGAGCACCATCGCCGGGGCCGAGGGGGTCTACGGATATGCGGGTGACGGCGGCCCGGCGCTGGCAGCCACCTGGGGATCGCCCAAAGCGATGCGCTGCGACCTGAATGACAACATTATTGTGCTCGACTCCGATAACAGCGCCGTAAGGCGCATCGATGCTCTCACCGGCATGGTAACCACCATCGCCGGGGGACGAGAGGGCGGCGACGGCGACGGCGGGCCCGCCGTAGAGGCCGAATTGTTCCACCCTCACGGCTGCGGTATCAACGCGGAGGGTGACCTTTTCATTGCCGACACCCATAACCACCGCGTACGTGTGGTAGGGCTGTAGTCATCGCAGCTAGAGACGCGGGAATACGCGCAACATCGCTAACACAGGGAGAGAACTTCGCAGCCATGAGCGATCTGGAAACCGGCATCCAATTCCACTTGCCGACCTACGCCCACATACCTTTGCCCCACCTGGTGGAGCTGGCCTCCCGGGCGGAGGCCAAGGGCGTGGACCAGATTTGGGTCACCGACAACTTGCGCAGCCGCCAATCCTTTGTGGTCCTGGCGGCCATGGCTGCCCACCTCGAGATCAAGCTGGGTACTGCGGTCACCGTGCAGTATTTCCGCAACCCGGTTGACCTGGCCGATTCCATTGCCACCCTCAGCGAGTTGATGGACGGGCGGGAATTGAGCATCGGCTTGGGCCGGGGCAATCCCCGCACGCCGTCGCTCATCCGGACGCCGCGGCCGGTCAGCGTACTGCGGGAGACCGCGCAGAGTTTGCGACGGCTTCTGGCTGGAGAGGCCGTTTGCTTCGCCGACTACCCCAACCTGCTGGACTATTACCACTTCGATCCGTCCGCGAGGTTCCAACTTAATTTCAACCCCGCCACGCCGGTGCGCCTCTACTGCGGCTCCAATGGGCCGTTGGGCATGGCCGTGGGCGGCGAGACCATGGACGGCCTGATCTTCGGCGGCCACTACATGGCGGCCCTGCGCACCGGCCGGGTCCCCGAACTGCTGAATGCTTTTGACGCCGCGCTTCCTCCGAACCGGGAAGGCAAGGGTGTTCCTAGGGTGGCCGAGATCAAGATTTCGCTGTCCCGGAACGGGTCGGCGGCGCGGGAATTCGTCAAGGAGAGCGCGGGCATCCGGGTCCTGAATATGTACCGCCAGGGCTACACCCGCGAAGACATCCAATGGCTCGGCGTGTCCTTGCCTGACGTCGAGCGGCTGGATCAGGCCGACCGGAACGGCGCAACGGAAGAGGAGTTTGACGACCTGGTGACCGACTCCATGATCGATGCCATCTTCATCGCCGGAACCCCGGGCGACTGCCTGCAGCGTATGCTTGAGGTCAAAGACACGGCGCGGGAGCAGGGTTTCGGACAATTGTTGTTCTCGGAGCTGGGCCCGGACGTGGACGAGGCCCTGGCCCTGCTGTGCGACGAGGTGATACCGGCCCTTTGATCAGCGCGGCGGAACCTCCCTTGCATGTCGGTTAGCTCACTTCTGAGGTGTTGATGTCGTTGGGTTCGCGCTGGTTGCAGCCCCGCCGTCCGCCGATATGCGCGGTGTTTGACAGGCAAGGGGGCCCACTTTAGAGTTGCAACGGCCACTTGCGCCCCGCCTTGCACTTTGCGCGGCGGTAAGGGCGCTGACGGATCGCGACAAGAACGCATTCACGAAGGAACCTGTTGATGGCATTGCAGTTTGGGGTATTTGACCACATTGAGCCCATCCCCGGCGTACCGCTGGACCAGATCTACCGCGAGCGATTGGACCAGCTGGAAGTGCTGGAGTCCGCAGGGTTCTACTCTTATCACCTCGCGGAGCATCACACGCCGGCGGTACACAGCCTCGCGCCGTCGCAGAACGTGTTCCTGGCGGCTGCTGCTGAGCGGACCAGCACCATGCGGCTGGGTCCGTGCGTCTACGTGCTGCCGCTGCACCACCCGGTGCGCCTCATCGAGGAAATCTGCATGCTGGACAATCTCAGCGGCGGACGTATGGACATTGGGGTGGGTCGCGGCGGCGTGATCGAGGCCTATTTCTGGGGACAGGACTCGGACGTTGAGATCAATTACGCCCGGTACCTCGAGACTCTGGCCGTGGTCCGGGAAGGATTGGGCCACGATTCGCTGACCTTTGAGGGCGAGTTCTACAACTTCGACGACCTGCCCATGCGCCTGCGGCCCAAGCAGGACCCTCACCCACCCCTCTGGTACATGCGGAACGTGGAAACCGCGGCGGTCAACGGCATGCACACCATCATCGTGGGCAACCTGGATTCCTTTGGGGCCAACGTGGAGCGATATTTCCAGCTCTGGGACGAATACCAGGGGCCGGGAGCGCTCAATGCCCAGGGCGAAGCTCCCAAGATCGGTTTGGTGAACCACCTCTATCTGGCCGAGACAGACGCGGAAGCGGCGACCATAGCCCAGCCGGCGTGGGACCAGTACAAGTGGAACCTGGCCGCCCCGCGCCGCCTGGAGGCCGAGCGGCGGGGTCTCACCCAGTTCCTGGGGACTGAAGCCAACCCCAGGCCGTCCAACCTGCCCGACCGGGAGGCCGGGATCAGCCAAGCCACCACGCCGCGCAGGTCCGGTTCTGCCGGACTCGAGGAGCACGCTGCGCCGGGCGGCGGCGGGTTCAACGTTGTAGCCGGCTCGCCGGACTCTATCCGCAACTACATGGACGAATATCTCGAGACCGGCGCCAACTACTTTGTAGCCGCCTTCCAGTGGGGTCATCTATCCCATGAGGAGACCATGCGCTCGCTGGACCTCTTCGTGGCCGAAGTCATGCCCCATTACGTCTAGCGACGTGACGTAGCGCCCCCGGGATACGGCGTTCGCGTATCTGGGGGGTGTTGGTATAGACGCTCGGCGGCCGCCGGCGTGGTCCGGCTACACCCGCAGGCGGCGCAGCGTGGGCCGCCACAGTCCCAGCACGAATGCCACCGTCAGGTAAATGGCGGCTCCGCCGGCGAAGGCCGCGGTCCAGCTGATGTGCTCCGCAACCAGGGTCATGGGGTAGGAGCCGATGAACATCAGCGCGGCGGAAACGTACCAGACGCTCATCACCCTGCCTTGGAATTCGGCCGGGACAGAGAGTTGCAGCACGGTGGTTCCCATCGGCACTATGCTGCCCATACCGACCAGGAACAGGATCGCCCACGACACCCAGAACCAGTGCGACCAGGCCAGGCAGAAAAGGGCTATGCCGAACAGGAAGATGCAGCCCAGCAGTAGCCAGTTCTTGTGCGGTGAGTTGCCCATCGACGCCATGATGAACGTGCCGGACAAGGAACCGATGCCCGCCCCCGTCATCAGCAGCCCGGCCCCGCCGGCGCCTGTGTCCAGCGCCAGCTTGGCGAAGGCGGGCAGCAACTGGGCATAAGGCATGGCGAAGAAGCCGAAGGCGAACCCGATACCGATCACGGTGAAAGTGACCGGGTTCGTCCAGCAATACCGCAGCCCGCCCCAAAGTTCAGCGAAGATGCCCGAACGCTGGTGTCGTGGCGCCGTCGGCACCCGCCGGACCATGAGTAATGTCGTCGTGCCCACGAAAAAGCAGCCGGTTGCCAGGTACAACGCTGGAGCCAATCCGGACAGTTCTATGACCGCTCCCGCCACTGCGGGACCCAGGATGCGCCCCGAATTCATGACCGCCGAATTGAGAACGACGGCGTTCATCAGGTCATCGCGGTCCACCAGATCGCGCACTATGGCGAGCCGAGCCGGGGTATTGATGGCCTGCAGCGTGCCGAGGACGAAAGCCGCCGTATAAACGTGCCACAGGGTGACCAGCCCACCGGTTTCCAACACCGCGATTCCCAGCATCAGGAGGGTCACCAAACCCTGGGTCAGCATCAGCAGCCCGCGGCGGTCGAACCGGTCGGCGAAGGTGCCGCCGAACAGCACGAACCCCAGCGTGGGCATCCCGTAAAGAAAAATCATGAAGCCCATGCGGGACGCGGACTCGGTCAGTTCCAGCACCAGCCAGCCCAGGATGAGGAACTGCATGCCCCGGCCCAGCGCCTGGGCGTTGGCGCCGATCCAGAACCAGCGGTAGTCCCGGTGCCGCAGCGCACGGAAGGTCTGGAGCCGGCGGCCGATAGTCAGGACCCGGGCCAACTAATTCACCGGATCGTCCCTATCGGGTTCATGTCTCTGCGGCGTTCTGGTCATGAGTCCGGCGATTCCACGGGAATCCCACTACTATCGGAGCGCGATGGTTTGACCATTATCAGGTTGACGTTGGCCCGTCAATGCTTTCGTGCTCTTCACGCGTACCCATTTGTCTTTTACATCGATGGACAGGATTTGACTGACTATTGTCCGCGTCCCGAATGCCGTGACGCTCCTGCAAGTCGAACGCCGTGACGGTATCGCCAGTATCCTATTCATCCTGTGCATCGATGTAAAATTACCCGGGTCTCCGTTTAAAGTAGGTACGCTTTAGCTTCGTGCTCGAACACTACGGTGGTAGAGTCAGGCAGATAGGTACATGATCGGTCCGGAGATTGTGGTAGTACGCGTTGAGCCGCGACGCTTTTCTGCCCAGGAGGGAACAACATGCCGGAAGCCAGGTTGACCGTTGGTGATGTCGAAATTCTGTCCCTGAACGACCAGGAGGCCACTCTGCCCCTGAGCGATGTCTTTCCCGAGGTTCCCGTCGAGGCCTGGGCGCCCTACCAGGAGCGCTACCCCAGCGGCTTCCGCGGCGACCACCTGCTGGCCCACTTCGAGTGCTACCTCATCCGCTCCGAAGGACAAACCATCCTCGTGGACACGGGCCTCGGCGGGGCCGCGACCAACCCCCACTCAATCGAGGCCATGGTCGGCGGCGCCGAGGGACGCCTGCTCGCGGAACTGGAAGCGGCCGGCGTAAGTCCGGCCGACATCAACACCGTCTTCTTCAGCCACCTTCACTTCGACCACGTCGGCTGGAACCTGACCCACGAGTCGGGATCGCCGACCCGAGCGACCTTCCCCAACGCGCGCTACGTGGCCCACCGTGCCGACTGGGAAGTCTTCCAACACCCCGAGGTGATGGAACTGTTCCCGCCCCACTGGGATCAGACGCTTGGCCCTCTGCAGGGTCTGGGTGTCCTGGACCTGCTGGACGGAGAGCGCGCGCTGACCGGCGAAATCACCGCCATCCCAACGCCGGGGCATACCCCGGGTTCCATGAGCCTCGCCATCGTGTCCGGCGGGCAGCGGGCATATATTCTGGGCGACGTTTTCCACGGCCCGACACAGGTCACCGAAACCGGCTGGAAGTTCAGTTTCGACATGGACGGGGATCAGGGCGTTGCCACCCGCACCGCCATGGTCGAGCGGGCGGAGTCCGAGGACGCCATCATGGCCATCTGCCACCACGGCGGCTTCGGCCGCGTGGTTCGCGCCGAGGGTCGCCGCTACTGGCAACTCGTCTCCTGAACGTCCGCAGGAACGCAGTTGCCAGCCGCAGAGAACCGTCACCCATACCCAGTTTGACTCGGACTGTCATTGCGAGCGCAGCGTGGCATTCTGGTGATGACGAGCGGGTATCATTCAGCAACGAGATCACCACGTCGCTGCGCTTCTCGCGATGACAAACTGGGTAAGCGCGACGCGGTCAGCCGTCGTCGCGCCGTCAGGTGAATGCGGCCGTCAACACCGAGTCACGGCCGCGTCTCCCAGCCGTCAGGCAGCATCCAGGTCGGAAGCCACCTGCCCGATCACGCTGTCCATGGTAGACACGATCTGTTCGATTTCGCCCGGCGTGACGCACAGGGGCGGCATGATGTTCATGAGGTCGCCACCGCGCAGGAACAACCCATTGTCGGCGAAACCCTGGGTCAACCTGGGACCCAGACCGGAGTCGGCGGGGAAGTGCTCCCTGGTCTCCCGGTCCTTCACCAACTCCATGCCGCACATAAGACCGAGGCCGCGCACGTTGCCGATGATGGAGTGCTTTGCCTTGAGCTCTTCGAGGCCGTCCAGCAGATATTTCCCCATCCGGGCTGAATTCTCCACCATCCCCTCACGTTCCATGATCTCCAGGTTCTTCAGTGAGGCCGCCGCCGCCACCGGATGACCGCCGAAGGTGATCACATGCCGGAAGGCCGCCCGGGGGCTGCCTACGAAGGCGTCGGCGATGGGCTTGCGCAGAATAGTCCCACCCATGGGGATGTACCCGCTGGTGATGCCCTTGGCCACTGTCATCATGTCCGGAACAACGTCCCAGTGGTTGCACCCAAACCATTTGCCGGTGCGGCCAAAACCGGTGATGACCTCATCGGCAATCAACAGGCAGCCGTACTTGTCGCAAACCTCGCGCAACAGGGGCCAATAGTTGTCCGGCGGGACCACGGCTCCCATGGGACTGGAGATGGGCTCGGCGATGACCGCGGCGACGGTGTCCGGTCCCTGGAACTGAATGACGCTCTCGATAGCATCCACGGACCGCTGGCCGCACTCTTCCGGCGTTTCACTGTTGAACTCGCAGCGGTAGAAGTTGGGCTGAGGAGCGTGGAACGTATTAGGCATCAGGGGCTCGTAGTCTTCCCTGGGGTAGAGATAGTTGCCTCCGAGAGCCATCGCGCCCATGGTGGCGCCGTGGTACGAGTCCTTGCGGCTGATGAACTTGGTGCGCTGCGGTTCGCCCATGCGCTTGAAATAAGCGCGGGACAGCTTCAACGCCGTTTCCACCGACTCGGATCCGCCGCTGGTGAAGAAGCAGCGGGAGAGGTCGCCCGGCATCATGGATGCGATTTTGTCCGACAGCATGACCGTGGGTTCCGTGGTGGTGCCCATGGGCATATAGGTGATCTTGAGCATCTGCTCGTAGGCAGCGTCCGCGATCTCCTTCTGGCCGTAGCCGACGTTCTTCAGCCAGAGACCGGACATGGCGTCGATGTAGGTGTTGCCCAGGGCGTCGGTGACCTGGCAGCCCTTGCCTTCGACGAAAATCTGGGGCTCACCCTTCTCGGCCATGTCGCTGGGTTCCCTCAGGTACACCCAGAGGTTTTCCAGCGCAGTCCTTTGCAGGTCGTTGACTGCCGATTCAGTGTGGGTGGCCATGTTTTCCTCCGGATGCTGTTCCAGGCGCAAAATTTGGGATGCCCGTAGCCGTACCAGTTTAACATCGCGCGGGGGTTGCCACAAACCACCCACTTTGCAGACACTTGTTCAGAGTTGCGGGGGAAGTGTCATTGCGAGCGCAGCGCGGCAATCCCGTTGGCGCTGGGGAGCCCTTCGGGGCTGACGTTGTGGCCACGGCGTTGAGATTGCCACGGCGCAAGCGCCTCGCAATGACAGCCTCCTGGATTTTGAGCAGTCACCGTTGCAACCACTTCGGATGCCTGGGCAATAATTTCGGTCAACGTGGAGACCCTGCTTCCGTTGATTGCCAACTCAACCGATGTAGAGCGCGTCAGTCGGTGATGTACGTGTGGGTGATGACCTCCCAGACGTGGCCGTTCTCGCACTCGAAGTAGAACCCGCGACCCTGGTGCAGGTGGTTGATCTCGCCATCGGTGCGCGAGCGAGGCCCGCTGCCGAAGACGACGCCCTCGTCCTTGATCCGCTGCAGGATCGCGTCGAACTCGTCGTCCGAAGCCAGGAAGGCGTAGTGATTGGAGTGCGGGTTGTCCGAGTCATCGAAGTCCAGCGTGAGGATGTCGTTGACCTTTACCGGCGCGAAATGCCCCCAGGGCCCCTCGTACTTCAACCCGAACATGCGGGCGAAGAACTCCGCGGATTTCACCTTGTCGTAGGCGGGTACTATGGTGTGGTCCAATTGCAACGGCATGGCTGTCCTCCTCTGCTAGTTCGTAGCGAACGTCGCCGCATTAGCGTGGGCTCTTGCTGGGCTGGTTGCCGCGCGGGTAGCACGTCGAAGGCGCCGGCAACATCAACACCGGTCGGCATTTCCCGCCCAGTAGTCGTACTTCCGACCAGCCAGATCCATCACCTCGTCCACGTCTTCTTCCAGCAGGTAGCCCTCGCCCACCAGTTCCATCGCGGCGCGGTTCACCTTCTCGAGGTAGTCCTCGCGGTCGGAGTAGCGTTCCTCGATGGATGCTCGTGGGTCGCCCGAGGCCTCTCGCTCGGCGCGCGTCGCGGGCAGCGGGAGGGTCCAGCCGGCCAGGCCGCCGGTGATCCCGATAACCAGGTTGGGGTTGCCGATGCTCTCGTCCCGCAGGTTCCAGCCGGTGTAGGTGGCCACCGGAACGGTCAGGTCCGGCAGGCAGATGCCCCGCCGTTCGTTGAACGACTCGTCGATGTCGGCCACCAGCGCCGGGAACTCCTCACCTTCATCCGCAGGCAGCTTGATGGTGCGTCCCAGGTGCGACTCCGGGCCGTAGTCCAGCCGGATCGCCCGGGTTGTCTCGGTGGGCACCTGCACGCCGGGCAGCTGGGCGAACCGCTCCAGCAGCGTGTGAGACTCCACCGCCGTGCCATCGTCCAGGCTGGGGTGCCGGCTGGCGGGAGGCTCCTCGCCCGTGGTTACCCAGTGGTCCAGGTTGTCCAGCGCGGCCCGCAGCAGGGGGGCGTAGTCCACGCTGTTGAAGGGCAGCTGACCCTTGATGCCGTCGTTGGCCCGGATCTCGATGGGCGGGAACTCGCCCGACCCGTGCATGCAGCCGGCGAAGTGGTAGCGGCGAACCGATGCCGACTCCGGAGCGTCGGTCAGCGTCTCCAGGTCGGTGTGAATCAGGGCCGCGTCTCCCCGCCAGTACTCGGCGGAGGTGTTGGTGAACATGATCTTGGGCACCGTGCCACGACGCTCAATGGCGTCCAGCAGGGAACCCTGGGCGCCCGTAACCGGGTCAACCTGCGCGGTGTCGGTAAAGGGGAACATCTCCGGTATGATGTAGCAGACGTCCTTGGAGGGCTGCCCGAAACGCAGGTTGAACTCGCCGCGCATCGCCCCGGCCACGTGCGGGATGATCCCGTCCAACGCCGGCCGATCCTCCTCGTCCTCGTTGATGCCCACGTGGATATACTGGCGCAGGAAGCGCCCGCTCTGGGAACGCCCCATGGCGTAGGCATAGTCGATTGAGCCGGCGCAGGGATTTCCGGCGGATGCCGGAGCGTGCTTCAGGAAGGACACCACGTCCCGCATCGCAGCGAACCCCAGGCCCACGATGCGGCTGCCGGTGGTGGTGTACACCAACTGGTAGATCCTTCCCGGCTCAAACCCCGAAGGCATGTAGACGTGGTTGTGCTGCGGTTCCAGGTCCGCGTCCTCGACACGGACGAAGGACCATTGACCCCGGTCGACTGCGGTGGCCGGGCTGTTAGGCAGGTCGCGCACCGTCAGCGTGGCGTCCGCCTCTTCAGGGTCCACGGCCGGATTGGGCAGGTGCTGGCGGTCGGCCAGCAAAAACACCTGGGTGGGTTCGTTGCACTGGAACTGGCACATGATCCTGCCGGTCAGCGGACCCTGGGGGCCGATGGCCTCCGGCGCGTGGAGCCCGATGAGCCCGGGCGTGGGCGGCACGTCGGCCTGCCAGCCGCCCCAGACCACCGTGTAACCCCGGCGCATCAGGTAGCCGTTTCCGGCCTCCAGAGGAGACGTGGGGTCGTTGGCGGTGGGAACGCTGTTCAGGCTCAGGGCGGTCTTGCGGCCCCGGTTCACCACGTCGAAAAGGATGCGCCGGTTGCCCCGATCGACGTTCACCGGCTGCAGCATGGCGAAGTCCGACGAGAACTCCACCATGCCGGCGGCGTTGCGCGGCGCCAGGTCGAGGTCCGTGATCCCCTGGTTGCGGGCATGGTCGGGGTCCACCGCGTAGTGGGCGGTGCCTTCCAGGAGTTCATACGCGCCCACGTCGCCGAAACTCTGGCCGGACGCGAAACTCGTGCGGTTGGTGATTTCCAGATCTGTGATAGCCAAGATGCCTCCGGTGGCCGACGGCCTGTGGTGGGTGAACCAGGTGATCGTTTGCCTTGCCAGTTTCCGCGTAGATATTAGCCTCACATGCACCCAGTTTGTCATCGCGATGAGCGCAGCGACGCGGCGATCTCGTTCCAGCGGCGGCGTGTCGCCTCGACGAGATTGCCACGCTTCGCTCACAATGACAAATCGGGCGAAACTGGGTACGCGTGGGAGATATTAGCACCCCGCAACGGCGCGGGCAGCGACGGGCTGACGGTGTTCAGGAGCGCGCGTTGTACGCGGTGAAGGGCGTTTGATCCTGCGGAACCGAGCCGCTGTAGAACCGTCGCAGGTGCGGCTCCACCAGCGATGCCAGTTCGCGCCGTTCCTCCTCCTGCGCGGTCAGTGGCCGATCCAGGGCCGATTTCAGCTCCCGGAACAGTTCATCTTTGTCCACTCGGGTCAGTTGACCGTCCCGGAGCACCACCTCACCGTCCACCAGCACCGTGTCGACGTCGATTCCCCGTGCCCGGTGTACCAGTGCGTCCACCACGGACACCCGTGGGTCCAGGAAGGGCTCCTCGATGTTCCGCATGTCCACCAGCGTCATGTCCGCCCGCTTGCTCGGTTCCAGCGTGCCGATCCGGTCGCCGAACCAGCTGGCGTAGGCCCCGTTGGCCGTCGCCATCTCCAGGACCTGATGGGAAGTGGGCGGCTCCAGGTCGATCCCCGGCGCCCGGTGGATCTTGAGCACCAGTCGCATCTCCTGGAACAAATCCTTGTCGTCGTTCAGGCCCGCCTCGTCGCTGCCGATGGCCACCTTGATCCCGGCCTCCAGTATCCGGCCCATGGGCGCGATCCCGCTCTGCAGCCGCAGGTTGGAGCTGGCGTTGTGGCAGATATTGGTGCCGGTAGCCGCCATTATGCTGAGGTCTTCCTCGGTGGCCCAGACGCTGTGCCCGCAGACCACTTCCGGTCCCAGGAACCCTATTTCGTGGAGGTGCTGCAGCGGCGTCTTGCCGTAGGCAGTGTGGCCGTACAGCTTCTGGTACACGGTTTCCTGAAGGTGGATGTGGATGCCGGTGCTATGGCGGCCCGCCAGTTCCTTGATGCTCGTGAGCAACTCGTCGGAACAGCGGTGCACGTTGCTGGGAGCCATGGTGACCCGCACCCGTTCGTACTGGCCGTTACCGTACTTCTGGCTGATCTCTTCAAGCACGGGCATGATTTCGTCAACCGGCCGGTAACCGGGCTCCATGAAGGAGCGGTAACGCCCCGCCAGGTCCGCCGGCATTCGGGCGGCGAAATCGGCCTCGCCGCCGCCCGGGCCGGCAACCATCGAGTTCTGGTCCACCACAGAGGGCGCGTAGGAGACCCGCATCCCGGAGGCCTGGTACGCGCCGACGACCTTGTCGGCGATCTCCATGCTCACCGGCCCGGAGCCCCTGGGCGTTGAGTGGATGGCCTGCACCGCCGTGGTTCCCGTTTCGATCATCTGGACGGCACCGTAGAGTTGATCCAGGTAGGGGTCGATGGTCCGCACGCCGATGCGGTGCAGGCTCCACATTTCCAGCGGCAGGTCCGGCGCGCCCATCTGGAAGGGCGTCAACCCAACGTGGAAGTGGTCGTTGACCAGCCCGGGCATGACGATGTGGTTGCCGGAACCGATCACCTCGGCGTCAGGGTGCTGGGCGCGCAACTCCCGGTAGTCGCCCACCGCCTCGATCACCCCGTCCCGCTGGACCACCGCCCCATCGGACACGACATCCGCCGACTCTCGCCCGGTGACCTTGCAAACGACGTGTTTACCGCGGATCAGCGAAAGTGCCATGACCGCCTCCCCCTAGCGACTGCCTAGCGTCATTTCGGCCGAATTCGGAGTGTCCCTGCTCGCATTTTACATACTCTTGCCCACGAATGGACGACAATGTAGGTAAGTGTGAAAATGCGATTACGAACGCAGCGCGGCAATCTTGCTGCCCCCTGCGATTGTCATTGCGAGCGCAGCGTGGCAATCTCGCCAGCGAAGCAAAGACGTTTGCGCATAGTCCTCAATACCAGAGCGAGATTGCCACGAACACCCGGCGGCGTTCTCGCAATAACCGGCTCACCACGGACGGAGGAAGAATGCCGATCCTCGACTTGAATGGCGATGAGTTTCACTATCATCTGGACGACTTTTCAGACCCCTGGCTTCACCACGCTCCCGTAATGCTCCACCATGCCGCCGGCGGGAACCTGCATCGCTGGCGGCCGTGGGTTCCAACGCTGGCCCGGGACCGCGCGGTGGTTCGGTTCGACATGCGAGGCCACGCCGGAACACGAAAGAGCCTCGCCGAACCGTTCGAGTTGGAGGATTTGGCATCCGACATAGCCAGGGTTCTGGATGCGTTGGAGATCGAGAAGACCCACCTGGTCGGCGCGTCCGCCGGTGGCATCGTGAGCCTCCGCTTTGCCCACGATTTTCCCGACCGCCTGCTGAGCCTGACGCTGGTGGCATCCACGCCCAAGCTGGCCCAGATGGGCGCGAACATGGACGCAGCCCCGTGGCGCGGCATCCTGGAAGAGCAGGGCACCCGCGCCTGGCTCCTGGCCGACACCGACCGGCGCTTCGGACCGGACACTCCCGACGAGGTCGTCCAGTGGTACGCCGACGAGGGCGCCAGGACCGCCGCGTCGGAGGTGCTTGCCCTTCAGGGTTGCCTGCTGGCGGCAGACCTCACGCCGCTGCTGCCCGATATCACCGCCCCCACTCTGATCCTCGCCGCCTCCCGTGACGACATCACGCCCGTAGAAATCCAGCGCCTGATGGTTGAGCAGATGCCCAACGCCAGTCTCGAGCTCTACGACGGCGTGGGCCACAACATGAAAGTCGAGATACCCGACGCGCTGGCCCGCCGGGCGCTCGAGTTTGTGCGCAGCATCGAGGGCGATGGGTAGGTTGGGCGCGTGGTGCCGGGGCGGCGCCCCCTGTTTCGTCAGGGAATCGCGCCTTCCCGCCGGAACACCTCCGCCAACTTCTCCACGCCCTCCCAGATCTCCGCCTCGGAGGGTAGGGCGAAACATAGCCGGATGTACCTGGCTGCGGCATCCGGGTCGGCGGACCAGTCCGGCCCTGGGTTGAACGCGATGCCTTCCCGTAGCGCGGGGCCTTCCAGGGCGCGGGAATCCACCCCGTACGGCAGTTTGACCCACAGATACATCCCGCCTCGGGGAATTTCGAACTCGATGCTGGGACCGAACGACTCCCGCAGGGCGCTGCTCAACGTGTCGCACTTGCGCTGCAATGCCGATCGCATCTCCAGGATGTGGTCCTCGTAGTGGTTGGTGAAGTAGTCGCCCACGATCATCTGGTCCATGACGCCGGTCCCAGCGTCGTTCTTGCGGGACAGCAACCGGCTCATCACGTCCCACGATGCGACGACGTAGCCCAGCCGCGTGCCGGGCCCCAGGGTCTTCGAGAAGGAGCCGATGTGCAGCACCCGGTTAGTGTCGTCCAGCGAGCGGATCGCGTTCTCGTACTCGCCCTCGAAGATGAGATCGGCGTAGCACTCGTCCTCAAAGATGGGCACGCCGTATTCCGCGCTCAACTCCAGCATTCGGTAACGCCGTTCCATCGTCAACACGGTGCCGGTGGGGTTCTGCAGGGTCGGGATCGTGTAGATATATTTCGGACGCACGCCCCGGCTCCGCAGGTCTTCCAGCGCCTGCTCCAGGTGGTCCATGCGCATGCCGTCATCGTCCACGTCGATGCCAACGATGTTGACCTTGCGCCGCCTCAGGTTGCCCAGGGCACCCGAGAAACTGAACGCCTCGACGATGGCGGTGTCGCCCTCTTCCAGCAGGATCTCGTTGATCAGCTCAATCCCCTGGCCGGAACCCGACGTGATCAGAACGTCGTCGATCGTTGTGTTGATGCCGCGATGTTCACCCAGCTTTTCCACCAGGAACTCGCGCAACGGGAGGATGCCCTGCGGCCCGCCGGAAAAGTTGTACATGGAGATGTTCCGCGGATCACCGCGAAACACTCTCTCCGCCGACTCGATGAACCCTTCCGTGGGAACCATCTCGGGGTCGCTGTGCCCGCCGATGAAGTTGTACTTGGGGTGACCTCCCCACGGGCCGGCGGGAGGCGGCAGGTTTCGGTTGAATAGCGCCGAATAGTCCAAACCTTGCCCTGGCATAAAGATGTTCCTCCCGTTCAGTGGGCGTGTCCTCGCGATGGGATTACCGCAACCGCGAGCATCCTATCACCGTCGCCCCAGTTGCGTCAGGCATTGCGGACGCCACCTTGCCGTCAGACGCCGTCGCTTTCGGGTCCCAGTTCCAGCAGCCGCATTCCCCGGTCCAACTGCTGGCCCGGCTCCACCGACACCCGACGCACCACGCCAGCCCGGGGAGCCGTGATCACCAGCTCCATCTTCATCGACTCCATCAGCGCGACGGTCTGGTTCCGCTCCACCCGGTCTCCCTCGGACACCAGGACCTCCAGCACCGCTCCCGGCATGGGAGCCAGGATGTCCCCGGACGCATCGCCGCCGCCGCCGCCTCTGCGCCGGCTTTCCTCGCGTTGGAACACGAAAAGGTCGCCATCCAGCCACAGGTGCAGTTCCGCGCCCACCCAGGCCCAGGCGAACGGGAGGTTGCGCCCCGATTGGGTCCGGCACAGCCCTTCGCCCGTGGGCGCGGGATCGATTTCCAGAGTGATGGATGCTTCAGCACCGGTAGCTTCGTCGCCTTCCAGGCTGAAGGTGAACCGCCGGTCATCCTCCTCGGTGCGGTACCGGTACGTCGCGCCGGCGGACGGGTACGTTTCGCGCATCTGTCCCTGCCCGATGGTCACGGCAGCCTCCGCTCCCCGGCCGACTGCCACGGACTGACGTTGGGCCGGCGGTCCGTCGCTGTCACGGACGGCGTCGCCCCTGCGGCCTGCTGCGACGCCCACGCCGCCAGCGCCCTAGTGGTCATGCGGGTCTCGTCGGTTATGGCCGGTTGGGTTACTGCCGGGTTCCATTCCAGGAAACCGGTGTCGTACTCGCCCCGCTGGAACTGGGCATGGCCCATCACGGCTCGCAGCAGCGGGATGTTGGTGATCACCCCCAGCGCGAGAAACTCCGAGAGCGCAACCTCCATGCGCCGCAGGCTGAGATCGCGGTTGGGAGCCCACGCGATCAGCTTGGCCAGCATAGGGTCGTAGTAGATGGTGACTTCCTGCCCCTGCGCTACGCCGCTGTCCAGCCGCAGCCCGGGCCCGCTGGGAGGACGCCAGCGCAGCAGCGGACCGGTGGATGGCACGAAGTCACGGTAGGGATCCTCCGCGTAGATGCGGCACTCGACGGCGTGGCCGCGCGGTCGCAGGTCTTCCTGCTGCAAGGTCAAGGGTTCCCCGGAGGCGATCCGCACCTGCCATTCCACCATGTCCAGTCCCAGAACCACCTCGGTGACCGGGTGCTCCACCTGTAGCCGGGCGTTCATTTCGAGAAAGTAAAACTCGCTACTGCGCGTATCCAGCAGGAACTCCACCGTCCCGGCGTTGACGTATCCGGCCTCGCGGGCTACGGCCACGGCCGCTTCGCCCATGCGCCGGCGGAGTTCCGGCGTCAGGGCCGGCGAGGGGGTTTCTTCGACGATCTTCTGGTGGCGTCGCTGGATGCTGCACTCCCGCTCGCCCAGGTGAATCGTGTGGCCGAATCCGTCGGCCAGAACCTGGACTTCCACATGGCGCGGGTTGGCGACGTACCGCTCCAGGAATACGCGGCCGTCACCGAAGGCGCCCTGGGCCTCCCTGCTCGCCACTCCCATGTCGGAGTCCAATCCCTGCTGAGCGTTGATGACACGCATGCCGCGACCGCCGCCGCCGGCGGCCGCCTTGACCATCAGCGGGAACCCCCACCGTTCGACGAACTCTGCCGCCGCAGGGTCTCCCGGCAAGCACTCCGGAGAACTGGGAACCACCGGCACCCCGGCGGCAGTGGCGATGTCCTTGGAGCGCAGCTTGTCTCCCAGGAGCGCCATGCTGTTCGCGGTCGGGCCGATGAAAGCAAGCCCTGCTTCCGCACTGGCCCGGGCGAACGTGGGGTTTTCGGACAGAAAGCCATACCCCGGGTGTATCGCGTCGGCCCCGCAGTCATGGGCGGCCTGTACGATCTTGCCGATGTCCAGGTACGTCTCTTCGGCGGTGCTACCCAATAACGCCACCGACTGTGCTGCCGTCAGCACATGGGGCGCGTCGGCGTCGGGATCCGAATACACGGCCACGGGAGAAATCCCCATGGCGCGAAGCGTCTGGTTGATCCGTACCGCTATTTCGCCCCGATTGGCGACCAGTACCTTCGAGAACATCGTCAAAAATCCGGCGTGGGTCCCGGCGGGTGATTCACCGGGTGGCCGTGCTCACATCCGGAACACGCCGCGTTTCTGCTCCGGGAAGGGCGCGTTGATCGATGCCGCAATGCCCAGCCCAACCACGTCCCGCGTGTCCACCGGGTCGATGATGCCGTCGTCCCACAGGCGGGCGGTGCTGTAGTAGGGATCCCCCTCCTCCTCGTACTTCTGCAGGATGGGACGCTGTAGCTCGTCCCTCTCCTCCTGCTCCAGCGTCCTGCCCTGCCGCTCCAGTTGCTGTAGCCGGATCGTCGCCAGGACCTCGGCCGCCTGCTGGCCGCCCATCACCGAGATCCGCGCGTTGGGCCACGTCCACAGGAACCGCGGCTGGTACGCCCGCCCGCACATCCCGTAGTTGCCGGCCCCGAAGGAACTGCCGATGATCACGGTGAACTTGGGCACGGACGCGTTGGACACGGCCATGACCATCTTCGCGCCGTCCTTGGCGATGCCGCCGGCCTCGTACTGGCTACCCACCATGAATCCGGTGATGTTCTGGAGGAACAGCAGGGGAATGCCGCGCTGGCTGCACAGCTCGATGAAGTGCGTCCCCTTCAGTGCGCTCTCGGAGAACAGCACCCCATTGTTGGCAACCACTCCCACCGGATACCCCCAGATGCGCCCAAAGCCGCACACCAGGGTCTGCCCGTACTCGCCCTTGAACTCGTGGAACCGGCTCCCGTCCACGATCCGGGCGATCACCTCACGCACGTCGTACTGCCGCCGGTTGTCCGGCGACACGATGCCGTACAGCTCGGCGGGGTCGTGGGCCGGCGGCTCCGGTACTGATACCTCGAAGGGGGGATCTCTCCGGCGCACGAAGTTTTCGATTATGTCCCGGGTGATGGCCAGGGCGTCCTCATCATCGGCCGCCTCGTGGTCCGCCACGCCGGAAACCCGGGTGTGCACCTGCGTGCCGCCCAGCGTCTCCGGATCCACCTCCTCGCCGGTTGCCGCCCGCACCAGCGGCGGCCCGCCGAGGAATATGGTGCCCTGCTGCCGCACCATCACCACCTCGTCGCTCATGGCCGGAATGTACGCCCCGCCGGCCGTGCATGAACCCATTACCACCGCGACCTGCGGAATGCCTGCGGCGGACATCTGCGCCTGGTTGTAGAAGATTCGCCCGAAGTGGTCACGGTCGGGGAACACCTCGGCCTGCAACGGCAGGAACGCGCCGCCCGAATCCACCAGATAGATGCACGGCAGGTGGTTTTCCAGCGCGATCTCCTGGGCCCGCAGGTGCTTCTTCACTGTGATGGGGTAGTACGTGCCGCCCTTGACCGTGGCATCGTTGGCCAGGATCACCACCTCTTTCCCCTGCACCACGCCTACGCCGGTGACGATTCCCGCCGACGCCTCCTCACCGTCGTACATGTCCCACGCCGCCAGGGGGCTCAGTTCTAGGAAGGGCGTGTTGGGGTCCACCAGCCCGTCGATCCGCTCCCGCGCCAGCATCTTGCCCCGGCTGCGGTGCAGGTCCACTGCCCGTTGTCCGCCGCCGGCGCGCACCTGCGACAAGCGCTCTTTCATGTCCCGCACCAGCGATTCCATACGCGCCTGGTTGTCCTGGAAATCGCGCTGGTCAGCGCGGATGTTGGAACCGATTACTTCCATGATGCCTTCTGGAGAATGCTATCGCCTGTTGGATGCCCATTATATTCCCAGCGGACGGCGCTGTCAGAAAGCGAGACCACTCTCTAGATCCCCATGGGCCACACCCACATTATCGCTGGTATGCAAACCGCGACGATCACCACCACCAGCGGGAACCCCATTATCAAATAATCTGCAAAGCGGTATCCGCCCGGCCCCATCACGATCGTATTGGACTGGTGACCGATGGGCGACAGGAAGGCCGCCGAGCCGCCAATGGCCACCGCCATCAGGAACGGGTCCAGCGATGCGCCCATGTTTTGCGCGACCTTGATCCCGATGGGCGCCATCAGGATCACCGCCGCGGCGTTGTTGATCACGGCCGACAGCAGCATCGTGGTCACCAGGACGATCCCCAGCATGGCCCACGGAGGCAGGAAGCCTCCCCAGTCCGCAAAGGTAGCCGCGATGCGCGCCGCGCCTCCCGTGGTTTCCAGGGCCTCGCCCACGGGTATCATCGCCCCCAGCAGGATTATCACCGGCCAGTCTATGGCCTCGTAGGCTTCCTCCAGTGTCACGATCCTTGTTACCAGGAGGACCACCACGGCGGCCACGAAAGAAACCTGGACCGACAAAACGCCGAAGGACGTCAGCAGTAGCGCCGTCGCAAACACGGCGATGGGAAACAGGAGACGCCGCTGCTGTCCGATGCGCAGTTCCCGTTCGGCCAGGGGAAGCAGACCCAACCGCGGCAGGCCCGTCTGCACGACTTCCGCCGGCCCTTGCAGCAGCAGCACGTCGCCGACCCTGAAGTTGATATGGCTCAGCCGGCGGATGAAACGCTGCCCGCGCCGGGACACTCCCAACAAGTTCAGCCCGAACTCCGAGTGCAGCCGCAGTTCTCGCGCGCTCCGGTCCTGGGCCTGGCTGCCCGGCGTCACGATGGCCTCCACTACCGTCACGTCCGCTGATCCCAGCGTCTGGCTGATGTCGGATGCCACATCGCCAGATCCCTCCAGTTCAAACCCCGTGGCATCCATGAAAGCGCGGATTTCCTCCGGGTCGCCCTCGATGATCAGCACGTCGTTGCCGTCGACAATCTGATAGCTGGAGGGCGCACCGTACACGATGCCCCGGTGCAGGAGCCCGACAATCGCCACGTCTTCATCCGAAGCGTCTTCGATGTCGTGCAGGCGCATGCCCACGAACCTGGAGTCTTCCGGCACCCGAACCTCGGTCATGTAGCTCTCGATGTCCAGCGTATCTCCCAGAGTGAGCGGCGTCTGCCGGACCGGGATCAGGCGCTAGCCGATAAGCACAATGAAGACGACGCCGGCCGCGGTAATCGCCAGCCCGACCAGCGTGAAGTCGAACATATTGAACGCAACGCCGGTCTGTTCGGCGCGGAAGTTGGAGATGATCACGTTCGGCGGCGTGCCGATGAGGGTCATCATCCCGCCCAGCAGCGACGCAAAGGCCAGGGGCATGAGGTAGCGCGACGGCGGATGCCCGCTCCGGCTGGACACCCGCACAGCTACCGGCAACAACAGGCTCACCGCGCCCACGTTGTTCATGAACGCCGAGAGAAACGCCGTCAGGCCAGACAGCGCGGCGATGCGCAGGGTCAGGTACTCGGGTATCCGCGCGTACCAACCGGCGATCACGTCCACCACACCGGAGTTGTAGAGGGCCCGGCTCAGGACCAATACGGCAGCCACTGTGATCACCGCCGGGTGGCCGAACCCCTGATAGGCCTCCGCAGCCGGCACGATACCGGCCACTGCCAGCACCAGCAAGGCCAGGACGGCGACGATGTCGTAGCGCCACTTCCCCACCACGAACAGCACCAGTGACAGGGCGAGGACCGCAAATACAATGGCCTCATTCATATTGCTGTTTCCTCGGTGCAGCGGCCACACGGTGGCGAGACCGCAAAAATAGGCAAAAAACCGACCATCGGGTCATCCGCCGTCATTGGGCACGAACGATGCGGCGGATTATATAGCAATAAACCAAGGCTTCCGTGCGAAAGTGCGCCACGGCGGGAGGAGAGTACGCCGAAGCGAAAGCCGGCGCGTAACTGTTCAGAATTCAGGAGGTTGCAATTGCGAGCGCAGCGCGGCAATCTCGTCGGTGCAGGGGCGTCCTTCAGGGCAGACGTTGCTGCTATGGCGTTGAGATTGCCACGGCGCAAGCGCCTCGCAATGACACTTCCCCCACAAGTCTGAACAGTTACGCCTGCACAAAATCGATGACTGCCGACCGCCGCCGGAGGTATATTGTTTCGATGCCCGGAGTCTCATTCCACTAACGGAGATCAAGATGACCACCTTTGCCAGTCGAATTGACCTTTTCGAGAGCGAAGCTCGGATACTGCTCGATTTTCTCGCGAGAATCCCGCAAGACTCCTGGGCCGCCGACAGCGCCTGCGCAGGCTGGACGGTGGCCGACGTGATTGGCCACCTCACCAGCGTCGACCTGTCCAACCGCCTGATCCGGGGATTAGCCGGGGATTACTCGACACCGGAAGGGTCTGCTCCGCCGGAGCAGCATGACGAGGATACCTTCGCCCAAAGCATCTACCAGCGCGCGCTGGACGCCAGCCAGCGGTTGGGCGACGGGCTGCTGGAAGACTTCACCCAGCGCATGGACGAGACTGTGGCCCTGTTTCGGCGGGTCGAGCCCGACCAGTGGGACAACCTCGTCTACTGGCCTCCCGGGCCCATGTCGGTGGACGTGCTGCTGACCCAGCGCATCGCCGAGTTGACCATGCACGGTTGGGACATTCGCTCCCGGCTGGAGGACGATTACCATCTGTCCGACGGCAGCGTGGCCGCGTTGCTGGACACCGTCGACCGGGCCGTGCGCCGCGCCTTCCGGCCGGATCCGTTGCTGGCGGGCCGGCCCCTGCGCTACCGGTTCAGCATCGGCCGGCCGGAGGCCAGGGTGATTGACCTGGTGCTGAGCGACGATGCCGCCGAGATCATCGAGGACCCGTCAGGCGGAACACCGGCGGAGCAGCCTCACGTCACATTCGAATGCGACGGCGAGACCTGTGTCCTGATCCTGTACGGTCGCCTGACCTCCCACGACGCAGTGGCCGCCCGCCGGCTAACGGTTGCGGACGGCGAGTCCTACCTGGCGGCCACCTTCGGGGACCGATTCGTGGGGGGCTGAAACGGCTTCAGGCGCGAACTTTCCCGCCGTCCCTGCGCCGGCGCTTTCGGTCCAGGGCGGAGAGTTCCATCTTGCGGATACGAAGGTTCTGCGGAGTGACCTCCACCAGTTCGTCATTCGAGATGAACTCCAGCGTCTCCTCCAGGCTCATCCGGATGGTGGCGTTCAGCCGCTCGGCGACGTCGGCCGTGGATGAGCGCATGTTGGTCAGCTTCTTTTCCTTGCAGACGTTGATCTCGATGTCCCCTTCCTGACGGCGGCTCCCCACCACCATGCCCTCGTACACCGGCGTGCCGGGGTCGATGAAGGTGTCGCCCCGACGCTGGGCGTTGAGCAGTCCGTAGGTGACGGCCGGCCCGCCTTCGGATGCCACCAGCGCGCCACCTCGTTGTGACTTGATCTCGCCCTGCATCAACTCGTAGGACTCGAAGGTGCTGTTCTTCACCCCGTCGCCACGGGTTGTGCGCAGGAAAAAGGCATTGAAACCGATCAGGCCACGCGTGGGGATCTTGTACTCCATGTGCACGTAGCCGTCGTCGCCGTAGCGCATGTCCCGCATCTGCCCCAGGTGGGCGGCGAGGTACTCGGTGAGCACACCCACGTATTCCTCGCGGGTGCTGAGGGTCAGGATTTCGTGAGGCTCGTGCGTCTTGCCGTTGATGGTTTTGGTCACCGGCACGGGGCGCGAGACCTGGAACTCGAACTGCTCGCGTCGCATGGTCTCGACCAGGATGGAAAGGTGCAACTCGCCGCGGCCCGCCACCACGAAAATATCAGGGCTGGATGTGGTCTCCACCCGCAGGCTCACGTTGGTGCGCAGCTCGCGCAGCAGCCGCTCGTAGAGGTTGCGCGACGTGCACCGCCCGCCCTCGCGTCCCACGAAGGGCGAGGTGCTGACCCCGAAGGTCATGCGAACCGTCGGTTCCTGGATGTC
The DNA here is from genome assembly GCA_022827095.1 of Dehalococcoidia bacterium. Taxonomy (GTDB): domain Bacteria; phylum Chloroflexota; class Dehalococcoidia; order Lucifugimonadales; family UBA3495; genus Bin87. Next base: position 28,832 of record JAJDTP010000035.1, read on the forward strand.
GATGGTGGGCAGCGCCTGCGGGTCTTCCGCGCTGGCGATGGTGTCGCCGATTGCCACGCCCTCGGGGCCGGTCACCGCCACGATGTCGCCGGCGTGAGCCTCGGAGACTTCGACACGCTCCATGCCGTGGAACACGAAGATCCGCTCCAGGGGATGCGTCGTGATCTCGCCGTCCCGGTTGATCAGCGCCACGTGCTCCCGCAGCCGCAGCGTGCCGTGGGTGACGCGGCCCACCGCCACCTGGCCCAGGTAGTTGTCGTAGTCCAGCGCGGCCACCAGCATCTGCACCGGCTGGTCGGGATCCCCGGTGGGAGCCGGCACCGAGTCCAGGATGGCGTCAAACAGGGGCTGCATGTCCGCGCCCGGCTGGCCCGGGTCGATGGTGGCGTAGCCCTGCTTCGCGGAGGCGTACAGCACTGGAAAGTCCAACTGTTCCGCGTCGGTGGCCAATTCCAGGAACAGGTCCTGCACCAGCGTAACCACCTCCTCGACCCTCGCCTCTGGGCGGTCAATCTTGTTGATGACCACCATGGGATTGACGTTCTGCTCCAGCGCCTGGCGCAGCACATAGGTGGTCTGCGGCATGGGGCCGTCCACGGCGTCCACCAGCAGCAGGCAGCCGTCGGCCATGTTCATGACCCGTTCCACCTCGCCGCTGAAGTCCGCGTGCCCCGGCGTGTCGATGATGTTGATCCTGACCCCGCGGTAGGACACCGAGGCATTCTTGGCCAGGATGGTAATGCCGCGCTCGCGCTCCAGCGGGTTGGTGTCCATGATCAGCTCGCCCACGTCCTGGTGGGCGCGAAACACCTGGCCCTGTTTCAGCAGCGCGTCGACCAGGGTCGTCTTCCCGTGGTCGACGTGGGCGATGATAGCCAGGTTGCGTATGTGGTTGTTGTGGCAGTCGTTCAAGCGTATTCACCTCGCGCGCATTCAAGGATATCATCCATGCCATCGAATTCGCCGGCGGAATGACTCAGGCCGCCCACGGTGAACAGGAGGGACAGAACCATGACCAGCCCAGCCACAGCATCCAAGGAAACTCTCGCCACCAGTTCCAACTCCACCATCGAATCTTCCAGACAGGAACTGTTTGACCTCTCAAAAGACGTCCACGCCCATCCGGAACTGAACTACGAGGAGTATTACTCCTCCAACGCCCTGGCCGGATTCCTCGAGCAGCACAACCTGCCCGTGGAGCGCGGCGTCGGCGGCATCGAAACCGCGTTCCGGGCCACCATCCCCGGCGGGGCCGGCGACGGCCCCACCATCGCGGTGCTAGCCGAATACGACGCGCTGCCCGAGATTGGACACGGCTGCGGGCACAACCTCATCGCCATGGCCGCCATGGGCGCGGCCCTGGGCCTCCAGGCCAATGCGGCCAATCTGCCCGGCCGCATCGAGATTATCGGCACGCCGGCCGAGGAAGGCGGCGGCGGCAAGATACGCTTGCTGGAGGCCGGCGTGTTCGACGGCATTGACGCGACCCTCTCGTCCCACCCCTTTTCCAACCGCACCGTGGTCCCCGCGACGGCAACCAGCGGCGAGAGCTGGAGCCTGGCCATGGTGGGCTACCGCTACATGTTCCACGGCCGGGCCGCCCACGCCGCCGCCGCGCCCGAGGCCGGCATCAACGCGCTGAACGCAGTGATCCACCTGTTCACCGGCATCGACGCCCTGCGTCAGCACTTGCGGGATGACGTGCGCATGCACGGCGTCATCACCGACGGCGGTCTGGCGCCCAACGTGGTGCCCGAGTTCGCCGCCGCCAACTTCATGCTCCGTTCGCGGGACGGCCAGTACCTCAGCAACGAGGTGGTGGGCAAGGTGGCGGCAATCGCCGAGGGAGCCGCAGCCATGACCGGCGCCCGACTGGAGATCGAGGAGTTCTACCCCTTCTACGAGAATGTCCAGCCCAACGTGGTCCTGGCCCAGGCCATGTCCGCCAATATCCAGGCTCAGGGCATCAAGCTGGATGAACCCGTCGCCGGACGCCCGGGCAGCGGCGCATCCACCGACTTCGGCAACGTGAGCCAGGCGATGCCCGCCTTTGAGCTTCGCTATGCCGTCAGCGAGACGCCGGTGGCGTCCCACACCCGCGATATGTGCGAGACGGCCATCACCGACCTGGCGCTGTCCAACGCGCTGTCCGTGGCCAAGGCCCTGAGCCTCACCGCCAGCGACCTGCTCTGCGACGCCACCCTGGTAGAAGCGGCCAAGACCGAGTTCGCCCAGCGCAGCAGCTAGAAATCGTGCCGGCTCGTCGCGGTGCTAGAACGATTGCAAAGGCTTTTCATCCGCTCATGGTGAGCCTGTCGAACCATCAACCACCGCGGCGAGCATCCTTCGACAAGCTCAGGATGAGCGGAAAAGGGTTACGCGGTGGTCTTGCAATCGTCCTGTCGTGGTGCGTCTAGTCGTTGACCTCGACGATCATCTCGATCTCGATGGGCATCCCGCCGGGCAGCGTGGCCATGCCCACGGCGGAACGCGCGTGCCGTCCCCGGTCGCCGTACAAGCTGATCAGCAGGTCCGATGCGCCGTTGGCCACCCGCGGCGTGTCGCCGAAGTCCGGCGTGGAGTTGACCATGGCCAGCAGCTTGACGATGTGGCTCACCTTGTCCAGGTCGCCGATTGCGCCTTTCAGAACGGTGAGCAGGTTCAGCATGGTCTGCCGGGCGCAGTCGTAGCCCTGCTCCACGGTCACTTCGCCGCCCAGCTTGCCCGTGTGCAGCAGCCCGCCGCCGGGCAGGCCCGGCCCGGTTCCCGACAGGAACACCAGGTTGCCAGTCCGCACGTAGGGGATGATGTTCCCCGCTCCCGGCGGCCGCGGCGGGGGCAACTCGTAGCCCAGTTCTTTCAGCTTGTCCTCAATCTCCGGCATGACACCGCTCCTTTACCGTTCTGTCTAGTTGTACCTTGCGGATCGCCGTGCGACGCGAAATCGGCCGGCGTCCGCCGGGTGCGCCAGATAGTAACACGCGAAACCGGTTTGTCATCGCGAAGAGCGCAGCGACGCGGCGAACTCGTAGCCGCAGCGACCACTGCACCGGCGACGAGATTGCCACGCTGCGCTCGCAATGACAGCTCAGGCGAAACTGGGTATGCGTGAGCGCGGCGGTGACGAATGGCAACTGAACCACGGTACCGATTCCTGACATGACGCAACTCCGCCAACCCCGACAGGTGTAGTACATTACGCGCAGGAACCGACCGGGCACACCCAACCGGAGCCACGCCATGACCACCGCCCAACCCCTGCCCCGCGGCGAGATCGTCCAGCAGATGGACGGCACCTACGAGCTCTTCCCCGTGCCCACCGACCAGGACACCCTCCACGGCATCCTCACCGACTGCCTGGCCGAGTGGGAGCGCGTCCGCATCGGCCTGCTGATCCCCGGCGCCGTGTGGGAGATCAAGCCGCCGCGCCAGCCCCGCACCGGCTTCCTCGACGGCTACCTCACCGTCGACTTCGAGGAATGGCACCTGCACCTGTGCATCGGCGAGCACGCGTCGGCCCCGCCCGAGGTGGCCCGCCTGCGCCGCACCGCCCGCGCCGAGCTTTACCGCCGCCTCAACCCCGACCACCAGCCCACCTCCTGGGGCTTCCGCCTCTTCAACGGCGGCGGCCAGCAGCAGATCACCGTCCTACTCCCCAACCCCCACCTCGACGAACACCAACAATACGAAAAACAACCCAACTGGTCCCGCCTCTACCTCTGGGACCGCCTACGCGAAAAATACCTCGGCCAGGGCGAGGACGCGACGGACCGGACGGCGGCGGGGTTTTGGCATGGGTGAAGGAAGAGGTCCAGTCGCGATGATTTGGACGTACGGCACTCGATTCGGGCCATGGAATTTATGCACATCCAGGGATGATTGCCACTAGCACGGTAATCTATCTGGCTAGGTCCGCAGGCCGCGAGATCTCCTTGGACGTTACGCTAAACAGTCATGGGCTATAATATAGGTTGGCGGGTTTAATTGGCAGATAGGACGATCTTGGGCGGTTACCAGTCCGATGTCGTTCTAAACCTCTTTGATAACCTGTCGCCAAAATATGCGGAGATTTTGTCAGATGATGGAACAAACCAACCCTGTGAAACGCCTCTACAAACTATTGACTGCGGTCACATCGACTGGTCATGAGCCGATTCTACTCTCGGCTGAAGCATGGACGACTGCGCTTGGCGTCGCAAACCGCACGGATCTCATGCGAGCGCTTCCGGAGGTTCTGAACCTGCTGGACTCGTGTGAACACGCCATACGCCAAAACAGCCAACTTGATACCGAAAGGTATTTGGGTTTGTTGAACAGCATCAGAGATCCCTTGGTTACGCGGGGTTTTTTCGGCTCCACGAACGATTTGCGCAACGCGGTGAGCCGCGATGCTTTAGCTAGGCTAGAATTCGCCGCTGATGCCGTGCAGATGTCCGAAAATATCCCGCCGGATGATGAGATTGTTACTTTAATCGACCAAGTCAATACTTTGTTGGATGAGATTGCTGGATCTGAACTTGATGAAGAACTGGCGGTTTACCTTGTGAACGGCGCAAAAGCAATTCATTCGGCGTTGGTTCACTACGACGTTTTCGGGCATAACGGCCTCCGATCAGCATTTTTCAGTCAGATTGGAATGATATATGTATTACAAGACGACATACAAAGGCATCCGATCAGAGTAAAATGCATTAATCTAGTCAAAGCTCTGTTTGGCGTCCTATCCTCATCGGATGCACGTAATACTCTGAGAATGCTGTCCGCGGTGGATCAATCATTGTCGGGGCTGGCGCTTGAACCGGGTGATGACGCAGGGGCATAGGCCCCGAACAATGCGTTACGAAGTGTGTCGGCCTCCTTTTGATCAGCAGTTTGGCAGTCGACAGTACTGATTTGCGGCATCCCGTTTCCGGTCTTGTGGCGCGATATCGATAGAGATTGTCTCTTGGTACAATCTGCCGGCGATGGTTTTGTGATCCCCATTTATGGGGGATGTCATACTCCGGGGGAAATGTCGGGATATTAATTTCCGAGCCCCGTGCCTTCGCCCTGACCATAGCACCATGCACGCCAAACTGTCCTTGCTGCTGTTGTAGTACTGCTCGATAATTCCGTCACCTGCCCGTTCCATGCGGCCCTCTGTACTGAATGTTGCGACGTCCAGGCCACCGTCGCGTTCCAACATCCCGACAGAACCACCGCCTGCCGGTCCAAACCAGTCCCGGGCTATGCACCTAGAAATCCTCGAACGCATGTTCCATAATATTCCAGTCAGGTGATAATCCTTTCCGCCTGAGCCATCGGTCGTTCACGGCCATCCGTTAGTATCAAAATCGCATAACCGGCCCTGCGACAACCGGAACCGCCGCCGTCCACCACCCAGGAACCTAACCGGCGCGGTCTCAACGGCCACAGGAGACGCCACTATCCTGGGAGATGCGGCATCCGGCCCTCGCGGCCCTCGTCGCATTGATCCGAAACAGGGGTTAAACCTTTGCGTACCACCCCCGGCCGTGGGGCTAACAAGTGATCATCAGGCTCTGTCAGAACCCACCGAAACTCACCCGACGCAAATCCTGACGCCAGCCAGCAACCGACATCATCGACCCCATCAGGAGAAACCGACGTGAATCGAACCTGAACCGGTCATCCGACAACCCAATCCTGACGCTTTTCCGCCGTGTCCGGGGGTAAAATCGTGGCATTCGCTCCGCTTCCGCCGGATCCTTGTCCCATGATGCCCACGCCCCGCCACATCATCCACGCCGATCTGGACGCCTTCTACGCTGCTGTGGAGCAGCTGGACAACCCTGAGCTCCGCGGCCTGCCCGTGCTGGTGGGGGGCCGGCCGGATGGTCGGGGAGTGGTGGCCACGGCGTCTTACGAGGCGCGGCGGTTTGGTGTTCATTCCGCCATGCCCATGGCTACCGCCGTGCGGCATTGTCCAGAAGGCATCATCGTGCGGCCGCGCTTCGACCGTTACCGCGAGATGTCAGCCCAGGTCATGGACGTTTTCCGCGACATCACCCCGGTGATCGAGCCCGTGTCTCTGGACGAGGCCTACCTGGACATCACCGAGGCCGCCGCCGACCGCTCGCCCATCGCCATTGCCATCGACGTCAAGGAGCGGGTCGCCGCCGAGACCGGCCTCGCCGTCTCCGTGGGCCTGGGCTCCGGCAAAGCGGTCGCCAAGATCGCATCGGACCTGCAAAAGCCCGACGGCCTGGTGGTGGTGCCCGTCGGTGGCGAGGCCGACTTCCTGGCTCCCCTGGCCGTGGGCAAACTGGTAGGGGTTGGCCCCAAGTCCGCCGCCCGCCTGCACGACGAGGGCGTGGACACCATCGGCCAGCTGGCCGCCATGCCCGACGGCTGGTTCACCCGACGCTTCGGCAAGCGTGGCGCCGGCATCCGCGACCGCGCCCGAGGCATCGACCACGACCCCGTGCAGACCTCCCGCGAGACCAAATCCATCAGCGCCGAGACGACCTTTGCCGCCGACCTCCCCGGCAACTCGACCGACGACAGCGCTGAACTGCTGGCCGTCGTGGAGCGGCTATCCGGACGGGTGGCCGGCTCGTTAGCCGGCAAGGGTCTCGCCGGCCGCACCGTCACCGTCAAGTTGCGCCTCTCTGACTACACCACCTTCACCCGCCAGACCACGCTGCCCGACGCCACCGACGACGAGCCCACCATCGCGGCCACCGCCTGGACCCTCCTCGAGCGCGAGCTTGCCCCGGGTCGTGCCTTTCGGCTCTTGGGCGTGGGCGTCTCGGGCTTTTCGCCAAAAGAAGGCCCCGACGCATCGCCGGAGCCCGTAACCGCGCAACGGCGGCTTATCCTCTAGCCGCCCAGCCTGTCATTGCGAGCGCAGCGCGGCAATCTCGTCAGTACGACGGACGCCGCCGCGGGAACGAGATCGCCGCGTCGCTGCGCTCCTCGCGATGACGGCGGGGGATGGACGATGCAGTCCGCGCCCTACCCCCGGAACGTGCCCGTCACCGGCTGGTGGCCCGCGTTCTCCTCGTAGGGTTCCTCGCGGTAGAGGGCCATCTGCTTCATGATGGGGATGTCCTGGATGGAGAACAGGACGACCTCATCGTCGGTGTCGTTGGCGTGTTCGTGCCACACCCACGGCGGCACCACGAAGAAGTCGCCCTCGGTCCAGTCGAACCGCGTGCCGTCGATGACGCTGTGGCCCTGGCCCTTGTACACCTGGTACACGGCGCAGCTGGTCTGCCGGTGCGCGCGGGTCGCGATGCCCGGCCGGATCATCTGCGCCCAGCAGGTCATGGTCTTGAGCACCGGCCCGCCGGTCATGGGGTCGCTGAACTCCATGGCCACGTCGTCGAAGGGGCTGGCGTCCACCCGGGCCAACTGCTGCAGCGCCTCGTGGGTCTTGTCCCACTTGTAGTGCCACAGCGCCGAGTAAGGCGCGCCGGGCTCCTCCCACGCCGGCCGCAGCGCGCCGGACGCGAACTTGCGCTCGGACTCGGCCACGCCGACGATGGGCTGCTGGTCCTCGGGATAGGCCTCATAGAAGTTGGCCCGCAGGTAGCGCACCAGCGGCACGTCCAGGCCGTCCAGCCAGACCATCGGCTCGTCGCCCTCGTTGTTGTGGTCGTGCCACGTCCACGACGGCGTCAGCACCAGGTCGCCCGGCTCCATGTAGCACTTGTCGCCCTCAACGGTGGTGTAGGCGCCGGTACCCTTCAGCACCCACCGGATCGCCGTAGGGGTGTGGCGGTGCGCCGGCGCGTTCTCGCCGGGCAGCAGCAGTTGCAGCGCCGCCGTGATGGTATGCGTCGTGCCGCGATCCAGACCGGGCGTCGCCAGCCGCAGGGTGCGCCGCTCCACGTCGCGGTCGGGTGTCACCAACTCGCCGCTCTTCATCACCAGCGGCTCCACCTCGGCCCAGCGCCAGAGGTAGGGCTCCATTTCCGGCAGCGGCTGGCCCTCGCCCTGCAGCCAGCCCGGCTTGACCTGGACCCGGCCGGCGGTCTCGTAATACTGTTGCTCTTCCTGCGTGTTCAACCGTTCCGTTGTCGCCATGCTGCTACCTCCCGGGCTCGGTTCCGCGTATCTGTTGGCGCGATTGTAAACGCGATCCGTTCGCCTGTCATTCCGCTGTCAGCCCGCAGGCGGTTGGGAAATAGGCTGGATCACTGCACTAACCAATCACTCCAAATATAGGTACAATCGGCAACTACGCTCCGCAACCAGCGCCCGGGACGGAAATATGCCAAGCGACAATGTACCAGCCATCATAGAACAGGCTATCAGCACAGTAGCCGAAGCCAACCCGCAGAGTACTGGCGGGCAGTGGCTCGAAGACCTCACCGTCGCCGTGTCCCCCTACATCAAAGAGTGGGACATTGCTCAATGCTACCCTTGGGCCGAGTGGCCTGAACGGGAAACCCGCTACCCCGGCACCACCAAGCAGGACATAGGCGTTGACTGCGTAGCCGTGCGGCGCAGCGACGGCGAACATATCGCCATCCAGTGCAAATCCCGACAACTTGACGAACACGGTCGCGGCGCCGACATCACCAAAGCCGAAATCGACAGCTTCGCCAGCACATCAGCCGGCGAATTTTGGGCGGAGCGCTGGATTGTCACCAATGGCGACAATAGACCCGGCGGAAACACGCTTCAGGTCGCCTCCATGCACGGCGAGCCCATCAAGATGGTCAACATCGCTAATGATCTGCTGCAACAGCAAGCGGCTTTTACCCACGAAGAATGTCTGCACTGCGAACCCAATCCCGACGGCGAGGAACGCAAGCAATCCAAAACCTGTATGCAGTCGGAAGCCATCACCGAGAGCGTCCGCATCCTCAAGGAACACGAACAATCCGCAAGTGGCGGCCTGCCCGTAGGCTAGGCCAGAGGCAAGATCATCCTGCCCTGCGGCACCGGTAAAACCCGTATCTCCCTGCGCATCGTCGAGGAACTGACGCCGCCGGGCGAGTTGTCCATCGTCCTGTGCCCTTCCATCGCCTTGGTCGCTCAAATCCGGCGTGAGTACCTGCAACACGCCGAAACGGAGATCCGTGCGCTGGCCGTCTGCTCCGATGAAACCGCCGGCTACGACCCCAGGAAGGAAAGCTCGCGGAACGCTACTGCTGACCCGACGGTGGACAACAGCAACGTCAGCGCCTCCGAAGTCAAGGGCAATGTCACCACCGACCCGTCGCTAATCGCTGCGTGGATTAGCGACGACCAGGGCGCCGACCGGGTGAACGTCATCTTCGGAACCTACCAGAGCGGCCACCGGGTTGCCCAGGCTCTGGCCGAAACCGGCGTAACCGCCAGTGTGCTTATCGCAGACGAAGCCCACCGCACCGCCGGCCTGCGCCGGAAGCGGAACGCCAAACCCGGAACCCTATCCCCGGAAGAGAGCCGTATCCGCGACTTCACGCTGTGCCACGACAACGACGCTTTCCCGGCTACTTACCGCGTCTATCAGACCGCCACACCGCGAATTTACGACACCAGCAAGGTGAACTGGGACCAGCCCAGCGACTGGATTGTCCGCACTATGGACGACGAAACCGTGTTCGGCGTGGAGCTGTACCGCAAAACCTACGTGGAGGCGGTCGAACATGGCTGGCTCGCCGACTATCGCATCATTGCCGTGGGCGTCAACGGCCCCGACGCCCACGACATCGCCAACCGGCTGGCCGGGCAAACCGCCAGCAAGGGGCGCAACGCACTGACCACCACCCACTTCCTGCGCGGGCTGGCCTTTGCCCTGGCCATGGGCGGCGCAACGCAGAGCCGGGAACGGGACACCGTGCCCATCAAGTCCTGCATCGCGTTTATGAATACGGTGGACAAGTCGAAGAACATGGCCGATGACCTCCAAACTGCCACGGTCACCAAGTGGCTCCAGGACTGGCTGGACGAAAATCGCGAGGGGCAAAAAGCCGCCGACTACACGCTGCAACACCTGGACGCCACAAGCAACGTCACCACCCGCGAAGCCGAGAAGGCCAAACTGGCCGTAGCCACTGAGGCAAACCCCCACGGCATCATCAACGTCGGCATCTTCGGCGAAGGCACCGACTCCCCGTCGCTGAACGCCGTCGCCTTTCTGGAAGCCCGTAAGAGTCCCATCGACGTTATCCAGGCCGTGGGCCGCGCCATGCGCAAAACGGACGACAAGGAAATGGGCTACATCATCTGCCCCATCGTCATACCGCCCAGCGCCGACCCCGAGCAGTGGCTCAGCGCCAGCAACATGGAAGAGGGATGGTCGGAGCTGGGCCAGATTCTCCTGGCCCTGCGCGCCCACGACAGCCGCATCGAGGACAACCTGGCCGAGCTGCTGCACCTGTACATCCCCCAGCCACCGCCGTCAGTAGTCAGCATCATCGGCATCGCCGGCGGCGAGAACAGGCGCATCCAGTACCGGGAGCACGAAGGCGCGCCGGGCACGGCCCAGGCCGCCGTAGAGCGGGTGCTGGCCGGCAGCAGCACACTGTCGAGAGAATTCCGGCCCATTACTGAACCGGCAACAGTGTCTACGGAACCGCCGGCCAACGTTTCTGTACTGCCCCTCACCGCAGACGGACAAACCGCTGGTGATAGCGGCCATAACATCGCGGGTGTCCGCCCCGAACCCTACCAAACCCCGACCGAGCCGACCCAAATCATCACTGGCAAGAAGAACGCCGACGGCAGCGTTGAGCTGCGCATGGGCACCCCGGTCCGGGGCAAGCAGGCCCCGGATGGAACGCGGGGCCCGGTGGATGTCAGAAAGTCCAAGGACAAGGCCCGTGACATGGTTAACAAGGGCGACGGAGTGCGCCTGACTCCGGGCGGAAAACCTCGCCGCACCCGCGCCGAGGTTGCGGATGCCAACGCGCTGCGCCTGCTGGAACTCTCCGGCCTGGAAGACCAGGGCAACGTCATCAGGATGAACCTCCTCGCCAAGTCCGGCCTGGTGGACAACCGCGTGGTACGAGACCTGAACATCCTGGAATCCAGCGTCAAGGAAGCGGCCCATCACATGAGGAATGACAGCCTGCAACCAGCGCTGGACCGGCATTTCGGGCTGGACAACCTGAAAGAAAACGAGGCCAAAAATCAGGCCGACGGCTGCACCATCGCCGCCCTACTGATGATGAACGCCGCCATGCTCCACCAGCGCATCGCCAACGGACGCTGGTTGACCGGAGTCAACGACCTGGATACGGTCAAGAACGTAACCAACGTCGTCCGCATGACGCTGCGCCAGTGGAATACCATCATTGGGCACGACTTCAAGCCGGTTATGGAGCCGGCGGTCAAAGCTATTGAAGCGGTTGAGGACACCGGACGACTGGCCGGGCTCGAGCGTGCCCTGCGCCACATCACGGCGGAGGCGGAACGCATCGCCGAAACCTACGCGGACATGGGCGCCGACCACGCCGGCCCCCTGTTCAACCGCGTCATGGGCAACCAGGCCAGCGACGGAGCTTTTTTCACGCGGCCCGTGGCTGCGTCCATTGCTGCCCGCCTCACCCTGGATGCCTGTGGGGAATTGGACTGGACGGACGAAGCCGTCTGGCGTTACCACAAGACTGTTGACCTGGCCTGCGGCAGCGGCACCCTGCTGGCTGCCATGCTCACCGACATGAAGCGCCGCGCCCGGGAACAGGGCGCCAACGAGGCGCAAGTCACCGAACTACAAAAACTGGCGGTGGCGGATACTATCAAGGGGTTGGACATCAACCCGGTGTCGCTGCAACTGGCAGCGTCACAGTTGACCGCCGGCAACACGGATATCCGCTACCGCCAAATTGGCCTGCACCTGATGCCCTACGGCCCGCACCCCGTCAATCCGACACAGGTGTCTGTGGGAACGCTGGAACTGCTGGGGCAGAAGACCATCGTTCCCAGGGATGAAGGGTTGGGACTCGCCGACGAACGGATCCGCTCTCAAATCATCTGGAACCAGCAGGACGACGCTGAGCTGGAAGATGCCGTTGATGCGGCCAAAGATGCCGGCATTGTCATTATGAATCCGCCCTTCTCAAACCGGACCAAGATGGGCGAAAAGTTTTCCAAATCGATTCAAGAGTCGCTACGGTCTCGTGTGGACACCATGGAGCGGATATTAGTCAGCAATGACAAGGATATGGACGACTTCGTCGACAAGAATTCTGTCCGTCCTCTGTTCGTTGCGCTGGCTGATAGATGCTTGCGCGACGCAGATGGCATCCTGACGATGGTAACTCCAACGGTTGCGTTATGCGCTCCATCTGGACTGAATGAGCGGCGCGTCTTGGCGCAACGCTATCATATTCACACCGTGCTCACCGGCCGTTGGCCCAGAGAGTTCAGCCTCAGCCAAAATGTTGAGATAGACGAAAGCATCATAGTAGCCACGCGCAACAAGCAGGCCAAAGCGCCAACCAGATTTGTTCATTTGGACAAGATGCCAGTTGATGAAGCCGAAGTCGACGACTTATACCACTGCTTATTGAAATGTCAGCAAGGGCAGATAGCGAACGGTTGGGGTGAGGTCTCATACTGGCCAGCCAATAATATGGTTGAGGGCGACTGGACGCCGGCAATTTGGCGGTCTGCGGAGTTGGCAGAGGCCGCTGCACGGTTCGCAAACGATAGTAATTTGCAGTCATTAAATGCGACCGGCCGGTCGGCGCAAGCGACAGGCCGGTTGCTGCGCGGCTCGTACGAGTCGGCAACTGCCGGCACTCCGGGAAGTTTTGCGATACTGAAATCCAAGAGTACCGATGGACAAACTCGGATACAGAGCCAGCCCGATGAGTACTGGATACCAAAGGATCGCAATGAAGAGGTGCTAGAATTGAACGATGGCACCTATCCAGAAGTCGACTCAATTCTACAGAAGGCGGGACACCTGCTAATTACGGCAGGTCAGGACAGCAAGACGGGCCGTGTCACTGCGACGGCGGATGACAAGCGTTACACTGGTAACGGTTGGATGCCAGTATCTGGATTGTCACCGTCGGAAGCGAAAGCAGCCGCAGTATTCATCAACTCAACCGCCGGACGATTGCAGTTGATGCGGCACCCGGGCCGAAAAATACCGTTTCCTACTTACAGCGCAGCAGAAGCAAGTAGCATCAGAATACCGGATGTCAAAGACGCCAGTATCAGTCAAACCTTGGCCCACTGTTGGGAGCGCACCAGGGACATGACCGTGCCGCAGTTTCGCGATGGCGAGTGCGAAGTGCGCCGCCTGTGGGACGACGCCGTGGCCGAGGCCATGGGTTGGGACGCGGAGGAACTGGCCCACCTGCGCCACCTGCTACACAACGAGCCTCACGTGCGCGGACTGGGTTACGGCCAGTACGCCGACGAAGTGGAATAAAACAAATGGGCAAGCCGGGTCGGCCGACGGTGTTACAATCGGCACGCAACCCGGACGCAACCCATCAAGCGAGGAAAATCATGGCCAGACTGCCCGTAGTAACCCGAGACATGGTGCCCGCGGAATTCCACGACGCCTTCGACGAGCTGACCAGACCCACCGGCGGCACCATCACCGGCGGCCCCTATTCCATCGCAATCAACAGTCCCGAGATGGCGCGGCGACGCAGCAGCCTCACCGGCTACCTGCGCTTCGAAAGCACCTTCTCCAAGCGCATCCAGGAACTGGCGATCCTGGTCACCGCCCGCAACTTCGACTGTCCCTACATCTGGAACGCCCACGCGCCCGCCGCCCGGCGGGAAGGCGTCAGCGACGCCATAGTGGATGCGATCCGCGACCGCCAGCCCCTGCCCAGGATGGCCGCGGACGAACAGGCCATCGTCAACTTCTGCAACGAATTCTACGCCAACCACCGCGTCTCCGCTTCCACCTTCCAGATCGCCCTGGAGCAGTTCGGCGCCCAGCATCTGGTGGAAATCACCGCGCTGATGGGCAACTACGCCCAGACCGCCTTCTTCCTCAACGCGTTTGAGGTCGAGCTTCCCGCGGACCGCGCCGAGCCCGTCCTGCCCGTGTCCTGACACGCCTGTCATTGCGAGCGGAGCGCGGCAATCACGCTGACCCCACCAGTTCGCGATGCGGATCCTGATCATCGGCGGCAGCGGTTTCATCGGCCGCTACGTGTCCCGGCGTCTCGTAGCGTCGGGACACACTGTTGTCAGCACGTACAACTCCCGGCCACCGGCGGACGACGGCGCGACCTGGCCTCAGGTGGAAATCACAGATCCGGCCGCATTGGACGCGCTCTTCGCGTTGGCGCGACCTGACGTCGTGGTGCACTTGGCCGCCATGGCCGACGTCGGCACGGCGGAGCGCAACCCCGAAAGGGCCACCGCCGTCAACGTAACCGCCACCGAGGCCATCGCGCGACTTTCTGAACGACATTCGTCCCGTCTGCTGTTCGTCTCCACCGAGTACGTGTTCGACGGCCGGAACGGTCCGTACACTGAGGACGTTGCGCCGGCGCCGACCACCCAGTACGGGCGGACCAAGTTCGAGGCCGAGCGGGCGGTCGCGGCTCTCGTTTCGAATTGGAGCATCCTGCGCACCAGCATCGTCTACGGCTGGCCCGCGCCGGGACGCCGCAACTTCGTTCCGATGCTGGTCGACCGCCTCCGCAACGGCGAACCGTACCACGGCCCGACGAACGTCCATCGCTCGCCGGTCTACGTCGAACACCTGGTGGACGGCATCGAGCGACTGGTCGAAACAGAGAGCACCGGCGTCCATCATGTGGCCGGATCTGACTGGGTGACCATGTACGATTTCGCGGTTGCCGTCTCCGAGGGGTTCGGGTTGGACACGAGCCTGGTGGTCCCGGGAACGGACCCGATGGATGACCGGCTGGGCCTGGATAGTCAGCGTTCCATCGTCGTCCTGGGCCTGCAGCATCCCGGACTGGACGCGGGTCTCGCCACCTTGCGAGCGAGCGCGTCGGCGGAGTGACGTTTCTCGGCTGCCGCTCATGCTCGCGGACGCCGGGACGCCGCCAGGAGGAGGGCGGCGGCGACGGCCACCAACGCCAATGCCAGGAACGCGCCCTGGTAGCTGCCCGTCCGGTCGTACACCACGGCCGATGCCAGCGGCCCCACGGCGAAACCGACCACCTGCGCCGCCCGGCTCACGCCGAAGATGCTCCCCAGCGACCCCCTGCCGTAGTAGTCCGCCCACAGTAACGGCGCCAGCGTGTTGATGCCGGCGCCCACGATGCCCTGCAGCACGGCGAAAAGGTAAGTCTCCGGCAGGTTGTCGGCTCCCATCAGCACCCACATGCTCGCCGCTGCCAGCAGGTACGCCAGGACGAGCAGTAACTTGGGCGGCGTCCGCTCGGCCAGAAATCCGCACGTCACCGCGGCCAGCGCTCCTGAAATCGACATTACGCTTATCGCCGCCACCGCCGCGCCGGCGCTGAGGCCCTGTTGGGTGAGGTGCGGCACCAGATGCAGTCCGATGCCGGAAGTCGCCGTTGCCACCAGGAACAGGGACACCAGTATCAGCCAGAACGTGGGTGCCCTGATGATTCCTGCCAGCGGAACCTGGCGGCCTTCCCCGGCAACGTCGGTCTCATCGAGGGTTCCCGCTTGCGTGCCACCGTCTACCCGCAGGCCCAGGTCCTCCGGTTGTCGCCGCACCAGCAGCAGGGCCGGGATCGCGCCGACCACCAGCATCACGCCCGCCAGCATGATCCACGCCGCCCGCCAATCCCATGCTGAGATCACCAGCTGCACCAGCGGCGCCATCACGATGACGCCGCCCGCGTTGCCCAGCATAACCAGTCCCGTCGCCCGCCCCCGATAGCGCGCAAACCACTTGCCCGCCGTCACCGATGCGCTCACCTGGATCAGACCCTGGTCGGCAATTCGCACGGTGGTGAACGCCACGTAGAATGCTGCCAGCGCCTGCGCGTTGGCCAGGAACAGGCATCCGGCCACGACGATCAGCCCGCCGGCCACCAGCGTCACCCGCGCGCCGAAACGGTCAACAGCGCGTCCGGTGAACGGAGCCAGTGCCGCGCCCAGCACGGCGCCAAGGCTGGTTGCGCCGGCCATCTCGGTACGGTTCCAGCCGAACTCCTGGCTCATGGGCACCACGAAAACGGTCAGGATGCTGATGGCCGTCGCCGCGTTGGCGAAGGACATGCCTGACGCGGCGGTGACTACCCACCAACCATAGTAGACCTTTCCGGGCGAGATATTTATGCGTCGGGATGGGCTCCAACGTTTCGGGCTACGCAATTTCCCCGTTGCGCATTTGTGGCCGAACCGCCGGGTCGCTTCGACCCCTATGATATGATTTGCGCGCGGGCGGGCGGCGGCGAGCTTCGCCGCTCCTGCCATCGTAATCCCATGCACACTGGATAAACGGAGGCTGATTATGCCCTTTGGAGGCAATGACTGGCACTCGCTGCGGCAGGAAGAAACCCTGGAGCCCGAGATCCCCATCTGCGACCCACACCACCACTTCTGGGACTACCGCACCGAGCGGATCCCCTACCAACGCTACCTGCTTCACGAGCTGGCGGCGGATATGAACAGCGGACACAACGTGACCTCCACCGTCTTCGTGGAGGCTCGCTCGATGTATCGCACCACCGGCCCCGAGGAAATGCGTCCCGTGGGCGAGGTGGAGTTCGTACAGGGCCTGGCGGCGGCCTCGGCAAGTGGATTATACGGTTCGGGTCGCGCGGCGGCGTCCATCGTGGGCCACGCCAATCTGAACCTCGGCGACGGCGTCAGGCCGGTGCTGGAGGCTCTCCAGGCGGCCAGCCCCAATCGGTTCCGCGGCATCCGCCATTCAGTCACCTGGGACCCACACCCCGAGGTGGAGAACACCGCCGCTCACAACATGCCCAACCAGATGTCCAGCGACAACTTCCGCGCCGGCGCCCGCGTGCTGGCCAGCATGGGCCTGACGCTGGAAGGCTGGATGTACTTCCCCCAGATGTTCGAGCTGGCCGATTTCGCCAAGGCCGTGCCCGACCTGACCATCATCCTGAACCACATCGGCGGCCTGCTGCGGGTCGGACCCTACTCCAACAGCGACGAGACGCTGGCGACGTGGCGTCAGGGCATCGCTGCGGCGGCGGAGTGCCCCAACGTGGTCATCAAGCTGGGTGGCATCGGCATGCCGCGCACCGGCTTCGACTGGCACGAAAGGGATGTCCCTGCGAGTTCCGAGGAGCTGGCCAACGACATGGCGCCGCTGGTCAACTACTGCATCGAGCAGTTCGGCCCCGACCGCTGCATGTTCGAGAGCAACTTCCCGGTGGACAAGGTGTCCTACTCGTACAACGTCATGTACAACGCTTTCAAGCGCCTGTCGAAGGACTACTCACCCACCGAGCGCGCCGCCATGTTCCATGACACGGCAGTGCGGGTGTACAGCGTGGACGAAAGCTGACGCGAGCAGCCATGATGACCGAAGAAGGAGCGGAAAGGCCCTGGCGTTCACGCAG
This sequence comes from Dehalococcoidia bacterium, assembly GCA_022827095.1. Lineage (GTDB taxonomy): Bacteria > Chloroflexota > Dehalococcoidia > Lucifugimonadales > UBA3495 > Bin87. The sequence continues at coordinate 46,249 of JAJDTP010000035.1, forward strand.
GGCCTTTCCGCTCCTTCTCTTCTGGCGGGAGAGAGTTAGGGCGATGGGCCACTTGCCATATAGTCTATAGCCGACTCCGGGCAATGCTGTTATACTGTTATAAGCGATGTAGTTCGATTTCGGTAAAGCCTCGCAGTCTACGTGGAGACGAATCTAACCTAATCTCCGCGTGACAATCTTCGGATCGCGCCAGGAGGTTCCATGCGTTTGCGACTATTGGCACCGGCGGTCTTCGCGGCAACTTTGATCGCATTTTCCCTTGCGGTCGGCCTCCCTCGTTCGGTGTCCGCCCAAATTGGCACGCCGGCCACCGGCAACATCCGAGTGGTGGACGGGCCGAACCCCGGCGAAGTGGTCATCTCATGGGACGCCGTGCCATCAGCGACCCACTATCGCATCGGCTACGTCAACATGGTCCAGGACTATCCTCTGGCCACAGCCAGCGTCACCGGCGAATGGATTGAGGCTTTCATCTATGTTGACGTGAACGCGCGGAACTTCGCGGTTTCCGGTGGACGGGCGCAATACGTCATCCGGCGTCTGGCCCAAGGCGACCGGCACGCCTTCACCGTGCTGACCAGCAGCAACTTTGTCGATACTGGCGGGGGCGGAAGCGTCAGCAGCGAATTCTCCTGGCCTCCCATAGGCTCGCGCTGGGAGTTCCATACGGTTGCCGACCGCGGCGGCGCCTGCCCCGGCGTCGGCGCTGCGTCGGCTTCCGCAGACCTGGGCAGAGCTTCTCCCGCAGCCTCGGGTGGCTCCATGAGTCAGGGTGATCCCGGTCCGCCCCCGGATGTGCCCTTCGAGAGACGGCATATTACGCTGGGAACTCCGGCGATAGGCGCGCTGTCCGGGGAGGCCGACAACGGTCGTTTCGCAGGACAGATGGAGGCTGCTCGAGTGGCGACACAGGGCACAACGCCGCCCGTCGCCAACATCCGAGTGGTTGACAGCCAGAACCCCGGCGAAGTGGTCATCTCATGGGACGCCGTGCCATCAGCGACCCACTATCGCATCGGCTACGTCAACATGGTCCAGGACTATCCTCTGGCCACAGCCAGCGTCACTGGCGAATGGATAGAGGCTTTTGTCTATGTTGACGTAAACGCGCGGAATTTCACGGTCTCCGGTGGACGGGCGCAATACGTCATCCGGCGTCTGGCCCAAGGCGACCGGCACGCCTTCACTGTGCTGACGAGCAGCAACTTTGTCGATACTGGCGGCGGCGGAAGCGTCAGCAGCGAATTCTCCTGGCCTCCCATAGGCTCGCGCTGGGAGTTCCATACGGTTGCCGACCGCGGCGGCGCCTGCCCGGCCACCGGCGTTCCGATAGTCACCCCACCCGCTGTGGTAACCAGCCTGGACGGTCTCGAAAACGGCGCCTGGCTGGAGCTGAATCGTCCGCAGGCGGCGGCGGACATCAGAGCACTACCCTGGGTTCGGGACGGCATTATCGGCTCGGAGCGTCAGGCGGCCGAGGCTTTGATCGCTACCGCGATATGGTATTCCGGCACATTCAGCTCCCTCATGCAGATGTCCTGGTTAGGGGATGGCGTTACCGACGCGGAAGCCATAGCGACAAGATATATCAGGTTTACGGCATTCTTCGACTCTGAATCGCTTGGTTCTGACCTGGCTGGGCAGATGCTGCGAAAGCCCTGGGTGCAAGATGCGATCACCGCTGACGAAGCGACGGTTTTGAGATACCTATACTGGACGATTTCTTACGATACCGACTCCCCGCCGCCACCGCAGGTCATCGCTGCGGTTAACGCTGTCGCCGGCCGCACTCTGGCCATGCCCTTCCTTGCCAGCGTGGAAAGCCCGGACGCCCTAGCGGTTCGTTCCCTGGAGAGAATCGAAGACATAAGCAAAACCGATTTTCTACAGGTCATGGCCCGTCCTACCCTCAACGACGGGATCACCGACGGAGAGGCGGAAATCGTGCTTCTGCTGGGCGCCACTTATCAATATGGTGATCTCGCTCTGGTTGATACCCTGCTTGACCCCACTCGCATCACCGTTGAAAAGCGCGCCATTCGCCTGCCGCGATCCGGGGAAGTGGATTTGGCGATCATCCGCACTGCCCCGGGGCCGGCCCGCAGTATGGACCTCTTGGAGCACAGCGTTCGCGGCATTGAAGAGTTTATGGGAACGCCATTCCCGACCAACCATATAGCCGCGCTTTTTGCGGAGGAGGCAGTGTTAGAAGGCGCCGCCGGCGTCAACTTCGGCACTCATATGTCGATGCTACCTGAATTCGACGTTGACGACGGCAGCCAGCTCGCAAATTTTCTTCCCAGCCTGACGACCCATGAGGTCGCCCACTACTACTGGAGAGGGAACGAAACCTGGATTGACGAGGGCGGGGCGACCTTCATGGAGTTTCCTGTTGAAAATGTGCGTACCGGCCGCGGCCTGATTGCCGACCGTTATCCGTGCGCGTACGTGTCCAGTATCGCTGAGGTGGTGGCCCTTGACCCTGAGCAACTCTCCCCGGCAGGCACCTGCAACTACTCGTTGGGGGAGCGTATATTCCTTGACCTGTACCGCAACTTGGGAGACGCGGTCTACCGTCGGGGGTTCAGCAGCCTGTATCAGAGGTCTCAGGTCCTGGATGAGTACCTCTGGCCTACGTATTTGGACATCAGCCACGTCCGGGACGCCTTCCAGCCCATCGCGTCTGCCGCAACCTCCATCATTACCCGCTGGTATGACGGGCCCAGGCCGCAGGGAATTATGCCGCCCGATACCGGGCTGGTGGTTCCTGAACTGGCGACCATTGCCGGAGGACAGGTTATCAACGCATTCGTCAGCCCGGAAGACGATCGGGACGCTTTCGGGGATTGGGAATCGTTCATAGCCAGAGGGACTGAAAACTTTTCCGTTGCCGACGCTACTGGCAAGTACGTGTACGTATATCTCGGTTTCACTGTGCCCGTGACCGTCGACCCGAAAATCCTGCGCCTTGAAGTCATCGAACACTACGAAGACGGATTTTTATACGACGACTATGTAGCGCGCTTGGAATTCGAGCCGGAATGGAATCGGGTTTGGTGGCGCTTGAGGATCGGACCGAGAAAGGACGACCCATGGCTGCCGGGCCGCTACTGGGTGTTCCTGTACGATGGCGACCGCAAGGTGGCGGAGGTTGCATACGAAGTAACGCCGTAGCTCAGCCGTACCTGGGATACGGTCGTTGACCACGTGTCCCTACAATCCCCACCGCACGCGCCTCTATGTTCCACGACACGGCGGTGTGGGTGTACCGCGCGGATGAGATCTGACCAATAACCGTCAAATACCACGCGTTCTCAAGGCTGGGGCGACCACGAAGGTTGCCCCAGCCTATGCTATTATTGCTGGGCTACATTTTGAAAATGGCTTGAATATAGAGATCATTGACTGGCTTTCGGAGGATAGAGATCATGACTCGCGCCGGTTCATTATTCCACAGACGGTGGCCCGTCTTGATGGCTGCCGCGGTTGTTCTGGCCGTTGCGGTTGCCGCCGGGTCCATGTTTGCCGCCAACTCCGGCGAGCAGCCGGTCCAGGAAGCCGCGGCCGCTCAGGTGCAGCCCGATCTGACCGACCCGGGCCTATATGCCAACCCGCCGGTCCCCGGAGCGGCCATCGCGGAGCCGCCGGAACCCAAGCCGTTCGTCGCGCCGGAAGCGGCATTGCACGAACCGCCGCAAGACGGGCAGGATCCCGGTGTCAACCAGGTTGTACCCGAAGGCTCCGGTGCGCTGGCCGCGTGGCTGGCGGACCGGCCTGACGAGATGGGCCCGTTTTCCGTAAAGGACGCCATGGCAGCGGACTCGTTGGACGTGGAATGGATGCTGTACCAGGCGGTGGAAAAGGACGTGTTGACCGAGGTCGAGGCCGATGCGTTCCGCTCTTGGTTCAACGAACGACCCACCGTCGAAGAAGCGCCGGAGCTGTTGAACCACCTGCCGCCGCAGCTACACCGGCCCGGTGAAGGCAACAACGGCGCAAGCAACGCGCAATGAAGGGCTGGCTAGACACTTGGAACCGGAGCAAACACGTTGAAATCGGCAATGAGGTTATTTAAGGCGCTTCCTGTCCTATTAGTCGTCGCCATACTTGCTGCCGCCGTGAGCAGCGTTATGCCCGCAGAGGCCCAGAGCACCGCCGCGCCGCCCACCAACATCCGCGCCGTCAACGGGTTCAATCCGGGTGAGGTTATCATCACCTGGGGTTCGTCTTACGGCGCCACCCACTACCGAGTGGGCTGCGTCAACATGGACCGGGACTATCCGAAGGCGAAAGCGAGCAATACCGGAAACTGGCGACAGGCGTTCGTCTATGTTGACGTTGACGCGCCGAACGTAAGCCCGGACCGGCCTACCTACACCCTGTATGGGCTACAGGAGGGCGCCTATCACGCATGTACCGTTCTGGCGAACAGCTCGCGTTACGGGCAGCCCACGTGGCCTAACTCTCCCTACTGGCAATACCTCACCCTCACCGACCACGGCGGCTCGTGTCCTGTGGTCGCCCCGGCGCCGCCGCCAATTACCGGGCGTCCGCTGACCATTGCTGAAATTTCGCGTCTTGTCCGGCCCGCCCTGGTACATGTAACCGGCCTGGACGACGAAGGACCCACCGGGTTTGGATCCGGGTTCGTGATCCGCTCCGATGGACTCATGATTACCAACCGCCACGTGGTGGATGACGGCGAAAACATAATCGCGCGTCTGGAAACTCCCGATGGCGAGTTGATGGAGTTCAGCGGCCGGGTGTTGGGTAAAGGCATATTAACCGACTTGGCTGCCGTCCAGCTGAACTCCAACCGGGTCTTCAACGCTGTGGAGTTGGGGAACTCAGCGGCGGTGGCTTACGGTGACCCGGTCTCGGCATGGGGTTTTCCGTTCAGCGGTGAGGTGGGCATCGACCCCACTCTTACGCAAGGGATAATCTCAGCGCCGCATCGGATCATTTTCGATACCGATTTTGTTCAAACCGACGCGGATATTAACTCGGGTAACAGCGGCGGACCGTTGATAGATCGATATGGCCGTGTCATCGGGGTCAACACTCTAGGGCTTCTGCAACTTTTGCCGGACGGTAGTTTGGGTAATGTACCAGGATTGAATTTTTCAGTCGCGAGTAACGAGATTGCAGACCGATTGGATACATACCTGGCAGGGGGGGCCGTCTGAGGCCACCTACCGAAATCTGCGTTACGACTACCGCTACAGCATTGACATTCCTCGTGGATGGTACATGTCTGACGAGAGCCCCGAGTATCTCACCAGACAGTTCGCCTTTTTCGATGCCTATGGTGGTGATCGCACCGGTATCATAAGAACTTTGAGGATCTCTCCACCGTTCGTTGACCCCAACGTCGAGCTCGGTTACTTGACCGGTTTCTTCGTGAACTTTTATTTGCCGTTGGTGGCGGAAGGCAACGAGTGGGACTACCTTGAGGTGGTCTCCGCCCGACCGGTGGTCATTGGCGGCCACAATTTTTTTCGCGTGGAGTACCGTTCGCGTGAAGCGGAGGGAGAGTGCATGCGTTCCCACGTGGCTCTGACCAGCATCTCTTCCTCGTTTCCCAGCAAGCCTTTCGGCTTTGTGACCGATTTCGCGGTTTGCGAGGAAGTGCTGGCGGCCTACGGGGCCGAACGAGAAGCGATCCTGGCATCATTCCGCCCGTGATCCCTGCCACACACTATCGCTCGTAGCATCTACGAGGGTCGTCCCGGCGACCCTTTTCAGTTGTAATCCCCTCCTGATGTTACAATCGACGCCGGGAACTCTGTTCCCAGCTTCAGGACACCCGGACACCATGCGCTTCCAACCCCCAAACGGCCAGGCGGCGCTCATCAGGAGGTTGGGTTTGGCAATGGACCCCCAGCGCTTTCCGCCGGAGTTCTTCCAGCGGGACGACGAATCCAACGACGCGGAGTTCTACACCATGCCCCGCCTGGTGGTGCATATCGATGACGGGGCGATCGTGGCCGTGGGCCGCCTGTTCCAGCAGTTGATACCGGAGAACGCCGAGGTGCTCGATCTCATGAGCAGCTGGCGCACCCACTGGCCCGAGGAGCACCCGCGCCGTCGCATCGTGGGCCTGGGCATGAACGCCGCCGAGATGGCCGACAATCCGCAGCTGAGCGAGTACCTGCTCAAGGACATCAACGTCGACCCGTCGTTACCCTTCGAGGACGAGTCGTTCGACGCCGTAGTCATCACGGTGTCCGTGCAATACCTCACCCAGCCGGTGATCGTGTTCTCCGAGGTCTCCCGCATCCTGCGGCCCGGCGGCGTGTTCATCGTCACCTTCTCCAACCGCTGCTTCCCCACCAAGGCGGTGCGGGTCTGGCGCTCCACCAACGACGAGGACCACATCGAGTTGGTGGCGTCTTACATGCAGCACGCCGGCGGTTTCAACGGGGTGCGCGGCGGCATCGCCAACCCCGACATGGCCCCGCCGGGTGATCCGCTGTTTGCCGTGTTCGCCTACAAAGAGGCCGGCGCGGCAGAGTGATACACTGCGGAAATCATTTCGCGAGGGAACCGCAATGACCACTGCCAAGCAAAAACTGCTTACTGCGGACGACCTGCTCCGCCTGGACAGTCAAGGGGTCAGAGGTGAACTAATTCGGGGGGTGCTGCACGAGACTATGGCATCGGGAGTTAGACACGGCAAGATAGCGATGCTCCTGGGGGCCAAGTTTGTAATGCACGTTGAGCCGGCGGGTTTAGGCCATGTGTTCGGTTCCGATTCCGGCGTACTGTTGGAGAGAAACCCCGATACGGTGCGGGAGCCGGACCTCGCCTACGTTTCCGCGGAGCGACTGCCACTTGACGCCGACATTGACGGTTACTGCCCGGTAGCGCCCGACCTGGTAGTGGAAATAAAATCGCCCAGCGATTCGGAGCAGCAGATTGACGACAAGTCCACCATGTGGCTGAGCCACGGCGTGCGGATGGCGCTGGTGATAAACCCGGAGGACAGAACGATACGGGTGCGGCAACCGGACCTGCCGACGGTCGTACTTACCACGGACGACACACTGGACGGTGGCGAGGTGCTGCCGGGGTTCAGCTGCCCGGTGCGGGAGATATTGGGTAACTAGGGCGTCGGTCGGTACCGGTTCACAATGGGCAGCCGCCGGTCTTTGCCGAAGGCCCGGGGCGTGATCTTCACCCCGGGAGGCGCCTGCCTCCGCTTGTATTCGTTGCGGTCAACGGCGGAGATGACCTGCTGCACCCATTCGGGACGATGTCCCATAGCGACCATGTCGGCGTACCCGTAATCGTCCTCGACGTACGCCTTGATGATTGGATCGAGCAGATCGTAGGGCGGCAGCGTGTCCTGGTCGGTTTGGTCGGGCCGCAACTCCGCGCTGGGCGGTTTGTCCAACACCGCCTGTGGGATCAACGGACGGCCATTCGCGGTGCGGGCGTTGCGCCATCGGCAGAGTTCGTACACCAGCGTCTTGGGCACGTCTTTCAACACCGCGAAACCGCCAGCCATGTCGCCGTATAGCGTCGCGTAACCCATGGCCATCTCGCTCTTGTTTCCGGTGGTCAGCACCAACCACCCGAACTTGTTTGAGATAGTCATCAGCACGTTGCCGCGGATACGAGCCTGCACGTTCTCCTCGGCGACGTTGGGCTCGGTGCCAGCGAAGTGGGCGGACAGCATCTCGGCAAAGGCATGGTGCGCGGGCTCGACGGGAATGCGCCACAGGCTGATTCCCAAGTTGTCGGCCAGTTCCTGCGAATCGGCCACGCTGCCTTCTGACGAGTAGCGCGACGGCATGGTGACGCCAACCACGTTCTCCGCGCCGAGAGCGTCCGCCGCCACTGTGGCGGTGAGGGCGGAGTCGATGCCGCCCGACAGGCCGATGAGGGCGCGGCCGAAACCGGATTTGCGCACATAATCGCGAGTACCCACCACCAGCGCCTGGTACAGCTCCTCGGTGTCCTCCAGAGACCGGCACAACAGCGGAGGCGTTTGCTGCCGATCCGACAGGCGGTGCTCGGAGACTTTCGTCACACGGGGCCGGCCCACCTCGCTCAGGATCTCCGGGTTTTCCTTGCGAGCCCGGGGGTCTCGCAGCCGCTGGCGGAACACCGATTCCACGTTCAGGTCCGCTACGATCAGGCTGTCCTCGAAGGCCGGGCCCCGGGCAATGACGGCGCCGTCGGGGGAGCAGATGACACTCGCGCCATCGAAGACCAGTTCGTCCTGCCCACCCACCGCGTTGAGGTACGCCACAAACACGCCGTGGTCAGCGGCCCGCGTGGCGATCATCCGCTCCCGCTGGCCGGCCTTGCCGGCGTGAAACGGCGACGCGTTGATGTTGACGATCACCTCGGCGCCGGCTTCCCGCTGCACCGCTATGGGCCCTATGGGGTACCAGATGTCCTCGCAGATGCCGACGCCCACCGAGGTGCCGTTGATGATGTAGACCGGGCACTCGTCGCCGCGCCGGAAATACCGGTCCTCGTCGAAGACGCCGTAGTTGGGCAGGTACATCTTGTGGTACCAGTCCAGGACGCGGCCATCGTTGATGATCGCGGCGGCGTTGGCCACGTCGTTCTGGCTGGTCAGGATGTCGGGACAGCCCACGAACGCGGCGATGCCCCTGGTTGCCGCAGCCACACGCTCCACCGCGACCGCGCATTCGGATAAGAACGACGGTTTGAAGAGCAGGTCTTCGGGCGGATATCCCGTGACGGCCAGTTCGGGGAAGGCGACCACGTCTGCGTGTCGCCCCCGCGCTTCCTCGATCATCTCTATGATCCGGGAGGTGTTGCCGGGGATGTCACCGACGGTGGGGTTGAACTGGGCCAACGCCAGTCTCAGGGAGCGCTGCATTGGCGTATTATAACTTAGCCGCCAGAGGGGGCTGGTTGGCTTCCTGCTATAATCCCACGGTATTCCGGTCGGGGTTCAGGGACGCCGGCCATCGGCTCACGTGATCTGGTGAACCTGGCTTCCGTTTCTTTCTGCTTCCGATCCCACCCGGCCGATTGGATTGAGCGCGCGCGCTCCTGCTGATGCGTGCCCTGCAAACGCGCACCGCGCGGGCCACTCCCTTTTACTACGGGTGGATCATCCTCGGTCTTTCGGGGATCGCGTCCTATTCGTCCCGCCCTTTGATGTCCGTCGCCGTCCTCACGGTGTTCTTCATCCCCATGTCGGAGCAGTTCGGCTGGACGCGAGCCGAATTCGCCGGAGCGGTCAGCCTTGGCGGCGTGGTGGGGGCATTCGCCGCCCCATTGGTTGGACCGGTACTGGACCGTTACGGCGCCGGCATGGTGGTCGGAATTTCGACCGGCATCGCCGGAGTGTGCGCGGTGATATTGGGCGCGGTGACCCAGATCTGGCAGTTTTACCTGGTCTACGTGCCGGGCCGGATGGTTTTCTCCAGCCCCCTGGAACTGGGTACGTCGGTAGCGGTGAGCAACTGGTTCATCCGTCGGCGCCCTTTCGCTCTGGCCTTGAACCACGTGTCCCAGGGATCTGGCCTGGCAATAATGCCGCTGGTGGTCCAGGCCATCACCGGCGCGTGGGGATGGGAAACGGCGTGGCACGCCCTGGGCATCTGGACGGTTGCCATAGGGGTGGTACCCGCGATTTTGCTGATGGCGCGCCGGCCGGAGGACCTGGGAATCGAACCGGACGGCGGGAGCGGCACGCCTCACGCCGGCTCGCATGGGTCATCGAGGCGCCGGCCCCAGAGCGCCCAGGAAGAGATCAACTTCACCCTCCGCCAGACGATGAGGACCCGGGCCTTCTGGCTCATGGTGCTGTTTTCTTTTGCCAGCTTCATCGTGCAGGCCGGCGTTTCGCTGCACCAGGTCCCGCACTTCATCGATCAGGGAGTGCCGGCATCCACAGCGGTGTGGGCCGCCAGCACCTTCGCTATATCCCAGGTCCCGGCAAGTATCTTCTGGTCCGCGATATCGCAGAGAACGGCGGCACGGTTTGTAATGCTCAGTTCCGGTTTGGTGGTCGCCTGTGGAGCCATCACCACGGCGTTCGCCAGCGAGATTGCCGTGGGTGTATTGGGAGCTTTCATCCTGGGGTTTGGCGTCGGCGGACTGCACATCATCGGTCGGCTGGTATGGGCCGACTACTTTGGACGCCTGCACTTGGGAGCAATCCGCGCCTGGGGCCTGGCGGCACAGGTGGGCGGTCAGGCCCTGGGGCCAATCGCCGCCGGGTTGGCGGCGGACCGGGTCGGCACTTACCAGGGAGCCTTTCTAGCCTTCGGTATCAACCTCGCGATGGTATCCGTGCTGATGATCACCGCAACACGCCCCGGGCGCGAGGCGGCCGACGGAGGCCAGCAAATCACAGCCGCTCGTTAGTCGTTGCCGGCCATCAGCTCGACGCGGGTCTTACGCCCAAGAGCGCAGGCGGATCTCCTCGCTGGTATCCATGTCGGCCTGCGCTTCATCCGGTTGGTCGTTAAACAGGTACGAGAGCGATCTCCGCGAGTAGTAATTGTCATCGTCCGGGTCCAGCCGGATCGCCTCGGTCAGATCATCGATGGATTGCTGGTAGTCGCCGACTTCATACCAGGAAACGCCGCGGTTGAACCAGGCATCGGCGCACGCGGCATCCATTTCAATTGCCGCCGTGTAATCTGCGATGGCTCGCTCGTACACGCCGTTTCGACTGTACCGGTTGCCCCGATCCACGTACTCTTCGGCGGTTTCCGGTTCCGGAGGCGGGGTGGGTCTGTTCTGAGCCGCCACGTATCGCCCTACATCACCGAGCGGACCAGCCCGCCGTCCACCAGCATGGTGGTACCGGTGATGTAGCTGGAGCGGGAGGAGGCGAGGAATGCCACCAGGTAAGCCAACTCCCTGGGCTCGCCGATGCGTTTCAACGCCGTCTGTTCAGCTCTCTGGGCCAGGGCGTCCTCCAACGGGATGCCTTGCGTGCGTGCGCGGTCCTCAACGTTCTCCATCATGCGGTCCGACATGATGCTGCCGGGGCAGACGTTGTTGATGAGAATGTTCTCGTGCCCCAGGTCGTCGGCCAGGTTCTTCATGAACCCGATCACACCCATCCTGGTCGCCGCGGAAAGGGCAAGGTTGGGGATGGGAGTGTAGACGGTGCTGGCCAGGATGTTGATGATTCGCCCGCCGCCCTGGGCTCGCAGGTGCGGCAGCGCTTCTCGCGTCATTCGGGCAAAGAAGAACAGGGATCGGTTGGCCGAGACCTGCCAGAGCTCTTCGGTGGAATCCTTGGCGTAGGCTTGCGGAGGCCCACCGGAGTTGTTGACCATGATGTCAATCTGCCCGAAGTGCTCGGCAGAGTGCGCCACCAACTCGGCGATGGTCTCCTCGTTGTCCAGATCGCCGGCGTAGGTGAAGATATCTGCGCCCGTGGCGGCGCGTATCTCGTCGGCCGCCTGCTCAAGCGGACCCGGAGTTCGCGCGCACATGGCAACGCGCGCGCCCTCTTCCGCCAGCACCTCGGCACACGCGCGGCCCAGTCCTCGACTGGCGCCGCCAATTATCGCGACCTTACCGTTCAGTTCCAGATCCATTGCCCGGCCTCCTCAAATGCTGCACGGGATTATAACAGCCGAGGCCGTTCACCATGGTGGCTAGCCCGCCGTCGTCAACCACTGGCAGCCTTCCCCCGAGTATAGAGCCGCTATGGTGTACAATCGCCACCGTCATGGCAACGAAAGCTGTCTCCGAAACCACGAGCGTTGACATCGAAGCCGCCGCAGTGGAACTCGCGCGCGGCGCGGGTAGTCTGTTGGCCGGCCATTTCGGGCGTGCCCTCACCGTCGAATACAAGGACAAGGCCCAGCAGGACCCGGTGACCGCCGCCGACAAGGAGACCCAAGCCTACCTGGAGGAGCAGATCCGTCGCCGGTTTCCCGACCATGGCATATTGGGCGAGGAAGACGACGCCAGCGCCGACGGAGAGCGGACCGCCGCCGATTTCCTGTGGGTGTTGGACCCCCTGGACGGGACCACCAACTTCATGAACGGCTTGCCCGTGTACGCTTCCTCCATAGGAGTGCTGCACCGGGGCCGGCCGCTGGCGGGCGCAGTGTACGTTCCCTGGCCTTCCGCCAGCAGTTCCGGCGTGGTGGTTCACTGCCGTGTTGGCGGTGGATCCTTTGCCGACGGCGAGCCCGTCTCGGTATACCAGACGGAAAAACCCCGTGGCGACCGCCTGATCGGACTGCCCGGTTCTTTCGGCGCGTCAACCCAAGTTGGCAAGGGATTGAAGGGCCAACCGCTGGGTCAACTCCGGGTCACCGGTAGCATCGCCTACGAGCTCGCGATGACCGCCCTGGGCGTGATGCAGTTCGCCGTCATCGGCGCGCCGCGCATGTGGGACATGCTGGGCGGAGCCGTGGCAGTTCAGGAAGCCGGCGGCACTGTCATGACGCGACTGTCGGGCCGCAAGCAATGGCATCCGCTCGATTCCCTGGTGCCCACCTGGGACGAGCGACCTCCCACTATGGCCGAGTTGCGCAAGTGGGTCGCACCCCTGGTGGCTGCCAATCCCACGCTGGCGCCCCTGATCGCCCACAACCTGCATAATCGCAGGCGTCCGTTCCGACGAATGTACCGGGGCGTCAAGAAAGCCCTGAGCGCATCGAAGTAATCGTCCGCCAGCTTCATCTCATTTCAGCACCGTCATGTCAGTTCGCTACGGCGTGAGCCTGCTCACCGATCCTGATTTTACCGCTCGCGCTTACCGGGCGCGCCAGTTGATTTGCGGCCAGTTCGCCTGCTGGGCCGCCGAGATGCACATGCTGCACATGCTGATGTCCGACTACTTTCCTTTCGCCGGGGCCGACGACCGCAACGCCGAAAACCAACTGGCCGGGGAACTGGAGCGGCTTGCCGAACGCTACCGCCGTGTTTCGCCACGCTTTCCCCTTTTCAACCGGGGCATCACCACGACGCGCAACACCGATGACGACGGCAACATCTGGTTGGACTTCTCTCCGGAAGTGGTGAACGAATCGCTGTACCGGTTGCAGGCGATGGTCGCTGACCTTTTGGAACGCAATTCGGGCGTGGCCGGTCCCCGGCGCGTCTACGGCCCCGACTTTCCGCCCCAGATGCCGCTGCTCTCCCACGCGAACTTGCCCGACTCCGTCTTTGACAGCGCCATCGAATTCGCCCGGTCCGTCACTGACGAACTCAAGGTGTCGCAAATCACTCGGGCGTGGCGATTGACGCTGACGCGCTTCGAGTCGAATGCCGCCGGCGACGACTGGTCCGGCGGACGGTGGGCGACCGATTTGCAATGGCGTGTCGTCGGCAGCTACAGCCTGTAATGCCCAGCGCCGCCGCCCGGTGGTAACCTGTACCAGATTCCCGAGTTCAAATAATCGGTACGGTCATGGGCTCGAATATCGTAACGGTCCTAACTTCGTCCATCATCGCGGCGATAGTGATGGCCGGCATCTGCGCGGTCATCCAGGCGGTGGTCAAGGTGCGCGCCCATCGTCAGTTGACCCGACTGCATCGTGAATTGGATCTGGCACGCCAGGTACACATCGAATCGATGCGGGTCCAATACCAGATCCAATGCCGGCTATGCGCCGACCTCGGCTTGCCCGACCCACCCCTGCCCGACGTCCTGCAACCTCAAGTGGAGGCCGATCCCACGGGCAAGCGCCGTTTCCGTATTCCGTTCCCCCTCCCCTTCCGCCAGAACGGGTCACTATTGCAGCGGGCGCCTCGCGGATCCTCAGCGTTCATCGTGGGCCGTTACGGCGCAAGTTTCGCCGCCTCAACGGTGTGGAAGACCTCTTCCGGCAGCATCCTGCGCCTGGCCAGTCCGGTCACGAGCCGTTTCCTGGCCTTCGGTCCCCGCGTCGTTGGCTTCGCACCCAGGTTCGCTGCGGCCGGCGGAGGGGCGACCGGGTCGATCGCTGCTGGCACCGGGGTCCGCTTCGCGCTAGGCGCAATCTCGATTGTGGGCCTCGTGATCGGCCCCCTCTTGACGGCTTGGGCCGTCTATCGCGAGTTGCGCAAGCTCCGCCGGGCCCGCCAAGAGCAGGCTGAAACCCTGGCCCAATTCAGCGCCGATCTCGAGGAGATGTCCCTCCGCACCGCCGAACTGGAAGCCCAACTGGCGGCCGAAACCCGCTCAGGAAATCAGGCCAGACTGAAGACGGAGGTGGGGGTGAACTCGCCGGCCTCTTTGGTTAGTCGCCCGATTGGAGCAGACCGGCCGCTGGTTTAGTGCATTACCAGCCCGCCGTCCACGTTGATGGTCTGGCCGGTGATGTTCCGCGCGCCCGGGCTGGCCAGGAAAGCTGCCATCGCGGCAATGTCTTCCGGCTCGTTGGCCCGCCCGATGGGAATGTTCGACGCTCGCTGGGCCTGCAACTCGTCCACGGATATTCCCATATCGGCCGCGCGCTGCTCCATGGTGCTGGTGGACATCGCCGTGATGGTCGAGCCGGGGCAGATGGCGTTGACGTTGATATCATAGCGCGCCAACTGGTGCGCCGCGATGAGCGTCATGGATATGACCGCGCCCTTGCTGGCTGCATAGGCGGCGTTGGAGGTTCCCCGGTAGCCCTTGCCAGCGATTGACGCGATGTTGACGATGCGCCCACCGCCGCCCTGCTCGATCATCTGTCGGGCTGTTCGCTGCATCACGAAGAACGCACCCCGTGCGTTCACCCGATGGATGCGGTCCCAGTCATCTTCAGTAATATCCATGATGTCGAGGAACCGGGTTACTCCCGCGTTGTTCACCAGGATATCAACCCGTCCCAGCGCGCTAACGGTGTCGGCGATCACGCGGTCGATGTCGCCGCCGTCGCCGATGTCCGCCGCGATGGCCACGCTGTTGCGGCCGTTGGCCCGAACGTCGGTAGACGTTTCCTCCACCGCGTCCGCCAGGATGTCGGTGACGGCAACGTCAGCCCCGTCGCCGGCCAATGCCAGCGCGGTGGCACGACCCATGCCGCGCCCGGCGCCGGTAACCAGAGCAACTTTTCCTTCTAGAGACATATTCAGTTCCTCTCCGCTTCAGCGGGTTAATTTCGTTCCGTTAACGGTTCCAAGATGTCAAGCAGTGTCGCAACCTCGTCCAGCGAGGCAGATATGTCGTCGGCGTGCAAGAACCGCTTGCGCTGGTAGAAGTTGCCGTGCAGGCTGTTGGCGATAGCCCGGAGGGACCGGATACGATTATCTCCGGTCAGCTTGCCCGCCTGATATAGGACCTCGCTGAAATGCTCGTGCTTGTCGTATTGCCAACCCTGGGCAGTTGCTGCGGCTTTGGTCATCCAGGCCGCCGCGCCCCAGCCTTTTTCCGAAGCCTGATGCAGGTCATCTTCGGCCAGATAACGGCGGCTGCGCTCCAGAAACTCGCGGGATTGGAGACGGTAGTCTTCGATGGTCTCCATGAGTTCATCGTATGGTTGCATGGGAGACATCTGAGGCATGGTTATCGCTCCCGCTATAACGCCCGCAGTAGCTCCTGGTAGTTCTCCCGCCCGGTCCTCCGCAATCGTAATTCCTCCGTGATCTCCAGGTCGCCGGAGTCCTCCAGCAGTTCCACGTGGGCGACCACTTCCGTCAGCGCCGCGAAGAAGTTGCCGCCTTCCAGCTTGCGTCGCTCAAAAGTCCGGCGGGTCACGTCCTCCAAGGGTTGCGGTTCCGGTCCGGCGGTGACCAGAATGCGGCCCAATCGCCGGGCGTGGAACCGGATCAGGTCCGCCGCCCGCTGCGCGGTCTGGAAGTTGAATTTATGGTTGTTGTAGAGCCGGTGCGCCGGCAGGATGGCTACCTCAGTGCCCAGGTCGGCCACCCGCTGCAGTGAGCGCAGGTAGGTCAACAAGCCGTAGGAGTCGTCGGGGTCCTGGTAGTGGACAGGCAGGTTGCGGCGCACTTCGCCGGTGTAGTCGGTTTTCATGGTGGGATGCGGACTGATCTCGGGCAGCACGTGATCGCCGGTGAAAACGATGTCGCTGCCGGTTCCGTTGCCGATGACGGCGCAGATCTCGTCCGGCGAGTGCCCTGGGGCGTGCATGTAGGTCAGCATGCCCTGTTGTTCGCCGTGGGTGATCGCGTGACCGACGTGGTGCGTACGCCGCGAGGCCATGTACCGTTGCCGCTCTTCGGAATCCGAGTGTGCAAACCCGTTGGCTCGCGCCGTGGTCCACATCGCCTCCTTGATCGGCGAATTGGTTGCCATCTGCAGGTCGCGGGGATCAAAGGGCAGCAGCGGTTGGTAAATGTCGTGCGCCCACAGCTCCGCACCGGACTGCTCGATGACCCGCGCTACTCCCCCATCATGGTCGGCATGCCCGTGGGTGATGATTACCCGATCGATGTCCCCTACTTCGAGGCCCCCAAGCGCCATGCCCGTTCGCAGGAGGTCGAAGGATGCCTCGGCCCCGGGATCGATGAGCGTCAATCCCTCATTCTCGAAGACGTACGCCCAGGTCGGACCGGTATGGGAATGCCCTTCCTGCGGCACGGCGACGGTGTGAATGATTCGCCCGTACCCATCGGTCAGCCGGAGGGTCATGCCGTTGCCGGCGGAGTCGCCGTTACGGAGGACATCGATCTCGGTGAAGTAGTCGGGCATACGGGATTCCCTCCTGGAGGCAAGCGGCAATAGTATTCAATACTATACGGCGCGCATTATAACCGCTTGGCGGGCTCAACGGGCGCCACTGCCTACCTCGCCAGGGCCTTTTCAAAGTCATCCCGTCTTTACCGAGAAAGCGGGAACCCAGAACGTCGCTGCTCAAAACGGCTCCTGGATTCCTGCTTCCGTAGGAATGACGATCTGGAGGCGCCAAGGCCGCCTTAGCGACTTTGAAAAGGCCCTGCTACCTCGCCCGTAGCCGTGGCGCCGAGCCTGAAACGGCAGTGGCCCCCTGCTATAATGCCGGCGTCGGACAGGGAAGACCCGGACGCTAGGAGGTTGCACGATGCGGTTGGAAGGTAAGGTTGCGCTGATCAGTGGAGCCGCCAGCGGGGTGGAGGGTGAGTTGATGGGATTCGGCGGAGCGGCGGCCCGGATGTTTTGCCGCGAAGGCGCCAGGGTCGTGTTGGGCGACATCAACACGGAGGGCGGCGAACGCACCGCCGAGCAGATCCGCGCCGCTGGCGGTGACGCCATTTTCGTCAAGCTCGACGTGACCCAGGAACAGGACTGGATCGACGCTGTGGCCGCCACCGTGTCCGCGTATGGAACCCTGAACGTCCTGGTTAACAACGCCGGTTCCGGTGCCCGCTACACGGTAGAGGAAACGACCGAAGAGGCATGGGACAGCCAGATCGACGTTCACGGCAAGGGCACCTTCCTCGGAACCAAACACGCCATCCCCGAAATGCTCAAGGCCGGCGGCG
This sequence comes from Dehalococcoidia bacterium, assembly GCA_022827095.1. Taxonomy (GTDB): domain Bacteria; phylum Chloroflexota; class Dehalococcoidia; order Lucifugimonadales; family UBA3495; genus Bin87. The sequence goes on from JAJDTP010000035.1 coordinate 63,607, forward strand.
GTTCCATCGTGAACATTTCCTCAATCTACGGCCTGGTGGGCAGCCCCACGTCCACGGCATACCACGCCGGCAAGGGCGCGATTCGCCTGTTAACCAAGTCCACGGCCATGCAGTACGCCGCCGACAACATCCGCGCGAATTCCATCCATCCTGGCTACTGCCGCACACCGTTGACGGCGCGAAGCTACGAGAACGAACGGCACTTCACCTGGATCAACGAGCAGATCCCCATGGGAAGGGTCGGCAACGCCGACGACATCGCGTATGGCATCGTCTTCCTGGCATCGGACGAATCCTCCTTCATGACCGGTTCGGAATTGGTCATCGACGGCGGCACCACCGCTCAGTAGGCCGTTCCGGGACCTGGAAGGAGCATGGCCCATGGCGGTATCCAAGGACCGGGTCCTGTTCAAAGAGCACGGCGTGCTCGTTACCTACGAGCGGTTCATCGAACCGGAGGGCAAGGAATACCGCATCGAGGACATCCTCGCCGTCGACATGGAGATCGTCGAGGAGGAGTCCGACCGGCCGCCGATCCGATGGTGGCGCACCGTGGGCGGCGGGGGCATCATCGGGTTTGCCGTGGCTGCCGTGGGTGGCTTTGCGGGCGCCTGGCTGACCATGGGGATATTAGTGGTGTTGATGGCGGTGGCAGTGACCTGGTGGAGCAACCGCATCCGTTCCAACAAGTTCAAGGTCTACCATGTCATCGTGACGCTGCCCACCCAGCGGGAGGACCGCCAGGAACACCGCATCATATCGTCCACCAGCCGCTTCTTCAGCGAGCGGCTCAAGGTGGCCCTGGAGCGGGCTATGGTGGAGCGCCCCGCCCGGTTCGAGAACCGCTAGCCGATTGAGCCGGCAACCCGGGGCGGGACCTCACGCGTACAGACCGGGTCACCCTGATTTGTCATTGCGAGCGAAGCGTGGCAATCTCGTCAGGGCGACCGCCGCCGCCGGAACGCGATCGCCGCGTCGCTGCGCTCCGCGCGTTGACAAATTGGGTACGTGTGAGGGTTGGGAGCGGAGGCAGAGGTCCGGTGGCTAGCGACCCTCGCTGACGTCGATCACAACCTTCCCCACGGTGGCCGCCCGCACCGCCTCGTGGGCGCCGGCGGTGTCCTCCAGCGGGAAGTGCGGCCCGTCCATTCCGACCAGTTCCCCGGACGCCAGCCAGCGGTTGGTGTCTGCAACTCCTGCGCTCTTGGCATCCTCGGGCATGTCGTACACCAGCACGTGCCGCACGTTCACGTTGCTCACCGGGAACTCGAAGGGGGGCGCCGGCCCATCTCCCGCGGCGTAGATGGTTATGCTGCCGCCGCGCTTGATGATTCGCTGGCTCACGGGGAAGTTGCCCGAATAGTCCACCTCGACGATCAGGTCGACACCCTCGCCGTCGGTGATTTCCAGGATTCGGGCCGCCGTGTCCTCGGTCCGGTAATTGACCGTGTGGTGGGCACCGGCCTTTCGGGCGATCTCGGCCTTGGCATCGCCGCTCACCGTGCTGATGATGCGCTTGGCGCCACCCAGATGGGCCATCTGCAACGCCATGTTGCCCACCGCTCCGGCGCCGCCGGGAACCAAGACGGTCTTGCCGTCCAACGGGCCGTCGGCGAACACGCAGCGGTGCGCGGTGAGGGCGGGAACACCCAGGCCCGCCGCCAGTGCGAAGTCCACGTTGTCCGGCATCGGGACGGCCCGGTTCGACGGCTGCACCGTGTACTCCGCCGCTGTTCCGAATGCTCGCCCGAACTGCGCCTGGTAGAGCCAAACCCGTTCGCCCATCCGGCTTTCGGGTACTCCTTCCCCGACCATATCGATGATGCCGCCGCCATCCTGGTTGGGGATGACGCGAGGGAGGTTGATCCGGGCGGTCGTCCCCTGTCGCCGTTTCCAGTCCGACGGGTTCACGCCGGACGTTACCACCCGAACGCGCACCTCGCCGGGCCCCGGCTCCGGGTCGGGCATCTCTCCCACCTGCAACACCGAGGCGTCTCCATTTTCCTCATACCAAACTGCTCGCATGTTCAGTGCCTCCATGTCCACAATCGGGGCCACCCAAACGGATGACGTTCTTTTTGAATTGGTTAGCCGTCCCGGTCCCGTCGCCTTGCTGCGCCAAAGGCCAGCAACCCCAGCGGGCCGGCAAGCAGCGCAACGGATGCTACCTCCGTGGGAAGGCTGCGGCCTGCGGAGCGTGGCGGCGGAGCGCCGCAGCCGCCACCGGACGGCGCTGCCGGCGGCGCTGCGGTAGCGGGAGCCGGCATAGGCGTGTACGTGGGCGCCGGCTCGTTTTTGGGCATTGGCGTGGCAGTCGGCCGCTCAGTTGCCTGAGGCGCAGGGGCCTGCTGGGCCGACCCTGCCGGTATTGGCGTAGGGCGGCGGGTGGGTATCGCCTGGAAAGCCGGCAACACCGGTGTGGACAACTCGCGGGGTGCAAGTCCCAGCGATTCCCTCCATTCGTTGTCCAGTTCTATGATGGTGAGCCCGTAGGCCGTTTCCAACGACTTTTCGAAGTTGTGCATGGTGCGTATGGCGTCAAACAGCCGGGTCATTTTTTCCGTGCCGTAAGTGTCGAGCATATACGTCACCACGGAGTGCCCTAGGCCGTAGTTGCGCAGCGTTTCCTGGGGTGTGCCGGCGTATGTGCGCAGGCTGGCCAGCGGCGGCACGGCGTCGTTGCGTATGGCGGTGTTCACGTAGAGGCCGAACTCCGTGTTGCCGCCTTCGGAATACACAGCCAGGCCTTCATTCAGCCACACGTAAACCTGGCCGTAGGCGGTTCCGGCAGCGTCGGCCACCAGCAGATGCGTAAACTCGTGCGCGGTGGTGGTCAGGATGTTGTCGCCGACGAACGGATCGTTGGAGCCATCCACCAGCAGGGTGCGCTCGTTGGTGAACGCCTGGCCGAGGGTGCGCAATCGCTGCTGAGCCACGCGAGATGACGTTTGGAGCGCCGCCCGCATGTCCGCATAATCCGAGTAGACGACGAGGTTCATGGGCTCGGTCAACTCCACGCCCAGAATCGGACCCATGTGGGCATAGGTGTCCGCTGCGACCTCCAAGACCTGGTTGGCCCGTTCCTCCGATTGACTTGTATGGTGGTAGTAGTAGACGTTGATCAGGCCGTCGGAGACCGAATCCCAGTCCAGGCCGCGGTTCAGGTACACCAGGACCTGGGGTTCCGTTTCCAGTCGTTGGCCATCGGCGGTGCGGATGTCAAAATGGTACGACAGCCGCGTTCCCGTGGGGATGAACTCGTTGGCCGTCTTACTTTGGAACAGCGCTTCGCCCGAGACGCGCTCGCCCGGTTCGAACTCCACGGTGCGATAAACGCTCCGGCTGGACTGCCCCAACTTGCGAACGTAGACCCGTATCTCCTCTATGGGGCTGGAACTCTCCGCTTCCAAGTGAAAGCGCAAACCGTCGGGAAACTGGTTTTCATAGCCTTGTTCGTTGACGGTGATGGCCTGCTGGGCATCAGCGGTTCTCGCCCCGAAAGCGAAGGAACCGACCATAATGAGCATAATGGCGAAGGCGGCGACCCACTTCGTCATCGTGGCAACCTCCAATCCTGGGATTCCATACCGCATACGCACAGCCTCACCGTTGGGATTGCGCTCCCGCGTGGCCGGCTCGATCCTATGGTCCCTGGTTTCCCCTGAACCGCGACGCCGGCGAACAACGCAACGCCGAAATCAGGCTGCGATGTTCAGTGCGCGGCGGGCGTTTTCCAGCAACACTTTGGGGATCACGTGGTCCCGCATCTGCAGGTTTTGGAAATCCGCGAGCCAGTTGGCCGGCTGGATGAACGGGTAGTCGGAACCGAACATCACCTTGTCCTGCAACCGCGTATTGGTCTCCCGGATCAGCGTTTCCGGTATGAACCGGGGCATCCAGCCGGACAAGTCCAGGAAGACGTTGGACTTGTGCAGCGCAACAGCAATCTGCTCGTCGATCCAGGGCCACGCGGGGTGGGCCATGATAATGGTCATGTTCGGGAAGTCGGCGGCCACGTCGTCGAAGCAAGGTATGGGCTGGCTGTATTTCAGCTTGAGGCCGCTGCCGCCCGGGGTTCCTGAGCCGGCGCCCGCGAACCCGGAGTGGAACAGAACCGGAATGCCCAGATTGTCGGCCACTTCGTACAACGGGTAAAACTTTGTGTCGTTGGGGAAAAAGGCCTGATGAATGGGATGCAGTTTCAAACCCTTCAGGCCCAATTCCTTTACCGAGCGCTCCAGTTCATAACACGCTGCCTTCCCCATCCACGGGTCCACCGAGGCGAACCCCATGAACTGCTCGGGATGCGAGTCGACGATGCTGGCCACCCAGTCGTTGCTGTCCGGTCTCTCGCCCGTGTTAGTGGTGGTGTCCACCGAAAAGATCACGCCGAACAGGTCCAGATCACGGAACTTGTCGGCCATTTCTGCGGGATCACTGGGTGGAGGTGGCGCTCGGAAATATCGCAGCAGCTCAGCTTCGATCTCGATCTCGGGCAACCCCGGCTCGCGGGGCACATGGATGTGCATGTCGATGGCTTGCATGGCTGCGCTCCTGCTTTCTAACTGATCAGGTCGACCTGAATCATTTTGGCGGCAAATTGGCCGTGAACTCGGCTCCGCGCGCCACCCACTCGTTCAACCCTGCGTCGGAGTTAACGCCTTCCGGTTCAACGAGAATCCAACCGCGCATCGGCCGCCCGGTCAAGTCCATCAGGCCGGCGTGGGGCAGCCTAAGCGCTTCCTCGTAGCCCTCCGGCCCCACGCGTACTATCAAACCCTGGCCGGTTACGCAACAGCACATATTGCCGGACAGCATGAACGCCAGCCCGCCGAACATCTTGCGCTCGGCGACGTCGGAACGTCCCGATAGGGCTTTCTTGACGCGGACCGCCAGCGCTTCGTCGTAGGCCACGGCGCGTCCAGGGTCTAAGGCTGACGCCCCATGTAGCCGATCATCTTATCCTGTAGGCTGGCGTTGTCGGATACGGCAATCTCCGGGCCGATGAAGCCGACCTGCCGGCCCATATCAGCAAAGCCGCCGGACACCAGCATCCCATAGGCGAATTCCAACATCTCGCTGTCCAGGGTGGTGTCCTGACCGGTGGCTTGGGCCAGATCCCAACAGTGGACGAGTTGATCCAGCACCGTGCCCGTCATAATGCGCGCCACTGGCATCTCACCGAAGGGAGTCATCGCCGTCTGCTGAAGGGCATCGGGGCCGGCGGCAAGTTCCAGCGCGCGATCAACCGCGGCGTGGTAGGCGCGGATCAGAACGGCAACGTCGGTTTCGCCCTGATAACTGCTCTCAGCCTCGTTGGGGCGAATGTCGGGCACGTTGCCGGTGATGCAGCCCGCCGTGAACTCCAGCCCGCCGATGAGGTGGTTGAACAAGTCCAGCACGCTCCACTGGGAGCAGGGTGTCGGGTCCGTAGCCTGAGTTTGGGTTACGCCGCTGGCCACTTCTTTGGTGCGACGGGTAACCCGTTCCAGCTGGGCTACCGGGTCAGGCGTTGGCGCTTCAGTAGTCATACCTAGAACACCTGCGGACAGTCGCGGGTGAACACGCTCCACTCGCCCTTCTCGGCATCGTAGCGAGAGTTGACGAACACCTTCCAATTGCTCTCGTCCATCTCGGGATAGTCGCTGCGATAATAGAAGCCCGGCCAACGGGTTTCCTTGCGATGCAGCATGTGGCGCAGGTGCGCCTCGCCGACCCACGCCCGGTGGATGAGCTCGTGGCAGCGCAGCAACTCGTGGCGGTTGCGGGCGCCCAGTTTCTCCAGGTCTTCCCGGAACATGCCCAGCAGTTCCAGGCCGCGCAGCATGGTGGCCTCGTTTGTGGTGAAACCGGCCGAAACTCCGGCCACGTACTCGTCCATGAGCTTTTGCAAGCGGTAGAGGCCCTGTCGAGGCAGCAGGTAGTTGGGATTCACGTCGGGGTTGGAGGAAGCGTACTGGTTCTCCTCGAAGGTGACCATGGGGGCCCAAACCTGCTTCTTGAGCGCGTCGATCTGGCGATCGTCTGTCTTTGGTTGGTTGGGGTTGTCCATGGCATAGATCACGGCGGACTTGCCGGCCAGTCGGCCCTCGGTGAACGAACCGGACGAGAACTTGTGGGGGCAGGCTCCAACGCCGTCGCCAGCGGCGAACAGGCCCTGCACGGTGGTCATCTTGTTGTAGCCCCAGTGGTATCCGTCGGGCGCGACGTCTTCGGGGCCGCTGACCCATGCCCCTGATTCGCCGCTGTGGCTGCCCATGATGTAGGGTTCGGCGAGCACGACCTCCGAAGGGCGTTCCTCCGGAGCGATGTTGTGGGCCGCCCAGAGAATAGCCTGGGAGATGGTCATGTCCAGGAAGTCTTCCCATGCCTCCGCGATGATTTCCCGCTTGCGGTCCTCGTCGCCGGCGGCCAGCGCGTCGATGGCCTCCGGGGTTTTCAGTTGGATGGGGCCGTTGCCGGCCTGGATCTCCGTCCAGAGCAGGTGGTTGCGCAGCGGCGTCGGCGTGGGGAACGCGGAACCGTATGGGTCGTACTTCTTGAGCTCGGGCAGCCGGTTGATGAAATAGTTGTCGCCGGCTGCGTTGGTCAGGTCCGCGCGGAACAACTGCGACCACGCGCCCACCGGTCCGTAGGAGTCCTTGAAACGGCTGGGGACGAAGCGATGCTCCATTTGGGTCATCTCAGCGCCCACCGGTATCACGAGTCCGTACACCGAGCCGGTGTCGAAGATGGAGTACCACGTGCGGCCCATCCCCTCGCCGACGCTGCGGGGACGGAACAGGGCCGTGGCTCCCCCGGCCGCGCTGATCACCGAGCGCGCCTTGAAGATGTAGATCACATCCTCGCGGACCCCGAAGCCGACTGCCCCGGCAATCCGGTTCGAGTCGTCGGCGTCGGTAAACAGGTGGGAGATGAACACCCGCTCGAAGTGGTCTTCGGGTCCGATGACTTTCTTTGTTGCCTCGGACACAATGGGCTTGTAGGCCTCGCCGTGGATCATCACCTGCCAGCGCCCTTCGCGGACGTAAAGCCCTTCGTCGTCGTACCAGAAGGGGAGTCCCCATTCCTCGAACATGTGGACACTGCTATCAACGTGACGGGCCACGTCGTAGACCAGGTCCTCGCGGGAGATGCCCATCATATCGTTGCGGACATATTCGACGTAGTCTTCGGGCTGGTTCCAGCCGTGTCGCATCCCCATGTACATGTTGATGGCGGAAAGCCCTTCCCCGACCGCCCCGCTGCGATCGGTGGCCGCCTTATCGACCATCACGATACGCAAGTCATCGCCGCCCCAGTAACGGGCCTCGATTGCCGCTCCGCAGCCGGACATGCCGCCGCCGATGATCAGGACGTCGCTTTCAACGATGCGGGTTGTTGGTTCAGCCATTTTGAGATCGGTCTCCTCTTCGGTGATCGGTTATCGCCCAGTGTGGACGGGCGCGGCATCCAGCGTTGCCGGGCCTAAAAGCGGCGACGGGCAGTATAACAGACCGCCGGTAGAAAGCCGCGGAGGCAATCCGGGTTCAGCGACCGAAGGAACTAACGGGCCGCGCGATTCAATCCAGGCTTTCCAGCGTGTCGATGAACACGCTGATAATTTCTTTCCCGTAGCGTATTCCATCGGCCGGTGGAGGCCACGCATAAAATCCTTGGTGATAGGCCGACGCCATCATGTATTGGCCCCATAAATGCGGCGGTGCGCCCTCGTCGCCGATTAAACGTTGCATGGCTTCCTGAAGCAGCGCATGGGTATGGTTCTCCCAACCCCGGCGTTCGGCCGCCGCCTTGATGGCATGCGCAGCGGCACCCCAGACCTTGTTGCTGGCCTCCTCCAGCTCGCCGCAAGCCAACTCGTCATCCACCAGATCCAGAAAATGCCTACTGCGCTCACGGTGGTAAGCGATGGTATCCGCGCCGGTGGTCATGGGCCACCCTCCTGCCTAGCCCACGCTTTCCAGGGTTTGGACGAACTCGGAGATCACCGATTTCCCGTAGCGTATGCTGTCTGCGTCGGGAGCGCCACCGTAGAATCGCTGGTGGTAGTGCGAGGCAATGTAATATTGCCCTTCAATATGCTGCGGTTCGCCTTCCTCTCTAACTAATCGCAGGACAGCGCTTTCAATCAAGGCATGGGCGTGGTGCTCCCAACCCCGGCGTTCGGCCGCCGCCTTGATGGCATGCGCAGCGGCGCCCCAGACCTTGTTGCTGGCCTCCTCCAGCTCGCCGCAAGCCAACTCGTCATCCACCAGATCCAGAAAATGCCTGCTTCGCTCGCGGTGGTAAGCGATGGTGTCCGCGCCGGTGGTCATGGGACTACCCTCGCGACGGGTTGGAGCCAACCAGCCATCCGGCGTCCAGGTCAACCTCGGGTTTGCAGATCTTGATGAAGTCTCCCAGGTCGCCGATGTAAGGCGCTTCGCCCTGGCGGCAGACGCGTATGTATTCGACGACTGCAGCAAGATTTACCGTACCCGATGTGTCGGCAAAGGGTGAAATTCCCGCGTCGGCGGTGTCGGTCAACTTCCACCGACCCGGACCTGTGTCCTGGTTGGTGAACCAATCACGCTTCAGGACACCGTCGACGTCGGGAGAGCGTTCGCCCATGGCCAGTTCTACTGCCTGCCACAGCTGGGCCCGACGGATGGGTTCGCCGCGAGTCACAAGCACGTCACGGATTATTTTGCTGGCCAACAAGGTGATGTTGTCGTCGGCCTGGACGGCGTAATCGGAATTTCCGGCTCCGCCGGCTGTAACTGAAGAGGTGGGTGTGGTCATTGGGTCTCCTGGGTGAAACGGGCCACGGCGGTCTCTTGGGCCGCAGTGCCGAACATAACGTTTGCCGGCACCAATTATAGCAAGAGCCTTCATGCCGGCGTTGGTTGGGTGTCTTGGAAATAGCGCCCGCAGCCGGACCGTTGGGTGGCTCAGCAGCCTGTTTTGGGATGCCGCCAGACCCCACGCCATTCAGGCTTTGGCGAACGCTGTGCCGGGCTCATAATCCGTCGATTTCGAGCGTTCGAACCTCGTCGGCGCTCAGGTCCGCCACGCGTATGGCGTGGTTGTTGGTGTCGGCGATGTATAGCAGCGGCTGCCGGCCATCATCGAAATTCGCGAAGCTCAGTCCGCTGGGTTCGCTGAAGGTGGCCAGCCGCCCGGCGCCATCGTGGAGGCCCATCGCCCCAGAGCCCAGAACTGTCTGCACTGAGCGGGTCAGGGGCAGGACCTTCTTGATCTTGTGGTTGTAGGTGTCCGCTATGAACAACTCGCCGTTGTGCCACTCGATACCGATGGGATGCTGCAACCGGACGTTGTGTTCCACACCATCCCGGTCTCCGAAGGCGAAGAGATCGATCCCAACCAGGGTTGCCACGCGACCAGTCGCCGGATCTATCCCCGCGCTTCTCACACTGCTGGTTTCCGAATCGGCGAAATACAGGATCGGGTTGTCGCCCCTGTCCTTGCCGACGACGATGCCGCTGGGCTGCGCCAGCGTCGCCTGACCCAATGGGCCGTTGTCGATGTTCTCCCCGCCGGTACCGGCATGAGGGCACACCACCCCGTCGGCCAATGACAATCGCCACAGTTGGTGGATGCCGGCCATGGCGATGTACAGGGTTCCCTCGTGGTGGGCCAGGTCCCACGGGCTGCTGAGGGCCACCTGGCGTCCGGGACCCTGGGCCTGACGGTCGTGACCTTGTTCGCCGGTTCCGGCGATGGTATCGACCTTGCAGGTTGCCAGATTGATCCGGCGAATGGCGTGGTTCTCGGTGTCGGCAACGTACAGAATGTCGCCCAGCAACTCCATGCCCTGGGGGTGGTTGAACGCGGCGCTGGCATAGTCGCCATCGACGAAGTCCTCGGCGCCGGAACCGATTACCCACTGAACCCGTCCGTCCAGATCGGTCACGACGATGCGATTGTGGTTGGTATCCGCGATGAACAGCCGGTTGCCGGGGCCGTCGGCGAGCACCTTGCCCGGGAACGCCAACGCAGATTCTTCTACCGCTTCAGGTATCAGACCCAGGTCACGACGGTCGATCATGCCCTTTTCGTCGAACTCAGCGATCATCCGCCCCAGCAGGTCGTCGAAAGCTTCGAAGGGCAGTTCGCCCTCATGCTTGCCGATGACCTTGCCTTCGGGGTCAACGAACATCAGCGTCGGCCACGCTCGACATGCGTACTGCCGCCAGACCTCGAACTCCGCGTCGTTGACGATGGGGTGCTTCAATTCATAGCGCTGGGCGGCCAGCAGCACGTTATCGGCGTACTTCTCGTTGGGGAATTTAGCCGAGTGAACCCCGATTACCACCAACTCGTCCGCATACTTCTCTTCCATTTTCCGCAACTGCGGAAACACGTGCATGCAGTTCACTCAACAGTACGTCCAGAAGTCGAGGACCACGAGCTTGCCGCGCAGATCTTCCATGCTCAGCGGCCGGTCGGTGTTGATCCATTCGACGTTGGCGGGGAAGTCCGGCGCATTGACGGTGCCGGCAAAGGAGCGGGTGGCCATTGTGGAGCCTCCAGGGGTGGGTTGATACGGGGGTTGCGGCGCTAATCAGCGCGGTCTTGCTGCACCTCGCGGGCGCGGTTGATGATGCGACGGGCGTCGGAGATGGTTCGTTGCCGGTAGTCGGGCTGGTCGGTGAGCAGCGGATGCCGACGAGTCAACAAGTACATTTGCTCCCCGGCGTATTGAGTGTAGATATCGGGCGGGATGCTGAGCTGGAACTGACGCAAGTCCGGGTCAACGTCCCGGACTCGCCCCAGTAGATCCCCGATATTGTGGGTGCGTTGGTGGCGCGCGCTGTGGGCTTCCAGCAGAGCTTTCATAGCGTGTTCCAGCGAGTTTTGTGCCTGGTGGCCGATTAGCAGGTCGATGTTGCCCAAGTCAATCATTTGCTCAAAGGCTAACAGGTGCGCTTCGGCGTGGCGAAGGCGTTCGCCATAGGGCGTCCAGTCGTACTCGTAGTCCGCTTCTTCATCATTCGCATCACGGTTTTGGTATTTATCCGGGTTTTGCGTCATGATTACACCGTCGAACAGAGCCTGGGTTGCGACATGGTTGATGTACCGCTTACCCTCGTTGAACCCTTTCTCGGACAGCCAGACTAGTTGAACCGGCACTCGATGCCCATAGGCGACCCGAACGACGCTTTCAGCCCACTCCTCAACGGACCCTTTGTATTCGCCATCGGGCACTTCCGTCTGAACCAGCATGATGTCGATATCCGAGCGACGATCTTCATAATCCCCACGGGCTCGGGAGCCGAACAGGATGGTGGCCAGCGGCTGCTCCCGTTCGTGCACGGATTGCGCTATGCTCAGGGCTCGCGGGTCGCAAGTGGCGGCGGTCATGACTTCAAAACACTCCGGACGCATTGCAATTCCATAAAGTCTTCACCATGTCAAGGCAGTCCGGCAATCAACGCTCAGAGGTTTTCAAGATACCAACAAACGCCAACGTGGCGAGAGTTGCCAGCGCAATCATCACTACCGACGTATTGATGATTTTCGTGTAGTCGCCCTGGTTACGGTTACGGCGCAAAACCGCGGCAAGCACGGTGAGGGTAACGCCAACGCCGGTTGCAAGTCCAACCAGGCCGGCGATGCCATAATCACCAAAGTCCCTACCTCCCAGGGACCGGTCGTATATCACAATTGCCTGGTATGTCGCAGCGGTGATGGCGCCAATGCTGACCGGGTTGCGCCAATGCCCACCAGCCCCAAGAAGCCAACGACGACATCCTGATAGATCTGGCGGTGACTCCGTGACGGCCCGAGCGTATGTCCCATCGCACGACTACCGCGGGGGCTGCGACTCGAAGGCCAGGGTGGCGTAACGCATGAAGATGGCGCCCACGGGCTCGCCCAGCGGGGCGTTGGCCACCAGAACGGCGATCACGTGCTCCTTGCCGGGCTCTCCCGGCTCTTCCAGCAGAACACGCTTGGGGGTGTTGTTCCCGGTCACCGCGCCGATGTTCCGGTCGATCTTGCCGTCAATGTACACCTCACCGTAGTTGTCCACGTTGGTCTCGAACCACACGCGACAGGTGTTAACGTCCTGGCCCTTGACAGTCTCGGGCATGGTGAACCGGAGGCGGTACCAGGCGAAGGTGAACCCGACCGAATAGCGCTTCTGGAAATCCGCGCCGCTCTCCCAACTGGAGTCGTCGTAGTCAGGCAGTCGCGCGTTGCTTCCCAGCATTTCCGCCACCAGACCCTGATTGGGTTCGCCCGGCTCCAGTCCCTGGGCGATCCGCCACCCGTCCGATTTGATTACGGCCAGGTCCGCTTTCTGTTCCAAATCCAGCGCTACTCGGGGCATTGGAAAACTCCTTGCAGATGGTTGTTGATCTAGGTTGATGCAGAGGTTCGCGGTTCTCTGTACTTCGGGGACGGTTATGACTTCAGGTGCTGGCCGAAAAACTCCAGGGTGCGCGGCCAAGATCGGTCCGCGGCTTCCTTCTGGTACCTGGGTCCGGTGAAATCCATGAACGCGTGGTCAGCATCCCGGTAAACGTAGAACTGGTGCTCCTTGCCCAGGCGGTTTAGCTCCTCGTCGAATCTCCGCATATCGTCCTGGGACGGGTTTTCGTCGACCTCGCCGAAGTGGAACAGCATCGGGCAGTTGATGTTGTTAGCCAGTTCGAATGGCGGTGTTGCGCCCTCGCCCCAGGTTACCAGCAGGTTGCCGCCGTAGTATGGGGCGACCGCTGAAAAGTGGGGGTTCGATGCGGCGGCCAGCCAGGCGACCCGCCCGCCCATGCAGAAGCCGGTCACGCCGATCCGGTCGGTGACGGCATCGTGGTTGCGGAGCCAGTCCACGGTGGCATTGATGTCCGCGACGATATCAGGGTCGCTGAGCACATCCCAGGGACGGGGCCGTGGATCAGCGTTCATCACCTCGTCCGAGTTGCGGTGGTACAGGTTAGGAGCCACCGCAGCGTAGCCTTCGGCGGCCAGCCGATCGCAGATTGTCCGGATGAACTCGTCCACCCCGCCGCCGTGCTGCGCCACCACCACTGCGGGGTATGGGGCGGTGAAGCCCGCGCTGCTGCTGGGCACGCTGGCGTACATATCCATCTCGCTGCCGTCGACGGTGAGCTTTTCCCAGAAACTGGCCATTGCGATACCTCCTGATTGGTTAGTACCAGTTATAAGTTGCGTCGGGTCTCTGTGACCAGCCACGCTGTCCCGTACTCCGCATTGCCGGGCCGAGGGCACTCATCTGGCGAGTCCACTCCGCAGCGCCGGCGTAATGCCACATACCATGCCCAGGGAACACCCATTCCACGTTGAGGGTAGCGAACAGATCCATGGTATCCGCTAAAATCTCCCAGGAGTGCATGGTCTGATCGGGGAAAACATCAAGCTCGGCGCGACGCTGGTTCCAGTGCAACGCGTCGCCGGTGAACAGCAGGCGGTCGTCGATGTGATATGCCACGTGGCCCGTGGTGTGTCCGGGAGCCGGAATGGACAGTACGCCGGGGGCGATGAGGGTAGTCTCGTTGCCGGCGGTCAAATCCGTGGCCATCGGAGCGGCGTCGGCGTCAGACTCTCCAATCCAGACCCGGGCGCCGTAACGTTCGGCCCAGCGGTCATAGTCAGCAACGTCGTCGCGGTGGGTGAGCAGGACGTGAGTGACGCCGCCCAAGTCGTCAACGCTGGCGGCTAACCGGCGGGTGAACCGGGGAGAGTCGATCAGCAAGTTGCCTTCGGGGCGGGTCACCAGGAAAGAATGGGCGGCGAATGATGCGAGGGCGTTATTGCCCAGTGCGAACACGCTCTCGATGATGAGATGCGGAAAAACGCCGGTCGGCCCTGCGGGTTGTGCACGGTTGCCGATTGACCTGGTGGGGCAGGCAAAGGCGGCGCGCCACATGGCGGCTTCCTGTTCCGAATCAGCGGGTTGACGGATGACAACGGAACGGCCCGAGGCATCCATACCAATCAGGTCGGGAGCCCAGTTACGAGCAGCGTCGCAACGTATGCAGCGGGTGTCCACGAACCACTGGCCGGCAACGTTGTCCGGGTGAGATTGATCCACGCGGGGCATAATCAAATCCTAATTGATGGCAGGGAACGGGTTTCTAACCCTTGAGATGCTGCGCGAAAAACTCCACCGTGCGCGGCCACGATTCCACGGCCGCTCCCTCGTGATACCTGCCGCCGGACGGATTCATGAAGGCATGGTCAGCGCCGGCGTAGGTGTAGAACCGGTGTGCCTTGCCCAGGCGGTCCAGTTCAGCGTCGAGTTTGCGCATGTCGTCCTGCGACGGGTTGGCGTCGATCTCACCGAAGTGGAAGAGCATGGGGCAGTCGATGTTGCTGGCCAGATCAAAAGGCGGGGTTTCTCCGTCGCCCCATGTGATCATCAGATTGCCGCCGTAATATGGAACCACTGCCTTGTAGTTCGGATTGGTAGCGGCGGCCAGCCACGCCACGCGCCCACCCATGCAGAAGCCGGTCACGCCGATGCGGTCGCTTTGTATCGCGTCATGGTTCAAAAGCCAGTCGACCGTAGCGTTCATGTCGGCGACGATGCCGGGATCGCTGAGCAGGGTTGCCGGACTGGGACGCGGCCCCCCGGCGGCAGAGGCGGCAATGGCTTCTTCGCTGTGCCGGTGATACAGGTTGGGCGCAACCGCTGCGTATCCGTCCGCCGCCAGTCGGTCGCAGATGTCCTGTATAAACGCATCCACACCCGTGGCGTGCTGAGCCACCACCACCGCCGGATACGGGGCGGAATAACCGGCGCTGCTGGAGGGCACTGCCGCGTACATATCCATCTCCTGCCCATCTACGTTGATCTTTTCCCAAAAACTAGCCACTTTGACCTCTCTGTTGTCGAATGAGTTTTACGCCTTCGATTTGTCATCAAGTCTTGAAGAACAGGCATTTTGCCGGGAGCGGTCATCCCACGCTACCTTGAACAGCCAGTTCAACATCGATGCTAAAGCCAGAAGTGTCAGGGCAACGCCCAGCGCTGACAACGCGGGGATACCCCGTATTTCCAGTACGACCTGAAGCATCAGGTCTGCGAACCACAGCCACGCCCCGGCAAATACCAGAGTAAACCAGGCAAAACGCAAGTTTCTCATCTCGGATCAGTCCGTAAAAACGCGCACTATCCAGAATGTCGTGCCGAAACCCAACAAGGCGCCAAAGCTCGAAACCAACAGAGCTCGATCTAACCCATCTTCCCAAACCGCTCCGAAAGTCGCGCCGAAAACCGCGAACGCCACGAAGATGGCGGCAATCAAAGTCAATGGTTTCATGATCCGCCTCCTGCGTACATCGCGGAAAACTCCACGCTGTTACACCAATCCCTCTTCCCGCACCTCTGCCAGAGTTGCCTCGAACGCAGCGAGGGTGGCGTCGATGTCCGCCTCGGAGTGGGTTGCGGACACCAGGAACGCGTCCCGGCCCATGATGTCGATGCCGTGGTTTTGGAGGCCGCGCTTGATTCCGGTTACCGCCGGCGTGGCGGCGGCTCGCTTGATCTGCCGGTCAACCTCCGGCCCGAATTCGTTATCGAAGTCGCCCTCCGCCAGCGTGAAGTGGATCATGGATGCGATGCCGTAGGCGTGTCCGCCTACCTCCATGCGGGTGAACACTTCGTTGAGGCCCGCCTTGAGCCGGGCTGCCATGGCGTCGGCCTGCTCGTTCAACGGCTCGGCGGCGATGAGTTCCAGGCAGGTGGCTCCCGCCACCGCCGACAGGGGATTTCCGTTGAACGTACCAGGGTGGTAAACGCGCTCGGTATTGTCCCATTCAGGGTCGCCACGTTGGGCGATCATGTCCACGATATTGGCTCTGCCGCCCACGGCGCCGCCGGGAAGGGCTCCCGCCACGATCTTGGCCATCGTCGTCAGATCGGGGGTGATCCCGTAACGGACCTGGGCGCCGCCGGGCGATGCGCGGAATCCGGTCACCACCTCGTCGAAAATCAGGATCACGCCGTGCTGATCGCAAAGTTGTCGGAGGCCGGCCAGGTATTGCGGCACGTTGAAAGGAAGCTGACCGTAGTGCGCCCCGGTGGGCTCCAGGATGATTGCGGCGATGTCGCTGTCACGCTCCATGGCTTGCTGCACCGCGTTCAGGTTCCCGGCCGGCACAATGATCATGCTTCCCCAGGACTCCGCAGGAATCCCGGGGGCCGGACGATCGGAGCCGGCCATGGCGTAGTCATGCCAACCGTGGAAATGGTCCTGCAGTTTGATGACCTTGTTGCGCCCGGTGTAAGCGCGCGCCAGACGCATCGCCATCAATGTCGCTTCGGTGCCGCTGCTGTGGAAGCGAACCCTTTCCACGGCCGGCATCAGGTTCATTATCGCCCGGGCCCAGCGCAGTTCCTCATCGGTGCACGCTCCGAGGTGGGTGCCCCGACGGATCTGCTCCGACACGGCATCCGCGATGGCGGGATGAGAGTGTCCCAGCAACAGTGCGCCATGGCCGGACACGTAGTCGATGTACTCGTTGCCGTCCACGTCCCACTTTCGTGGCCCCTGTCCGTGGGTGATATAAAGAGGAAAGGGTTCGGCGTAACGATTGTCGTGCGTCACTCCTCCCGGGAATATCCCCACTGCGTCACGATAACGTTCGGCGGAGCCGGCGTGGTTTGCGATGTACTGTTCCAGGATGGTGGGCATTTTCCGTCTCCACATTTGCAATTCATAAGATGAAACCAGCCAGACGTTGGGAGAACGTCACCCACCGGCCTCGATTGGTCTTTCGAGCCGAAACTCCGGCAGGCGCGTCGGCATCTACTGCTCAGACCCAAGCCCATTGTAGCACCGGAGTGTGGTTCACACAGTTATCGGGCCGGTGTCTCCGTATCCTCGGCCATCAACTCGGGAGGTCGTTTGATGAACAGGAAGCACGCGCCGGCCAGGAAGGCGCAGATCGCTCCCGGGATTATCGCGTAGTCGTAGTGCCCGAAACGGTCTGCCACCCACCCGGCGTACACGGGTGACGCCACCAGGGCCCAGGCGTATGCGAAGGTGATGTACCCTCGCAGCGTGGCAAACCTGGTGCGGCCATAGTACTCACCCAGCGCGGCCCACACGATCACACCCGCACCGTCCATCATGCCCTCGCACACGATGAACGCCACCACCAGCGTGATACCCACTGCCGTCTGCCAGTCCCCCAACCACAGGCAGAGGTACCCGATCCCTTCCACTGTCAGACTCAGGAACATGATGGTTTTCTTGGATACCCGGTCTCCCAGGTAGCCCATTACCAGCCGCGATACGAAGTTGATGGCGGACATCGCGCCGATAAGGTTCGCCGCCATCTGGGTGCTCATGCCCTTGTCTTCAACCATAATCGGGAAAAGGCTGATCAGGATGCCCAGGGTCGCCATCTGCCGCAGTCCGGCGCCGACGAGCAAGAGCCAGTAGGCCTGGGTTCGCAGGGCCTCGCGCACCGTGTAGTCCCGCGTTTCGCGCCGGGCAGCGGCCGACCCGGGACGGGCGGGAGGCGGCCTGGTGGCGCCATCCGGCAACAGTCCCATGTCCTCGGGGCGATTTCTGAACCAGAAGCACAAGGGCAGCAGGATAACCGCGTAAAATGCCCCCGAAGCGATGAGGCCCCAGCGCAGTCCAGCCCGGTCGATCAGAAGGTTCATCGTCGGTATCAACGCCAGGCCGCCCAACGACGCCACCGCGGCCAGTATGGATATCGCCAGCGCTCGACGGCGGTGGAACCATTGGTTCAGGCCGGCGAAGCAGGCGTGCTGGAAACCCATGCTGTTTCCCAGCGAAACCAAGCCCAGATAGATGAGCGCGAAGCCCCAGAACCCGGGCAGCCAGAAGGCCATGATCAGGTAGCCGACGACGGTGATTACCAATGACGGCACCAGCACCTTGCGGTTCCCGAATTTGTCGATGAGCCACCCCGCCAACGGGCCTTCCAGACCTCCCTCGGCGCGCGCTATCGAAAACACCAGGTTTGTTTGCGCCTGGGTAATGCCCAGTTGCTCGCGGATTGGCAGCACCAGCACGCCGAACCCGCGAAAGAATATCCCGCTGGCGAAGAAACTCATCACCGAGGTGACGACGACCATCCACCAGCCGTAATAGATGCGGCCACCGGAAGACACCCCTCCCGTGGGCGCTGCGCCCGCTCGTTCCTCTGTCCTAGCCACTAGCTCGACCGTCGACTCGCATCAAATTCACCCGGCCTGCCCGCCGACGGCGGATAGGCCGGGTGCAAACACAACGCGGGCCAGTGTACTCCCTGGCCCGGTTCAGGGCAACGCGAAAGAGAATGCGACGGGGCTTGCAAAGTAACGCGCAGCGTACCAGCCGTTGCTATAATCGGCCGCAATTCACTCGCATGATTGGAGGCTAACGATGGCTGAGGATTTGTCCGGGCTGCTTGCCGAAACCGAACTCACACTGCTCGACGAGGATCAGGTTCGCACCGAGGGACCGCTGTGGCACCCGGGCGGCTACCTCACCTTTGTGGATCTTCAACGAGAGCAGTTGCTCAAGTGGGACCCGCAAACGCGCGAGACCACGGTGGTTCGCGAGAACACCGGCGAGGGCAACGGCTGCACTTTGGACCGACAGGGGAACCTCTTGATGTGTGAAGGCGCCGATCACCGGTGCGTCACGCGCATGGACGCGGACGGCAACGTCAGCTCCATCGCCGACCGTTGGGACGGCAAACGATTCAACAAACCCAACGACGTCATCTGCCGGACCGACGGGACCATCTATTTCACTGACCCGCACCTTCGCTTCCCGGAGGAACTGCGCGAGATCCCGTTCGCCGGCGTGTACCGTATAGATCCGGCGGGTAGCGTTCACCTGGCAACCGACGAGTGCGAGTATTCGAACGGTCTTGCACTGTCCCCCGATGAATCGGTGCTGTACGTCGCCATCAGCCGGGCGGAACCGGCGGACTTCGACCGCGAGGAGAATGGGGAATTTTGCCCGAACCGGCGTATCCGAGCCTTCGATGTCGCCGCCGACGGGACATTGAGCGGCAATCGGATCCTTATAGAAATGGGGTCAGACGCCCCGGGCGTCCCCGATGGCATGAAAGTGGATATCGACGGCCGGGTCTGGTGTACCGGCTCGGGCGGAGTGTGGATCGTTTCGCCTGAGGGAGAGCGCCTGGGCGTCCTTGAGACCCCTGAAGTTACGCGCAATATCTGCTTTGGCGGAGACGACATGCGCACGCTGTTCCTGACCTCGGGTCAGTCGCTTTACAGTATCCGCGTGCAAACGACCGGAATCGGTGCATTCTGATCGGGAGCCGTGAGCGATGGAAAGCGCTACACCGGTCCCGCCATGCGGACGGTAGACCTCGCATCACTCGGACCCGAAGGAATAAACCAGGCAGCCGCCCTGTTGGTCGAGGGTTTCGCCGAGCATTAGCCGAACGCGTGGCCGGATCACCCGTCTGCGGCGAGCACTGTTCGGAAGTGTCTCGGCAGGAGTCGCCTCTGCCGCGCCGCCGTCGACCAGCATGATAACGTGCTTGGGTGGTCGGCCGCCGAGCCCATTTATCAGGGGAATGTTTGGGAGCTCAACGTCCGGTCGTTCGACCAGACCGTCAGCGTCAGGGGATCGGCAGCGCGCTTCTAGCCGACTTGGAACCGCGGGTCCAGGCTCGAGGTGGTCTCACGATCTGGCTGGGCTCCGACGACGAGAATGGTATGACGTCTTTAGCCGGAGTTGAACTCTACCCCGACCCCCTGTGGCATTTGGCGCGCATCGCCAATTTCAAGGGCCATCCGTACGAGTTCTACCGCAAGATGGGATTTGCCATCGTCGGTGTTCTCCCGGATGCCAACGGCCGCGGCAAGCCGGATATCTTCCTCGCCAAATCGGTGGCGCCGCGCTGATCGACGGCAAATTGTGGTAAAACAAGACTGAACCCAAGGGATTGGCACACGCAATGATGATGAGGAGGCTCAAATGACCACCGCCACCAATGTCGTCGGCAACGGCGCACACACTTATGAATTCGATCGCAACTGGGCTCAGACGCCCGAAGGCATTCCAATGCCGGCTGCTGCGGTTTTCGGTGACGACGAGGACCGAGTCTATTGCTTCAACCGCAACCCCGACCACCCCATCATGGTTTTCGACAAGGACGGCAAGTTCATCAAGTCCTGGGGCGCCGGAATGTTCGAGTTTCCCCACGCAATCATTATCGACCAGTGGGGTTACGTCTGGCTGGTTGACCGCAATATGGGTCAGATTTTCAAGCTCACCAAGGATGGCGAGTTGGTAATGACCCTGGGCGAATACGGATACCGTTCCGACACTGGAGCCGACAACACCGCTTTCGATTCAAACTCGTGGCACCAGGTGGTACGCGGCGCAGACCCGTTCAACATGCCGGCCGGCATCGCGTTGAACGACGATGGCGAGATCTACATCGCCGATGGTTACGCGAACGCACGGGTGCACAAGTTCACTCCCACCGGTGAGCATATCTTCTCGTGGGGCGAACCGGGTTCCGGCCCGGGCCAGTTCAACTTGCCGCATGGCGCCTGGATCAACCGCCAGGGCAATCTGCTGATCGCCGATCGCGAAAACGATCGCGTCCAGGTCTTCAACCAGGACGGCACGCACATTACTGACTGGCCCAGCAAACTGATTGGCCCCGCCGTCATCTGCATCGACGACGATGGTGTGGCTTACGTGGCGGAACACAATGGCGGGATGCTGAGTATCCTGGATGCGAATGGAGAGCGGTTGGCCCAGTGGGGCGACCTCACCCACCGCAGCTGCCATGGGGTTTGGGTCGACAGCCAAAAAGATCTGTACGTGGTTGAACCCTACGAGGGAAGCACTGGCCGCACCGTGGTGAAGTACACTCGCAAGGGTTAGGTTTCGCGCTGCGCACCTTACAAGGGGGTGGCTGCATAACCACCCCTTTATCTTTTGGTGCGAATTCCGTTCAGCACATTTTTTTGTTTCGCAACGATATTGAACAATTCGCACAATATCTGATTATAATGTGCAGCCGAACGTGCACCCGGTCCCGTTGCGGCTTTGCGCTGCTTTAATGACGATCAGGATTGCGCGTGCATAATAACTTCGCAGATTTGACTCCCAGCACTGATTTAGAGGATGTACAGCAATGGCAACCGTCACGCTCAACATCTCCGGCGACAGCCAAGAGGTAATTTCAGTCATCCGTTCCCTGGCAAAGCAACACGAGGGGTCTCACGCTCAGGTCGCAACGGAGTCTCCGATGGTGACCGACGGCGCGGCCATAACCAGCGTGGACACCGGGCCACGAGGAAACGCGTGGACCACCAGCACGGCGCGAGACACTCGGAACAACGTGTCCGCTGACGCACAGCGGTTGTTGGACGCACTGGTGCGCGCCCCCGACCATCAGATGCACATCGATGAAATCTACAGCCAGCTCGAGCTGGACCGTTACGGCTTGATTGGTGCGCGGCGGTCCATCTCCGCTGCCCTCCGACGCAACGCGGCGACGGCCGACGCTACCCTGCTTACCACCAGGGACCGGCGCGTTACCCTGAGCAGCGAATATGCGGACGCGATCTCAGTGGGGTAGGGTACCGGTGCATCGGTTAACCGACGGCTCTCCCAGTAGCTACGTGGGGACACGTCCTGCGCCGCGTGGCATCGCGACCGGCAGAGATCAGGGTCGCCGCAGGATCATGCCACCCGCTCCGGCCACACCGGGTCATGATATCCCAGCGGCACCGTGGGCCTGGCCCAGTACGGTTGCGTTTCGGAAAGCTGAACCGTCGGCGCCAAGTGCGTTAGTTGTCCCGCAGGTACGTCGCTGACGGTGCACCACCGACTGATCTCATCGGCGCTGAAATCCTGGGCCACGTCGCGCAGGCTCGATTCCGACACCTGTCCCCGGTCTACGAGCCACTTCCCGATTTGTGCCAGGGAAATCCTAACTAGCCAACTCCCGCCTTCCCGGACGCGGCGCGCAAGAGCGGTTAACGCGCCATAGGCCATCAGGTATCCGGTCAGGTAGTCGATCGCGGACACCGGGTAAAACTGCGGTCCAGGTTCGGATCCAGGGAATAATTGTCCCTGCCGGTCCGTGATGCCGCTGACCGTCTGCACCACCGTATCGAAGCCGCGGCGGTCAGCCCACGGTCCGACGCGGCCGAAGGCGGACAACGAAACGTAGACGATACCCGGCCGGAGTTTCGCCAAGTCTTCCGGAGCGAGGCCGCGTTGCGCCAGGGTGCCCGGGCGGTAGCCTTGCGAGAACACATCGGCCTGGCTGACCAGATGACGCATGGCGGCGAGGTCCCGTGCGTCCCTGAGATCGAGGCGTGTGGACAATTTGCCGTGTCCGGTGTCGAATTCCTGGGCTTCACTGCTGGGCAGGTGCTCGGCCGTGACCTTCATAACGTCGGCGCCATGCTCTGCCAACGTGCGGGCGCAAGTGGGGCCGGCCAGCACGCGGGTCAGGTCCAAGACGCGTATCCCCGATAGAGGGCGGGAGCCATCGGGCAGCGGTTCCGGCGGGCTGTCTCCGATCTTGTCAATCTCCAAGAGAGGCAGTGACGCAACGGCGGCCGATTGAGGATGCTGGGCCCATTCGTCCATGGAGCGCACCATCCCGCCGGCTCCTCGGGCGGCAATGATCGCCTCTTCCAGTTCCAGGGCGTCCCATTTCGCAACCGCTTGCCGTACCGCTTCTCGGTCCTCAGGCACGCCCAGCACGCTCAACGCTGCTTCGCGATGGTTGGGGAAGTTGCAGTGCAGGTAGCTCCACCTCCCGTTTTTGGCGGGATAAACGCCCATTACGGATGGCCGTTCTCCAGCTGCCGGCGCACCGTTAATCATCATGTACCTGCCGCTGCGCAACGACGCGGTGGCCTGTCGTGCATCCACCGCGATGTCCTGGTGGCGACCCGTCCGCGTCTTCCACAGATCGGAGACGGCGAGTCCCACCGCGGCCAGGCTTGCAGCGGCCGCTTCGCCGATGCGGAAAGGAGTCGGCAGGATCGGGTCGACCCCTCCGGTGAACAAAACTCGCGAAGCCTGCGCCGGATCGCAGCCCGGAATGGTGAGCAAGGTTGATAGAATCTGATCAGCCACTACGAAATCCTTTGCTTTGCGCCTTTCTGGAGTTTTCACGTGTACTCGGTTTCGTAAATTGTCAGAATCAGGATTTGCCGGATTTCAGGATTAGCAGGATTGGGTTGGCTAGCGCGTTGGCGTCAGCATCCTGAAAATCCGATAATCTTGGAAATTCTGATTCTGACTAACTCCCGAAAGTGGGTACGGATAATGCTGGAACTTGACGATCATATTACACCAAAAGATCAGGACCCAATCGTTTTGAAAGAGCGCGCGTTGTCGGTCTGGGCCTACCCGTGTATATTGTTTGCATCGTGGGGCGGAGCAGACCGTATGATCGGTCAAGGTAAGAGCATTGCAAGATAACGCGATCAGCCTGGGCTCCTGGGACATTACCTCCGAAGCAGTCCGCGAATACCTTTCGGCCGTCGGCGACGATCTGCCGCTGTATATGGACTCGCAGTGCGCTCCTCCGATCATGCTTGCTGCTCGCGTCGTGGCTTTGTTGTTGGAACGCCTGTCACTACCGGACGGCGCAATCCATAGTCTGCAGGATCTAGAAACGGCGGATGCGGTGTGTGTCGGTTCCACGGTGTCCGCGGTGGCCCGCCTTGAACCGGTACGCGAGCGTGGCGGAATGCGGTTCCTTACCGTCAATTACACGGTCTCCGACGAACCCACGGGCTCGGATTTGATGAACGGTCGCACCACTGTGCTGCTTCCCGCAGATTAGAGCGGCGAATAGACAGAGCCGATATGCCTGCTGACGCTTCAACACACGAACCCTCGCAATTCGACGTGGGCTACGCGATCGCCCCGGTGCGACGCGTCGTCAGTCGAGGAAATATTGATGCCTACCGATCGGCTTCGGGCGACCACAATCGTATCCACTACGATGATGAATTTGCGGCGACCACCCGTTTCGAGGGCGTGATAGCCCACGGTATGCTGACTTTGGCCATGATCTCCGAAATGATGGCGGGCGAGTACGGTTCCTTTTGGCTGCGGTCAGGCAGCCTGCGCGTCAGGTTTCGTGGTGCGGCGCATCCTGGTGATTTTCTGGAGGCCGTCGGTGCGGTGACGAAGAGCGAATCGACCGCTGATGGCAGCCGCCTGACTTGCAATGTAGAGCTTCTGAACGTTGATAATAGAAACAGAATAATCACCGGGTCGGCGACCGTGGTGGTGGGTCCGGCAGGTATGAGGGAAAGGGCGGAATGAGCACGAACGGAGATATGCCGCGGGTACGCGTCGCGGTGGACGCGATGGGTGGGGACTTTGGTCCGCCGGAAACCGTTCCCGGAGTTCTGGCCGCGCTGGACGCCCACCCCGATTTGACCGTCGTTCTGGTGGGCAACCCCGATGAAGTGCAGGCGGAATTGTCCCGCCACGACGTCGCCGGTCGAGCCGTTTCGGTGGCGCCCTCGGAGGGAAAGGTCGAGGATGAAGAGCACCCCGTGGCTGCCCTGCGACGGAAACCGAAATCGTCAATCGCCGTTTCGATGGGACTGGTTCAGCAGGGCGCAGCCGACATGGTGGTGTCCATGGGCTCGACCGGAGCCACCATGGCTACGGCGGTGATGGCGCTGGGCCTGCTGGAAGGATTGGAGCGACCCTGTATCGGAGGCAACTTCCTTGGCGTGGCGCCAAACACCACCGTGGTCGATCTGGGCAGCAACGTCGATTGTCGTCCGTCGTTGCTGTTGAGCTTTGCCGCGCTGGGTGTCGCATTTTCCCGCCGCCGCCTGGGCATCGAGAACCCCCGGGTGGCGTTGCTCAGCGTTGGTGAGGAGTCGGCAAAAGGCAATCGCCAGGTCCAGGAGAGCCACACCCTTTTTCGGGAGAGCCATCTCAACTTCGTGGGCAACGTCGAGGGGATGGACTTTTTCACCGACAAGGCCGATGTCATCGTGTGCGATGGGTTCATCGGCAATATCCTGATCAAGTTCGCGGAAGGTCTGGGTTCAGCGCTGGTCCCGTATCTCCATCAACGCCTGACGGCCATTCTCCCGGACGAGCAGGTCCGGCAAATCGGAGAAGCGTTGTGGACCACCATGAACCTGCCGCGCACCATGGGCGGACCGCTTTTCGGCGTGGACGGTCTGGTCATGATAGGTCACGGTTCGTCCACGGCCAACGGCGTCGCCGGCGCGATTAACACCGGCCTGCTGTGCCATCGGCTGGAGTTGGTGGAAGGTTTTCGGCAAGAGTTGGCGGAATTGCATCGCGCCGTCGCGCGCGAGACGTGAAGGATTGGGTGTTCAACCATGTACACGATTGATTTGAGCGGTCAGGTCGCCCTGGTTACCGGCTCGTCCCGGGGCATCGGCGCCGTGATTGCGGCCCGGCTTGCTGCTGCCGGAGCCTCCGTGGGCATCAATTACCGGAGCAACGCCGCAGCAGCCGATGCCGTGATCGACCAAATCCGCGCCGCTGGCGGTGAAGCCCTGCGCGTGCCCGGTGATGTTTCCGATGAAAACACTGCGGAGGCCGTGGTGAAAACCACCGCCGACCGGCTGGGCCGGCTGGACATCCTGGTCAACAACGCTGGCGTCAATCGCGACCGGCTCATGCTGCGCATGACCGCCGCGGACTGGGACGAAGTGCTCACGGTGAACCTGCGCGGCACGTTCCTGGCCACCCGTTTCGCCATCCCGTTGATGCTCCGCCAGAGGTACGGACGTGTGGTCAACATCTCCTCGGTGGTCGGGCTCACCGGCAACCCGGGACAAGCCAACTACGCCGCGTCCAAGGCCGGGCAAATTGGATTCACTAAGGCCATGGCGCGGGAAGTAGCCAGCCGCAGCATCACGGTGAACGCGGTCGCCCCGGGTTTCATCGAGGTTGGCGATGATGGCGGCATGACCGCCGGCATGACTGACGACCAACGTGGCCAGGTGCTCTCGCGCATCCCGGCCGGCCGCTTTGGGGCCGCCGAGGATGTGGCTTCCGCCGTTCTTTATCTGGCTAGCCCGGGCGCCGGCTACGTCAATGGCCAGACCCTGACCATAGACGGAGGGCTTACTGCATGATAGCGCCCATGGAAGGGAGTATTCAGTGATGAAAGCCACTACCCGATTCCGCCAACTGGTCGCCGACCCCGGTATCATCACCGCGCCAGGCGCCTACGATTGCCTTACCGCCGCCATCATCGAACGGACCGGTTTCCCCGCCGTATACATGACCGGAGCCGGAACGTCGGTGGCCCGCATCGGTTACCCCGACCTGGCGCTGGCCACCGCCACCGAGATGCTGGCGAACGCGTCGGCAATCGCTTCCACAGTGGATGTGCCCGTGATCGCCGACGCCGACACCGGTTACGGCGGAACCATGAACGTGCGCCGCACCATCCGCGAGTATGAACGTACGGGTGTGGCGGCGGTCCATATTGAGGACCAGCAGTTCCCTAAGCGCTGCGGCCACCTGGAAGACAAGCGGGTGGTGTCCATCGACGAAATGGTGCAGAAAATCCATGCCGCCGTGGACGCGCGCACCGATGACGATTTCACCATCATCGTTCGCACCGACGCGCTGGCGGTGACCGGATGGGACGACACGATGCGTCGATGCGACGCTTTTACTGAGGCCGGCGCGGATGCGCTGTTCGTGGAAGCGATACGGTCGCCGGAAGAAGCAGCGGAGGTGGTCGCTCACACCTCGGTTCCCCTGCTGTATAACTTCGTAGAATCCGGCAAGTCGCCGCTGCTGAACGTTGCGGAACTGGAAAAGCTGGGGTTCAAGATGGTCATCTTCCCCGGCAGCGCCTTCATGTCGGTGGCCCACACCGTGGCGCGGGTCATGGCCGAACTCAAAGCCACCGGTACAACCGAGCGCCTGGTCGGTGAAATGACGCCTCTCACCGAGGCGTTCGAACTCATGGGCCTGTCCCAGATGCTGGAGCGGGACTCGGGATACGCCGTTGCCAACGGCGCCGCGGCGGCCGACTGATATTCGGACGAGCGCGACACGCCGATACCCTTCCATCCCTTTGAAAGTAAAGTCATCCGATCTCGCGTGAAAGGGACCTGATGTCAACCGGGTCTGTGAGCGGGAATGGCGACTCCGAATTCCGCCGCCGTTTGTCTATCGAAGTCGGCGGCTGGCAACGCGAGGGGTTGATCTCGGCCGAGCAGGCGGGAGAGATACTCCGACGATATGAACCGTCCACCTCGGGCAGACCGCCGGGTGATCCGGGATATGGTGCCGGCGACCCCACCGCTCCGCCTGTAGGCGCGGCGGAGCGAACCACCCTCGTCAGTCGGGCCGTTTCCATCATAGGAGTGATGGGCGCTCTGCTGGTCGGGCTGGGTATCATCATTTACGTCGCCGCCAACTGGGACGCGATCCCGGTTTGGGCGCGGGTCACCATGCTGGTGGGGTTGACGGCTGCGATCAATGCCGCGGGCTGGACGCTGCTGGCCAAGTTAGAATACCCGCGCATCGGTGTGGCCCTGTTGGTGGTTGGCGCATTGGCCTACGGGGCGGCGATCCATCTGGTGGCGCAGATTTACCATGTGCCCGTAAATCATCCCAATCTGACCACCGCGTGGTTCCTGGGCGTGCTGCCGATTGGATACGTCGCGCGCTCCCGCGTTATGGTGGGGTTATCGCTGGCGCTCCTCGTCCTGAGCATGGGGTTCCGGACCCAATGGTGGCTGGAATACTACGGGGAAGAGACGATCCTGTTCCTGGCCCCGTTGACCCTGGCGCTTTCGGCTGCGGTGGTTGCCCTGGGTCGGTTGCAATTGAGATTCACGTGGACGCGGCCCCTGGCGGGGTATTGCTACTATCCCGGTTTGGGCATTGGTTTCGTGGCTTTTTGTGTCATGACGCTGGCCAGCATTTGGATCAACGCGGAAAGGCTCACCTGGGAGGTGGTGACTCCCGAATATTGGATCACGGCGGGCATCGCGATCGCGGCGGCTGCGGCTGCAACCGCCGGCTCCTGGTGGTTCTCCCGGGATCGGCAGGATGCTGGCCTCGTCTCTGACACCGTCACGGTGGCCACAATCGCGGTTACCGGGGCGGTCATGTGGCTCTGGTTCGTCTGGCCGGAGCCCGCTCTGTGGTGGCTGTTCAACCTGGTTGCGTTCGGCGGCATCGCGGCGGTGGCTTTCCTCAACCGTTCAACTCAACTGTTGGGAGGTGTTGCCGTCCTGTTCGTGGCGTTGGTGGCCACGCGGTTCGTCAGCCTGGTGGATCTGGATAGTGAGGCGACGCCGATATTGCTTTCGGCGACCGCGTTGGCAGTGGCGTCTTGCCTTTTCGCCGGCAGCGTTGCGATGCGGGTCGTGCCCGCGATTGAACAATACAACCGGTTCGTAGCCGCGGCGGGACTCACGCTGGCCGCGTCGAGCCTGCACGTCATGGGGTACGGAACCTTTTGGAGGTGGGACACGCCGCCTGTCTGGTCCTGGATGCCGGCCGAATACTGGGCCGTCGTGGCGGTGGGATGGCTACTTGCGGCAGCGGGGGTTGGCCTGGCTTGGTGGAAACGCGGGCGCTCCGGCTACGGCGATGCGGTTTGGGAAGCCGGCGCGGTGGCGGCCATGGCGGCGCTGACGCTGGCGATGTGGCTGGGACTGATGTATGCGGTGTCGATGTGGCCGGTATTCAACCTCGCCCTGCTGGCGGGCATCGGGACGTTGCTCTGGTACGGCTATCGACGTCGAGAATCGCCGGTCGCGTACTTTGCCGGTTCCATTTTGGCCGGTTCGCTGATCATAAGGAGTTTCGCGGCATTTGGCTTTTTGGCGCAGAACGAGTTGCTCCTGTGGTTGGGCCCGGTGGGCCTGGGAATTGGGGCGCTGATCTTCTTGACCGGCCGGATCCGGGTTCGTTGGACGGGAACCGCCACGGCGGAGCTGCGCGTTAGCTCCCGCGCCTGGGACCTGGCCGGCCTCTCGGCGGCCATCGCCAGCGTTTATGCCATGAGCTACAGCGACCCCTGGGATCCGGCGACGGGCGGGATAGAGGGCGCTGCACTGGCCTTCCTGGGGGAATACTGGTTCCTGGCCGGAACGGTTTGGGGCGCGGCGGCAGCCGTCTTGGTCCTGATGTGGGTGGTTGACAGGAAGTGGTCGTCGCCGGTCCGCACAGCACCGGGCCAACTGAATTGGGAGACATCGGCCGCCGTCGCTATGGGCTTGCTCGCTCTCGTTTCGTGGTTGGGGCTCCTGTTGGTCTGGACGTGGACCTGGCTCCCGCTGAACGTTGCCCTCTTGGGCGCGGTGCTGGCGCTGGTGGCGGCCGGATACCGCTGGAACCGCGGTGACCTGATCAACCTGGCGGTGATCGCCTTCGGGATCGCGTTGTTCACACGTTATTTCGAGTTCGGCTTCGGTTTGCTCGGTCAGTCCCTGGCATTCATAGTTGCCGGCGCGATCATGCTGTGCATGGGCTTCGGGCTCGAGTTTCTGCGCCGGCGGATGCTGCGCAGCGTGCGCATTGTCGAGGAACCGGCATGAGTCGAACGGCGAGCATCCTGTTCTTCGTCGTGGTGGCGGCGCAGATGGTTGGGCTGGTCGCCTTCGCCGGCGTGCGGGAGGTCGCCGTGACTACGGGACGGGAGATCACCCTGCAGACCGCACCGGTCGACCCACGTTCTCTGTTCCAGGGAGACTACGCGATTCTGGACTATGAAATAGCGGCACTGCCGGAGGGTTTGCGCGATTTACCAGCTGGCAGCGAGATATTCGTAGAGCTATACGAATGCGGCGATGTGTGGTGCGCTGTCTGGCATGATCCAGTTGGGCCGCCGTCTTCCGATGTTTTTATTCGCGGGGTGGTCAACCAACGCGGTCGCCTGGATTTCGGAATAGGCACCTATTTCGTGCCAGAGGGCACGGGCCACATCATCGAGCACGCCGAGGACGTCAAAGTGGTCGTCTCCTTGGACGAGCAAGGGCAGGCAGTCATCAAGGATGTTTTGGTGGATGGGGCGCCTTTTGCCCCCTACGGAAACTGACCGCCGGAGGGCCGCCGGGCATGCTGCCCGCCCCTATTGCCGGTTGCCCCAGTCTACGTAGCGCGTGCTTCCCATCGCGCTAATTTGCAGCTTTTGACAGAACCCGGGTCGCTCAGCTCTATAAACGTGGCGGTCTGGTGTTGAACCCGATGGTCCGTTCTCCAGGGCCTCCAACAATATCCTGCCCTCCATCGCTGACGCTTCAGCGTCCAATCCCAGCAGATGCAGGATGGTGGGAGCGAAATCGATGTTGCCGGTTGGCGTATCGATGATGGTTTCGCGCTGGAACGACGGCCCGCCGGCTAGCCCGGTGTTGCGCAGTTCGTGCTGGCTGAGGCTGCCATGCTGACCCTGACCAACCGCTCCTCCCGTCGCCGGAGCGTGGCCGGCATAACCGGCCAGATTGTCCAAACTTTGCCACGGGAAAGACATGATCAGGTCCGGCGAGCGTGGCCCTTCGCATCCCAGCAGGGCCAGGGGCAACGTGCCGGCCGGATGCCCAACGCGCACTGACGAGAAAAGCGGGCCACACCAGGATTGCGCCACCAGCCACTCGGTCAGCGTTCCGGCCGTCTGCGGATCACATCCGTTGACGTACAGCAGCGCTGACCCGCCGTTGGCAGCCACCGCGACGCCACCCGGAAGGTCGATCGTCGGGAACTCGGCTTCACGCAGCAATTGCTCCACCCGGACCACCTCGCTGATCGTCGAATAGCCGTGGTCCGACGCGACGAATACGTCAGTGGTATCGGCGCGCTCATTCGCCTCCAGCCAGTCCATTACTTCCCTGAATTCGGCGTCCGCTTCAGCGAGGGCTTGCGGAGTCCTGCCCAGTCCTACGCCGTCCTCGTGCTGCGTCTTGTCCGGTTCCGACGACCACA
The DNA here is from genome assembly GCA_022827095.1 of Dehalococcoidia bacterium. Classification (GTDB taxonomy): domain Bacteria; phylum Chloroflexota; class Dehalococcoidia; order Lucifugimonadales; family UBA3495; genus Bin87. The sequence continues at coordinate 94,518 of JAJDTP010000035.1, forward strand.
GCAGGGCCACTGCCGGGTCGCGTTCGGGCAGTACGAACTCGGTCAGAATGCGTCGCGCGTGGACTAGGCGCGCGGTGTTGGGCAAGCCCTGCGCTGGCCATTCGCCGAACCGTTCGGCCAGTTCAGCGTACAGCGGACGCGGCAGCGTGAAATCGGGATGAATGGTCGCCCCGCCGGCGGTCGCTGCATTGGGGTTGTGCATGTAGGCGTTGCCGCTGGTACCGGTGCCAATGGCGAAGTATTCCATACCGTGTCGGCCCAACAGGTCGGCAAGTGTCGGGACCAACAGCGCACGTCCGGTGGTGTCCACAACTTCCTGCAGCGTGGGTTCCATGGCGGGGATCACTCGGTGCGGATCGAAGTCGCGGCACAGGAAGGTGTTTCCGGCGAGGCCGTGCCTGCCGGGCAGGCAACCGGTGACGAGACTCGAGGCGTTGACCCGAGTAACAGTAGGGAACACCGGATGATGGTTCGCGAAAGTCACTCCGCCATCCGCGAACTTTGACAGGTTAGGCATCAGCTCCGGCGTAATCTGGGCCGGCTGAAGGCCGTCGAACACCACGATCAATACCCTGCGTTGGACTGCCATCTTGCCTCCTCTCGTGCTCAATTTGCCGCCGGCTGCGACCACCCCAGTAGATCGCGGATCATTAGTAGTGATGTCGTAACATCTACGCCCCCGGGTTCAGCAACGCTGATCGGTCCTGCGGTTTCGTCCAGCACTCGGCAGCGGCCCCACAGAGCGCTGTCGTTGGTGGTCGTCGAATCATCTACCGTCATCGTCACCGAGCGAAGCTTGATGGCGTTCGCGTTCAACGCCGCGACGAGTGTCAGCGGGTCGTACATATTGAACCGCTCGCGCGCGGCTCCTTGCCGGAACCAACCGGCGAGCAACCGTTCGGCCAGGATACCGGCAGCGGACGACGGACGCGCGTTCTCGACATCCGTCCGGGTCAGGAAAACTTGTCGGCACGGCGCCATGTCGATCAGGGTTAGCGGGATGCCCGCTTCCATCACCAGGCGGGCGGCCGTCGGATCGCTGTAAAAGTTGAACTCTGCTTGGGGCGTGACGTTGCCCGGAGTGTCCACCGCGCCGCCCATGACCAGCAGGTGCTTGGCCAGCGGCAAAACCGTTGGGTGATCCCGGTGCAGCCTGGCGAGGTTGGTCAGAGGCCCGAGGGCGATGACAGTGACGGCGCCCGGATTCGCTCGAAGGGTTTGGGCCAGGAACTGCACAGCGCCAGTATCGGATGTGCGCGACGTCGGCGGGGGCAGGGGGTGGGTGAGGCCTGCTGCGGAGTGGACATCGCGTGCATAGGCGAAGCGGCCACGAACTGGCCGTGTCGCTCCTTTGGCTACAGGGATGTCCGTGCGCCCCAAGCTTTCCAAAATAGCCAGCGCGTTTCGGGTTGCCGGCCCAATCGGGACATTGCCCGCCGTCGTGGTCAGTCCGAGAACCTCCATCTGAGGCGACGACAGCGCCATGAGTAACGCTATGGCATCGTCGACACCGGGATCGGTGTCGATCACCACTCGTTCTGGAACCACAGGGTGCGACGCCGTCATGCCGTCAGCCTGGTTCCAGGATGACCGAATGGCAGTATGCGCGTATGGCGCGCGCCGACGAGTACTTGAACCGGAAGCCGGCGGACTGTTTGAATTTGGCGGAGCTCATTATCAGCGGATGTTTCGACAACTGCCTTCCCACCGAGTTGAACGACCGGCCGGCTCCGGCGTGCCTGGGCAAACCGGGCACGCGGCACCATTCCAGGATGTCCAACGAATCTACCACCCCGTCGCCAGCCACGTTGAACACTCCGTCCAAACGCTGCGTTATCACCCGTTCTATCGCTCGCGCCAGGTCATGTTCGTGCAGGAACTGGAGCGGGAAGCTGCGCTTCCGGTTGGCAGTAACGGCCGGCAGCAACAGCTCATCAGCCGCGGGGCTCGCGTGATTGGCGCTGACTGACATCGCGGTGCGCAGCACAGCGACCTTCATTTCGTCGTCGGCATCGCCGTTGGCCGCCGCCGGTGATCCGTCGTCTGCCGCAGCGGGCTCCGCATCAGCGAGGTAACGGTGTTGGCGGTTGGGATTTGTTGAGGTTCGCTCCGTGACGGGGATTGGGTTGTCGGCATTTGCACCGTAGACACGAACGTCCGACAGGTAGATGAACTGACACACTCCAGCGATGCGGGCCGCGCGGAGCCAAATCTGCGCGTCGGCACAGAACTGTTCGGGGTTGGGTCCGTCGTAATAACTCCCAACGTGGATCAGCGAATCGACCCCTTCCAGCTGCAACACGTCCGGAATGTCGGCGACTGTCAGCTCGTGCCCCTGCAGGAACATATCCCAAGCCTTCTGCTGCATGAAATCCGGAATGTCGGACATGGTGAGGATGCCGCCCACCCGATTTTGGGCCAGGCGGTAGGTCGAGATGCGTTCCACGGGCCAGCGCAAGGGACGTTCTGCGATTGCCACCAGCCAGCAGTCGGGTCGTTCCTTCTCCAGGTACAACAACATCTGCGCCCCGAAGCCGGACGCCGCCCCGACCACGCCGATGACGTGGGAAAACTCGCGCGGGGTTCCGGGTCCAGTGGTCATTGGTCAACGCATTTGGATTGGCGGTTTAGCGGTAGTATAGCGCTCTGGATCGCGTTCCCATGGGGGCTTTCGGCACCGCGACGAGATTGCCACGCTGCGCTCGCAATGACAAGTTGAGGCAAAGGCGACTTCCGGCGCCACGATGAGATTGCCACGCCGCGCTCGCAGTGACAAGCTGAAGCGAAGCGTTTAACGACCTTCGCGGAACATCTGTATCTCCGTGGCGATGGCGTCTTCGGGCAAGGGTGAGGCGGCGCGCGGGCCGAAGTTGCGGGCTAGCACGAAGATCTGGGCCAGCCTCTCCACCAGGTCGCAGACTTCCAGCGCCTCCCAGATGTCCGGCCCAACGCCCACAGTGCCGTGGTTGCGCAGCAGGGCGGCGTTCCGGTCGCCCAGCGCGGCGTAGGCTTGCTCGGCCAGTTCCTGCGTTCCGGGAAAGGCGTACTTGCTAACCTTGATCGGACCGCCGATGGTCATCAGCATTTCGTCAATCAACGGCGGAATGTCCCGCCCGATGACCGCGGCCACCGACGCGTAAATGGAGTGAGTATGCGCCACCGCCTGCACATCGGCCCGCTGGCGATAAATCTCGAGGTGCAACCGAGTCTCCGACGACGGTGGCATGGGAGCCGGAGACACTGGCTCGCCCTCCAGGTTCACCACAACCAGTTCATCCGGCTGCAGCCGGTAGTAGGGATGATGCGTGGGGGTTACCAGCAGCAGGCCATCATTCCCTGAGCCCGTCAAGCGCAGGCTGGTGTTGCCCGAATACGCTCCCACGAGGCCGCGCCGGTACATTTCGCGTGTGGCCTCGGTGAGGTTCGCGCGCTGTTCAGACCATTGGTCGGACACTATTTTTCTCCCCGGTGTCTGCGGCGGAGCCAAAACGCGACACAACCTCTGCAGCGGCATTATATCCGCTGATGATTGCCCCCTCCATAGTCGAAGGCCATCCCGTGTCCGTCCATTCCCCCGCCAAAAAGAGGTTAGGCGAAGCAGTGACCGGACCAGGCCGGAAGCGCTGCGCCCCGGGGGTGCACCGAAAAGTGGCGTTTCGTTGTTTCACCACAGTCGACTTCAGCAGTTGCGCATCGCGGGCTTTGGGGAACGCGGCGCGCATCTCGGCGGCGATGCTCTTCATCAGGTCCGGTCGCGGCAGGTCGATCTGATCCCACGCGGCGCTGATGGACACCGTCAACGACTGGCCGACGTGGGATTGATTACTACTCCGGATCAGCGAATCGTTGAATACCCATTGCAAGGGGTTGTCGAGAAAGTAGCAAAACTCCCGGTCCATCACCGGTCGGTCGTATTCAAGATGGACGTTGACGATGGGAGAGGATTGCAAGCCGGTCAACGAACTAAATGGCTCTTTCCCCGCCAGATCTTCCGGGATCAAGCCGGGCAGGATCCAGAACGGCACCGCGCTTACGTAGGCGTCGGCAGCGAACACCTGGTGGTTCCCCGCTTCGACGTACTGCACCGACCCGCTGGCATCTGCCTCTATGGCCCGAACCGGACAGCCAAGCAGGGTGCGTACACCCAAGTTGTGGAGGTGGACTTTGCTCGGCGTACCTAGCGCCTGTGCCAGGGGCGCCTTGGGATACCCGATATTAATCTCTCGCCTGCCCTTCAACAAGCCGTCCTGGGTGATCATCAATCCCATCGCGGCGCTGACGTCTTGGATGTTGTCGTTGAGAGTTCCCTCAATGATCACGTTCCAAAGGTTGTAGATGCACCGTTCGGACTGGCCGTGGGCTCTCAACCAGTCGTAAAACGAGGTTGTTTCCATATCAGGTGTGGACCGGTCGGCCCGCATCGCGGCAATCACCCCGCGTACCGCGCGCACCTTGTCGCCCAGGCCCAGGTGACGATAAGTGATGAAAGCCGCCAGCAGATGGACCGGAGCGGGGCCACCCACCCCATACAGTTTGCCTCCATGTCCGGCGCGGTCATAGATATCGACATTCAGCCTGGGCTGCAAATGCCACAGGCCGCGGGCACCGATACGCTCCAAGAACTCGGTGAGGTTGCGACAGGCGCCCACAAAGACGTGCTGCCCGTTGTCCAACTCCCGCTCGCTCTCCCGATCGATGAACGAAAAGGCTCGACCCCCCAGAGATCTGCGAGCTTCGAGCAAAGTAACCCGCCAACCGGACTCCGCGAGCCTGGCTGCCGCGACGATGCCCGCCAGTCCCCCACCGATTACCAGCACCGACTGCTCGGCATCGCCGCGGCCACCGGTCACTTCATCAAAGGGCCCGTGAGCCATGCCCTGGCCATCAGCCCCAGCTTGACGCTTTTACTCAAGCTGATGCGCTCCCGAAACACGTCGTACCCGGTGGCTTCTATCTTGTTTAGCACTCCGCCGTAGATGAGTCCTAGGGCAGCCGGGCAGGCTCGGGATCTCGGCGAGAGGTACGGCAGCAACCGCCGGCCACTGGCGAAGTACTCTCGGGCGCGGTCGATCTGGAATTGCATCAGGTTCGCGAAACCGTCGGTCACTGCTCGATTTTCCAAATCCGTTTCGGTTACGCCAAATCGGTCCAGTTCGTCCTGTGGCAAATACACCCGACCGAACTCCCAGTCCTCAAGCACATCCCGGCAGATGTTGGTCAGCTGCATGGCCAACCCGAGGTCGATGGCGCCCTGGTGCGCTTCTTCGCGGCCGCGATATCCGAAGATGTGGATGCAAATCAACCCGACCACAGAGGCTACCTGGTAGCAGTAGGCACGCAATTCCTCGAAGTTTGCGTATCTGGTTTTTACCAAGTCGGATTCCACGCCGTTCAGGACCTCCTGAAAATACTGCTCGGGGATGTTGTAGGTTGCCGCCACATCGGCTAACCCGATGAACAGCGGCTGGTCTGCGTTCCCGGCATAAGCCTGGGTCAATTGGCGGCGTAGATGCTCGATGCGCTGCAACTTCTCAGCGTGGCTTCCTTCGGCGTCGACCGAGTCATCACAATACCGGCAAAACGTGTAAGCAACGTAGATGGCCCTCCGCTGCCGGGCCGGCAGTGTCAAGAAGGCGAAATAAAAGTTGCGAGCTTCGCGCCTAGTTACCCGGCGGCATTCCTCATAGGCCGCCGCCAACGCCTCGGGTGACGGTGAGGATGCTGTCGGCAACGGGGTAGTCAACTGGTCCGCCTCAGGGTTTGGGCAATCCGTACCCGGTTCCCAACTTGTTGCCCAGCCATGCGGACATCAATAACCACGTCTTCTGGCGTTTCGACAATGTGGGCCGGCGGCTCAGGACGTCGTATCCCTGCCGGTGAATTGCATGGAGGACGGCCGTACCACCCCTAGTGAATAGGGCCACCGGGAGTTGGGCTCGCCGGTCCAATGAAGCAACCAGGGGTGCGCCTTGTTGAAACATGCGCATCGCAACGTCACATTCGTATCGCAACAAGGAGCGGAACCCGTCGGTCGCTGAGCCGTTAGCGATGTCGCCCTCGGTGACGCCGAATCGCCTCATGTCGGTTTGGGGAAGGTAGATCCGGCCTCGGTCTCGATAGTCACGGCTGACATCCTGCCAGAAATTGGTGAGTTGCAGTGCGGTGCAGGTGTGGTCGGCGAGCAATTGCCGCCGGCGATCGGCATACCCAAACAGGTACAGGTACAGGCGTCCAACCGGGTTTGCGGAATGGCGGCAATATTCCACTACGTCGTCGAGTGTCTCGAAACGCCCGGATCCCTGATCCATCAAATTGGCGCGTATCAGAAGTTGGAAGGGTTCCCTCGGAATATCGAACGAGTTGACCGTGTGCTGTACCGCGAGCGATATGGGGTGGGCGGGTTGCCCCGAATAAATCGCCTCCAGTTCGTTCTCCCACCACGCCAGTTGGCCGCGGCGGTGGGTGGTGATCGTGTCGTCGAGTTTCCCGTTCTCAACTGCGGACGTGACCGGTTCTGAGGGCAGGGATTCGTCGCCCAGGTCGTCCACCATCCGACACCAGGCGTAGATTGCATAGACGTGCGGCAGTTTTCGCTTGGGCGTGATCCAGCCTCCGACGTTGAAATTCTCGTAATGGCTGCGCGCCAGCCTTTCGCAGTACCGGTACGCCTCAGCCAGCGTCACCGACTCCGCGGATGCAATACCGCAGGCCTCCTCATTGGAGGGGTTTCGCTCTTCAACTGCCGCCGACATGATGCCCCAGGTCCGGAGCCCGCTTACTCGCCCACGATCTGGACCATGACCTCACGCGGCCGCGGGTGGTCCAGCTCGATGAAGAAAATGCTCTGCCACTGGCCGAAGGGCATCTTTCCGTCGATGAGCGGGATGGTTTCACTAGACCCCAGCATCAAATGTTGCAGGTGCGCGTGACCGTTGGGAGATTCCTCTTCGGTCATGTTGACCGTGCACACCGAGAAGTCGTTGTGCCGGTATTCTCCGAAACGCGGGCACATCTTCTCCAGAAAACGCGTCATGTCTTCAATCAACAACGGCTCGTTCTCGTTGATGATCACGGCAGCGGTGGTGTGACGGGAGTACACCACTACGAACCCGTTGCTGACGCAGGCCTTACCGACACAACCCTTGACCCAGTCAGTGATATCGATGAACTCGGGCGCGCCGGTGGTGTCGACTTTCAGCGAAAAGTGTTCGGTTTTCATAAGCTGCACTCTGTAGCGGAGTGTGATTAACGGAAAACTTATGTGGTATGAGTTGAGGTACGAGCCTACGATACGATGGGCCGAGAACCATTGCCCCTGGGTTTGCCGGACGGATCTGCCTGAGCACGCCGCCCCCGATAGCGAGCCAAGGCTATCAGCGGCCAGGTGTTTCGGTAAAGGTGGTAGTTGATCATGAAACCCGCCGATAGTTCAGCTCCCTGGAATCCACGTTCACCAGCTTGGGGGACGCTTTCCACTCGTTCGCCTTTCAGGTAACCGGGAAACCCGGTGCCCGTGAAATATGGCTCATCCCAGTTTCCCTCCGCAAGTTGTGTTGCCAGCAAGTATGAAACCCCACGGTGGGTGGCCGGGTGGTCGCCGCATCCGGACGCTACCAGCGCAATAATAGCCCAAGCGGTCTGGGAAGCGGTACTTGGTCCAACTCCTCGTTGCGTCGAATCTATATATGACGCACACGATTCGCCCCAACCTCCATCGGGATTTTGATGGTCAATCAGCCACTGCACCGCTCGGCGAATGTAGGGCTGACGCATGTCTTCACCTGCAGCCTCCAACGCCGGCAGGACCGCTCCCAAACCATAGACGTAGTTTACGCCCCAGCGGCCGAACCAACTACCATCATCCTCTTGTTCGTGCCGGAGATAGCGATACGCCTGTTGCAGGAAAACCTGATCGGTTTTGTACCCGAGTTTGCCGTACATTTCCAGTACATGAGCGGTTACGTCCGCGCTGGACGGGTCAAGAACTTCGCCAAAATCGCTGAACGTCAGGGCCGTGACATAACCGTGATTGTTGTCCTTGTCGAAGGATGCCCATCCACCGTCCCTGCTTTGCATCCCTCGCACCCAGTCGCGCGCGCGCGCGATTGCATCCTGACGCGAACGATCTTCAGCGCCCGGCAATTTGCCGAGGCGCAGGGCGAGCACGACCTCGGCGGTATCGTCGATATCCGGATAGCAGTTGTTGTGGAACTCGAAGGCCCACCCACCCGGTTGCAGTTGGGGCGCCTGCACCTGCCAGTCACCACCGACCAGTATTTGCTTGTCGACCAGCCACCGGGTGGCCGCTTCCAGCATGGGATCATTGGGAGGCAATCCGCTTTCGGCCAGCCCCTGAACGACCAGGCACGTGTCCCAAACCGGTGATATGCAGCCCTGAATAGTCCAGCGGTCGCCCTTTTGGATGGAGAAACCGTCCAGGCCGGCGAATCCTCGGGACATGGTGGGGTGCTCGTTATCGAAGCCGCACACGCTCAGGGCGATCAGGCTGTACACCCAGGGGGGTTGAATCCCGCCCCAACTTCCATCGTCTTCCTGGTGGTCCAGGATCCAACGAATGGCTTTGCGTTCAGCGATGCTACGCAAAGGGTTAGCTGGGATGCGATCGTAAGTCTTCCCCAGCAACCGCTCGGCCAGATGCACCAGCCTGGGCAAATTGAACCCGGGTGGCGCTGGTATGGAATAATCGGTTCCTGACTGACCCTCGGGAAACAGTTCGTCGATGGCATGCTCCGGCGCAACGGGCCGAGCTGCACGGCGCGACAAGACGATGGACAAGGGAACGATACATCCTCTTGCCCAACTGGCAAAACGGTAGATGCTCAGCGGCGCCCAATGGGGCAGCAATATCATCTCGATAGGGAGGCTCGGCGTGCCGGTCCATTCCCATTGTCCGAACAACGCCAGCCAAATGCGCGTGAACATCCGGGTCTGCGGCACCCCACCCCGATCCAACACGAACTGCCTGGCACGACGCATGTGATCCGATTGCGGGTCTTCACCGCATAGTTTCAGCGCGAAATAGCATTCCACCGTGGTGGACAGATCACCGGGAGCGCCGTAGTAGATCGCCCAGGATCCGTCGTCCAGCTGCTTGCTCCGGAGATAATTGACGATGTGCCGCTCGCGCTCCGGATTCCGATGTCCCAGGAACTGGGATAGCATCACATACTCGGCTTCCATGGTATTGTTCGATTCCAGCTCGCCCCACCAGAAGCCACCGGGGTCCTGTATCCGCCGGAAGTAGCCCTGAAGCCGCTCGATTGATGCGTCCAGCGCTTCAGGCGACGGCGCTTCGATACGAGCGTCGATCCCGCTGCGGACGATTTCCCGGACAACCATGATACTTGCGCCGCCCAACGTGAAACGCTAACAGTAGCCGTAATTCCTGAACCAGCGGATCGCTTTTTCTAGTGCCGCCTCAACCGGGCTCTGGGGCAAACCCAGTTCCGACACCGCTTTTTTGCTGCTCACGTACATCGGGTGCTTGGTGATTTTGATTGCTTCTACCGGAACGGTTGGTGGACGGCGAAGGAGGGTGCCTTCGACGAATTCGTCGAAGTATGCGACCCCCAAAATGGCCCAATGCGGGATGCGAATCTTAGGCGCGCGCCGTCCGGTGATCGTGGACAGGATGTCGAAAATTTCCTTCAGAGTGAGATTGCGGCACCCGAGGATATATCGCTCCCCGGGGATGCCTCGTTCCATTGCCAGTATGTGTCCTTCGGCAACGTCCCCAACATCGATCAAGTTCATTCCCGTGGCGATGTAACCGGGAGCCTTGCCGCGGGCGAAGGACAGGGGAATTTGCCCGGTTGGTGTCGGTTTGACGTCCCATTCGCCCACCGGAGCGCAGGGGTTGACTACCACCACCTCCATCTCGTCGTCATTGGCCGCCAGGGCAATCTGCTCAGTGGCATACTTGGACTGCTTGTAATCGCCGATGAGCAAAGCCTGCCGGGGCGCCATCTCTTCAGTACCCAGGAGCTCCGGGTCCCTCGACCCGTTTTCAGGTATGCCGATGGTGGAGACTGAACTGGTGAAAACCACCCGGCGCACTCCGACCTGCCGAGCGGCGTCAAGCAGATTTACCGTCCCGGCCACGTTGGAGCGGTACACTTCGCGCGGGTGAGGTGACCAGAAGGAATAAGTTGCCGCGCAGTGATAGACGGTCTCGCAGCCGGCGGCGGCCCGTCGCACCGATTCGCTGTCCAGCAGGTCGCCGGTTGCTTGCGCCACTCCAGTTCCCCGGATGGCCAGGTCGTTGGCGGACGGCCGCACCAGGGCGCGAACGTCCTCGCCGCGGGACCATAGGGCACGTGCCAGGTTGCCGCCGATAAAGCCGGTGGCGCCCGTTACCAGCGTGGTCATGGCGTCAACCCGGCCGGTCCGACTGATGGAGCGGGCGGACCGTCCAACGCGCCCGACACGCAGTCGGCCAAGCGAGCCCGTGCGATTTGGGCCTTACGGGCGAGTCGGATCAGAACGGCCGCACTGCCCGGATGCGTTGCCAGCCCGCGCAGGACATGGATAATCCCGTTACCCATTCCACCGAGATAGTCTGGTATCTCATCCCCCGCGGTGTCCAGAACCGCTCGGACCGAAGCGAATGGTATTCCGTGAGCGGCGGCTACCCTAGCGGCCCAGTAGTCTTCCATGTTGACCGATAGTGATCCCGTCTCCGCGCGCAGACCAGATTTCCTTTTGGCGCCGGTTATTGCCGTCACCGTTGCCGAGGGACCGCCAACGCAGCGCGTTGCACTTCGGTCAGCCCAAGACCTGATCCGGCCGGCCAGTGTTGGATCGGCTGGGATGGGCCCCGGACGGTCAATGGAGTGAAACACCTCGGCGACGTGCAGGTCGCCGGTAAGCAAACCCGGGTCGGTCGCGCCGCAGAATCCGATCAACGCTATCGCCGTTGGCGATTCGGCCGCCACTGCCTCGATGCCCGCTTCGGTGCGCTGCCGGCCCACGCCGACAACACGCAACATCATGCCACTTCCGTGCGGGTCGCTGATCGCCTGGCGCACTCCGGCGAGTTCCGTGGCCATGGGTGCAACTACGGCAAGCATAAGCATAACAAAGGCGACCAACCTGGACCGGCCGGCCATCGTTCGCGTTATCGTTCGGAATGTCCGCCACCCATTGTGTCGAACGGATGCAATGCCAGGGCACGTCTAGCCGACGCTGATCCCTCCTTTGTGGGCCGCGCCGGATTTGATGAACGTCACCCATTCCCGGGGTTTGCCAATTGCGTTGAATATCGTTGCCGATTCGAAACCGCAATGCATCATGCAGTTGTTGCAGCGAGGGTCCCTCCCCACGCCGTATTTTTCTTCCCACAGTTGGGGTTCGTATAGTTCATCAATCTCGGTGGTGTGTTCATCGGCCAGGGGATAACAGGGTTTGCGCCAGCCCATAACCGTGTACGTGGGATTGGACCATGCCGTGCACTGATATTCGCGCTCTCCCCGGAGGAAGTTCAGGTACAGCGGGTTGTTGTAGAACCGCATCCCTTCCATACGGGTCGGGTCCAGCAGGTCGCGGAACACGTTCCTGGATTCCTGCCGCGTGAGGAACAGATCCTGGTCGGGAGCATCTTCAAAGTCGTAGCCCGGCGAGATCATCGACCCTTCGACCCCCAGGTCGCCGACGTAGCGGAACATCTCCCGTAAGTCCTCGACGTCGCTGTTGCGGAATACAGTTGTGTTGGTGCAGACGCGATAGCCCCGCTCCACTGCCATTTCTATGCCTTCCACCGCGCGCTTGAAAACACCGGAGCGCGCTACAGATTCGTCGTGCTTTTCCTCCATGCCGTCCATGTGGATGACCCAGCAGAAGTACTTGGAGGGCGGTATTTTGTCCAGCATGCGCGGTAGCAGTAGCGCGTTGGTGCAGCAATAGACGAAGTATTTTTCGTCGATCAGCGTGTTGATGATCTCGTCGATTTTGGGATGGATCGTCGGCTCGCCGCCGGCGATGGACACGATGGGCGCTCCCGACTTGTGCACGGCGTCCAAGGCTTCTTCCACGGGCATCATTTGGTCCAGGACGCCGCGGTATTCGCGAATCCGGCCGCACCCGATGCATGCCAGGTTGCACATCTCCAACGGCTCCAGCATGGTGACCAGTGGGAAGCGCTTCCGACCACGAAGCCGGTTCTTGAGGATGTACCAGCCCATGCGAACGCCCAGTTCCATCGGGCGCTTGGCCGGTTTGACAACGGTGCCAGGATCTTTATTTGTCCGTACCATGCTCAGAATCCCCGTAGCTTGTCGCCAAGGTGCTCAGAATCGGCGATAGGCCATGAAGTCAATCAGGTTTTTTGCGTCCTCGTTGGCCCAGGGTGGCAGTTCCAACATTGCCAGAGCAGCCCGCCCTTCTTCAGCGGTCGCATCAGTGAGTTCGTCGGTTCGTCGGTCGGCGCCCAGGTCATCGAGTATGTTGAGAACGCGATTTACATCGTCCTCGTTGAGCTCCTCCTGCGCGTACAGGCGCAACAACTCTTCACGATTGGCCCCTTCAGCGTACTGGAAGGCGTATACGACGGGGTAGCTTTTTTTGCGCTGGACGATGTCGCTGTCCGTGGATTTTCCGGTAATGGCTTCGTCTCCCCAAATGCCCAGATAGTCGTCCCTGATCTGGAACAATCGGCCGATGGCCCGGCCGAACCGCGCCACGCCTTCCAGGGTCTCCCGCTCGTCCGTGGCTATGGTTGCCCCGATGACCATGCTGCTGCGGATAAGGGCGCCCGTTTTGAGTGCGATCATGTCCAGATATTCGTCCGACGCGATGACTTCGCGGCGTTCGAACTCCAGGTCCCGGCACTGGCCTTCAATCATTTCGAGGTAGCTTTGAGTCAGCAATTGGGAGACGCGAATAGAGGTGGCGGGCGGGACCTGGCAGCCCACATTCAGGGTGCTGAGGTCTCCTAGGGATTGCATTGCGTCGCCGGCCACCAACGCTTGTTCAGTGCCCCAGATAGCCCACACGGTGGGTTGGTGGCGCCGTTCCATTCCCTGATCCTGGATGTCGTCGTGAACCAGGGAGAAATTATGAATAAGCTCGAGCGCGGCTGCGGCCGGGGCAGCATGGCCGGGATCTCCCTGGAGGGCGTCGCACGCGAACATGCAGAGGGTGGGCCTGAGCGCTTTGCCCTGCGAGGCCGGACTGGCCGCCGGAGTTCCCGTCCGGTCCGACCATCCCAAATGGTACCGCAGGAGCGTGTTGACCGCGTGATCTTCCAGGGGCGGCACTGCGGCTGTCAGGGCATTTTCCAGGTGCTCTCGGTAACGGTCAAACATGGCGGGCAATTCTGGCGCTTGGTTGCGCGCCCTGGTGTTGCCCTGCCGACCCAACCGGCTAGCCTCGGCGGAGGCTGTTGGTGTTGTACCCATTGGCGAAGCCTGCCGTGCGATGAGGATGACGAGGTAGGCGCGGCGCGCGGTTTCCGGGTAGGGCCCGTCCATTCCAACGTTGGCAAAATGTAGCGAACGCCGGCAATCATGTCAAGCAAGGTGATCCGGGCGCTGACGGGCACCCGCTTTCTGGAGGATGTCAGAATCAGGATTTGCCGGATTTCAGGATTGCCGGGATTGGGCTGTGGTTGTCGTGTGCGCGGGGGCATCCTGAAAATCCGATAATCCTGGAAATGCTGGCTCTGACGATACCGTGCCTAAAAGCAGGTACGCGCGAGTATCCCGGTGAGAAAATGCGTGCCCAAAAGACGGCGCTCCCGCTACAGCGGGAGCGTCAAAGCCACGGAGTCGGCAATATGCCCAGGTTCTCAGGTCAATCCGCCGGCGACCGCGGGAACGATGCTGATCTCGTCTCCGGACTTGATAGACGTCCGTAGGCCCTGGTCGAACCGGATATCCTCGCCGTTGACATAAATGTTCACGAAGTAGCGCAGTTCGCCTTCTTCGTCCAGCAGCCGTTCTTTGAAGCCGGGATAGTCGCTCTCCAGCGTGTCTATCATTTGGGACAAATCGGCCACGTCCAGCTCGACTTTGTCCGCGCCGCCAGTCATCCGTCGCAGTGGGGTGGGAATGCGTACCGTTACGCCCATCGGAATGTCTCCTCCTGCCATGCTGTCATGCCGTGCCACGCTTTGCGCTACGGCAGATTAGTTTACACTTCCGGCTCGTGGTCCGGTTTACTGGTCAGCCTTCGATCACGTCCCCTGCGATGGGGTCAACCCTGACGCCAGTATTGCCAACCCAGTCGAGCCCTCGCTGGATCTCGTCATCGGTTCCTTCCAGTTCGAGGATCACCCATCCGACGTCGGATCGCACGTCGGCTCTCCGGATATTGGTCACCACGTCAAAGTCGTGCCCCAGCCGGTAGATTATCGGCTCGCGCACCATTTCAGCCGAGAACGTGAACCGCACCCGCTGCTTGGCCATGGACATCTACACCTGCGCTGCCATGCGGTTTTCCAGAGCCGCCTCGAAGGAACCCATCATCGGTTTGACCAGCAACGGGTTCACCACCTCTTCGACCGCTTCCTGGGTCTTTAGGCCATTGCCGGTAATGTAGGCCACGGTCAATTCGTCGGGGCCAATTGCACCGGTCTCCGCGAGGTATTTGAGGGTGGAAACCGTAACGCCGCCAGCGGTCTCCGTGAATATCCCTTCCGTTTCCGCCAACAGTTTGATGCCGTCAACCACCTGAGATTCAGGCACGGCGTAACCACTGCCGTCAGACTCGCGAATGACGCGCAGCGCATAGATCCCGTCCGCCGGATTGCCGATAGCCAGAGATTTCGCAATGCTGTCCGGCCGGACGGGGCGGATCTGATTCTGCTGGTTTTCCCAGGCGGAAACGATGGGACAGCAGCCCGCTGCTTGCGCCATGTGCATCCGGGTGGTAACTGCCGGGTGATGCACCGTGTTCTGGTCAGCGCCGAAAGGCATGGGCGATACCCCGTCAAGAAGGCCCAGGCAGGCCAGCTCGTTGAACCCCTTCCATATCTTGGTGAACATCGCCCCAGAAGCCGACGGGACAACAACGTGGTCCGGCACGCGCCAGCCGAGCTGTTCGGCCACTTCGTAACCCAGCGTCTTGCTGCCCTCGGCGTAGTACGGGCGCATATTGATGTTGACGAAGGCCCAGTGGTAGTTGTCGCTTACCTCGCTGCACAGTCGGTTGACTTCGTCATAGGTGCCTTCGACCGCTACCAACGTAGGGTTGTAGACTGCGGCGCCGATGACCTTCCCGCGCTCCAGGTCGGCGGGTATAAAAACCACTGCGTCGACCCCGGCTCGTGCGGCATGCGCGGCTACGCTGCAGGCCAGGTTTCCGGTGCTGGCACACGCCAGCGTCTCGTATCCGAATTCAACCGCCTTCGTAGCGGCAACCGACACCACCCGGTCCTTGAAAGAGAAAGACGGGTTCACGCTGTCGTTCTTGATATAGAGGTTATTCAGGCCCAGCCGCTTGCCCAGATTTTTGGCTTTCAGCAGCGGCGTATATCCGGCCATGATGTCCACTGGATCGTCGGCCTCCGCGGGCAACAGATCCTGGTAACGCCAGATGCTCAGTGGGCCGTCGGTGATGCGCTGGTGCGTGACCACCTCGGAAATGGTCACGTAGTCATAGATCACTTCGAGCGGACCGAAGCAGAAGTCGCAAACGTTCAGGGCTTCGCCCGGGTATTCCCGGCCGCATTCCCGGCACTTTAATCCTTTGACAAACGCCACCGGATGTTACCTCCGTGGTTCTTGATGTACCCGTGCGCCAGTTTGCAACCCAAGCGTCTGCGTGGATCAGAACACGTACACCGGCCACACATTGTGCCAGAGGATGCCCGTACTATCAACCGGGCCCCGGGCACGCACTGCGAAGCCACGCCGGGTTCGGGTTGTTGCGCTGGCGAGATCTCAAGCGCGGAGCCGGTTTTCGAACCGCCGCCGATGCAGAAATGGAGCCGATGAAGGGACTCGAACCCTTGACCTGCGGTTTACGAAACCGCTGCTCTTCCGGCTGAGCTACATCGGCGTGCAATCCATTGTACCCCCAACCAAACCCCTTTCCAACCGTGGCTGCTTCATCGTTAATCCCTGCTTGGCATGGCTGACCGTTTGCCCGGCCCAGGAACGTTTCGCCGGACGGCGCCGTCCACGCGGTCCGGAGTCATGCGCCGCAGAAACCGCGCGGTTGACGATGGGCACCAACCCCGCATAGCATTCGGCCATCGACGGGGCGGTGACCGCCTCCCAATCAGGAGTAGACCAGCATGCGCGAAAACACTATGAAAAAGAAGCTGCGGGCCGGCCAACCGGTATTCGGCTCGATGATCACCTTCCCCTCGCCGGCGGTCGTCGAGATGCTCGGCTACCTCGGGTATGACTGGGTGCTCATTGATAACGAACACGGGAACATAACCGTTGATCTGGCCGAGGATATGATCCGCGCCGCCGAATACTCGGGCACCGCCCCCATCGTCAGACCGGTCGGCAACCGCCCGGAGATTATCTCTCCCTTCCTGGACCGGGGCGCGTGGGGAGTACAAGTCCCCCATGTGAACACCGCCGAGGAAGCGCGAGCTGCAGTGGCCGCCGTCAAGTACTATCCCGACGGAGACCGCGGCCTCTTCAGCGGAGGCCGACCCGCCGAGTACGGGTTCAGCGGCGCCACGCCCGATTACGTAGCGGATGCGAACCGAAACACGCTGGTGTGCCTCATGCTGGAAGAGGTCGAGGCCATCGAGAACATTCCGGAACTGGTGAAAGTACCGGGCGTCGACGTGTATTTCATCGGAGCGGGTGACCTGTCCCAGAGCATGGGCTATCCGGGCCAGCAGACCCATCCGGAAGTCCAGGCGCTGGTGGAGAAGGGCGTACAGCAAATCGCAGCGTCCGGTATCACCGCAGGGTGCAGCTGCCCGGATACCCTGGTGCCGCACTATCTCGAATTAGGCGTGCGATACTTCCACAACACCGTCGGCCGGTTGTTGCAGTCAGCCAGCGCAGAGTATCTGAACAACATGCGGGCGGCTGCGGACGGCCTGTAGCCCGAAACCGAGCAACATTTCTCGCTGCCCAGAAAGGAGCAAGCCATGACCAGCCCTGTAGATCCCAACCAGGTTTGTCTGACCGGCGAAAACTCGTTCATCCGGCTGGCGCAAGAAGCCGGCGGCGAGCAGACTACCCGCACCAGCCACTGGCGCATCCTCTGGTCGCCCGGCGGCGCGGGACACGTCCTGTTCCTCAAGAGCGCGGATTTGGAGCGTGATCCTGTGCGTGTCTATTCCGACAACATCGCCATGACGCGCTACCTCCAGGACGAAATCGAAAGTATGCTATTTCCGGAGTTCGCGGACCCCAACCTGCCGGTGATCCCCGCGGAGTTCAGCAGGTCCGGCGGCATCGAGAGCGCCTACAACGAGATCGTCGTTGCCTCCACCGAGACGGTTGTGCTTAGCTGGCACGACTTCCTGACGCCCTTCGTGCTCAACAACCCCGCCGGGCCTGAGTCTGGCCGCACGCACGGCGTGTACAGCTGCTTCTTCCCGGCTCGCAGCGCCCAGATTACAGTAGGCGACCGGGCACTGAGCGGGGTGGTGTCGTTGGAAGCGCGCGGCTCGGCCCAGAGCAGCACGGCGTGTTGCGCCTGGTCAGAGACCTGGGTTAAGCCATGATGCGCTAACCCGGCCTCACGGCAACGGGCAGATCGCGCCGTCGATGTACAGGATCTGCAGGGCCTGCAACGCGACTTGCTCGACCTGCTGTGTCGCGGCGGGTTCGAGTCCGTGACACAGGGTTGCGATCACCTCCGCGACGGTGGCCTCGCCGTCCAGCCCGAGCAGCAATCGGGCCACCAGCCCGCTGCACGGGAGTCCCTCCGGATGTCCGTCGGTTACCAACCCGTAGCCCCACACGAAATCGCCGTCCGCCAGCACCGGTTGCCGCTGCAGGACGACCCCGTCCGCCAGACGCGGCCGGTCTTCCGGCCGCAGGGGATGTTCGCTCCGGCGCCGTCGTTCGGCCTCGACGTTGGTTACGCTTCGGCCGAAGGCAGCCGGCGCCAACCCGTGGGACAGCACGACCCGCTCGTATCCGCGAGGCGGTTGACCGGCCACCGCCTGGATGAACGACTGGCGCGGGCTCAGCGACGGGTCGTCGTCGAGCAGCCGGCGCGCCTCCCAGAAGTACGAGTCCACCGTCCGATTGCTGGAGTAGAACAATCTGGCTAACTCTCGAAAGTGGCCGTACTCCTTGTAGTACAACTGCTGGTACACCTGTCCTACCGGACCGGCCATTTCGGGATCGGACAAGACTGAAGCGACTGCGGCGGCGGCCAGGGTGGCCGACGTCAACGCCAGGTGTACGCCGGACGAAAACAGCGGATCGATGAAGCAGCCGGCATCACCCACCAGGATGTACCCCGGCCCGTAGAGCTCGCGGCAACGGTACGACCAGTCTCGGACGATTTCCGGGCCCGAGACGAGGCGGGCGTTTTCCAGCATCTGCGCGGTTTGCGGAGCGGCGGCAACCTGAGCATCCAGGAACCCACGCGCGCCAAGACGCCGGATGCCTTCCTGGCCGGTCTCGGAGTCCACCACTGCGCCGACGCTGGACCATCCGTTACGCAGCGGGATGTTCCACATCCAGCCGTTGGATTGCGACTCGATCAGGATGTTGCCTTCGTCCGGGGCTTGGAGCCGGTCAGCGCCCTGGTAATACCCGTATACCGCCAGGTTACGGAAGAAATCGTCCCACTGTCGCAGACCCAACTGGCGCGAAAGCAGTCCGCCCTGCCCGCTGGCGTCGATGACGTACAACGCTGGCAGGGTTTCATCGCCGCATTGCACCGCGACCGCTGTGCCGGAGTCGTCGAAGACTACGCCGGTTGCCGCGCATCCCTCGCGCACGTCAACGCCGGCACTTCGAGCGTTTTCGAGCAGAATGGCGTCGAACTCGGGCCGCCACACCTGGTAGGAATGAGGGTTGGAAGCGTTGGTCTCGCTGAAGTACCAGCTCCACGGTTCCCGGTCCACGCCCCAAATCATGGTGGCGCCGCGCTTCACCACGAACCCGGCGCGCTCCACCGTGTCCAGCACGCCTAGATCCTGCAGGATGGGGATGCTGGCGGGAAGGAGCGATTCGCCCACGTGGTTCCGGGGGAAGCGTTCTCGCTCCAGCAGGGCGACCGGGTAACCACGACGAGCCAGGAGGGTGCTCACGCACGAGCCAGCCGGGCCGCCGCCGATGACAACGATGGGTGGGTTTGGCACAGGTGTTATTGACTAGGCTAGCTGGGAGAGATGGGCAAAGGGATTTATCACCCGGAGACCGCCGTAGTCCTGCGTACTGCTCATATCTTCGGAATAAACGGCGTCACAGCCGAGCAAGCGAGCTGCCGCCAAGATTGCGCAGTCCCAATAGTTCAAGCCAAAGCGGCTACGAAGGGAGAAAGCATCCAGCACTAAGCCAGGCGTAATGTCCTGCACCGGAAAGCGCAACAGTGCCGTATTGATAAACTCGGTTGTCTCCTCATGCGTAAGCTGCCACGACCCATTGGCACGCGTTGCTTGCACATAGAATTCCTGCATAACCTGGGCTGACAGGCCCAGTTCGCTTTCCGCCATCAGATCAAGGGCTATTAAGTCAAGGGCTATTAAGCGCTTGTCGGCATCTTCGGCTGAACGGCTTACGGCGTACAGAGGGATATTGGTGTCAACGAAGCGCATTGCGGTCGTGCAACTCGTCGCGCGTCAGTTTTTCTCCCGGCTGGACGTCCTTGCCTTCAGCCTTACGCCGAGCGTCAATGCGAACCAACAGGTCGTACGTCTGCTGGCGCAGGATCTCCGCTTCGGCCTCGGAAATAGGCTTGGGCAGTAAATGGGCCATGCGTGCGGTGACCCACTCCTCCACTGAGGTTCCCACGGCCTCGGCGTTGCGCTGGTAGTAGCGGTAGGTCTCGTCGTCCACGGATATGATGATGTCTTTCATAGCGCAGCCTCGCCTGTACAGCATAGCATGGCCGATCCGACGGCTAGTGATAATACTGCGAGAACACCGGCTCTTCGCGGGTGATGATTTCCAGCACGCAGGGTTGACCGGTCGAGGAGATTTCCTTGGCCCTCTCGATGGCGGGACCGACTTCGTCTGGATCGGTCACGTGCTGGGAATAGGCGCCCAGGGCTTCGGCCATGCGGGCGTACTCGCCGGTGACGTACTTGGTGCCATACCGTTCCGTCGCTACCGGAATGTTCTTCTCGTAGCCGCCCATGGCGCCGTTGTTCACGATCACGGTGATGATTCCGAGCTTTTCGCGCGCCGCCGTCTCGAAGTCCGTTCCGGCCATGCCGACCGCAACGTCGCCCATCAGGTTGACGCAGGTCTTCTCCGGGAAGGCCACTTTCGCGCCCATGGCGTAACCCAGGCCGCTGCCCAGCTGGGTCGAGTTGCCCCACCCGATGTACCCCCGGGGAGTGGTGGCCGCGTAAAAGGGTACGATCTGATCCCGCGGGTTACCGGAATCATGGGTGACGATGCTGTTGGCCTTGTCCAGGCGGGCGTTCAATTCGTAGACCACGCGGTACGGGCTGATGGGAACGTCTTTGCTGGAAAGCCGGGGCATCCATTCGGCCAGCCACTCTTGCCGCACCTGCCTGACTTCGGCGGCCACGGATTCGTCGCCGCGCCGGCCGGTTTCGCTCAGTCGATCTTTGACTTCCTCGATCAATTGGCCGAGGACCAGTTTCGCGTCGCCGACGATGATCTCGTCCAGCGGGTACTCACCGTTCAGGTCTTTTTCGTCGATGGTGGATTGGATGACGGTCTTGCCGGATGGAACGGGCGCTGACGCCAGGGTTTTCTGGAAGCTCGTCCCGATGCCGAAAACCACGTCGCTCTTCGCCAGGAATTCGCCGACCATTTTCGTGCCCGTGTTGCCGCCAGCGCCCAGGGCCAGGGGGTGGTTTTCCGGGAAACCGCTTTTGCCCAGCGTGGTGGTCATGGTCGGCGCGTTCAGCAACTCGGCTAGTTCCACCAATTCCGGTGTGGCCTCGGCGTAGAGCACCCCCTGGCCGGCGTAGATTACGGGCCGGCGAGCGTTCACCAGCGACTCGGCGACGCGGGAAACATCTCGTGGGTCGCCGGCTGAGCGATGCTTCTGCTGCGGCAGATAGTGGAATTGCTCTTCGGAGATCTCGCCGGCCAGCACGTCGTTCGGCATCTCCACCAGTACAGGGTAAGGCCGCCCGGTACGAAGTTGGGTGTAAGCGCGACGCATCATCTCGGGTATGCGTTCCGTGTGGTTGGCCGAGTCGGCCCATTTGGTGACGCCCTCGTAATTCCTGACGGCGTCAAAATCGGACGACATGCCGTGCCGTCGCGTCCCCGGGTGGTTGGGCACCATCAGCAGGGGTGAGGAGTCCGCATACGCTTGCGCGACCCCGGAGAAGGCGTTTTCGATGCCTGGACCACCCTGGACGATGACCACGCCGTTCTTGTTGCCATTATTGACCCGACTGTACGCGTCGGCCATGTTGACCGCGGTACGCTCCATGCGAGAGATGATCGGCCGTATGCCGGCCGCCGCGCAGGCGTCGATCAGGATGTTGTTGGGAAAGCAGAAAACGACGTCCACGCCCTCCCGGGCCAGAATGTTGGCGAACGCGGTCTTTCCGTCCATGCAGTTGTCCTCCGTTGGATGTCGATAGCCTGGTCATTATACCCGCCATCTGATGATCGTTGGCAGACGAGGGGTGGAACCAGGGCAATCGCGTCTTATCCGAGGAGGACTGTGAGCGGGTAGTCCTCATCCCAACCGGCGTTGAGGCGTTTGCCCTGGATGCCCACTTTCAGGGTTGTCTCGTTCTTCAGCAGGTTGTGTCCGATCTGCCGCAGGGTGTTGATGTTCTGTGCGCCATGGTCCTTGCGCACTCGGCACTGATCTTCCCGAAAGGTCACGTCCAGGGTCCAGTGCAACGAGTTTTCGATGCTCCAGTGGCTTCTGATGACGGCCAGGGAGTTGTTCTGCTGAGGCTGCCAGGCTGCTGATGTAGTAGCGGGGCTGACGGATAGCGCCCTCATGGGTTTGACGATGGCCCACCACCCTGACGGCGGCTTTCAGTTGTGGCCATTGCCCCTGGGGGTCCAGATAGTCCAGGCCGTCCTGATCGGTGATGACCCAGCATTCCCGGCGTTCCACCCGTCCGTGACCCTTGTCCACGGTTTCAGTGTGGTCATGGGAAACTCCGTCAAAGCCGAATGCCTCGGCCCCCTCGAACAGGTCCTGAATACTCTCGTGCAGTTGTCCCTGGTTCTCTTTCACCGCCAGCACGTAGTCGGCGCCGCCCTGGATGATTTGCTGGGCGATCTCCCGCTGGCAGCCCATGGCGTCGATGGTTACGATGCAACCATGCAAGTCCAGCAGCTGGGGAATGGCGGTGATCTCGTTGGATTTTTCGTCAGTCTTGACCTGACCCTGTGGATAGCCCCCCTTATTACCGGCCCGGTCATAAGAACGTCGGGCGGTCTTGCCGTCAATGGCCACCACCTCGCCGGGGAGCAGTTCAGCGATGGCCTGGGTCCATGAGATGAAGCAGTTCTGCAACTGCACTGGGTCCAGACGAGCGAAGACATCCCCGAAGGTGTCGTGGGATGGAATGCCGTGGGGCAGTTCCAGAAAGCTCTGAAACCAGGCCAGCTTGCTCCTGCCGAAAAGCTCGATATGGACCCAGGAATCGGCGCCGCAGATAGTGGCACAGATGGCGATGGTCAGGATGTCCACCAGATTGTGCCGTCGGGTGCGTTCTACTCGGGGGTCGTCCAGCTCAGCGAAATGCTCGAGAATGGTTTGCCTTGGCTGACTGTGCCATGTCCTCCTACCTCCACGTCCTCAACGATTATCGGTCATTATCACATTTATAAAAATATGATTAAGACGCGATTGCCCTGGGCGTGGTCGGTTCACCTCGGTCAACCCCGCAGCAGTAACGTGTGTCCGGAAGGACTCCCTTATGCCAAGGGGACTGCCGCCCCCGCATCAAGTGCGGGGCGACGTTGCTGCGCTCGCAATGGCACTGTCCCCGTAAGTCTGAACAGTTACGTGGATTCGCGTTATGATAAAGCCCAACGTTGTCAGGAGGAGTTGAGATGCCCGAGTATATTCCGTCGACCAGGGATTGGGTGCGAGAGCAAGTCGATTTGTACGAAAGTAGCGGCGGTACCGAAGGGACCACGCTGCGAGACACGGGCCTGCCCGTAATCATCGTTACCAACCGTGGCAACAAGACCGGGGCCATTCGCAAAACCCCGCTGATGCGCGTGAAGGTCGGCGACGCCTACGTGCTGGTGGGTTCGCAGGGAGGTGCGCCACGCAATCCCGTGTGGGTTTACAACCTCCGCGCTGACGCAGATGTCGAAATACGGGACGAGATGGCTGTGTACTCCATGCGCGTCCGCGAAGTCACCGACTCGGACGAACGCGCCCGCCTTTGGGCCGCATCCGTCGAGGCGTTTCCTCCTTACGAGGAATACCAGGGCCGCACTTCAAGAACGATACCGGTTTTCGTGGCGGAACCGGTCTGATCAGATCGCGCGAATCCGATCGTGCGGGGGTGTTCGGCGTCGGCATCGGCGCCGAGACCCTTGATTTTCCGATTCAGGCGGTGAAAATCGTTGTTTGCCGCCGTTGATGCCAGTATAGTAATGGCAGCAAAATTGCGCCGGTTCTCCTTCCTTGGGTATTGTAATCGCTGTGCCCGACGAAACAGACCTAGCGTGTGCACCGCGATTACCAAACCAGGCCGGAGGATTAACCGTGGCCCTTTCCGACATGACCCTTCAATGCAGCGACTGCGGAGCAGAGTTTCTCTTCACCGTAGGCGAGCAGGAATTCTATGCCTCGCGAGGCTTCACCAACTATCCCAAACGGTGTGTTTCGTGCAGGAACGCTCGGCGAGGGCAGCCTCGTGACAACTTCGGCGGCGGTGGCGGCGGATTTGGCGGCGGCCAGCGGGAATCTTTCCCCATCGTTTGCAGCAATTGCGGAGTGGATGCGACCGTTCCGTTCCGTCCGCGCGGCGACCGCCCGGTGTACTGCAGCGATTGCTTTAGCCGGATGCGAAATTCCTGAGGCCGGCGTCGTGGCCTCAGGCTCGATTCGGACCTGAAACCGTCGCGACCGCCATGCCATACCGGGATCTTCGCGAGTTCATCGCCTTTCTTGAAACCAAGGGCGACCTGAGGCGCATCTCCGCTCCGGTAAGCACGGAATTGGAGATGACGGAAATCGCCTATCGCTCCTTGAGAGCCGATGGGCCGGCCCTGCTGTTCGAAAACGTGTTTGGGCATGTCATGCCCGTGGCTATCAACCTGTTCTGCTCCGAACGGCGCATGAATTGGGCGTTGGAGGTCGAGGACGCAGACGCCTTGGCGGACCGTTTGGAAGGCATGATCGAGATGGTCCAAGGTGGACCACCTCAGGGCGTGCTCAACAAGCTCCGAACCCTGGGACGGTTGGTCCACGTCGGCGCCTACCAACCCAGGACCGTCAGCAACGCCCCGTGCCAGCAGGTGGTGCTTTCGGGAGAGGATGTCGACCTCTACAGCCTGCCGATCATCAAGTGCTGGCCGATGGATGCTGGCCCGTACATCACCCTGCCTCTGGTGATCACGCGGGACCCTGAAACCGGCACGCAGAACTACGGCATCTACCGGATGCAGGTGTTCGACCGGAACACCACCGGAATGCATTGGCAGACCCACAAGGTGGGTGCACGCCATTACCGGGCGAGTTCGGAGAAGTTGGAGGTGGCGGTCGCACTGGGAGGCGATCCGGCATCCATTTGGACCGGGTCAGCGCCCCTGCCGCCGGAAATCGACGAAATGGTGCTGGCCGGCTTCATTCGCGATGAAGGCGTAGAGTTGGCCCAAGCGGTGTCAGTGGACCTCAGGGTGCCGGCTCATGCCGAGATCGTTCTGGAGGGATATGTAATCCCCGGCGAGGAACGTACCGAAGGTCCCTTCGGGGATCACACCGGATATTATTCGCTGGCCGAGCCTTACCCGGTGTTCCACGTGACCACCATCACCCGACGCCACAATCCGATTTACCCCACCACCTTCGTGGGGCGGCCACCAACCGAAGACTATTGGATGGGCAAGGTTACGGAGCGTGTTTTCCTGCCGTTGATACGCCTGATCCTTCCGGAAGTCGTTGACGTGAACATGCCCGCCGAAGGCATTTTCCATAACCTGGTCCTGGTGTCGATGAAGAAAGAGTACCCCGGGCACGCTCGCAAGGTGATGTACGGCCTGTGGGGTTTGGGACTGCTCAGCCTTACCAAGGTGATCGTGGTGGTGGACGACTTTGTAGACGTCCAAAATCCTTCGGAAGTGGCGTGGCGGGTGGCCAACAACATCAACCCGGCCACCGATCTCGTCGTAGTCGATGGCCCTATCGACGACCTGGACGTAGCATCTCCAACGCCGCGTTTTGGCAGCAAGGTCGGCATCGACGCGACCCGGAAGGGGCCCCAGGAAGGCTACCACCGTGAATGGCCCCCGGATATCGAAATGAGCCCGGAAATCAGGGAACGGGTTTCCGCGAGGTGGGCCGAGTTAGGGCTCGACGATATCATCCCTTCCGTTAGCCCCGACAACTGAACTATCCCGCTGATGGTTGCGGCCAGCGTCCCTCCCACCCGGCCGCGGGGTGGGAAGGGTCGTGTGCTACCATGAACCCGTATGCATAATGCACCAGCACATCCGGGCCCGTTCCGGGTCGTTGTGGGCAAGGTTCCGCACTACCTTAACGCGATCAACATCTCGGAATCGCTGTTCGCTATGCCGTTCGGCTATATCGGGATGGTTTTGGCTTCGCACTATACGGGCGGTAGCGGATGGCCCGGATGGCACGCTTTCATCTGGATCACCCTGGCATTCGTGGGAGTGCGGACCTTGGGGATGTCCGCCAACCGCATCATCAACGCCCGGGAGGACGCGCGCAATCCCCGCACGGCCGGTCGTCACATCCCTGCCGGCATCCTGAAGCCGCTGGAAGTTGCCACTATGGCTGGCGCCGGAGCGGCGATCTTTTTCGTGGCAGCCTGGCAACTGAATCCGCTGGCGCTGATGCTTTCCCCGGTGGCGGCGGCGTACGTTGTGCTCTATTCCTTTGCCAAGTACTACACCTGGCTCTGCAGCCTGATGCTGGGGTTGGCCTTGTCCATCGCGCCGTCCGGGGCGTGGATTGGGGTTACCGGTCAACTGACCTGGCAACCGGTGCTGCTCACCTTTGCGGTCATGATGTGGGCCGGAGGATTTGAGACGGTCTACGGCAGCATGGACTTTGATTTCGATCGGGCCAACCGGATCAATTCGATCGCGGCTCGCTTCGGGGTTCGCAACGCCATCCGTACCACGCGAGTCTTGCACAGCCTCGCTGCGGTTGCCCTGCTGGCGCTGGGCATCTGGATGGACCTGAACGTGTTCTACTTCATCGGTTGGGCGGTCGCCGCGATATTGCTGGTTTACGAGAACAACCTGGTGAGGTCGGGCCAGCCGGCCATGGTGGGCAAAGCGTTCGCGTTCAATAAGTACATCTCCACGCAGCTGTTGGCGTTTACGATCCTCGCCGTGGCGCTGCCGTTCGACGGTTTCTTTCCGTGGTAAACCGCGCTGACGCTGAGTCAGGGCGTCGGCGCACCGTCGCGTGATCTCGATGCCAACTTGTTCCACACGGATGCCGGCATGACTTCTGCCCCGCCTCGTCCGCTAATCGTCGGTGTCGCCGGAGCGAGTGGGTCGATAATCGCCCGGGGACTCATCGATGCGTTGTTGGAGCGGCAAAAGCCGGTCATCGTCGTCGCCTCTAACGCCGCCCGTATGGTGTGGCAGGAAGAACTCGAGGAGTCCTACAGCGCTACCGTCGCACGTTGGACGGAGAACCCGCACTTCAGCACCTACGCCATCGCAGACCTGTTCGCTCCCATCGCCAGCGGGACCTTCCCGACGGCGGGTATGATCATCGCTCCGGCCAGCATGAACACGGTCGCGTCATTGGCCCACGGATTGACGCCCAATCTACTGCTGCGCGCGGCTGACGTGACGCTCAAGGAGCGACGACCGTTGACCTTGATTCCCCGGGAAACGCCGCTGCACGCCATTCACCTGGAAAACCTGCTGACGCTGTCGCGGCTGGGAGCCACCATCCTGCCGCCCGAACCGCCGTTTTATCTGAAACCGCTGGACATCGACGGGTTGGTTCGCTTCGTGGTACAGCGGGCGTTGGTCGCCTCGGGCGTGACCGAGGGCCTGCCGGACGACATGCAGTACCGCGATCACGAGCGTTAGAGCATCAGTTGCGGCATGGCCAGGATCGTCTACTACGTTGCCGCGAGCCTGGACGGCTTCATCGCGGATTCTTCCGGCGGGGTGGACTGGCTGCCCGACGGCGGGTCCGACGACCACCGCTATGATGATTTCTACGCCGGTGTCCAGGCATTGGCGATGGGCCGCAGCACTTACGATCAGGTGCATGGGTTCGGAGAATGGCCCTATCCGGGTAAGCCGGCTTACGTGTTCACCCATTCGCCGCCGCCGGAAGGCCCAGAAGGTGTGCGGTTCTTTTGGGGCAGCGCTCAGGAATTCGCCCGCGACATAGCGACGCGGTACACCGGGACGGTATGGCTGGTGGGCGGAGCAAACCTGGCGGACCAATTTCGCCAAGACGGGCTGATTGACGAATATCTGGTGTTTGTGATTCCAACTATCCTGGGTGCGGGCATCCCGTTGTTTGGAGGTCAGGGTCCGCATACTACGCTGGAACTGGTATCGACCGAATCTTACCCTGACGGCTTGGTAAGGCTCCACTATCGACGGCCGGGCCGCTACTAGCTTATGGCCCACCTCAGCGGCGACGAAAAGCGGCGCTACGTGGCGGAGATGTTCGCGCGCATCTCGCCACGCTACGACTTGATGAACTCGCTGATGACCGGTGGTCTGCACCACCGCTGGAAGCGGGCAACCGCCAAAATAACTGCCGGGAGCGCCGCCGGCGCGGCACTGGACGTCGCCTCCGGAACCGGTGACCTGGCTTTCGTCCTTGCTGACTGCCCCAACGTTACGGAAGTGGTGGGCGTTGACCTGTTGCCGGAGATGCTGACCATCGCCAACCGGCGACGGGCACGCCGTTCGGGTCGCGGGCGGCGCATACAGTTCGTTCAGGGAGACGCCTTGCAACTGCCCTTCCCAGACGATGCGTTCATTGGCGCCACGGCAGGTTTCAGCCTGCGCAACATGCCGGACGTGCCGTCCGCGATCCGCGAGATGGCCCGGGTGGTCACGCCCGGCGGGCGGGTAACCACCCTCGAGTTGACGCCCATGCCCCCCGGTATAGCCTCCAGAATGGGTCGTTTCTACTTCCACCGCCTGGTTCCACTCATGGGTCAACTCATTGCCGGCGATCGTACCGCCTACACCTACCTTCCCGATAGCGTCGATTACTTCCTTACTGCCGACGGTCTAGCCGATGTATTCCGCCAAGCCGGACTGGTGGGCGTGGGTTACCGCCATTTGGGATTGGGAGGTGTAGCGTTGCACTTCGGAGACAAGCCCGCGTGAGGCGCCATGTTGAACCAAACCGCCGTATGGAGCCTCCCGGGTTCATTGAATTACCGGCGCCTTTTCAGCATACTTTCCCGATAGTTGCCGTTCGACGCCGTCGCTTGGCGGGTCGGACACGCGGGAGGCGGCCGTGGGTATCGAAGAGCAGCAGCCGTTGGGTCGGGCTAAGCGTGAGGGGCCGACCGTTGGACAGCGGATTGAAGGGCATTTCCAGGGCAAGATTCTTGCCGGCCTGATGCAACTGGTGCCCATTCTGGTAACCGTTTTTATTTTGGCGTTCATAATTGGCCACACGGACAGCTTTATCCGGCCCATGCCCTTCGTAAGAGATCGGCCTTGGGACTTCCCCGGAATTGGGCTGATCGGAATCATTGTCATCCTTTACGTGATAGGTCTGTTTGTCTCGATGACAGTCGGTCGACGCGTCATGGGCGGCACGGGGTTCGTCTTGCGCAAGGTTCCAGTGGTTAAGACCATATTTGGAGTCACCGAACAGGCCACTAGTCTGCTGGCCTCCGACTATAACTTCAGCCGGGTGGTGTTTCTCGAGTGGCCCCGCGAGGGAATGGTTGCCCTCGGATTCGTGACCGGACGGGCCTTTTCCCAAAATGGAGGTCATTCCATGGCGATTGTCTACATACCGACCGTACCTAACCCAACTTCCGGCAATATGGCCTTCGTCAATGAAGACGACCTGTTCGAAACCGACCTCAGCGTGGAAGACGCCATGAAATTGGTCTTTTCTGGCGGTATAGTATTACCGGAGCGGTTGGCATTGGCGCGTCTCCCTCGGGAAGTCGATGCCAAGGAACGGGAGTTCATCGGTCGCTTTGAGACCCGCCCCGAATAGACGTCCCGCCTCCAAGCAGCGACGAATGCCGGGCAATCATCGGAGATCAAAAATAGTGGAATACGAAACCGTCATCGGCCTTGAGGTACACGTCCAGTTGGACACTCGCAGCAAAATGTTCTGTGGGTGTCCCGCCGATTACCAGAGTGCCGAGCCCAACACGCGCACCTGCCCGGTTTGCCTCGGACTGCCCGGGGCATTGCCCGTGATCAACCGCCGGGCTGTAGAATTCACCGTGATGACGGGGTTGGCCCTTCACTGCCAGATACCTGAGTTCACCAAATTCGACCGGAAGAACTACCCCTATCCGGACCTGATGAAGGGGTACCAGATCTCCCAGTACGATCTGCCGCTGGCCCTGAACGGCTACCTGGAGATCAACGGCGATCCAGACTTGCAGTACGGCGGGCGACCCATTGGCGTGGAACGTGTGCATCTGGAAGAGGACGTTGCCAAGATGCAACACTTTCCCGCGTCCCCGGAGAATCACGCCGAGAGCTACTCGCTGGTCGATGTTAACCGTTCGGGCGTTCCACTCATGGAGATCGTCAGCAAGCCCGACCTGCGCTCTCCCGAAGAAGCCCGCCAATACCTGACATCACTGCACTCGATGGTCCAATATCTGGGCGTTTCCACGGGGAATATGCAGGACGGCAACTTTCGCTGCGACGCCAACGTCAGCATCCGGCCCGCCGGCAGCGATACCTTCGGCACCCGCACCGAAGTCAAGAACATGAACAGCTTCCGGTCAGTCTACCTCGCCCTGGAATATGAGGTGGAGCGGCAAAGACGGGTGGTCGAGGACGGCGGAACCGTGGTGCAGGAAACCCGCGGATGGGTGGATGACCGCGGCGTGACGGTTTCCCAGCGCAGCAAGGAATACGCCCACGACTATCGGTACTTCCCCGAGCCTGACCTTCCTCCGCTCAACATCGGCTCCGAATGGGTGGATCGGATGCGGTCCGCTTTGCCCGAATTGGCGCCGCAGCGCAAGGCCCGATTACAGGGAGAATACGATCTTTCCGAATACGACGCCGACCAGTTGACGGTCTCCAGATCTATCGCGGACTACTTCGAAGCGGCGGTATCGTTGATGAGTGAAACGACGAAGCGACCGGCGGCCGCCAAGGAGGTTGCCAACTGGATGATCGGCGACCTCTCGTACCTGCTCAACCAGGACCACCGCGATATTGCTGACTGCCCTGTGAGCCCGAGCGGATTGTTGGAACTGTTGGGCCTGATCGCCGACGGCACGCTGTCAACCTCGTTGGCGAAGACGGTGTTGGAGCAGATGTACGCTACCGGCGTCTCTGCGCCGGTGATCGTGCGGGAGCAGGGATTGGCGCAAATCAGCGACACCGGCGCGATTGAGACGGCGGTTGCCGAGGCGATTGCCGCCAATCCCAAAGCCGTGGCCGACTACCTGAGCGGAAAGGAAACCGCCGCGCGTTTCCTGATGGGGCAGGTCATGCGCATCACCAAGGGGCAGGCGCAACCGGAACTGGCCCTGCAGCTGGTTCAGGCCGGCCTCGAGGCCCAGCGTCCTTAGCGTGGTAAAATGGTGACCGGAGTTTCGAAATGAGCCTGCTCAACATTGCCCAGATTGTCACATCGATTGTGCTTGTCCTGATCATCCTGTCGCAGGTCCGGGAGGCCGGAAGCGGGATGTTCGGCAGCGCCCAGAACACGGTGCGTACCCGGAGAGGTCTGGAACGCACCATGTTCCAGTTGACCGTCGCGTTGATCGTGGTGTTCCTGCTCGTATCGGTCCTGAGTGCTCGTTTCACCTGATCCTCTGCGTGTGATCGTATTGGGCCCGGCTCGAGTGTCTGATCCGCCCATAGTTCTCGCCACCGACTTTGGCCTCGCCGATGCCTATGTGGGCATGATGCGCGGGGTCATTTTTTCGATTAATCCGCATGCGGCCGTTATCGATCTGACCCACGGCATCGCCCCGCAGGATGTGCGCCACGGAGCCGTGGCCCTGGTGGATGCGCATACCTACTTCCCAGACGGCAGCATTTTTATAGCCGTGGTAGACCCCGGGGTGGGAACCGACCGACCGGCTATCCTGCTGCAAACGCCGCACCACCGCTTCGTTGCGCCGGACAATGGGCTCCTGACCCTGGTGTGCCGGCGATACGATCCCGGCTTCGGCGATGCTGATACCTCGGGTCCGACCTCAGCGCCAAATGGCTGCCAGGCTTGGCGATTGACCAACCCCGCTTACTGGCGCCATCCGGTGAGCGCCACTTTCCACGGCCGCGACGTTTTCGCTCCCGCGGCTGCACACCTTTCATCCGGTGTTGCGCCCGGGGACCTGGGTGAAACGACGAACAGTATCACGGCCCTGTCGTGTCCGCTCCCGCGACCGGAGGGCAACGCAGTTCGGGGCCAAATCATCTTCGCAGATGCCTTTGGAAACCTGGTCAGCGATATCACCGCCGATATATTGACCGACATGGGTGTGCCGGGACAGGAATCCGAAGCGGTGGTCAGCATCGCAGGACAGAGCATCGCCGGCTTGTCCCGTACTTTCCATGATCCGCCCGGAGGTGGCCTGAAGGCATTGTTGGGTAGCCACGGACGTTTGGAGATTGCGCTTGTGGATGGGAACGCCTCAGCGGCCCTGGGCGTCGGGAGCGGCACGAAAATCGCGTTGCGCGTCGGTTGATCGGCTGACGGGCAGCGAAGTCGGTGTATCCTCGAGCTACCAAGTGCAGCTGGGGGAATGCGAGAACGTGGACGCCTGGCCCTTGTTGACACGACCCGGCCCCATGCTACTATGGGGCCGTCCTAAAGCCGGCGTTGCATTCGTCGGCTTTTGTTGCAACAGGCGAGAGCCTCCCGCCGAAACCCTCTGCGTCACAAGGAGTGTGTTGCCATGGAACCCAACCGCGACACCTTGCTGAATCTCTACCGAACCATGACCACCATCCGCCATTTCGAGGAACGCGGCGTGCCCGAGACCGGGCAACGCGGGATGTCGGCGTCGGTTCACTCGTCCGTCGGGCAGGAAGCGGTGCCGACCGGCGTGTGTGCCCACCTCTCCGACGACGACTACATCGGCAGCACCCACCGTGGCCACGGCCATTGTATCGCAAAGGGCGTCGATCCCAAGCTTATGATGGCCGAGTTGTTTGGCCGCAGCCACGGCCCCAACAAAGGCAAGGGCGGTTCCATGCACATTGCCGATATGAGCAAGGGCATGCTGGGAACCAACGGCATCGTGGCCGGCAGCGTTCCTCTGGCCGTGGGAGCGGCGCTGACTTCCAAGATCCAGAAGCTGGGGCGCGTCGCCGTGGCGTTCTTCGGCGACGGCGGCGCCAACCAGGGTGTGCTCCACGAGTGCATGAACCTGGCGTCGGTCTGGAAACTGCCGGTGATCTTCTGCTGCGAGAACAACGGCTATGCCGAATCCACGCCGGTGGAGTACGGTCTTTCCGTGGCCAATGTCGCCGACCGGGCGGCGTCCTACGATATGCCTGGCTTCCACGTTGATGGCATGGACGTGCTGGCCGTGTATGAAGCGGCCGGAGAAGCCGTGTCCCGCGCCCGCGCCGGGGACGGTCCTGCTCTGCTGGAGGCCCGCACCTATCGCTACTACGGGCACACCGTATTCGATAATCCTCTCACCTACCGCACCAAGGAGGAAGAGGACCATTGGCGGTCCCGTGACCCCCTGCTCACCTTCCGCAACCACATGGTGGCCCAGGGCAACGTGATCACCGCCGAAGAGCTCGATCAGATGGACGAAGAAGCTCGCGTGCTGATGGAAGAGGCCGTGGCCTTCGCAGATGCCAGTCCGCTGCCCGAGCCCCACGAGATCTACGAGGATGTTTATGCCGATTACCCGGTGGACATGATGCGCCGCGGCGCGAACATGCCGGTGTAGCGTCCACGGACCGGCGCGGGAGGCAAAGCGAATGGTCAGGCCGTATTCCGGTCCCGAGGAACGGGACGCATTTGCCGAAAGCATTTACCGCGAACAGGTAAAGCCAATGCTGACCGACGCCGATGACGGCAAGTTTGTCGTTATCGACCTCAACAGTGGTGACTACGAGGTTGACGACTACGAATTTGACGCTGAGATCAGACTACTGGAACGTCGTCCTGGCGCCGCCACCTACCCGTTTTTTTGGAGACGAGCCGTCCCGCATAATTTACATCGGAGGGGCCTCGCTGAGATTGGCTCCTTCGCATTACACCGAACCCAGAGAAACAGGAGCATAAGTGAGGTAGTCAAAAATGGCACAACTCAACCTCACTCCGGAGCAAATCGCTGATCTCGGCGAACAGATTTACCGGGAGAAAATCAGGCCAACCCTTACGGAAGCGGACGTCGGCAAGTTTGTACACATCGACGTCAACAGCGGCGAGTACGAAATTGATGATGACGACATCTCCGGAGACATCAAACTGTGTGAACGTGTCCACGACGCTAAAATTTATGGGATGCGCGTAGGTTACTCCGCCGCCTACTTTATGGGTGGTCATTACGAGGAACCAAAGCTGTGATCAATGGACGTGTCACGGAGGACCTCAAAGCCAAAATCAATATCGCAATCAGCGCCGGTGGCGGTGTCTGGAACTCACTGGACGCTGTGATTGACACCGGGTTCAATGGGCAGTTGGCTTTACCAGAAGAAACTGTACAGGCATTGGATCTGGCGCTTGATCGGTTTCGCAGAGTAACGCCTGCCGTCGGAGGGACGAGGGTTGTAGCATCCGGACACGTCCAGTTGCGTTGGGAGGATGTTTCAATTCGTGCTCGTGTAATCCAGGCTGGAACGGAACCTCTGATAGGCATGGCCCTTCTCTGGAACCACCGCATCACCATTGACGCCGTTGCTGATGGCGCAGTGAATATCACCCCCTTGGGAGGCTGACCATGACTACTCTCACCGAAACCCCGATGCTTCCCCCGTCGGGAGAGACCCGCGTGTTGCAAACTCGGGAAGCGATCAACGAGGCCCTGCTTCAGGAGATGCGCCGCGACGAGACCGTCATCATCATGGGCGAGGAAATCGCCGGCGGCGCGGGACGTGAGCACTTGGGAATCGTTGACGCCTGGGGCGGCGCCTTCCGCACCACCCGGGGATTGATTCAGGAGTTCGGCAACGAGCGGGTGCTTGATACTCCGCTCTCGGAGGCAGCCTTCGTGGGTACTGCCATTGGCGCCGCGTCGACCGGGATGCGCGCCGTTGCCGAGCTGATGTTCGTCGATTTCGTGGGCGTGTGCATGGACCAACTGCTGAACAACGCCGCCAAGATGCGTTACATGTTCGGTGGCCAGGTCAAGGTGCCTTTCGTGATGTTGACCCGCATCGGAGCCGGGTTCGGCAGCGCGGCCCAGCACTCGGAATCTTTCTACTCTCTGTTCAGCCACATCCCTGGTCTCAAGGGAGTTTGCCCGTCCGACGCGTACACCGCCAAGGGATTGCTGCTCTCCGCGATTCGTGACGACGACCCCGTGGTCTTCTTTGAACATAAGGGATTGTACGGTGAGACCTGTCCGGTGCCGGAGGATATGTACACCTTGCCGCTGGGCAAGGCACGCACCGTGCGCCCGGGAACCGACGTCACCGTGGTGGGTATCAGCAAGATGACCTGGATCGCCGTGGAGGCCGCCGAGGAGTTGGCCAAAGAGGGCATTAACGCTGAGGTCATCGATCTGCTCAGCGTATCGCCCATCGATTACGACCACGTGCTGGATTCGGTACGGCGCACCCACCGGTTGCTGGTTGTGGACGAGGATACCCCGGTGTGCAGCATATCGTCCGACATCTGCGCGCGCGTTGCTGAGGAAGCCTTTGACTACCTGGACGCGCCGCCCTCGCGGGTGACGCCGCCGCATACGCCGGTTCCCTACAGCCGGGCCCTGGAAAACATCTATCTGCCCAACGCGGAGCGGGTGGTCAATACCGCTCGCAGATTGATGGCGTAGCGGGAAACCACAGGGGGGCGGGCCGCAAACCCGCCCCGACTTTTGCGCACCGATCAGTTCGACCAATTCTGGAGGCCAAATCATGACCACCGTCGGAAGCGGAAAGCATACCTACACTCTCACCTCTGATTGGGCAAAGATGCCCGACGCTCATCCCCTGGGAGCGGTCAGCGCGCTAGCCAGCGATTCGGCCGGCGACATCTACGCATTTCACCGGGCTGATCCGCCAATCGCCATCTTCGACCGCAATGACGGCGCGTTTAAGAGCGGCTGGGGCAACGGCGGATTCGTTTACGCCCACGGCTTTTACATTGAGGACGACATCGTCTACCTGACCGACCGGGACACGTCGACATGCATCATGTATACGCTGGACGGCAAGCCAATCCAGATGCTCGGCCGCAATGGCGTTCATTCCGATACCGGCTGTGAGGTCGCCGGAGCGCTCGTTCCGCGAGCCGCCGGACCCTTCAACTACCCTGCGGAACTGGTGCCGTCCCCCAGTGGAGACCTGTATGTGGCGGACGGTTACCGCAACGCCCGCATTCATCGCTTCGACAACGACGGCCGTCTCAAATATTCCTGGGGCAAGCCGGGCAAGGAACATCCTTACGAGTTCCACCTGCCGCATAGTCTGCTGGTGACTCGCGACGACCGGGTTTACGTCTGCGACCGGGAGAACAGCCGTATCCAGGTGTTCAACACCTCCGGCGACTTTCTGACGATGTGGACCGACACCTGCCGCCCCACCGACATCGCTGAGACTCCCGAAGGCGATTTCGTCGTCAGCCAGCTGGCGCCGCTGGACGAGTCGCACCCACCACGGGTAGCGATATTCGACCGGGACGGCAACGTGCTGGCGCGCTGGGACAGCCGCTCTGCCCACGGCATCTGGTGCGATGGCCACGGGGACATTTTCCTGGCGCTGACCGGCGACAAAGCGGTGGACAAGTACGGCCGCGGCTGAGCGCTGAGTGTTATGAGCGGCGCCAAGGT
This sequence comes from Dehalococcoidia bacterium, assembly GCA_022827095.1. Taxonomy (GTDB): domain Bacteria; phylum Chloroflexota; class Dehalococcoidia; order Lucifugimonadales; family UBA3495; genus Bin87. The sequence goes on from JAJDTP010000035.1 coordinate 130,912, forward strand.
GCCAACATCCGGGGGGCGGACCACGGTCGCCCCCTTTTGATTGATATCGATCTGCTACAATCGGCCGAACCATCGCTACCGGCGGACGCAGTAGGAGAATAGCTTCATGGATCTTGGCCTTTTTTACCAAATCCAGGTGCCCAAGCCCTGGGACGACGAGAGCGAAACCCGCAAGTTCCAGGAAATGATGGAGCAGGTGTGCTTCGCGGAAGAGGTAGGCATGACCTCCGTGTGGTTTGTCGAGCACCATTTTCGCTCTGAATGGTCACACTCCAGCGCTCCGGATATAACCCTGGCGGCGCTGAGCCAGCGAACCACCGACATGCGGCTGGGGATCGCCGTGGTGCTGGCGCCGTTGCATCATCCGTTGAACGTAGCGTCCCGCCTGGCAACGCTGGATGTGATCTCAGGCGGACGTGTGGACTTGGGGATTGGCCGCTCGGGCTATCCTTATCAGATGCTTCCCTACGGGTCAGATCTGGCCGACGTGTCCGAGATGGTCGAGGAATATTTGCAGATCATTCCGGGCGCGTGGACCGAGGAAACGTTCGGGTTCGAAGGCAAGCATTATCAGATACCGCCTCGGGAGGTGATACCGAAGCCCGTGCAGAAGCCCCATCCGCCGATTTGGCAGGCGGTCAGCCAGGAGTTCACCGCTGAAAAAGTGGGTCGGCAGGGTCTGGGTTGCCTGGCGCAAACCAGCGTCGGGCTGGAACGGGCTGAAGGGTTGATCCAGATTTATCGAGATGCCATCGCGAATCCAGAGCCGGCCACCAAGCTGGTTCATCCGCGTGTCGCCGGCAACACCGTGGGCCTGTGCATGGAGAACCGGCAGAAGGCGTTCGAGCGGGCCGAGACCATCATCGACTGGTATCGGGAGCAGCAGCGCATTCGTGATTCATACGTTTGGCAGGGCTACGACCCCGCCAAGGTTCCCGAAGACTACCAGTGGCATTACCAGCGTGCGGTCAACGCAGATACGGCGCGCGCTGATGAGGTCACGTCGAGCCAATTGATTGAGGATGGCGGCCGCTTTTGCATCGGCGATCCCGACGATTGCATCAAGTATATTGAAGACTACGAGCGGATGGGCGTGGATGAGATCATGCCGCTGTTTCAGGTCGGGCCCGTGACCCATGCCGAAGTGATGGAGACCCTGCGCCTGTTCGGCAAATACATCATCCCGCATTTCAAAGAGAAAGCGCGTCGGGCGACACTGGCAGCCGACAACTGAGCTTCAGCCCGGCAACTTGGACTCAACTGCGGTGGCCAGTTGCCGACACGGACAAACTAGAGGGGCGGGTCATCGACCCGCCCCTCTTTGCGCGCGATGTTCAGAAGTGAACTAGCGGCCGTATTCGCCGCCGGCCCCGTTACCGTAGCCGTTGCCATACCCATACGGCTGACGCTCTTCGGTGGCTGCCATGCGACCGCGCTCCCGTTCGAGCCGGACCTGCTGGCCCCGCGAGACGTATCCATACTGGGATTCCGGATCATGGCCATTGGCCGGCGGCATGAAGTGGCGGGAGCCGAAACCGGCGTACTCCAGCGTACCAGCCAACTGCATCGGCGTGTTGTCTTCGCCCATGATGTCGCTGATGGTCGGAATGTTGTCGTTCTGCAGCGGGAAGAACAACGACACGTGCATGTGCCGGTCGTCTGGCGATTGTTGGAAGTTCGACGACGCGAATGACCACATGAGGTTCGGGTATGCCACGTCGAAGTCTTCGCGGTGCATCTGGTCTTGGACGTCGGATGCGATTTCTGCAAGACCGGATGCTTCCACCGGCAGGGTGATGACCATTCGCATCACGGTGTCGCCTTCAGGGAATGGATGCTTAGCCAATTGGAGGTCCGTGCGCTTGGGATCCATGATGTCCCACATCGCGGACTTGATCGAGAAAGGCAACTGTTTGGCGTTGTCGTTGACGACCACGATCTCGCGGCCCCGGAACGGGCCGAACAGGCGAGAGCCGCTGCGGGTATCAGCGATGTCAACCCGCCGGTTCAGCACGCGTACCCCGAACCAACCGTTGGAGTAATCGCCGAAACTGGTGACCGTTTCTGCCATTGATCCGGCGTCAATCTGGTACCTCATGCCGGCTTCCATTGAAGCGAGCGCGATGGCGAGCTTGTCGTCCAACCGCTCAAAGTTGGGAGACAGGCTGTTGTCCGTGATCAGCGCGGGGTGACGCTGCAATTCCTGGACGCCCCGGCTATTGCGGACTACGCGTGTGCCAATGGTTTCCTCGTATGCGCCCCACGTCTCGCGGCGCATGTTCTCCTTGAGCACCGCTTCGCTGGGCACGAGAACGATGGGAAGGAACGTGGCCTCGGGGAAGCGTTCGCGCATCATACCGTGGAGAACACCGCCCAGCTTGGCGTGACCGCCGAAGCCCAGCCATTCCAGGATCAATTGCGGGGGAGACCCGACCTCCTCAGATCGGCGCGCCACGGTGTCGACCATGCGCTCCATATCACGGTGGATCAGGCCATAGAAATCCTTGTAAGCGTTGGGATCACGCAGGAATCCGTCAACTTTCGGGAGAAAGCCGGGAATTATGACCGGCAACTGACCCCCACGAACGCGGCGCATCGAGCGAGTTTCTGTATCAATGGAATCGATGGTGCCCTGGTTGCAGTCGTACATCATCAGGCTCTGCACGCGATCCAGTACCCCGGCTTCGCCCATACGCCTGGCCCACCTCCAACTGCGCTTGTAGCCGGCCGTGCCAACTGCAACCGATACAATCGGGGGCGGCGTGCCTTCACGGGTGAGATCGCTTTGCGTGCCCAGCCTATGTGGGGCATTGCGGCGAATGTGGAATGTGCGGTTTTGATTCTTCGGTGGCATAGTTATGTCTACCCCCTTTTTGACTTGGGAGGAACCGATCCAGTAGCGGACAAAATAAACTCTAGCCTAGACTAGCTACCGTTGGCGTTGTAGACGTACGGCTTGTCGTGAGCCTCGCAAGCCGTCGAGTCATACCAAGTCGCACGGCATAGTTGTACACCTTGACAGTAACAGGCGCGACTATACCAGATGGAAACAAATACGTCAAACGGAATGCGTTGCGGAGAATTCAAAAAAACGCTAGGATTGTTAGATATATCGGACATGCTGCTGCCCGTCGTCCTCGATTTCCGTAGCGTCGTCTACTGGCGGCAAAACCGGATTGGATACCTGATCGCGCATGTGGAAATACGATCCGAAACCCGTTTCAGCCATTGCGGTGGCGCCGTAGGGCAGCGTCGCTCTCTCGCCACGGAGTATTTCGGTGACGCTCTGTAATTCGCCGTTCACGGGGTAGATCCTGGTCACGTGCATATACGGTTCGGGTTCGATGCCATCGGTAAAGCGCGCGGTATTAAACGCGATGTCCAGGTTGGTGAACCGGTCGAATATGCTGCTTTGGTCCAATGCTTCCGCTGCCTGCGATGCCACCGGTTCCAGCTCATCGCCGTGCAACGGCAGAGACACCACTATTTCCTGCGGGGCGTTGGGCGGTTGGTTGATCCCCTCCGCAAGCTGGGCGGCCGGGTCCAGCGTGGACCAAATCGCATTGCCCAGGAGTGAGGATAGATCATCATCCGGTCCGACGGCCGCGTACTGACGCCACCAGGGCGGGAAGTTCAGCCACTCGAACTTCCGCGTGACCGGCATCTTGCGCTTTACGGCGGCCATGCCAAGCCATCCACCGGACGCAGGCATCAGTCGTCGCAGCGTTACACCCAACTGGCTGATGGCGGGATCGTCCTCGTCCCCGAATTCGGCCACTTCAAACCCGGCCAATCCGGTGGCCAGTCGGGCGTCGTCCTCGCGAGCATTGACGTCGGACTGAGTGGTTACCAGGCAGTTGGAGCCGGACAGCAGGTTCTCATATTGTTCCCAGATGTATCGCCTGGTCCACTCCTCGGCGACGTGGTCCTTGGGCAGCATCATGACCGGCAGGACTGTTGAGTTGGGGAACGCGTTCTGCATCTTTTGATGCAGGAGGCCGCCGAGAACCGCGTGGCCGGAAAACCCCATGAACTCAATGATGGTCTCGGGCACACGACCACAACGCTCCGAGTGGAGCATCACCTGGCTGACGATGTTGTCCATGTCCCGTTCCAGCGGCCCGCGGAAGTCGCGAAATCGTGTCGGGTCACGCATGAAACCGTTCGGCACGGGAACGTAGTTTGGGAACAGTACCTGGGTACCGGCGCCGGTGCGAGCTGTGCCAAACGACTTTTGCAGCGTTTTTTGCACGTTAGCAACGGTGACCTCGTTGCAGTCGTAGTAAACCGAGGTCTGGATGCGCCCTGCCGCGGAGAGCTCGGACATCCGCTCTGAAAACAGCATGGCACGGCGCACACCTGCCGTGCCCACCCCGACGACAACGAGCGTGGGTGGGGTGCTCTCTACGGCGCCGCGTTTGGCGGTGTGCAGAAGGCGATGGTTGCGACTGCGCGCTCGGACAAAAGTTGAGGGCATGACAGCGGGTCATCCAAATGGTCTGCCGACGACCGCCCAAAACGAACTGCCGTCGGCTCCATTTTAACGCGGCTGCTTCCGCAACTCCAAGTCGCAGGGATGACCGTCTTGCCGGAGTTTACCGATTATGTTCAGGGCTTGAGGAACGCCAGTACCGCGTCAACGAACCCCTCGGGGTCTTCGATTTGGGGTATATGCCCGACGCCGGGCATAATGTGCATGCGGGCGCGGACGATGTTGTTGTGCAGCAGTTCCTCGCCGTCGCGCAGCCGGTCGACCTCACCGTACAGCACGAGGGTTTCACGGGCGTTGACCTGGGGGAGCCGGGTCATGATGTCGTACCAGGCCAGCGACTCGTGCAGCTTTTTGACCCAGGCGCCGGCCTGTGCCCTCGTACCGTTGTTCGCGTCGACCCACTCCTGCCGGGGTTCGGCGAAGGTCGTAGACTCTTTGGCCTGTTCCATGGTCCGTGGCACCGGCATGCCGTCGGCGTCGTAGCCGGCGGCCGACTCGGCGATACGCTCCGGAGCCGTCCGGGCATCCCATACCGGCGCGCCCACCAGGACGAGCTTGTCCAACCGGTCCGGGAAGGACGCTGCCATCTCGGTCGCCAGGACCGCACCGACCGAATTGCCCACGTAATGTCCGCGGTGGATGTTGAGTATCTGGCAGGCATCATCCAGAGCCTGGGCGTAGTCGGGGATGTTGAAATGTCGGGTGGGTTTGTCGGATTCGCCATGCCCGAGCATATCGAAGGCGTAGCAGGTGTAGTGTTGGCTGAACGCATCTATCACGGAACTCCACGCCCAGGTGGATGTGCCCAAGGGATGCAGCATCACCAATGGATAGCCAGCGCCTTGTTTGACAAAGTGCATGTTGCCTTCGCGGGTGGGGACGGTGTCGGTAAGGTCGCGCCGCACGAACATGATCGTGGCCTCCTGAGAGTCTGTGGCCGAAATGAAACTCGTGCCGGGGTCGGCAGGATAGTTGCCGCAATGCTAGCGACGGCCCCGGTCAAAGTCAATCGCGGAAACCGGGGCGCATCTGCACGCCGCCCGGGGATCAAGTTCCGCCATACAAAAAGCCGGGGGACGATGCCCCCGGCTCACATGCTTGCGATTAATCGCAGGCTGGCGTGGCTAGTCGGCCGCCTGCGGAGCGAAATCCTCGCGTGCCATGGGAGTCACAGGCTGAGCGCTCTTTTCATGCCGGCGGAGGATGAAGCGGGGCACGATGACCCAAAGGGCGAAAAGTCCTACAAAAGCGGCTCCGGCGGCGATGGCGATCATTCTCTGTCTCCAAGCAGGGTGGGCGACGTTGCCCGTTTCGTTGGATACAGTATCGCGGACGGTTGTTACGCGAATTTTGCACTCGTGTAACGAGTGTGTTACCGATCCGCGCGCTGACCGGAGCCCACATCCGGTTCCGATCCGATCTGCGGGGCTCCGACGCCCATCCACCAGTGCTTTCCCTTGCCGCGTCGCTTTCGCTGGTATCCGCGCGCTCTGAGTTCCAGGCCAAACTTTCGCTGGCTGTGGGCCAGGTAACCCTGATCCAGGCACCATTGTGCGTAGGAAGCGTACAGGTCGCCGGCCAGAGACATGGCCTCCGCACCAGTCAGACATACATCGGCGACGAAATCGTCAATCGGACCGCACTCGCTGGCTTGCGAAGCGATGGTGATCGTCGGTTCCGGCGGTTCATTCGGGGCGACCCAACCGGATCTTGGGTCTGGCCCGGACGCCGCCGGCCCGGTTGGGCGAAGACGGCCCGACCCGCTTCCATATCCGGGGACAATTGGATCCGCAGCCCCCAAACTCGCCGGGTCCAATTCCTGCAGGGCCGAGTAATCACCTTTGGCAATGCCGGCGGCGTCCGGAATCGTCATTCCGTCTACGCAATAGGACGCGAACAGTATCAGGTCGAGATAGGCCGGCAACCCGCCGAGGTGTTCCCAACGCATTTCACGACCATTCCAGCTGGAAGCGTCCAGGGCGAGGTCCATAGCCGGGCATTCGAAGCCTCGACGGTATTCTGTCGGTACGACCCAGGTTGGGTTCAGCAATTCGCGCTCGAGGCTGTGTCCGATAATAAAACACACCGCCCGTACGGCCCTGAAACTGGGGTCGAGTTCGTCCAACGGGTCGTCGGCCGAGACACCGTCCAGTTCGCGCTGGGTCTGCAAAGCGCACAAGGCGAACGCGGCGCGCACCTGGTTACCGGCGCACCGGATCAGACTCCGTTGGTCGGACATCTCCAACGGAACGCTGGCGTCCACCCACTCCCAGTCACGCCCGTAGACTTCGGTGCTGGCCGGTACAAACGCAGGCGTGATCAACCCCCGGTGCGCAGCCGCGTAAAACGCCATGGCAACGCACAGGTTTTCCCGGGCCAGCCGTATTCGCTGGCCGGGCGACAGTGCGGACGTCGACGGAGGGTTGGTCAATGAGCCAATCAAGGAAGGGGCGGATAATCATCCGCCCCCGGAGCCCCGGGCATTCTGCCCGCTAAGTTTTCGCTTACGAGTTGATGTCCATGACCACCTTGATGATGCCGTCATCACGCTGCTCGTACATATCGTAGGCATTCTGGATGTCGGAAAAGCCAACGCGATGTGTGATCAGTTCGGCCGGATCAGCCCAGCCGCGGGCGCGAAGGTCCACCATATCCTGTATCTGGCTAATGGGGTCGCCGCTACGAGCGCCGGTAGTCGGGATGATGCGCGGCTGCTTGTCCATCCACAGGTTGTGCTCGATGGGGACCATGTGGTCGGTCTGGATGCCGAAGATGATGACCTGACCGAACTGGCGCACGTGACGGAAGCACTCGTTCAGCGGTTCCGGGTAACCCGCGGCTTCGACGCAAACGTCGGGGCCACGGCCCTTGGTGATCTCCATGACGGCTTCGGCGACGTCCTGCTTGTCGGGATTGATGCGGTGGGTGGAGCCCATCTGCTTGGACTTTTCGAGTCGGTAGTCCAGCGGATCGACGACGATGACGTGGCGGGCGCCCATCCGGGACAGGATCATGGTGAAGCTGAGGCCGATACTGCCCTGGCCGAAGATCAGGATGCTCTGTTGCAGTGGGCTGCCCAACTGCCGGCAAGAATACAGCACCGTGCCCGGCGGCTGGCACATGACCCATTCGTCCAATCCACCCTCGTCGGGGAGCAGGGCGAGCCGACCCGGTTCTGACAGCATGTACTCGCACAGTCCCCCGGTGCCGGGATAGGGAATCGCAATCACCCGCTGCCCTTCCTGGAACTCGTCGGTCTTGCTTTCGACTATGACGCCGGCGAGTTCGTGAGCGCCTTTGCAAGGCGCCATGGGATACTCGGACTCATCGAGCACCGGGCCATAGGTGTGGCGGATATCCGAGCCACAGACGCTGACGCTTTCCATCTTGATGAGGACCTGGCCGTCAGCGGGAGCGGGGGTGTCGACATCGGTGAACTCCCACCGCTTTGGGGCTACCAGTTGGGCTGCTTTCATTTGGGGTTCGCTCCTTCAAATAAGGCGAAAGGTCGCGCGGCGAACGCGCTACTTGCCAATCATAGTGCGCAGGCCAATTTGGCGACAAGGGCGTAGGGTTAGGCGTCTACCCAATCGGGCGGTTGGTGACCTCGCGGTCTATCTTGCGGGAGATCCACCGGCCGCCACCCGCCGGGGCGGTCAATTGTCCGTTTTCCACGGCTACGGTGCCCCGCATGATCGTCATCACCGGCCAGCCTTCGATCTCGTAATTCTCCCAGATGCTGTAATCGCTGATGTGCAAGTCGTCCATGGACAAGCGCTTCTTGATCGAGGGATCGATGAGCGTGATGTCGGCGTCGCTGCCGGGCGCCAGCGCTCCCTTGCGCGGGTAGAGCCCAAAGATACGGGCGGCGTTGGCGGAGGTCACGTCCACAAACCGTTGGAGCGACATGCCGCGCTTGGAGACTCCTTCGCTGTAGGTGATGCCGACCCGAGTCTCGGCTCCGTTGTGCCCGCCGGTGACGTCCCGTACCGATTTGCCCTGGATCTTGAGGTTCCAGTTCGTGCAATACTCGTCGGTGGCCATGGTGTGCAGGCCGCCCCAGGCGATGCCCTTCCACAGCATGGCGGCGTCTTCGGGGGACTTCAGAGACGGGTAAGTGTGGTACTTCATCCCGTTCTCTTCCTTGTAGTTGTTGGCGTTGAAGCAGGCGTAGTTGTGGAGCGTTTCGCCGTAGATCGCCATGCCCTTGTTGCGGGCCTCCCCGATGGCGTTGATGCCTTCGCGGGCGCTCACGTGCACGAAGTATACGGGCGAGCCGGTCCATTCGGCCACGCGGAGGACACGGCGGAAGGAAACGTCTTCCGACTCGTTGCTGTGGACCAGCGGCATGTTCCACCACTCGTTGCGCTCCTCGCGCTGGAGCTTCTCGTACATGTACTGCACCATGTCGTCGTCCTCGGAGTGGACGAGGAGCATGGCGTCGTTGCGCTGGATGACCTCCATCAGGTCATGAAGGTGTCCCATGCCGACCTTGCGGGGCTCGCCGGACATTTCCGGCGGGCGGATGTTGGTGGTGAATATCTTGACGCTGGACCAGCCGCCCTCGATGTACTCGTGAAGAGATTCCAGTGTCCGCTGAGGGATTTCACCCAGGAGCATAAGGTGGTGGGCGTAGTCGGCGTAGGAATTGCCGCGCCAGGAGTTGGTGCGCTCTTGGATGGCGTCTTCGATCGTGTTGCCGGGATGGTGAATGGCGAAGTCCAGCAGGGTAGTGGTGCCGCCGAATAGAGCGGCCCGGCTGACCTGTTCCGGTGGGGCGGTCCGCAGATTTCCGGGTCCCATGATGGGCGCGTCGATGTGCGCGTGGGGTTCGATGCCGCCCGGTACCACGATCTTGCCGGTGGCGTCGATGACCCGTCCGACGTCATCGGTCATCGTGTTGGGCGCGGTGATGGCGACGATCTTCTCGCCCTGGATGCACACGTCCCAGTCGCCCACGCCCCAAGGTGTGACGACCTGGCCGCCGCGGATGATCAAGTCCAGCATAATGTCCCTCCGTGGAAGCCGTAAGCCGGCATAAAGTGTTAGTCGATCCGGCCAGGCGGCGCCAGTATAGCGCAAAACCCAGCGCGTTACGTTTTGCATGGATACATAGGATGGCCGGGATGCGGTCGGCTGACTTGCTTCGTGAGCGGCGCGGCGAACTGTTGGCTTTTCATCGTGACGAAACGGCAAGGGTGTTGGAATTTCCCGGAGACGCCGAGGAACGCCGCGCTGGTATTATTGACAAACGTGCTACTTTGTATTATTATTTATAATATGAATGGTGCCAGATAGGAGCCGTGATCCATATCCAACCAACTTTTCGGAATCCATACAACGACGGGAGGAAAACATGATGAACAAGAACGCGAAGCGCAACACCGCCCTGATTCTGACCGGCCTGGCCGCCGGCGCCGCCGCGGGAATCCTGCTGGCGCCCAAGAGTGGCCGGGAGACCCGATCCGACATCCGGCGCGGGATGCACTCCGGCTACCAGCGCGCCGGGTCCGCATGGCGCAAGATGAGGAACCGTCGGGAGTTTCCCGCCGACTTCGTGCTGGAGGAAGACGGCGTCTTCGCTGGACGATGCTAACCCGCCATCCGGCGAGAAACTCCGCCCTAACGGAAAGGGCCGCCTGGAAATTGGCGGCCCTTCTTTAATGCCGCTATAATGCGGGCGCTCCGGCAGAACGCCGGCAATCCCTTTCCCGGACGGCGAGGACGGAAACATGGTCACTACCTACTCGTGCATTAACACCGAAACCGTGACGCGCCCCACGATGATGGGGCGGAGCGAAGTTGAAACCCATATTGGCGTGGTCACGCTGAACCGCCCTGAGGTTCTGAACGCCCTGAATCTGCAACTGGTGCGCGAGCTGGACCAGGTGATCACCGATTACGAAGATGATGACACTGTTGGCGCCGTGATCATCACCGGCGCCGGCGAGCGCGCTTTTTCCGCGGGCGCCGATATCCACGAGAATCGGGAGCTTTCCCCGGAGGAACGTGAAGCCGGGCAGGCCGAGCGGGCAGAATACACCTGGCACCTGCACACCAGCAGCAAGCCGGTCATCGGCGCGGTGAACGGGCTTTGTTACGGCGGCGGCACCGTGCTGGCCACGAGCCTCGACTTCCTGGTCGGCTGCGAGAAAACCAGCTTCCGGTTTCTGGCGGTCAACTACGGCCAGATGAACGCGACCTGGAGCCTGCCGCAGTTGGTGGGCATCCATCGGGCCAAGGAGTTGTTGCTTAGCGGGCGGGAAGTATTCGCCGACGAGGCGTACCACATGGGCCTCATCAACCACCTGGTCCCCTCCGAAGAGCTCATGGACCGTACTCTGGATATCGCGGCGGGCATCGCGCGGAACCGAGTCGAAGGGCTGGCGAGCATCAAGCAGTTGCTGCTGGAACACTCCGGGCTGCCCATCGAGCAGCAGTACCGCAACGAGATTGAGGGTCGAATCGGCAGGTTCAAGGGGCTCACGGTGGAAGAGGGGTTCTCGGACTTCCTGGCCCGGAAGGGACGGAAACCGCGGGCCGGCTGATCTCAAACCTGGCCTGCCTGGCAACGGACACTTGGCTGCGAACGGGCGACCGGATTCAGCGCCCCCAGTTGGGAGAGCTTCGGGCGACACTATCGTCGCTCCCGATGGTTCGCGGGTCCGCCTACTGCTGACGGACGAACATGGGGCCACGCGGTGCAGCGTGGTGGAGGTCACCATCGGCGCCGGGGAAACCAGCCGTCCGGTGCGTCACCGCACTGTTGAGGAAGCCTGGTACGTGATATCCGGCACCGGCGAGGTGTGGCGTAGCCCCTCCGGTACACCGGCTGGAGAACGCCCTCCAGTGGCGGTAGCGGCCGGGGACGCCCTAGTCATACCGACGGGCTGGCAATTCCAGTTTCGCGCGGATGTCGACTCAGATCTGCGGTTCGTGTGCGTTACGATGCCGCCGTGGCCGGGCATGGGCGAGGCGGCGGAATTACCGGAAGGAGGGCTGGGCGACCCTACGCTGGCTCCTCCCGTGCTTAACCCTGACGGCGAACCTCGATAGTCTCCCCGTCTGCCAACGCAACGCGGCGGTATTGGATACCCATTTTCAACATCCAGTATCCGAGTGTAGCGGGACTGACCCCTAGATGCGAGGCGGCACGACTCATCCCCATTTCGTTGACCAGGTCGGGGACCAGGCTTTCCAGCTGCCTCCCGTGGTTCTCTTCCACGCTGCGCATTAATTTGGTTTTTCTGATCCGGTGCGTTGCCATATCCTCTCTTCCCGATGTTATTCGCCAGCGACGCTGCGAAACGGAGCTGGCGGGTGATGCGATGGCGCAATGATACACGAATGTCATTTGTGCGCACACTGAGCCTGTGTCACATCTTGCCCGATTTTTATGAATAGTCATAAAAGTTCCCGTAAATTTGCGATCGCATTCTGGGTTGGAGCAGTCCGGGCCGGTATGCTGTCGACCTTTCGCGCCGGGCGCTTGCTATTCTGGGCAGGCTCCCCGGCTCGAGACGGTCACTCCCGGACGCGCGTTGCGCCTCGGGTCCCCAACCCGGCACATCGGGGCATGGGGTAGAATCGCGCCATGTCTACAGAGGTAGGCGGCAGACGCCTGACGCCGGTACGTCGGCAGTACCTGACCATCAAGCACTCGTACCCGGACGCCGTGGTGCTGTTCCGGATGGGCGATTTTTACGAGTGCTTCGACGATGATGCGCATACGCTTTCTTCGGCGCTGGAAATCGCGCTGACCTCCCGGATGATGGGCAAGGATACCCGGGTCCCCATGGCCGGGGTGCCCGCCGTTTCCCTGGAATCCAACTTGGCGAGACTCATCAAGCAGGGGCACAAGGTCGCGATCTGCGAGCAACTCAGCGACCCGGCGACCTCCAAAGGGTTGGTCGAACGGGGAGTCGTTCGCGTAGTGACTCCGGGTACCGTCATCGAGGCGGCGCTGCTGGACAACCGAGCCAACAACTACCTGGCCGCGGTGTGTCTCGGCAACGACCGAGCCGGTTTGGCCTATGTAGACGTCACCACCGGCGAGTTCGCCCTGTGCCAGATGACGGGAGACCTGTTGACCCTGGAGTTGGCCCGGCTACAGCCGTCGGAGATCCTGGTCCCCGAACGCGAGGAGTTTCAGGACTCGGTCGCTGGCCAGGGCGGAATTGGCGACGCCATAACCATCAACGAGTTGTCCAACGCGGCTTTCAGCCTCGAATCGGCGCAGCGAACCCTACGGGAATACTACGAGGTGCTGTCGCTGGAGGCATACGGGCTGGAAACCAACGGAGCGCCGACCGAGCCGCTGGCAGTGCGGGCTGCCGGGGCGATCCTGGAGTATCTGAAATACACGTGGCAGGGTGAACGGCCGGGCTTGTCCGCGCCAATCCTGTACAGCACGGCTTCGTATATGACTCTGGACCCGCAAACCCGTCGGAACCTGGAGCTGTTTGCCGCCGGGAGATGGGACAGCAGCGATATGTCGCTGCTGAAAGCGTTGGACGGCTCCCGGACTCCCATGGGCGCGCGCCTGCTGCGCCGATGGCTGGGGCAGCCACTGCTGGACCTGGAGCGACTGGGACGACGGCTGGATGCGGTGCAGTTCTTCCACGATGACGCGTTCCGGCGCGATGACGCGGCGTCTGCCCTGGCGCAGATTTCGGACCTGGAGCGCATACTCAGCCGCGTCCAGATGAGCACGGCAACACCCCGGGACCTTCTGGCGCTAAAGCGCAGCGTGGCGGCGGCGGCGGAGTTGGGTTCCATCTTCGGCCGGGATCAGGTCGAACAGGTCGCGTGGATCGGGGAAAGGCTGCGGCCCATCCCTGATTTGCTGGCGCTGATCGAAAATGCCATCGAGCCGGAACCGTCCGGTTCCGTGGGCGAGGGCGGAGTGATCCGGCCCGGGTTTTCGCCGGAACTGGACCGCACTCGCGGTTTGTCCAGGGACGCCCGGGGGTTCATCGCCGGGCTGGGATCGGAGGAACGGGAACGCACGGGAATACGCAACCTGAGGGTCGGCTTTAACCAGGTTTTCGGCTACTACATCGAGGTGAGCAACTCCAATCTCGAATCCGTGCCCGACCACTACCAGCGGCGGCAAACCCTTACGGGCGGCGAGCGATATATCACTCCCGAGCTCAAGGAGTTCGAACGCCAGGCGCTGGAGGCCCGTGAACAGCTCGAAGAACTCGAGCGCAGCCTGTACCGCCAGGTCTGCCGACAGATCGCCGACCACGGCCCGGCGATATCCCGGCTGGCGTCCGCGATTGCCCGCGCCGACGTTTTCGTGGGTCTCGCCGACGTGGCGGTGCGGCATGGGTACGTGCGGCCGGAGTTGAACGACGGCGTGGCAATTCGCATCGCGGACGGCCGGCATCCGGTGGTGGAGCGAGTGCTGGGCGCCGGGTCGTTCGTGCCGAATGATGCGGCGCTGGATTCCGACGACGCCCAGATCATGCTCATCACCGGTCCCAACATGGCGGGTAAATCCACCTACATCCGGCAGGTCGCCATAATTGTGCTGATGGCCCAGGTGGGAAGCTTCGTGCCGGCGTCCTCGGCCTCCATCGGATTGGTGGACCGCATTTTTACTCGCGTTGGCCTGCAGGACGACCTGGCGACCGGGCAGTCAACGTTCATGGTGGAGATGGTGGAAACCGCTGCCATCCTCCACCAGGCCTCCTGGCGCTCGCTGGTGGTTCTTGACGAGATTGGGCGGGGCACCAGCACCTACGACGGTTTGTCCATCGCGCGGGCGGTGGTGGAGCACCTGCACAACAATCCCCGTCTTGGATGCAAGACGTTGTTCGCCACGCATTACCACGAGCTGACCGAACTTGCATCCACGCTGCCCGGCGTTCGCAACTACAGCGTGGCGGTGTCAGAGGAAGACGGCCGGATCGCGTTCCTGCGCCGGATTGTGCCGGGCGGGGCCGACCGGTCATACGGTGTGCACGTTGCGATGCTGGCGGGGATGCCGGCCTCGGTGGTGAGCCGGGCGCAGGAATTGCTCACGCATCTGGAGCAGGACCACGGCTCAAGCGTTGCTTCGGGCCGGAGCGAAAGACGGAGGTTGAGCCCATCGCCGCAGTTGCCATTGCCCCTGTTCCCTTCCGGGAATGAACTCGTTGCCGAGGCTCTGTTGGAGATGGACGTGTCGAACCTCACACCACTCGAGGCGATAAACAAGCTGTACGAATTGCAGGAGCAAGCGCGCCGTCCCGAGGAATAACCTCCCGAAACGGTCAGCGGGCCCGGTTTCTGACCCGGCGATGATCAGGCAGCGACCATAATTCCGGCCAGCGCCGCCAGATCCGGTACGGTCAGGTCAGGCTTCGCGTTGGTTGGCCTGGTCCCGCCACCACGGTCGGCCCGGTTGACCCAAACCGACCGGATCCCCAACCGGTTTGCCGGCTCAATGTCGTGGTACAGGCTCTCTCCAACATGGAGCCACCGCTCCTTGTCGACGGCCATAACGGTTTCCGCAAGTTCAAAGCTGAGAGAGTTTGGCTTGTACGCTTTGGCCTGCTGAGAGGTGACTATGGCATCGAATTCAACGCCCAACTCGCGAGCGGAGCCGGCAAACAGGTCGTCGTCCACATTGGAAATAATGGCCAGATTGTATCGCTGCTTGAGGATGTGGAGGGCTGGCCCGGCATCGGGGAAAACCGGCCAGTGGGGCAGCGAATCGGACAAACAGTCAATGTCGTCCTCGGCAACCTGGACGCCGACCCGATCACTGATCATGCGCATGACTTCACGCAGGACGACGCGGTATTCCTTGAATTCTCCCGAACTTTGCACCACCGGCTCTACGTCGGCGAACAATTCCAGTATTTCGGCGTTGGTCCTTTGGATCCCGCAGGATGCCAAGGAGTTCGACACCGCGGAGGAAATTCCGGTTTCCCAGTCAACCAGAGTTCCGTAGCAATCGAAACTCATCCATTCGATACCATTGAAATCTGCCACCGAAATCACCTGAAAGCTGGCAAAGCGTTAGAGTGGGCTCCCCATCACACGAAGAGGCTCGGGCCAGGGTACGTGGCGGGGAAGTGAGCGCGACCGATTACGCGAACCATGGGCCGTACTCGCCCGGGCCAAATGGCAGAGATGCGAAAGTTGCGCTTCGGTTCGCGGCTGCAAATGGTGGGCCGGACTGGACGAAATCAAGAACCGGGGCCGATTCCGACGTAATCCCGTCCTGGGGCATGGGGATGGTGTACGTCAGAACCGCCTCGTCCTCAACGATCTCTATGCCCTGCACGAAGTTGCGGATGAGCGCCTTCCGCTCCGGAAACGTCCCTTCCTGGAACAACTCCCGAAAGTCGGCCACGTACCCCTTGATCTCCTTCGACGTGGGCAACTCCGCCCGCCGCTGCTCCAACTGACTCGCGGCCTCCTCACGGGCGGCCGTGAGCTGGTCCTGGCGGCTCTTCAGGGCCAGGATGCGCGGCGACAGAACTTCCAGGGGCAACTGCTGGGTCTCCAGGGCCTGGTAGAGGTTCTCCAACCGGGTATCCACGTCGGATAGCTCGCTGTTGATGGCGGTCAGCCTGCCGTTCATCTCCCCGGCGATGTTGTCGATCTCCTCGGCCACCAGGGTCACCAGCTCGGTGATGGTCTCCTCGGTGAGAATCCGCTCCCTGACCTTCTCGATCACCAGGTCCTCCACCTTGGTGGCGTTCAGGTAGCGGGCGGTGCAGGCTCCGGCCCCTTCGCGGAACAGGCTGGAGCAGACGTAGTAGGCGAACTGGCCGCTCTTGGCTCCCTGGGCGGAGTAGGACTTGCCGCAGACACCGCAGCGCAAAAGACCACTCAGCAGGTACCGGCTCCCCGCCCTGGCGGGCCGCTGCACCGTGGGCGCCCGCTGGTGGAGTCCCTGCTGCACCAGGTCGAAGGTCTCCCGGGACACCAGGGCGGGCCAGGCGTTCTCCACCCGCACCGGGTCCCCCGCCTTCTCGTCCTTGCTATTCTGACCCCACACCGCCGTGCCGGTGTAGGCTTCGTTGGTCAACAGGTAGTGGATGACGTTCTTCTGCCAGCGTTTGCCCCGGTTGGTGATACCCCGCCCGTTCAGCTCCTTGCAGATTTCCGCCAGCCCGTTGCCTCTACGGGAACTATCGAATATCTCCCTGGCTATCGGAGCGGTGTCCGGGTCCACCTCCAGGGTGGGCCGGTCCTTCACCCCGTCGCTGACCTTGACTCGGGTGTAGCCGAAGGGGGCCTTGGAGCCCATGAAGAAGCCACGGGAAGCGGCCTCCCGCATCCCCCGCACAACCTCCTGCCCAAGATTCTCGCTGTAATATTCGTCCACCGACTCGATGATGCCCTCCAGCAGCCGGCCGGTGGCGTTGTCCTCGGCCTGCTCGGTGATGGACACCACGCGGATGCCCTTGCGCCGCAGCTGGGCTTTGAAGGCCACGGCGTGCTCCCGCTTCCTGGTGAAGCGGCTGAATTTCCAGACCAATATGACCTGGAAAGGGGATTGGGGCTTGCTGCCCTCGTCGATCATCTCCCGGAACTGGGGCCGGTC
>JAJDTP010000028.1 GCA_022827095.1 Dehalococcoidia bacterium
GAGAGTATGGCCATTCCAGGCCCCGGCGGGGCTATAATTCAGTGGTGAATTGGAGGGGTGTCCGAGTGGCTTAAGGAGGTGGTCTTGAAAACCACTAGGCGGGCAACCGCCTCGTGGGTTCGAATCCCACCCCCTCCGCCATATCCCTGTCCTGTCTCACCAACGCCTGGAGGAGTCGCATAGTTGGTCTAGTGCGGCCGCCTGCTAAGCGGTTACCGGGGGTGCTCCCCTCGGTCGTGGGTTCGAATCCCACCTCCTCCGCCACCAGCAGCGGATGAACCCGTTCCCACTCCGGGAACAGTACCTGACATAAGTTCCTCGCTCTCGTCTTTTGCCGCGGTGATGCCTGCCTCTGTTGTGTCGACCCAGGCGGCACGGAGAAGAGTTCGGTGGCACTTCAAGCGGCCGCTGCGGTCATAGGCCTCAGGCTCTCCGGCGGTCACATCCACCTCGAACGTCGAAGTTGCGAAGCGCGCTGCTCTGGAATACCGTGAATACACGTATTCAAAATGTAGCAGGATGTCCGCCTTGCCCACCTCGATCCGCCTGTCACCGGAGTCCGAGCAGCGCCTGAACTTTCTCGCGTCCCAAACCGGACGCTCCAAGGCCTTCTACCTGCGCCAACTCATCGAATCGGGGCTGGACGACCTGGAGGACTATTACCTGGCCGCCGACGTTCTCGAACGCGTCCGCAGGGGGCGGGAACGCCTGCATTCCGCCCAGGACGTGAGAGCAGATCTTGGCCTGGGCGGTTGAATACACCGATACGGCCCGAAGTCAGCTCCGAAGGCTCGACCGTGGGATGGCGCGACGCGTCCTTGATTACATGGACGCCCAGGTTGCAACCCTGGCGGACCCGCGAGACCGCGGAAAGGCGCTCACCGGACCCATGGGTGGTCTCTGGCGCTACCGCGTGGGCCGCTGTCGCGTCATCTGCGACATCCAAGAAGACGTGCTTCGAGTCCTGGTCCTAAGAGTCGGCGGCCGCGACCGGATCTATCGCTGACATCCGCTGGTGCCTGTTAGGTAGCAGCGCCAGTCGCACCGTCGCGCCCAGCGAAGTCACGGCTGAAGCTCACTAGACGGAAATCCGCACTTGCATCCCCAGGGCTCGGGTTATGCGCATGACGGTGGCGAAAGACGGATTGCCGTTCTCGGACAAGGCCTTGTACAGCCCCTCCCGCGTCATGCCGACTTCACGGGCGAGACGGCTCATGTTCTGTGACCGTGCGATGTCCTTGAGCGCGGCCCGAATCAGGCTGCCGTCGCCCGGATCTTCCTCGACGCAGGCTTCGAGGTATAGCTGGACATCCTCTTTGCTTTGCAGGTGATCCACCGCGTCCCAGCGTGTGAATGTCTTGGTCATGGGCAGCGCTAGCTGTCCTGACCACAGACGTGTGATATGCGGCTGACGGGCGGTCTACCTTGCGAGTACTGCAACACTGAAGTCCGCCATGTCGCCGAATTGTCTCAGTGGCCTGCGCGGGATCAACCGCTGTCTGTCGGCGTGACCTGAGGTCGGCGCGATAGGTCGAGAGGTTCCACGTAGCGGGGCGGAGCAAGCTCGTGCCCTGGTCGCGAGGGTTCCAGGAAGGTGATGGAGTCGTAGAAGTCGTCCAGGGCCACGAATATGCCGTTGCGTTCAGCCCAGCCGCGCATCCGCTGGTTACAGGAATAGGCCCAGGACAGGATTTCGATGCGCCAACCTCGTGTATGCATCCGTTCGAGGGTGCTATGGAATCCGGTTCCTTCCATGTACCCCGCTCCGTCACCGGTCAGCAGAGCCACGATGCCGGGATCCCCGTTGTAGTCCCAGCCGTGTTCCAGCATCCGCAACTGCAGCACTCGGTCTGGGACCTCCTGCTCCCCGCGTTCCGGTCTACCTCGATCGAATAGCTGAACATTGACTCCGAGACTTTCCATTCGGTTCCACAAGTGACGCAACTCGGGAGGGACCGAGCCGGCCGCGATCGCCTGTTCCACCGGGCGATCGGCATGCGCGAGACGCAGCAGGTTGTCGAAATCGATCCGCACGCGATAGCGCGCGTCAGGGCCCTCCTGCTGCTCAGCAAGCCGCTGCGCAACGTAGAAGATGTTGGAGTTATCCCAGTACACGAAGACGCGATCCATCATCTCTCCTCAGCGACGCCGCACTGATTGCAACCTGCGCCACATCGTCCCTTCGCTCGTACCGAACGAAGCGGACGCTCATTCCCACTCGTTTAGCTTATATCGTCCAGCAACACGGCTTGCCCATCTTTTGCCAGATCGCCTAAACCTTGTAGCAGGCCACCCGCTGCCCCTCTCCCTTCTCCTCCAACGCCGGATGCGGGTTGTCCCGGCAGAAGTCGTCGGCGATAGGACACCGGCTGTAGAAGCGGCAGCGGGGTGGTGGGTCCAGCGGCGTAGCCACGCCGCCTGAGATCCGCACCGGCGCCCGCGTCGCCGTCGGATCCGGAATCGGCACGGCCGACAGCAGCGCCTGCGTGTACGGGTGCTTGGGCTGCTGGAGCACCGCCTCCGTGTCGCCCATCTCCACGATCTTGCCCAGGTACATCACCGCGATCCGCGAGCACATGTAGCGCGCCACGGCCAGGTCGTGGGTGATGTACAGGTAGCTGATGCCCAGGCGTTCGGCCAGGCTCTCCATCAGGTTCATCACGCCGGTGCGAATCGAGACGTCCAGCATTGACGTCGGCTCGTCGGCCACCACGAAGATCGGCTCGATAATCAGCGCCCGCGCGATCGCCACTCGCTGCCGCTGCCCGCCCGACAGCTCGTGCGGGTACCGGAACAGGTAGGTGGCAGGCGGCGTCAGCCCCACCATCTCCAGCATTCGCGACACCCGGTCCAGCCGCTCCAGCGGCGGGCAGGCGTCCTGGACCTTCAGCGGTTCGGCCACGGTGTCGAAGATCGTCCGCCGCGGATTCAGCGACTCGTATGGGTCCTGGAAGATCATCTGCGCCTTGCGCCGGAACGTCTTCAGTTCCTCGCCGCGCAGCGTCGTGATATCGGTCGCGGCGCCCTCGCCGTCGTCGAACAGCACGTGCCCGCCCGTCGGCTCGGCCAGCCGCACCAGCAGCCGCCCGGTCGTCGTCTTGCCGCAGCCCGACTCGCCCACCAGCCCAACACTCTCCCCGCGCGCCAGCTCGAACGAGATCCCATCCACCGCGTGCACCGAGCTATGACTGCGCCGGAACCAGTGCGACGCCACCGGAAACCGCTTCTCCAGCCCCTCCACCTTGATCAGCGGCCTGGTTCCGACTTCTGTAACACCCGTGTCCACCGCAGCCATCCCGCCTATGCCTCCAACGGGTGCCAGCAGGCCGCCCAGTGCGAGTCCGAGCCCTCGACCGTCGGCGGCGCTTCGGTCTTGCACACATCAGTCGCGTACGGGCAACGTGGGTGAAACCGGCACCCCGCCGGCGGATTCAGCAAGTTCGGCGGCTCGCCCCCCAGCATCGCCAACTCGTGCTTCGACCCGGTCACGCTGGGAAACGCCGACATCAGCGTCTGCGTGTACGGGTGCATGGGGTTCTGGAAGATGTCCACGGTCCCGCCCCACTCCACGATCCGCCCCGCGTACATCACCCCCACCGTGTGGCTCACCTCGGCGATCACCGCCATGTCGTGCGAGATGTAAATCAGGCTCATGTTCAGCGTCTGCTGCACGTCCCGCAGTTCCTTCAGGATGCGGTCCTGCACGATCACGTCCAGCGCCGTGGTCGGCTCGTCCGCGATCAGCAGGTCCGGCTCGCAGGCCAGCGCCATCGCAATCCCCGCCCGTTGCTTCATCCCCCCGCTGTACTCGTGCGGATAGCGCCCGATGAACCCCGGATCCAGGCTCACCAGCTCGAACAGCTCACGCACCCGCGCCATCGAGACGTCCGGACTCGTTTCGATGTGAGTCTCCAGCGCCTCGATGATCTGGTCCCCGACCGTGTAGACCGGATTGAACGAGTTCATCGCCGCCTGGAACACCATCGCAATCCGGTTCCAGCGGTGCGTCCGCATCTGGTCTTCCGAAAGCGGCGCCAGGTCCGTTCCGTCCAGCAGGATCTTTCCGCCAACGATCCGCCCGTTCTCCGGCAGCAGCTTCAGCAGCGTCATCGCAATCGACGACTTCCCGCAGCCCGACTCCCCCACCAGCCCCACCGACTCGCCGCGCCCGACCGCAAACGAAACGCCGTCCACCGCCTTCACGTCGCCGGACCGCGTCCCGTAATACATCCCCAGGTCTTCGACGCGAAGGACGGGCGCTGAGGTCGACTGGTTGCTCATGTGTCCTATGGCTCTCCGCCGGCCAACGTCAGGTGACGATCACCGGATGCGGCAGCGGCTGGTTGAACAG
>JAJDTP010000012.1 GCA_022827095.1 Dehalococcoidia bacterium
CCTGCATGAACGCGGAATCGCTAGTAACCGCAGGTCAGCATACTGCGGTGAATACGTTCCCGGGCCTTGTACACACCGCCCGTCACGTCATGGAAGCCGAGAACGATTGAAGTCGCTGAGCTAACCCGCAAGGGAGGCAGGTGCCGAGGTCGGGTTCGGTAACTGGGACGAAGTCGTAACAAGGTAGCTGTACCGGAAGGTGCGGCTGGATCACCTCCTTTAAAAGGGAGACCTTAGTCGGGGAACGCCTGAACAGGTGCGAACCGGCCCACTCCCAGGTCAATCAGCGGACGTTCCTGTCACTCGGGTCTTCTGGTCGAGTCCATTGACTCCCGTGCCCAGAGAGCAGGTTCCCTGAGAAAATCCGCTGTACCCGGCAAAATCGCCGGAACAATTCGCAAACTTCTTGCTTCCTTTCACTAATCAGCCGCTAACGAGCGCCGAATTTATGCGGGCCTTTGAAAAAAGGCCCGTTTCGCTTGTATATTGGCTTGAGGATCCTAATCGTCATCCTGGAGTTCGCTTGATGTCTGCTCCATTCCGTACGCCGCTCGTCATTTTGCTGCTGGCCGCCGCCTTCGCGTTGGCTTGCTCCCCCGAGTCGGCGCCACCGCCTGTTGCAACCCAGGCTGCCCCGGTGGTTAGCGCAGCGCCCACCGAAACCCCGCCTACCGCCACTACCGCTCCCACGGCCACACCCGCTCCGACCGCAACACCGCAGCCTACGGTCACTCCGACCCCGACGCCGGAACCCACGGCAACGGCCACCCCAGTTCCTACTCCCACGCCCACACCCGCGCCAACCCCCACTCCTTTGCCTACCCTGGCCCCGGGCGAGCCAACCCGAGTCCCCACCCCAACGCCGGCGCCAACGCCAACCCCCGCTCCCATCGACTCGCTGACCGCGTCGGACTTGCCTGGCCTTTTGCCTTCCGTGTCCGATATCGCGGACCTGGCTACCGAGACCGCTGCGGACAGTCCGGTCATCAAGACCGTAGTGCTGGCCGGCGTGTGCACTGGCGGAGCTGATGCCGATTGCGTTTATGAAGACGTGGAAGGCGAGGGCGAGTTCACCGTCACGGACGACGGCTTCATCGCCGGCTACAAGCGCTGGACCTGGGCCGGCGGCCTGCTCAACGTTTACAGCGTGGCCGGCAGCCGCGCCTATTTCACCCTCACCTGGGTCAGCCTGTATGAAACTCCAGAGCAGGCCCGTGCCTCGGCTGACGCTCTCAAAGCCTATGACCGCAGGGCGCTGAACGATGAGATCGACCAGGTTGTGGCAGATCTGCAGTTGCCGGTTCGGGGCGTGAACATAATTTCCGTCAGCGACGCCGACGCGCCTCAGTTGGGAGACTATGCCGTGGGCAAGGACTATACCGTTTCGGGTTCCACCGCCATCATGGACGGGCGCGAGTTCCGGTTTGTCCGCGGGCGCACTGTAGTGCGGTCCATCGTGACCGGAGTGTTCAACAAGACTCTTGCCGAATCAGCGGCGGCTCTGGCCCGGATCTCCGAGACTAACATCGAACCATTCATGCTGCAAAAATGAGCCGGCTAACCTATGCGTGTCTCCCAGCTCGGCGAATTCGGACTCATCAGCCTGGTACAGGAATGGACCGGCAGCGTGGCCTCCGATCCGGTGGCCATCTCCCCGGATACTTACCGTATCGACGTGGACAATGGAGATGACGCCGCCGCGGCAACCTTCCTCAGTAGCCCGGTCACCGAGCTGTATACCACGGACACCATGGTGGAGGGAATCCATTTCACCTCCGAGACCACGCCATGGCGGGACTTGGGCTGGAAGGCAATCGCCTCCAACATCAGCGACGTAGCGGCTATGGGAGGAACACCGGCATTCGCGCTGGTCACTCTCGGGTTGCCGGCGGACACGCTGGTAGACGATATCAAGGAGCTGTACGCCGGCATGACCGAAATCTGCCGGGAGTTCGGGGTGCGGGTCATTGGCGGCGACATGGTGAGATCGCCCGTGGGCTTCATTACGGTGGCCCTTACCGGCATCGCCAGCGGCAGACCCATGGTTCGGACGGCCGCCCGGCCCGGGCACCTGGTTGGCGTAACCGGGACCGTGGGTGGTTCGGCGGGAGGACTGCGGGCGATGCTGCGGGAAGCGCGAGATGTTGGCGCCGCCGCGGGCCAGCTCGCCATCGCGCATCGCCGGCCGCGCCCACACGTTGCAGAGGGCCAGATCCTCGTCGCCAACGGGATCGAGTCGGCCATGGACGTCAGCGACGGATTGGCCGACGATCTGGCAAAGCTGTGCTCCGCCAGCGGAGTGGCAGCCGTTGTCTGGGCCGACCAGGTTCCGGCGGACCCGGCGCTCAAATCCGTGTTTTCTGAAGACTGGCTTGACCTAGCGCTTTACGGCGGTGAGGACTATGTCCTACTGTTTGCTGCGCCGCCCGAGGTGATGAGTGCTGTCATCGACCGGTTGCCCGGTCCTGCCGCGATCATCGGCGAGATTACCGACGGCGAAGCAGGCGCCGTCACGATACTGGACGCCGAGGGCAATCCCCGTCATCGCGGCGGCGCGGGTTGGGATCATTTCGGCTGATGCTGCATTGCATATAGGTAACCCCCCACCGTACAGGCTAATGTCTACGGGCATCACGATCCATACCGAGACCGCCGACGAGACCCGGGCGGTCGGAAAAACCATAGGCGAGGCAGCCGCTCCCGGCGACGTCTATCTGCTTACCGGACCGCTTGGGGCCGGCAAGACTTGCCTGACCCAGGGGATAGCCAGCGGGTTGGGAGCGCCGGGCTACGCTCGCAGTCCAACGTTCGTTCTCGTCACCCGTTACCAGGGCCGTCTCACTATCCATCACGCGGACCTGTACCGGATTGACCATCCAGCAGAGGCATGGGATCTGGGCCTGGAGGACATTATCGCAGCCGGGGATGACGTGCTCATTGTGGAGTGGGCGGACCGGGCTGCCGAGATATTCCCGGAACACGCTCTGTGGATTGGATTGGACTACGCAGCGGAAGGAAACCCGGCGGCGTGCGAGGTGATCCCTGACGAGGACGGTTCGGTTCCGTCACGACACCGCATTACAATTTCCGACGCCCCGGAACGGTACGTGCCCCTGTTGGAACGGTTGTCTCGTCAAACCTCTGCCAACGTATCGGATCAAACCAACTGATGCTGCTGTCCATCGACACTTCGTCGCGCTACGGTGGGGCCGCGCTTTCCGGCGACGGCGGGCAGGTGATAGAGGCCCGGCTGTGGCGATCGACCGCCAACCACACCGCTCAACTCATGCCGGCGGTTTCCGAATTGCTGACTGCAAGGGGAATCCGGGCCGCGGAACTGACCGGCGTGGCCGTGGCGTTGGGACCGGGTCCATTCAGCGCGTTGCGGGTGGGCGTCAGCGCCGCGAAGGGCTTGGCAATGGCCGGCGGTTTTCCGATAGTCGGTGCGGATACTCTGCTGCTGGAAGCGTGGCGGTATCTGGATCTCGCGATGTGCGGTCCGCCCTCGGGTCAGTGGGGGCTGGTGTCGTGGCTGGATGCCGGGCGCAACGAGGTTGCAGCGGGAGTATTCGGACCCGATGGCCAACGCTTGGGAGACGACCGGGTCGCCCCGCCAGCCGATCTGTTGCAACAGGACGGCGAAGGCCCGTTGGCGATGGTCTATTGCGGAGAGGCGGCGTGGGCACGCCGGGAAGAGATCGCTGCGTTTGACGGAAACGATTCCGGATGTGCCGTGATGCCATGGACTTCCGCGGATCGCCTCTGGGCGCTGGCGGAAGTGGCCACCCGGAGGATGAGCGAGGGTCAATCTGACGACCTGACCACCCTGCAGCCGTACTACCTGCGGATGCCAACCATCGGGGCGTCCCGACGTCGCGACCTGGTACGCCAGGGACGCCCGTCATCCTCTTAGTACCGACTGCCCGAATTAATCAATTGACAGGAGTAATCAACCAATGGAACGGACTTTCGTCGCCATCAAGCCGGACGGGGTACAGCGGGGTCTCGTCGGCGAGGTCATCTCCAGGCTGGAACGCCGAGGACTGAAGCTGGTCGCAATTCGCCTGATGCAGGTGGATGACGATCTGGCGGGACGGCACTACGCGGAGCACGTTGATCGGCCCTTCTTCTCGTCGCTGGTGTCGTTCATCACTTCCGGCCCCATCGTAGCCATGATCTGGGAGGCGAACAACGCCGTGGCTCTGGCGCGGCAGACCATGGGATCGACCAATCCCGGGGAGGCAGCGCCCGGCACGATACGGGGCGATTTCGGGATCGACATTGGCCGAAACATCGTTCATGGTTCCGATGGGCCGGAATCTGCGGAACGTGAGATCGGACTGTTCTTTCAGTCCGGCGACGCACTGGATTATACGCGCAGCACGGATGAGTGGATTATAGAATCCTGACCACCTGGGGAGCGCGGCTCCAGAGCCGTTCCAAGCCGAAGAACTCACGCTCTTCCGGGCCGAAGATGTGGATCACCACATCGGCGAAGTCCAGCAGAACCCAGCCTGAAGCCGGGGTACCCTCGCGATGGTGGCGCGGTACGCCGGCGACTTTCAGGGCCTCGGACAGATCTTCCTCGAGGGCTTCGATCTGGCGCACTGAGTCTGCGGTCATGACGACGAAGTAGTCGGCGAACACCGTCAGTTCGCGAAGGTCGAGCATAACGATGTCGTTGGCCAGCTTGTCGGCGGCCACATCAACGGCCAATCGGGCTACGTCGGCGGGGGTCGAAGTGTCGGTGGCGCTGGTCATTTGACGGCTTTCGCAGGCTGATTTCCGCTGGTGTGTGAACTATGCGGAGGGATGTTGCGGGAGTATAGGCTGGAGGCGGTTTGCCTTGCAATCCCCACCAATTGTGATATATTACACAAACCGATTTTGCCAGCGGCGAGAAAGTCCACGAGCCCGATGCTGGGAGTGGCTTTCGGCATAGCTGGCGGCTTTTTCATTGTCCCAGCGACCGTACGGTGCAGCCATGAATTCTCTCAAAGAACTGGCCCAGTCCGGATTATACGCTCCCGACCAGGAACACGACGCCTGCGGCGTCGGCATGGTTGCAAACATTAAGGGCGAAAAGACCCACGCAATAATCACCGAATCGCTGGAAGTGCTGAATAACCTGGGGCACCGGGGTGCTTCGGGCGCCGACCCTGACACCGGAGACGGAGCGGGCATTCTGGTGCAGATGCCAGACGCTTTTTTCCGCAAAGCCACCGCAGAAATCGGGATCACGCTGCCCCCTGAGGGCGAGTTCGGCGTGGGCATGGTCTTCCTGCCCCAGGATCCTGCTCCCCTGGCCGCCTGTGTGGCGCATATCGAAAAAGTCGTAGCCGAGGAAGGCTTGACCTTACTGGGGTGGAGGGACGTGCCGATCGACCTCACCTCGATTGGGCGCGACGCTCGGGTAGTTTGTCCCACCATCCGCCAGTTCTTCGTCGGAAAGGGCACTGCTCATACCCCAAACCGGGCGTCCTTGGAGCGCAAACTCTACGTCGTTCGCAAGTCCATTACGAACAATTTGCACGCCACCGGCATCAGCGAAGACGACGCGGACTTTTACTACATCTGTAGCCTGAGTGCCAACACCGTTGTATACAAGGGCTTGCTGGTTTCGTACCAGCTGCCCAATTTTTATGCCGACCTGAACGACGAAGCCATGGTGTCGGCTTTTGCGCTGGTCCATTCACGGTTCAGCACGAATACGCTGGGGCACTGGAAGCTGGCGCATCCTTACCGCTACCTGGCGCACAACGGGGAAATCAACACGTTGCGCGGCAACATCAACTGGATGCATGCCAGGGAATACCAGTTCAGCTCTCCGCTGTACGGTGATGACATCCACAAGCTGGCGCCGATCTGCGACCCACAGGCGAGCGATACCGCCAGTTTCGACAATGCGCTGGAACTCCTGGTCATGACGGGCCGTGATTTGTCCCACGCCATGCTGATGATGATCCCTGAAGCCTGGGACCAGCATGAAACCATGCCCCAGGAGAAAAAGGACTTCTACGAGTTCCACTCATGCATGATGGAGCCGTGGGACGGGCCGGCCATGATGCTGGCTACCGACGGCAAAGACGTCTGCGCTGTGCTGGACCGCAACGGTCTCCGGCCGTTTCGTTATACGGTGACTCACGACGACAAGCTGGTAATGGCCTCGGAGACCGGCGTGCTAAGCCTGCCGCCGGAGAGCATCAAGGAGAAGGGCCGCTTGCAGCCGGGCCGGATGTTCCTTGTGAGCTTCGACGAAGGCCGGATCATCGGCGACGAAGAACTGAAGCACACCCTGGCCAGCCGGCAGCCCTACGGTCAGTGGCTTCAGGAAAACAAGGTGGAACTGGAAGCCCTCCCGGCCGCGCCGCCGCTGCCGCCGTCCGGGGGCGATAACCTGCGCCAGCAGCAGCGTTCCTTCGGTTACACCATTGAAGAGTTGCGGATGCTGACCACGCCGATGGCAGCGGCAGGATACGAAGCCATCGGTTCCATGGGTAACGACGCGTCGCTGGCCGTCTTGTCCGACCAGAACCGCTCGCTGTTTGATTATTTCAAGCAGTTGTTTGCCCAGGTTTCCAACCCGCCCCTGGACGCGATCCGGGAGGAGTTGGTGACCTCGCTGGAAGCTTTCGTTGGCAGCGAGCAGAACCTGTTCGACGAATCACCGCAGCACTGTCGGCAACTGCGGCTGAAATCTCCGTTGCTGACCGACGAGGAGCTGGCGCAGATCCGCGCGCTGGATTTGCCGGGACTATCATCCGCGACCTTGTCCACCCTGTTTGATGCCCAAACGGGATCGTTGCAGTCTGCTCTCGACAATCTTTGCGATGCCGCCTCCGAAGCCATAGCCCAGGGCTCGAACATCATCATCCTGTCGGACCGCGGCGTGGACGCGACCCACGCTCCCATACCCACTCTGCTGGCGACCAGCGCCGTGCACCATCATCTGACACGTACCGGCACACGCACCCGGGTTGGCTTGATCGTCGAGTCAGGGGAGCCTCGGGAGGTTCAACACTTCTGCCTGCTGATCGGCTACGGCGCGGGGGGCATCAATCCGTACCTGGCGCTGGAATCAGTGCGTGATCTGGCCGAGCGCGGCGAACTGAACGGAACCAAGCCGGACTACGCGGTCTACAACTTCATCAAGGCTAACGAGAAGGGCATCCTCAAAGTGATGTCCAAAATGGGCATATCCACGGTGCAATCGTACCGGGGAGCCCAGATCTTTGAAGCCATCGGCCTGAATGACGACCTGGTGGACCGGTACTTCACGCGGACGCCATCCCGCATCCAGGGCATCGGGCTGGACATTGTTGAGGAAGAGACACTGCAACGCCACCGCTCTGCGTTCGACGACCCGTTTGTGCCGGGGATGCAGGAACTGGACATGGGCGGTCAGTACCAATGGCGGCGGCACGGCGAGTTCCACCAGTGGAATCCGGAAGCCATCGCCAAACTGCAATTTGCCACCCGCGCCAACGACCCACGGGCCTACCGCGAGTTCGCCCAGGAAGTGAACGACCAGAGCCGTCGTATGGCCACGCTTCGGGGTCTTTTTGAGTTCAAAGACCTCCAACCCATTGAGATCGACGAAGTGGAACCGGCGGTGGAGATCGTCAAGCGGTTTGCCACCGGCGCCATCTCGCTGGGTTCCATCAGCCGGGAGGCGCACGAAACCATGGCGATTGCCATGAACCAGTTGGGCGCGCGCAGCAACACCGGTGAAGGCGGCGAGGATTTCCACCGTTACACTCTCGACCAGAACGGTGACAACCGTTCCAGCGCCATCAAACAGGTGGCCTCGGGGCGCTTCGGCGTCACACCCAATTACCTGGTCAACGCTACTGACCTCCAGATCAAGATGGCCCAGGGTTCCAAGCCGGGCGAGGGCGGCCAGTTGCCCGGGCACAAGGTCGATGAGTACATCGGCTGGGTGCGGCACACGACGCCGGGCGTGGAGCTGATCTCGCCTCCACCCCACCACGACATCTACTCGATCGAGGACCTGGCCCAGCTGATCCACGACCTGAAGAACATCAACCCCGAGGCTCGCATCCATGTGAAGCTGGTGTCGGAAGTGGGGGTGGGGACCATTGCCGCCGGCGTGTCGAAGGGACACGGCGACGTGGTGCTCATCAGCGGCCACGACGGGGGCACCGGAGCCTCTCCTGAATCCTCCATCAAACACGCCGGTTTGCCTTGGGAACTGGGAGTGGCCGAAACCCAGCAGGTGCTGGTGGCCAACGACCTCCGCAGTCGTATCGTGGTCCAAACCGACGGGCAGTTGAAAACCGGCCGTGACGTGGCTATAGCTGCGCTGCTGGGAGCTGAAGAGTTTGGTATGGCCACGGCCGCGCTGATAGTCAACGGCTGCATCATGCTGCGCAAGTGTCACCTCAATACCTGCTCCGTGGGCATCGCTACTCAGGATCCGGAGTTGCGCAAGCGCTTCGCCGGACAGCCAGGGCACCTGGTCAATTACTTCTACTTCGTGGCTGAAGAATTGCGGGAGATCATGGCAGAGCTCGGTTTCCGCACCGTGGCCGAAATGGTGGGTCGGGTCGACAAGCTGGAAACGCGCCAGGCCGTGGACCACTGGAAAGCATCGGGTATCGACCTGTCCAAGTTGCTGACGATTCCGCCAAGAGCCCAACGGGTCCAGACCTACTGCTGCATTGACCAGGATCACGGTCTGGAGCGGGCCTTGGACCACCAGTTGATAGCGCGGGCCGAAACCGCTATCGAAAACGGTACGCCGGTGCATATCAGTCTGCCCGTCCGGAACTCGAACCGCACCGTCGGCGCCATGCTCAGCGGACGGGTCGCCCGCAAGTACGGAGAAGAGGGTCTCCCCGACAGCACCATCGACATCGAGCTGGAGGGTTCCGGCGGCCAGAGCTTTGGCGCGTTCCTGGCTCCGGGGGTTTCGATACGGTTGGCGGGAGACACCAACGACTACATGGGCAAGGGCATCGGGGGCGGACGCCTCGTCATCGTTCCGCCCGCCGGTTCCGGGTTTGTTCCGGAAGACAACATCATCATCGGCAACGTGGCGCTCTACGGGGCCACGGGAGGCGACGTGTTCATCCGCGGGCGGGCCGGAGAACGGTTTGGCGTCCGCAACAGCGGGGCCCGCGCCGTCGTTGAGGGCGTGGGCGACCACGGATGCGAGTACATGACGGGCGGCGTGGTTGCAGTCATCGGCAGCACGGGCCGCAACTTCGCCGCCGGCATGAGCGGTGGCATCGCCTTCGTTCACGATTCGGAGGGTGACTTCCACATCCGCTTCAACGACGGAATGGCTGACTTGGAAAATCTGGTCGAACAAGAGGACATCGACCTGTTGCGGAGCTTGCTTGTCGAACACTTCGATCGGACCGGAAGCGGTCCCGCACAGCGCATTTTGGACGACTGGCAAGCGAGCATCGGCGAGTTCCGCAAGGTCATGCCGCGTGATTATCGTCGTGTGCTGCAGGAACGTGCCCTGCGGGCGGAAGCGGAGCTAGTGGCGGTGCCCAATGGGTAAAGTCACCGGTTTTGTCGAATTCGGGCGAACCCCGCCGGAGCGACGGCCACCGTCAGAAAGAGTCGGGGACTATCGCGAGTATTACCATCGCTGGTCTGACCAGCAGGCGACCGAGCAAGGCGGGCGCTGCATGGACTGCGCGGTGCCGTTCTGCCACATGGGATGCCCCCTGGGGAACGTCATACCCGAGTTCAACCACCAGGTGTATCTGGGGAATTGGGAACGGGCGCTGGAAGTCCTGCTGAGCACCAACAACTTCCCGGAGTTCACGGGGCGGATCTGCCCTGCGCCTTGCGAAGCGTCCTGCGTGCTCAGCATCAATGCTGATCCCGTGACCATCGAGTACATCGAGAAAGAGATCAGCGACCGGGGCTACGAGCAGGGGTGGATCAAGGCAGTGGCGCCCGAAACCCGGACCGGCAAAACCGTGGCCGTGGTCGGGAGCGGGCCTTCCGGACTGGCTGCCGCACAGCAGTTGAATCGGGCGGGGCATACGGTCACTGTGCTGGAGCGCGCCGACTACATCGGCGGCTTGCTGATGCTGGGCATCCCCGACTTCAAGCTGGAGAAGTCGGTGGTGCAGCGCCGGGTCGAGTTGATGGAAGCCGAGGGCATCGAGTTTCGCACCGGCATCAACGTCGGCGTGAACTACCCGGCCCAGCGGCTGCTGGAAGATTACGACGCGGTGTGCCTGACCGGTGGCTCCACCCAGGCACGGGACCTGGATGTTCCCGGGCGCGAGCTGGACGGTGTGCACTTCGCGATGGAGTATCTGCCACAGCAGAACCGCGTGCTGGCTGGGGAGAGTATCGATGGCCAGATCAGCGCCGAGGGAAAGCGGGTCATTATCCTGGGTGGGGGCGACACCGGCGCCGACTGCCTGGGCACCGCGCACCGGCAGGGAGCTGAGATAGTCCATCAGTTCGAGTTGTTGCCGGAGCCTCCTGAAACTCGCCCGGACGACAACCCGTGGCCGCGTTGGCCGATGATCCTCCGGACTTCGGGCGCCCACGAGGAAGGCGGTGTCCGCGATTACAACATCCTTACCAAGTCACTGTCCGGCGTGAACGGGCAAGTCAACCAACTGCACGCCGTTCGAGTCGACTGGACCCGCGGCGAGAACGGCCGTTTTCAGATGGCCGAAGTACCGGGCAGCGAGTTCAGCGTGGACGCGGACCTGGTGCTGCTGGCGATGGGTTTCCTCCACCCCGAACACGGCGGGATGCTGGATCAACTCGGGGTTGAATTGGACGGCAGAGGCAACGTCAGGGTTGACGACAACAAGATGACCTCGATTCCGGGCATTTTCGCCGGAGGCGACATGGTTCGCGGCCAGTCACTGGTTGTATGGGCGATTGCCGAGGGACGCGACGTGGCGCGCGGCGTAGACCAGTACCTGTCATCGGGGTTAAGTCACCTGCCACGGTCGGCGGCAATAGAGTAAAGCCAGCGGCCATTGCCTAGTATGTGAAGGGGCGGGTTCTCAAATCCGCCCCTTCGGGTTATTGCCCGATCAACTCCAGCACCCGATGAACGAACTGGTGGACGTAAGGGCGATCAACCACGATTTCGTACTCTTCCATCTCATCGTGAAAAAAGTTCTTGTGGAACTTCTCTGCGACGGCAAAGCCGCCGACAAAGAGAGGCTCATTGTGCTCTTCCGCCAAGCGCTGGCTGACGTTTTTCATGTCACGATGGGTTCGGTATTTCCAACCGCGCAAAACGGCAACTGCGCTCAGGGCCTCATTGGCCGCGCCGTATAGCTTCTCGGATGCCTGCTGCCGTTCGCCGGCCTCAAACTCCCGGTCGGAGTCGGCCAGGAATTTGCGGGCACATTGGGCGTAGTCCTGTTCCGTCATGCCAATGGCTCCCACGTGCGTTAGATCGCGTCCGGCGCGGCGGAGGCGACGGCGTTGCGACCTATGTGGTCCAGGTATTCCTGGATGTTCAGCACCTGGATGGTATTTGTGGTGCCGGTTACGCCGGTCATGAACCCGTGAACCAGGGTGACCACGTCCCGCTCCGAAACCATGCCGGTGGCCATGGCCGCGTCGACCAGCATGGTGACCAGCTTCGCCACGTCCGGTTCGGCCGGTATGACCCCTTTGGGGTTCAGACCCCAGGCCATGCACACCCGACGCTGTACGGCCGCGTCGTGGGAGAACACGATGATGTCGTTCTCCGGCCGGAAGCGCGACATCTCGTAGGCGGCTCGGCCGGTGCTCGTGATCACGATAGGCTTGGCGTTGAGGGACTTGGCCAGCTGGGTAGCGCCCCACGTCACCGACTGAGTCTGGTCCCGCTGGGGGAACTCTGAATAGTAGTGGTACATCTTTTCGGCCTGGGCGATCGCGGCGTCTGCAATTCGGACCGCCTCAACCGGGTACGAACCCACCGCGATTTCGTCGGACAGCAGGATGGAATCGCAACCGTCCAGCACAGCGTTGGCAATATCGGATACCTCGGCTCGCGTCGGCGTGGGGGAGTTGACCATTGACCTCAGCATCTGGGTAGCTACCGACGAGATGCGCCCGGCCCGGTTGGCTTTGGTCACCATGTCCTTCTGGATCACCGGAACCTCTTCCATGGGCATCTCAACGCCGAGGTCGCCGCGCGCGACCATGATGCCGTCCACTTCCGCCAGGATGTCGTCCAGGTTGGCGATGCACTCTCGGCGTTCAAGCTTGGCCATCACCGGGGCGCGACTGCCCAGCTGGTTGAGATAGGCCCGGGCATACCGGACATCCTCGCCAGTGCGCACGAAGGAAAGTGCTACCCAGTCCACGTCCTGATCTACACCGAACTGCAGCGCGACCTTGTCGCTCTCCGTGATCACCGGCATGTCGATGGGCACGTCAGGCAGGTTGACCCCCTTGAACGAGGAGAGATTGCCACCGTTGCGGACATGGGTTTTGACTTCGAGTTCCTGGGTTACTTCCAGGACCTCCAGGCACACCGTACCATCGGAGATGTACACCAGATTTCCGGGACGCATGCTGCTCAGGATCTCAGGTTCCGGGAAGGGAAGGAGGTACGGAGAAACGGAATCGGGTTCGTTGACGATGGAGACCTCATCGCCAAAGTTCAGCTGCGCCGGTTCCGCCATGTTGCCCAGGCGAAACTTGTTTCCGCCCAGGTCCTGCAGGACGGCCACAGGCCGGTTGTGCTTTGCGGATGCCGCCCGAACATTGGCGATGACTTCGGCGTGCTCTTCCAGCGTCCCGTGAGAGAAGTTGAGGCGGGCGACGTCCATGCCGGCGGCGACGAGGCGGTCCAGGATTTCTGGGGACCGGGATGCTGGGCCTATGGTGGCGATAATCTTGGTCTTGCGCATAACACGTACCTCTGCTCCATGATCCTCTTTCTTTGGCCCATTATAACCCGGCGCACTATCAGGCCGTCATATTGATACCCGCAGCGGTAGCGTTGCTTTTGCGAAGTCGCGCCAATCGGATGGCCGGGCGCGGGCTTGGTGGTCTGGATTGCTCGCGCACAGCTGCCAGCGCGAATACCGGAGCACCAATCCGGCAGGAGGTCACGGGCGAGTGCCAAAAATGACAAGGGCGACCACCGGGCCGCCCTTGGATGGTCGGTCGATATAAGAAGCAGATCAACTGCGCTGGCGGCTCTCCTCGTAGGCCTGGGCGGCGCGGTCGAGGCCGGCGCGGCGGTTGACCTGGAGGGTGTCACGGAGGTTCGACGCCCACTGCTGCGAAGTCTGTATGCCGGACAGGGTACCCTGGAACTGGGGCATGACGTACCGGGCCAACAGCTCGTAGGAACGATGCAGCTTGTCGCGGGGAGCCCAGTCCTCAACCCTGACTAGCAGTCCGCCGAAACCTCCAGAAAGTTCCTGAAGCTCGTTGATGCGTTGGATGCAGTCGTCCGGCGTGCCCACGATCCACTGCTTGTTGTCGGTCATGAAGTCGACGATCTGGTCGCGGGGGACGTCAGGGACTTCGTGACCAAGGGTATTGCCAAAGTACTCGGTGACGACGCGGGCCGAGCCTTCCCGGATATCCTCCTGGGCCTGCTTCTTGGAATCCGCCAGATGGACGCCCACCGAGAGACGCCATTCCGAGCGTTTTACGGTTTGTCCGTGCTCTGCGGCGGTTTCCTCGGCGATGGCCCACTGGTCCTTGAGGCTGGTGGAACGCACCATGTCGCGGGGGACGCTGAGAGAGATGACGCCGGCGCCGTACTTGCCCGCCGTGGTCACCCCGGCCGGCGACTGTACCGACGCAACCACCAGGGGGAACGGTTGCTGGTAGGGACGCAGTTGCAGATGCGCGTCGTGCAACTCGAACCAGTCACTGGTGTAGGTGTAGGGTTCGTCGCTATCCATCAGCCGCTTGATGGCCCCAAGGGACTCGTCCATCATCTCGCGCTGACGGGCCGGATCGATACCAAACATGTAGGCATCGGAGGCGAGGGCGCCGGGTCCAACGCCCAGCATCACGCGCCCGCGGGTGAGGTGATCCAGTAGGACCATGCGGTTGGCGACCATGTACGGATGGTGATAAGGAAGGCTGACCACGCCGGTGCCCAGGCGCAGATTGCGGGTGCGCTCGGCCGCGGTGGCCATGAACACTTCCGGAGAGGCGATGGTCTCCCACCCGGCGCTGTGGTGTTCGCCGATCCAGGCTTCGTCGTAGCCTAGGTGATCCAGCCACTGGAGGAGTTCGAGGTCACGCTCCAGAGCCAGCGTGGGGTTCTCGCCGACCCGGTGGAACGGAGCCATAAACACGCCAAATTTCATTCGGGCCGGAGCGTTCATCGATTGCCTCCTCAAATGGCTGTTGGAAGATCAGGAGTTTGCGGTTGCGCCATTCTAACATGCAGGCCGGCGCAATCGTTTTGTGGTCAGAAGGCGCGGGGCGGCTGGACCCGGCGGTACACACCAGGCGAACCCGGAGCGTGGCCGTAGGTGCCGCCGATGTATTCGTGCATGGTGTCCTGGCGACGCTGGTTTTCCCAGGCCAGGGTTTCCGGCACCTTTTCGTGTTCGAACTCGTACATCGTCAGGTACTTGGGAGCACCCTCCACCGCGTGGTACCGGCGGACGTGGAGGCATCCGGGAATCTGCAGGTTGGCCGGCGTACGCACCGTGTCATAGTATTCGTTGTACTTCGCTTCGATGTCCGCGGGAACATCCATCCGGCCGATCTGCAAAGCAGGCGCCATGCCTCTACCCAGCGTGTGCGGATCGCTTTCCTCCGGATAGATCTGGGTGCAGACGAGGCGCACGGTGCCACGGCCAACGACGTTGGGCGACATGCGCTTCGTCCAATCCGTCGGATTTTGGCTCATGCGCAGGTATTCGTCCGTTTGGAGCGCGTCGGCGGACTCCAGTTCATACACGGCCAGGTAACGCGGACCGCCGCGCAGCGCTTCATAGCGGGCGGCGTCCAGGAACCCGGGAGCGCTGAGGCGTTCCGGCACGTGCTCTTCGTTGTACCAGGCGTTGAATTCGGCGTCGTTCTCGATGTCCACGTCGGTGTAGACAATCAGCAGGGCGGAGCCTTTTTTCTTGGCCATAACTCACCTCTCTTTCACTGCGCATTAAACCACAACTGGCGCCCGTGCATTCAGGGGCGGGACAAGAAGGCCGCCGGCAAGACCCAGTGCCGGCGAAGCGGCTCAATTGCCATTTGTAAATTAAGCCACCTGCCGCGAAGGGCGTCGGTTGCCGGTGGCTGTGGTTTGAATTACGATAACAGACGATTTGCGATCAGTATGATCGAACGCAACGGACGTAACAACTTGACACGACGGACCAAAGCGCTAGTGACCGGAGGGGCCGGGTTTATTGGCTCGCACCTGGTTGACGGATTGTTGGATAATGGATACGACGTGGCGGTGGTGGACAATCTCAGCAGCGGCCAACTGCGCAACGTGAACCACCAGGCGACCTTCTACCATGCGGAGCTCAACGATGCCCGGCTGAATCAAATCGTCCAGCGGGAACGACCGGAGATCGTGTTTCATCTGGCGGCCCAGAGCAGCGTCCGTCAGTCAGCCATCGATCCGGTGGCCGACGCTGACGCCAACGTGATGGGGACGATCCGGCTGATTGCTGCTGCTGCGGCTGAAGGCGTGGAGAAGTTCATCTTTGCGTCCAGCGGCGGCACAATCTACGGTGATCCGGAAACGATACCCTGCGACGAGGACACGCCGGTCAACCCGCTGACTCCTTATGCCTTGTCCAAGTACGTCGGCGAACAGTATGTGGAGCTATTCAACGAGACCTACGGGTTGGACTACACGATCCTTCGGTATGCTAACGTTTACGGGCCCGGACAAAATCCCGATGGAGAGGCCGGAGTCATCGCCATCTTCACCGGAATGATGCTCAGCGAGCGCAGACCGCAAATCTATGGCGACGGCCAGCAGGAACGCGATTTCGTCTACGTGTCGGACATCGTCCGGGCCAACCTGGCGGCCATCAACAAGGGCCACGGCAGGACGTACAACATCGGCACCGGGCAGCAGGTCAGCGTGGCGCGGATCTACGAGATGCTCCAGGAAATCACGGAATTTGACCAGGAGCCTGACTATCGGCCGCGGCGGACCGGCGAGGTGCTCCACATTGCCCTGGACTCTGCCCGTGCAGAAAAAGAGTTGAAGTGGACGCCTGAGGTGTCGTTGGAAGAAGGGCTTCGACGTTCGGTTGAGTACGTAAGGGCGTCGTTTTCGCAGCGCGCCAACCGTGTGGGACCTGCGGCAGAGCGCCGGCGGCATCACGTCAACCCGGTGCCAGCGGCTGGCAACGGATCCAACAGGTAAAGGAGGGATCCCTTAGATGTCCAACGACTACGACGTTGTCATCCTTGGCGCCGGTGCGGCCGGTTTGTCGGCGGGGCTCTATTCGACCCGCGCGATGCTGAGTACGCTGATGATCGAGAGCATCGGCCCGGGCGGGCAGCTTTTGATCACCGACGATATTGAGAACTATCCAGGATTTCGGGATGGTGTGAAGGGGCAGGCGCTGGCGGATGAGATGTACAACCAGGCCGAAAGGTTTGGCGCCAAGACGGAGTTTGCCGAAATCGAAGGCGTGGAAAACCTGTACGAGGACCGCAAACTGGTCCGGACTTCGGAAGGCGATTTCACCGCGCGGGCGCTGATCATCGCCACCGGCGGTTCGCACAACAAGCTGGGTGTCCCCGGCGAGGACGAGTTCGGCGGGCGCGGGGTTTCCTATTGCGCGGTTTGTGACGGGAACTTCTTCCGGGGTCAGGACGTGGTCGTTGTCGGCGGTGGCGACTCCGCCATGGACGAGAGCTATTACCTGACTGGCATCTGCAACTCGGTGACCATAATCCACCGCCGGGATGAGCTTCGCGCCACCAAGGTGCTGCAGGATCGTGCCTTCTCCAATCCCAAGTACAAATGGCTGTGGAGCCATGTGGTCGAGGAGTTCGTTGGCAACGACGTGCTGGAGGCGGCCCGGGTCAAGAACCTCAAGACGGACAAGGTGTACGACTACCCGACCGCTGCCGCCTTCGTGTACGTCGGTTTTCACCCCAACACCGAGGCTTTCAAGGACCAGCTCGATATGGATGAGCTGGGCCACATCCGAAGCGATTTGCACATGAGGACCAACATTCCCAGGGTCTACGTGTGCGGCGACGCACGGGCGGAATCCACCAGGCAGCTCGGAGCCGCGGTGGGGGATGGGATCACGGCCGCGTTGGCCGCTTTCCACGATCTGTCCTCGTAAGCCGGCGCAGGCATCCGTTGTGGACGCAGATTGCAGGGGCGGGTCGCAAACTCGCCCCTAAACCAATCGCACCATCTCCCGGATCAGCAGCGACGCGCTGCCGCCGATGATGACGAAAAGCACGGCGTAGCGGAAGATGCGCAGGCTCATGCGGCGGGCCAGCCATCCGCCCAGCGTTGAGCCGATTACGACCACCGGAACCCCGATGGCCATTTCCAACTCCACCTCCTGGGGGATCAGGCCAACCAGGTAGTACAGCGCCAATCCCAGCACACCGGCCAGCAGGAAATAAACGGCCAGGGTCGCGCGCATGGTCTCCCGGGGCCAGTCCTGTTCGATGGCGTAGATGCCGGCCACGGGACCGCCAATGCTGAGGGTGGTGGTCAGCAGCGTTGTGGTGGATCCGAAACCTACTGCCGCCCACCTGGTGCGAGTGGCGGGCAAACGGACGTTGAACAGCGTGAGCACGGCGATCACCAGGATCAGACTGACGATAGATAATCGCAGTGCGGTGGGCGCCGCGACGCTGAGCAGGAGCACCCCCAGGGGCACCGGCGGCAGGCCGGAAACGATGAACAGCCACGACTGCCGCCAGCGAAACGCCCGCCAGGTCTGCAACAGAATCAGCACCGTGGCCACGACGATCATCGCGTTGGACAGCACCACCACCTGCCGTGGTGCCAGGATAAGCAGCAATATGGGCGCCATGGCGAGCGCCATACCGAAACCAACGGCGCTGAAAACGAACGATCCCAGCAGCAGCGCTGCCAGGATGACGACAAGCTCCCAACCGAAGAGCATCAGGGCAGATTGAACAGTCCGAGTTGGGCAGCGCGGCGCAGGGTGCGTTGGACCAGGACCACCGGGGGCCCGTTGCGGGCCAGCACTATTTCCGCCGAGTCTTCGGGGCTTAACGTTAGTGATCGTTCCCCATCCAGGGCAACCGTGCAATAGCGGGGTTCCAGCGCGACGGGAATCCCTTCATGGATCAGTTCCCACGAGGCGATGAACGCCGGCTCAACAATGCCCGGCGCCACTGGGGCGACGACAGTATCCTTCGGCGGAGGGTCGGCGTCCGCTCCGCCGCGCGCCAGTACGTAGCGCAGGCCGCCGACCTCGCCGATGGACAGGGGATGCAGACGCCCACCCACCGAAGACAGTCCGATGCCGCCGGGCTCGGCGCGGGTGAGAAAGACCTCGTGAACGGTGTCCAGGTCCCAGATCGCCCGGGTGGCGACATAGCGCTCGCGGGAGATGGCGACGTCAACCAACGCAAGGTCGCGGAACTCGCCGTTGACGTGGAGTTGCAGCGTCTTGCTGATCACTGTGGTGTCGGAAAGTTCCATGCTTCCGGAGGCGACCAAACCGGCGGCGATGCCGGCCAGAGTACCTTCCACCATCACCGGAAAGATGTTGTTGGTTCCGGTGGAGATGGCAACCAGCGGGACTTCGTTCGTTCCGACCGCCACGGCGCGGTTGGTGCCGTCGCCGCCCAGGGTAATGAGGCAACCCACGCCCATTTCGGCCATCATCGCGGCCGCTCGGGTAGTGTCTCCCTCAGTGTAGAGGGGCGACATGGGCAACATTTCGAGGGGAAGAGATATGCCGGAATCGTCGGCGGCCCGCCGGCACAGATTGCCGCTGTCCGGCATGGCAACCACCCGCTCCACGTCCGTGGATTGCAGCCCGATGAGGGCCCTGCGCACGGTGTTGACTTTCTCCCAATCGGGAACCACCCGCCCCTGGGCCACCAGGCGGCGGATGTCCTTGCTGGCGGCGGGATTGGCGATGATTCCGACGGTGGTCATATTGGCGGAGGGTGGGGGATGCGCTCAAGTCGCTGACGACGGCCCACTATACACCATGGGCGCCGACCATTCGGCAGACGGCGGTTTATTGAATCAGAGACCGACGGGTCACATGTGCGTGATGATACAATTCTGCGGGACGCAAAGTTTGCGCAACTTCAGCCGCTGGGCGTGGCGATGGTCGTGCTCAACGATGTGTTAGCGGCCCAACTCGTCGTGGGTTGCCGCCGAATAACCAGGTCAGGCACTCGAACAAATCGATATCCCCAGGAAATCGAGCAGGAGAGCGTTATGGATTCTGAAATGGCTTTCACTCCCGCCACTGAAGTACGGCGCATGATCGCCGGCAAGGAGGTCTCCGCGGTCGAGCTCGCCGAGTTCTTTTTCCAGCGCATCGAGCAGTTGAACCCGCAGTTGAGCGCTTATTTGACCGTGTGTCCAGAGCAGGCTTTGGCGGACGCCAAGGCGGCGGATGAAGCGGTGCAACGAGGCGATGATCTGGGCCCGCTGCACGGCGTCCCCATTTCGGTGAAAGACCTGGAACTGACGAAAGGCGTACGGACGACCATGGGGTCGGCTGTCTTCCGCGACCGAGTGCCGGAGATTGACTCCATTGTGGTGGAACGTGTCAAGGCGGCCGGCGGGATCATCCTGGGCAAGACCAACACGCCCGAATTCGGCCAGTCGGGCACCACCGAAAACCTGGTGAGCGAGCCGTGCCGCAACCCCTGGAACACCGACTACACACCCGGCGGCAGCAGCGGCGGCGCGGCGTCCGCGCTCATCGCGGGATTGTGTACGCTGGCCACCGGCAGCGACGGGGGTGGGAGCGTGCGCATACCTTCCAGTTTCAGCGGCGTTACCGGCATCAAGCCGTCGCACGGAACGGTGCCCCGGTACGGGGGCTACGGCGGGCCGGCCGTCAACCATTTCTCGCAAAGCGGCCCCATGGCCCGGACGGTTCGGGACACGGCCATGCTGCTGCAAGTATTGGCGGGTCCAGACTCGCGCGATCCCAACACGATGACCGACACGCCTCCGGATTACATGGCAGCCTTGGAGGGTGGGGTCGAAGGTTGGCGCGTGGCCTGGAGCGACGATCTGGGATATGCGGCGGTGGATCCGGAGGTGGTTCAGATCACGCGCGGCGCGGCGCAGGTTTTCCAGGAGTTGGGGGCGGTCGTCGAGGAAGCGGCGCCGGAAATCGAGGGCGATCCATTCCCGGCGTTTTCCACCGTGTTCGGCACTGCTTCATATACGTCCTATGCCGACCTCTACCCCGAACGGCGGGAAGAAATGACCCACTACGTGCAAAACACCTTCGACGGCGCGTCGCGTCATACCGCGGCGGACCTGTCTCGGGCGCTGGCCTACGTGGACCGGCACAAGCGGCGGTTCGCCGACTTTTTCAATACCTATGACCTGCTGCTTACACCGGCGATGGCGGTGACGGCGTTCCCGATCGGCCAGCACCCGACCAGCATCGGCGGTCGGTCGGTGGACCCGTGGTGGGGATACCTGCCGTTCACCTTCCCCATCAACATGAGCGGGCAAACCGCCTCCAGCGTGCCGTGCGGGTTCTCCGCCGCGGGTCTGCCGGTGGGGCTGCACATTGTCGGCCCGGCGGGGGCAGAGGGTCGGGTGCTGCGCGCCATGGCGGCTTTCGAAGAGGCGCGACCTTGGGCACAGCACCGGCCGGCCGTATGCTGACACCCGTCCTTCGGTCCGCCGGGGCATTGGTCCTATAGCGCGATTGCCGCCGCACGCTGCCCGCCGGCGATAGCCTGGCAGACCCGCGGCCGGCCGGTGCGCCAATCTGGCGGCGGCAGACTAACGTAAACCGGTTCATGGTTTCCAGCGCACTCAAATTCGCGCGGGCGAGGGGTAACGTGCTGCGGCTCAGATCCCATGTGCCCGCGGTTCGTCTCGGCCCGGTTGAGTGGGTTTTTCTGCTCGTTGCTCTCGTAGCGGCCGCCATGCGGCTGTGGGAGTTGGACGGGCGGACCATGCACTATGACGAGGCCATCCACCTGCACTTCTCCTGGAAGTTGGCGCGGGGAGTCGAGTACGTTCATTCGCCGTGGATGCACGGGCCGTTTCAGATTGAGCTGGTGGCGGTGGTGCTCAAGTACCTTGGGGATACCGACTTTTTAGCGCGGTTGCCCTACGCGCTGTTTGGGGTGGCTCTGACCGTTTTGCCGTATTTCATGCGGCGTCTCATCGGCGACAAGGGAGCGGTGTGCGCGGCGGTCATCCTGGCGTTTTCTCCATCCCTGCTGTACTTCAGCCGTTTCGGGCGCAACGATATCCTGATGGCGGTTTGGGCGGTACTGCTGCTGATCATGCTCTGGCAGTACGGGATCAACAACCGCAAACGCTACCTGTTTGGCGCGGCGGTCGTAACTGCGCTGATGCTGGCGACCAAGGAGACGGCGTACTTCGTCATCCTGTTCATGGGACTGGCGGCGATGGCTCTGGGTTGGCGGGAGTTGTGGGCGTTCGTGAGGACGCGACGGGGTTTGTCAGGGGTGAGCGGTTACCCGGGTTTTTTCGTCCTGCTGGCCACGTTGACGTTACCCCAGGCGGCCGCGTTGATAGCTCTGGCGCAGTCTCCGTTCGGGCTGACAATCGCATCCCACGATAGCGGGTCCACCGGGGACACCGGCGCTCCGGTATGGGAGGCGCCGTTCGTGACATTGCCGTTGTCGGCCGCGCCGGTCTGGCTGCACATAGTGGCTGCGGCCGCGCTGGTCGGTCTGGGGTTGGCCCTGACGACGTGGCTGTGGCGTGTCCGGGGCCTGATCGACCTGGTCTCGGTCGTCGTGGCGATACTGGCGAGTGTCGCCGCAGTATCCGTGGTGGTTGTCGGACCCTTCGATAACCTTCTATCGGCGCTGCAGACGACATGGGGCGGATCAGCCGGGTCGTTGGTTGACTGCGGCGCCGGCGCGGTCATATTGCTCCTGGGTGTTGCCGCCCTCAGGCTGAACCTGGCGTCCGAGATTGGATGGCGCGGCGTCATGCTGCTGTTAGGGCCGGCCATCCTGCTGACGTGGGCCTGGCTCACCTTCCTGTGGGGCGGCGCCGATTTCATCAGCCAAATGTTGCCCTCGGCGATTCCCTCGGAGGATTTGGCCGGGGGGCGCATCGCAGTGAACTACCTGGTTCCGGTGCTGGCGCTGTTGGTTTTGCTGATAGCGGGCGGAACCGTTGGCATCGCTTGGGGCGGAGGTCTCTGGCTGGGGTGCGCGGCGGTCTTCTACGCGATATGGACCGTGCTCTACACCACCATGTTCACCAACTGGGCCGGCGTCTTCACCGGGTCGTGGCAGAGCCTGGGTTACTGGCTGATGCAGCAGGACGTCGCTCGCGGCAACCAACCGTGGTACTACTACTTCGTTGGGTTGGGCGTATATGAGCTTTTGGCTCTGGTTTTCGGCGCGATTGGAGTGGTGTGGCTGATCCGCCGCAGGGACACCTATGGCGGGATAGGCCTGGTGCTGGCGGCGTGGGTGATTGCTACTCTGGCGTTGTACACCGTCGCGGCCGAAAAGATGCCGTGGCTACTGGTCAACATAACCGTGCCGTTGGCTTTGGTCGCTGGGATGTTCCTTGGTCATCTAATGGACCGGATCAATTGGGGCATGCTGACGCTCCGAACGGCGTTAGCGCTGATCCTTGGCCCGATTTGGCTGGCGCTGGCGGTGTGGTTCGCCTGGCTGGCCACCAGCGGAGACATCAACAGTCTTGCGATTTGGTTGGTCGTGTTGATGCTGCTGCCGATAGCGATCGTGATCGCCTGGTTGATTCGCGGCCACAGCCAGGCGGGAGGCGCCTTGGCGTTGGGA
This sequence comes from Dehalococcoidia bacterium, assembly GCA_022827095.1. Taxonomy (GTDB): domain Bacteria; phylum Chloroflexota; class Dehalococcoidia; order Lucifugimonadales; family UBA3495; genus Bin87. The sequence continues at coordinate 22,912 of JAJDTP010000012.1, forward strand.
GTAGCGGCTTTGCTCCTGTTGGTTGGGGTGACGGGAGCCGTGAGAGCGGCTTATACCTACGACGATTCCAATATCGAGATACTGGCCTACGCGCAAGGTTCCGCCGACCTGGTCCGCACCCATGCGGATCTACAAGGGACCGCCCTGGGAGATGGCGCGGGCGATGCGTCGGTCAAGGTCGATTACGACATGTGGTACCCCTTCCAGTGGTACGTGCGACACGAGACGGAAGAGGGCAATCTGCGGTTCGACCGGTTCTGCGCCGTCACCAGCGACGACGATGCGGAGGACGAGGAGAACGACGAAAACACGACGAAAGACTGCCAAGCAGTGGGTGAGGACAGCGGTCCCCAAATTTACCTGGCTGAGCACCGGCACGCGGTAGAGGAGGAAGATGCGCCGGGTTATCGGCGAGAAGGGCCCATGCGGAATCTGCTGTGGTATCCTGAAACTTACCGTCGTCCGGGAGAAGCGCGAACCAACACCGGATTGTGGAAGCAACTGGAATCGGACGCCTCGTTTTTCCGAAATGTGGCGGCCAACCCCGACAAACTCCGACAGGCGCTGGAATACATCGTCGCGCGTCGCCAGCAAAGTGACTGGTATTCCGCCAGTTATTATCAGTACGCGCGGGAATAGGATCCTGATGACCGAGGCCCATGGATGACACCAGCGCCAGCATTGCCAGAGCCGGGATCGGCCACAGTGGAAGATCGTGTGCAAATCAGCCGCCGACTGATCCAGCAAGCCCGCGAGGAGCTTGAGCGCGGCGACCGTCTCCAGGCCACGGAAAAAGTCTGGGGCGCATTGGCGCAGATATTGAAGGCCCACGGTCAACAGCGAGGTTGGCTTAACATGGGAAGCCATCGCACGGTCGGACGGATCGCTCAGCAGCTAGCAGCTGAATACAATGATCTCAACATCATCAATGCTTACGTCGCTGCGGACAACGGTCATCGAAATTTCTACGACAACGAGATGAGCCCGCCGGAAATCGAAGGCATCATCGCGGTGGTGGCCGCTGTGCTGCCGGATCTGGGGCGGGCGCTGGAACAGCCGCCACGACCGTTCGTTATCAGCGACGTGGACCAACGCTGGCGAGTGAGAACGCTTACGGGGATGCAGGACTTGCAGGTTGGCGACTCCTCGCCGACGGGCTTCTCCAATACCCATTAGCGTACGGTTGAAACTGCGTTGCCTGGCGCAAAATACCAATGACAGAGGCTGATGAATGACCACGACGCCGGCATTGCCAGAGCCGGGATCGGCCACCGTGGAAGATCGCGTGCAAATCAGCCGCCGATTGATCCAGCAAGCCCGCGAGGAGCTTGAGCGCGGCGACCGTCTCCAGGCTACCGAAAAAGTCTGGGGCGCATTGGCGCAGATGCTGAAGGCCCACGGTCAACAGCGAGGTTGGCTTAACATGGGAAGTCATCGCACGGTCGGGCGGATCGCTCAACAGCTAGCAGCTGAATACAATGATCTCAACATCATCAATGCTTACGTCGGTGCGGACAACGGTCATCGGAATTTCTACGACAACGAGATGAGCCCTCCGGAGATTGAAGACATCACAACTGTGGTCGCAAGAGTGCTGCCAGAGTTGGAAAGCGCGTTGAGTGAACCCCCGCGGGCCTTTACCATTCGCGACGGCGACCTTTGGCGGGTACGAACACTCACCGGGAAGCAGTACCTGCAGGTCGGTGACGTCTCGCCCACGGGCTTCTCCAATACGCACTAGCTTTCGCTGCTTTGGGCTACTTTTTCGGCAATTGGCGGTTCTGGGCCGGGGTGGCGGTCAGCGTGGTGGCGCTGGGCCTCCTGGTGCTGCTGGTGGACCGGAAAGAATTGGCTCACGCGCTGCTGAGTGCGAACTATTGGTACCTGGCGCCGGCGATAGTCCTGTACTTCGTGGGGCAATGGTTCCGCGCGCTCCGTTGGCAATACCTGCTGGTGCCGGTGTCCCGCATACCGGCCCGACGGCTTTACCCGGTGATCATCATCGGGTACATGGCGAACAACGTTCTTCCGGCTCGTCTGGGCGAGTTGGTCCGCGCGGTCTACCTGTCGCAGCGGGAGAAAGAGGTGAGCGTGCCGGCGTCCATAGCCACGCTCAGCGTTGAAAGGCTGTACGACGGGTTGACCCTGCTGGCCATGGGCGCGGTGGCCGCTCCGATTCTGCTGGCCGCTGGCCTGTTCAGCGAGGCGAGCCTGGCTTACCAGTCAACGGCCGTGATCCTGATGGTGGGCGTGATTGGTAGTTTCGCGGTGGCCTTGCTCGCGCTGACGGCTTTGGCGACCAGCCGGAGGGCGGTGGACTGGGTCATCGCGATGACGGTCATCCTGCCGGCGAGATTCCGTGCCATGGCGGTGGAGGTGATTCATGGTTTCGTCGAAGGCTTGGCGACGCTCAATTCACCCCGCAAGCATGCGGTCCTGTTTCTGGGTTCGCTGCCGGTATGGTTGGCGGAAGCGGGCGTGTACCTGATAGTCGCGTACTCGTTCAACCTGGACGCCTGGTTCGACTCGTTCTGGTTGCTGGCGGCCGCAGTACTGCTGGTGACGGTGACTTCCAACTTGATCACCGCGATCCCTGCGTCCATTGGAGGAATCGGGCCGTTTGAGGTAGTGGCGCAACAAACACTGGTGGCTTTGGGCATCGGCGCAGCGGCGGCGGCGGCCTACACGGTGGCGGTGCACCTGGTCGCGCTGTGGCTGCCGGTCAACATCGCGGGTCTCCTGTTGCTGCTCTGGCACAACCTTTCGTTGCGTCGGCTGACCGCGTTACCGGATCCGGAGGCCGACCGCATATCGGATGACGCACCACCGCCAGTGACCGCGCAACCTCGAACCGGAACCGCACAGGACGATTAGTACATGAGGATAGGCATCATCGGCGGCGGCGCGGCCGGCCTGGCGGCGGCGCTGGAATTGACCTCGCGGGGCCATTTCGCTGAGGTTTTCGAGGCGGCGCCGTTTTTGGGCGGCCAGGCGTCGACCTTCGAAGTAGGCGGAGGTCAACTGGAACGTGGGTACCACCACCTGTTCGTCAGCGACACCGACATGGTGGACTTGATCAACGAGTTGGACTTGGGCGATTCGCTGGAGTGGCTGGAGTCTAAGGTGGGCCTGTTCCACGGTGGCCGCATTTGGGATTTCGCCACGCCGATGGACCTGCTGAAATTCTCGCCGCTCCCCTTTGTGCAGCGCATCAGGCTGGGACTGTGGACGTTCCTGCTACAGAAGACGCGGGACTGGCGCAAATTCGAGGGGGTAACGGCCGCGGAGTGGACGCGCGACCACATGGGGGAGGATGCGTACCGGGTCATCTGGGAGCCGATGTTGCGGGGCAAGTTTGGCGACTACTACGACCAGGTGAGCATGACGTGGCTGTGGGGCAAAATCTACCTGCGCGTGGCTTCCCGGAAACGGATGCAGAAGGAACGGCTGGGCTACCCCATGTGCAGCTTCGGCCGGGTGTTCGATGCCTGCGGTGAGCGAATTGAGATCCAGGGTGGCCGGGTGCATATCGGCGCGGCGGTGAAGCAGATTAACGTGGAGGGCGGCCGGGCGCTGGGTTTCGTCGCGTCAGTGGATGGAGGCGCGGAAACCGACTACGCATACGACGCGGTCATCGCCACGACGCCTTCGTACATCTTCACGCGGCTCGCGCCCGACTTGCCGGACGATTACCGGTTGGTGCTGGAGTCCGCGCGCTACCTGTCTGCCGTGCTCGTGATCCTGGTGCTGGATCGGCCGCTGACCTCCAAGTATTGGCTCAACGTGGCGGACCGGTCGTTGCCGTTCGTCGGCGTGATCGAGCACACCAACATGATCGACCGCGATTTGTATGGTGGCAACCACATCGTGTACTTGACGAACTACCCGGACCGCAACAGCGAGCTATACCGCAAGGAACCCGAGGAATTGTTGGAAGATTACGTTCCGCACCTCCGGAAGCTGAACCCAGATTTTTCGCGAGATTGGATCCTGGACTACCACCATCATAGAGTGGACGGAGCGCAGCCGATAAACGGCGTGCACTACAGCGAACGGAACATTCCCGACCACCGCACGCCCATCGGGTCGCTGTACCTGGCGAACACGACGCAGATCTACCCGGAAGACCGTGGAACCAACTACTCGGTGCGCATGGGACGTCGGGTGGCGCGGATGGTGCTGGAGGATGGGGAGGTGTTATGAGAACGACTGTGAACTTGGATGACGAATTGTTGAAGGATGCCAAACGGCTAACCGGCATCGATGACACGACGCAACTCGTCAATGCGGGTCTCAAAGCGTTGGTAGAACGGGAAGCAGCCAGAAGATTGGCAAAATTGGGCGGTACGATGCCCGACCTTCAAACTATCCCCCGGAGGCGCAGCGAACCGGCATGATACTGGCCGATACGTCGGTGTGGGTTAACCGCCTGCGTGCCACTGACCCCATCCTGGTGTCGCTGTTGGATGATAACCAAGTTGTGATGCATCCCATGGTCATTGGATGCCAATTCCTGAGGATCTATGGCCCGCCGGCTAATCCGGCTCCGGCCCTCGCATCCCGTCGGCGTACCACCAGAACTTTGCCACCGACCAGCCGCCGGACTGACGGCGGATGCTAGCGAAAGTTCCAGGACGGACGTCGCTCCGGTGACGTGGCACCATAACGGTGTGCCGTCCCAGTTGCCACTTGTCGTGACTGCCCCTGCCCCGTCCGGGCGTGAACGCAAACCCGGCAGCGATCAGGGCGCGAACAACGTCAGCCCGGTTCGGCTGCCTCGGCATTCGTTGCCGTCCCTCCCGGGCGCCTAACGGTACGGATTGGGGCCCGAAACCCTTACCCACTCCAACGTGTACTCACCCCACCCCTCAGCTTCGTATTCGGCGCAAAGTTCGGCCATGGCGTCGTCGGGACGCAGCGGGAATTCGCCCGGCGGGTAATCCGACAAGTGGCCTTGAATAGCGTCCTTTATCATTTCCAACGCTTCTTCGCGGGTCCGTCCGTCGGTGGCGCAGCCTACTGCCGGGCAGTCCGCGCCCCACCGCCAGTCGCCGTCAAAGTCCTCCCCGTCGTAGTAGCTGACCAGAACTTGAAAGATGCCTACGTCCTCGATGTCGTCCGACGCAGCGCCATCTTGCTGTGATGCGTGGGTATTAGCGGATGTCATCGCTGGCTCTCCTCCATGCTTCCTGGATGCAGGGTAGCACGCGGTCAGTTTTCAGCGAAAGATGATGACGCATGCAACGGGCGGGTTGGCCCGATTTTTAGTATAATCAAAGAACCTGCTGGCCCGTTCAAGATTGCTCATTTTGCCCACTATCACCGTCCTGGCCGATGACCGCAACGGCCATAATCCACACCCGTCAATCCGAGCGATCGAAGAGGCCGGTGGCAGCGTGCGCGTAGTTGCGCCGGCGATGGCCGCGGCTGAACTGCTGGATGATACTGGCGGTGTGGTGCTGCCGCACTTTCATCAAGGAGTCTCCGGCAACCTGCTTGCGGCGGCATTGGACGCCGATATGCCCGTGCTGGCTACGGGTGGCGGGATGCACACCCTGAACCGCCATTTCGGCGGTGGCGAACCCCTACCGATATCCGCGCATTATCCGGATGGAGGCGCGAATCCGCTGCGGCACCAGATCTACTTGTCGCCCGGGTCCAAGGTGGCTGCGATCATCGGCTCCGCCGGCATGTTCCGAGTGAACAGTTGGCATCGCGAGGGTATCCGTGAACCGCAGCGGGCGGAACGGCTAATGACCATCGCATACCAGTTGGATGACGGCCTCATAGAAGGCCTGGAGAGCAAGGAACACAGCTGGGTGATTGGCGTGCAGTTTCAACCGGAACTCGGCGACGAAGTTCCCGCAAGTTTCAACAACCTGTTCCTCGGGTTGGTGGAGCGCGCCCAGGATTTCATAGAGAATAACGACACGAGGAGAACTTCAAGATGACTACGGCGCCTCCACAGCAGCCCGGCGGAGAATTCACGCTGCGACCCATCGAGGACGAGATGCGGGAGTCGTATCTGTCCTACGCCATGTCGGTCATCGTGGCCCGGGCGCTGCCGGACGTGCGGGACGGGTTGAAGCCAGTGCAGCGCCGAATCCTCTACGCCATGCACGACATGGGGATACGACCGGGCAGCCAGTACCGGAAGAGCGCGCGAATAGTGGGCGAGGTGCTGGGGAAGTTCCACCCGCACGGCGACGGGTCGGTGTACGACGCGCTGGTGCGCATGGCCCAGTTATTCTCGATGCGCGCGCCGTTGATAGACGGCCAGGGCAACTTCGGCAGCATCGACGGAGACCCGCCGGCCGCCATGCGCTACACCGAAGCTAGGCTGGCCGCCATCGCCGACGAAATGCTGGCCGACATTGACCAGCAGACCGTGGACTACTCCGACAACTTCGACGATTCCCTGAAAGAACCCCAGGTACTGCCGGGCCGGATGCCAAACCTGCTGGTCAACGGGTCATCCGGAATCGCCGTGGGCATGGCGACCAACATGCCTCCGCACAACCTGGGCGAGATCTGCGACGCCATCAACTATGTCATCGACCACCCGACGTGCAACGTCGACCAGTTGATGGAGATCGTTCCGGCGCCGGACTTCCCCACCTCGGGCCGGATCCGCGGCGTGGCCGGCGTACGGGATATGTACGCTACCGGCCGCGGGCGGGTGGTCATGGAAGCGGTGACCGAGATCGAGGACATGCCGGGCCGCAACTCCAACCGGCAGCGGATCATAATCAGCGAATTGCCGTACCAGGTTAACAAGGCGACCCTGGTCGAAAAAATCGCCAGCCTGGTGCGGGACAAAACCTTGGTGGGCATCACCGAAATCCGTGATGAGTCGGACCGCCGGGGCATCCGGGTGGTGATCGAGCTGGCGCGCAGCGCGCAGCCCACGGTGATCCTGAACAACCTGTACAAGCGTACCGCATTGCGGTCGTCCTTCAATGCCATCATGCTGGCGCTGGTGGATGGGCAACCCCAGGAGCTGCCCCTCAAGGACCTGATCAACCACTTCATCACGCACCGTGAAGACGTCATCCGGCGGCGCACCGAGTACCAGCTGGGACGGGCTCGGGACCGGGCCCACATCGTGGAGGGCCTGCTCAAGGCCCTGGACGCCATCGACGCGATCATCGAAACCATCCGCAACAGCCAGGACGTCGAAACCGCGCGCAACAACCTGGTGCAACAGTTCGACCTGTCGGAGATCCAGGCCCAGGCCATTCTCGATATGCAGTTGCGCCGCCTGGCTGCCCTGGAGCGTCAGCGGCTGGACGAGGAATACAACGACCTGTTAGCGACCATCTCCCGGCTGGAGGACCTGCTGCAGAACCCGCAGAAGATACGCGCCGAGATCAAGCGGGAGACCCGGGAGGTCAAGCGCAAGCATGCCGACCCGCGCCGCACCGAAATAATCCGAGAGGAACTGCAGGAGCAGTCCATCGAGCAGTTCATCGTGCAGGAGGACGTGGTCGTCACTCTGAGCCAGCGCGGGTACATCAAGCGCGTGCCGATCAGCACCTACCGAAACCAGCGGCGGGGCGGTAAGGGGGTGCGCGGCGCGAACAACCGGGATGACGACGCGATCATGCAGATCGCGGTCGTCAATACTCACGAGCAGTTGCTGTTCTTCACCAACAAAGGTCGGGTTTACCCCCTCAGCGTCTACGAGACGCCCAACGACACCGGCCGCACCGCCCGGGGCACCCTGCTGGTGAACCTCATTCCCTTGCAGCCGGGTGAGCATGTGCAGACCATGCTGCCGGCCAGCCGCGACGAATACAACCGTCTGTACGTTTTCGCCACCCGAAACGGCCGGGTCAACGCGTTGCGTCCGGGCCAGTTGCAGAACCTGAGAAAGTCCGGCCTCATCGCCATGAAGGTGCTGGATGGTGACGAGTTGGTTGCGGTGCGCCCGGCGCAGAGCGATGCGTCGGTCGTACTGGTCACCGAGCAGGGGCAGGCGCTGCTGTGCCCGGTCACCAGCATACCGGAGCGGAACCGTAACGCTACCGGCGTCATCGGAATCAAGTTCAAGGACGAATTTGGAGGCAAGGACCGGGTCGTAGCGCTTGACGTGGTTAACGATCCCGAGGACGAGTACCTGCTGGTGGTTAGCGAAAAGGGTTACGGCAAGGCCACGCCGCTGTGCAACAGTAAGGGCGAACCCGTGTATCGCGAAACCAATCGCGGCGGCATGGGCGTCAAGACCTTCGCGGTGGACCAGGGTGACAAACCCACCGGTCCGGTGGTCGATGCCAAGATCGTGTCCTCCGCCGAAATGAACGACGAGGAGGGGCACGAGGTCTTCATCATCTCTGCACGCGGACAGGTGGTGCGCATCGATCTGGCTGAGATCAAGGTGGTGAACACTCGGCAGACCAAGGGAGTCATCGTCTGGCGCGAGCGCGGCGGCGACGACAGCGTCGTATCCATCTACTGCTTCCGCGCTACAGACTACAGTCAGGACGACCCGGCTCTGCAGGACGGCGCAGCGGGCACGGCCCTGGCACAGGCCGAAGAGGTCGCGGCCCAGGCGGATAGCCAATACGAGGGCGCCGAGGATGAGGACATCGGTGATGATATGCCGGATGACGACGTTGATGCCGAAGATGACGATGATGATCCGGATCTCCACATGAACGGGCAGGCCCCGCTGCTGTAAGGATGGCTGCAATGCAACTGGTGATGGTTCACGGCTCCGGCCAGAATGAACTGACGTATCACTACCAGACCGCTCGGTTCGACAACGCGGACGCCGTGAATCTGCCCGGACACCCGGACGGGGAGCCACGGGAAAGCATCGGAGGGTACGTTGACTGGCTGCGGGATTACGCGCGGGGCAAGGGATACCCGCCCTTTGTCCTGTTCGGGCACTCCATGGGCGGGGCCATCGCGCTGGACTACGCGCTGCGGTTCCCCGAGGACCTGGCCGGGCTGGTCCTGATCGGGACCGGCGCAAGGCTGCGGGTGCATCCTGACTATCTGAACCGCTGCCTGGACGACGCCCAGTGGCGATCCGAGGCTCAGGCGTATTACGAGGCGATCAACAAGGATCTGGCGCCCCAACTGGCCTCTCGCGCACTGCAATCCGGCCCGATGGTCGAACACAACGACCTGTCGGCCTGCGACCGGTTCGACGTGATGGAGCGTGTCAAGGAGATCGCCCTGCCGTCCCTGGTGATTGTGGGCGCGGATGACATAATGACACCGGTCCGTTACGCGGAATACTTGGGACGGGAGTTGCAGGACGCCGAGGTCGTGGTGGTGCCCAACTCGGGGCATTTCGTGACATTGGAACAACCGGAGGCGGTCAACGATGCCGTCGCTCTGTTCCTCAACCGGCTGAGCGAAGGCGCGGGGTAGACGAGGACACCACGCGGCCGTCGTCGCCCGGCCACTGGCCGGGCTTTTGCGTTCCGGGGGTTTGGCCAATCGGCGTTGCTGGTATTATTAGGCCATCCGCAGTGGTTTCCCCTGCCGTGACAATGGCCTCTCCGCAAACCTACATCCCTGATGGGCACCGACTGGCTGCATCCCTGCCGGCAATATACGCTGGTCACCCTGACGCGCAGGGGCTACCGGCAGCCCGTCGTATTGCGACCACCGCCGCCGAGTTGATCGGTTCATGTGACCTGGCGGTGGATCCGACAGTGGTGAACACCGCCGCACTGTTCCATCTGTCTGGTCGTCCGCAGGACGGGAACCGGGGAGAGGCGTCGGCTGCGCTGGCCTCGGCGTGGTTGCGAGGATCGGGTGGGCCTGAGCTCTACATTGCGTCGGTAGCCAGGGCTATCCCGGGAGCGTTGTCGCAAGCTCCGGCACTTGATCCCGATTTTCGGCAAGAGGACAACGGCAAGCTGCTGCGGGACGCCGCGCTGCTGGACCTGGTGAGTATTGAAAGGCATTCTGACTACCTGCGAGACGTGCCGCCGCCCGGACGCCTTCGGGAGCCATACCTGGCGGAATATCGTCGTGAGTGCTTGACGCCGGCGTTGCAGTTGCGCGGCATGTTGACGCTGCCGGCGTCGTTGGAAATGTACGGTGAGCGCCTACCCCGGCTGTCCGCCTGGCTGGACGAGCAGCCGCCCGGCCTGGTTCCGCCGGACTGGCGACGGCTGGCGGAGGTTGCGGAGATCGAGAGCGGGGTGGGCAGGTTGCTGGCCGGCGAAGACCCGGCGGCGGTTCGGGCCGACATGCCCGCCGGGGGGCTGCCCTACGCGGAGTACCGGGGACGACAGCGCGCTATCATTTCCGGCAGCCACGACCGGATCCTGGAACTTACCCATGCCCGCATCGAGGCGTCGCGCAACGTGGCGGCCGAGAAGTACCTGGAGAGCGACACCATCCACAAGCCCGCGGTGGAAGAAAACCTGTTCGTCGGGGCGCGGCGTCGAGCGCGTCAACTGGGCTTGTCCGCGGAGACGGCGGAGGACATCGCCAGGCTGCTGCTGTCCAACGCCCGGGAGGTGCAGGAACGTACCCTCAACGACATCGCCCAGCGGTTGAGCCGGTTGCACGGGCAGATACTGGACGCCGACTCGCCGGAAACGCGCACCGATGAGGCGGATATCGCGATCCCATCGCTGGTGGTGCGCACCGGAGACCAGCCACTGGCTCGCGAGAACGAACTGATCAAGGAGTTGCGGGTCACCGGGTTGAACGAGGCGTACCCCGAGCAACGGCGCCGGTTCACCGAGTGGTTCGACGATCCGCACCCCTACCTGCAGACCGGCATGACCGTGGGCAGCCGCGACGCGGATCTGTTCATGCAGGCCCTGACCGACGGAGAGCGATGCAAGGTGCTGGGAACGGTGGCTGTCGACGGTCCGATGCACCTGGGTCACGGAGCCCTCACCAGCGTTCTGGCGCATTTCCAGGGGATGGGCGCGGAAATAACCATCGGTTTTCGGGACGAACTGGGCGACCTGGACCAGGCGCTGCGGATCATGCGGGAGGACCTGCTGCTCATGGGGGCGGCAGGATTGGATGTGGATCAGGTCAACTCGTACCTGCAACAGACTAACCCGTCCATCATCAGCACCGCCTTCCAGTTGGGCGAAGCGATCCCGCTGAGCATGCTGAATTCGGCGCTGGGCTTGCGCCTGAAGGACAGCGCGACGGACACGTTCCGACCGTTGCTCCGGCTGGCGGATATCCTGCACGCGCAGCAGCCGGAGGCCGGCGGACCGTGCCGGACGCTGGTGTTGGACAACATTGGCGGCGACGTGTACGTGCGCATGGCCCGCAACGTAGCGGAGCGATTTGGCTTTGTGAAGCCGTCCGCGTTGTACCTGCGCCCGGTGCGAAACCTGACCACCTACAGCGATCCGCAAACCGGCGGATCGGTGGAGGTGATGACCAACCGAGTGCCGCCGGGTCGCATCGCCTACGACGACGATCCGGCCGATATCCGGCGACGCATCGGCCGGGCGTACACCGGCGGGCGCGGGACACTGGAGGAGCAGAGGGAAAAGGGCGGCAACCCGGACCCACGTGTATGCTCTGTGTCCAGCTTGCACGCCTTCTTCGCCACGCCGGACCCGGAGGAGTACGCGCAATTGCAGTCTCGCTGCCGCTCGGGTGAGCTGCTGTGCGGCGAGTGCAAGGCATCGGCCGCGGACGGGCTGCTAGAATATATGAGAAAGATGCGTCAGACTAGATCCTTGGCTGATGAGACCGTGGGAGGGAAGGAAATATGAAGGAATTTTTCCTCCAGCACATTTGCACCACACCGCCATACACGCTGGCCACCTGTGAAGAGCAGTATAGGTGGCTGGCGACTATAGGGATCGCAACTTTGGTTCTGCTGGGCATCGCCGCACTAGCTTACCTCTGGGAGTTTCGTTTCCAGGAGAGATGAGCATGGCGATAGAGCCGGTGTACATTATTTTTGTTGTCGCTATCGGTTTCGCCGGAGCATTCTTCCACGAGTTAGTTGAACGCGCTTCGCGCCGGGATCCTATCCCGTTCCTGCGGCGCACCGTGTACCGCACCTTTTCCTGGGCTTGCTTGGGATTGGGAGCGATATTGCTCTCGTCTGCTCTGAACCTGCCTTGATGCCAAGGCCAGGCTGACGGCTATATCCACCGAATGGAGACAAGAAAGATGGCAGACCAGCAACGTATCCTCACCGGGATGCGCCCCACCGGGCAGTTGCACCTGGGGCACTATTTGGGGGCCCTGGAAAACTGGATACAGATGCAGCACGAGTACGAGTGCTTCTTCCTCATCGCGGACTACCAGGCGATGGGAGACCACCTGGACGACATCGGGTTGATACAACGCTCGGTGATCGAGGTTACAACCGATTGGCTGGCGGTGGGCCTGGACCCCGAGAAGTCGGCCTTCGTGATCCAGAGCTACGTGCCGGAACACGCCGAGCTGACCATGTTCTTCTCCATGCTCATGCCGCTCAACCAGCACCAGCGGAATCCGACGCTGCGGGCGGAAACAGCGCAACTCGAAGCGGAAAACCAGTCCATCACCCTGGGGTTCTTCAACTACCCCATCAGCCAGGCGGCCGACATCTTGCTGCCCAAGGCCCACCTGGTTCCGGTGGGCGAGGACCAGGTGGCCCACATCGAATACACGCGGGACGTGGCTAGACGCTTCAACCGGTTGTACGGAGAGGTCTTCCCGGTGCCGCGCGCCAGGGTGGGACGTGTGCCCCGTCTGGTGGGCACCGATGGCCAGGCTAAGATGAGCAAGAGCCTGAACAACGCCATTTACCTTGCCGACGGGCCGGATGCGGTCGAGGACCGGGTGCGCCGCATGGTCACTGATATCACTGGGCAGAACCCGCGGTTGCGGGCCACTGACCCGGGCGTGGTGGAATACAACCCGGCCTTTCTGTACCACGACGCATTCAATGACAACACCGATGAGGTAGCCGAGCTCAAAGAACGGTACACCGCGGGCACGGTGAGTGACCGTGAAGTGAAGGAACGACTCACCACCGCGATCAACCGGTTCCTGGGACCTATCCGAGATAAGCGTTCGTGGTACGAGGAGCATCCAGACTACGTCCGCGACGTGCTGCAGGCCGGCACGGAACGGGAACGCTCCATCGCGCAGCAGACCATCGAGGACGTTCGGCAGGCGATGCAGGTGGTGTACACCTGAGCAAACTTTGCGAGGCGGCGTACACTGTCGCCGCCCATCCGATCCGAAAGGGGGCGACCGCAGGGTTGCCCCTCTTTTCGCCGCCGTGTTAGCGTAGCCCGACTGCGCCAAGGGACTCTGCGCAGCGTTTTCTTACTCATTGCCAACCGGAGGGACGAGATGGCAGGCAATCCACGAGACAAATATTGCATCGTCGGGGTGGGCGAAACCGAATACAGCCGGGCTTCGGGCCGGACCACCCGGGCCCTGGGCGCCGAGGCGATCCGCAACGCTATGAACGACGCCGGCCTGACGCCGGACCAGGTAGACGGGATGCTAAGCTACCATGGAGGCGATTCCACGCCGTCGACGTCGATACAGTACGACCTTGGCATCCGACCGAATTTCTACATGGACTGCTCAGGCGGGGGATCATCAACCGAGGCGCTGGTTGGGCTGGCCATCGGCGCCATCGAAGCCGGGATGTGCGACGTGGTGGCGATATTCCGGTCGATGAACGGCTACTCCAACGTGCGCATCGGCGGCACCGGAGCCAGGGCGTCGGCGCCCATCGGCGGGCTGGACCTGATGAAGCGGCCCTACGGGTTGATAAGCGCGGTGCAGCAGTTTGCCTACACCTTCACCCGTCACATGGCCGAGTATGGAGTCAAGAGCGAGGACCTGGCGGCCATCAAGGTGGCTCACTCCATTCACGCCTCAAATAACCCCAAAGCGCTGATGAAGCACCGAGTGACCGTCGATGACGTGGTCAACTCCCGGTGGATCATCCGGCCGGTGGCGCACCTGCTGGACTGCTGCCTGGAAACCGACAACGCTACATGCGTCATCGTGACTTCGGCGGAGCGAGCCAGGGACCTGAAGCACAAGCCCATCTACATCAAGGGCGTGCAGGGTCGCGGCACCAAGCCCGGCGGCGATTTCCACTACCAGCACGGGCCGATATCCCGGGTGGCCGGCCACTACATCGCCCCGCGCATCTTTGATCTGGCCGGCGTCAAGCACGAGGACGTGGACATCACCGGCTGCTACGACGCCTTCACCTACACCGTGCTCTTGCAGTTTGAGGACTATGGATGGTGCGAGAAGGGTGAGGGCAAGGACTACGTAACCAGCGGCATCATCAACCTGGGCGGCAGGAGGCCCAACAACCTGAGCGGGGGGCACCTCTGCGAGGGGTACACGCATGGGATGAACATGGTGATCGAGAACGTGCGACAGCTACGAGGCACTGTCGACGACTACTGCCCGGGCGCTTTGGAAGGCGACCACACCTACGACTACGCCGAAGGCGGCTGCCGCCAGGTGAGGGATGCCAAGATCAGCATGAACATGGGATGGGGTACGCCGGCCGTTGGCAGCTCCCTAATCATGGGCAACGTGCTCAGCTAGACGCCGAACAGGGAGGAAGACAATGCCTAATTACACCTACCGGGGCATTACGCTGAGCATCCCCGAGAATGATTCCGAGTACAAAGGCTATTTTGAGGCCGCGGCCGAGGGTCGCCTGGTGGTCAAGAAGTGCTCAGACTGCGGGCTGCTGCGCGGCGAGCCGGGGCCTGGGTGCCCCTGGTGCATGTCGCTTAACTGGGAGTGGCAGCAGGTTTCCGGAAAGGGCACGATCTACTCATACCAGGTCGTGGCGCACACCGTGATACCGAGCTTTCGCGACCTGACGCCCTTCGCCATCGTGCTGGTGGAACTGGACGAGCAGCGCGGGCAACCCACGGAGTTCGACGGCCTGCGCATCACGGGCAACCTGGTGGATGACGACTTCAACATGGAAAAGGAGGAGAACGTGGGCATCGGCAAACGCGTGGAGGCCGTGTTCCAGCCGGTTGAAGACGGGTTCATGCTGCCGCAGTGGCGTCTTATCGACGAACCGGACCAGGGATTTACCTGGTCACATCAGGTGCCTGAGGGCTGATCGTGTGGTTTAACCGCTGATGATGTAGGGGCGAATGATTATTCGCCCCTACTCTTTGGCGCCGGTTGGCGTCCGTGCTGTTTCGGCGGTCACGGGCCAACCCACGGAGCGTTCAGGGAGGCGCTCGCGGGTTCGAACATCCACACTTCCGTCTGCTTCGGCAGATTCCCGGGGTTGAATTCGAACCGGTCTGACTCGAGGCGGCGCACCGCGCGTTGGCGGTGAAGCCAGCCCTCTGGGGGCAACAGCTCGCATTCCCCGGAGTGCAAACCCGGGATGGTGTAGTGCATGGGAATGATCACGCGAGGCTCTAGGCGCTGGACCAACGCGTCCACCTGGTCGTAGCTGAGCAGGTGGTTGGAGTCGTCCACAGTGACGATCAGGACGTCTATATCTCCCACCGCCCGGGCAACCTCGTCCGGCCATTCCGCGCGGTTGTCGCCAATGTGCAGGAACCTGACGCCGCCCGCGTCCAGCCGAAACATTACGTTGGGAAAGTCGCGGAGGCGCGCCGCGCCGGAGTGGAAATCGCCAACTCCGCGAATATGCAGATCGCCGGTGGCAAACTCGCCGGGCATTCGCAGGATCGACGCGGCCTCTGGTAACCGCTCGACTGCGTCGTGGTCGAAGTGCGCGTGGGTAATCAGCCCCAGGTCGCAGCGGACTTCCGGGAACAGTCGGGTGAACCAATAGCGATCAGCCTGGTTGCGGTAAGGGTCGGCGACGGCAGTGACGCCACCAGGCGTCTCCCAGCGGAAGGCACAGTGGCCGAAGTAGGTCAGCCGCATCTGACCGCGCTCAACCCGATGTGGGTGCCGGTCATCCGGCCGCGCTCCACATCTCGTAGCCGATCTCCTTGCTGATGAGGCCATCGCGCATCTCGAAGATGTGGACGAGACGCATTTCCACCTGAGTGCCCGGCGACAGGGGCAGGTAGCCCTCACCGGTCAATCGGAAGCGTACCACGCTGTCATCCACCACTCGGTCCTCGGTGGCAAAGCGCTGCAGGGTCTCGAACTCGACGTCCTCCATTTTGGCGAACATCGTCGTGTAGTTGTCGGCCACGGCGCGCTTGCCCTCGAAACGCAGGCCGCGGGCGGGGGCTTCCCAAACCACGTCGTCGGTGTACAGATCGAGGGCGGCTTCGACTTCGTTCAGGGATTCGGAGTGGAAGTGGGCTTCGACGGCGGCCAGGTTGGCGGCAACGATGTCAGGGTTCTCATTGGTCGAGGACATGGCGGCTTCTCCTCTCGTCGGTTTCTTGACACCCCAAAGGGGCGCCGATAGCATCCGGGCAAGCGGCCCCGGGACGCGGGTTGCTCAGGAGGGAATATCCATGCAGAGCATCACAATTGATCGCAGTAGGCCATTGCGCGAGGAGTCTAACACGGGCCACAACCGGTGGCATCCAGACATTTCCCCAGTGATAGAAGTGGACGAAGGCGAGGAGGTGGCGCTGGAAACCAGAGACGCCTTCGACGGGCAGATGAGGCCCGGCGTCACGGAGGCGGATTTCGCGGGCATGGACGCCGGCGTTATTCATCCGTTGACCGGACCCGTGGCGGTGAAAGGTGCCGCGCCGGGGGATCTGCTGGAGGTGGAGTTCGTCGACATCCAGCCCCAGCCCTACGCGTTCAGCGTGATCTTCCCAGGGTTCGGCTTTCTGCGGGATGTGTTCACCGACCCGTTCATGGTGCACTGGAACATCGCCGACGGGTTTGCGACGTCGGACCAGATTCCAGGGGTCCGGGTGCCCGGCGCGTCGTTCATGGGCGTGTCCGGTGTGGCGCCTTCCCACGGCCAACTGGAAGAGTGGACGCGCCGGGAAGCGGAGTTGGCCTCGCGTGGTGGCGTGGCCTTGCCGCCGGATGTTGGCGGCGCAGTTCCGATAGCGGGTGCCGGAGCCACTCACGGCATCCGCACGCTGCCGCCGCGAGAGAACGGGGGCAACTTCGACGTGAAGCAGCTTTCCACCGGGTCCAAGCTGCTGCTGCCGGTGGCAGTGGACGGGGCGTTGTTCTCTACCGGAGACGGCCACTTTGCCCAAGGTGACGGCGAGGTTTGCGTCACCGCTGTGGAGATGGGCGCGACCTGCACGGTCCGTTTTCGGGTGCTAAAAGGCGAGGCGGAACGACACAACATCCGCTGGCCGCGATTCAGCCGCGAGGACTACTACATCGCGCCGGAGTGGGCGGCGCCCCGCCGGTTCGTCGCCACCATGGGGATGCCGGTGCGTGACGATGGGGTCAACGAGGGCGAGAACCTGACGCTGGCCTGCCGCAATGCCATTCTGAATATGATCGACCTGCTGCAGGAGCGGGGCTTCACCCGCGACCAGGCCTACGTGATATGCAGCGTGGCCGTGGACCTAAAGGTGAGCAACGTGGTGGACGTGCCTAACTTCGTGGTGTCGGCCTTCCTGCCGGAGGACCTGTTTGTGGGTTAGTGAGCGCCGCCGTGACTGATCCAAGTTTGCAAACTTTATGGGGCGATGGGTCGGTTCGTGCCTTCATCAGCCACGTTTCCACTCATAAAGAATTGGCCCATAGTCTGAAGGAGCAATTGAGTAGACTTGGAGTGGCGTCCTTCGTCGCTCATGACGATATCGAGCCCATGACGGAATGGGAGCATGAGATAGAGAAGGCTCTCTTCAGCATGGATGTTTTGTTAGCCCTCTTGACCACGGACTTTAGCAACAGCAAATGGACCGACCAAGAAATTGGGGTCGCCGTGGGTCGCGGAGTGGGTATCGTGGCTTTCCGGTTGGGTACCGCTCCCTACGGATTCATCGGAAAGTACCAAGCTTTTTCCGTGGGGAGCGATCCGGGTCGGATGGCTTCTGAAGTATTTCGGCATTGGCTTCGTGGCGATGATCGGCGAATCAACGCCGTTGACGCGTACATCCGAGCTGTGAGCATTTCTCCCAGTTTTTGGGAATCAAACCAATTGGCGTCTTACTTGGACTGTATTCCCAGATTGTCACAGGCGCATGAATATGCGTTGGTCAGCGCTTTCAATGAGAATCCGCAAGCGCATTTCGCTTGGACACTAAAAGGAGCAATGGTTAATTTCCTACGTCGCGCGACTAGCCATGAGTACGGTTTCGACGCAAATCATCTGCATCGGATATCTTTATGACCCTCGTCGGGTTCACTACCAAAAGGC
The DNA here is from genome assembly GCA_022827095.1 of Dehalococcoidia bacterium. Taxonomy (GTDB): domain Bacteria; phylum Chloroflexota; class Dehalococcoidia; order Lucifugimonadales; family UBA3495; genus Bin87. The sequence goes on from JAJDTP010000012.1 coordinate 41,141, forward strand.
GGGCGAGGACGGCAATCGCGTCCTCGCCCACCTTTGCCACGGACTTTCCTCAAACCCAGTCTCAGGAACTTACTGCGTTTAGATCGCTCCGCCTTCGGCCAGGAGGAGCAGTTGGGAGTTGGTGAGGCCCAGTTCGCCCTGGAGGATTTCGGAGTTGTGCTCGCCGATGAGTGGCGCGCGCCGGCTGATCCGCCACGGCGATCCGTTGTAGAGCATGGCCGGCCCCGGATAGGTGAAGGTACGCCCCAGCTCGGGGTGCTCCACCTCTTTGAAGAATTCACGGTCCGTGAGGTGGTCGTCGCCGACCAGCTCGTCCATGGTCCGGATGGCTCCCCAGGGGAAGTCCCGCTGTTGACCGCCGTGGAAGGAGTCCATCAACGTCGAGTTCATGAAGAAGTTCTTCATCACCTGAACGATGTGGTCGTTTTCGGCCGCGATCACCTCGGGGTCCTGGTAACGCTCGTCGTTGAGATCCTCGGCCATTCCCGACTGGTCGAACCATTCCGCCAACAACCTCAGACGCGCCGGCGTCAGATTCGTGCCGGAACGGGTGGTGTTGAGCCAGCCACCGTCGCCGGTGGGGAATTGGATGGCCGGGGACATATCCGGAGCAGCGTGGCGACCGGTGTGCCGTTGCACCACCTCGCCGGTAGACAGGTAGATGGCGATGGCTCCTTCGGTGGTCAGCGCGCAGGCCTCGTGGATCGACGCGTCGATGTACTGACCCTCGCCGGAGAGGAATCGGTAGTACAGAGCGGCCATGAGCCCGATGTAGGCGTAGTGCGCGCCGATGTGCCAGGAGTTGCCGCCGCCGGGCGCAATCGGCGGCGGATTGGGCACGTCGATGTCGTCGTAGCCGGAGGACGCCATCTGGCCACCGCCGGCCATCTGAGTGATATCGCTGCTGAGGTAGTCCCGCCAGGGGCCGGTCTGGCCGTAGGGCGTCAGCGAGCACATGATGAGGCCGGGGTTGTCGGCGGACAGCGCTTCGTAGCCCAGTCCCAAGGATTCCAGATAGCTGGGCTTGCGGCTTTCCAGCACAATGTCGGCTGTGGCAGCCAATTGTTTGAAGAGTTCCTGCCCCTGCTGCGTTTCCAGGTTCAGGGTGATGCCCCGTTTGGACGTGTTGTAGTGCCAGAAGGACAGGCTGCGCTCCCGGTGGGGAACGTCGTCCAGGAACGGGCCGAAGCTGCGACAAGCCTCGCCACCGGGCGGCTCGATCTTGATGAGGTCGGCGCCGTTGTCGGCTAGGAGCTTGCCGCAGAACTGGCCTTTTTCGTCACAGATCTCGAGGACCCGCAGGCCGTCCAGGGCTCCAGGGAGGCTGAGGTCGGCCGGGCGGGCTCCGCCGATGTCGACTCCGTCTTGCGGGTTGCCGTTGGGGGAAGTCATCGCAGGGCCTCCTCGATGTAGGGATAGCGGTCCATGGTGGTGGGCCAGAAGACGCCGTTCTCGTAGCCGTCCAGCAGATCCTCGTGGGTGACGCCCAGCAGGTCTTCCAGCACCTCGCGGTTGTGCTGGCCGATCATTGGTGGCGGATTAGCAATGCGGGCCGGCGACTTGGACATCTTGAACGGAGCGTTCTGGAACTTCCAGGGGCCGAGCATGGGGTGGTCCATGGGTACGTACATGTCCCGGTGACGCAGCTGAGGATCGTTATCCACCCGGTCCTGGCTGCTCTGCACGGCCATGGCGCGGACACCGGCGGCCTGGCACTTCTCGGTGAGCTCGTACTTGCCCATCGTGCTGGTCCACTTTTCGATGTGATCGTCCATCTCTTCCTGGTGTTCCAGCCGGCCGTCGATGGTGTCGAAGCGGCTGTCGGCCCAGTCGGGGCCGCCCATAAGCTTGACCAGCTTGTGCCATTCGTCATCGGACAGGCAGGCGATGGTTGCCCAGTCGTTGTACCCTCCGGGAGAGGTGCGATAGGCGTTGTGCGGCGCGGCGATGGGGCCACGGTAGTTGTTGACCACTTCGGCGCCGGGCCACACGGTGCGATTGCCGGGCGGGAATCCCTCGCGGCGGGCCTGGCGTCCGTTGACGGTCTTGTCGAGGAAAGCCGGACCGGTGAGGGTGATGCCGGTGATCATCTGCGAGAGGTCAACGTGCTGGCCCTTGCCAGTAGCGGAGCGGTGACGCAGTGCCGTCAAGGCGCTGATCGCGCCGTACATCCCGCCAGTGTCGTCAAGGTACGACCAACCCCATCCAGCCGGCGGGGCTCCGGGCAAGCCCGACAGGTGGGTCAGCCCGCTCAGCGCCTGGGCGGCCGGGCCCATGGTGCCGTACCAGTGGTAGCGACCGGTGTGTCCAAAGCCGGCCATGGACACGTACACGATGTCAGGCCGGATCTTCTTGAGCTGTTCGTAGCCGAGGCCCCAGCGCTGCATGATGCGGCTGCTGAAGTTCTCAATGACCACGTCGGAGACCGAGATCAGCCTCTTGACCAGTTCGAGGCCCTCTTCGGTGCGAGTGTTGACGCTGATGCCGCGCTTGTTGGCGTTGGTGTCGGCGAACTGCCCCGTGGAGTTGGGCCCGGGCTCAACGCCGGGCGGAACGGTGAACCGGTTCTGGCGCAGGGTGTCGAGGTTCAAAGGCCATTCCACCTTGACGACCTCCGCGCCCAGGGTGCCCAGCCAACGGGCTGCCCAGGGGCCGGCGCGCACCCAGGTGAAATCGACCACGCGAATTCCTTTCAATGGAGTAGGCAGGGGCATGTTCGAGCCTCCCGTGTTGGAGATGGGTGAGGTAGGTTTCCAGTGTGGCGCAAGTTTAGGGCAACACGGGGCAAGTGGGCAACTTTCGGACGGGTCCGGTGCACGCGCGTTCGGGCCGTCGTCGGCGCGTTGACGCTGATTTGGCCCACCCCTATGATGCTGGGAACCAGACCCCGCTGCCCTTCGGCGGTGCGACGGCCTGGTTGGCTCAATGGATTTCAGGACCTCCTTCCCAGCCAAACTGGATCTCTCGCCGTGATGCGTGGCGTCATGACGGCGCTAGGGGGACGATACCGCAGCATCGTCATCGTGAGTGTTTGCGGGGCGTTGAACAGCTTTGGCATGGGCACTATTGGCCCAGTGCTGCCCCTCTTCACCCAACAGGAATATCACGTCAACGCGGCCCAGGTCGGCATCGCCATCGGTTTGTTCGGCGCGGGACGATTGTTCACCGGCGTACCGGCCGGCTATCTGGCGCAACGTTACGGGCGGAAACCGATCCTTGCCCTGGAGGCCGCGGTCAACCTGTTCGGGGCGCTGATGGTGTCGATGTCCTTCCACTTTTGGTGGCTCACAGGTTGGCGGTTTGTATCCGGCCTGGGGTCCAATGCTTTCTCCACCGTGATAACCGTCTACCTTCGGGATGAGTCGGATCCCGGGACGCGGGGCCGCATTCTCAGCACCCAGGAGCTGAGCATCCTGTCCGGCCAGATATTGGGTCCGCTGGTGGGGGGCTACCTGGGCTCGGCATTTGGACTGCGGATTCCGCTGGTTGCCCAGACGGTGTTGATGGCGTTGTCCTTCGCCCTGATACTGTTTGCACTTCCGGAATCGAGGTGGCGCGAAATCCAGGCACAGCAACCTGTTCCACCCGATTCGCAGCCCCACAGCGGCCAGCCGCGCACCGCCGGCCGGGGATCCTTCTGGAACCTGGTGCGGAGTCCGGCGTTCATCTTCGTCGGGCTGTTCGCCATCATGATTGTCGCGAATCGGCAGGGAGCGCGCTTCAGCGTGATGCCGTTGTTTGGCAAGATCAAAGGGTTCGGCCCACAGCAACTCGGGTGGTGGTTGAGCGTGACCCACCTGCCACAGTTCTTTACGACGGTCACCTCGGGCTACCTCTCCGACCGCTTTGGCAGAAAGTCTCCCATCATTCCTTCGGTGGTCTTGATGTGCGCGGGCATCGCGGCCTTCGTCTGGGCGGACGGTCTATGGCAATTACTGTTGTCGGGCGTTCTGATGGGCATGGGAGAGGGACTGGGCAGCCCGGCGGGAACCGTGTTTTACGCGGATATCGCGCCACCCGGAATGGAGGGGGTTACGCTGGGCATCTTCCGTAGTCTCGCCGGCATCGGCACCGTTGCTGGAGCGATGGTATTCGGGGCCATCGCCGATCTGTGGGGGTTCCCATGGGCGCTGTGGGTGGACGCAATGCTGTTTGCCGCAGCGGGAATTGGCGTGATGCTCTTCGTGCGTGAGACCCACCGCCGCCGGCGAACCGCAGCTTAGCCAAGCGGCTCAGTCGCCCACGAAGCGCGCCAATTGGATGCCTCCCGATTGCTCCTCATACCAGACGGTCACCGGGGTTCCCTGGATCTGGTGGTCCTTCAGGTGTCCCACCGAAACGCCAACCCAGCCCTTAGAGCGAAACCGCCATGTGCGACCCTCGGCGTCAGTGATGCGTAGAACCCGAAAGTGACGAGGATTGTCGGGGTCGGCTTCCACGCGGTCAATGTGGCCGGTGACCTTGGGTAGCCGGGGAAACAGCGAATCGCCGTCGCCGTGGCCGCCGCCGCTCGGCTGCCCGCCGCCGCACGCCAGGGCACAAGCCAGCGCCGCGGCCAGTACAAACGCCACGGAGCAGCGAGATACGGAAGTTAGCCGGTTTCCCAGGAATTTGCCTCGCGATCAGTCCCTGGCGCGGGTCACCCAAGGGACGAACCGGGGAGCATCGTACCCGCCGATTGTAGCAAATCCATGGGTCGTGCTTTATCATTAATACTGCGGTTGAATGCTGGACAGGTCGCACGTCCCTCCGGTGTTCGTCACGCGTTCAAATGGCTTCCGTAGGCATCAGCACATCATCAGCCGCCGAGACCCGGCGCGGGCCAACCTGGTTGCAGGGACTGGCGACGGCAACCGTAATTTCGGTGTTTGTGCTGGTCGTCATCGGCGGTGTGGTCAGAGTAACCGGCTCTGGCCTGGGATGCCCCGACTGGCCGCTGTGCTATGGCAAATTGCTGCCGCCCCTCGAGTACACGGCAATCATCGAATACACGCATCGTTTCGTGGCTTCGGTGATAGTGGGGCCGCTGATCCTGGTCACAGCAGGGATCGCGCTGGCCCGCTATCGTTCCGACCGGTGGGTATGGATCCCGGCGGCAGTGTCGGTGCCGCTGCTGATCGTGCAGGGCCTGCTGGGTGGAGTTACCGTGCTGACCCACTTGCCCGGCGGCATCGTCGCTTTGCATCTGGCCACGGCGGAAGCGCTGTTGGCGACGTGCGTGTTCATCATGGTGGCGTCGTATCGCACGCCGATCCGGACAACATCGGCGTTGTCCTCAAGCGATGGCTACCATCGTTGGGCGATTGTCGGCGCGCTGAGTGTCTACCTGGTAATCGTCAGCGGCGCGCTGGTGACGGCTATGGGAGCCACCGGAGCGTGCGTGACCTGGCCACTTTGCCAGGGGCAGGCCTTTCCGATGAACCATCTGACTGCGGTTCATATGTTCCACCGCTACGTGGTGCTGGTGCTCGGTTTGCTGCTGCTCTACGCTGCCTGGCGTTGCTGGAACGGCCCGACGGCGCGTGGGACGACTCTCAGGTGGCTGGCTGTCTTGACCGTTGCTACGTTTGTACTACAGGTCATCGTTGGAGCCGCGACCATCTGGCTCGACTTCCAGGCCCACTGGCGGGCGTTGCACCTGACGGCGGCAACGGCGGTGTGGACGGTGGGTGCGGGCATGGCCATCGTCGCGTACCTCGATGTACGAACGACCGATTCAGGCCCAGGGCTGAACCGGCAAACGGTGCAAGATGGCCAGTAGCGCGCCCGGATTCCGGCCCGACGGAGAGGCCACCGAGCCGAGCGTTTCGGTATTGGCTGCGGAGGCGCCTGCGAGTACGTCGGTTACCGCCGTCGCGCGCGATTTCCTGGCGCTGACCAAGCCCAAGATCATCTCGCTGCTGCTCGTCACGGCGGCTGGCGGGATGTTCCTGGCGGAACAGGGAGTGCCCTCCTTGACGCTGCTGGGCCTGGTCTGGGTGGGCGGCGCGCTGGCATCCGGCGGCGCCAACGCAGTCAACCATTTCCTGGACCGGGACATTGACCGCGACATGCGAAGGACTCAGGGACGGCCGGTTGCCGGTCTGCGCGTCGCGCCCCGATATGCGCTGGCGTTCGGGGTCGCCCTGAACATTGCGGCGTTTGCTCTGCTGGCCACGCAGGTCAATCTGCTGTCGGCTGCGCTGACCCTGTGCGCCAGCCTGTTCTACGTGTTCATCTACACGCTGTGGTTGAAACGCACCACGCCCAACAACATCGTCATCGGCGGAGCCGCCGGCGCGATCCCGCCGATGGTAGGTTGGGCTGCGGTGACGGGAGGGCTGGATCTCCCGGCGGTCTACCTGTTTGCCATCGTCTTTTTCTGGACGCCACCACACTTCTGGGCGCTGTCACTCCTTATACAGACCGACTACGAGCGTGCGGGCGTGCCCATGCTGCCGGTGGTGTCTTCGCGTCGGCAAACGGCGCTGCACATATTTCTTTATTCAATCGCGCTGACCGGCCTGACCCTGATGTTCGCGCTGCTGCCGCAGGTTGGCCTGATCTATGTGGCTGCTGCTGCTGCGTTGGGCCTGCCCTTTATCTGGTTGGCCTGGAGGCTTTGGCGCCGCGACGACAGGGGGAGAGCAAAGGCCACATACCTTTATTCCCTGGCCTACCTGGCCCTGCTCTTCGTCGCAGTGATGGTCGACAGCGCGGTGGGGTTTGTGTAGCTGCTAACCCCTGGAGCAGCGTCTGGTGAGGGTCGGTCAAATTGACAGCCATATTCGCGTATGCTATGGTTACCGCCGCTAGTGAAATTTTGCACATACTGTGGCTGGCCGCTGCCGCAGTATCCGGGGGTTCACGATGGGGCAGTTGCCCTTTGCAGAGGAAGATTCACCCAACAAGCGCCGCGCCAAATCCAGGCCCAGAGCAGTAAGTGATATTCCAGTGAGCCCCTCCTCCGGTAACTCCTCCCGCCGCATCGGACGGCGTTCTTTGGTCACGCTGGCCCTCTTGGGCGGCGTTCTCATCCTTGCGGCATTGGGTTGTGATGCCGATGCGCATCAGTCCATTCTGAGCTCTACGCCATGGACCTTGGATGGGGTTGGCGGGCCGGTGGCGCGGGAGCAGTTGCTGCTGTTCAACGTGCTGCTGTGGACCATGGTAATCGTGTTCGTCTTGGTGGAGGGCGCGCTGCTCTACGCGGCGATTCGCTTCCGCCGCAAGCCGGGCGATCCGCTTCCGCCGCAGACGCACGGGCACACGCCTTTGGAAATCGCATGGACCATCGTGCCCACCATTCTGATCCTCGGATTGGGCGTGTGGTCGGTGATCGTGCTGTTCAAGTTGGAACCGGGCGAGGCGATTGCGCTGGCGCGGGTCGAGGGCAAAGAGCCGGTTCGGGTCGAGGCGGTGGGCCACCAGTGGTGGTGGGAGTTCCGCTACGAAGATCCGCTGCCCGGCGACGAGGCCACCAAGCTGGTCACCACTGCCAACGAGATGCGCGTGCCCGTGAATACTCCCATCATCATGGATCTCAAGAGTGACGACGTCATCCATAGTTTCTGGATCCCGAAACTCGCCGGTAAGCAGGACGTGGTTCCGACCAAGACCAACTCCATGTGGTTCCTGGCCGAAGAAACCGGAATGTATTACGGGCAGTGCGCAGAGTTCTGCGGCACCGCCCACGCCCAGATGAAGTTCCGGGTCCACGTCATGGAGGATGCAGAGTACAAGGCATGGGTGGCCGGGTTCGCTGAACCGGTGCAGCTATCCGCCGAGGCGACCAGGGGCCAGTTAGTCTTCCTGGGGGACGGCCAGTGCGTGACCTGCCACACCGTCGGCGCATCCGACGTGGTGGATCCGGCAACGGGCGAGGGTGTGCAGCACGCGCGAATGCAAACGTACATTGAATATACCGAGTGGCTCGCCAAACGCGCCGATGAGCGGCTCCTGGACGTGCGGACGGGTAACGAACCCCCAACCGCGTTCGCAGCGCCGAACCTCACCGACCTGAGTTGCCGCGTCACTCTTGGTGCCGGGCTGGTGGACCGCAATCGCGAAACCCTGCGGCAATGGGTCCGTGACCCTGACAGCATCAAGCCTGGCAACCGTATGTCGGAACTGGCAGTCATTTACCAGACCAAACTGGACCACCGCGCCGATCTGACGGAAGCCCAGTTGGGAGACCTGGTCGAATACCTTTCCGCCCAGGGATCCAACGTTTGCCCGCAGTAGCCCGTCGAAATCCGCGCTATCATAGTATCCGTAGACCACAATTCATCGCCGCTAACGCATCGCCGAAACGCCTGTTGAACGAGCCGCAGCGGAGGACCTGAACCATGGTAACCATAACCGGCGTCATACCTCGCCCCAGCACCTATACCGGCTTGTGGAGCTGGTTAACCACGGTCGATCACAAGCGAATAGGCGCGCTGTACGGCTTTTCCGCTTTCTTCTTCTTCGTGGTGGGCGGGATCGAAGCCGGCATCATGCGGTTGCAGTTGGTGACATCCGATAATTCTCTGGTGTCGGCGGACTGGTTCAACGCCATGTTCACCATGCATGGCACCACCATGATCTTCATGGCGATCATGCCGTTCGGAGCGACGTTCTTCAACTTCCTGATACCGTTGATGATCGGTGCCAGGGACGTGGCCTTCCCGCGCCTGAACGCCTTCTCCTATTGGACGTTCCTCTTCGGCGCGCTCCTCATGCACGCCGGTTTCCTGATTGGGCAGGTTCCCGACGCAGGCTGGTTCTCCTACGCCAACCTGACCGCCGCGCCGTTCAGCGAGGGTAAAGGACTGGACTTCTGGGCGTTGAGCCTGCAGGTCCTGGGCGTTGCCTCGCTGGCCGCCGGCTTCAACTTCGTGGTGACCATCATCAACATGCGGGCGCCGGGGATGTCCCTGATGCGGATGCCCGTGTTCGTCTGGATGACGCTGGTGACCAGCATCCTCCTGGTGCTGGCGTTCCCGATCATCACCGTCGCCCTGATCGAATTGACCGCCGACCGGCAGTTCGGGGCCAACTTCTTCAACACCGCCGCTGGCGGCGACCCCATCCTTTGGCAGCACCTGTTCTGGCTGTTCGGCCATCCCGAGGTGTACATCCTCATCCTGCCGGCCATGGGTGTCGTTTCGGAGATCATCCCGACCTTCAGCCGCAAGCCGCTGTTCGGTTATCCGGTGGTCATATTCTCCGGCATCGTCATCGCCATCATGAGCTGGGCGGTGTGGAGCCACCACATGTTCACCGTGGGCCTGGGCGCCATCGCCAACTCGGTGTTCACCATCACCACGATGCTGATCGCGGTGCCCACCGGCGTGAAGATCTTCAACTGGATCGGCACCATGTGGAGCGGTTCCATCGATCTGAGGACGCCCATGCTCATGGCGATCGGGTTCGTGGCGCTGTTCATCGTGGGCGGGCTTTCCGGCGTATCCCACGCTGTGTCCCCGTCGGATTTCCAGCAACAGGACACCTATTACATCGTCGCCCACATCCACTACGTGCTGTTCGGCGGCGCCATCTTCGGCATCTTCGCCGGGATATACTACTGGTACCCGAAGATAACCGGCAAGATGTACAACGAGCTTCTGGGCAAGATCCACTTTTGGCTGATGTTCATCGGCATGAACCTGACGTTCTTCCCCATGCACTACGCCGGGCTGAACGGGATGCCGCGCCGCATTTACACCTACGCCGAGGGCTTCGGCTGGGAAGGCATGAACCTGCTGGCGACCATCGGCTACTTCATCATCGTCATCTCGCTGCTGATCTTTATCCACAACTTCTTCCGCAGCATCAAGAAGGGGGAGGAAGCTGGCCACGACCCGTGGGACGCTCCCACTCTGGAGTGGAGCATCTCGTCGCCGCCGCCGGTGTACAACTTCGCTGAGGTTCCCGTGGTGCGCGGCCAGGATGCCTACTGGATAACCAAACGTGAGGCTGCCGCCCGCGGCGAGACCGTGCCGGCTGAGCCCCACGTTGACCCTGACACGATCCACATGCCAAGCCCATCCTACTGGCCTTTGATCACCTCATTCGGTGTGGTGTGGATTGCTGGAGGCCTCCTGATCGACGTGGGTTGGGATTACATCCGGTTCCCGATCAGCTTTATCGGCGGGATTATCACGATCATCGGCGTCATAGGCTGGTCCAACGAACCCGCAGCCGAAGAGCACCATGAAGCAGCCGGCCATCACTAAGCTGCTCCGCAAGAACCCGGCTTACTCAGATTAGAACCAGGCAGGAGGAGCGCGTTGGCTCACGCAGACACGACCCATGCCCCGCCGGCGCATCCGCCGGCCCACGAGGAAGAGACCACCACCGGGATTAATCATCGGAAACTCCTCATGTGGGTGTTTCTCGGCTCGGACTGCCTCTTCTTCGGCTCGCTGATCGCCACCTACATGGTGTACCGGGGGCAGAGCATCGTTGGCCCGTACCCCAGGGACATCATCGACGTCCCCATCACCACCGTCAGCACCTTCGTGCTCCTGATGAGTTCGTTCGCCATGGTGATGGGTGTGGCCGCGGCCCGCAACGGGAACCAGAAGCGCCTCATCCAGTGGCTATGGTTGACCATCGTGCTGGGCAGTATTTTCATCGGCTTCCAGGTGTACGAGTTCAACCTGTTCCGAGTTGAGGGGCTGCGTTACGAAACCAACCTGTTCAGCAGCACCTTCTTCACGCTGACCGGGTTCCACGGCGCGCACGTTACCCTGGGCATCTTCTGGTTGATCTGCCTGGCCATCGTGGCGGCGCGCAACCCCGCAGGACGGCCCTCTCACCTGGACGTTGACATCGCCGGCCTGTACTGGCACTTCGTCGACATAGTGTGGATCGTGATTTTCACGCTGCTATACCTGATTGGGGGATTTGACGGTCCTCCGGAGGCAGGCCACGCGGCAGTGCAGGGATGGAATTGGGTCACCGGACTGATCAGCTAGGTTTCGAGGAGGCAACCACCAGATGAGCACCAACCCCGGTCAGGAGGCCGCAATGGCCCATGACGAACACGCGGCCCACGAGGAACACGCGGCTCACGAGGATGCCGGGATCTCGCGGTTTTTCTTCGGCCACGTGCCGGAGGGTGTTCACGGCGGGTTGAAGCAATACGGCCTGCTCGCGATTTTCCTTGCCATTATCACGCTGATTGAATTCCTCATCATCGTCCCGGAGGGTCTGCAGGGCAGCGGCGTGGTCATCGCGCCCTTGGTCATCCTGTCGGTCATAAAGTTCTTCTGCGTGGTTGCGTTCTTTATGCACCTGAAGTTCGAGCACGAATTGCTGTGGCAGATCTTCGTTGCCGGCCTTGCCTTAGGTCTCGTGGTCGCCTTGTCGCTGGTGTTGCTGTTCGGCGTTTTCCGGCCCACCCCCCGCGCTTTCTCCGAGCCGAGGCAGGTTCCATTCGAGCATCACGTCGAAGACCATCACGAAGCGGTGGCGAGGCCGTTGCCTGACGAATTGCCCCCGCCAGCGGACCCCGCCGACCTGGCGCCAGCTGCACCCGCCGGCGCGACTGCGGCCGGCGCATCACCCGGTCAAACGCTATTCGTCGGCACTGCGGCGTGCGCCTCGTGCCATACCATACAGGGGGTCGCCCAGGGTGTGCTGGGGCCGCCGCTTGACGGGATAGCATCGGCCGCTGCCAACCGCATCTCCGGTTATTCGGCGGAGGAGTACATCCGTGAGTCGATAGTGGAGCCCGACGCGTATACGGCAGGAACCGCAGATGGGCTCTCCCAGGACTACCAACAGGGTCTGATGAGCGCCACTATGGCCGGCATCGTGCTGTCCGATGAGGACGTGGAAGCATTGGTCGAATACCTGCTGCAACTCAGGTAGCGGCAGCGGGCAATTGGGATCATTTGGGGCGGCCGTACCGGCTGCCCCTTGCTTTTTGCAAGGGGTGGTCGGGATGAACGAGGCTTCGATTGCGTGTAAACTGTGCCCAGCATCGAAGAAGGCCGCCCTGCGCTGGCCGGCACACCCAGGAGGAAGCAGCCATGCTGGTTGACCTGATTCGGATTACCGCCGCCGATGGCATGGAACTGGACGGAGCGTTTTTCGCACCGGACTCGAATGCCTCACCGGCCGGGCCCATTGATGCCGCCATGGTCATTCATGGGTCGGGCCGCAACTTTTACACCCCGGCGACGGCCAACATGGCTAATGATTTGCGGAACGCGGGGTACGCGACGTTGACCCTAAATACCAGGGGGCACGACACCGTTTGGGTCGACCGTCAAACCGGCGTGGCCGAGGGCAACGCTTACGAAATCCTGGACAACGGCCGGCAGGATCTACGGGCGGGCATTGACTACCTGGAAGCGCGGGGATACCGGCGCATCGCCATCCTGGGCCAGAGCATGGGCGCCGTGAAGGTTACCTACTATGGCGCCGTGGAGAACGACCCGCGCGTGGCGGCAGTGGTGCCCATTTCTCCAGTGCGGCTGTCCTGTTCCTACTACCTGGAGTCCCCCGACGCCGAAGAATTCCGCGCCAACCTGGAGACCGCGGACCGCATGGAGGCCGAAGGACGGGCCCTGGACCTGTTCTACGTGGACTTCCCGATCAAGGAAATGTTCTCGGCCATGGCCTACATCGACAAGCATGGGCCGCTGGAACGGTACAACGTCGTCATGCACGCCCCGAAGATCACGGCGCCGCTATTCGTGCTGTCCGGGTCCCTGGAGACCCACACTCGGCTGCTGGATGTTCCGCAGGATATGGTCGCCGCCGCCGTGAACAGCCCTCGGGCCGAGTACCTGGTGTTGGAAGGCGGGAACCACTCCCTGACCAACATGATGCCGGCGGCCGGCGAGGCGGTGGTCAACTGGCTGGCCTCCCTGTCTGCCGATGTCAGCGCCGCGGCGGTTGCGGCCAACTGAGTGATGGTCACACCCAGCCATGGACGCCGATCTCAGCTCCATCCAGGTCACTCCAATCGGGTACGTTCGGAGCCGGTTCACCGACTACGCGCCTTCCAGCGAAATGCGGGAGCATCCTTCGCGAATCGTGGTGCTTCCGGAATTCGCTGATGGGCTGTTGGGTCTCGAACCTGGCGACAGCATACAAACCCTGTTCGTGCTCCACCGTGCGGCCGCCACCGGTTATGAGTTGCGTCTGCATCCCGGTCACAACCCGGCCAACCCGATTCGGGGTGTTTTCGGCACCAGGAGCCAGTACCGCCCAAACTTCATCGCCGCCACCATCGCCCAGATCCAGGACATCAGCGAGGCCGACGCGGGCGGTGGCAGGACCGTTACGGTCATTGGCCTGGATGCTCAGGATGGGTCACCCGTGATCGACATCAAGCCGCACCACGCGACCTACGACGGGCCGGCTCCGTAACCGTAATTGTTCGGAATTCAGGACGTTGTCATTGCGAGGCGGCTGCGCCGTGGCAATCTCGGCGCCGTAGCAGAAACGTCTGCCCCAAAGGACTTCCCTACGCCAACGAGATTGCCGCGCTGCGCTCGCAATGACACTTTCCCCGCAACTCTGAACAGTTACCCGTAACGCCATCGTTTTGACACCGCCGGCACGTTCCTATACCATCGCCTGCGGGGTTTCGTTGGGACCAGATTCCCGCCGGCGCCAGTGTCCGGCGGCGCGGCCCTCGACCCGTAAGGTGGCCCACATATGCCGATCTACGAGTATCGTTGCCAGTCGTGCGCCCGTGTGAGCAGTTACTTTTTCAAGGTGGCCTCAGCGGCGACCGATGTCAACTGCGAACACTGCGGCGATTACGGGTTGGAGCGCATCATGTCGTCCTTCTCGCGGGGCAGGACTGAAGCCGATACCTACCGGGACCTCGACCCTCGGTACTATAAAATGGTTGACGACGCTTTGGGCAAAGCTCCGTCAACAACTGAGCCGGAACACTATCTTCGCAAAATGGCCCCGTTTTCATCCGCTGAGAAGACGGGAGATCCTTACTTCCACGAATAGCGCGACAACCGGTCCCGCATCGCAGCGACCGGAGTTTCCCGAGCCCGGAGGCCATCTCTGAATGACTGCTGAACCGATAGTATTCCCGTCGCTGGCCTGGTTTGAAGAATTGCGGCGACTGGTCAACGATGATCCCGCCTACCGCCAGATTGGGACCGTCGACGCGTCCATGGGGGTCAAGGTAGGTGACGAAGTGTTCGTAGTCACCTTTGAAGCGTTCGAGTGCAGTTCGGCGCGGTCGGGCAACGAGTACGACCTGATCAACGTGGACTTCTTCATCGAGATGCACACCGACGCCTGGAAGGCCATGCTGGAGGACATCAAGACCAATGGCGGGGCGGGAGCCGGCCAGACGCTGGTCAGCCTGGACATGCTGAATGAGATTTCCACCAATGCCACGGGGGATCAACTGCGGGCGGACATGTTCTTCCGGTACAACCAGAGCCTGCAGCACTTTTTCGACCTGTCGGCGAACCTGAACACCGTTTTCGCTGATTGATTCGTTGGCTCAGCACCGGATCACGTCGCTCGACTCTCAACCATAGAGGACAATCGATGACCACCACCACAGTCTTGGAAGAAATAGGAATGGACCCGACGGCGGTGCAGGAGTTGGAAAACCTGTTCCGGCGGCAGATTGACCAGGGGTTGCATCCGGGAGCCGGCCTCGCCGTCTACCGACAAGGCCGCCTCGCCGTCGATCTGTGGGGTGGGCTGGCCGACGATGCCGGCGGCATTCCGGTCGTGGCCGATACAATGTTCATTCTTTACTCTTCCACCAAGCCGCTGGCTGCGGCATGCCTGCACATCCTCTGGGAGCGGGGGCAGTTGGACTGGAACGACGCGGTGGCGCAGTACTGGCCGGAGTTCGCCAAGCACGGCAAAGACTCGGTCAGCATCCGCCATGTCCTGACCCACCGGGGTGGCTTCCCGGAGACCCCGCCGGAATTATCCTGGGACCGTTGGCAGGACTGGGATTACGTGGTTGAGTGCATGGAAGACATCATCCCTGATTATCCCGCCGGACAAATCATGGCCTACCACCCCCGTAACTTTGGCTGGGTGATCGGCGAGTTGGTGCGCCGGATCGACGGTCGGCATATCGGCGTGTTTCTCCGTGAGGAGATCCTGGATCCGCTGGGGCTGCACGACGGGTACGTGGGACTGCCGGCGGAGCTCGAGCCTCGGGTTTCCCGCATCCACGCCATGGAAGATTGCGATCGCCCGGGCATGATCCGCCCGTACAACCGGCCGGAAGTGCACCAGGCGGTGCATCCCGCCGGCGGAGGCATCTTCACGGCCCGGGACCTGGCCCGTTTCTACGCCATGATGTGCAACGGAGGCGAGTTGGACGGCGTCCGCATTCTCAAGCCGGAGACGGTGGCTGAGGTTACGCGCCTCGATTCCGAGGCCAACGACTTTTCGCTGGGCACGCGGATGCGGCGCTCGTTGGGCCTGGTTCTGGACGACAGCCGCATGGGAGCCACCACCAACGCCGGCGACGGCCTGGGCACCTTCGGACATGGAGGGGCCGGCACTTCCGTTGGCTGGGCTGATCCCGGCATGGGCCTGGCGGTGGCGTACATCACCAACGGGTTCCGCGCCAGCGCCACCAACAACCCGCGCCTGGCGGCGATTTCGCGGGCCGTTCGGGCGGCCTGCCGGTAATTGGGTCCACGGAGCATGTCCTCCATCATCTACCACCTCGCGGTCCGGTCCGATTGGGAAGCCGCTGTCACCGAGGGCGAATACCGCGCGCCATCGCTGGCAGAAGAGGGCTTTATCCACGCCAGCAGCGACGAAGCGCAGATGTTGCAGGTCGCGGCGCGACTGTTTGCCGGCCGAACCGATCTGCTGGCATTGGACGTGGACACCGAGCGCCTGCCCGAAGAGTCGCCGCTGGTGCGGGAGCCTTCCCGTTCGGGCGAGATTTACCCGCACGTTTACGGTCCCATCAACCTGCATGCGGTGGTCCGCATCCGCGCGTTAGCGCCGGATGAGACGCAGCCCAGCGGATTCGCGTTGGGTGCGGGTGGGTGACCGGAGCCCGACATTCGGTACACTGAGGAGCAGCTTTCGTCCATTCGCCAGGTCATCGCCGGCTTGGTAGGCATGGGTGTAGATGCCGCCGCGGAGAGGGATGCCGCAGTCCGGGATGGCCGGTGTCCCGAACGCCTGTGGCCGCTGTGGCCCCTTGCCGGTCATGACGGTGTGTTGTGGAAACTGCTCGTCGAGGATCAACGCGTCGAGCGGTTTTCAGTCTACGGCCTGTTCCCGACGTCGTACGACGTGGTTTACGGCCCAGAGTCGGCCGATGTAGACATTCGTCACGACGGGCGCACACGAGGGCGCGTGGCAATCATCACCGGTCGGCTCCGGGGCCAAGTCGTTGGCATGGTGATCAAGCCATGTCAGAGCCCCGGCGAGACTGAGATCGCAGGGATTGCCGGCGACCTCGGATTGGGACCAAGGCAGTTGCCGAGCATCGACGGTTTTCTTACCGAAGAGTTCGTACACGGCCCTTTCCTGACCGATCTGAACCCGGAAGAGGCCACGGCCGAGCGGATGCACGGCATTGGGCACGAACTGGGAATCGGACTGTCGCGATTGCACGCCGCCGGCATTTGCTACAACGACGCCATGGTCTCCGACCCGGAAGGAAGGTCCCATACCATTCTGCGGGCGAACGGCAGTATCCGCCTGATCGATTTCGGCGTGTCGCTGCTGCTGCGCGATCATCCGACGAACCTGACGTTCCACGACGCTTACAACGCCGCTCGCACTGATCCCATGTTCCGGCTGTTCCGAAGGATGACCCCGGACGCCGATCCGGAGGCTTTGGGCAGGTTTATCAACGACTACGGCGGACGGCTAGCGCAGCAATCGGTTGAGGAGATCCAGTCCCGGGACTGGCGGATAGCCGAAGAAGGGGCCTCCGTCATGGGTGGTATGTACGGTTCCGTGGCCGCTGACGCATTGCGGGCCGGAATCGCGGCCGGGAAGTCAGCGGACGAATAGTCCGTGCCGTTGGCACCAAATAAAAACTCGTCACTACAGACTGGTCGGCGCTTGAGCTCGCGTGGTCGCTGCCGGGCCGGCCCACACGTGCGCCACACTACAGTCCGGGCTCACCCCGCCCAGCGGTCTGATGGAACATCTGTGATATTGTTGACCGTCCCAAATGTAAGGATCAACAAGAAAATCACAAAAATAGACAAAATCTGGTAGTCTGGGCGCGTGTATCTTGATTACGCAACGTGGTTAAAATAACCGCGGCCGACGGCGAGGCGTGAGGGGTGTGAAGTGGGGAAGGCGAAGCGCTTCGCGGCCGGCTTTTTGTGTGCATAGCCCGGGGATACCGGCTTGGGACCACCAGGAATGAAGAAACTGATCGCGGTCGGAATCTCCGGAGTGGTGGCATTGTCCCTGTTGTTCGTTGCGGGGTGGATGGTTTTCGCCGGCGGCGCCGGTGAACAGGAGCCCGATGGGGTCCAGATAATTGTGCCAGCAGAGACCTCTGAGCCCGGCGCAGTTGGATCGCCCGGGGACATTACCCCAGCGCCGATGCCATCTCCGACGGTCCTTCCGGAGGAGATCACCGTGTACATCACCGGGGAAGTGGTCAACCCGGGCGTGTACTCGGTGGCCAGGGGCGAACGGCTGGATGTCGTATTACAGCTTGCCGGTGGACCCACAGATGACGCCGATCTGGATCGGATCAACCTGGCGGCCTACGCTACCGATGCTGCCCACTACACCATCCCCGCTGCCGGTGAGCCTGTTCGACCTGGTGAACCTTTGGGCGATGGATCGACGCCGAACGCCAACGAAGCGGGCCAGTCCGACAGTTGCCAGTCGCCGGTGAACATCAACACGGCCAGCGTCCAGTGCCTGGAGACCCTCCCAGGCATTGGTGGCGTGCGAGCGGAGTCGATCGTTGCCCACCGGGAGCAGGAAGGACTATTCGCCAACCCCGAGGCGATTACGGACGTCTCAGGTATCGGCGAGGGCATTTTCCGGCGGATCGCCGAACTGATCACGGTTGACCCTCACTGAGCGTGTTCGCCCTTCGGCGTTCGCAGTTAAGCGTTTGTCCGATCCGGCTAGCTGGACCACGCGGCAAGGTCACCACGATACCGACTGGAGATGCGGACATTCCCTGAGCTTGCCGTCGTAGCAGCGATCGTCGGCGTGGGTCTAACGCTCTGGTTCGGTACCGCCCTGGGTTCGCCGTGGCCGCTTTTGATGCTGGGTATGGCGGCGGTTGCGGTGGCCGTCGGCCTGAAAGTAACGGGGATTCCCGCCGCGCCGGTGGTTTTAGCCGCTGCGTTGATATTGGGAGCCTGGCGTGGCGAGTTGGTCGACGGTACATCCGTCCCCGTGGTACCGGAGGGCCCGGCCGCCGTCACGATAATCGTCGCCGACGCGCCAACCGCTTCAGGGAGCCGGGTTCGCTTCCGCGGGCAAGTGGTCACCGATCCGACGCGAGACCCGGGCAGCGTTCCCGTTGGAACCGGGCTGCTGGTGTACGCCTTGCCTCCGCCTGACCTTGCGACACTGCGTGGCGCACCCCATGTTCGCTACGGGGACACGCTGCGTCTTGCCGGCAGTTTGGAAAAGCCTGATCCCATCGGAGACTTCGATTACGCCGCATGGTTGGCGGCGCAGGGGATTACCGGCGTTTTGTGGGCGCGGGAAACGGAAACGGTGTCCACGGGTGACGGCAATTGGGCGACCGCCGCGCTGCACCGGTTTCGTGGACTCCTGGCGTCGGGCCTGCAGCGAGCCATGCCAGCCCCGGAATCCGGATTAGCGCAGGCTCTGCTCCTTGGCATTCGAACCGAACTGCCAACCGGAGTGAAAGCATCGTTTCGAAACGCAGGCATGTCCCATCTGCTGGCCATTTCGGGGTTGCACGTCGGAATAGTGCTGGCCCTGGCGTTGGGCATCGGATCGGCGATATTGGGAAATGGAAATCCGGTGGTGATATTTGCCGCTATGGCGGTCGTTTGGGCTTACGCGCTCGTGTCCGGGCTGGACCCACCGGTGGTGCGAGCGGCGATCATGGGTAGCCTGGCTTTGGTTCAGGGGCTGACAGGTCGCGGGATGCGAGGGCTGACTGAGCTGGTGCTCGCAGGCGGGGTCATGGTGTGTGTCGATCCCGCCCTGCTGACCAGTCTTTCGTTTCAACTCAGTTTCACGGCGATGGCCGGGGTGATTGCCGGTCTGCCTTTGATCACGCTCTTGTCGGGCGCCGTCGCGGCGATTTCAGGCGGTTCGAACGCCTGGGTCTCACGATGGCTGCAATATGGCATGACGTTGTTGATCGCCTCTGTCGTAATTTCCACAACAACCACGCTGGCCACCGTTCCGCTGATCGCAATGCATTTCGGAGAGATCCCGGTCATGAGTGTGCCGGCGACCATACTGGCCATGCCGGCCATGCCCATGGCGTTGGTGAGCGCTGCTGCGACGGCTGCGGCCGGCGTCGTGGCGCCATGGTTGGCGCAAGCAATGGGCTTGCTGGCCTGGGCGCCGGTTGCGTGGATCATTCAGGTGGCGGAGGCGATGCCGCCGGTGATGGCTCCAGCCGATTGGGTAACACCCACCGTCGCAGTGGCCTGGTACACGGGCTTGACCCTGCTGGCATTGCTGATGGCATCTCGGCGGGCGCGCCGGTTGGCTTCCGCGTGGCGACGCGGACCGAGGTGGCGGCCCAGCGGAGTCGTCGGCTTAGTGGTGGGGGTAGCGCCGGTTGCCGGCCTGTGCGCCATTCTGCTGCTGGGTCAGCTGTCAGCGACGCGCGCGGATGGGATGCTCCACGTTCACGTGCTGGACGTGGGGCAGGGCGATGCCATCCTGGTGGTGACCCCGCAGGGTCGACAAGCGTTGATTGACGGCGGACCGGATCCCAAGGTCACGTTGGTCGAGTTGGGCCAGCGTCTGCCCCCGGGCGACCGGAGTCTGGACTTGGTGGTGGTGACTCATCTGGACAGCGACCACGCCGGAGGCTTGATCGGTGTTCTCGACCGCTACGACGCCGAGATAATCATGCAGGGACCGATATCCTCGGAGTCCGCGTTGTTTCACCAGTGGGAAGCCGTGCTCGATCAGCGTGAATACCGTGCTGTGCAGGTCCAGGCCGGTCATCGCATTCAATTGGACTCGGGTGTCATGATGGAAGTTGTGTATCCCCCGCCGGGCAAAGTTTCGTCGCGAATCGATCGCAACACCAACAACCTGAGTGTCGTCATCCGCGTGACCTATGGCGAGGTATCTTTCTTGCTGACCGGGGACGTCGAACAGGATGTGGAGAGGTATTTGGTGGACACCGTGGGTGCAGGACTTCACTCCCACGTGCTCAAGGTGGCCCACCATGGCAGCAACTCATCGACGTCGGTTCCGTTCCTCCGGACGGTCGGCCCAGACTCCGCCGTCATTTCCGCCGGACGCGAGAACCGCTACGGACACCCGCATCCGGACGTCATAGATCGACTTGGGACAACGATCGGCGATGAGAGCGTGTTCATCACCGCTCGCGACGGCACGGTAGAGTACGTCACCGACGGCGCGGCGTTGTGGGTAAAGACGGATTCAAACTCACCTCCTTGATCATCCACCGTCAAATTACTGGCGATAAGATTTGGGCACGATGCTATAATTTGCCCATGGTGTCCATAGGTGTCTTTTCTGCACTTACCGACCCGGTCGTGGCAATTGATGGCCCCGTGGCGTCCGGGAAAAGCTCGGTGGGAAAAGCCGCGGCGCGGATAGTCGGATTGCGATTCCTGGACACGGGCATAATGTATCGCGCCGTGACATGGCTGGCCTTGCACCGTGGGATCGCTCCCACCGACGCCGGCGCGGTCGCCGAATTGGCCGAGCGCTGCCGGATGGAACTGCCGCAGGAAGACGAGATCGGTACATCCATTTTGGTTGATGGTGAGCCGCTGGGGGACGAACTGGTTACCGCTGCGGTGGACAGCAACGTGTCGGCGGTTTCGGCAGTGCCCGCCGTCCGGGTCGAACTGGTTAAACAACAAAGGGACATTGCCAGGTCCGGGGGGATGGTTATGGCCGGCAGGGATATCGGGTCCGTCGTGTTGCCCGAAGCAGACCTGAAGCTCTACATTGATGCTGCGCCGGAGGAACGGGCTCGGCGGCGCCACTCCCAGATCATCTCGACAGATCCCGGGGTTCCTTACGAGCAGGTGTTGGCCGACACATTGCGCAGGGACCGTATGGATATGGAGCGCGCCGACTCCCCTTTGGTCATCGCCGCCGATGCCGTGGTCATGCGGACGGATGGCATGGACTTTGACCAGACAGTGTCCGTCGTAGTGGAGGCCATCCGGTCCGTCGCGGGCAGTGGTCGGGCAATGGAACAGCGCAGGTAATCGCCATGGCATGGCTTTATCAGCCCAGCAAGTGCTTCGGGCAGATCATCTGGAGCATCACCGGCCGGTTGACGATTACCGGCCAGGAGGCGATGCCTCCCTACGGCCCGCTGCTGGTGGCCAGCAACCATCTTTCGCTGAACGATGCGGGAACGTTGGTTGTGGCGTTGCCTCGCCAGATCATCTTCCTCGCCAAGAAGGAACTGTGGGAAAAGCCCATCGGACGGTTTTACTGTGACGCGGTTGGGGCAGTGCCCTTAGACCGTCAACGCGGAGGTGGTGGCGCCCTGCGCTATGCGTTAGGGGCGTTGCAGGAAGACAAGGCCATCCTCATGTTCCCGGAGGGGAGCATCAGCCCCACCGGTCAGCTGCAGCGGGCCAAGACTGGCCTGGCCTGGCTGGCATTGAAGACCCAAGCTCCCATATTGCCGGTGGGGATCGCCGGCTCTGAAAAGTTTGCATCCTGGCACATGCCGGTGCCACTGGCCAGCTGGCAGGTGAACATAGGAACTCCGTTCACGCCGCCGCAGGTGGACGGCCCGATCACCGACGCGCTGCTGCGCTCGGTGACGGACATGGTGATGGAGCGGATCGCCGTCTTGTTACCGGAGTCGTATCGCGGCGTATATGCCCAGAACCTCCAGCCTCGCACGGTCGAAATCCGGCAGGGTGGCTAAACGACGGGCGGCAGGCCTAGCTAGCGGCGTGGCACCACCACGGCGTCTCGCTCACGCGGCTGTTCGTAGTCTATTGATTCTTCGTCGAGGATGCGTTCCAACTCCGCGGCGCGCATGTTGATGGTATCCATGATCGCGGGCGGAATACCGGCATGCTCGTTCACGTAATTGGTCAGGAGCTCCAGTTCGTCAAACCCCTGGAAACAGTCAACTGCGCCGCGCAAAGAAGACGAGAAGTACTGTGTGTCGTGGCCGACGCCGCGACCTACTGAGAAGTGATAAACATACTTCAGGTTGTCTTTCAGGAACTTCACCACCGGAAAGAAATCGCTGCCGCCGGAAACCAGGACCGCCGCGTCGAAGCTGTCCATCTTAGAGATCATGTCCACGGCGATGCCGATATCGACCCCTTTCTCTCCAACCTGGGTGCCCTGGAAGTTTATGTTTCCATCGTAATCGTATTCCAGGCGATATGGCCGGAACGGCTGCACCACGTATTGACCAACGTACCTGAATTCCAGGAAATTGGTGTTTTGCTGGATTTCCTCGAACACCGATTTCCGCAACTGGTGGAATCGGCGGAATTCGTGCTCGTACCAGTCCTGCGCCTTCTGGATTACTAGGTCCGTGGTGAGTTCCGGTATCCGCATGCCGTAGTCGTCGACGATGCGTTGGGCACGCCACAAGTTGGGTGACCACGGCGTGATGTTTTCCGCGTAGTACCAGTAAACCCTGGCCAGTTGATGCTGCCACCCGGTTACATAATCGAACTTCGCCAACGCATCCTGGAAAAACTCCTGCCACCGGAAATGTTTTTCATCCAGGCGGTATTCCGGATTGTTTGGATGTGGCGGATCAGAACGAAAATGGAAGTCCCTAAGGTTGTGGCGGAAGTTCTGTCCGTCCACAAAAACAACGGTCTTCAAAGCCATTTCGGTACTCCTTGTCATTACAAGGCTGGACATAAACTGGGGAAACGACGGCCTATGGCCAATGAAATATATGCGAGGCTAAGGGTGAGCGAGCCGTGTGTGAAACGTCTTCGTTAGCCCCCAATCGAATGCGCCGGTCTGTTCAGTCGGCCGGCGCAGCAATATCGATCTCGTATCGGTCCAGCAGTTCGTCCAGTTGTTCCGCCGTGCGATCGTCAGGTGGAACCAGCGGCAAACGGGGGTCACCAACATCAAAGCCGACGCGGTTCAAACCGTATTTGACCGGGATTGGGTTGGAGACGATGAACAGCCCTTTGAACATGTCCAGCAGGCGCAGGTGCTCGGTGCCGGCAGCTTCCACGTCGCCTTCCAGGACCAGGCCCATCATCTGCCTGATTTGGGCGCCCACCAGGTGAGCGGCTACGCTGACCACGCCGTACCCTCCCATTGACATGATCGGGAAGGTTTCGTCGTCGTTGCCGGACCAGACGCGGAAGTCATCGGGCGTGTCGCGGATGACTTTTGCGATCTGAACCGGATCGCTGCTGGCTTCCTTGATGCCGATGATGTTCTCGATCTGGGAGAGCCGCACCGTGGTGTCATTGGTCATGTTCAGGCTGGTTCGGCTGGGAACGTTGTACAACATGCCGGGGAGGTTCGTACATTCCGCCAGTGCGCGGAAATGTTGGAACAGGCCTTCCTGAGGGGGCTTGTTGTAAGCCGGCACGGTAAGCAGCAGAGCATCGGCGCCCACTTGCTCCGCCTCGCGACTGAGTTCGATAGAAGCGGAGGTGTTATTGTCGCTGGTACCGGCAATCACCGCCCCGCGAGAGCCGATTGCATCCTTGACCTCGCCGTAGAGGCGAGCCTTTTCCTCCATGGACAACGCCGGACCCTCTCCAGTGGTGCCCGTAATCACGAGTCCGTCCGAACCGGAGTCCAAAAGGGCCAACGCAAGTCTCTTGGCTTGTTCGTAGTCAACCTGCCCGTCCGCGTCAAACGGCGTTACCATGGCGGTAATCAGCCGGCCAATTTCAGTCGGCATAATTTGGTCCCTCCTCGGTTGCTTTTGCTAGGCAGTTTGCATCATGCCCCATCATGTTGGATGGTAAGCGTTTCGAATGTTCCGCACATTATACACATCTAATATGCTATGGCAAATGTTTTCTGTACAGCTGATTGTACGTTAGTTTTTCCGGCCGTGAACTGCCCGTCGGGCGACGGCTTCCTCGGCAATCTGCAGGGCATTGAGGGCCGCTCCCTTGACCAAATTGTCGGTGACCACCCACATGGCCAGACCGTTGGGATGAGACGCATCCTGGCGGATCCGCCCCACAAACACGTCGTCTGATCCGGCGGCGTCGATGGGCATGGGATAGACAGAATTACCCGGATCGTCGAGCACTGTTACGCCGGGCATTACGCTCAGCATCTCCCGAGCCTCTCCCGGAGACACCGGTTCGCAGAACTCCAGGTGTGTGGCCACGCAATGGGACACGAACACGGGCACGCGCACACAGGTTGCTGAAACCGCTATATCCGGCGCGTGCAGGATCTTGCGGCTCTCGTCAATCATCTTCTGTTCTTCGCGGGTGTATCCGGATTCGGTGAAGCTGTCGATTTGGGGGATAACGTTGAAGGCGATCTGCTTGGGCTGCGCTTCCGGCTCAGCCGGGCCGCCGTGCATGACGGTACGGGTCTGGTCTCGAAGTTCGTTCATGGCCGCACCGCCCGCGCCGGAAACCGACTGGTAAGTGTCGGCCACGATGCGACGTATGGGGCTGGCCTGGCGGAGCGGATGCACTACCATAACCAGCGGGGTGGTGGAACAGTTGGGGATGGACACGATGCCATCGTGCCAGTCCAGGTCTTCGCCGTTAACTTCTGGAACCACCAGGGGCACCGCCGGGTCCATGCGGAAAGCGCTGGAGTCGTCGATTACCAGCGCCCCCGCGTTTGACGCCACCGGTCCGAATCTGCGCGAATCCTCGGTGCGCGCCGAAATGAAAGCGATGTCGACATCAGAGAAACTGTCATCGGTGGTTGCTTCCACCGTAAACTCTTTGCCGTTTACCTCGAGCTTGCGACCCGCCGAACGCTTGGATGCCAGGAGCTTCAGGTTAGAGTGGTCCGGATATCGTGCCTCGATCAGCCGAATGGTCTCCTGTCCCACCGCGCCAGTGGCTCCAACGATCGCGAGTTTCAAACCCTGAAGGTCCATGTTTGCCTGCCGTAATCAAATGTAAGGATTGCGAATTGGCGTGACCAAGTAGCCAACCCCATTCGTTTCCTTTATTCAGGGTACAACCAGCCGCCGTTTCCGTCCATCAAAATGTAGGTGGACGTGCGCGGGGCTAGAGTCCCAGCACCGCTTCCAGTCCCACGGTCAAACCGGGCCGGCGCACGACCTCGCGGACGCAGCGGAGCACGCCAGGCATGTAGCAGTCTCTGCCCAAGGTGTCGTGTCGGATGCTCAAGGTCTGTCCCGCCGCGCCAAAAATCACCTCATGGTGCGCGCTGCGACCCGGCAACCTCAGGCTGTGGATCCCGACTCCGCCGATGTCGCCGCCGCGAGTTTCCGGCAAGTGATGGACGGTGGTCTCGTTTCGCTGGAAGTCACTGCCCCTAGAGTCCCGGACGCCTCTGGCAATGGCCAGGGAAAACCCTGAAGGGGCATCAATCTTCATCTCGTGGTGGGCTTCAACCACGTCGACGTAATCGAAGAATTCGGCTGCCTGCTCTGCCAGTTTCTTGAGCACCACCGCGCCCAGGGCGAAGTTCGGCGCGACGATCACGCCAATGCCGTGTTCGCGACTCATCGTGTCCAAAGTCTGCAGTTGGTCGGCGTTGAGCCCGCTGGCTCCCAGCACCATGTGGATGCCCCGACTGGCGGCCAACGGGGCCGCTTCCATGCAGGCCTCGGCGTGGGTGAACTCGACCATCACCTGCGGCTCAGTAGCGTCCAGAATAGAGGCTAGGTCGGTGGACAGCGGGACCTCGCCGGCCGACGTGGGCAGCACGTCGCCCCTTGGAGTGTGGCAGGTAGCGCCCACCAAAGTGACGTCCTCTGCCGCCGAAACCGCCCGGACGGTTTCCGATCCCATCCTGCCCGTGGCGCCGTGCACGACCACTGAAATCACGCCATTGTTTGTTGGGATCGTCATAGCTGCACCTCGCCGTCGATTATGGAATGTCTTTCAGAGATCGTACCGTTCGCTAGCCAGTTTCGCCTACGGCGCAGTCGTACCGTTGCAAGCACGAGTTGACCACGAGGTCGATATCTTCCGCCAGAAGGTATCGGTCGTCGGCTAGCCTGGTTGCAGCCTCCCTGACCTTGAATGCGTACTGCTCCCGGCTGGCATAGCGCGATTCGAGGGATGGGCGGGGATCGTAATCAGCGTCGCGTTGGGCCTCCGTGGCCGGGAACCAATGGGTTGAGCCCTGCATCGAAATCAGCTGCTCGGGAGATCCGGTGTCCGGATGCCGCAGGTTCCAGCCCGTGTGAGTGCCCACTGGGACGGTGAGGTCCGGCAACCGAATACCGGATGCGTCGTTGCCGTCGGCGTCCGCGGCAGGAACCAGGTGGGTATACTCCCGGCCTTCCCGCACCGGGTAGGACGCGATGCCGCGCTTGGCGTAGGGGCCCACGTCGATTTCGCGGATGCGCCACAGGCGGTCGGGATCCGGCAGGGTTCGACCGGGAACCGTCACCGAATTGGCCAGATAATCCGCCCCGGATGTCGCCGTGCGGTCGTGCAGCCTCGGGTACAGGCTGGGCGGCGGCTGGATCCCCTCGGAAACCCAACGGTCCAGGTTGAAGAGGGCTGCCCGGAGCAATGGAATATAGTCCACCGCGTTGTAGGGATGCATGCCGGTGGATCCGTCCGGACCCTGCCCCACCATCAGGTCGGGGTCGCCCGGCAGATGCTGAGTGCCGGCGAACAGGTACCGCCGCGTCTCCGGCGCCGGTTCCAGGTCCTGGACGCCGGTGCTGTCGATGTGGGTTAGCGCAGCATCACCGCGCCAGTATTCGGCCGCAGAGTCGGTATAGATAATCTTCGGCACGGCGTCCAGTTCGCGCAGTCGCCGGAGCAGACCGTCGGTCTGCTCGGTCAGCGGATCGATGAGCGTGTCGTCGGCGAAGGGGAACTGGTGCCCGAAACCCGGGTTAGATTGGCACGAGGGCTGCGCGAAACGGTGGTTGAACTCTCCCATTCGCCCGCCGGCCACGTGCGGCAGCAAGCCGTCAAACACCGGTCGGCCGTCTTGGTCCAGGTTCAGGCCCAGGTAGAGCATATGGCGGAGCAGCCGTCCGCATTGCGAAACGCCGTGTCCATAAACGCGCTCGTACCCGTTGTGCACCGCGTTGTCCTCGGAGGCGACGCGCAACCAGGTGGCGGCCTCTCTGATGGCCAACATGCCGCAGCCGACCACCACGGGGTTCGCCGCGGTGTAGATGACGTAGTAGATCTTGCCCGGCTCGAACCCGGACTCCAGCGTAACGTGCTCGGGGTCGGGAAAATGCCACTGGGATCGTGGGATCACAGTGTCGGGACCATCCTCCCAATCCTGCACGAGCAGCACGGCGTCGGGGTCATTCGTATCGGCCACCGGGTAGGGCTGATGCTCCCGGTTGGCCAGCAAACGAGTTCTCTCCTTGAGGTTGGGGCGCATCTCAACGCAGGCCTGCCCGGTTACGCGCTGGCCATCGATGCTGATTCCCGGAGCCTCCAGACCAAGCAGAGCATTGCTACGGTACACGTCCCACTGCCAACCGATGGACAGCACGGAGTACCCGTGGCGGAGAAGGAACCCATCGCCTTCGGGAATGGCATCGGAGTCGATGGGCGGCGCCGGCCCGCGATTGAAAAACGCGATGGTGCGACGCCGGCCCCGATTGACAACTTCGACGATCACGCGACCGTTGCCCTTTGATGGATCCCGCGGCGCTACCAGAGTGAAGTCAGACTCGAACCGGACGCATCCGTCGCCGTCCACCGGGGCGTATTCCAGGTCGACGATGGCCGAGTTGGCCGGGTTGCCAGGGTCCACCGCAAACCCCAGTACGCCGTCGATACGCTCGTAATCGCCGGTCGCGCCGAACATGGCGCCATCTGCGTACGGCTGGCGGGTCTTGATGTCAACAGAGACAACGGGCATCACGTTCCTCCAGGTAAACGGCTCCGATGGTGGGATGTTAGCAACCCGCCGGATGAGGGTCAAACGCGGACGGAAGTTTACCGGTTAGCGTTAGTAGTACCTTCCCCAACTGGGTAGGTGGTCAACCATTGCTAGCGGATTGCTTGCAAGACCTATCGGTGAAAATCTGTTTGATCCAGACACATGGGCTAACCTACATGTTAATCACATGTGTTTCAACGATAACGGCTGATATAATCCCGCAATGGTGGCCGGAGGAGACATGGGACGCCGGCGGCGTGGCAGTGAAGTTGACCCGGCGAGCGACGGGACTGCGGACGCCGAACGCCGGGAGCGTCAATCCGGCCTGCGCCGCGCGCTGCGATCTCAATTCCCCGAGCGCAGCCGGGATAACCTGCTCCCGGTGCTGCATTTCCTGCAACACGAACACGGCTATCTGCCGGAGTGGGCGTTGCAGGTAGTGGGCTGGCATTTGCGCGTGCCGGCCTCCGAGGTTTATGGCGCGGCCACCTCCTACACTGAGTTGCATCTCGAACCTCCAAAGCCGCGCGACATAGTTGTATGCACCGGCTTAGCGTGTTGGCAATCGGGCAGCGAGGAACTGCTGAACGCGGTCCTGCAACAGCCGGATCCTGATGAAGCTTCCAACGTGACCACCACCGCTTGCGCTTTCATGTGCGGGTTGGCTCCCGCCGTTCGGATCAACGGGAGTTGGCACGGCCGCGTGCACGCGGAGCGACTGACCTCCATAATCGAGAACGCCCCGCTATGACCTCTCCGGATTGCCGGCTCGCCTGGCAAGCGATGCGCGACGCCGCGCTCCAGCGCCGCGTCGGACTGTCCGATATGATCCGCGTCGTGGTGCAGTGGGGCCATTGCAGCCAGGCGGTCGGGGCGGACGATGTCCACCGACGGTTGGCGCAATTGTTTCAAGGCCGCGACGACGTGGCCGTGGTGGCGGCCGGCTGCGATGGGGCGTGTTTCGCGGCGACGCAGGTTGCCGTGGAACTGCCCGACGGCACGGCACGGTTTTTTGACCGCGTCGCCGGCGACGGGGATATCTCGGAGATCGTGTCGGCGGTGGATGGCGGCGCGCTTGACCACGTACGCCTGCAGGGTGATCTGGAGGCCTTTTTCGCGGTGCAACACATCGCCCTGATGGAGGGCATCGGCAGCGTGGATCCCGTTTCCCTGGACGAGTATGTGGCCGGTTCCGGCTACATGGGGCTGGCCGATGCCCTGTCGATGCCCCCCGAGGCGGTTATCGCGTTGGTCCTGGAAGCCGGGCTGCTGGGACGCGGCGGCGCTTATTTCCCGGCGGCCCTCAAGTGGCAGGCGGCGCGGCGGGTCAACGCGGCGCGTCGCCACCTGGTGGTCAACGCGGAGGAAGGTGAGCCCGGGGTCTTCAAGGACCGGCACCTGATGGAGGGGAACCCCCACCGCATCATAGAGGGGGCAGTCATCGCAGCCTACGCAGCAGGCGCCGGAAATGTGGTGATCTACATCAACGCCGAGGCGGATCTTTCCGCGGATCGCATGGCGGCGGCCCTCGAAGCTGCCGAGGCCGCCGGCCTTGCCACCGCCGACGTGCTGGGCAGCGGCTTCGACTGTGCGTTGACCATCCGTCGCGGCGCCGGGGGTTACGTGTGCGGTGAAGAGACCACGCTGCTCAACACCGTGGAAGGTCGCCGGCGGGAACCGCGCTTGCGTCCGCCGTTCCCCACGGATGCCGGGCTCTACGGGGAGCCAACGGTCATTAACAACGCGGAGACCCTCGCCAACCTTCCCGCGATTTTACGCGGCGGCGCCCGCCGGTTCGGGTCGATTGGCCTCAACGAAGCGCGAGGTACCCGGCTGGTATCGCTGAGTGGTGCGGTGCGGAGGCCGGGCCTGGCCGAAGTGCCAATGGGCACCACGGTTCGGGAGGTCATCGACCTCGTGGGCGGAGGCGTCCCCCAGGGCCGCGCCATAGGGTTTGCCGCGGTGGGTGGACCGTCCAGCGGCCTGCTTCCGGCCAGCGAGTTGGACGTGCCACTGCGCCCCGGAATGCTTCACGCCAGCGGCGTGGTAATGGGGGCCGGGGGCATCACCGTCTTCGATGACCGGGCGTCGCCGATACAGGTGGCGGCGCGCCTCAGCCAGTACAACGCCGCCGAGTCCTGCGGAAAATGCACACCCTGCCGCGAGGGCACTCCTCGGATCGCGGAAGCATTGGGGCGACTGGCCGCCGGTGAGCCCGGGAACTCTGACCTTCGGGATCTGCAAGACCTGGCCGAAATCGTTGGGGCCGCTTCCTTGTGCGGACTGGGGCAGATGGCCGGCAATCCTGTAACCAGCCTGCTGCACTTTTACGGGGATACTCTGGGCATAGCGGCCAACGAATAGCCGTTTGCTTGAAATGGGCGCCCGTCTTTATCCTGTAGCCAGTCCACCCCGACGGCCTCGTGTGTGAAATGGCAAACGACATACTGGTGATCGAAGACGATCCGGGCATCTCCCGGATTGTGCGCCTATACCTGGAGCGCGACGGGCACAACGTTACCACCGCCAGCGACGGCGTATCTGGCCTGAGCGCGGCCCGCATCGACAGTCCCGACCTGATTGTTCTTGACCTGATGCTGCCCCGGCTGGATGGCATGAGTGTTTGTCGGGCCCTGCGTGAGGAATCGGATGTGCCCATAATCATGGCCACCGCCCGCGTCGGTGAGGACGACCGCCTGGCCGGCCTGGATCTGGGGGCCGACGATTACATCGTAAAGCCGTTCAGCCCCCGGGAACTGGCGGCCCGAGTTCGGGCGGTATTGCGTCGTACATCACGCCAGATCCCTCCCCAGGCGGATCGGGTCGAATTCGACGGCATCACCATCGATTTCAATACTCAGACGGTGATCCGGGGAGATGAGAAACCGTCACTCACGCCCACCGAGTTCAGGTTGATTGCGATGCTGGCCTCCCAGCCGGGCCGCCCGTTCTCTCGTGACCAGATCATCGATGCTGTTTTCGGCTACGACTTTGACGGGTACGACCGGACGGTGGACGTGCACATCGCGAATCTACGTCGCAAGATTGAGCCGGACGTGCGCAAACCGCGCTACGTCCAGACCGTCCACGGCGTTGGCTATCGGTTTGGCGATGCGTAGATGGCGTTTCGGCCTGCGGTGGCGACTGGCGCTGGTGTTCGCCGTCATCCTCGCGCTGGCGCTGGGGTCGGTGGCTCTGTTCACCGGAAAGGTGGCCGAGCGGGAAGTAGCCAATGTCCAGGAGGGGCAGGACCGCGTGCGCGCGAACCGCATTGCGGTGGCGTTGACGGAATACTACGAAACCAACGGCAACTGGGACGGCGCGCAAAGCTTCGTTCGCCGGACCAGTTTCCAGGCCGAACGGGACATCATCGTGCTCGACGTAGAAGGCAAGGTGGCCGCGGACAGCACAGTCCGGAACGGTCGACGGGGAGGCCGCGAGGGTCCGGGCCGGTCATTATTCGACCGTCTCGACCATCGAGATCACCCCGTGCCTCCCGAGTACTTTGTCCCGATATTCGCCGGCGGGTCCCAAATCGGTTCGGTAGCGGTGGCCGCACGGGGTCGCGGCGGCTTCGTTCACCCACTGCGCTTGCATCCGGACGGAGACGTGCCCCCGGGGGCAGAGCCGCCGTTGACTCAGTTTGCCGAAGCCGTGACCAGGACGCTGATTATCGCCGGTTTGCTGGCCGGCGCAGTGGGTATCCTGCTGGTTATCCTCATGTCTCGGCGGATGCTCGCGTCCATTGGCAGTCTGACCCAGGCGGCCCGCGAACTTGGAACCGGAAATCTGTCCAGCCGGGCGGCGGTGCGGGGCAACGACGAGGTGGCGGAACTCGGTCATGCTTTCAACATCATGGCCGACGCCCTGGAGGATTCGGAGCGCCAGCGCCGCAACATGGTGGCCGACGTCGCCCATGAGCTGCGCACTCCGCTCACCAACATCCAGGGTCACATCGAGGCCATGCAGGACGGCCTGATTGCGCCCGACGCTGAAAGCCTGGACACCGTGCACCGCCAAACCCTGCACCTCAACCGCCTGGTGGAAGATCTCCGATTGCTCGCCGCCACGGAGTCGCGAGACTTTGAACTTGCCCGGGAACCGGTCTCCGTGGCCGATATCGTTACCCAGGTCGCCGAATCCTTCCGACCCCGAACCGAGGCTGCCGCGGTCGATCTCGTGGTTACCACTCCCGACTACCTGCCCACCCTGGACGTGGATCGACTGCGCATCGAACAGGTTCTGGCCAATTTGATGGACAATGCCGTTGCCCACACTCCGCCGGGCGGCACGATTACCCTTGCCACCGAAAACACCGGCGGCGACGTGCGAGTGTCCGTGTCCGACACCGGCCCGGGCATACCAACGGATGCGCTGCCCCGCGTGTTCGACCGGCTGTACCGCGTTGATCCATCCCGGGAACGCGACACCGGCGGCTCCGGCCTGGGCCTTACCATCGCCCGGCAGCTGGTGGAAGCTCACGGCGGGACCATCTGGGCGGAGAACGCCGAGGAATCGGGCAGCAAGTTCGGGTTCGATTTGCCCATCTCGCCAGATTCATAATTCCTAAACATCGTCGAAATACCCTGCACCTCGTAGCCGCCGGCCCACCGGGCAACCAAATCATAAGGGCGGCAACGGAGGTCATAATGCTCAACAGGATCAAGGGAATTCGCAAACGCTGGTTCGTGGTGGCCGCGTCGGTGGCGCTGCTTGCCGTTGGTCTGACGTTCGGCACCGTGCTCGCGTCCAACGCCAGCCTGGGCGGCAAATTTGGGGAGGACCGTTATTATGACCAACGAGGGGGCAACCACTTCAGGAACAACGACGCCTGGTTGAACCGGGTGGCGGAAATCCTCGGCGTCGAGCGCGCCGATCTGGACAACGCCTTTGCTACCGCCTCGGACGAGCGAGCGAATGCCAAGTTCGAAGGTTACGTCCAGGGTTTGGCAGACGACGAGACCATTACCTCGGAGCAGGCCACTGCGGCCAATAACTGGTTCGACGAGCGGCCCGCCAACTCCGGCCCGCTGGCACTGCGTCTCGCCGGCACTTCCGATTCCGACAAAGTGGACAATTTCCTTGCCAGGCTGGTGGAAAACGAAAAGTTGACGCAGGACGAGTCCGACGCCCTAGGCGCTTGGCATGACAATCGCCCCGATTCACTGCCCGAAGCCTCACGCGGTGATGGTCGCCACGGCCACGATGATGATGATGAGGACGACGACAATGATGACCATCGCGGTACCCGCTGGGGGAAGTATGGCCACGGCGGCTAGAACACCTTCCGGGAACTATCATCCGCTGATCCGGGGGCAGTCCGAAAGGGCTGCCCCCTTGTGGTAAATTACTGCCACCGTATATTCCAACAACATCCCCCGGGAGGTCGCCGCTCTATGCTTGACTACAAACCTAACATCGTCCTCGCCGATCCCGAGGAAAACTACCGCGTGGTCGGCACGCGGCCGGTCCGCCATGACGGTCCGGACAAGGTCATGGGCCGCGCCCGCTACGCCGCCGATATCCACCTGCCCGGCATGCTGCACGGCAAGATCCTGCGCAGCCCCCACGCCCACGCTCGCATCCGCGGCATCGACGCGAGCAAGGCGTTGGCCCTCCCGGGCGTCCACGGGGTGGTAACCTCCGCAGACTTTCCCGATGTGTCCGCTGAGATCAAGGACCAGGAAGAAGGGGCTGCGGTGAACTACGGCTTCTACAGCCGCAACGTGATGGCTCGGGAGAAGGCTTTGTATCGGGGTCACGCCGTTGCCGCGATCGCCGCCGATTCGGCGCATCTGGCTGAGGAGGCGCTGGCGCTGATCGAAGTGGACTGGGAGGTTCTGCCTGCCGTCCTTACCGCCGACGAGGCCATGGCTGACGGCGCGCCGGCGGTACACGAACGTCTGATGACCCTGTCCAACCCAGCGCAACGCTCCGGCGGCTGGGCCGAGGAGGGAGCCGGCGGCTCCAACGTGTCCAATCACTTCCAGTTCACCTCAGGCGACCTGGAGGCCGGTTTCGCCGAGGCGGATGTCATCGTGGAACGCGAGTACCACACGCGGCAGGTCCACCAGGGTTACATCGAGCCTCATTCCGCCACCGCCCGCTGGAATACCGATGGCACTGTGACCATCTGGGCCAGCAGCCAGGGACACTTCGCCCTGCGCGACCACACCAGCCGCATCCTGGGCGTGTCCGTTGGTCAGGTGAACGTGGTCCCCATGGAGATCGGCGGCGGGTTTGGAGGAAAGGGACAAGGCGGCTGCTACCTGGAGCCCGTCGTTGGCGCGCTGGCCCGCAAGACCGGCCGTCCCGTCAAGATCGCCATGACCCGGACCGAGGTGTTCACCGGTACCGGCCCCACGTCCAGCAGCCACATCAAAGTCAAGCTGGGCGGAACCCGCGACGGCCGATTCACGGCAGCACAGGCGACCCTGATCTACGAAGCCGGCGCGTTCCCCGGTTCGCCGGTGCCCAGCGGTTGCCGCACCATGTTCGCCCCCTACGATATCGCCAACGGGTTCGTCGAGGGTTACGACGTGGTTACCAATGTGCCCAAGGCCGCCGCTTACCGCGCCCCCGGTTCGCCGGCAGCGTCGTTCGCCGCCGAGCAGGCGATCGACGAACTGTGCGAACAGCTGGGCGTGGACCCGGTGGAGTTCCGCCTCAACAATGCGTCCAAGGAAGGCAGCCGCCAGATTGGCGGGCCCACCTTCCGGCGCATCGGCATGGTGGAAATCCTGCAGGCAACCCAGGAGCATCCTCACCTGGCGTCGCCGGTACCCGAGCCCTCGGCGCCCGGTCGTGTCACCGGCCGAGGCATCGCCGCCGGCGCGTGGTTCAACGGTACCGGCCCGGCCACCGCCGTCGCCAGCGTCATGCCCGATGGCACGGTTAGCCTGATTGAGGGTTCGCCGGACATCGGAGGGTCTCGCGCCGTGATGGCCATGCACGTGGCCGAGGTCCTTGGGCTGCCGGCTGAGCGCATCAAGCCGTCCATCGTGGACACCGACAGCATCGGGTACAGCAGCGGAGCCGGCGGCAGCGGTGTGACTTTCAAGATGGGTACCGCCGTTTACCAGGCCGGCGAGGAAGTGCGCCGCCAGATGATCGAGCGGGCCGCGCGCATCTGGGACGTTCCGGTCGAGGACGTGGAGTACCAGGAAGACGGCACCTTGGCCCACCGCTCCGATGATGCGCTGCGCATGACCTTCGACCAGTTGGCCCGGCGGCTCAACGGCACCGGCGGTCCCATTGTCGGATACGGCGCGGCCAATCCCGCCGGCGTGGGCAACGCCTTCGCCATCAACATCGCCGACGTGGAGGTGGACCCCGACACGGGCAAGGTTGAAGTGCTGCGCTTCACCGCCATCCAAGACTGCGGCAAGGCGATTCATCCCAGCTACGTCGAGGGCCAGATCCAGGGCGGAGCAGTCCAGGGAATCGGATGGGCGCTCAACGAAGAGTACTTCTTCGACGGCGACGGTCAGATGATGAACTCATCATTCCTGGACTACCGCATGCCCACCGCGCTCGACCTGCCCATGATCGACACGGTGATCGTCGAAGTGCCCAACCCTGGTCATCCCCTGGGGGTACGAGGCGTTGGCGAAGTGTCTTTGGTTCCTCCCATGGCCGCCATTGGCAACGCCATCGCCAGGGCGACCGGAGCCAGGCTGGAAAGCCTGCCCATGAACCCGGGCGCGGTGCTCGAAGCCCTGTGGGAGCAGAACGGCTCGTAAGCCGGCTGACCAACCACGGAAACTGCGTAGGGGCGAATGATTATTCGCCCCTACGTTTTTGCGACTCCGTTGCGGATTGCGGCTATGGCTTCAGCCTCACCAGGAAGCTGGCCTCCCCCAGCGGCATGCCGTCGAACGCGATGGCGGCCACGTGACGGCCGAGGCGGGTCACCGGTATCCGGAATGGCTTGATCCAGCGCTGGAAGAAAATGCCCTCGTCCCAGGTCACCTCCTGGGGCGGCGGGCTCGACAGGCTCGCGCCCGGCGCACGGATGGTGACTTCCAGCGTGTGCGAACCGGCGGTGGCTCCGGCGATGCAGAACGCCAGTTGTGCGTCCACGCTGGCGAGCACGCGTGGGCCGTCCCCGCTGGGGGGCTCGTCCGGCATCGGGATGTCCACCAGGTCAATGACGCCTTTGAAACTCAGGTCGTCGCCGTTCCCTTCTTCGGTTTCCCGGCAGAACAGGGCATATTTCAGGTACACTCCGCCTCGTTCGGTAGTCAAAAGCGGCTCCGTTTTCGCCCGCTGGGGGCTGGTAATATATGGCCACGATTTTAGCACCGGGCACACACCACGGCAAAAACGCCTTCGAGACATCAGGAGGTGCGACATGACACTGTCAGCAGCGAAGTTCAGCCAGGGAATGACCACCGAGCAGTACATCGACATCATCAAGGTGAACAAGGACCCGTTCTGCCGGATCCACGCCGGGGTTTCCATCCCAGAGGACGTGCTTAACTACTTCAACGGGCTGGAACAACCGGTGAACTTGGCCGTGTTCACCTCGGACTGGTGTGGCGACGCCATGTCCACCACGCCGGCCATCCTGCGCCTCGCCGACGCCAGCGACAACATTCGACTCAGCGTGTTCAACCGCGACGACGAGCTGGAGCTGACCAACAGCTTCCTGCCCGAGCACCGCGCGGGCACTGTGCCGGTTTTCGTGGTCTTCGATGGAGAGATGGGCGAGATCGCGCGCTTCATCGAGACCGCCCGGTCGCTGGTGCCAACAATCGACGCGATGGACGAGATGGTCGCTCAGGCCGCCGCCGCCGTGTCCGACGAAGGCGAACGCCGCCAGCAGACCCGGGGACGCCGCACCGCTCACCGGGTGAGCAAGGCTGCCGAATGGGGTTCGGTGATCCTGAGCGAATTCCAGCAGGTGGTGGCCGACGGTATGGCGCTGCCCGCTGCCGAAAGGCCGGCCGAGGGTGGCACCGAGTGGCCGCCACAGGGGTAGCCATGACCATGTCCGACGACAATGTCACCATCATCACCATGGAGGACATGGCGGTGGTCTTCTCCGTGACCGACGATTTCGGCATCCACCGCGAGTCGGTGAGCGTGGAGTTGGCGCGCGAGGATCCCGGCGAGGTCAGCGTGACGGAGCGGGGCACCGTGGAAATAACCCTGCCGGCCAGCCGGGCTCCGGCTGATTTCGCGTCCACCATCCAAACCGAGCTGGAGTCGCACGGTTATTCACATAACCCCGGCCAGGTGGTCACCAACGACGGCGAGGATGGGGGCGACGAGGAAAAAGACGACTGGCTGTCTTGACTCGTCGACGCCGACTCAATCGTGCAGGGGCGAATAGTCATTCGCCCCTGATTTCTCACTGGTTCCGGTTCGGGAACTCAGTAGCCGGATTCGCGCCACTCGAACGCCAGGTTGGCGTAGCGGACGAACACCGCGCCCCCGGGAGCGGCCAGCGGGCCGTTCATGGCCAGGATGGCAATGGTTACCTCATCTCCGGCCTTGGGCTCGGTGGACACCACCACGCGCTGCGGAACGTTGAACCCCTGCACGGTGGCGCGTTCCCGGTCGCACTCGCCGTTGATCCAGATCTCGCCGTAGTCGTCGATGCACGACTCGAAGAGGCAGCGGGCTCCTTCCAGCGACCGGCCGCCAACGGTTTCCGGCAGGGTCGCCTTAATGCGGTACCAGATGAACGAGACGCCGCGCCGGCGCCAGGCGCCCAGGTCGCCGCAGTCTTCCCAGCCGGAGTCGTCATAGTTCGGCAGGCGGCACGGCGAACCTTCCGCTTCGGGGACGATTCCCTCATTGGGTTCGTCGGGCACGAATCCGTGCGCCACTTTCCACTGGCCTCCCACTGCTGCGAGGTCGCCGGCGTTCTGCAAATCTAAGGTAGCTCGTGGCATGGTGTTTCCTCCAGTCCGGTTTGAGGGGATCTGTTTCTATGTTTCAGACGCCGGTGATTCGCACCCCCGAATGGGTGCGGTAGCGCCGGTTGATGTTGACCAGGAGCGGGGTGATCTGCTCCACGTATTTGGCGTTGTACAGGGCGCCGGCGTCCACGGGGCGGAGGTTGGGTATCTTCCGAGTCAGATCGACTACCGTCTGCTTGGCTTCGTCGTCGTCGCCGCAGATGACCACGTCCTCGTCCAGCGTGGCGCCCGGCTTCAGCAGTTCCTCGGCGGACACGTTCTGGAAGGCAGCGACCACTTTGGAACTCGCGGCGGCGGCCTGGGCCTCCTCCGCGGCCGAGCCGGCCTCGACCTCTTCGGCAATGGCGCCCACGCCCCGTTCGAACCGCATGGGAGCGATCACCGTGACCACCACCTTGCCGTTCAGGGCGTCACCAACGCCGGCAATGGTTGGCGACATGCCGTTGTAGGGCATGGTCAAGAATATGACATCGGACTGGGCCGCGGCGTCCTGGTTCATCGCGCCGGATATGGCGGCGCCTGGGGCCAGGGCCAGCAACTCGTTCGCCGCTTCCTGGGCACGCCCTGCGTCCCGCGATCCGATGACCACCGATTCTCCGGCCATTGCCAGGCGCAGCGCCAATCCCTTGCCTTCCGGTCCGGTGCCTCCCAAAAACGCCAGCATCTATGTCGCCTCCGTGCTCAAATGCGGCGCAAGTATATCATCGCCGGCCGTGGCGGCACCCTGTGTTACAATCCGCGAAACACTCCCATGCACTCGGTCCTGGAACCATTTGTAGGAGGATTTAGCGCTATGGCATTCTCACTCAACCACGTTCACCTCAAGACCCCTGATCCCAAGGCTACCGCGGACTGGTACATCCAGAATCTGGGCGCCACGGTCACCGCCGAGACCCCGAACGGCGGGTTCCGGCTGGACCTTCACGGCCTGCCACTGAACGTGACCGACCACGTTGCTACGCAGACCCACCCGCAGAACTACGGCTTCGAACACATTGCCATCGACACCACGGACATCGACGGTACCATCGCCGACCTGAAGAATGGCGGCGCAACCGTGCTGGAAGAGACCACCGTGGGCGGCGGCCGCCGCGTCATGTTCTTCGAGGGACCCCAGGGCATCATCCTGGAAGTCCTCGAGGTCATCGAATAGGTCGCTGCGACCCAGAGCCGCGTCGGTGTAGGGGCGAATGATCATTCGCCCCTATGCAACAACCGCCGACTCCGCAAACCGAAACACGATCATGCCAGACCATCGTCTCCTCATCCTGTTTGCCCATCCCGACGACGAGGCCTTCCCGGTCGGCGGAACCATTGCCATGCACACCGCGCGCGGTGTAACCGCCCGGCTGATCACCGCCACCTCGGGCGAGCTTGGTGAGATCCGCCAACCTGGCTCCGCCACCCGCGAAACCATCGGCGAGGTTCGGCGCGGGGAACTGGCCGAGGCGATCAAAGAGCTGGGGATCGAGTCCCACGAGGTCCTGCAGTACCGCGATTCCGGCATGGCCGGCTGGGACGACAACCACCATCCCAAAGCCTTTGTGCAGGCGGACGAGCACGAGGTTGTGGCCCGCCTGGTATTCGAAATCCGCCGCTTCCGGCCCCAGGTGATCCTCACCTTCGGTATGGACGGCCTGTACGGTCACCCCGACCACATCGCCATCTGCATGCACGCGACCACCGCCTTCCGGCTGGCCGCCGACCCATCCTCCTTCCCGCATCACATGGCGATCGGCATTCAACCGCACCAGACGGACCGTCTTTTCTACAGCGTGCGGCCACGCGGGTTCCGCGTGCACATGGCGGAATCGTTGCAAGCGGCCGGCGTGGACTTCCCCATGCCGTCTCCTGATCGCGTCAACGACGGCGCGGATCCCGAAACCATCAACCTGACCGTGGACGCATCCGATGGCCTGGACGCCAAGATGGCCTGTATCAAGCGACACTTCACGCAGTTGCAACCCGACTGGCCGTACGAGCGCATCCCCCGTGATGTGACGGCCTCGGTGATCGGCGTGGAGCACTTCATTCGCGCCGAGCCGCCGGTGGCCGAGGGCGAGGTGGTCCCGGCCGACTTCTTCGCCGGCCTGGCGGGTTAGAGCAGACCCGCAACGCCCTGCCAGACCAGCAGGATGCCCACCACCAGCAGCGTCAGCCCCATGGCCAGGATCAGCAGGTTCAGGTTTACCCGTCCGGTCAGGTTGGCTCCCAGGTAACTGCCGATCATCGCCATCGGGCCCATCAGCGCCAGGATCACCCAGTCCACCTGACCGTGGATTACGTGGCCCACCCAGCCGGCCGCGCCCATCACAAAACCGATGAACAGGTTGGTGCCGGCGGCGATGCGCGGGTCAACCCGCAGTATTCGGACCAGGGCGGGCAGGCGGATGCTGCCCAGGATCAACCCCACTGCGCCCCCCAGCATACCCACGGCGAAGCCGATGCCGCCTTCCGCGGCCATCCGCCCCGGCGTGAACAGGCCCGGCGAACCCTCCAGCCCCTGGCCGAAAAGGGCGCCGCTGGATTGACCGGACCGGATCCGGTCCCGGGCGATGATGAGGAACTCCACACCCTGCCAGAATACCAATGCGCCGGCGAGAGCGATGAGCAGGTGTTCCGGTGTCACGTCGCTGAACCAGCCGCCGATGAACGCCCCGATGAAGGCCGGCACGCCCATGGTGAGCACGATACGCAGGTTCACCCGGCCGGCGCGCAGGTGGCGTATCGTGCCGGCCAAGGACGCCAGGCTGCTGACCAGGATGTTGGTTCCGCCGGCCGCCGGCGCCGGCATCCCCAGTAGCAGCATGGCGGGCAGGCGCATGGTCCCCAGGGCCAGGCCCACGAACCCGCCGAGAATGCCGACCAGGAACGAGATCACCGCCAGCAGCGCGGCGTGCCAGATCAGCACGTCCGATAGGAGGCCTATGTCGGCTAGCGTCATGAGGTTGTGCGCGGATTGCGCGAGCGGCGTGATGCCCTACAGGAGGGAGCTTACGCCTCTCCATAGCATCATGCAGCCGGATCCGGTGAGCAGGACGCCCATTATCAACAGGAGGAGGTTGACACTGATCCGGCCGGTGAATTTTGCACCCAGGTAGCTGCCCGCAATCGCCGGCGCCAGCAATATTACCAGCAGCGACAGGTCGGTCCGTGTGTGCAGCATATGGCCGATCCACCCCAACGCACCCATCGTCATCCCGATGAAAAGGTTGCTGCCGGCAGCGATCCTCGGATCAACCCGCAGCACCCTGATGATCAGCGGCAGTCGGATCGTACTCAAGACCAGGCCGATGGCGCCGGCCAGCAGCCCAATCCCGAAGCTTGCCCCGGCACCGCCGACGGTTCGCGCCACGGTGAATTGTCCCGACGAACCCTCCAGTTCATCTTGTTGCCCCTCGCCCGTGCGTGAGCCTTGCCGACGACGGTAGGCCAACAGGACCAGTTCCAACCCCTGCCACAGGATGAGGACGCCGGCCAGCCCGATCAGCAGGTTGGAGGGAACCTGGTTGCTGAAGTAGCCGCCCAGGAAACCGGAGACAAAGGCCGGGACGCCAACGATCAATAACAGGGACGGCTTGACCCGACCGTCGCGGAGGTGACGATAACTTCCGACAACACCGACTGCGCTGCTCACGAAAATGTTCGCGCTGGCGGCCACGGGCAATGGCACTCCCAGCATCAGCATGGCGGGAAGACGCATCGTTCCCAGAGACGAACCGATCAGGCCGCCCAGGGCACCGACCAACAGCGACATGGTCAGCAGCAACGCTGCCAGCCATACCCCCATGGACGATGGTACGCCGAAGTCGGAGAGGATCATCGGCGGAATTTCCCGCCAGGCATCAACCCGCGCGGGCATGATGGTCGGCTAGGGTTGGCCAACCTTCTCGGTCACGCCGACCTCGGCCATCAGCTCGGAGATCTGACGCCAGGTCTCATCCTCGATGAAGATGCCGTTTTCGCGACGCTGCAACTCGGTGCGGTACTCGATCTCGCCGGGATAGTAGACCTCGCTGAAACCCGGGGCCGGCGGAGAGGTCTTCACGAACTCGGCGAACTCGGTCATCTCCTGTTTGAAGTCCTCCAGAGGGCGGAACTTCGCAACGTCGAACACGGCCAGGAAGCAGCCGTCGTTGTGGCGGGCCTGCGGGTCGATGCCAAAACCCAGGCCCGTGAGCAGGCCGGAGAACATCTCCACCATGAAGGATAGGCCGAAGCCCTTGTGTCCCTGGTCGGCGCCCACGGGCAGGATAGCGCCGCCGGCTGAGTAGTCGTTGGGGTCGTTGGTCGGGTTGCCGTCCTTGTCCACGATCCAGCCCGTGGGCACCTGCTCGCCCCGGTTGCGGGCCAGACCGATCTTGCCGGCGGCGACGGCGGAGGTCGCCATGTCCAGCAGCACCTGGCCCGGCAGGTTGCTGGGCACGCCGATGCAGATGGGGTTGGTGCCCAAGCGACGGGCGCGGCCGCCGAAGGGAGCCACGGCCTTCGGGCCTGCTCCGGAGTCGGCGGTGAGGATGGCGATCATGCCCTCCTGGGCGCAGATAGTCGGATAATCGCCCAAGCGCCCGATGTGGCTCTGGCGGCGGATGGTGAAGGCGGCGACCCCATTCTGCTTGGCCTTGTCGATGGCCATCCGGGTCGCCTTTTCGGTCACCACGAACCCGAACCCCCAGTGGCCGTCGACCACCGCAGTCGTTGGAGTCTCGCTGAGCACTTCGAAAGGTGCGCCGGGCACGATGTGTCCGCGGTCAACGCGCTCGCAGTATTCGGGAATATGGATGACACCATGGGAATCATGGCCGACCAGGTTGGCCATGACCTGGTGCCTGGCGACAACCTCGGCCTCTTCGGGCGGGGTGCCCTTGGCCACGTAGATGTGGTAGGCGGCCTTTTCCAGGTATTCAGGGGTGAAGACGGGCATGGGAACGCCTCCGTGAGGGTTATTTGGCAGGATGGACGGGATAGAGGGGATTGTAGCAGGAAACGGCTCAGGGTTTCGGCAATGCTCCGGCTCGCAGTTCTTTCTCGAAGTAGTGCCGGCTGGCTCCACCTTCATATCCTTCGGACAGGCCGAATTGCCGGTAGCCTAGCTTGATGTAAAAGTCGGCAGCCTGGAAGGACATCGTATCAACCATCGCCGACGTGCAGCCCAGCTCTTTGCCGCGCTCCTCGGCCCATCTCATCAACTGGCTGCCCAACCCCTTGCCTCGGTGATCAGGATTAACCCACAGCAACCTCACATGGAGTTTTCCCCAGTACGCTGCGGCGACAATCCCAGCCACGACGCGCTCCGATTCGACGAAGACGGCTTGAACCGGGGTAACCGAGCGGATCGACGCGGCGCCGGTGTTGGACTCGTTCAGGCCGCGTTCGACCTCGGCCAACTGGTGATTGGCAGGGTTGGCCACAAATTCCATCGTAAGTACCGTGCCTCGGTCCGGGTAGGTATCCGCAACTCTATCACCAATTTGCCCGCGTTACGCCGCACCTTTACACTGCCGTCGTTATCATGGCCATGCGGAGGGAACCTACCATGAAAGCCGTTTACATCAACGAGACCGGCGGCACCGACGTGCTGATCCACGGCGACCGGCCGGACCCCGAAATCAGCCCCGGCGAGATACTGATCCGCGTCGGTGGCAGCGCGTTGAACCACCTCGACCTGAACCTGCGGGCCGGCAGCGCGCGCCGCTTTCCGCACATTCTCGGCTGCGACTTCGCCGGCGAGGTGGTGCAGATCAGCCCCGACTCCGGAACCGATCTGGCTATTGGCGACCGGGTGCTGGTGGACAACCGCGTCAAATGCGGCGGGCATAACCTGTGCGAGCATTGCGCCGCCGGTCACGACCAGTGGTGCGCGCGCCAGCAGCGCATCGGCGTCGACCTGGACGGCGGACACGCGGAGTACGTGGTCGCTCCGGCCATCAACGCCTACACCATCCCCGACGAAATGTCCTTCGCGGAAGCGGCGGCGCTGCCCATCGCGCTGCACACGTCGTGGCACTGTCTCGTCACCCAGGCAAAGATCCAGCCCTGGGACGACGTGCTGGTTCAGGCCGCCGGCTCAGGCGTCGGCAGCATGGGCATCCAGATTGCCAGGATGATGGGATGTCGCGTGATCACCACCGCCGGCAACGACTGGAAGCTGGAGGAGGCGAAGAAGTGGGGCGCCGATGAGGTCATCAACTACCGGGAAGTGGACAGCGTCAGCGAACGGGTGAAGGAACTCACCGACGGCCAGGGTGTCGACGTGGTGTACGACTGCGTGGGCGCGGACGTGTGGCACGAGAACATGCTGAGCCTGAAGCACGAGGGGAGACTGGTGATTACCGGCGTAACCTCGGGTAGCCAGACGCCGATGGACCTGTCCATACTGCACGGCAAACCGTTGCACCTGATGGGAAGCGGCGGGCGCAGTCGCCGCACGATGGCCGACGCCATGAAAATGGTGAACCAGGGAGCGCTCCGCGGGATTGTAGGCCGGACCTTCCCGTTGGAAGGCGTGGGCGAGGCCCACCAGGTGATGCACGACCGGGATTTCTACGGCAAGCTGGTCATCGAACACTGAGCGACCGCTCGCGTTTGGTACAATAACGCACGCCAAAAAGGTCACCACATTGCAACGGAGGCATCCCCGCCATGAAAATCGCCCGCTACGTCGCCCACGGATCCGAGCATTACGGCGTCGTTGACGGAGACAACGTCACCGCCATCGACGGCAGCATTTTCGACTCCGAGATCAAGTTGACGGACCACACGCACTCCCTCTCCGACGTGAAACTGTTGTCGCCGGTGATGCCGGGTAAAATTCTGGCCATGGGTCTCAACTACACCAGCCACATCGGCGACCGG
Organism: Dehalococcoidia bacterium; assembly: GCA_022827095.1. GTDB lineage: Bacteria > Chloroflexota > Dehalococcoidia > Lucifugimonadales > UBA3495 > Bin87. The sequence continues at coordinate 86,062 of JAJDTP010000012.1, forward strand.
CCGGCCCCTGAATACCCGATGATCTTCCACAAGACCCCCACCAGTGTCATCGGCCCCGAGGACGCCATCGTCCGCCCGAAGGAAGTGCAGAGGTTCGACGCCGAGGGCGAGATGGTCGTGGTGATCAAGGACAAGTGCCGCAACGTCGCCAAGGCCGACGCCCTGAACCACGTCCTGGGCTACACCTGCGGCAACGACGTCAGCGCCCGTGACTGGCAGCAGAAAGACCGCCGGGAGAACAACTCGGACTGGTGGCGCGCAAAGTCCGCCGACACCTTCTCGCCCATGGGCCCCTGGATCGAGACTGAGGCCGACCCTCACGCTCAGCACCTCCGTACCCGCGTCAACGGCAACGAGGAGCAGAACGAGACCACGGCCCACCTTATCTTCGACGTGCCCACCATGATCGAGTTCATTACCAAGTATGTTACCCTGGAGGCCGGCGACTGCATCTTCACCGGCACCCCCGGCACGACGTCCGACATGGCCGACGGCGCCATCTGCGAGATCGACATCAGCGGCATCGGCGTGCTGCGCAACCCGGTCAAGCTGGAGTCGTAACCCTCGTCGTTAGCCCAGCGATGCCCGACTGACAGGGGCGGCCAAGCAGCCGCCCCTTCTCTTTTAGGATTCTGGTCACGGATCTCAGTCGGGCGCCTGGCTCTCCTCCCGCAACTTGACCAGCAGCGGGATCGAGCGGATTTTCCGTTCGTTCAGATCCTCCCAGTAAATTCCTTTGGGACGCGGGAACTCCTCGCGGCCGCTGTCACATCGGATGACCGCCTCAGTGGTTACGACGATGTCCAACGGGACGTCGTGTTGCGTCCAGGGCAGGTCTTCTTCCAAGAGTTGCATGGGGTGGATCGTGCTGATCACGGGTGTTCCGGGTTTGACCACGCCGGCCGCGGACGCCAGGCCGTACTCCAGGTCCGCGAATCCTCCTCCTTTGCCTATTCGCATTCCCTGGCTGTTGACTGCCACGGACCCCGAAATCACCAGGTCGATGGGCTGCATCTCATGCACGTAAACCGGGCGGCCCACCTTGAAAGCCCCCGAGATGGTGGACGCCTTTGACGGCTCAATTTCGGGACGAGACGGATCGAGCTCGATAAACACCCGCTCGTCCTTTAGCCTCGGCACCGCCATGTAGAGCAGTTTCCCTTGTTCCAGAGCGAGGCGCCGCAACGGTCGCTGGGCCTGGTCGGGGTTGCTCTTGATGGCCCGAGCGGCTACCCATTCGGGTAGCTCCGACGCCAGGACCGCCGCCTGCTCCCTTCCGATGAAATTAGGAATTCTATCGTGCACCGACCTGCCGCGGACCACGCGGGCCGTTTCCAGCGCGGTCCAAACCGATTCGCGAATTGCCCATTTGTCACGCATTTTAGATCAGCCCGAACAGAGACAGCAAATGGCTGGTGGCCTCGCCCTCACCGCCGCCTCCGAGCAACAGTCCTTGGACGATGACAATGATGATCCACGGGATGAACCCAATCACCGCTGAGAGCAATACCACAGCTATGGCCCGTCCCGTAGACTCAAAGTCCAGCGCCTGTCGCACTGCCATGGTCACCGCGGCCAGGGTCCATACCCAGGCGACCACCGGGAACAGCCAGCCGATGAACGGCACGAAGCTGAATATGGAAAGGACGCCCGGCGTATACGCGAACCCGACTACGCGGCCGATCTCAGCCCAGCTGGTGTGCGTGCTTCCCGTACGAAGCATCATCCCGCCTACCAGGCTCAGCACGGATACCCAGATCGCCCAGCGCACGATGCCGAACACCAGGCCGGCGATCACCCCCAGCAATATCTTCAGCGCAGAGGCGTCGCCCAACAGACCGCCGATGATTCCGCCGACGGCGCCGCAGAGGGTCACCAGCAGCACTACCAGTATGGCCTGCCCTATTGCCCCCGGATCTGCTTCGATTTCCTCGTAGGTTTCTGCGTTGAACAGAGCCGCTCCGATCATTCTCTGGATCATCAAATCACCTCACTTAAAAACCTTCCCTGACTGTATGGCGATCGTCGCCGACTATGGCCGGCATGTATCGGCTGAATTCTAAGCGTTGATCTTGACCATTGTCATCGCGCATGTGCGCAGAGTTGTCCCGGTTTTGCTTTACAAGCGGAGTCGCCCGACATACAATTCGACCCGCGGGAGCGGGCTGAGCTGGCCTCTCCCCGGTTTGCTGTCAGAGATCAGATCGGGTACGGACGCCGTGCCTGCGTGGCCCCGGCGGCCATTTCCCTGGCCCAACTGCTATGAACCAGTCGCCCGAAACCAGCCACGAAGAGTCGCCCGATAACCCCGGCAGCCTCCAGGCCAACCTGGATAGCCGCCGCGCCAAGCTGGAGCGCATCCGGCAACGCGGGGTCGACCCGTATCCGCCCCGCTTCCAGCGCACCTGCACCGCCGACGAGGCAATCAGGCTGTTCGAGGCTGCCGAGACGGAAGAAGCTCCGGAGAACGCCAGCGGAATCAGCGTCGCCGGCCGCGTCGTATCCATGCGCGTCATGGGTCGTGCGGCGTTTCTCGATCTGCGTGACTCGTCGGGGGTGGTACAGGCCATGTTGCGCCAGAATGTGCTGGGCGACCAGTACGCGGTGCTGCAGGACCTAGACCTCGGTGATTTCCTCGGGGTGGACGGCGATATGATGCGCACTCGCACCGGCCAGCCAACCATCGAGGCCCGCTCACTGACCATTCTAGCCAAGGGCATGCGGCCGCTGCCCGAGAAGTGGCACGGGTTGAGGGATGTCGAAACTCGCTACCGCCAGCGCTATCTGGACCTCATCGCCAACCCTGAGGTCGCCGATACCTTCGTCCAGCGCAGCCGGATCATCAGCGGCATTCGCCGTTTCCTGGACGGCCGCGGCTTCGTCGAAGTCGACACGCCTATACTCGTACCCATTCCGGCCGGCGCCCACGCCCGCCCGTTCATCACGCACCACAACGCCCTGGACGAGCAGTTGTACCTTCGGATCGCCACTGAGCTGTACCTCAAGCGTCTCATTGTCGGTGGCCTCGACAAGGTTTACGAGATCGGCCGAGTGTTCCGCAACGAGGGCATCGATCAGGACCACAACCCCGAGTTCACCCTGCTGGAGTCCTACGAAGCCTACGCCGATTACAACTCCGTCATGGAGATGGTGGAATCGCTGGTTTCGTCGTTGGCCCAGGACGTGCACGGCTCAATGCAAGTCGCCATGGGCGATGACGTCATCGACTTCACCCCGCCCTGGCCACGGCTGTCCCTGCGCGAGGAGCTGCAGCGACGCAGCAGCGTTGATATCGAGGACTACCCTGACGCCGAATCGTTGACCAGCAAGTGCGCCGAATTGGGCCTTCAACCCGGCCCACGAGAAGCGCGCGGCCGCCTCATCGACAAGATGCTGTCCGTGTACGTTGAGCCCAACCTGGTGCAACCGTCCTTTCTGATCGATTACCCCGAGGACATGTCGCCCCTGGCCAAGGGCCATCCGGACAAGGCGGGATACGTCGAGCGATTCGAGGCCTTCGCCGCCGGCATGGAGATCGCCAACTCTTATACCGAGCTCAACGACCCCGAGGTCCAGCGCGCCCGCTTTGCCGCCCAGGAACACCAGCGCGACGCCTACGACGATGACGAGGCCGACCGCACGGACGACGATTTCCTGACTGCGTTGGAGTACGGCATGCCACCCACCGGGGGACTGGGCATCGGCATCGACCGGCTGGTCATGCTGCTCACCGGGCAGTCCACCATCCGCGATGTGCTACTATTTCCGCAGATGCGCTCGCTATCCAGGGAAGATCCCGGCGATAACTAGATATGGTGATCACGATGACGACGGTTATCCCCGAAACCCAACCCAGCGTGCAACATCTCTCCTGGCCCGCATTCGATGCGACTGATTTGCTTGAGATGTTGCCCATCACGCTGCGGTTGCCCGAGGCCGTGATAGCGGCCGGCTCCGATGCCTGCGAGGAATGGTATTGGGCCCTCGTCTTGGCTAATCAGGAATGTCATTGGGGAATGGAATTGAATTCCATGGGGGAGTTGGAACTGATGCCGCCCACTTACCCGCCGTCCGACGAACACGAAGGAGAATCCTTTGGGGCGTTGTACGTCTGGAATACCACAGCCGGTCGCCCGGGCACGGCAACTGGGCCGACCAGCGCTTACCGCCTCGCAAATGGGGCTATCCGCAGCCCTGATGCCGCGTGGGCGCCGCGGGAACAAGTCCTACCGCCTTCACCGGACCCGCCCCGAGCACGGCCCTATTGCCCCCATTTTGTAGTCGAAGTCCGTTCTACTTCCCAGCGATCACTACGACCGCTGCTCGCCAAAATGCAGGAGTATATGGAGAACGGCGCTCAGCTGGGTTGGCTTATCGATCCCATCGAACGCACGGTGCGCATCTATCGCGCCGGCGTGGCTGAGCCCGAGTTCTTGCAAGATCCTGATACGCTGGACGGCGAGGATGTCCTGGATGGTTTCACTTTTGCGGTTGGGGAGCTCATCTTTGACCTGGTGTAACTAGATCTGCTTATGCTTTCCCTCGAACAAATCCGTAACGATACCGATGCCGTGCGCGCTGCCCTGGTCCGCCGCGCCGAGGACGAGGACTGCCTGGACGAGATCCTGGCCATGGACGCCCAGCGGCGCACCGCCATCACCGACGGTGACGAACTCCGCGCCCGCCGCAACGCCGTGTCTCGTGAGATCGGTCAGTCTCGCTCCCAGGGCGGCCAGCCCGATGAGGCCATCGTGGCGGAGATGCGCGACGTCGGCCGACGCATCAGCGAGCTCGAAGACCTGGTCCGAGACCTCGACGCCCGCATCAACGACGCTATGCTGGCGTTGCCCAACCTGCCCCACGCCAGTACCCCCGAAGGGTTCGACGAGACCGGCAATGTCGTACTGCGCCACTGGGGCGAGCCGACCGCCCTGGATTTCGAAGCCCAGCCCCATTGGGACCTGGCGGAGAATCTGGGTATCATTGACTTCCAGCGTGGCGTCAAACTTTCTGGCAGTCGCTTCTACACCCTGAACGGCTACGGCGCGCGTCTGGAGCGGGCCATCATCTCCTGGATGCTGGACCTCCACAGCTGCGAGCACGGCTACACCGAGGTCGCGCTACCCATCCTGGTGCGCCGCGAGATCATGGAGGGCTCCGGCAACCTGCCCTTGTTCGCCGACAACCTCTACCACGACGATGAGGACGACCTCTGGCTGATCCCCACCGCGGAGGTGCCGGTAACCAACCTCCACCGGGATGAGATCCTCTCCGGTGAGGAACTGCCGCTGTACTACGTGGCGCAAACCCCGTGCTTCCGCCGCGAGAAGGCCGCCGCTGGGCGAGACACCAGAGGCATCAAGCGCGTCCATCAGTTCAATAAGGTGGAGATGTACAAGTTCGTCGAGCCGGACACGTCCTTCGATGAGCTGGAAGCTTTGCTCGGGAATGCCGAAGCGGTGTGCCAGCGTCTGAATCTGCCCTACCGCATCCTGCAGCTCTGCGCCGGCGACATCTCCTTCCCGTCCGCCAAATCCTACGATATCGAGGTCTGGGCCGCCGGGTCGGAGGAGTGGCTCGAAGTGTCGTCCTGCTCCAACTGCACCGACTTCCAGGCCCGCCGCGCCAACGTGCGTTACCGGCCGGGCGTGGGCGAGCGGCCGCGATTTGTCCACACGCTCAATGGCTCTGGCCTGGCCCTGCCCAGAGTAATCATCGCCATACTGGAGAATAACCAGCAGCCTGACGGCTCGGTGCTCATCCCAGAGGTCCTGCGCCCCTATACTGGCTTTGACGTGATACCGTCTCAGTAGCCCAAATATTTCGCTCACTGGTCCTGACGCACGGCCGAGAAGGCACACCAGGTTCACAGGAGGAATGCAATGTCTGGCATCTGGCCCGACGACATCCGTTGTGTCGCGCTCATCACCTTCGATGTGGACGGCATCACCTCCTGGCTGAATCGGAACCCCGATTTCATCAACTATCCCAGCCTGTTGTCAATGGCGGAGTACGGCCCCAGCGTCGCCACGCCGCGCATCCTGGACATGCTGGACGCCCAGGGCATCCCGGGCAGCTTTTACATCCCCGGATACGTGGCCGAAACACATCCTGACCTGGTGCGCGAGATCGCCGGTCGCGGCCACGAGGTGGCCCACCACGGTTACATCCACGAGCCCCCGGCCACCATGTCTCCCGAAAAAGAGGAGGAGGTGTTGATCAAGGGCATCGGCATCCTGGGTGACCTCACGGGCGTGGCGCCCGTCGGCTATCGTTCGCCAAGCTGGGAACTCAGCCCCGTGTCCCTGGACCTCCTGGCCAAGCACAACTTCCACTACGACAGCAGCCTGATGGGTGACGACGCGCCCTACCTGGTGCAAGGCGGCGACCCGCCCCGCGACTTGGTCGAGTTGCCCATTCACTGGCTCCTCGATGACGCGCCGCACTTCGCCTACGCGCCGTCGGCCAATCGCCTGGGACCCATGCGGAACCCCGATGAGGTGTTCGAAAGCTGGGCGGCCGAGTTCCGTGGCATCTACCGTTACGGCCGCTGCTACAACCTGACCATGCACCCGCAGTACATCGGGAGGCCCGGCCGGCTGCTCATGCTGGAGCGGCTGATTGAGTACATCAAGACCTTCCCCGGCGTTCGCTTCATGCGCGCCGTGGACGTAGCCGACATGTGGGAAAACGGAGCGTAGCAATGGCTGATGACAGGTCCAGGCCCGCAGCACACGACCGGGGCGGCTGGCCCCACGACACCCCCATCGACCGCAGCGAGCACGAATATTCCGATTGGGAGCGGCGGGTCGACGCCGTCCACCAGGTGCTGGGGGCGCAAGGCATCCGCACCACCGACGAGATGCGCCGCGCCATCGAGAGCCTGCCGCCGGAACGTTACGAGGCGTTGTCTTACTACGAAAAGTGGACCGCCGCCCTGGAGATCCTGCTGATTGAAAAGGGGATACTGACGGCAGAGGAAATTGACACCAAAGCGGCGGAGCTGCGGGAGCGGGGGTTGTAACCAGCCCCGGACAAGAGGAGATTGCTTATGGTCGGCCAGGCCGCTGCCTTCATCGGTGCGCAAGTCATACCCCCTACCATATCCGGCATTCGGGATTACTTCTGCGCTATGCAGGAGGAAAACACCAAACGCCAGGCCATCGCCGCTAACCGCGATGTCTTGATTGTTCGCATCACGGCGGAGAAAGAGGCTATCCTAGCGTACTTCAGTCAGCGGTTCGCCGAGTGCCGCGCCGCGCTGGATGAATTTTTCGAGCTGCTGCGCCACGCTGTTGACAGTCGTGACAACCACCAGTTGAACGTTGCCCTGGCCGGCATCCTCGGCATCATTCAGGATAATCCGCTGGATGACTTCGAAACCTTCAAGCAGCAGTTCCATGACCCGGATTACACCATTGAAATCTGACGACCTGCCAGGCGCTTCGCACACCACACCGATGACAAGACTATGCCATTGCCATTCATACCTATCGTTATTATAGGCGGTGCGGCCCTCTTGACCGGGGGTGGACTGACCCTCAATGCTCAAAGCAAAATCAAAAAAGCGAAAGCCGAGCACGAAGCGACCTACAGCGACTACAAGGTGAAGTACGACAATTACACGGTTTACTACGCCGGCACCGAGAAACGTCTGCAAGAAGTGGGGCAGGTTCGGGCAGACGGAATGCAAGCCGTCCGCGAGGCCATCGACTTCATCCGCAAAGCCAGGCTGGTTAATCCCAATATCATCAGCGACGCTGATTTCAGCATTCAGGATTTGGAGAGTCTCGATCAAGCCTACGGAGATATACTCAAAATCTTGGGCGGTGCCGGTTCCAGTCTGGCCGGTGGCGTCGGAGCTGGAGCGTTGACCGCGTTGGGAGCGCATGGCGCAGTAGCGGCATTTGGCACTGCATCAACTGGCGCGGCAATTGGCAGTTTGAGCGGCGCCGCTGCCAGCAGCGCAACTCTAGCCTGGTTCGGCGGCGGAGCGTTGGCCGCAGGCGGGCTAGGCATTGCCGGCGGAACCGCTGTTCTCGGTGGCATTGTCGCCGCTCCTGCAATCATTGGTTTCGGAGTATTCCGACAAGTGAAAGCCGGTCAGGTACAGAAAGAAGCTGCCGAGAAAATCCGGAAAATCAAGGTGAACGAAGCCGAAATCGGCCGGGACCAAGCGAAGCTGCGAGCCGTACGCGAACGTTGCTGCGAAGTACAACGAGCAGGGCACGAACTTACCGAGCAGCTCAAAATTGCCTTGCACAACGCCAGCCCTAACATAGCCGAAGATGTTTATCGCATCGTCCAAATCGCCAAGGCTCTGCGCGCCGTTATTGACGAATCTGTGATCCCGGCCAATCAGCAAAGCTCTACACGCTCTCAGCGCTCAAATGGTAGCCTCACCATCAAGACTTGCGCCGTTGCGGGCTGTCGCCGCCAAGCTAGCGTGGGCCGCCATTGTACTGGGCATCGCCAGAGTTGACGCCATCTGCGGCGTTTGTCCCAACCCTGAATCTCTCGCTCACGGCGGAGACGGCCTCGCTAGCCGTTCTACTGCGTCCATGGAGGAATAAGTGACTACTTCAGACCCCGTCGATCTGAAAGCCGACAGTCAGACGCTGTCCGACTGGGCAGAGTTCGAGCGGCTCGCTGACGAGTGGGAACGGGAACGACCCCGTGGCGTGGATATCGAGCAGATGACATCGCACCCGGCTTACCAGCAAATTATTGACATGGGAACGCCGGCTGTACCGTGGCTGCTGCAGAGGCTGGAGCAGCGTCCGGGCCATTGGTTTGCGGCCCTGAACCGGATAACCGGTGCGCATCCGGTGACGCCGGAAAGCCTCGGCCGTTTCAAAGATATGACTGCCGCCTGGCTGGAGTGGGGCCGACAGCAGGGATATGACTGGCAATCGGATGTGGATTGACGAACAGCTTCCCCGTCTTGCCTCCGTGGGCTACGAGGTAACCAGCGAACCGACTGACGAGTACAACTGCATTGCCTATGCAGCTGGAGACACTACTGCTTGGTGGAGCCACTTACCCGGCTACCGCGGCCGGGCGCCAGTCGCACTCCGTCAATCAATAGCCTCGTCGAACTGTTCCAAAGACTTGGCTTTGAACTTTGCGGCGACGCCCACGATGAAGCGGGTCTGGAGAAAATAGCGCTCTACGCAAAAGGTGACTGCTGGACTCACGCGGCGGTACAGTTGCCAGGCGGCGCTTGGAGCAGCAAGCTGGGCCCGGATGAAGACATTCGGCACAACACCCCTGAATCACTCTGCGGCGAGTCCTACAGTCAAGTTCACTGCGTCATGCGACGACCTCGAATGTGAACCGAAACAACCACAGCCATCGACAACCTCACAATCCCAGGGTTCCGCTAATGACTTCCACGAGTTCTGAAACCGTCCGCTACGCCGATGGCGCCGCCGTCCGCGTCCGCGTTGGATACCCGGCGCACCACTTCCGCACGCCGGCTTACATTCAGGGGCATACTGGCCTCGTTGACGCTCTCTGCGGGGTTTACCCGAACCCCGAATTGCTGGCCCACGGCGGTGATGGACTGCCCCGCCAACCCCTCTACCGGATCCGTCTGCGCCAGACCGACCTGTGGCCCGACTACGCCGGCAATCCGGCGGACACCCTGCTGGTGGACGTGTACCAGCACTGGCTGGAACCCGCCTGATTTGTGCTATCTTGCCGACCAGCGTTGCAATTGAGAGGTATGTGAACGATGGAGCGACCGATATTTCAGCCTATTGGCTCCCCCGCCGAGGAACTGGATACGCCAGCCTTGGTGGTCGATCTGGGGGTAATGGAGCAGAACATCGCGGTCCTGCACGGCACGTTCAGCGGCTCTAACGATGGATCGGACAATGGCGGTGTCGCGGTTCGCCCTCATGTCTCCTGCCATGGCTGCCCTGAAATCTCCCAGTTCCAGCTGTCCGCAGCAGGAAGCGCCGGAGGCGTGGCGGTTGGCTCTTTGGCGGAAGCCGAGGCGTTTGCCGCCGGCGAAAACGGTTCCACTGACGACGGGGCCGCATCATCTCACCGCGCAATGGATGACATACTGATAGCGGGCCGGGTGGTTACCCCCGCCAAGATCAACCGACTGGTTGCTCTGGCTGGTCGGATCAAGTTGAGCGTAGCAGTCGACAACCCCCGCAACGTCCAGGATCTTGCCGAGGCAGCGCAAGCCGCCGGCGTCACTTTGGGCGTGTTGGTGGACATGGATGCCGGATACGGGTTTGGCGGTGTGGCGCCCGGGCAGGAAACGGTCGATCTGGCGCGAACGGTTCTGGACGCGCCCGGATTGTCCTTCGGTGGGTTAATGACCTACGAAGGCCCGTTGCCCATAACGGACCGGGCGGAACTGGAAGCCGAAACCCGGAGCCGGTTGCAACCGGTCCTGGACACGCGAAGCGACCTGGAGCAGGCCGGGTTTGAGGTTGCTACGGTAAGCGCGGGCAGCACCTACAACTACGATACGATCTCCCAACTGTCGGGGATCACTGAGGTACAGGCCGGTGTGTATCCCCTGATGGACATGGAGACCCTGCGAATCCGTCCGGAATTTCAGCCGGCGGCCAGTGTTCTGGCTACGGTCATCAGCCATCCAGTGGCGGGTCGGGCCGTGGTGGACGCCGGTCACAAGACCACCGGTCCAGATTTCGGTGTACCCGTTCTGGAGGGGTTCGAAGGGGCATTCGCTTCCAGGTTCAGCGCCGAGCACGGGATCCTGGATTTGGAGGGACCGGCCACCGACCGACTGATGCCCAACGACAAGGTCCACCTGGTTCCGTACAACCTGGCCCTTTGCGTCAATCAGTATGACTACATCCGCGCCGTGCGGGATGGCAAGCTGGTGGGTTACTGGCGGGTCACCGGGCGGGGACAACTGGGGTAGCGCCAACTCCCCGATCAGTGTTCGCGACAAGTTTAGATCAGAGATGCAGGAACCTCGGAGGTACGTCCATGCCGCAAGACTATGAACCCCATCCCGGCACGCCCGTTTCGCAACTGGACACTCCATGCCTGATCTTGGACATGGACGCTCTGGATCACAACATGGACGTGATTGCTAATTTCTACGCAGATCGCCACAGCAAGTTGCGTGGACACAGCAAGAATCACAAGAGCCCCGCCATTGCCCTGCGGCAGATCCAGCGGGGCGGCACCATCGGCGGGGTCTGCGCCGCCAAGGTCGCCGAGGCGGAGGTGATGGTGCAGGGTGGCGTGTCCAGCGTGTTCGTGACCAGCGAGGTGGTTGCGCCGCCGAAGATCGCCCGGCTCTGCGCCCTGGCGGACCAGGCCGAGATCCTGGTGGCCTGCGAAAACGAAGCGAACGCCCACGATCTTTCCCAGGCCGCCTCCTCCCAGGGCGTCAACCTAGGGGTGGTAATCGAGCAGGAAACCGGCCTGGTCCGGTGCGGGGTGCAGGAGGCGGAAACCGGCCTGGCACTGGCTCGATTGATTGACTCGCTGCCCGGGCTCTCCCTGAAAGGCGTGATGAGCCACCAGATGATGGCGGAACCTTCCGGAGACCTGGAGGACCGGACCTCCGAAGCACACCACCTGATTCAGCCGGTTCTGGATCTCAGGGAAGCAATGCTCGCCGACGGCTTGCCGGTTGAAATCGTGTCGACGGGGGAAACCTGGAGCTATGATATCGCCGGGGATATGCCGGAAGTCACCGAGATCCAGGGCGGCTCATACCTGGTGATGGAAACCTCGTACGAATACATGGAGGATTTTCATCTGGCCGGCAAGGTGCTGTCGTCCATCATCAGCGTCCCACGTCCGGGAATAGCGATCGGTGATGCTGGAGCCCGGGCCGTGGGAGGCATGAAGGGGTTGCCGCGAGTGGAGGGTCGTCCAGGAGTCGAGGCCGTAGATATGAACACCGACCGCACGGTGTTCCAAGTGGCGGAGGGAGCCGAGCTGGCGGTTGGCGATCAGGTAGTGCTACTTCCCGGCCAGCAGGACGCCATGGTCAGTCGCTGGGATCGGTTCGTCGGCATACGTGACGGAATGGTGGAGACGGTTTGGGAAATCGAGGCACGGGGCTGTCACAACTAGAGGTTGTATTTCCAAAGGCGATTGCCCGCAAGCACAATCGGTTCTGATCAATAGCGGCTCCCGCTGAACATTGGAGAGAAGAATATGACCGCAACTCACGTTGTCGACCACATTCACGACGAGCCCATGAGCGAGGTAGCCCTCCGCTCCGTGGCCATTGAAGCCTTGCTCGCGGAAAAGGGACTGCTCACTGCTGATGAGGTACGGCGGCAGGTGAATCTGATGGACGGTCGGACTCCCGCTGACGGGGCTCGTGTCGTGGCACGTGCCTGGGTGGACGATGGCTTCAAGGCTCGCCTGCTGGCTGACTCCCGGTCCGCGTTGGCCGAGATGGGCGTCGCGATTCCCGAGGAAACACCGCACTTGACCGTGGTCGAAAACACTGATGACGTTCACCACATGGTCGTGTGTACCCTTTGCTCTTGCTACCCGCGGATGCTGCTCGGTCGCCCGCCAGACTGGTACAAGAGCCTGGCTTACCGCGCCCGCGCGGTCCGCGACCCCCGTGGTGTCATGGCGGAGTTCGGTGCACAGCCGCCGGACGATGCCGAGGTCCGCGTCCTGGACAGCACCGCGGACGTGCGCTACTTGGTGCTGCCCCGTCGGCCTTCGGGTACTGAGGGCATGGGTGAAGAGGAACTCGCCGCCCTCGTGAGCCGGGACAGCATGATTGGAGTTACCGACGCCCTGACGCCCTGAACCCGATGGTTCCGCAAACTGGTTGGGGGCGAATATTCATTCGCCCCCAACTTTTCTGTCGCGGTTCCGTTCCTAGTTTCCTACGTGAGTCGCTGCGGCTCTTCGTCGATCTGGTTGATGCGCCGAAGGTGGCGATCGCCTTCGAACTCAGTCGTCAGCCACACGTCCACAATCTCACGCGCCGTTTCCCACGAAACCAACCTCTGTCCCATGGACAGCACGTTGGAGTCGTTATGCTGGCGGCCGAACCGGGCTGACTCGGCGTTCCAGCACAGCGTGCACCGGACCCCCGGCACGCGGTTGGCGACAATGGCCTCGCCGTTGCCGGACCCTCCCAGGACTATACCCCGGTCAACCTCGCCCCTGGCGACCGCCTCGGCGACAGGACGTATCCATTCCGGATAGTCGGTGGACTCGTCTGAATAGGCGCCGTAGTCCAAGGCCTCGTGCCCCAGGTACGCCAGCAGGGACAACAGTTTCCCCTTGTACTCGAACCCCGCGTGGTCGGAACCAATAGCAATCTTCATGGCTGTTCCCGCGACTATCGACGTGTCGGTTTCTTATTCTGGGCAGCAGTGTATCACAGCGCACGGCGGGACCTTTCCGCCCTTACTGATCCCTCCGGCGTATGCTAGGATACCGGCCATCGACACGGTTTTCACGCTCGACAGGAGGGACCAGCATGAAAGGACGCATCGTAGTCGTTAAGGAATACGGCAAACCCTTTGAGATCGAGGAGTACGACGTTCCCGAGCCCGAACCCGGGGCAGTGCTGCTCCGCATGACCCAGGCAGGCATTTGCGGCTCCGACCTGCACACCTGGCGCGGTGACCAGACCCAGGAGCATAATCCACTGCCTCCAACCGGCCGCGTCATGGGCCACGAGGGTACCGGCGTCATTGAACACCTCGGCGATGGCATTACATCAGACTATTGGGGAACGGACATAAAAGAAGGCGACCGAGTGGTCTATGCCGCCGTGTTCCCCTGCTACCAATGCCACATGTGCCTGCGGGGCAACACCAACTGGTGCGCCAACCGTCAGTACCCGGCCGCCGGCAACTGGCCCTACTTCACCGGCACCTACGGCGACTTCCTGTATCTCCCGCCGCGCCACCCCTTCTTCCGCGTCCCCGACGAATTGCCCGACAATCTGCTCGGGCCGGTCAACTGCGCCATGGGCACCGTTACCACCGGGTTGGAGCGCGCCGGGATGAGCCACGGCCAGTCGGTGGTTATCATGGGCGCCGGTGGCCTCGGCATCCACGCTACCGCCATGGCCAAGGAGCGCGGCGCCGACCGGGTGATCGTGCTGGACCGGCTGGAGAACCGCCTGGAACTGGCGGAAGAATTCGGTGCCGACCACACGATCAACATCGAGGAATTCAACACTCCTGAAACCCGCGTGCGCCGGGTTCGTGAGTTGACCCGAGGCCGCGGCGCCGACGTGGTGATGGAGTTGGTTGGGCGCGCCGACCTGCTGCGGGAAGGCATCGACATGCTGTCCAACGGCGGCACCTTCGTGGAAATCGGTGACATTGTGCGCGGGCAGGAGACTTCCATCGACCCGTCCAAGTTGCTCCAGGGCAAGAACATCGTGGGCAGCCTGATGTATCGGCCGTCGCTGTTGCCGGAGTTGCTTGACTTCCTGGTGCGGAACCAGGACCGTCTGCCTTTCCACAGATTGGTGTCTCACACCTTCCCGCTGGCCGACGTCAACGAGGCCTTCGCCGCCGCCGAGTGGAGCCAGCGCCAGACGGAGATAACGCGGGCGATGCTGGTGCCGTAGTCAGACAAATTGGCGCAACCGACCAAACTGGCCGGCGCGGCAACAGATCGTGCCGGCCAACCGGAGAATCCAACACAATGGCAACCCGACGAGACCTGTACGAAGAGTTGCGCATATTGCGCGTCAAATTGGCCAGGGAAAACGGCCTGCAAGACTATATGGTGTTCAGCAACGACACGCTGAGGGAAATGGCGTTAAAACGCCCTGGCACCCGTGATGAAATGCTGTCAATCCGCGGCGTGGGCCCAGCTAAGATGGACCGGTACGGCCCCGACTTTCTTCAAGTCATCCACGAGTGGGTCGGAATGAACGCCGCGCCACAAGACACGAACCAGTCGACTGACACTGCTCAACGCAAGATACGGGACAGCCGCGATGCTGGCAGTACAGGTAGGTACGATGGCGGGCCGCAGTCTGCTCAACAACCCATTCCCAACCATCAGGTTGCCGACCCAAGGAACCGCTACCCTGCTGATTACCGTACATCTGATGGCCATTATGTCCGTTCACGCGCGGAAGCGATGATCGACGATTGGCTTTTCAACCGTCACATCGCTCATGCCTACGAGCGTAAGCTCCCCGTGGAAGAGAATGCGTTGTGCGACTTTTATTTGCCCCAAGGCAATGTGTACATCGAGTTCTGGGGCAAAGAAGACGACGCGGCTTACGTAAGGCGTATGGAGGAAAAGCGGGAGATCTACCGACGGAACAGCCTAAAATTGATTTCGTTGACGGATAGCGAACTCTATCGCCTTGATGATCATATGCCAGGCCTCCTCCTCCGCCATGGCGTTGGCGTCAATTAAATGGACCCAAACAGTTGATCGCTAAAATACGGAGCCGAGCGTGATCATCGAAGGAAATCCCCCCTTCAAAGACGGTATGCCTCCCATTCACCCCGGCGTGTACATCGCCGAGGACCTGGAAGAGTGGGGAATGTCCGCCGTCGAGTTGGACGCCGCCCTGGCTGTACCGGCCGGCACCATCACGTCGTTGGTGGCGGAACGCCTCAGTATAACCCCGGAACTGGCCCTGCGGCTGTCGCACTATATGTGTATCTCCGCCGAGTTCTGGTTGGGTATCCAGGCCCAATACACCCTGAAAGTCGCCGAGCGCAAACACGGCTCCGCCATCATCGCCCAGGTCACTCCGCTTCCCGGAGCCAGCGAAAACCCTTACAAGAAGTCTGACTATGGCGATAGACAAGTCGCCGACTGATGATCCAGAGCTTTCACGACAGGGACACTGATCGGTTGTTCCACGGCGAACGAGTGCTGGCCTACCACGGATTTGCTGAGCGGGCGTACGATAAACTCGTCGAACTGAATAAAGCCAGGTCGCTGCAAGAATTGTATATCCGTCGAGGCAATCGCCTGGAATCGCTGTCTGGCAACCGCGAAGGTCAACACAGCATCCGCATCAACCGTCAATGGCGCGTCTGCTTTCGCTGGTACAATGGCGACGCCTACGATGTTGAAATAGCGGACTATCACTAACGGAGGCGGCATGATTGCCAACAGCGACGCGGCGTCCGCGCATCCGGGCGCTATCTTGGCCGCGGAACTCGCAGAACTTGGTTTACCCCCCGCCGAGTTTGATGCCGGGTTGGGCTTGGCCGCCGGCGCTACCGCGGAATTGCTGGCGCAGCGCGATGGCGTGACGCCGGAACTGGCCCTGCGCTTGGGCCGCTACTTCGGCGTCACCCCGGAGTTCTGGATGGATATGCAAGACGCTTACGACCTGCACGCAGCAAAAAGCGAGCATTGGGCTAATATCGCCGCCCAAATCACGCCTCGCATCACTCTTGACGACATCCCTGATTGGGCCGGCGGCAACAAAGTTACCGACACAGCCAATTAGCCGACAACCCCACATCCCCGCAAGGAGACCGCCAATGAAATTCGGATTGATGTACGAAATCCAGGTTCCCGAGCCGCACTATCCCGGTGTGGAAGCGGAACGTTACAAGCAGGTTATGGCCCAGGTGGAGCTGGCCGACGATGTGGGGTTCGACTACTTCTGGACGGTGGAGCACCACTTCCTGAGGGAGTTCTCGCACTGCTCCGCGCCCGAGGTTCTGTACGGGGCCATCTCCCAGCGCACCAAGCGCATCAGGATCGGCCACGCCGTCGCCCTGCTGCCCGGCGCGTACAACCACCCGGTCCGCGTTGCCGAGCGCGCCGCCGTGCTGGACATCGTCAGCGATGGCCGCATGGATCTGGGCACGGGACGGTCAACCACACTCATCGAAATGGACGGTTTCGAAGTTGACCCGGAGACCACCAAAGCCCAGTGGCGTGAGGCCATCGAGATGATCCCGCGCATGTGGACCGAGGACCCCTTCTCGCATTCGGGCGAGTTCTACAGCATCCCGCCCCGGTCGGTGATCCCCAAGCCGGTGCAGGACCCGCATCCCCCGCTGTGGATGGCGTGCAGCCAACCCGCGTCATTCGGTGAAGCCGGCTCCATGGGTGTGGGCGTGCTCTGCTTCAACCTGGGCGGATACGAGCAGTTGATTGAGCGCGTCCAGATCTATCGTGATGCGGCAAAGAACGCCAACCCCATCGGACGGCAGGCCAACAACAACATCGCCGCCCTGTGCATGGTCCACGTCGCGGAAACCGATGAGGAAGCCTACGAAGCCGCCGCCCGCGAGGGCGAATGGTTTGTCGGCAAGGCCGAGGAACTCTACGCCCCCTGGGCCGGTCGAAGCGTTCCTGACAGCTACCGTTTCGCCGTCAACGCCGTACAGGAGGAGCGCGTCGACAAGACCGCCGACGATCACATTGCATCGGGCGCCTTTGCCATGGGCTCTCCCGAGACGGTCATCAAGACCCTGGAGAAGTACCGGGAGGCCGGCGTCGACCAGATACTCTGCTTCATGCAGATGGGCAACCTGCCCCACAGCAAAATCATGAACAGCATCCGCATGTTCGGGAAGTACGTGATCCCGCACTTCCTGTAGGCCGACTACTGGGATACTGTGGACCAAAAACGGGCGGGTGTTTCACCCGCCCTAATGTCGCGTCCTGAAGGTGTGATGGGACGTCAGTCCGATGAAGGCAGTTGCTTTGCTTCCTGCAACTCCATCGACTCGCCGTTCAGCCGCAGGTCGCATTTGCCCGCCTTGGTGATCAAAACGGATACGGTCCCGTCGGGCGACGTCAGCCGTTTGCCCATGGTTACCTCGGGCGCGTCCTCGGCGGTGGCCGAGCCGCCGAAATCGACATTGGCCCCCTTGATCTGCAGGGGAATTTCGCCGTCGGTCAGGTCGCCCTCTCCGCTGGCCTTGCTGACTATCATCTCGGCGCCGCCCGGCGCCACGTAACGTTGTCCAGTTTTCAGGTTCATTGTTGCCGGTACCTCTTCAATCTTCGGTTGATGTGCCGGATTATAGTAAGCGCCGCCCCGGAGCGTCAACGCGGCTGCGGTTGACCGTCGCCCGACCCGCAGGTAGACTCTGCGCACCATGGTCTACTATGGCGACACGACGAAGCGTCGAGCCAATCGAGAGGGCGGATTTTCCGCCCTTTTTGTATGTCTGTTGGTCTGCTGCTTGTCGGGAGGTCGTCTTTGCCCGCGCTAGCTCGACGACTCCTTGCGGAGAGTGTTGGAACGGCCTTCCTGCTGATGACGGTGATCGGCAGTGGCATCGCTGCCCAGCGCCTCAGCCCCGGCGACGTCGGGTTGCAGCTGTTTGAAAACGCCATCGCCACCGCATTCGGGTTGATGGCGCTGATCTGGGCATTCGGACCGGTTTCCGGCGCACACTTCAACCCGGCGGTGACCCTGGCCGACGTCATCCTGCACGGTCGGCCGGTTCGGGAAGGCATCGCCTACATAGGGGCTCAGGTCATTGGCGGGATCGTCGGCGCCGCGCTGGCCAACCTGATGTTCGCCTTGCCTCCGGTTACGTGGTCGACTAAGGTGCGCAGCGGACCCGACCTGTGGCTTGCGGAGGTCATCGCCACCCTGGGGCTCCTCTTCGTGATCTTTCTCATCCCACGACATCGAGCGGCGGTTATCCCGGTGGCGGTGGGCGCGTACATCGGAGCGGCGTATTTCTTCACTTCCTCCACCAGTTTCGCTAACCCGGCAGTGACGGTAGCCCGCATGTTTTCGGACACCTTCGCCGGTATCTACCCGGCCTCCGCCCCGATCTTCATCGCAATGCAGTTGGTCGGCGCCGGCCTCGCCATCGGTTTGGTGTTGCTGCTGCGCGGTCGACAGTCAGCCTGAACCATCAGGCCCGTCGAGCCTCGGCACGTAAATCCAACCTTCCAACGCAGCATCGGCGAGTTCATCGCGGTTGGGGTGATGAAATCGGGACGAGTCCCTTGCCCACGCCGCCGCGCTCACCGCGGCAACCACCGCGTCCAGGCAGTCGTCATTGGCGCGGCACGCCATCCGGACACCGTCCAGGTTGGGCAAGTCAACGCTGGACGCCTCAGCCAATCCTCCCAGGATCTCGTCTCGACGTTTCAGCGCGGAGCGTCCCTTCTTGTATCCCTTGTACGGCAATCCAACCGATTTCAAGAACGCTCCCGGCATGAGTTCGAGGAGCGTGACCCTCTGCGATGGTGGACCCGTTGGCTCCAGTGGCGGCACGTGCCACCGGTCGGGACGCTCGTGGTGCCACCGATGCAGCATCCTGATGCCCTCGTAGGTCATCGGCAGCATGTTCGGGTTGACGGTATGCAGAGGCGAATAACTCTCGCGGTGGTAGGCCAGGTCACCGGCCCGCTTGGGTTCTCGCTCCGAGAGCGGCAGCCCGGGCCGCTGATTTACGAATTCGTCCCGCCTGCCGACGAACTCGGTCGCAGTCAGGTCGGACACAACCCGCCAGATGTCGGGCATATCACCTGGCGGCGGATTCTGGGACAGGAATTCGGCGAACGCCCGAGGCACGCCAAACGGGAAGTCCAATGCCGCTACCGCAGGAGTCGGCACATCGGACAGCGCTTCGTACAGGTCGTCGCGCCGCACCGGATGCACGCTGTCCAGCGCCAGCGCACCGTCGCCGCTGAGTTTCCCAGACGCCATCCAGGTGTTGCGATCTTCCCGATGGCCGCTGAAGTCGACGCCGATTATCGTGGTCATGGTATCGCTGGCGCCGTGCTATCGCCGGCTGATGCTGGCGGCTCTGTGCAGCACAGCCCGCAGGTTGCGCCCCCGCACGAATTGGTTAGAATACACGGGACGGATGGTAGCATACCGCCGGACGACGCAACCAAAGGAGCCAAAAGCGTATGGACTACACCAAGCGACGGGAGCGGTATCGAGCCGTTCTGGCCGGCGATGTTTGCGTACATCCCGGCTCCGTGTTTGACCCGATTTCCGCCCGTATCGCGGAGGACTTGGGCTTCGAAGTCGGTATGTTCGCCGGCTCCATCGCCAGCGGCACCGTGCTGGGCGCCCCCGACTACGTCGTGCTTACCCTCAGCGAATTCGCCCAGCAGATCTACCGGATATGCCGGGCCGGCACTCTGCCGCTGATGGTCGACGCTGACCACGGCTACGGGAATGCGTTGAGCGTAAAGCGGACGGTTGAGGAGTTAGAGGCTTCGGGCGTCGCCGCATTGACCATAGAAGACACCGTGCTGCCCATGCAGTTCGGCGACGGCCCTCGATACATATCGCTGGAAGAAGGCGTGGGCAAGATGAAAGCGGCACTCTCCGGCCGAACGGATCCGAACCTGGTGGTCGCCGGTCGCACCAGCAGCCTGAGCGAGGGACTGGACGAGTGCATCCGCCGCGCGAAGGCCTACGAGGCCGCGGGGGTTGATGCCCTCTTCCTGGCCGGCGCAAGCACCAAGGCCCAGGTCGAGGCCGTCAACGCTGAGCTGAACATACCGCTGCTTCTGGGTGGAGCCGGCGGCGAGCTCTCCGACAAGGCATGGCTGGGCCAGAACGGCGTGCGGGTGGCCCTGCAGGGGCACCTGTCCTTCCAGGCTTCGATCAAGGCGGTGTACGACACGCTGAAGGCTTTGCGTGACGGCGTCGCTCCGGGCGACCTGCGAGACCAGTGCGCCTCGCCGGAACTGATTGCCCAGGTCACGCGAAAGGACGATTACGACCAGCAGATCGCCGATTACTTGAAGTAGTCGGCCCGCTGGGATTTTCAGTCACCATCAATCAAGGAGGAAAGTGATCATGGCTTTTGTTTGTAACCACCTGCACCTGCGGAGCGAGGACCCCGACAACGCAGCCAAGTTCTACGTTGACAACTTCGGCGCGGAGATCGTATCCACGCGGCCGCTGTCCAACACGATCTCCCACACCCTGGAGCTGAACGGTCAGCCCCTGCTCACCGTTTCGGGTGAGGCCGAGGGTGAGAATGCCGTGCCCGGCTCTACCCACCCACGCTTCGGCCTGGACCATTTCGGCTTCCAGACCGACAATATTCAGGAGGCCTTCGAACGGTTCAAGGCCAACGGCGCCAACATCATCTGCGATCCGTGGACCATGCCGTCCGGGTCGCAGGTGATGTTCGTGGAGGCGCCCGACAAGGTCAGCCTGGAAATCATCCAGCGTCCCGACTAACCCGCCAAACCCCTCTGCTACACAAGGCCGCCGGAATCGTTTACGATCGGCGGCTTCTTAAATTCAGAACGGATATTGCAGTTCGCCTTCGGCCAGCTCCTGCGGCCATACCACCACCTTGCGGCCGTTCTGGCGTTGGATCAACGCAACCGACCTGCCGATCTGGCGGCCCGATTCGTCAATCTTGAAGCGGCCGTAGAACGTCGTGAAGTCCGCTTTCACCGCCGCGTCCAGGATCGCATCGTCGTCCAGGCAACCCGCGAGGGCGACGCAGCGCTCGGCGACCAGGCCGGCCGCCATGGCTTGCGCCATCGGGTAGTCGATTGCTACGTCTGCAGCCTCGGCCGCGTCGTTCAGTATCCGCAGCGCTTCGGCCGCGCCGGGCCCCACGTCAGGGGTTGGTATGCTGAAAGCCGGTTCCCATTGGCTTGGACCCACGAACCCGTCAGCCGCTTCGCCCAGCAGTTCTTCGAATCCGGCGATGGGCGTCGCGATAACGGCGGCCAAGCCGATGTTGTTGCGGTTCGGGAGCCGGGCCAGCGCCCGGGCCGTACCAATGTCATGGCGGATCCGCCCTACGGTTATCACGAGGTCCGGTTCCTGTTCGGCCACGTGGCGGGCGATCTCGGTGAAATTGACCTGCGTCGGCCGGTAACGCAGATCCAGCACCGTGGTGAACCCCAGCTCGTGAGCCGCTGATTCCGCACCCCGCGCTACGAGCCTGGCGAAAGCGCCCGTGTCGATGCGCAGTATCACCAGCCGGTTGGCCTCGGGGTTCACCCGGCGGACCAATGCCGGCGCCCCGACCAGGTACTGATCAGCCGGAGTCAGCACGCTGATCACTTTGCGGAACCCCCGGGCGTAATGCGCGTCGCCGGCGCCGCCCTGGTTCCACACCACCTTGCCGTGGGTCTCGGCGACTTCTGCGGCCGCCGTGGTGAGACCGGCAGAGTACGGCCCGAACAGCAGGTCAACCTGGTCGACCGTGATCAGTTGTTCCGTGGCCAGTCGCGTCGCTTCCGCCGTACTGCCGTCGTCGTATCTAACCAGCGTAACCGGACGTTTTTCTCCTCCCACGGTGAGGCCGCCTTGCCGGTTGACATTATCAACCCACGCCGACAGGCCGGCCAACGCCTGCTGGCCTTGCGTAGCAAATTGGCCGGTCAGCGACGCTGATATCCCGGCCTTGATGGTTGCCGCCATCGCCCTGGTCTCCTATGCGCGTGGGCGGAAAATGCCGAAACTGCTGGTGTAGCCGTGGAGGAACGTGGTCCCGCTCACCGGCCCGATTTCTCCGTTGCAGAAGAAACCGCCCAACGGCACTGCGGCGCCAACTTTTTCGTGGAACACCTCGGTGTCATGATTGGACCGGCCGTAGAGGTACTTGCCCCTCCCCAGGCACGAAAACAGCAAAGCGCCGTGAGCCGGGTTCTCCCGGTTGTCCACCGCGTAGCGTTCCAGCACCGCCGAGAGGTCATCCGCGGAGGTTTCCGCGTCCCGCAGGTGAAACTGGACCAGCTGACCTTCTTTCAGCATCTCGCCGATGGCGAGCACGCCACTCCTCTGGTCCATGCCCATCACGTTGCGGATCAGGAAATCGCCTTGCTGGGGCTCGTCGATCAGCGCATCCATGACCACTCCCAGGAAAAGGGAGTGCTGCATCAGGTCGCGGTCGCGTTGCTCGGCTCCCTGGAACAAGGATCGGAGCACGTTCAGCGGCGGTTGTCCGTCGAGCTCGACGAGGAAATTGCGGTCGCTGCGGGTGATGTGCATCGGCGATCCAATGGGCCGGCATCCCTGGGCTACCACGGTTTCAACAACGATGTTGCCCGTCAGCGCGACGCCGACGGCTCCGGAATCGTGGTAATCGCGTCCTAGGAACAGGCCGTTTTGGCGAGCCCCCTGCGCCGCGCTGGCCAGCCCGCCAATCTTGGCGGCGGCGGGATAGGCGTAGTCCAGTCCTAGCAAAAGGTTCTGCGCCGGGAACGACATCGGATCGGCCAGCAGGACGAACTGTGGCTGGTCCTCCGGGTCCACCCCCAGGGCGGTGTGCCAATCGTCCGGAGCCGCGTCCAGACTGGGGAGGTTGTCGCTTTCCAGCCGTATGGGGTGAATGTTGACGCCGGGCAGGCTGGCGGCCGTCACGGAAACGGCGGGTTCCTGCTCGACCTCGCTGCCGCCGCCGATGATGCCGCCGCCGGAGCAACCCAGCACCAGAGCCTGGTGCCCCAGCAGTTCGGCAACCAGTTCGGGAAGGTTGGCATAGTCCGAGGAATACTCCGAAGACGCGAAGACCACCGCCAGGTCTGCCGCCGTGTCGCCCATGTTCGCGCGGATGGACGCCGCGCATTCGGAAAGGGCGGCGCGCAGGCTGTTCTGTTGAGATAGCGCAGAAGCCCACTGCATAGTAAACACCTCTACGGGGCCCAATTCGACCCCAATTTGCAGGCTGTCTCGTTTGGCGCGAGTATAGCATAGGGCATGCCGTGGCAAGCCCGTTATCGCGGCCCGATGACCGGCAGCGAAGGGCCGCGTTGCGCTCGTTTGAGCCAGTACCGGGGGTCGCTGCATGGCACGAGGAAACCCGCAACTGCGCTCAACGTGGACGCTGCGTTACGACTTTGCTAAACTTCGGTCACTTTCCGTTTTACGCTCAGGAGCGTCAGCAATGAAAAAAGTCGTCAGCGAAATCAGTGGCGTGGTGTTCAGCCTGCCCTGGCTGGTTGCCCGTGACGAGGGCCTGTTCGAAGCCGAAGGCATCGACATGGAATTTGTCACCGCTCTGAACAGCGGTAAAGTTACCCCCACCGAGAATCCGGAAGAAGTGAACCCGATACTCGGTCATGTGGCGTTCGAAGATGCTCAGGTATCGATCTACCGCGCTTGAGAGGAAGGTCAGGTCCGTCGGGCCTATGAAAGCAAACAGGGCGCCCGCATCATCGCCCTCCGTTCGGCAGTCGCCACTCAGGCCATCCTGGTGCACCCCGATTCTCCCCATTACTATCCTGGGACCCTGGGCAACCAACCGGTGGCGGTGCAGTTCCATGCCGGGTCCCACTACGTCGCGCTTCGGCTCCTGTCGGGCTATCTGCCCGAGGAGAAGATCAAGCTGGTTCATTATGGGTCTCCGCAGTTCCGGTTTGAGGCCCTGATGAACGGCGAAGTCGCGGCCGCCGCCCTCATGGAACCCTGGATCACCCTCGCCGAAAAGCAGGGTTGCCGCCCGGTCTGCGAAGGCCATTACCTGGGCGCCGAAAACGCCAGCGACAACATGGACGAGGCAACTTTCTCGGCCATCAACCGGGCTGTTGCGAAAGCGGTGGACCGCATCAACGCCGATAAGCGCAGGTACCTCCGGTATCTCATTGACGAGCCGCGGTTCGCTGCGGTGGCTGGCCGCTTCGGCGGGATCACGCCCGAGGACTTCCACCTGCCCCGACTGCGCTACTCGTACAACACCCCTTACACCGACGAGATCGTTGAGGACACCTACCACTGGATGGTACGCTGGGGTCTGCTCGACGGCGCCGCCTGCAGCGCGGACCTCGTCGACAATCGACTGGCCGAACCGGCCGTCGCGGCTGCCGATTAGTCGTCACGTCTACGTCGATCGACACAGCAGCGATCACAGGCTGAACATCCAAGTGACGAGCGTCGCCGGCGCCTCCGGTTGACGCCGAAAAGCGCGCCGGGTATACCTGTTGTCGGCAACCCGGCGCTCCCGTTTGCCCAAACATCTCGAGGCAGGTTTCACCCATGGCCGAATTGAGTCCCGCCCGCATCCTGGCGGAGTTGAAAAACAACGGCGCTACCCATGTGGTCTGGCTTCCCGACAGCGAGACCAACTTCCTCTACGTGTTGATGAGCGAGGAGCCCAGCATAGACCTCGTGCCGGTGAGCCGTGAAGGACACGCTTTCTCCACCGCCGCGGGGCTAGCCGCCGGCGGCAAGAAGCCCGTCATTCTCATCCAGAATACCGGCATGATGGAGTCCGGCGATTCGCTGCGTGGCTGGGGCCTGGGCATGAACGTGCCGGTGGTCATGATGGTCGGGTATCGAGGCTGGACGCGTCACGGCGTCATCAATGACACCGCCGCTTTCTACACCGAACGTTTCCTCCATGCGTTCAACATCAACTACTACCTCGTGGAGTCTGATGAGGACGCCGACCGCATCTCCATCGCCTTTGCCGAAGCGCAACGGGAGAAACGCCCCGTTGCCGTCCTCGTGGGCGACGAGTACCACGGCTTCAACGTCAGCCGCTGATCAACGCACATAACGGAAGTGACCACCATGATGAAAACGGCGGAAATGCTGGAAATCTTCAACAAGCATCGCGGCGACGCGGTGGTAATACCGGGGCGCGGCGGACGGTTCTGGGTCGAGATGAGCGATCAGCCCGATCGGGACCTTCCCCTGGGCGACCCCGCCATGGGCGGCCACGCCTCTTTTGCTCTTGGCCTGGCCCTCGCCATTCCGGACCAGCGCGTCGTGCTGTTTGACTCTGAGGGCGACGTGCTGATGGGAATGGGCGCTCTGCCCACCATCGCGGAGAAAGCGCCGTCCAACCTCTACCATTTCATGCTGGACAACGGCGTGTACGCCACCACGGGAGGCCAACCCGTTCCCAACGCCGAGCAGATGGAATATGACGTGGTCGCCCAGGGTTGCGGCTATCCGTCCACCTACGCCATCGACAACCTGGAGGACTTCGCGAGCCAGATCGAAGAGATTCTGAGCGGGCCGGGCCCGGTGTTCGTCGCTCTGAAAATCGACCCCGAAATCATCAACGAGCCCATAAACGCCCGTCCCCAGTGGCAGCGCAAGACCCGCAATCAGGCCGTCGCCGACATGCAGGCTGAGCTGGGCATCTCGGGCGGGTGACGGTAGCAACAGGACGCCGGCGACGTAAAGGATAATTGACATAAGTTGCAGTGATTTCCAAATCGTGGCCCGGGTCTATGCTGGTATTATGGATTCAGGCCGACCCGGCCCGTTACAGTTGGGTCGTATAACATCAAGATCGATGCTGCGCCGACGACGCTTATAGCCGGGTCGTGGCGCCAGGAGGAGGGTGATGCCGAGCAAGGGTAAACGGGTGGCGGCCCGACAAAACAACCTGCGTCGCCGACGTGGCGGCGCCAACCGCGCGGCTCCGGTGCGAAATCCCGCTGCCGCCGCTCCGGTCGCGTCTGCCGTGGCGGCGCCCGCGGCGAACGCTTCCGCGTCCACTGCTGCTGCCACCGCTGAGGTAGAGGCTCGTCCACAGACCCGGGCTGCCGCGGTCGGTAGACCCGCCGCTCCCAGGGGGCGACGATTTGATCGCCCGGCCGCGTACAACCACGTTGGATCGGAACTGAGGCGCATCGGCATTTTCTCCGGCGTGCTGGTGGTGGTTCTCGTCGTCGTTTCCTTCGTGCTGTAGGCCCGAGCATGAGGCCGGTATCGGATCGTGGTTCGGCAGGAATTCGACCACCGCCTGTTGGTGACGCCGGAACGCCCCGGCGTTTACTTGATGAAGAACGCCGCTGGAGCGGTCATCTACGTCGGGAAGGCCGCCGTACTGCGTAACCGGCTGCGTTCCTATTTCGGGTCGCCAGCGGGCCTGGATCGCAAGACCCGGCGCATGGTCAGCGAACTGGCCGACTTCGAGTACATCGTCACCGACACCGAGGCTGAGGCGCTCATCCTTGAGAACACCCTCATCAAGCGCCACCGCCCCTACTTCAACGTCCGTCTCAAGGACGACAAAACCTACCCCTACCTCAAGGTAGACCTGTCCGAGGACTTTCCCCGGGTGTACATCACGCGGGGCGTGCACAAGGACGGCGCGCGGTATTTCGGGCCCTTCGCTAGCGCAGGCAGCGTCCGCCAGTCCATGGACCTGGTCAAGAAGCTGTTCCCCTACCGTTCCTGCACCAAGAGGATCACGGGAACCGACCCGCGTCCGTGCCTGGAATACTACATTCACCGCTGCGTCGGCCCCTGCGCCGGCCTGGCGAGCCAGGACGAGTACGCGGAGGTAGTCAAACAGGTGATCCTGTTCCTGGAAGGGAACACCGAGGTCGTCACGGGTCAGCTCCGTGACAAGATGGAGGCGGCGGCCGAGGAACTGGAATTCGAGCGTGCCGCCGCCCTTCGCGACCAGATGGCGGCCATCCAGAAGTTCGAGGAAGAGCGCACCGTCAAGGTGGATTCCGGGCGCCAGACCGACCTTGACGCCATCGCTGTATCCGTCGCGGCCAACGAAACCTGGGTGGAGGTGTTCTTCGTCCGTCACGGCAAGCTGATCGGGCGGGATCATTTCTTCATGGAGGGTCCACAGGATGGCGAGGCTGGCGAGATCATCGCCCAGTTCATCCAGCAGTTCTATGCCACCGCCCTCGAAGTACCCCCCATCGTCTTGGTGCAGCACGATCCGCCCGCCGAAGACGCCCAGCTCTTGCAAGACTTCCTGCGGAGCCGCCGTGGCGGCGCGGTTCGCATCTATCGCCCCCAGCGCGGGGAGAACCGGAAGCTGATGGATGTAGTCGCCGCCAACGCCTCAGAGGGCCTCGCCCAGCATCGGGTCAAGTGGTTGAACCGCTCCGACGCCATCCAGGGCGCGTTGACGGAGCTGGAGGAGGAACTCAGCCTGCCCACGGCTCCGCGGCGCATGGAATGCTACGACATCTCCCACATCCAGGGAAGCAACCTGGTGGGCAGCATGGTCGTCTTTGATGACGGCAAACCTCGCACCCGCGATTACCGCCGGTTCAAGATCAAGGCCGTGGACGGGGTGGACGATTACGCCAGCATGAAAGAAATGTTGACCCGCCGCTTCAAACGGCTGAGCCAGGCCATCGCCAACCCTGATCCCGACGGCAGGGTCGACAACTGGGGCGTTGTGCCCGACCTGGTGATCATCGACGGCGGCAAGGGTCACCTGTCGGCGGCCCAGGAAGTGATGCTCCACCTGGGTCTGGAACAGATCCCGTTGTGCTCCCTGGCCAAGGAGAACGAGGAGATATTCGTCCCGCACACTCCTGAGCCCATCGTTTTGCCCCGGGATTCGCAGGCGCTCTACCTGATGCAGCGGATCCGCGACGAAGCGCACCGGTTCGCGATCAGCTTTCACCGCAACCTGCGCTCCAAGAGCAGCCTGAAATCGCCCATCGACATGGTCACCGGTATCGGCCCCAAACGGAAGCGCATGCTGCTCCGCCGGTTCGGCTCTCTCCAAGGCATCAAGGATGCCAGCGTCGAGGAGATCGCAGCCGTTCCCGGCCTCACCAGATCCCTCGCAGTCAGATTGAAACAGACCATCTAAGCGGACCGGCACATCGGGTGTCGGTCGCCGAGGTACCTCGGTGAACCGCCAGACCGACCCCTGACCTTCCGCTCCGTTGACGACATCGTAGCCGGTCTGCTGCCTGGATGTGATCATTGCCATCGGAAGCCGCTGCTGCTCCGGCGATTGGGCATCGATCCTGCGGTATCCTCTGCCGTGTTCGTGACTACGTTTACCGATGTTTTCGGATTCCTGATTTTCCTCGCTGCCGGGAGCTTCCTTGTGCGGGCGCTGGGCTGACGGATTGGCCCAACCGCGCTGGTTTTCCGCCTTGCCATAGATCCCGGAGTTACTTTACTATTGAGACCGGCGCAGTTGCGTCATCGGGTGTGGCGGATGAATAAGCTCAGCATCACATTGCCAGCCGGCGGTCAGATATGCATTGAGTCTGACGATGCGGGACTTGTTCGCGAAGTCCTTTATTCGTTCATGCCGCAGCTCACCGGGGTCAACGGAGCATCAGCGGACGCAGCCATTGCCAAGCCGGCCGAGCCGCCCCCGCATTCCAACGGGCATTCGGCGCCCAATGGCTCTATACAGCATGTGCCCGAGCCGCAGCGCACTGCGGTTGTCGCCGCGGAGAGCAACGGAGCGCCCCCGGTCACACCTGCTGCCACCGTCGTGCAAATTACCCCGCCCCCACCGTCGGCCACCGCCGCGCCGAATGGCGAACCGGCACGGGCTCCAACTCTAGCCGCTGAAACGATGACTCCATCCGAGCACGAGTACATCGCTTTTTGCCAGCGAGTCAACCCCCTGGGCGACATGCGTCGAGTGGTGGTGGCCGCCGAGGCGGCGCACCGATACCTGAACATCGCCAGCGTCGATCCCGACAGCCTGGCTCACCTGTTCACGCTGGCCGGTTGGCCGATTCCGCACAGCTTCGTGCAGACGCTGCGCAACGCCGCCCGCACCAAGTTCCGGTGGTTGGAGCGAATACCCGGTCTGTCTGGCCACTACAAGGTGACCAACACCGGGCGCAGCATTGTCCTTGGCGAGGGCGAGGTCAAGACCGAAGCCGAATAATCGGGCCCGGGTTCGTGTAGTACAATGGTCGCGGCCGCCGCGCGTCGTGCGCGGGCGTGCTTATTCCGGTTCCCGCATCAGGAGTTTCACCATGCGCATGTACATCTGCGGCGAGTGGGTCGACCGCGATGACAAGATGCCCGTCATCAATCCCTTTGACCAGTCGGCGTTCGACACGGTCCCTCGCGGCTCAGCCGCCGACGTGCAGGCTGCCATCGCCAGCGCGGTGCGCGGCGCCGCGGTGATGGCCAAACTGCCCGCCCACCGTCGTTATACGATACTCAAGCGCGCCGCCGACCTTATGGAAGAACGAGCGGATGACCTTGCGGAAACCATAACCCGCGAAGAGGGCAAGGTCATCGCCGAAGGCCGCGCCGAGGTCCAACGCGCCGTCCAGACCATCACCCTGTCCGCCGAAGAAGCCAAGCGCCTGCACGGCGAGACCGTCCCCTTGGACTCCGCACCTGGCGTGGTCAACCAGTTTGGCTTCACCATCCGCGTGCCCGTGGGGGTTGTGGCCGCGATCGCGCCCTTCAACTTCCCGCTGAACCTCGTATGCCACAAGGTGGGGCCGGCCCTGGCCGGCGGAAACGCTGTCATCTTGAAACCCGCCGGTGACACTCCGTTGTCTGCCTTGAAACTGACCGAGATCCTGCTGGAAGCCGGACTGCCGGAAGAAGCCATCCAGACCATTACCGGTTCCGGCGCGGAGATCGGCGATGCCATCACCGGTTCTTCCGACGTGCGCAAGATCACGTTCACCGGCAGCATGGAGGTGGGCGACCAGATTTGTCGCAACGCCGGCATCAAGAAGGTGACGATGGAGCTGGGGTCCAATAGCCCTCTGATCATCATGTCGGACGCCGACATTGAGAAAGTTGCGGCGGCCACCGTCTCCAGCGGATTTGCCAATGCGGGCCAGGTGTGCATCTCCACGCAGCGGGTCTTCGCAGCGCGCACCATCTACGCCGACCTGCTCGACGCGCTGGTCAAGCCCACCCAGGAGTTCAGCGTCGGCAATCCCTTCGATGAAGACGTCAAGATGGGCCCGATGATCCGCGAAACCGATGCTGCTCGGGTCGAGACTTGGATCGCGGAGGCCGTGGGGCAGGGCGCCCGCGTCATCGCCGGCGGCGACCGCGAGGGGACCCTGCACTCGGCTACCGTGGTGGCGGACGCCCGTCCGGAGATGCTCATTTCCCGCGAAGAGCTTTTCGGACCAGCAGTCGCGGTCAGCGCCTTCGATGACATTGACGATGCCATCGCCAAGGCCAATGATACGCGGTTCGGCCTGTCGGCCGGCATCTTCACCCAGAACGTGGACTGGGCCATGAAATTCGCCCAGGAAGTGCACTCGGGCAACCTGCACATCAATTCTTCCCCGCAATGGCGCGCCGACGTGATGCCCTACGGAGGGCTCAAGGACAGCGGGATGGGGAAGGAAGGACCCGCCTACGCCATCGAGGAGATGACCGAGCTCAAGATGGTGGTGTTCCACCTCGGCGGTTAGGTCTGGCGCATCCGCGCGGCGGGCACAGCCGGAATTGAGATGATCCAGGGGCGAATGTTCATTCGCCCCTACCCATTCCAACACGACGGAGCGACGATATGAGCAGCAGACCGCACGGGATCGATGGATGGGGATATCCCAATCAGGAGTATGCCCCGGAGCCTCGAGTGATGACCGAAGCGCCGCGCAGCGCCCTGGTGGTCACGCCCCATCCCGACGACGCCGAGGGCGGGTGCGGTGCGACCATGGCCAAGTGGATCGCCGAATCGGGGACCAAGGTGGTCATCCTGATGTGCACCAACGGCAACAAGGGTACCGGAGACCGCTCGTTGACCCCCGAGTCGCTGGCTGCGACCCGGGAGATTGAGCAGCAAAATGCCGCCAACGTGCTCGGTGTCTCCGAGGTTGTGTTTCTCCGTTACGGCGACGGCGAACTGGAGGACACGCACGCGTATCGCGGACAGGTCGTTCGCGAAATCAGGCGGCACAAACCCGAGGTGGTGTTCGGTATCGACCCCTATCGCGTCACGTCGCACACCCACCGTGACCACCGGCACAGCGGCCAGGCAGCTCTGGACGCGGCGTTCTCCTATGCCTGGAGCTGGCAAGATTTTCCGGAGCAGATCGAGGAAGAGGGACTAGAGCCGTACCGGGTGCGAGAGGCTCTGCTCTGGGGGTCCGAGCGGCCGGATACTTTCGTATCAATCACCGAGGAGCACATACTCCGGAAAGCAGAGGCCCTCAGCCAGCACGCGTCCCAAATCAGCGCCCGCACCAGGGCCCAACGCCTGGATCGCATGACCGAAGGTTGCCGCTTGCAGGGTGAGCGTTGCGGCGTTCCTTTCGCGGAAGGGTTCCGACGCATCGACTTCAACCTCGGCACCGACGATTGGTGGCTGCTGAACCGTTAGCCCGCCGGTCACGCGTAAAATGGAAGCCACGGGAATCTAATCGTGGTCATCATCCACACCAGCGACGACCTACTGCGCGTACTCCGCGAAAACCCGGAGTGGAAGGCGGAAGTACGGCGCGAAATCCTCACCGAAGAGCTACTCAGCATGCCAGCCCGCTTCGACCGGTTCGTGGCTAAAACTGAGCAGTTCATGGAGAAGACTGATCGGTTCATTGAGAATACCCAGCAGTTCATTGAAGAACAACGCCAGTTCAACGCGAGGATAGACGACTTTGCAGTCCGTACTGACCAGAGGTTTGCCCGGCTGGAAGGGGACGTCTCTGACATGAAAGATGGCTTCGGAATCGGCCGAGTCGCTAAAGACGTTGAAGGCATCGCTCACGATATGGGCTACAAATTCATCAGAACACTCAGTGCCGGCGATTTGCTTGCTATGGTCACTGGCAATGATACCTCCGACCTTCAAACCGGAGACCTGCGCAGCTTTCGTGTTGCCGATTTAGTGATAGAGGCCAACGACGAGAACGGCGCCATTCACTATATCGCAATGGAAATTTCCTCCGCCGCCGATGAGCGTGATACCCGTCGCGCCATTCGCAACGCCGACTTTCTGGCTCGCTTCACCGGCCGCCCTGCCTATGCCGCCATCGCCAGCATGCGAAACGACAACCGTATCCAGGATGTTATTGACAGCGGGCAGGTGTACTGGCACAGACTGGACAACCGCGAACCCCGGCCGGGAGCATAGCAGCTAGACGATAGCGGCTATCACCTCGTCCGCCGTGGCCACCCAGGCCATGCGCGGGAAGATGATGTCCATGCACACCTCGTGCTCGGCGGCGGTGCCAGCCGCGCAACAGTCCCGAACCACGATGCAGTCGTAGTCCTTGTCCCGGGCGTCTCGCAGCGAGCCTTCCACGACTCCAGTGGTCGAATATCCCGTCAGGATCAGAGTGGTTATCCCGAACCGGCGCAGATAGACTTCGATGTCGGTGGTGTTGAACGGGCTGGTGGTGTGCTTGACCACGACGGGATCTTCGGGCCGCGGCGCGAGTTCCTCGACCACCTCGGCGTCGTGCGTTCCTGCGGTTAGACACGGACCCGCATCGGCAGCGCTGGCGGGCGCCCCGAACGGCGGCCGTGGAGCGTCGCGACGGTCGGGTCGGCGGTTCACCACCACATAGATCACTGCGATGCCCGCCGACCGGGCCTTTTCCAGCAGGCGCACGCTATTCCCTATGATCTCCGTGCCCGAGAGGGGTTGGACCGGCATCGCGCCGCCCTTGACCAACTCGTTCTGCATGTCCTGTATCAGCAGCGCAGTGTGCCTGGGATCAATTGTGATTTCTGGCATGTTCTTCCTCTGGCGGACGTTCCGCGACTGTGCTTTCCGGCTGCGAGTGAGGTGTGTTGAGATTGATCGCCCCGTTGGCGGAGCGCGGAAACACGGCGCCGCCAGCGCCGTGTTTGACCCCATGCGCCCGCATCATGGTGGTGGTGTTTGCCCTGGCTATCGCCCGCAGTACGTTGGCGACGATGCCGGTATTTTTACGGATAGCCTTGGCCGGCGCTGATACACTTTCAATGGGACCGGGTTCCAGCAGACCCCAACCCGGAGGGACCATCTTCGGCAGCACGACCCCTGGTGGGGTCATGATGTAGTGGTAATCGGCGATGCTGAGGAAACGCGGGTTGTGGAATTTGGTTGAGACCGTCGCCAGCCGTTCCTGCAACCTCCCGGCCTCTTGCTCCAGCCGGTTGCTGTCGCCGTTCCCGGACCGGTAACCGGGCGCACGGGCCAATTCGATCCGTCGCCTGAGAGCGGACTGTCGCCTTCGGAGACGATCGATGTCGGCTTGGGTGTGGTTATCCCGTGCGAAATCCGCTCGTGATGCCTTGACTTCCACTACGTAGATGGCGTTGCCCGGGCCGACTCCGACCACGTCCACCACCGAACCCCAGGGCCCTTGCAGCCTGACTTCGAAGCCGATGCACCGGCAGCGCGCTTCGGAATAAAGCCATTCCCAGGCTTCCCACTTCAGCCTGTACGCCGGGTCCGATTCGCTGCCGAGCTTGAACCGTGCGGCATCCAGGGACGAAACCGCGGACGCTTCTCCCATTAGTGCAGCCTACTGCTCCTGCAACTCGCGGACGATACGGCGTAACTGCCCTTGCTCGGCGTCGCTGGAAGTCTGAATGGAGAAGTGCATCTCGTCCACGAGCCCGCCGTACCGCTCCTTGAACATGCCGGGGATTTCGTCGTATTCGCCGATGATGGCGAAGGCGTTGAGCATCTCGTCGGTGACCAGATCGCCCATTTCGGCCCATTTGTCCTCCCGCGACATGACGTGCAGCTCCTTGCCGATGTCCTCGAATCCGTGGCATTCCAGCACGGGGAAGTACGTCCGTGTGGACGAGTAGAAGGCGATACGACGCTTGGTCTCTTCGGCTGCTTCTGCGATGGCGGCACGGTTGGGCCCGGTGACAATGAAGCCGCCGCCGACAACGGATACGTCCTCGGCGTTCCGGCCCGCTCGGCGGGCTCCCTCGGCGACGTTGGGCTGCACAACCTGCTTTACGTACTCCGGGGACACCAGGCTGTGCAGCATCAGTCCGTCGCTGCATTCTCCGGCCACGAGGCAGTTGTATCCGTTGACGGCCGCGGTGTACACCTCGGGATGGGCGTACTCGCTTGGCCCGGGACTGAAAAACGGCGTCATCAGCGAGAACTGGTAGAAATCCCCGGCGTATTCCAGATTGCTGCCAGTGTCCCAGCAGTTCCAGATGGCATGCAAAGATTGCACGTATTCCCGCAGGCGGGGCCCGGCAGACCCGGTCCAGCGAGTGGAAAATCTCCGCTCGATGTGGCCTTTCACCTGCGTGCCCAAACCCAGGCGGAACCGCCCGCCGCTGTTGTCCTGGAGGTCTCGCGCAGTGTAGGCGACTACCATGGGAGAGCGCGGGAAGGCGATTGCCACGTGCGTTTCCAGCGTCACGCGACTGGTCGATGTCGCCGCTACGGCCAGGGGCAGGAATGGGTCGTGGGCGGTCTCGTTGGTGGAAACGCCGTCGTATCCCATGGACTCCGCCCACGCCGCCTCGGCGGCCACAGCGTTGAGGTCACGGGATCGCAGGGAATAAACAACTCGCATGGGGGTGGCTCCTCAAAGGTAGTGGAAATTCAGTCCTGGCGACGGTAGATCGTCACCCCGAACGTATCAATATGCCGTTTCAACGGCTCATGCTTGATGTCCTCGTAGGCTTGTACATCTCACTTCTGCGGTATGTTCAAGTCTTCCAAGCCCAGCGCCATCCGGTCCCAGGCGGTAGTGGTCGGTTATGCCGTGGGTGGCCAAGTCGAAATCGGAACGCGGTGTTGCCTTGCCGGTGGCCCGGGAACCGAACAACGTCACTGCGGTCAACTCCGGGTAGTCGGCGAAAACCCGACTCATTTTCTCCCGTGTTGAAGCAGCAATATCGGGAATGCCCGTCATCCCAGCGCCTCCAAGCCGAACCGCTGATAAAGGTCGCCGAGCACCGGCAGGTAACGCCGGCGGACGTTTTCCAGCACCGCGTTGTGCCGTGCTGTCCGCCCTATCCCTCCGCCGGCGCGTGCTCGGCGTACAACTGGTCCGTCTTCGCGGCCATGATGAAGTCGTTGCGATGCAGGTTGCGAATCTTGTGCGTCCACCAGGTCACGCTGACCCGCCCCCATTCGGTGGTCAGCCTGGGATGGTGACCTTCAGATTCCGCCAACTCACCCAGCGCGTGGGTGAAGTCCAAAGCCTGCACGAAATTCTGGAACTTGAACTGCCGGTCCAACTTGGGAATTCCAGCCTCATCAATCAATGACCAATCATTCACCGCGGGGTGCAATTCTGCGACTTCGGCTTCGGTGACGTGCGGGGAGTCGCGGCGGCAGGCGGTGCATCGTTCGCTGTATAACTCGGCCATTGTGGTTGGCCTCCTCATTGTTTCGGTGGGCATTTGTTCGCATCGTAATTCTAGCATAGCGATTTTTGAGTTCGCCGGCTCACGTGTCATCCGACGTGCTGTTGAGCGCAAACCCTTGCTGCGGTATAGTTTCGGCTGATGATGCACCGATTACCGGCCACCGAGGATCTCCAGGCCACGGCATCGAATCCAATTTGCGAGGTAGACAGAGCACCATGATTTACGGCGCAATTACTAATTCCTGGCGCAACCAACTGGACGATGCCGACCTTGCCGATCTCATCGCAAGCGCACAGGACCACGGCGCGCGCCACATCGAACTGCGCCAGACCTGTCTGGGTCTCGCGGAGTCTGGCGAAGGCCAGGGCTGGCGGCCCAACCTGACCGCCCTCGCCGATGTCGTGGTTCGGTTCCCGGAGCTCACCTTCGACCTGGCCGTTGCGCTGCCGTGCATCACCACCGACATTGATCCGCAGGGCGGACTGTACCAATCCCAACTGGAGGCGGCGCGCCTCGTTGGCGGCGGTTCTCCCCACCTGCGCACCGTAGACCCCGGGACCTCCGATACGCCGTGGGAGTCGGCCGATGACGTCGCCGAGGCGGTGGGTCGGATAGTTCCCCTGGTACGCGAGGCGGCTCGCCAGGGGGTCATCTTCTCCATGGAAAACTCGGGACAGCCACTGCGCTCGATGGCCCTGTTGGTCAGCGAGGCCCGAGCCCGACTGACCGCAGAGGAAGGGCAGTATCTCGGCCTGTGCCCCGATCCCACCAACCAGTTGCGTCGCCACCCGGACAGCCAGCCGCTGGACGAATTGGCCAACCTGCCCGCTGACTACATCAAGATCGTCCACTTCAAGCAGGCTCGCGACGGCGTCGCCATTGGCAGCGTGGACGACGGCGATCTGGACTGCCGGGCCATGCATCGGATCTTGGATGGCAAGGCGTATGACGGACCGGCGGTCATGGAAATCCCGCCGCACGACGACGTTTTCGAGAACCTTGCCGCCAGCTTCGCCTATCTGGACGCCTAGGTTGGTATTTTAGCCGTCATGCCGAGGGACGTAGCGCCATGGCAAACCCATCCTGATAGCAGCGCGCCTTTCCTCAGCGAGGTCGCCATGCTGCGCTCGCAATGACACACTCAAACAGCCCCATGCAGGATCACAGCGACTACACCGTTTCCATACACTACGACCGCAGGCTTTACCGGCAGGATATCGCCGGCTCCAAGGCCCACGCGGCTATGCTGGCCAAGCAGGGCATCATTGCCGAGGACGACGCCGAAGCGATAATCGACGGCCTTACCGCAGTGCAGGAGGAGATCCAGCGGGGCGATTTCCCGTGGGATCCCGCACTCGAAGACCTGCACATGAACATTGAAAGACGGCTGACCGACCTGATCGGTCCCGCCGGGGCGCGTTTGCACACCGGGCGCTCACGCAACGACCAGATTGCCCTGGACATGCGCCTCTACACCCGGGCTGTGATCGACGATACGGTGTCAGGCTTGCGGTCAGTGCAGCAGGCTCTCGTCGCTCTGGCGGAGAGATACGTTGGCGTCGTGATGCCGGGCTATACTCACCTGCAGCGCGCCCAGCCGGTTCTGTTCGCCCACCACATGCTGGCCTACTTCGAGATGCTGGAACGCGATGTTGGCCGGTTTACGGACTGCGGCGCCCGCATGGACGTGCTCCCGCTGGGCAGCGGAGCGTTGGCCGGCGTGCCCTATCCCACCGATCGTAACGCCGTCGCTTCTGCCCTGGAATTTTCGGAAATCAGCCCGAACAGCATGGACGCCGTCGCTGACCGCGATTTTCTGGCCGAGTTCCACGCCGCCGCCGCCATCGCCATGATGCATATTTCCCGGTTGTCCGAGGAGATTGTCATCTGGTCCAGTCGCGAGTTCGACTTCGTGCGCTTGTCTGATGAATTCACCACCGGCAGCAGCATCATGCCCCAGAAGCGGAACCCCGATTTCGCGGAGATAGCCAGGGGAAAAACGGGCCGGGTGTACGGCAGCCTGATGGGGATTCTGACCGTTCTCAAGGGCCTGCCCCTGACTTACAACCGGGACCTGCAGGAGGATAAGGAAGGTTTCTTCGATACCGTGGACACCCTGCTGTCAACGCTGTCCGTCTTCGCCGACATGCTGCCCGGGATGAAACTGAACACCGACCGCGTCGAATCCCTGGCCGGCGAAAGCTACATGCTCGCGACCGATCTGGCCGATTACCTGGTGGGCAAGGGCGTGCCCTTCCGCGACGCCCACGGCGTCATGCGTCGCCTGTGCCAGCACTGCGAGGCCGACGGCTTGTCCCTCTC
The DNA here is from genome assembly GCA_022827095.1 of Dehalococcoidia bacterium. Taxonomy (GTDB): domain Bacteria; phylum Chloroflexota; class Dehalococcoidia; order Lucifugimonadales; family UBA3495; genus Bin87. The sequence goes on from JAJDTP010000012.1 coordinate 124,229, forward strand.
TGATTTGCCGATGGCTGAATACCGCCGTTTCGCGTCCGAATTCGACGAGGACGTGTACGCCATCACCGCCGCCGCGTCGGTAGCCGCACGCGACAACCCGGGCGGCACGGCGCCCAACCGGGTGGCAGATGGCATCGCCCGGGCCAGGCAGATCCTGTTGGCTGCCGAGTCGCCGTGACCTCCACCGCCGCGCACGTCCAGATCGCCCCGTCGGTGCTCGCTGCCGACTTCGGTCGCCTGGCCCAGCAGGTGGCGGATGCTGAGGCGGCCGGGGCCGACCTGATCCACGTCGACGTCATGGACGGCCGCTTCGTCCCCAATATTTCCTTTGGCGAGGTGGTCGTGGACGCCATTCGGGGCGCCACGTCCCTTCCGTTAAACATCCACCTCATGGTCCATGAGCCGGACCGGCTGCTACCGGGATTGGTCAAGGACATCAATGACCAGGTCCTGGTGCATGCCGAAGCCTGTACTCACCTGCATCGCACCGTCGGCTACATCAAAGAGCAGGGCTGCCGGGTTGGCGTCGCCATAAATCCGGCGACACCGATAGCGGCGGTGGAAGAGGTGCTGCCGGACCTGGACATCGTGCTGGTTATGACTGTCAACCCGGGGTTCGGTGGTCAGTCATTCATACCGTCGGCGCTTGGAAAACTGCGACGTCTCCATCGCGCCATCACCGAAAACGGCTACCACGCGCAACTTGAAGTCGATGGTGGAGTAAAAGCTGACGACACCGCCCGTGATTCAGTGGCAGCCGGCGCCGGAATCCTGGTCGCCGGAACCGCAATATTCAACCGCGAGCAATCGGTGGCGGAAGCGATGGCCGCGATGCGGGATTCGGTTTCGGGCATGAGCCCAGGGAATCAATAAGGGCGAAAACACGTTCGCCCTCGGGTACTCCTTGTCGGTCTGGCGCTTCGCTAAGCGGCCGCTCTGGCTCTGGCCTTCTTGCCCCGGGGCGGCTTGTACATCGTGCGAAGGCACCGCGAGCAGATCTTCACCCGGGTCGGCTTGCCGTCGATGGCTAGCGTCTGCTTATGAACGTTGGCCTTCCACCGCGTCTTGGTCTTGCGGTTCGAGTGGCTCACGTTATTCCCGGTCATGCCGGATTTGTTGCATATCTGGCACTGCATGATCAGTTCCCTACTTAGGTGGTTCCGCAGATTATAGCATAGCGAACGCCTGCTTGCGCCGCCCCGCCCGGGCCGCCTCGGACATTACACAAAATTTACGTGCGCCCCACTTATGCCAAAGCCCAATGTCGTTATAAAATAGCGGTTGCCGCACCAAAAGTTTACCGGGTTCGTCGGGAGGATCCCATGGGCGCTACAGCGACTATGTACTGGTGGCCACGTTGAAGCAGTTGTCGCAAGGTGCGAGAGTTGCTCGTACAAAACGGCTACACGGTTGAAGAACGCGATTATTTCAAAGAACCATTCTCCGAAACGGAGCTACGTGATCTCGTCGCCGAGTTGGGAGAGCCGGGCGTGACTGGCATGTTTGCCGCCCGCAGCCCGTCACTGAAGAAGATGGGCCTGAACGCGGCCGACCTTTCCGATGAGCGGAAGTTGTCGTTGATGCTCGAAGAGCCGCGCTTGGTGCGCCGTCCCATCGTGCGTCTGGGTGACCGCCTGATCGTAGGGGCCAGCGTCAAGACCATGACCGAAGCGCTCGGTTCCTGATTCGACCCGCGCCGACACCCGCAACGCCGCCAGGACAACGAACCGATCATGAAAATATTTTTCGACGTTGACTACACCATACTGGGCTTGGACGACACCCTTCGCCCGGGTACCGTTGACACCTTTCAGAAACTCCTTGATGACGGCCATGAAATCTACATCTGGTCGGGCATGGGCGAGCGATGGGAGGTGATCGAGAAGCACGACCTGCATCGGTTCGTATCCGGCGTGTACGAGAAGCCCACGCATCATTTTCACGAACGCTTGCCGGAGTTGAAGATTCCGGTAGAACCCGAGTTCGTGATCGACGATTACCCTGAAATCGTTGCGGCTTTCGGCGGGGTGTGGGTGCCGCCCTATTTCTTCTCCCGAAGCGTCGACCACGAGATGGATCGCATTTACCGGATCATCTGTGACTTCCAGGAAACCGGCGACTCGGAAGACCGCCAATACCGCGCCAAGGGCACTAAGATCCCGTTGTTCTAGCGGCGTGTCCCGGCGGTGTCTCGTGACAGGCTGTAAAGTTGGGAGGAGGTAACACCATGGATTTGCTGGCATTCAAGGTGGTGATTGAGCTGGACGAGGACGTATGGCAATCGTACTATCCAGCGTGGGAACATTTGGGGGCAGCCACATTCGGAAGTACGCCGGAAGAGGCGGCCGCCAACATCAAGGAAGTCCTCGAGATGATAGTCGTGGAAATCGAAGAAGGCATGATTGAATGGCCGGTCACGCCCAGCCCACCCTGGGAGTTCTCTAAATCCAGCATTCAGGATGCACCGGACTTTCTCCATGTCAAATGTTCTCCCGAGTACCCTGAGGCGGTAGCCTCACACGGCGGCTTGCCTGTGGATGGCCTCTCCGTCGCCGGCCCCGATGACGTCTATCGGATGATATACATAGCCATGGACGATGTTTTGGCGGCAATACACGCTCGGCGAACCTTGAGAGAAACTCGCACGGGTGGTCTGGCCTCCCGGATCTTTGCGCATGAAACCGGGAGCAACCCGGCTAAGGAAGAGCTACGGATACGATAACGGTGACAGAGAATCCACAGTCAACGGCTCCGAGAAGTTCTGTAAGGATGCTTGCGCACAGGGGTAGGACAACGCTTGTCATCAGAGAGACGTAGTCTGTAAGGTCTGCGGTTCCTATGCCCATAAACTACCAACGGATCAGAAACATAACTGCCCGCGAGATTGAGAGTGCGCTATTCCGGGACGGTTTTGTGCCTGTCGGTAGAGGTGGCGGCCACCGCCAATATCGTGACCACGCCACCAATCGGAACGTAACGCTGGCTTGGCACGGGCGGGGCCAGACCCTCAGTTTGGGAACCCTGCGCCGGGTCATCGAGAGGCAAGCCCAATGGACCGAAGAGGACCTTATTCGCTTGGGCCTCATCAGCGACTGACTGCCTATGCCGATCCAGCAACTCCCTCCCCACGTCGCCGCCCAGATCGCAGCCGGTGAGGTGATTGAGCGGCCGGCTTCGGTGGTCAAGGAGCTGGTCGAGAACTCCCTGGACGCCTCGGCAACGAGTATCGCGGTCTCCATACGCGAAGGTGGAGTCGCCGAAATAGGCGTCACCGACGACGGCTGCGGCATTGCGCCGGATGAACTGTGTCTGGCGTTTCGCCACCACGCCACGAGCAAGCTTGCCACGGTTGAGGATCTGAACACGGTTTCCACCCTCGGGTTCCGCGGCGAGGCGTTGCCCAGCGTAGCGGCCGTTGCCCGGGTCGTGTGCACGACGCGCCCGACGAATACTGAATCGGGAGCCCGCATCGAGTTTCGCTACGGCGCTTGCGTGGGACAGTGGCATCAAGGATGCCCGCCGGGGACATCGGTCCAGGTCGCCGATCTGTTCGGTGAGTTGCCCGCTCGCCGCAAGTTCCTGCGCTCGGCGGCGGCCGAGACTGCGCGCATCCAGGAAGTGATCACCCGTTATGGCCTGGCCCACCCGGAGGTCCGGTTCACTCTATCGGTTGACGGACGCGAGGCGATCAGCACCCCGGGGTCCGGCCGGTTACAGGACGCTATCCTGTCGATCTATGGGGCGGAAGTCGCCGGTCGCATGTTGCCGGTTTCGCTTACCGATGGTGAGGTGGCCGTCGATGGATACACCGGCGCCCCGGACCTCAACCGGCGCAACCGTTCCTACACCACCCTCCTGGTCAACCGCCGTTGGGTTTACGACCGCTCCATCTACTACGCCATCGAGCAAGCATATCAGGGGACCCTCCCGGACCGTCGCTTTCCGTTCGCTGTGATCAATATTTCTGTACCCACCGACCAGGTGGACGTCAATTCCCATCCCACCAAGCGAGAGGTGCGATTTCGGGATGGGGACCGGTTGTTCTCCCGGGTTCAGCGTGCTGTGCGTGAGGCTTTGATCGCTCATGCTCCAGTGCGGACCGCGGCGCGATCATTCGCTCCGGTCGACGCGGGTCCTCAGCCGCCGGCGTCTCCTGAAACTCCGCGCCTGCCTGCCATCAATGTTACGCTGCCTCGCACGGATGCCATCGCTCTGCCCCGAACCGACGGCATCGCGCTGCCCGCCACAGCACTCGCTCCGACCGAAGGGTCGTTCCGCGACGTGTTGGCAGGCCTGCGCGTCGTCGGCCAGATCCGCCAGACCTACATTGTGGCTGAGGGGAGGTCCGGCATGTACCTGATCGACCAACATGCCGCTCACGAATGCGTGGTCTTCGATCAGATCCGCCGGCGCATGCAAGGAGGCCGGCGACCTTCGCAGCCGTTGCTCGCTCCCCTCACAGCCGAGTTATCCGCAGCCCAGGCGGTCACTATGGACAGCTATGCCGACCTGCTCGCGGACTATGGGTTCGTGCTGGATCACTTCGGGGACAATGCCTGGCTGGTTCGTGCTCTTCCCGCCGAATTGGCAGCCCGAGCCAACCCCGACCCGGCCGTCGCATTGTCTGATCTGCTGGATGCGGTGGCGGTGGAACAGGTGGTGATGGAGCGGGAGGACGCGCTGGCAGCCACCGTTGCGTGTCACGGCTCCGTGCGGGCGGGGATGACGCTGGCGCCGGAGGAAATGGACGCGCTGCTCCGCCAGCTGGAGACTACCGAAAATCCGCACAACTGTCCCCATGGCCGACCCACGGTGATCCATTTCTCCGAGTACCAGCTGGAACGCGAATTCGGTCGGCGCTGAACAGAAGACACAGCTCAGGGGCAGCCGTACCGGCTGCCCCTGAGCAATAGTCGTTGGTCGCCAGATCAGTTAGCGACGCGGGTCAGTCCTCGGGTCTTGGGCCGGGTGAAACATCGAACCGGGCCCGGGGAATTCATTTGCCGCCTCGGCCGCGTTGTTGCGCCGCCCGAAGGGTAGCATCGACGTTACCACCGCGGCCCCTGCAATACCGATGCCAAGCACTCCCAAGAAACGGCGGCGCGAAGGTCCTGATTGGCTGTTTTCGTTAGGTGTCGGCACTGCTGCAATTACTCCAGAGTGGTTTCGAAAATCGCGAAAATCGTATCAGGAGGCGTTTGGGGTGTCAATTGTGGCCCGGCGTCGTAACTGTTCAGAACTCAGGAGGTTGTCATTGCGAGGCGCTTGCGCCGTGGCAATCTCGACGCCGTAACAGCAACGTCTGCCCCGAACGACTCCCCTACGCTGACGAGATTGCCGCGCTTCGCTCGCAATGACACTTTCCCCGCAACTCTGAACACTTACAGTGCAAGCGCGTTTGTTGACGCTGTGTACTACGGCGGGTATCGTTGCCGTCAGTCGACGCCGGAAACGATTGCCAAACTGCCTCCGGAGGTGCCACCTATGACTGTCCAGCGAACCCAATACCAGGTCACACGCGAGCCTAACGTCATGGTGCCAATGCGCGACGGAACCCACCTGGCTACCGACGTTGTGCGCCCCGACGCGCCGGGCCGTTTTCCGGTGTTGATCAACCGGGGTCCGTATAGCAAGGACAGCTACCTCGACAACCCCGACCATTCCATCTGGTTCTTTCCGCGGCACGGGTACGTGCTTCTGAGCCAGGATGTGCGAGGTCGCTTCGAGTCCGAAGGCGATTACGACCCGCTATTCCAGGAAGCCCTGGACGGCTACGACACCGTTGAATGGGCGGCTCAGCAACCCTGGTCCAACGGCCGCGTGGCCACCACCGGGCAGAGCTACCTCGGCGCCACGCAATACACGCTGGCCGGAAAACACCCGCTGCCACCCCACCTCCAGACCATGGCCGTTGTGTCCGCGTCGTCCGACTTCCACCAGTCCTGGGTCTACCACACCGGCGGCGCGATGGAATGGGGCTGGACGGTTCCTTACGCCATCCTCAAGGGAAGGAATACCCTGGCCCGTGGCGGCCACGAAGCGCTGTTGGCCAAGATGGACGAGTACGTCATAGAGCCGGGCAACTTTGGACAGCCCCTGTCCGATGAGTGGTATCGGCACCTGCCCCTGCGCGACTGGATCGACCGCCTCAAGGAGGCCGCGCCCTACTTCCACGAATACTTCGACGAGGAGTTGGACGGCCCGTACTGGTGGGGCATCAACTTGCAGCGGCAGGCGCGCAACGTGACCATCCCCATGTTCCACGTCAGCTCGTGGTACGACATCTTTCTGGAGGGTGCCCTCAACGCCTACCAGACCATCGGGCAGCATGGCGGTAGCGAGGCCGCCCGGCGGAACCAGAAGTTGCTGATCGGCCCGTGGGCCCACTTGCGGCCCTTTACCGAGCCGACCACCGGCGGCGCCGGCAACATCGATTTCGGCTCCGAAGCGGCCATTGAATTGCACGATTATCTCCTGCGCTGGTACGGCTACTGGCTGAAAGGAGAAGAGACCGGCATCACGGACGACACACCGGTCCGCCTGTTCGTCATGGGCGACAACAAGTGGCGCGACGAACACGAGTGGCCCCTGGCTCGCACCCAGTACACCCGCTGGTACCTTCACTCCGGAGGCAGCGCTAACACCCGCAGCGGTGATGGTTCGCTGTCCACCGTGCCGCCGGCGCCGGACGAGCCACCGGATCAGTTCACCTACGATCCAAACGATCCCGTGCCCACCTTGGGCGGCAACACCCTGATAATCGAGTACGGCGTATTCGATCAGGGAACCGCTGAGGACCGGCCGGATGTCCTGTCCTTCACTTCCGACCCGGTCGAGTCTGATCTCGAGCTCACTGGGCCCATTTCCGTGACCTTGTATGCCTCGACCACTGCGGTGGACACCGACTTCACCGCCAAGCTGGTGGACGTGCGGCCCGACGGTTTCGCCCAAAATCTACAGGACGGGATCATTCGCGCCCGCTATCGCACGTCGGTCCGCGAGCCGTCTTTCGTCACTCCGGGCGAGGTGTATCGCTATACAATCGACCTGTGGGCCACCAGCCACGTGATCAAGCCGGGTCATCGCGTCCGGGTGGATATCTCCAGCAGCAATTTCCCACGCTTTGACCGGAACCCGAACACTGGGGCGGCACTCGGCGTGGACACCCGTCTCGAGACGGCGCGCCAGACCGTGCATCACTCCGCCCGCTACCCGTCGCACATCACGCTCCCCGTGATACCGCGCTGACGAGTCCCTCGTTTGTTGGTCGCGGCGGCCTCGCCGCAGACCATTGAGCGACATAAACCAGGAGGCCTTTGATGGATCTCGAAAACCTCGTGTACGACCGGCCGGATCTGGGCAAGTTCCAGGTCCATCGTTCGAGCATGACGTCGCCGGACATCTACGAACTGGAGCGACGACGCATCTTTGATCGCTGCTGGCTCTACCTGGGGCACGAGTCGGAAGTGCCGAACCCGGGAGACTACGCCCGCCGGGTGGTTGCCGAGAGGGCACTGTTTTTCGCCCGGGACCGTCATGGCGAATTGCGTGTGTTCCACAACACCTGTCCCCATCGCGGCGCGCTGATCTGCCGCACCGACCATGGTAACGCCCAGGTGCTCCAGTGCTTCTACCACGCCTGGAGTTTCAACACCTCCGGCGAATTGATCGGGATGCCCGACATCGAGGGATACGGACCCGATTTCGACCGCGCCGATTTCAGCCTGCGCTCCCCTCGCTATGAGAGCTACCAGGGCTTCATCTTCGTGTGCTTCGACCCGGACGGCGGATCCCTGCGTGATTACCTGGCCGGTGCGGCGGAGTATCTTGATCTGGTGGCTGACCAGGCCCCGGAAGGTATGAAGGTGATCCCCGGTTCCAACCGCTACACCATCAAGGCCAACTGGAAGCTGCTCGCCGAAAACAGCATCGACGGCTACCACGCGTTGCCGACGCACCAGACCTATTTCGATTACATGGCCAGCGAAGCCGGCAGCGACATTCCCGCGATCAACCGTCGCCACGGTTTTGGCAGGGCGCTGGGCAACGGGCACGGCGTCATGGAAAACGACGCGATCTACGGCCGCCCGATTGCGATGTGGCACCCTTATTTCGGCGAGGAGGCCCGCGAAGAGATCAATGGCATTAAGGACGAGTTGATTGGCCGCCACGGCCACACCAAGGCACTGCGCATGTGCGAGAAGAGCCGGAACATGGTGATCTTCCCCAACCTGGTCATCAACGACATCATGGCGGTGACCATCCGCGTGTTCCAACCCACCGGCCCGGACAGCATGGACGTGACGGCGTGGCAGATGGTGCCCGCCGGCGAGACCGGTTCTCGGTTGAACCGCCGCCTGGACTCCTTTCTCACCTTCCTAGGGCCCGGCGGGTTCGCAACTCCGGACGACACTGAAGCTCTGGAATCGTGCCAGCAGGGGTTCCGTTCCGGGGGCGTGGAATGGTCAGATCTGTCGCGTGGGTTCCACCGGGATCCCCGCGGCAACGACGAGCTCCAGATGCGTTCTTTCTGGCGCCGCTGGCAGTCGTTGGTCGCGGAGCGCCCTCACGTTGAGCAGTTCGAGCGTGGGCTGACGCCGGGTGAAATACCCAACGTGCAGCCTTCGCCCGAGCTCACCGTCGCCGCCGACGATTAGACGCAGGAGCGTGACCTACATGGTTGCCCAGAACATCCCAGTCGAGCCCTACGCGACGGGTCTGCCGGCGACAGCCGAATCCCTGTTGCTCCAGCACGAGGTGGAGCAGTTGCTGTACCTCGAAGCACGATTGCTGGACGACTGGAATCTCGACGCGTGGCTGACGCTCTACACGCCGGACGCCCGCTACATCGTGCCCACTACCGACCTGCCCGAGGGCGACCCGGCGTCGGATCTAGTATTCATCGATGATGACTACCGGCGCATGCAGGGCCGGGTGGTGCGTCTGCAGAGCCGCCATGCTCACCGTGAGTATCCGTGGTCACGCACGCGCCGGTTCATTTCAAACGTGATGGTGACGGCACAAGAAGGGAACGAACTTGACGTCACCTGTTCCGTCGCCGTGTGGCGGTACCAGGCCGGCGAGGCGTCTCCTTACGTCGGTCGCTACGACCTGCGCCTGCGCCATGTGGATGGCGACCTCAGGATCTGTCGCAAGCGCGCCGTCCTCGACCTCGAAGAGTTGTCCAACCACGGGGCGCTCAGCATCATCTTCTAACCGACCGGAATCCGATGAACCCGGCTCTGACGGAGTCGAACGCTGTGCTATCATCGTCGCCGTATTTTCGGGACTAGGACTAATGTGATCATGACTTCGAACAACTCGATCCTCAGCGATGCCCAGCGTACCCTGCTGTCTGCCGTACTGAACCGGATCGTTCCCGCTGCTGGGGACATGCCCGCGGCCGGTGATCTTGGCATCGCCGACTTCGTTGAATCGGTCGCCGCCGGCTCCTCCGGGAAGCGGCGTACGTTGATGGATGGCCTGGTCCGCATCGAGCTTGCCGCAAGTGAACGCGGAGGAGCATTCGCCACGCTGGCGGAGGCTGCCCAGACCGATGCCCTGCGAGCGGTTCAGGCGTCCAGCCCGGAGTTTTTCCAGGAGTTGGTCACCCAGACCTATCGAGGCTACTACTCCAACGAAACGGTATGCGGCGCCCTGGGATACCGGCCGCCCAACCGCGAGGATTACGATCCGCTGCCGTTCGACGAATCTCTGCTCGAACCGGTCCGTCAGCGCGGACAGATCTGGACCAACACCAGCTAGCTAGGCCGCGAGGGGCAGCGACAACTGGGTCGGACCGTAGGGCTCGCCATCGACACTCGGCGTTTCGCGCACGGCCCTGCCAGCCTCGGAGAATCCGGGCAGAGTTGCAGGTTGCAGGTTTTTGATGGACGGCATCCGAGGTAACTCCCAACGCAACCGGGCGTCGTCTACCAGGGCGAGTACGGAGTTCGTATAGTCCCTTGGCGCGTGTTCGCTCCGGTAGAGCCGCGCATAACCGGGAGCCAGGTGCGGATACGACTCGCGGATGAATGGCATGAACCACTCCCGGCTACCGGGCCGCAGGAACAGGAGATTGCCGGAGAGGAACTGGGCACGGTGCTGCGCGGCCGCCGATACCAGGGCGTCGATGCTTGCCGCGGTGTCGGATAGTCCCGGCAGCAGCGGCGCGGCCAGTACGCCGGCCGGCACGCCGTGATCAACCAGGTATTGCATGGCCTCCAGACGGGCAATGGGGTGCGGAGCCCCGGGCTCGGTTTGCCGCCATACGGTCTCGTCAATGGTTCCGACGCTGAACACTACCTGAGCGCCGGCGACCTCATTCAGCCTGCGCAGCAGGTCAATGTCCCGGCGCACCAACGTGCCCTTGGTGGTAACCGAAGCGGGGTTCCGGAACTCTACCAGCGTCTCGAGGATTTGCCTGGTCAGTCCGTAATGGGCTTCAGCCGGTTCGTAGGGGTCGGACGCGGTGCCGATAGCTATGGGCTCGCCACACCACTTGGGACTGCAGAGTTCCTGACGCAGCACGTCCGGGGCGTTGATCTTGGCGAAAATCTGGCGCTCAAAATCCGCGCCGGGGTCCATGCCCCAGTACTCGTGCGTCGACCGGGCGTAGCAATAGCGACACGCGTGGCGGCAACCCCGATAGGGATTGATGGTCCAGCGAAAAGGAAAGTCCGGCGCGTTGACGCGGTTGATCAAGGACTTGCATCGGATTTCGGTGACTTCGGCGGCAACCATGGTTCGAGCCTCCGCAAACTGATATTCGGAACGTGTGTACTATATTAGAGCGCATGTTCTTGCGTGTCAACCCCAGGGCAGGCTCACGCGTACCCGGTTTGGGCGGTAGTATTGTCAGAATCAGGATTTGCCGGATTTATGGATTATCAGGATTAGGAACGCCCTGTCCCAAATGGTCTCAATCCGGCCAATCCCATAATCTTGAAAATCCTGATTCTGACGTTTCCCCGCCGCCAACTGGGTAAGCATGAGCGTGACCGCAGCCTCATTTGCAAGCGACACGAACGGAGCCGGCACAGGCAGCCCTCTGCGCGAAGTGCTTGACCCGGTTTTGCGGTACCATTAGCGCGTCAACACCACGGTTCAATCCGGTAAAGGCAGGTGCATCAATGCCCCGAGCAACAATCAACATCGCAGAACCCTCCGGCCAGGCGGTTACCGATACCACCTGGCGCTTTGCCGTCGGCTACATCCCGGGCGAGCCCAACCTGGGTTTGGTGGGCGAGGCCCAGGGCGGCAGTCCGGCTCGGCTGCCTGACTACGACGACTCCGAATGGGAGATTTGCGACGATCTGCCCGGCCGCGTATCGGGTGGGTTCACTTTCGCCTGGTATCGAGCCACGGTCACCATCCCTGAGACCATCAACGGCCAACCGACAAGCGGGATGCGGGTCCAGTTCGAGACCTGCGTGGACGACTACGGCGAGATATGGATCGACGGCGAGTGCAACCGCGACCGGGGCACCGTCCAGGGGTTCAACGTATCGCAGCGGGTTCCGGTGACCGCCAACGCCCAACCCGGGGACAAGCACACCATCGCCGTGCTAGCCGTTAATGGCCCCCTCGGCGACCCGTTCGGCACGGTGTTCGTGCGTTATGCCCAGCTCGGCTTCGAGTGGTAGTCTCCGGGCGACTTGGCCGCGAAACGGGCCGGCCAGCGGCTCTCCGCAGTCACCGCGCCGGCCCGAGCCCGGCCAGGTCGCCTACCGCCTTCACCCTGACCCGGGTGGCGTTGCTGGGCACGTACGTCAGCGGCACTTCGTCGATCTCAACCACCTCAATGGTGGTAGGGTCGGCTCCGGCGGACACGGCCCGGGCCACCGCCGCGGCCGAGCAGTCTGCGATGGCCTCCTGCCGCCCGATGCCTTCCAGCGAGTAGACCCGTTCGACTTGGCCGCCCACTTGGGCGATCGCCGCTCCGATGGCGTTGGCGACGCCCGAGTTCTCGGGCCGCAGTACCTCCGATGCCCCGGCCAGTCTGCTGCCCAGCAGGATGCTGCCGCCGCCGACCAGCGCCACCGGAACGTCGTCGCGGCTCAATTTCACCCGGTCGATTGCGGTTTCGATCCGGCGCTGGATTTCGTCCATGACTCGGTTAACCGGCGAAGCATCCAGGTCCGCTACCAGGCTCGCGTCCCCGATCTGTACAAGGCCGCTGGCAACCGCCACGTCGGTGGTGGTGAGCGTATGCCCGCCGAACACGCGCCCGTCCGTCGTCAGTCGGTATCCCACACTTTCGGGGCCGATGCGCAGCGGGTCCGGTTCCACTACCGTGCCTCCGCCCAAGGGGATCGATACTGTGTCCGGCATGCGGAAATTGGTGCGCACGCCCGCCAACTCGACGGCTACTGCCGCTTCCCGCGGGAACCCATTCACCAGCGCTCCTACATCTGTGGACGTGCCGCCCACGTCCACCACGATGCCGTCGCGTATCCCTGAAAGCCAGGCCGCGCCGCGCATGCTGTTGGTGGGCCCCGAAGCGATGGTGAGCACCGGGAAACTGGCGGCGAATTCCGCGTCCATCAGGGTGCCGTCGTTCTGGCTCAGGTACAGGGGGGCGTTCACCCCCAGGGCTTCGATGGCGCGCTCGATGCCGCGGATGGTGCGTTGGGCCAGTTCACCCAACGCCGCGTTCAAGGTCGCTGCGTTCTCCCGCTCCAGGAGCCCAGTCCTCCCGTTTTCGTGGGATACGCAAACCCGCAGGTCAGGGTCTTGTTCGCGTATCACTTCAGCGGCCGCCGATTCGTGCTCACCGTTCACCGGCGAAAACACGCCGGACACGGCAACCGCTCTCACCCCCTGCCGGCGCATATCGGCCACCGCCTCGCGTATCTCAGACCGGTCCATCGGACTGATCTCGCGGCCGTCAAATTCGTGGCCGCCCCCCACCAGGTACATGTACCCGCCCATGGCGTCCCGTAGGTCGTCCGGCCAGTCCACCAACGGCGGCAGGAGTTGGGTGGCGGGCAGGCACAAGCGGAGAACCGCGGTCGGAGCCAGTTCCCGGCGTTCCAGCAGTGCATTGGTGAAGTGCGTCGTGCCTACCATCACAGCGTCCACCCGCGCGGTGGCGGGCGATTCGGCCAGCAGTTCTCTCAGGGCGTCGACTATACCGGTGGTAACGTCGGGAGTTGTGGGCAGTTTCACCGCGTGGACCAACTGCGGTCCGTCCATCAGAACGGCGTCCGTGTTCGTGCCTCCCACGTCGATCCCGACTAACATGACCCGCGCCCTCTAAACCGCCAATGGCGCGTAGTCGAGGTCGTACCCGAACGCCTGCGGCCCGGCGACGGCCAATCCCTCCGGGCTTGTCCACAGCTCCGGGGCCGGAAAGCCCAGGATCGTGACCCGCAGACCGTACCGCATCAACTCCGTCGTGACCGGCTCGCCAAGGTCGGTGGCGACGGCGCAGATCAGGTCCGGGACCACGCAGGCGACCACACCTTCACGGCGGGCAACGAGGTTTTCGTTTTGGAACTCGATGACCATGCGCTCGCCGGAATAAGCATCCAACCCGTCGATGGTCAGCACGCCGCGGGCGAACCCCGCCGTAGTGCGGCGTTCCACGTCCACCACCTTGCCGCCGAACAGGACCTTGCCGGGGCAGACGCTGAGGATCGCTTCCAACGGGTCATCGCCATGCTGGCGCGCGGACTTCACCGCATCCCCGAGGTCTCGCGCCAGCGACAGGGTCAGGGGCACCGCCGTGCGCCGCACCTGTTCGGTGGACATGGGCGCTACCGCGTAGCAGGCGACGCAGCCCATCTGTATCGTCACCGACCGGGCCAGCCGCTCCGCCCACCGGGGGTCTATCGTCTCCCGTATGACCACGCTGTTGCCCTTTTCGTCGGCCACCGCCATAGGGCAACATGGCACGCCGTACACGAAAAACGTCTTCATCTGGAATTCGGGGAACGCTCGGCCCATGCCGTCGGCGTCCACCACCGGCAGGCCGGCCATGGCGGCCGCGATCAACGGTTCCACCGAGTTGCTGCCGCCGATTTCGTTGGAGATGAGGGCGGTTGCCTGCTCGCCTGTGAAGTCCTCTATGGCGCGCAGTGCGTGGTACGACTGGAGGTCGCGGACCTTTTCGATGCCAACCGTAGGCGCGCCGATGCCACCCACGCACACCACGCGGGCGTCATCCGGCAACTCGTCGGGGGCGAGCACATCCACCGGTCCCCATCGGCGAATGGCCTGCCGCGCCCGCAGTTGCCCGATGTATGGGTTTCCGCCCCCGCCGGTGCCCAGGATTCCGGCGCCGATGGCGATAGATTCCAGCTCGTTTTCCGTAGCCTGCCACATGTCGGGATCTCAGTTTGTTGACGCTGCCGGGTGTTCTGGATGATCGACGGCGCCGATTACCGCGCGCCCGCCGACCGGCCGCCGTCCACCATGTAGACGCCGCCGGTGCAGAAACTGCTGTCGTCGCTGGCGAGGAACAGCATCATCCGCGCCACCTCCTCGGGGTTCCCATAACGACCCAGCGGGATGCGCGAGGAGGTGGCCCGGTATGTCTGCTCTACGGTGACCGCTGCGTCGTCCAACGCAGCCACTCGCATTTCCTCGATGGACCGCATCATCCGAGTCTCGGTGGGCGCCGGGTTGACGGTGTTGACGCGGATACCCGACGCCGCGCCTTCCATGGCGGCCGTGCGCATCAGGCCGATTACCGCGTGTTTGCTGGTCGTGTACGCCGACATGTCGGGGCCGGCGCCAATGCCGGCGGTGGACGACGTGATCACGATGCTGCCGCCGCCGCGCTCCCGCATCACCGGCACGACGTACTTGATGCCCAGCCACACCCCACGCACGTTGACCGCCATCACTCGATCGAATACCTCCAGGGGATAGTCCGGAATAGGGGATAGGGAACCCTCAATCCCGGCGTTGGCCAACAGTATGTCCACGCCACCCCACCGGTCCACCGCCGCCTGCACGTAGGCTTGGGTCTGGTCGGCCGAGGTAACGTCCGCCACGGCGTAACTGGCCTGATCCTCACCAATCGACTGCACCGTTTCCCGCAGCGCCGACTCGTCCAGGTCGACCAGCGTGAGATGGGCACCCTCGTCCGCGAACAGCCGTGCGGCGGCGCGACCGATTCCGCCGGTGGCTCCTGTGATCAACGCCACTTTTCCTTCCAAACGTGCCATGGTCATTCTCCTCGTTGTCTAGCCTGACGTGCCTGCGATGATCTAACCCGGCGGCCGGCCTGCCATCTGTACCTCGCACTCCAGAGCGGCTTCAAACAGCGCAACGGGGAACTCCGCCGCGGGTGTCAGGAGCACCGCCAGGGTATCCGGGCCGCCCACCCTTTCCAATACACATTGGAAGTTTTCGTACTCCTCAGGCTCAATCCCCATAGCGGGCGCTGCCATCTGGAATTCCTCTTCGCTGAGGCAAGAAAGCGAGACTACAAAAGTCACCATCCCCTCGACCTGAGCGGCCTCGCCTTCGGAGCCGGGATCATTTGCCGCCAACATCCTCGTCATAAGCGCTGTCAGGTCGTGATTTGCGTAGCTGCGGCGCAGGCAAGTAGATGATTCCGCACTAATCGGTCCGGTGGCGCTCAGCACAGGTGTCATAAACAGCCTGAGCGACGTGTCATGGCCCAGACAACCTAATACCGCGGTACGCTCCGCCTCGTTGGCCAGTTCCGGAGCCTCCAGTACCGCCGCCAAGCGATCTGTCGGAAGAGCTCCGGAGAGGCAATCGCGCTCCGCCTCAGTAACATCCGTTAGAAACTCTTCCACGTCGTTTATCGCCAGGGCAGCCAGCGGTTCGATATCGGGGTTTGCCGGAGCCACAGGGGCGGCTGTGGGAGTGTCGGTCGGTGTCGGGCTGGGCGGGATCTCCGTGGGCGTTGGCGCCGGTGTTGGGTCCGAAGTGGCCGTCGGTTCAATCGTTGGAGTGGACTCGCCGGCTTTGGCCAAGGCTGCCGCGATGGTGGCTTCGTAATCGGGCGCGTCCGATACTCCCGGCTCGTCTCCGCCGCACGCCAGCGCGAACCAGCACAAGCAGGCCAGCGCACACAGCGCAAGCGGCAGGTGAAGGTTCCTTGTCGTGCATTTGGTCATATCAGACCTCTGCCGTGTATTGCGTCTCGTGAGTGTATACCATCCTTGGGAAAATGCACCCTATTCACTCGCGACGCGATCTATCCCAATCTGGCCGCCGTGGTTTCGTTCCCCGCGGTCATCGCCGGGGTCGACCATTGTGGCGCCCTGACCTCGCTCGCACCGTTCGCAGACGCTTTTCAAAGAAAGTTGTGATCCGCGTACATTGAAGCGGAAGGGCTACTTGGACATAACGGTTATCGATAATGCTGTCCGCAGGTCACTGTAGCGATTGGGGTGAAGGTGCAAAAATCAGGGGACTGTCGACAGTCCCCTGATGGTTGACGGGAAGTCCGCGGCGAGTTGCCGTGTTGGGTCAGCGCAGCATTTGGGCCAACTGGTCGGCGTTGGCGCGCATCATGTCGATGTATTGGGGGTAGGTATTGTCGGGCAGGGAGCGGATGATGCCGACAGCGATGCCGGTGTCCCGGGCGACCTGCTCCAGGGCGTCGGCGGAGAATTGGGGTTCGGCGAAGACGGCGGGGAGGCCGCGGTGTTCGACCAGTTCGAGGACGTTGGCGATGTCGTCGGGGGAGACGTCGCCGCCGTGGCCGCCGACGAAGGCCTGGACCTCCACGTCGTAGCGGGAGCCGAAGTAGCCGAAGGCGTCGTGGAAGGTGACCATGACGCGGTGGTCTGCGGGTATGGAACCCACGGCGTCGGCGATGTAGGCGTCCAGGGCC
>JAJDTP010000021.1 GCA_022827095.1 Dehalococcoidia bacterium
GAAGTCGCCCCGGGACACGCCGCCGTCGCCGTTGATCGCCTCGGTGAAGTAGTCGAACGTGCCCGAGTCAACGCCCGGCGCGTACATCTTGATCTCTTCCGCCGGCCAGTCCGCGTTCACCTGGTTCCAGTGGGTCACCACACCCTCTGACTCCGGGCTCCAGATCCTGTTCAGCTGCTCGACGGTCAGGCAGTCGACAAAGTCGTTGGCCGGGTTCACCACCACCGACAATCCGTCGATGGCCACCGGCAGCTCGATGTACTCGATGCCAGCCGCTGCACACAGGTCCACTTCCTTCTGCTTGATGGGCCGGGACGCGTCGGAGATCACTGTCTCGTTGGCGCAGAACTTCTTGAACCCTCCGCCGGTGCCGGAGATGCCAACCACCACGCGAACGTTGTCGCCGGTCAGCCCGCCGAAGTGCTCGGCAACCGCTTCCGTGATCGGGAACACGGTGGACGAACCGTCTATCGGTATGTCGCCGGACAGACTGGCATATATGCTGGGGTCAGTCGCCTTTTCCGGCTGGCCGGCAGTGGTGGCGGTAGTGCCGGTAGCAGTGGAGCCGCTGGTCGTGGACGCCGCGGCGCTGCCGGTCGAAGTGGTCCCGGATGCTGGCGGGTTGCTCGAGGTAGTGGCAGCAGCGGGCGAACCGGCGCCGGAGCCGTCGGGAACGCTGGGCGCCTGATCCGCGGCGCTACAGGCGGCGCCCATGAGAACGGCGGCGCAGCCCAATGCGGCAACGGTCAGCAGCAACCGAAATGGAATTTGCTTCAGAGTATCCATCGTGGCGGAACTCATTAATCCTCCTGCAAATGGAAGGTGGGTCGGTTTTCCTGTGGATTGGGGAAATTGGCGTTGGCAAATCGCGGCCACCAGGGGCCGAACGCCGGAGTGTTCAATAGGCATCCCTCCTGATGTTCTCTTCCAGATCACAATGCGCCGGCGGAGCCAGCCTCGCGGTTGGAACGGCAAAAAAATAGCGAAATCGAACGATTTCGCTGGAAATGATTGAGAGCGAAGCCCGCCGCTCCCATAAGCGCGGCAGGTGCGATTGGCGGTTCGCTCCCGTGGACTGGGTGTCGCGGCTCGGCAGCCCGGACTGTAGCGGGCCAAAAAATAACGGGGGACGAATCCCCCGTGGTATCAAAAACCGAAGTTTCGCTAGGTTCGATCGCGGCAGGCGACACGATAACCGCCGCCGCGTCCACCGCAGCAGGTGCGGCGGGCAGCGGTCCATCTTTTGGCAATTTCATCACAACTGGGTCCGAAAACAACGACGTGGCAAAGATCCCATCACGGACAAACAGTTCTCAGCGGGAGTCCAGCACGATCGACTCGAGCTCGTCCGGGTCTTTGGGAATGGCTTGCGAGAGAACCCGGCAGCCGTCTTCCGTAACCAGGACATCGTCCTCGATGCGGATACCGATTCCGCGATAGATATCCGGCGCCTGCTTCGCCTGGGGACCAAAATAGAGCCCGGGCTCGATGGTCAGGACCATGCCAGGCCGCAAGCGCACCTGGCCGCGATCATCCCTATAGGGGCCGGAATCGTGCACGTCCAATCCCAGCCAATGGGACGTCGCGTGCATGTAGTAGTCCCGGTACGACTGTTCTTCCATGATGCCGTCTACGCTTCCCGACATCACGCCCAAATCAATCAGGCCCTGGACCAATGCCCTGGCGGCCACCCGGTGCACGTCATCGAAACCAGCGCCGGGCTTCACTGCAGCAATGGCCTGCCGTTGGGACTCCAGGGTCACATCGTAAACCGCTCGCTGTGGAGCGGTGAACTTCCCGGAGACCGGCCAGGTGCGCGTGACATCAGCCGTGTAATAGCCGTATTCAGCCCCGGCGTCGATCAGCAACAGATCTTCGGGGCCAAGGGCGTCCCGATTTCGAATGTAATGGAGGACACACGCGTTTGCCCCACCGGCCACGATGGAAGGATAGCCGTTTCGCGGCGAACCCAGCTGCCGGAATGGACGCTCAAGGGCGGCCTGGACCTCGTATTCGTGAACCCCCGGCGCGGCCGTCCGCATGGCCGCATCGAAACCGTAGGCGGTGATGTCGATTGCGCGCTGCATCAACGCGATTTCATCGTCGGTCTTGACCTGGCGCATCAAGTCGATCGTAGACGTAGGGTCTTCGATGCGTCGAATGGGCTTCGCGCCTCTCTGAGCCATGGCGCGCCGCCGCTTGACCAGGTCTGACATGATCCCGTCCACCCGATCGTCGCTCCCCAACGCATAATGAATAGTGTCGTAGTCTGCGAGCAGCTTGGGCAGTTGACTGTCCAACTGATCTATGGGATAGGCAGCGTTGGCGCCCAGGGACCCGACGGCGCCCTGCACGCCCGCACGGTGGCCCACCCAGATTTCGAAGGTGGGGTCATAAGGACGTACGAAAAGGGTATACGGAGTATCGGAGCCCGGACGCAGCACCGCCACCGCATCGGGTTCATCAAACCCGGTCAGATACCAGAAGGTGGAGGGTTGGCGGTACTCGTGGTCGACATCGCTATTGCGAGCCGCCTCGTGGCCCGCGGCCAGTACAATTGCGCCGCTTGAGAGAGCTGCCATCAGCCGCCTTCGGCGCCCGTTGAATTCCTGGGGTTTGGTTGCGATCGCTTGGGCTTGCATCAAGGTAGAGGCTCGCTGCCAGAGGCCGTGATCGGCGGAAAGATTTCGTTTCGGCCGGCGAGATTGTATCAGACAATGACCGGACGCTCAACGTCAGCCCCGGCGGGCTCTGGTCCGGCGGCGGGCGCCGAGACCGGCAAGCTCGCCGTCGTGGCCGCCATCAACATCGTCGCCGATTGTGGGGCGGTCGCAGGCGGCAACGGGGGAGTGTCGCATCGCTGCGGCCTGCCGACGCAGACCTTCATGCTCTTTCATCACGGCCCTGGCCTGAAAGCAGGGCATCGCGCGGTTCGGCGGCGCCGGGCGGCGGGGTGAGCCCTCCCGCTAGCCCTCCCGACCGGTCCCGTCGGAGCCAGGACACTAAAAAGCCGCGGCGCGGCGACAGCCCGGCCACCAAAAGGAGCAGTCCGACGGATACCACCACGATGGTGGGCCCGGTCGGCAGATCGAAGTAAAAGGAGCAGTACAAACCGACAACCACCGCGAGCAGGGAGCAGGCAATGCTGGCCGCCATGATCGACGACAGCCGCCGGGCCAACAGGGTACCCGTGACCGACGGCACCACGAGCAGAGACATGACCATGACGTTGCCCACCGTTTTTATGGCCGCGACCGTCGTCAACGCCACCAGCAGGGGCAGCAGGTATTCGAGGAACCGCACCGGCACGCCGGCGGCTTCCGCTACCTCGGAGTCATACGTGGTGAACACCAGTTCCTTGTAGAAGACCCACACCACCGCCATGACGCCTACCGCCAGCACCCCGACGTTCAGGACGTCAAGCCAGGAAGCCCCCAGGACGTTGCCAAACAGTATCCCCAGCAGATCTCCGGCGAGGCTGGCCAGCGAGTTGATGATGATGACCCCTACGGCAAAACCACCGGCGAACATCACGCCGATGATGGCGTCGATGCGGATGCCGGTGCGATGTGACAGGGTCGAAATCACCAGCGACGCGGGAACCGCCCAGATAAGTGCTCCCAGGAATATGTTGGCGCCGAATACGAACGCCACCGCCATGCCGGTCAGTGACGAATGGGCGATCGCGTCGCCCATGAAAGCCATACCGCGCAGGACGACGAATGTGCCGACGATGCCGCAGGCGGTCGCGGCCAGTGCGGACACCAGCAGCGCGCGCTGCATGAATCCATACTGCATCGGCTCGATGATCAGATCGAGCACAGAGACCTCCGGTAGGCCGGCCGGGCCGGCTTCGTCTGGCAACCGCGGCGACGCGATCCCAGATCAGATTGATGAATGCGTTGTTTACAGTTTGCCGGCGGTCCGCAGCTGATGGCGCACCTTTCCTACGCCGCCAAACTTGAGCCTCAGCAGCCCTTTGACGTCCTCCCAGGCGGTCCGGATGATGCGGACACGGGTGTCGGGGTCGTCGGTCCAGCGCACCGGAATCTCCCGGATGCGAAATCCGCACTTTTGGGCGAGGATCAGCAATTCTGAATCGAAGAACCATCCATTGTCCAAAACCAGCGGCGCCAAATCGTGAGCAACCCTCCGGCTGACCGCTTTGAAACCGCATTGAGCGTCGCGAAACGGGGTGAAAAACATGGACCGAAACAGCAGGCTGTACCCGCGAGAAGTTATCTCGCGTTTCAGGGTTCGGCCAACGACGCGTGAGTCGGGCAGCAAGCGAGAGCCGATCGCGACGTGGTACCCCTCATCGGCAACTGCCGACACGACCTCGGGCAGGTGTACCAAGTCTGTGGAGAGGTCGACATCCATGTAAACCATGACGTCCGCGCTGCTCTCGGTCCAGGCCCGGCGCAACGCCCGGCCCCGTCCGCGCTCGGTGAGGCTGATGTACCGCACCTCTGCGAACCGGTCGGCGAGGTCCGCCGCGGCCTCGAGAGTGCCGTCGGTAGAACCATTGTCGGCAACCACTATGTTCCAGTCGTATTCATCCATGTTGGATGACATAAATTGGTGAAGCCGACACACGCTCCCGGGAAGTGCGCGTTCTTCGTTCAGGCACGGTATGATCACATCGAGGCTGGTTCGCATAATTGAGACATTATAGCAACAAGCAACCGCAGGATAGCGCCGGGGGCGCGAGACCTTCGCCCCGTCTCGCGCTCGCGGCGCCGATTTGTCCCACGTGTGGGACAAATCGTGGAACGCCGACAACGCAGGCAGACGCGCAAAATTGACAACTATCGAAGCCCGGTGCTATATTCCGTGCGATTAACAGACGGCGTTATCGTGTTCGCGATTAACGATGTCGAATGCGGCACGACGAGTTTGTGGCCCAAATTTTCGGTGACAGCCAATAGCGCCTCCCGCACGCACGTGGGCAGGTGTTTTTTTGACTGCGTTCCGAAATGTGTGAATCCCTTAGCGGATTAAGCCGGCCCTGTTTTCGCCGATAACGGCCGTTTCGGAGGAACCTCCAGATGCTAATGAACGACTTCGTCGTCAGGTTCGCCGGTGAAGGTGGGCAGGGCGTCGTTACTTCGGCCGAAGGACTGGCCCAGGCGTCGACGCAGGTCGGGTATCATGCCCTGACCTACGCGACCTTCCCATCGCAAATCCTGGGCGGGCCCACCTGGACCCAGGCCAGGATATGTACCGAACCCATTCTCAGTTCGGGCGACCAGGTGGACGTGCTGGTCGCCTTTAACGAGGAAGCTTACGAGACCCACGCTGAAGAGGTGCGGGAAGGCGGCGTCATAATTTACAACGCCGACGACTTCACCATGACCGACCCGCGGTCCTTCGGACTGGCCGTCGACTCCCTGGCACGCTCGACCGGCAACAACCGGGCCGCCAACATGGTGGTGATCGGCGCGCTGGCTCAGTTGGTGCACATGCCCCAAGACTACCTGGAGGACTTCGTTGAAGCCAGGTTCCGCCGGGGACGGGATAACGACGACGAGATTATCTCCTCGAACATCGAGGCCATGCGGCTGGGCCGCCAGAACGCGGCGGAAAGCGGTTTCGTGTTGGGCGATCTGGCGCCGCCCAATCCCCCGGACTACCAGCAGCTCATGCTCAAGGGCAACGAGGCCATCGCTTTGGGAGCAACGCACGCCGGCGTCCAGTTCTACGCCGGCTACCCGATCTCGCCGGCCACCACCATCCTGCTTTGGATGGAGCGCAACCTGGTGGGCGAGGACAAGTTCGCGTACCAGGTGTCATCGGAAATCGAAGCAATCACGGCGATCCTGGGCGCAGGCTACGCCGGCAAGAAGGCCATGACCGCGACCGCAGGACCGGGCATCTCGCTGATGAGCGAGGGACTGGGCCTAGCGTGGATGGCCGAAATCCCGCTGGTGGTGGTCGACGTTCAGCGCGGCGGACCGGCCACCGGCCTGCCCACCACGACCGAGCAGTCGGACCTCATGGGATGCCTCTTCCCAGCGCACGGGGACGTCCGGATGCCGATTATCGCGCCCGGCTCGGTGGAAGAGTGTTTCTACGGTGCGGTGCAGGCCGTCAACTGGGCCGAACGCTACCAGGGCCCGGTGATCCTGATGAGCGAAATGTCCATGGCCGAACGGGTGCAGAACATCCCCCGTCCCGACCTGAGCAAGGTTGCGGTGGAAGAACGGCTGACCTACGAAGGCGGCAACGGTTACCACCGTTATTCGGGCCACGAGCTATCGCCGATGCCGCTGCCGGGCGGACCGGGCTCCTACGTGGCCAACGGCAGCGAACACGACGAGATGGGCGACACCACCCACCTGCCCAGCCGGCACATCCAGATGACCGAGCGCCGGTTCAGCAAGCTGAGGCTCCTTGAAGAAAACCACTACGAGAGCGACAACACCCAGGCCAAGATTGCGTTGATGCCGTGGGGCGGGTCCAAGGGGCCGGTGCGAGAGGCATACGACGCGCTCCGGGAAGAAGGCGTTGACATCGGCTGGTATT
This sequence comes from Dehalococcoidia bacterium, assembly GCA_022827095.1. Classification (GTDB taxonomy): domain Bacteria; phylum Chloroflexota; class Dehalococcoidia; order Lucifugimonadales; family UBA3495; genus Bin87. The sequence continues at coordinate 6,526 of JAJDTP010000021.1, forward strand.
ACACGATGTTCCTGCACCCGATCCCGCCCAAACTGCGCGACGAGCTTCGAGCCAAGGAGTTGGTGATCGTTCCCGAGCTGAACTACCAGGGACAGTGGGCCAACATCCTGCGGTTCCACCGCGTCGCATCGACGCCGATCACGCAATACACTGGGCTGCCCTTCAAGGTCAGCGAGTTGGTGACGCGGGTCAAAGAGATCATGGCAGAACACATGGAGGAAGCACGGGCATGAGCAAGAAGAACCCGGAATACGACTTCAAATGGTGCCCCGGGTGCGGGGACTTCGGCGTGCGTCGCGCGTTGGAATTCGCCATGATCAATCGGCTGGAAGAGACCGGCCTGCCCATCGAAAACAACGTCGTCGTGGCCGGAATTGGCTGCAGCGGCAACCTGGTTCACCTGCTGGAAGGTGAACAGCCCTATGGAATCCACGGCATCCACGGTCGCACGCTGCCCGTGGCCATGGGCGTCAAGATGGCCCGGCCCGAACTGAACGTGATCGTTGTGGCCGGAGACGGCGACTTCCTGAGCATCGGCGGCGAGCACATCGCCCCGCAGGCGGCTCGCAACGTCAACGTCACCGCCGTGATCATGGACAACGGGGTGTACGGTCTGACCAAGGGCCAGAGCTCGCCCACCACTGAGATGGGCGCCGTTACCAGCAGCACGCCCTTCGGCAAGGTGGAAGAGGATCTTGATCCTCTGGAGTTGTACCTCACCCTGGGCGTTTCGTTCATCGCCTCGGGTTTTTCGGGCCAGCCCCGAGTCCTGGCGCGACTGATCAACGAGGGCATGAATCACGATGGAATGTCGATGATCCATGTTCAGTCGCCCTGTGTGACCTATAACGACACCTTCCAACTGATCAAAGGCAACGCCAAAGAAGGCATCGCACCGGCGCTGTGGGACATACCCGACGACCACGACCCGTCCAGCAAGCAAGCGGCCTACGACCTAGTTCAGCAGGGTGGGCTGCCCGTAGGTGTCATTTACAAGGATGAAAGCCGCGCGTCGCTGGAAGGCAATATGGGGTCCATCCGGGCCAAGGCCCGTGAGCGCTCCATTGATCAGTTGATGGACGCCTACGCGTTCTAGTGACGCCACCAGATCGAAACTAACAAACGAGCCCGGCGTCGTGAGGCGCCGGGTTCGTTTTGTTTATGTGCGTGTCGCGGGCGGCTGTTTCGAGTTTCCGGCCGGAGATTCGGGCAACGCCGGATCAGTAGGACTGTGCCGGCGCGGCGGCCCCGGGCATTAGGTCAGGGTTCTCGGCCTGTATTGACTGGTATTTGGACGGACACTTGACCAGGATGTTGTCCGTCGCAAAGACCCCCTCGCGGCCATCGTAATGACCCTCGAGGATGATCTCCGAGTGCGGGTTGAAGAACAGGTCCGGCAGAACGCCGACGTAGCTCGCCTCCATCTGCGGGCTGCCCGGCGTAATTCCCGGTACGTCGATTTGCTTGTCGCCCAGGCTGAAGCGGGACAGCGTTGACCCATCCTCTCGTCGGAAAGTATCGGGAGCCAGTGCGCCGGCCACTCTCAGGGTCTGGCCGTCGTGAAGCTTGGGATCATCGACGAACTCGCTGACGGTGACGAAATACAGCGTGTTCCCCGGGAAGGCTGCGTAGACCATGTAGGCCACGGCCAGGGCGATCACGCCGCCGAGGATCAACAACCGTGTGCGGTGGTTGCTCCACGCGGATCGCTCCGTCTCTTCCTCCGGGGATGACACCGCGGCTGGAACGGGTCCGGTATATGGATCAGTCTGCATGAAAACTCAGCGTGGGGTTGGTTGTTGGCCCGATACCATTATACCTACAGGGTCCGGTTCTCATCGCCGTCGCCCGGCTCCTCGGCAGATTCGATCGCTTCATGGAGGTCCTGCAAGTCCCGTTGAACCGATTGACGGCGCCACGACATGTACGCAGCGTAGATGAAGAACACCGCCCACACGACGGCGAAAGCGGCGAACAGGTACGGGAGGTTGCTGGGTGGGACGGTCATTCTAATCGTAGGTTCCTTGACGGCGAATGGCGGAAACGGCGTCCTCGGCTCCCCGCAGGGCCACTCGTTCCAGCAACAGATACGAGAACAGCGCCAGCGCGGCCACCAGCGAAAAGACGAGAATCCGGGCCATGATGGGCTCCAGGGCGTCGTCGGCCGCCTCGGGCCCGATCACCTGCACGGGATGTATGGATCGCCACCACTGCACGGAATAGTACACAATCGGCACGTCGACAAACCCGATGATGCCGACGACGGCTGACCAGGCTCGTCCCTGCTGCGCCGTCGGGGCGTAGTGGCGAATCATCAGGTACGCGACGTAGATCAGCCAAAGGATCAAGGTCGTGGTGAGCCGGGGCTCCCAAGTCCACCATACGCCCCAAACCGGGCGCGCCCAGATAACTCCGGTGACCAGGGCCAGGGTGACGAACACCACGCCGACTTCTGCGGCCGCATGAGCCACGCGGTCCCACACCTCGCCTCGTCGGATGAGGTAGCCGATGCCGGCTACGGCGCACACCAGGAACCCCAGGAACGAAAGGATGGAGATGGGGACGTGGATATAGAAAATTCGCTGTATATGTCCCAACACCTGGTCGGTGGGCGCCACCACGAAAATGAGATACCCGTCGATGATGGTCAGGGCAGCCGTAGCTACCAGCAGCCAGAAACGGGGATCGCGTAGAGAGGATCGAATCGGGCTGTCGGTGGGGCCACGGCCCGCTATCGCCGCCAAGTTATGCTATCCCTCGAACACATACCCGAATATCCATGGACATATTACCAAAAAGAGCGCGTCGAAGACCACCAGCAGCGGGAGCCACCGGGTCCAGACTGCCTGCATCGGACCGCCTTGCAGAACCAGGGCGGTGGCTTCCACAGCGGCGATGATCACCGGAACAATCACCGGGAAAAAGAGCACGGGCAACAGGATTTCTCGAGACCGGGTTTGAGCCGCGATGGCCGCGAAAAATGTCCCTACCGTGGCAAACCCAATCGTGGCCAGCAGGATGATCAGCCCCAAAGTCGGGGACAGTGCCGGCAGGTCCAGCATGACGGCAAATACCGGCAGCAACACGCCCTCGATGACCAGCATGAACGCCAGCGTGCCCAGCATCTTTCCCAGGAACACGGCGTCGCGGCTGACCGGGGCGGCAAGCAGGCCATCCAGCGCACCTTGCTCCTGTTCCCGCGCGAACGCCCGGTTCATCGCCAGCACTCCGACGAAACCATAAGCCACCCAGAGGAGTCCCGGCGCCGCCGGCGCCAGGCTGCCGGGCGTCCGGTTCAGTCCGAAATTGAACACGACAACGACGATGAGCCCGAAAATCAGGGCGGAAACGACGGTGTCGCGGGAACGAATCTCGAGCCGAACGTCTTTCCACGCTATGGCCAGGGTCGCGCTGAGCAGCCGCATGGGCGACGATCCAATTGGGGCGTTTCAGCCGTGAGCGGCGCCGGGTCTTGATGCCGATTGCGTGGGCAATGCGTTGCCATGTACAGGTGACTCTCCCGCCAATCTTCCCCGCTCCAGAATGAAAACGCGATCAGCCCAGGCCTGTCCGATTTCGGAGCTGTGCGTGGTCAACAGAGCACTCTTACCCGACGTTGACCAATCTTTCAGGAGGTGGCCCAGGGACGCGACGGAATCGGCGTCGAGGCCCGATTCCGGTTCGTCCAGCAGCAGGACCGCCGGCTCGTGCAGGATGGCGCGGGCTAGGGACAGGCGCTTTTGCATCCCATGAGACAAGGTGCGCACCCGGCGGTCCGCCCGGTCTGCGAGGTTCAATCGCTCGAGCACGCGGCCGATGCGGTGCGCGCTATCCTCGACGCCATAGAGTTTCGCGTAGAAAACCAGGTTTTCGCGGCAGGTCAGATCGCTGTAGAGCAGGGTCTGGTGACCGACGAACCCAACCAGGGTACGTGCCCGCCCGCCGGAACGACGCATCTGAAAGCCTGCGATGTGCGTGTCGCCGGCATCGGGGCGCGAAAGGCCGGCCAGGATACGCAACAGCGTGGTCTTTCCTGCCCCGTTTGGTCCGAAAAGCACCGCGGTCTGCCCCCAGGGCACCGAGATGTCGACCCCGCGCAGTACGCTCCGGTCGCCGTAATCCTTGCGCAGACCCGCGGCCGAGATAGCCGGCGAACCGCTCGATCCATGGCTCATCCGATCGGTTCAGCGGTGATCCTCAAATCGTGCCCGGAGGACCTTTTTGTCGAACTTGCCCACACTGGTCTTGGGTATTTCGTCGATGAACACCACGTCATCGGGCAGCCACCACCGGGCGAAGTCCGGCCGGATGAAGTCCAGGATGGTGTCCCTGGTCAACGGCCCCGACGCCTCGGACCTCGCAACCACGCACGCCAGCGGCCGCTCCTGCCACTGGGCATCTGGGATCGCGATGACGGCTGCTTCCAATACGTCGGGGTGGGCCATGATTGCGGATTCGAGATCCACGGAGGATATCCACTCGCCGCCACTCTTGACCATGTCCTTGACTCGGTCGACGATCTGGATATAACCGTTGGCGTCGATGGTGGCGATGTCTCCGCTGTGATACCACCCGTCGATGAAGGTCTCCGCGCTGCGCTCGTCGTCGACGTATTCGTCGGCCACCCACGGGCCACGGAACCAAAGCTCCCCACGCTGTTCGCCGTCCCAGGCCAGGTCCTCGCCGTTCTCGTCGGCCAGCTTCATATCGATGCCCGGGGCAACGACGCCCTGGCTGGCGTTCAACTCCAGCCGCTGCTCGTCGGGAAGGTCGTCGAGCCAACTGCGCCGTCGGTTCACCGAGATCAGCGGGGCGGCCTCGGTCATACCGTAGGCGTGGACAATTTCGACACCCAATTGGTCGCGGTACGCCTGCAAGACGGCGAGAGGAACCGCCGAGCCTCCGCTGACCACCTGCCGCAACGAGGACAGGTCGTATTCGGCGCCGGAACGCTGGAGGTAGTCGAGAACGCCGATCCAGATGGTCGGGACGCCGGCGCTGATGGTCACCCGCTCACGCTCGATCATCTCGCAAATCACGCGTGGGTCCGGCCGCACTCCCGGGAAAATCTGCGACGCGCCGACCATGGTGGCCGCGTAGGGGAAGCCCCAGCAATTGGCGTGGAACATGGGCACGATGGCCATGATGCGGTCACGTTCCGAAACGGCCAGCATGTCGGCGGTAGCTGCGGTCATTGAGTGGAGGTACACGGCCCGGTGGGAGTAGGCTACGCCCTTGGGCAGGCCGGTGGTGGCCGAGGTGTAGCAGAGGCCCATGGTGGAGTATTCGTCCACATCAGCCGGCCGATACTCGGGTGATGCCGCGGCCAGCAGGGTTTCATAACACAGTGCGCCAGACAGCGACGTTGCCATCTCACTGGAATCACCGAGGATGACGAAATGTTGCACCGAGGTCAGACGGTCGGCTATGGCCTCAATCAAAGGAGCCAGGTCCGGATCAATCAGCAGTACCTTGTCGCCCGCGTGGTTGATGATGTACGCCATGTCGTCCGGCGCCAACCGAATGTTGATGGTGTGCGTAACCGCGCCGATGGTGGCCGGAGCGAAATACGCCTCCAGGTGGCGGTAGGTATTCCAGGCGAACGTGCCGACCCGATCCCCGGGGCCGACTCCCAATTCCCGCAGGGCATTGCCCAGGCGCGAGGTACGCTCGAACATTTCAGCGTATGTATATCGGTGGGTGCACTCACCGACCCGCGTGGCGATTTCCTTGTTGGGGAAGTGGATCGCCGCGCGCTCCAAAATGCGGTTGGCCAGCAATTCATAATGCATCGTCATAGCGAATCTCCTGTCATGGGTCTCGCTGGGTGCATGATGTCGGGTCCGGTAGTCTTGGTATCGAGTGGATAAGGGAGACGGTTCGAGCCCTCGGAATCTAGATGGTTCCCAGGACAACGGGCCGCTCACGGATGCTTGATGCTGACGCCGCCGTCGATGGCCCAGGTCTGGCCGGTAACGTAGGAGGCGGCCGGCGACGCGAGATATACGGCCAGGTATCCAACCTCGATGAGACGGCCCACCCGGGCGATTGGGATAGTCTCGCCGGCAGACGCGTCACGGGCGGCAAATGCCTCTTCGGACATCTGCTCCGGGTCAGGAAAGGTTCCCGGGGCAATGGCGTTACAGCGGATGCCGAAAGGCGCCCACTCTTGCGCCACGCACTCGGTGAACCGCATGAGGCCGGCCTTGGCGGCGTCGTAGGCAGCCGACATCGGGCGCCCGCGAAACGAGGCCCACCCACTGATGTTGATGACGTTGCCCTGCCCTCGCTCCAGCAGGTGCGGACCCACGGCCCGGCAACCCTGGAAAGCCTCGGTCAGATTGATATCGACGATGCTGTGCCACTCCGCCTCGGTCATGCCGGGGATATCGCTTCCGGGGAGTTGCGCCACCGGTTTGCGAATGGCATCACCCACGCAATTAATGAGAGTGTCGATATGGCCGAACTCGGCGATGGTACGTTCCACAATGGCGTCGGTGTCGTCAGCGGTGGTGGCGTCCCCGGTGAGCGGCAGGCAAGTCCTGCCCATAGCCCTGATCTCCTCGGCAACGCGATTCACGCCGGTGGGGGTCAAGCCGGTCACGGCTACATCTGCGCCGGCTTGCGCGAACGCCAGCGCGATACCTTTGCCAATGCCACGACCCGCGCCAACCAGCAGCACCTTCTGGCCGCTGACGTCGAATATTTCCAAGCTCATTTACCCACTCCTCCCGTGTCCAACGCACCGTAGTGATAGGGAACATCATGGTGCCACACTGATGGATACACAGCAACCGTGACCCTGCGGTCACGTGCGCCGTGATCGGTTTTGCCAATCCGCGAGCGATCAGGTGATGCCCACCTTGAACAACTGAGCGGAGGCGCGCCGCGCGGTAGCCAAGTTGGCAAGAGGTTTGCCCCGTGTGCGCTATAGCGTCCGGCGTGGCGGATGACGACGGGGATGGGGTAAAATCGTGCAACGCGTTTCCTACCTGGTTTGCGAGGTGCCAGACATGCCCAGGGACAGTAACCGGGTCGTGCACCCGCCGGAAGGATGGACGAATTCGCTGACCGCGGAATACGTGGGTGCGGACCAATTTGGCAACGGCGAGGTTTACGACGCTGACATCGACGGAGTTCCGCTGATCCGCCTGATTTACGATGAACGCGACGAGGAAATCACGGTCAGGTGCCTGCGCTGCGAGCCACGATCTCAGGCTGCTGGGCGTTACACCGCATACCCCATGATCGGTATCGTAAGCATCAACGCGACGGCTTTGCTGGTTCCCATGAACACCCCGCGCATCATGCGGCACCTGGCGGACAGGCACGAGGAAACGCTCGACGACATGAACGATGTCGATTTCTTCAATAGTCTGCTGGACATTTGCGGACTGTGACGCGAGTCTCGACAACTGGAGATTGGACCGTCGGGAGGTAACCCCTTGCAGTATGACTACATAATCGTCGGCGGAGGCTCAGCCGGGTGTGCGCTGGCGTCCCGACTGACCGAGGACCCCAACGTGTCGGTCCTGCTCCTCGAAGCCGGCCCGGACTACCCCGATTTTGAGCACCTGCCCATCGATCTGAAGAACGGCAATAACATGTGGCGGTCCGCGTACGGCCCGCACAGTTGGGGATACCTGGCCAAGGGGACGCCCCAGCAGGAAGAGCCCATCATCATCCCGCGCGGCAAGGCAATGGGCGGTTCTTCCAGCATCAACGGCCAGGTGTTCTTTCGAGGGGTGCCCGAGGACTACGACAACTGGGCCATCTGGGGGAACGACGAATGGTCGTTCACCAAGGTCCTGCCCTATTTCCGCCACCTGGAAAACGACCTGGACTTCGGCGGCGACGACTTCCACGGCAACTCGGGCCCCATACCCGTGCGTCGCTACAAGCGCCACGAATGGCTGCCCGTTGCCGAGGCGTTCTACGACACCTGCCGGGACCTGGGGTTCCCTGAAGACCCCGATCAGAACCATCCCGACTCGGTCGGCGTCGCGGCGCGTCCCTTGAACAACATCGACGGGGTCCGGATGAGCACCTCGTTGACCTATCTTTCCCTGGCCCGCCATCGCATGAACCTCACGGTGCGGGGCAACGTAGTGACCCGGCGGGTGCTCTTTGAAAACAAGACCGCCGTGGGCGTTGAGGCAGAGAGCGGCGGCGACATTTTTGAGGTGTACGGCGACCAGATCATCCTGAGCGCCGGGGCCATCGGGTCTCCCCAGATACTGTTGCTGTCAGGCGTCGGCCCGGCCGACCATCTCCACGAAATGGGAATACCCCTGGTGCACGAGCTCACCGGCGTTGGCGAGAACCTGCGGGACCACCCGGCGGTGTTCAGCCTGTTTCGCGGGGTGGGCGACCCACCGGACCTGGACGCTCCCAGCATCCAGGTAGCGCTGCGGTACAGCCCGGAGGGCACCGGCACGCGCGGCGACATCCAACTCTCGCCGCTCCTGATGACCAGCGAACATCGCCCGGCCAGCGTGAATATCGAAACGGACGACTTCCACTTCGGCTTCAGCGCGGCCCTCCAGAACGCTGCCACCGCTGGGCGCCTGCGCCTGGCATCTACCGACCCTCACGTCCAACCGGACCTGTTCTACGACTACCTGTCCGACCCGGTCGACCGCCAGCGTTTGCGCGCGGCGGTGCGGTTGGGTCTGCAAATCGCAGAGCAGCCCACGTTCCGGGAGTTCGTCGCCGAGCGGCTGTCGCCCACTGACGAGGACCTGGCATCCAACGCCGCGTTGGACCAGTGGATGTTGCGGAATGCCTACACCCAGCACCACTCGTCGGGAACGTGCAAGATGGGCCCCGGCTCGGACCTGGACGCTGTGGTCGACCAGTATTGCCGGGTCTACGGTATGGAGAACATCCGCGTGGTCGACGCCTCGGTGATGCCCGACGTGATCCGCGCCAACACCAACGCTACGACGATCATGATAGCCGAGCGCGTGGCGGACTTCATCAAAGACGGCAAGTGACTCCAGCCTTTCGGATGTCCGACGCGCGCGCCATTATTCACAACACCACAACCAAAGCAACAGAGGACGGCACCAAGCGATGACTACTTCCAAAGCAACAGAGGACGGCACCAAGCGATGACTACTTCGGCAACTCGCATCGAACGCGATTCCATGGGTGAGATGGAAGTCCCCGCCGACGCTCTTTACGGCGCGTCGACCATGCGGGCGGTTTTGAACTTCCCCATCAGCGACCTGCGCTTCCCCCGGCAGTTCATACGGGCCCTGGGGCTGATCAAGCTGGCCGCCGCCCAGACCAACATGGCGTTGGGCGTCCTGGATCCAACGGTTGGCAACGCCATTGTCCAGGCAGCCCAGGAGGTGGCGGACGGCAAGCACGACGACCATTTCGTGTTGGACATCTTCCAGACCGGGTCGGGCACGTCGACCAACACCAACGCGAACGAGGTGATCGCCAACCGGGCCTCGCAAATCTTGGGCGGCGACCTGGGTTCGCGGCTGGTGCATCCCAACGACAACGTCAACCTGGGCCAATCTTCCAACGACGTAATCCCGACGGCAATTCACCTGGCGGCCCTCCTGGGCTTGAAAGAAGACCTGGCGCCGGCGCTGGAAACGCTGCAATCGGCATTGCAGGCGAAAGCCGACGAGTTCTGGCCGATCATCAAGACGGGCAGGACCCACCTGCAGGACGCGACTCCGGTGCGCCTGGGCCAGGAATTCAGTGGTTACGCCGGTCAGGCGCAGTACAGCGTCACGCGGGTGCGCCGGGCCCAGGAAGCCCTGTCGGAGGTGGCTCTGGGTGGCACCGCAGTCGGCACGGGCGTCAACACCCACCCGGAATTCTCGCAACGAACCTGCGCGAAGTTGTCAGAGATTGCCGGTGTTTCCATTCGCGAGACGAGCAACCACTTCCAGGCGCAATCCGCTCTGGACGGCATCGTCGAGGCCAGCGGCCAGTTGAAGACCGTCGCCATCAGCCTGCACAAGATCGCCAATGACATCCGGTTCCTCGGGTGCGGGCCACGCGCCGGCTTAGGTGAAATCAACGTCCCGGAGGTGCAGCCAGGCAGCAGCATCATGCCGGGCAAGGTCAACCCGGTAATTTCGGAGTCGGTGATCCAAGTCGCGGCGCACGTTGTGGGCAACGACGCGGCGGTCGCCCTGGCCGGCGCTGGCGGATATTTCGAGCTGAACACGATGATGCCGCTGGCGGCGTACAACCTCCTGCAGTCGGTTTCGCTGCTTGCCACCTCGGCGGCCAATTTCGCCGACCAGTGCGTGGTCGGAATCACGGCGACGGATACCGGACCGGCGATGGTGGAGAAAGGTCTGATGCTGGGAACTGCATTGGCCCCGTCCATCGGCTACGACGCGGCTGCGGGTATCGCCAAGAAAGCCGCCGAAACAGGCGGCACGATTCGGGAGATCGCGCGCAGCGACACCTCCCTCAGCGAGGCCGAACTCGACGCTCTGCTCAATCCGGAAGACATGACCAAGCCCAGTCTCGAAGTCAGGGGCGGCGGCGGTTAGAAATGAACGTGGGTTACCGATAACGCTTGGGATTGCCCCCGGCGGGAACCGTTCCGGACGGGGGTGATTCCGTGGGAAGCCGCTTCCCACGGAATCACCAATTGTGTATCCCGCGCACAATTCGCTACGGTGAAGTCTGACGACACCAGCCCGGGATGGCTATGGGTCCTAATAAACCCGATTTAGCGCGAACTAATGAAGGTTTCGCATTGACAAATGCGGTCAAAATCAGGTAGTATCGTAGGACGTTTCATATATGCGAAGAATGCTAATCGCCTTGATTTTTTGAAGTTCCGCCTGCTCCCTCAGTTCTAACTGGCCCATTGATGCGGCTTGCCGGCAGCGGTAGGCCGTGTCTTCGTGTCTGCTCGTGGACTAACGAGGAGCAGGCAAAATTTCGTTAACCACCCACCGCGCACCCGTCAGGAGGGTCGTTTCATGGTCTTGACCCGTAAACGCTCAGGCAGGAACGAACGCGGTCTGTCCGCTCGCGATGTGAAAACCTATTCGGATTCCAGCATCGCGAACGTTCTGGACGTGCCCAATCTCATCAGAAGCCAGATCGAATCGTTCGACTGGTTCAAGACAAACGGACTGGCAGAGACTTTCCGGGACTGCTCGCCCATCGTCGCCGGCATAACCCGGCGTTTCGCCAATGGCGAGGCGTCGCGCCGTGCCGAGCGCTTCGAGCTGTATTTTCTGGACCACTGGTTCGACGCCCCGCAGTTCAGCCCGGAGGAGTGCCGGGAGCGCGAGATTACCTATTCCCAGCCGTTGTATGTGAAAGCGCAACTGCGGGACCAGGAAACGGGTGAGATAACCGAGTCGGACATTTTCTTCGGCGACGTGCCGATGATGACCGACACCGGCACATTTATTATCAACGGCGCCGAGCGGGTTCTCGTCAGCCAACTGCAGCGCGCCCCCGGCGTGTACTTTGAACGCGAGCCGTCGCAGGACCCGGCGTGTCCGGAATGCGGAAAACTGGAAAACTGGTACTACAAGGCCCGCATATCGGCCAGCCGCGGCGCCCGCATCGAGCTGTCCACCTGGACTCACTACTACGCACGCCGCCGCAATCTTCCGGAAACTATCACGGTCAGCGTCGACCGTCGACGGCGGATGGGAGTGTCGACATTCCTCTTCGCCCTTGGCATCGTCAGCGCCGAAGAGATGAGGGCGCTGTTCCAGGAAGTGGACAACCACGAGTGCCGTCGGTTTGTCGCCGGCGCCGAACCGGCCGAAGACCGCGACTACAACCCCCGCGATGAGGAACTGCGGTCGCTATGGGACCGCATGCACCCCGACCGCGAGTTCGACAGTCAACAAGCCTATCGCATCGGTTTGGCACAGCGGAACCTGTACAAGTGGCTGCGGCCCGGCGAGCCTGCGGTGCAAGTCGACGCGGCCTGCACCTTCGTGCTGAACCATTTCTACGACGGTCGGCGTTTCGACCTCGGCGAAGTGGGCCGCATCAAAGTAGACCAGCGCCTGGGTCGGTCCAGCGCACAGATACTGACCGAACACCACCAGAACATCCTCGACCTCGTGCGCGGCCGCGCCGAACATAGTGATGAGGGGGCCACGCCTGCGGACATTTTCGAGGCCTCGGGCCGCGATCACCGGATACTCTCGGACCGCGATGTCGACTCCCTGATCAACTACGGTTACCTGGCGCGACGGGCCGATCGTCGGATCGTGCCGGTGGACCTTTTCGAAGGACAATCCGACGACGAGCAGACCGTTCGCGTGGAGACCTACGACGCCGCCAACTCAGGTACGCTCCTATCTCTCATTGGGACACAGGAAGACGGCGCCCGTACGGTTCGGGTACAGCAGCAGGTCACTGAAATCCTGGGAGATCCGGTGGCCATCGCCACCCAACCGATCTTCGGCGGTTCGGCCTCCGATGACGCCATTACCCATGGCGAAGTCGCCATAATGAAAAATCGCTTTCTGGCCGGCGACAGCATCGTCGAGGCGGGTCAATTGATCTATGCCGAGCGCGTCAGCCAGGGTCCGCTCCAGTCGTGGTGCCTGACCCCGGTGCGAGCTCGGGCCTCGCGCATCGTCGGTGTGGTCACCGAGGTGAATTGCGGCCCGAACGGCAACATGCACAAGGTGCGGTTCAACCTGCCGGGCATCGAACTGGACGAGCGCCGCGTACTTGACCTGATGGACATTGTCGACACGCTGGAGGCGTTGATCACGCAGCACGTCGCCAACAGCGAGCCGCGGGACAACATCGACCACCTGGGCAACCGGCGCGTACGCGTAGCCGGCGAACTGATGCGCGATCAGGTGCGCATCGGCCTGCTCCGCATGCACCGCATGTTCCAGGACCGGGTCGGCCGTCTTGAAAAACCCGAGGATGCCGTCCCGGCGAAGCTGGTGAACGTACGACCGGTGACCGGAGCCATACGGGAGTTCTTTGGCGGCGACAAGCTGTCGCAGTTCATGGACCAGACCAACCCGCTGGCAGAGTTGACTCACAAGCGACGCCTCTCCGCCCTGGGTCGCGGCGGACTCACCCGGGAGCGGGCGGGTTTCGATGTGCGCGACGTGCACGCTTCACACTACGGTCGCATCTGCCCCATCGAAACACCGGAAGGAGCCAATATCGGCCTATTGAGCAGCTTGGCCGCCTATGCCCGCATTGACCGCCTGGGCTTCATCGAAACGCCGTATTGGCCTGTCATCAAACAGCTATGGCTGGGCGACTGCCGTACCCCCGGGCTGCCCGGATATTTCGATCCCATCGGCCACCAGGTGGCCTCCGACATAAGGACCCGCAAGGGTGAAATAATCGTCGCAGCGGGCGAAACGATCACCGAGGAGCACTGGCGCCGCCTCCGGCGACTATCTGGCGACCTCGCCATCGATGTCGCACCATTTGTCGACACGCGTTCCGAGAGCGTGCAGTATTTGACCGCGGATCTCGAAGAGCAATATCGGATCGCGCAAGCCAACTCCGGCTTTGACGATCTGTATCAGTTCACCGACGAGTTGGTCGAGGTGCGCGAGGGAGATAACTATCGTCTGGCTGCACCGGCCTCGGTGGAATACGCCGACGTGTCTCCGCTCCAGATCATGAGTGTGTCGGCCGCGTTGATCCCGTTCCTCGAACACGACGATGCCAACCGCGCGCTGATGGGCTGCAATATGCAGCGGCAAGCGGTGCCCCTGCTCCAACCGCAGGCGCCCATCGTCGGCACCGGTATCGAGAGCCGCGTTGCCCGTGATAGTGGACAGGTGCTGCTGTCGCGTGTCCGGGGCTCCGTGGTGTCCGTTAACGGTCGCGAGATCCTGGTCGTGGACGAGGCTGGCCGCGAGCACTCGCACCGGCTGATCAAGTTTGCGCGGACCAACCAGGGCACCTGTCTGAACCAGCGGCCCGTGGTCCAGAAGGGCGACCACGTCAACGTGGGAGACACGCTGGCCGACAGTTCCTCCACCGACGGCGGAGAACTGGCTTTGGGCCAAAACGTGCTCGTGGCGTTCATGTCGTGGGAAGGCTATAACTACGAGGACGCCATCATCATCAGCGAGCGCCTCGTAAAGGACGACCAGTTCACTTCCGTTCACATCGAAAAGTACGAGGTCGAAAGCCGGTCAACCAAGCTGGGTGACGAAGAAATCACCCGGGACATTCCCAACGTTGGTGAAGGCAACCTGAGGGACCTGGACGAACGCGGCATCATCAGGATCGGCGCGGACGTCGGCCCTGGGGACATCCTGGTTGGCAAGGTCACTCCAAAAGGCGAAACCGAAATGACGGCCGAAGAACGCCTGCTGCGCGCCATCTTCGGCGAAAAGTCCAAGGATGTCCGCGACACTTCGCTGCGGGTCCCGCACGGCCAGCGCGGAAAGGTCATCGGCGTGAAGGCTCTCAGCCGCGAAAAGCGCGGCGATGAGCAACCCGGAGACCAGTTGCCACCGGACGTCAATGAGGCAATCCGCGTTTGGGTTGCGCAAACTCGCAAGATCTCCGTGGGCGACAAGATGGCGGGCCGACACGGGAACAAGGGCGTCGTGTCACGGATCCTTCCGGAAGAGGACATGCCGTTCCTGCCTGACGGAACCCCGGTCGACATCATCCTCAACCCCATCGGGGTGCCTTCCCGCATGAACCTGGGGCAGGTGCTGGAAAGCCACCTGGGCTGGGCAGCGCGGAGTTTGAACTTCCAGGCTCTGACCCCGGTGTTCGAGGGCGCGGACGACGACAACATCGAGGACTCGCTGGCGCGCTGGTGGTTTGCCGAGCAGGCCAAGGCCGCCGACAACACCGCCGACCCCGAGGGCGAAATCGACCTCCGCAAGGTCTACGCCTGGCTGCGCGAGCAGGGCTTCGATCCGGACGCCATCTACGACGAGACCCAGCACGGCCTGGCGCGCGAGGCGTGCCTGTACCTCTGGCTCAGGGACGTAGCCGGCGAAAATCCCGCCGGCCTCGGCCTGGCCGAACTACACCAGATGGCGCTGGACGTGCACCGCGACAAGCTGATTTCGCCGCCAACGTTTGCCAAGTTCCAACTGTATGACGGCAGGTCTGGCGAGGCTTTCGACCAGCCGGTCGCCGTCGGCAGTATCTACATGCTGAAATTGATCCACCTGGTGGAGGACAAGATCCACGCCAGGTCCACCGGCCCGTACTCGATGATCACCCAGCAGCCATTGGGCGGCAAAGCCCAGTTTGGCGGCCAGCGTTTCGGTGAAATGGAAGTCTGGGCCCTGGAAGCCTACTCGGCCGCGCACAACCTCCAAGAGGTCCTGACAATCAAATCCGACGACGTAACCGGTCGGGTAAATACCTACGAATCCATCGTCAAGGGCAATCCCATCACCCAACCCGGCATCCCCGAATCCTTCAACGTTTTGCTCAAGGAGCTCCAGAGTTTGGGGCTGAATGTGCGACTGGAGGACGAAGAGGAGCAGGAAGACGGCAGCCTGGGTCTGCCTGGCGAAGACGACTATCTCTTCACCGCGGAGGTCAACTAGATTATGGTCAGAATGCTGGACAACCGCGAAGCCACTTCATCCGACTTCAACGCGATACGCATTTCCATCGCCTCTCCCGAGCAGATCACCGGGTGGTCATCCGGCGAGGTGCAAAAGGGCGAAACCATCAACTACCGCACGCAACGGCCCGAAAAGGACGGCCTGTTTTGTGAGCGAATCTTCGGCCCCACCAAGGACTGGGAATGCCAGTGCGGCAAGTACAAGCGCCAGAAGTACAAGGGCGTCGTGTGTGACCGCTGTGGCGTTGAGGTCACGCGGGCAAACGTTCGGCGCCAACGGCTGGGACACATCGCCCTCGCCGCCCCGGTGGCCAACATCTGGTTCGTCAAAAACACGCCCAGCGTCATGAGTTTGGCGCTTGACCTGAAATTGTCCGACCTGACCCGCGTTTTGTACTACTCGGCCTACGTGATCAACCAGGTCGATATTGACCTGATGCGCGAGCAACTGCTGCGCCACAGCACGGAAGTCGACGAACTGCGGGAAGGCCCCCTGGCGGTGGCCTACGGGGCGTGGCAGCGCATCGCGGATCGCGTGAGCGATTGGGCACTGGACGGCAGCCTGCACGAGGCAGTGACGATTATCTCCGGCCCGTCGGAATCACTGCCCCAGGCGCTCGTGACCGCCAAGTCCGCTTTAGACCGCCTGGCCGGCGCTGAGGATCCCGAAGGAGGCGACTTCGCCGCGGACGTGGAGTCCCTGCTGGCTCTGGCAGCGGAAGGGAAAAAAGCGGAACGCGCTGCCTACGCGGTCGGCCAGTTGCTGCTGGCCGAAGGGGTCATCGACTCCCCCGACAAGCTGGCCATGGCCGCTATCGAGGGCGACCAGGTCGCGGTGGCGATCTCGGGGCTTCACCACGGTAGCATGCCCATCCTGGACGCGTTGGAACAGCAATCCGCACACGCCAAAGCCCTAGTTGAAGCCTTCAACGCCTGGCGCGGCGATCCCACCGAGGAGCGCCAGGACGACCTGGTCGACGCTGTGGAACGCCTGCGTGGCGACATCACCGCCGTTTACGACGAGACTTTGGCGCCTACCGTCACCGGCGTTGCAGCCGCGGTAACCGGGGTCGGTTCCTCGTCCTTCGGGCCGACCGCGCAGCAACCGTTGTCGGACGACCTGGCGGAGATCGAGCACGCCCTGGCCACCGTCGAAGAAGCGGTGCGCAGCTGGAACTACCGTCGCTCCGACGACAATCCCGAGGGACGTGGCTGGAACCTGCCGGCATTCAACGCACTGCTGGACCGTTTGCAGGCTGACAGCTCCGACATGAAAGTGATCGGCGAATTGGAAAACCGGATCGAGTTCATCCAATCCGATATCACCCCGGAGGACCAGCAAAAGGAAATCTCGCTGTGGCGGCGGCAATTGCCGGTGCTCCGCGACTTGATCGGCGTCGTCGACGATTATCTCCTGCGTGCCGTCTCGGAGCGGCGTAAGGAAGCAGTAGACCTGATCCAGGCCATGCGATGGCTCCGCTGGGACCCGTCCCAGCGTCCGCGCAGCATGGACGTGGACTGGCTGTGGGACGAACTGAAATTGCCCGCCGCGGCACGGAACGAGGCCGAGCTGCCGGACGAGTTCTACATCGCCCGCAGCGGTTCCCCGGGTCTGCACCTGACCACCCTTTCCACCAGCCGTTACGACCGGTTGAAGCCCTTCTGGGGCGAGGCCTTCGACGCCGAAATGGGCGCCGAGCCAATCCTGGAATTTCTGAAACTATTGGACACGGATCTGGACCAGGAGAGGTATTACACCGAACTGGAAATGCGGGCCACCTCCTCGCAGATCCGCACCAAGGCCGGCAAGCGCATGCGCCTGCTGGAGACCTTCCGGCGCAGCGAAAACCGGATGCAGGACATGATCATGACCGTGCTGCCGGTGCTACCGCCGGAACTGCGGCCAATGGTTCAGTTGGATGGCGGCCGGTTCGCCACCAGCGACCTGAATGACCTGTACCGGAGGGTGCTCTCCCGGAACCACCGGCTCAAGCGTTTCGCCAGCATGCGCGCGCCGGGTCTGATGATCCGGAACGAAAAGCGGATGCTGCAGGAAGCCGTCGATTCGCTGATCGACAATGGCCGGCAGGGCAAGGCCGTCAAGGGCAAGCGCGACCACGCGCTCAAATCCCTGAGCGACCTGCTCAAGGGCAAACAGGGCCGGTTCCGGCAGAACCTGCTGGGCAAACGCGTGGACTACTCCGGGCGCTCCGTCATCGTAGTGGGCCCCGAGCTGAAGATGGACGAATGCGGCCTGCCGAAGCGAATGGCCCTGGAGTTGTTCAAGCCTTTCGTGATGCACCGACTGGTGCTCAACGCCCTGGCTCCCAACATCAAGGCAGCCAAGCGGATGGTCGAGCGCTCCTCGCCGGAGGTTTGGCACATCCTGGAAGACGTCATCAAGGACCGCCCGGTGATGTTGAACCGGGCGCCCACCCTGCACCGACTGGGCATTCAGGCATTCAAGCCGGTGTTGATCGAGGGCAGCGCGATTCAGCTGCACCCCCTGGTGTGTTCCGCGTTCAACGCCGACTTCGACGGCGACCAGATGGCGGTGCACGTGCCCCTGTCGGCCATGGCGGTCCACGAAACCGGCTCGGTCATGCTGAGCACCAACAACATGCTGTCCCCGGCGTCGGGCGACCCGCTGGTCGCTCCCACCCTGGACATGGTGATGGGCTGCTACTATCTGACCGAACTGGTCTCCGACGCCAAGGGCGCCGGTGGCGTGTTCTACGATATCGACGAAGCCCGCATCGCGTACTCGGATGGGCAGCTTGACCTGCGCGCGCCGATAACGGTGTTGAAGGTGGCCGGCGTCGAGGGCAAGATCGACGAGACCACTATGGGTCGGTTGATATTCAACGAGACCATCCCCGACGCCCTGGGGTACAAGAACCAGTTGATGGACCGGGGCGCCATCAAGGACCTGACGTCGGAGCTCTACCGCAACCTGTCCAACGAAGAAACCGCGATCGCCCTGGACAGGATCAAGGAGATGGGCTTTTTCTACGCGACCAAGTCCGGCATCACCATAGCCATCAACGACATTCAGGTGTCGGAACGGAAGAGGGACATCCTCGACTCTGCGGGCCAGAAAGTGGCCGAGCACGAGGACAACTTCATGATGGGAATGATGACGGAGGAGGAAAAGTACGAACGGATCATCGACACCTGGACGCAGGCGTCCGACGACATGCAACAGGTCGTGGAGTCCGAGATGGCCAACTACGGCGGCGTCGCCGTGATGGCCAAGTCGGGAGCCAAGGGTAATATCTCGCAGATCAAGCAGATGGCCGGCATGCGTGGCCTGATGAGCGACCCTGAAGGCCGCATCATCGAGCGCCCGGTCAAGTCCAGCTTCCGCGAGGGGCTGACGGCGCTGGAGTATTTCATCTCCACCCACGGCGCGCGCAAGGGTCTCACCGACACGGCCCTGCGAACCGCGGACAGCGGCTACCTCACCCGGAGGTTGGTTGACGTCTCCCAGGAAGTGATCGTTCAGGAATTGGACTGCGAGTTCGCCGAACCGTTCTATGTCGAGCCCCGACCCAACGATCCCACCCTATCCAATCTGCCGGAGCGCATCGTCGGCCGGATGGCCGGTGACGTGATCGCCGACCCGGTCAGTGGCGAGATCATAGTTGACCGCAACGAGATGATTGACGAGGAACTGGCTACGAAGATCCGCGATGCCGGCATTGACCGGGTGCCGGTGCGGTCTCCCTTGACTTGTCAGACCCGTCGCGGCATCTGCCAGATGTGCTACGGCCGGCTGCCGGCTACCGGCGAACTCGTCGAGATCGGCCAGGCCGTCGGCGTCATCGCGGCCCAAAGTATCGGCGAGCCCGGCACCCAGTTGACCATGCGGACCTTCCACACAGGAGGTATCGCCGGTTCCGACATCACCACGGGTCTGCCCCGGGTGCAGGAATTGTTCGAAGTGCGGCCGCCCAAGGGAGCCGGCGTCCTGACCCACATCGACGGCGCCATCTCCATCGAGGAGGATCCCAACGGATCACGGCGGATCAGGGTCACCTACGACGAAGAGGAACGCCACGACTACGCTCTGCCCGCTGGAGCAATCCGGTTGGTGGAACGGGGCGAACCGGTTGAAGAAGGCAAGCTGTTGGCCGTGGTGCTGAACACCGAACCCGCGCCCGCAACGGACGGTGAAAGCGAGTCGACCACAGCGTTGGCCAACACCGATATAGTGAACGAAATCCGCTCCGACTTCCAGGGTGAGGCCGAAGTGTCCGCCGATGGGGTGACCGTCGTTTGGCGCGAGGAAGAATCCCGCGCGTACGATGTGAGCTCCCAGATGACCCTGCGCGTCACCGACGGCCAGCAGGTCATGGCCGGCGATGCGTTGGTGGACGGCCCGCTGGATCTCCGCGAATTGCTGGACATCCGCGGCCTCGAAGGCTTGCAGCATTACCTGGTCGACG
Organism: Dehalococcoidia bacterium; assembly: GCA_022827095.1. Lineage (GTDB taxonomy): Bacteria > Chloroflexota > Dehalococcoidia > Lucifugimonadales > UBA3495 > Bin87. The sequence continues at coordinate 26,521 of JAJDTP010000021.1, forward strand.
AGGTGCAGGAGGTTTACCGCTCCCAGGGCGTTAGCATCCACGACAAGCACATCGAGGTTATCCTCCGCCAGATGCTGCGGCGCGTGCAGGTCGAGACGGCCGGCGACACCGAGTTCATCCCGGGTGACGTGGTGGACAAGTTCCGGTTCCAGGACCAGAACGCGCAGGTGCTGGCCGAAGGCGGCGAGCCGGCGACGGCGAAGACGCTGCTGCTAGGCGTGTCCAAGGCTGCGCTCACCACGGACAGCTTCCTGTCCAAGGCGTCATTCCAGGAAACTACCAAGGTCCTCACCATGGCGGCGGTCGCCAGCGACCGGGACTGGTTGCGTGGTCTCAAGGAGAACGTGATCATCGGTCGCCTGATCCCCGCGCGGCTGGATTCTCTGCTGCAGGCGGAGCACGATTTCGCGCTCCGGGAGGTCATGGAGGACTTCGCGGGCGAATTGGCGCCGGCCTGGCTCTCCGGCGACGGTGATATTCCCGAAGAGTTCGCCGGTCTCGAAGGCGCGGACGAAACTATCGACGAGGAGTTGATCGCCGGGCAAGCCGCGCCGCAGTTTGGCGGCACGGGCATCGGCGACGCTGGCTTCCAGATCAGGACCGCCGAGGAAGAAGACGAACTGGTGCGTCGGGCCCAATCCCTGACCGACAACGATTCCGAAATCGATCGGGAAGTGGAGTTGACCGCTTCAAGGATCTTCTCGCCGTTCGAGGAAGAAGACGAGGATATCCCGCGCCTGTAATCGGCAAACAACCCGCACTGACCAGGTAGGGGCGAACCAAAAATTCGCCCCTACTTCATGCTGAGTGAGACCATGCAAGCGATGGATCTGTGCGTCAATCTGGCGCCGTGCAAACCTGATGGATTGTTTCTGAGCAACCCGGTCATGATAGCGTCGGGTACCTTCGGATACGACGGGTACGGGCGCGGGCTGGCTCCGGACGCTCCGCTGGCATCCCTGGGCGCGGTATTGCCCAAGACTTTCACCCGCAACCCGCGACTGGGCAACCCGGAACCGCGCTGGTTTCCCGCATCCTTCCGCGAAGGACTGGAAGCAGGCGAAACCACGTTGCTGAACTCGGTCGGCCTGACCAATCCCGGGATCGAAGCCGCGATGGCAGAATTGGCTCCACAATGGGTGGAATTGGACTCAAACATCGTGATCAGCATCGCCGGCGACACGCCCGAGCAGTGGGAGGAGATGGCCTCGTTCACCCGAGGGGTGAAGGGGTTTTCGGCGATTGAACTGAACCTCAGTTGCCCCAACGTGGACGACGGCGCGATGTTCAGCCATCACCCGAGACTGACGGAGGCGGCCGTGAGCGGAGTCCGCCGCCAAACGGATTTGCCGATATGGGCCAAACTGTCACCCAACGTGCCGGACATCACTGAGGTCGCCAGCACTGCGGTGGAGGCCGGCTGCGACGCCCTTACTATTTCGAACACCATCCCGGCGATGCACGTCGACGTGGAGACGGGGCAGGCGGTGCTGGGCACCGGGTATGGCGGATTGTCGGGCCCGGCTTTGCGTCCCATCGCCATGGCGCTGGTGCATAAGGCGGCTCAGGCGGTGGACGTTCCCATCATAGGCGTGGGAGGCATCATGACCGGGCAGCACGCGGCCGAGTTCCTTATGGCCGGCGCCACCGCGGTCCAGATCGGCAGCGCGAACCTGGCGGACCTGAACGCCCCGTTCCGCATATTGGCCGAACTCGAAGAACTGCTCGCCCGCTGGGAAGTCGAAAGCGTGCGCCAGATCATCGGCGCCACCTGGTGGGACACACCGCCAGGGTCGCCGGACTAGGCGAACTACCACGCGGAGCGCAGCACTGCCTCCAGTTCTTCGGCTCCGTTCACTGGCCGCACGTTCCGGTGCAGGCCGAAGTCGGTCAACGCATCCTCCGCGATTCGAGGGATCCCCTCGGCCGGGACGCCGACGTCGCGCAGCCGCACGGGCATTCCGACGGCTTCAAAGAACCCCGTCACCGCCGCCGCCGCTGAATCGGCGGCATCCTGATCGCTGTCGCCGCGCTCACGGACACCGAGGGCGTCTGCCACCCGGGCCTGCCCGGCCGCGTTGAAGTCCCGGTTGAACCTCATTCCGGGCCCGGTCGTTATCGAGTACGCCGCGCCGTGGTCGCAGTCCGGATACCGGGTGTCCAGGCTGTGCGCCAGCGCGCTGACCACGCCGAGGGCCGATCCACTGGCTCCCGTGTCCCACGCGCGGTTGTACATGAACGACGCCGCGCACAGGTTGACCCGGGCGGTGCCATCCCCGTCGGATTTGCGAACCAACGGGATATTCTCCACCAGGAGGCCCAGCGCGGAAAGTAGATCCGCCGCGGCCATGGGATTGACCCGCGGCGCCTGCAGGGCGCTGATTACCCCGCTGAACAGCGAGCCCGACGCGCTGATGCACAAGTCCGCCGGCGCGGTCAGGAGGGCATCGGAGTCCCAGATCACTGCGGCAGGCCGTGTCTTGGGGTCAAACATCTCCAGGCGGTGGCCCGTGTCAGCGTCGATGACGGCGGTGCCGGCCCGCGTCGCCGCGGTGGTAGGCGTCGTCAGCACCAGGATGTTGGGTATCTTGGGCGCCATCAATCGCGGACTTACCGGCGGCCGTCCTTCCGGATATTTCGTGGCATGATCGCGCGGGTGGCCTCCTTCAGCCAGCATGATGATGATGGCCCGGGCGGTCACCACCGCGCTGCCGCCTCCGACGGCGACGATCAGGTCGGCTCCCGCTTCGCGGGCCATCGCCGCGCCCTGAATGACCGACGGCACGGGCGATCCAGCCTGCACACCGTCGAATATCCCGGCCGGCCTCTCTCCCAAAGCCTCGGTTACTCGCTCCAGCAGATCCGTGCGTCTGGCAACCGATTGCCCGCAAACCACAAAGGGCCGGACCGCGCCGGTTCGCTGCACCGCCGCCGAAAGGTTGGACAAAGCGTCATCGCCGGCGAAAACGCGAACCGGATAGGCCACGTGGCGAAACGGGGGAACAGTTGTCATAATCGAACCTCGCCGGTTGGTAGGATGCTATAGGCTGTACGGCGGCGGATGGCCAGTGTACTACCTGGCTCGTGGGCTCGCCACGAAGGTCTGCTAAAATCGATTGGACAGCATGACTGACCACCGATCAAATTCACCCTCCGGCACGCTGCCGGCCCGCCTGGGCCGATACCGCAACCAGGCGGTTCGGCTGCAGGAGTCCGCTCACGTCGCAATGCAACGGGGGCAATGGAGCCAGGCGGAAGATCTGATCTGGGGAAGCCTGGTCGCGGCGTCCCGGGGCGTCGCGTTGTGGTACGGGGAAGACGTCAGTGACGACGCCAGGCTCAAGGAATTTGTGAAGCGCGTCGGCGAGGAGGAGAAGGACCGATACATCCGTGACGCATTCGACCACCTGTCGGCCCTGGCCGATGCCGCCGAGCGGGTGCGCGAAAGGCGGACCCGGGTCGACTATCTGATACTCGCCATGGATGACCTGGACGAGGGTATCGACCGCCTGGTGGCCCGAATACCGGGTGGCGACGACTTCCTGCCCTCGGCCGACCCCGATGACGATGTTGCCGATTTCGGCGGGTGAAACGTGACTACCGACGGAACCCTCCCCGTGATACTGCGCGCGGTGCCAGACGGCTCCAACGCTGTGCGCTCACCCGTTGCCGAGGCGGGCACCGTCGCCATTGAGACCCATGGGTGCAAGCTGAACCAGGCTGACAGCGCCGTCCTGGCGCAGGAGTTCGCCCGCGCCGGTTAAAGGTTGGTTGAACGTCGCCGAGACGCCGACATCATCGTCGTGAACACGTGCACGGTGACCGCCACCGCAGACTCGAAGGCGCGCCAGGCGCTGCGTGCGGCCCATCGGGCCAATCCGGATGCCGTGGTCGTTGCTGCTGGGTGCTACCCCGAACGGGCAGCGGATGATCTGCGCCGCATCCCCGAGGTGTCCCTGGTTGTGGGCAACCAGTCGAAGCCTGATCTCGTGGCGATGGCAGTATCCGAGAGCGCCCGACGCCGGGGGATTGCGGATGATGCCGACCCGCGTGCCGATGATCCGGCTCCGGCAGGTATCCTTCGTCGCAGCCGGGCGATGGTTAAAATACAGGAAGGCTGCGATCAGGTCTGCGCGTATTGCATCGTACCGAAAGTGAGGGGTCGCGAACGTAGCATCCGCCCCACCGAAATCGTCGACGTGGTGCGGCGGTATGTGAATTCCGGCTTTAAGGAAATCACACTGACGGGCACGCAACTTGGCACCTATGGGTTCGACCTTAACGGGGAGGATCTGCCAAGTTTGCTTGATTGGATACTGGGCGAAACCGACCTGCCGAGGCTGCGCGTCTCTTCCCTGCAGGCGCACGAAATCAGCACGGGCCTCCTGGCGCGTTGGAATGACCCGCGCTTGTGCCCGCACTTCCACGTACCGTTGCAGAGCGGCAGCGACGTCGTGCTCAAGGCCATGCGCCGTCGCTATGACACCGACACGTTCCGCAGAGCCGTGGCGAACATCCGCGAACTGTTGCCCGACGCTGCCATCACCACGGACGTGATCGCCGGTTTCCCCGGCGAATCCGAACATGACCACGCCGCCGGCCTGGGTCTGATTCGCGAGATCAAATTCGCCGACGCCCACGTTTTCCCGTATTCCCAACGCCCCGGCACCTCGGCTCACCATATGCCCAACCAGGTCTCTCCTGAGGACAAGCGCCGCCGTGCCGGCGAACTGGCCGCCGCCGCCTCAATTGGATTCCAGGAGTTTCGCGGCCACCTGGCGGGTACGGTTCGTCCGGTCCTGTGGGAAACGGCTAAACCGGTTGGGGCGGGGACCATGCTGTGGAGCGGGCTCACCGACAATTACGTGCGCGTGTCAGCCGAGAGCGGCGCGGCGTTGGGCAATCGCATTACACCGGCGCGACTGCGGAATTTGACAGGCAAAACGATGCGGGCGCTAGCGCTGATAGACTCATCGCCTGAATGATCCTGGCTGAGAATCTGGGGAGGTGCCGGCTGATAGGCGAGGGTAGCCCGGCAGTCCGCTGAGCGGATTCCCTTACGGTATAATGGACGCCCGCCGGTTGGGAGCATGGTTGGCGGTCGGCGTCGTGCGTGCCTTTCGCGTTGATACACAGCGCGACGCCTGGTTGCAGAGTGCGATAACCGCCTATGACTGTCATGGGGCCGGCCCTCAAATCTACAGGTGAATGGATGACAGACGACGTAATCCTGCGCGTACAGGATTTGCAAACCCACTTCTTCACGCGGACCGGCGTGGTTAAAGCGGTAGACGGCATCAGCTTTGAGCTAAAGCGCGGCGAGACCCTGGGCATCGTTGGCGAATCCGGCTCGGGCAAGAGCATGACCGCGTGGTCGATTCTGGGGATGGTGCCCCACCCGGGCCGCATCGTCGGGGGAAGTATCAATTATCTGGGCGACAACCTGCTGGAAAAGAGCCGTGGCGAAATGCGAGATATCCGCGGGTCGGGCATCTGTATGGTCATGCAGGACCCGCTGACCTCACTGAACCCGGTGTTCACCGTGGGAGACCAGTTGGTCGAATCGTTGCGCATGGAATACAACGAGCCCCGCCGATCCCTGCGCGACCGCGCGATCAGACTGTTGGAAAACGTGCGCATTCCGGCCGCCGAAGATCGATTGACCAACTTTCCGCATCAGATGAGCGGCGGCATGCGCCAACGAGTGGTCGGCGCGATATCCATAGCGCGCGCGCCGAACCTCCTGATCGCGGATGAGCCGACCACCTCGCTGGACGCGACCATCCAGTTGCAATATCTCCGACTCCTTAAGGACATCCAGGAGCAGACCGGCGCGGCGATTATCTTCATCACCCACGACTTCGGCATCGTGGCCCGCATGTGCGACCGGGTGGCCGTCATGTACGCCGGACGCATCGTGGAACAGTCCGACGTGGAGGATATGTTCGACCGACCGGCCCATCCCTACACTGAGGCGTTGCTCGAATCCGTGCCCGATCTGGACACCGACGTCGACATGCTGCCTTCTATCGATGGCCAGCCGCCGTCCCTGGACGCTCTGCCGCAGGGGTGTTCATTCGCGCCGCGCTGTCCTTACGCGTGGGACCGCTGCAACGAATACCCGCTGGAATTCACAGTGGCCCCCGGTCACGTGTCGCGGTGCTGGAGGGCGGAATAATGGTTACCACTGCTTCTGAAATCGCGGGGACTTCGACCGGCTCCGGCGAACAACCGCTGGTACGGTTGGAGGGCATCCGCCGCCACTTTCCGATATTTCGGGGCAACGTGCTCCGGCGGCGAACCGGAACGGTGAAAGCCGTCGACGGCATCTCGATCAACATCATGCCGGGCGAGACGTACAGCCTGGTTGGGGAATCGGGCTGCGGGAAGACCACCACCAGCCGCATGTTGCTTATGGCGGACCAGCCCACCGAAGGCAGCATTTATTTCGACGACCGCCCGATGAACCAGTTCTCTGGAGCTGAGCGCAGAAACTTCAAGGCCTCGGTCCAGGCCGTGTTCCAGGATCCATGGAGCTCTCTGAACCCCAGGATGCGGGTCGACCACATCGTTTCGGAACCGTTGATCACCCACCAGCGCCTCAGCCGTTCGGCAGTCCGCGCCCAGGTCCAGGAACTGCTCCAGGTGGTCGGACTGCACCCGTTCCACGCGGAGCGGTATCCTCACGAATTCAGCGGCGGCCAGCGGCAGAGGATCGCCATTGCCCGGGCGCTGTCCACGCGTCCCAAGCTGATCGTGCTGGACGAACCGGTGTCCGCCCTGGACGTGTCAATACGCGCCCAGATTTTGAACCTGCTGAAGGAACTCCAATCCACCTACGAGCTCAGCTATCTGCTGATCGCGCACAACCTCGCCACGGTGCGCTATATGAGCCACATGGTGGGCGTGATGTACCTGGGCAAGATCGTGGAGGAAGCACCGCCCATCGAACTGTTCACCAACGCTCAGCACCCCTACACCCGCGCCCTGATCTCCGCTTCTCTGCCGGCACACCCGAGGCGCCAGCGCGAGGAGATAGTGCTCACCGGAGAGGTACCCTCGCCGTTGAATCCGCCGACCGGGTGCACGTTCCATCCTCGTTGTCCCTTCGTCATGGACCGCTGCTCGGTAGACGTACCGATCCTGACGGCATACACCCCCGGCCACGCTACCGCCTGCCACCTGTACGACGAAGGGGAGGCCAATACCTGCTAGTCCCGCGAACCCGAGCAAAAACTTTGACGCAACGCAGCGCCGGCATTGGTGTTCGCACCGGCCGGCGCTGAACTGTTGCACGGCTGGAATTTTGCAGCCGGCCCTCGATGCGCAACATCTTGCGGCGGTATCGGGCTCGCAGATAGGCTATGAAGTCTCAATATGACAAGGATTTACATATTTGAAACACGGATACCACCACTGGGTGGAGTATAATCGCCGGGTCGAATTCGCCGAAACGGCGGGTTGGATTGCGATTATCGCAACTTAGCGGGAGCAGGTAGTTGATTCAGGCGAGCGAGCTGGCCCATCCGATCCGGTTGGTGCGCGGGATGTTCTACGGGTGGTGGCTGGCCGTCACTGGCGCCCTGATCATGGTGATCGGCACGGTGCCCCTGTTTCAGGCGCTGTCGCTGTGGTTGCCGGTTCTGTCCCAGAACTTCGGGTGGACCCCGTTCCAGCTGTCATGGGCATTCACGCTGACGCGCGTGGAAGGCACGGTGATGGGACCCATCGCCGGATGGTGCGTCGATAAACTGGGGCCGCGCAAGATGGTAGCCATCGGGTTGGTGATATTCGCCGGCGGCTTCGTGCTGTTCAGCCGCACCGACAGCCTTTGGATGTTCTATTTGGCCTTCGTGGTGGTCAGCCTTGGAGCTGGGCTCGGTTCCTGGCTGCCGGCCAACACCGCGCTGAACAACTGGTTCCGCCTGCGCCGCTCGACCGCGATGTCCATACCCATGTTGGGCTTCGGCATCGGGGGCGTTTTCGTTGTTCCGCTCATGGCATGGGCGATGGGTTGGGACGTCAAAACCGGCGTGGAGATACCGGGCCGGCTCGGTTGGCAGAACACCGCGTTGCTGGTGGGCGCAATCGGCCTGGTGGCGTCGGTGCCTCTGGCGATGCTGGTGCGCAACCGCCCTGAGGATTACGGCATGCACCCGGACGGCATTGATCCGGAAGCTGCCGGATCCTCCGGCCGTCAGCGCACCGCCAACGGCGGCGGAATCGTCGCGCCGGATTACACCTGGCAGGAGGCGATCCGAACGCGCGCTTTCTGGCTCATCACCATGGGGCACGCCAGTTCGTCCATCATCATCATCAGCGTGATGTTCTACCTGGGCCTCCTGATGGTGGAACGCGGCTTTGGACTGGGGCAAATCAGCGGGGTCATTTCGGCGCAGACCGCCGTGTCCACAGCCTTCATTTTGGTGGGCGGAATAGTCGGCGACCGCGTACCGATACGATTGGCCATCTTCGGATTTTCTTTCCTGCAGTCTATCGCCATGGTCGTTCTCCTGACGGCCGAAACCCTGCCCATGTTCTACCTGTTCACCGTGCTGATGGGGATAGGGTTCGGCGGCAGAACCCCGCTCACCACGGCCATTCGTGGCGTGTATTTTGGGCGCAGCAACTTCGCCCGGATCACCGGCATTTCCATGATACCTATGAACATAATGTTCATCGTGGTGGTGCCTTATGTTGCGTGGATGCAGGAATTCATCACCGGCAGCTACACGTTGCCGCTGGCCTCAATCGCTGCCGTCAGCGCCGTCGGCTCCGTGATGTTCCTATTCCTGGGCAACCCGCGGTTGTCGCCGTCGCAGCGACGCCGCGCCGACGTGCAAAGGCTGGTAACGCAGGGGGCATCAACGGGATCCGCCAACTGATGCAAGACCCGTTACCGGCTCCCGATTTCATACGCCGCCTGACCGGCGGCGTTTTCTATGGCTGGCGGTTGGTCGTCATCGGTGCGTTGGTCGTGGCCGCCGCGGGCCGGAATAGCAGCTTGTCTCTTTTTGGGCAGTACTTTTTCGCGCTGCACCGGCCGTTTTCAGGTGCTCAGCTTGCCGAGTGGTCCGATTATCTCTATCACGCGTTGGCTGCGGTCGGCGCGTTGCTTCCTCCCGTCGTTGGCGTGATGGTTGACCGGAGCGGTTCCCGAAAGCCGATGCTGATCGGCTTGCCCATGGTTGGGATTGGCCTGCTGCTGGCGGGGTTGGCTCCCAGGGTCGCACCCGTCGTGGTGTCAATGCCCCTGGTTCTCTTCGGCTCCCCGTTGGCGGCTTTCGTGCCGGCCGCAACTGCCGTCAACCACTGGTTCAGGCGGAGCCGCCCAATGGCCATCGCACTGGTGATGCTGGGTGCCGCCGCTGCCGGCGCAGTGGCGGATCAAGTAGACGGCTCAGCGGACCCGACGCCGGTCATCGCCACCGGAGTGGTGGTCCTGGCCGTCGCTCTGCCGCTGGCGCTCCTGGTGCGCAACCGCCCTGAGCCGCATGGAGAACACCCCGATGGCATTGAACCGAAGGACGATGAACCGGTACCGGAATACACCGTCAGGGAGGCCATCCGGTCGCGGGAGTTCTGGATGCTCGTGGTCGCCGTCGCCTGCCTGAGCGCGGCCAGCTCGATCATCAAGTTGGGGGTGATCTTCCCGGCAGACGGGGACATCGCGCCCGTACTGTCGGACGAATTGTCCACTCTACACACGGTCATCCACATGGTGTTCATATTGGTGGGGGCATACGTGGGCGCCAGGGAGCCGTTGCGGAAGGGTTTGATCTGGTTCGCGGTGGCGCATCTGTCAGCTCTTGCGACCCTGCTGGCGGCAAACGGGATCTTGTTCTTTGTCCTGGCCGCCGCCCTCCTGGGCGTGGGAACAGGGGGAGTGCAAGTCCTATCCATAGTCGCGTTGGGCGCGTATTTCGGCCGGTACCGGTTCGCGACTGTTTTGGGGATTTATCTTGTCGTCTCCGCGATGTTGTCGGGCGCAGCCAACTCAGGAGCGTTTTTGCTCAACAACCTTACCCACCTCGGCCCCCCGACGATGGTCGCGTCAGGCGTGTTTGTAGCAATCGGTGTCGGAGCATACCTGGTGATGCGCGACCCGCAAACGTCGCCGTCCCAGACTCTCGAGGGGGCGGCGGAGCAACCGGGCGATCAGACGGCCCCGCTTCCGTAATTGAATTGGGCCATAACCTCGCCGGCGAACAGGGCCAGCGTCTCCGACGGCGCCGGGTTCGGGAACACGACGAAAAAGTACCGAATGCCGAACTCCACGTACTCACTGAGGCGGTCGCAGACTTGCTCCGGTGTGCCGGAAAGGGTGTTGCGCAGGCGATCCGCCTGGTACCCGGTGGCGGTCATCCCCGCATCTTCGGCGAGACGTGCCACGAGCCGGTCGTACTCGCATTGCGTGGACGCTATTACGCAATCGGCGTTGTGCGTCAGTTCGATGCCCGCAGGATCGCGGCCCGCCACCTCGGCCGCCTGACTGATTATGCTGGTGTATGCCCGATGCTGTTCAACGGTGTCGTTGGAACCCACGTTGCTGATGTCGGCGGTCCGCCCGATGGTGGGGAGGACATAACGCGGGCCGTGGCCACCCACCAGAACCGGCGGCGTCGGTCGTTGCGTTGGTTTGGGCTCGATGGACGCGTCCGCGATTTGATAATGCTGTCCGTTGAAATCGACCACGGGTTCTGTCCAAAGGCGACGGATTATCGTGATGGCTTCCTCGAGCATCTCGCAGCGTTCCCGCGTGGATGGGAACGGCAGTCCGCTGTGGGTGGTGTCGCTGCGACTGCCGCCAGCTCCGATCCCCAGGGTGACCCGGCCGCCGCTGATAACGTCCAGCGTAGCCACCATCTTTGCGGTCAGCACCGGATGACGGTAGGGGTTGGCCAGCACCATGGGCACGGCGCGAATGCGTCGGGTTTGGGCCAGCAGCGCGGTGAGCGTGGTCCAACATTCCAGGGCATCCACGGTGAGCAGGTCAAACAGGCTGGCGGAATAGTAGCCCAGCCAGTCCGCTTCCTGCCAGATGCGGAGCAGGTCTTCGTACGAGTATCGGTACTGGTTGACCCGAACGTTGAATTTGACAGGCGGGTCAGCAGGCGGAGTGGTCATTAGTCCAACCAAAAAAGGTAGGGGCGAATGATCATTCGCCCCTACGCGGTCAGCCGATGTGGTTCGGGCTACTTCGCGCCGTTGCCGTTCTTGAAGTGCGGAATGACTTCCTTGCCGAACTTCTCGATGGAGGCCATAACCTTCTCGTGAGGGATGGTCTCGGTCTGCATGATCAGCATGACCTGGTCGACGCCGATGTCCTCGTACATCTGGCAGGTCTTGATGCAGGACTCGGGGTTGCCGGCGATGATCACGCCGCGGTCCGACAGGGTCTTGCCGTCCAGCTGAGCGATGGCCGCCCGGGCGGCGCCGGGACCGGCATCCAGCGAAAGGCCAACGTCCTGCGCCAACTGCTGGTGTTCCTCGTCGGACTGACGGAGCCAGCGGCTGAAGTCCGCGGAAAGGTGATCGGGAACGCCACCCCAGGCTTCCAACAACTCCTCGTAGGCTCCGATGCGGCCCGCGATGTAGGGCTTGTCCGGCCCGAAGAAGGTCTTCATCGACTCCGCCGCCAGTTCCTTGGCGTAGTCGTCATCGTCGTCACAGAAGCCGTGAACGTTGTTGCCCCAGAACTCGGTGACGAACTCGCCCACCGGCTCACAGTCCTTCAGCGCGTCCCGATAGATCTGCACTTTTTCCTTCAACACCTCAACGGCGTAGGAAGCGGACGACAGCACGCCGATGCCCTTCTGGGCGGCGAGGCGGAAGCTGTCCTCAGAGGTACAGGCGAGGTAAAGGCGCGGGTGCGGCTGCTGGTAGGGCTTGGGCAGCACGCGGCGTTTGGGCACGCTCCAGTTCTCCCCCTCGTACTCGTACTCGTCGGAGGTCCAGATCTTGGGCAGCATGCTGATGGATTCATTCCAGAGGTTGCGGGTTTCCCGGGGGTCGATGCCCAGGCCGGTCTGCTCATAGGCGTTGGAGCGGCCCGTCCCCACTTCGATGCGGCCGTCGGTAAGCTGGTCCAGCAGGGCCACGCGCTCCGCCACGCGAACCGGGTGGTGATAAGGCAAGATGCAGACGCCGTAGCCAATGCGAATCTGCTTGGTGATGCGGCTCAGGGCGCCGAACATGGCATCCTGCGAGGGGGAACCGGAGAAGCCGGTCAGGAAATGGTGTTCCACAAACCAGAGGTTGTCGAAGCCCACCTGGTCGGCCAACTCGCACTGTTCGAGAGTTTCCTTGTAAAGCGCGTTCCAGTCAATCTCGGTGCCCTGGAAGGGGCGCTGGCATTCGTAAAGCAAGCCGAACTGCATGGCAAATCTCCTCTGCTGCGAAATGGCGGGGTCGCCCGCTTCCGGCCATTCACCCTCGGGAAGGGACGAAAAACCGCCCCGGGGCATGAGCCGAGTCTTGGCGGCAGTATAGCGCAATCGATACGGGTTGGCTAACGTCCCGGGGAGGGCAGACAACTATCCAGGCACCTACCGGGAGGAGAGCCAGGCGTTGTGATTTTCCCGCATGTACTGGAGGTGCTCCGGGATGTGCACAGCGTACACGTCCAGCCAGTCGTCCAGCGTCATGTCTCCGTTCTCGGGGTGATAGCAGGTGTTGGCCCAGACTGACTCCGGCAAGGTCTTTATCAGGTCGTAAGTTTGTTGCCGCAGGATTCGGAAGAGTTCCAGAGCGTCCACCACGGAACGGTCGGCATAGCCCAGGGAACTGGCCCAGCCGTTTTCATCGTAAGCCATGAGGGGTTCGCCTGGCTCCGCAATAAACCGCCGCGCCCGTATGTAGCTGTTAGCCTCGCTATCAGCGATGTGGACGAGGTGCTCGTGGATGCTCCAGCAGCCATGTTCGTCGCGGAAGTCCCACATTTCCCTGGGGAACTCCCGCAACCCGGCTATGAGGGTTTCATAGGCCGAGCCGTAGGTGGCGATCTTTGCGGAACGTGTCGCTGGGGTCATGACTCCCTCGGCTATGCCGGACCAGTCGGCGTTCCAATTTTGCGGAGAAGCCTATGCTCCGGGAAGACGGTACGTCACGGTCTTGCCGCAGGCCGCGTCGATCTCTTCGGGAGTTATCAACTGGACGGTCGTGATGTTGAGGGCGCCGCCGGCGCTTATGGTCATGGACACCGCCGCGGCGGTCGCCGTGTCCGGGAGGTCGAAGGTCATGTAAAGATCAGCCCCTCCGAGAGCGTAGTAAAAAGACTCCAATGCGCCGCCCTGCTCTTTCGCCAGCTCTTCAAAAACCTGGCGGCGCGAGGTTCCTCCCTCTTTCAACAATCCCTGGAAACCTTCGGTGGTATAGTTGGCTTGCAAGAGATATTTGGGCATTGGGCACCTCGCTTTTGTTGATCGTATGTGTCGATAGAGGCCTTACGCCTCGAAATCGGTGGGTAGTCTATCACAAAGGTACGCGGCATCTGACGCTGCCCAGCCCTTGCCGGCGGCGTCGATACGGGCGATAATCCGCCTCAAGCAAACGATCCGAAAAGCGTTTACCAGGAGGCGGAACGCGATGAAGTACGACGTAATCATAATCGGGGCGGGTTCCGCCGGCTGCACCATGGCAGCGAGGCTGACCGAGGACCCCGACCGCTCGGTGCTCCTGCTCGAAGCCGGGCCGGATTATCCCGACTTTGACCTCTATCCGGACGACCTGAAGTACGGCTACGACCAGACTGCGTCCGCCGTAAATGCGCCCCACAACTGGACCTTCTGGGCGCAGAACCCTGGCCAGGCCAACCCGATGCCCGTGCCCCGCGGCAAGGTGGTCGGCGGATCATCCGCGATTAATGGCCAGGTGCTGCTGCGCGGTGTGCCTGAGGACTACGACGCCTGGGCGGCTCTGGGCAATGACGAGTGGAAGTTCACCGATTGCTTGCCCTATTTCCGTAAGATGGAAACCGACGTTGACATCAGCGACGACTTCCACGGCAACACGGGACCCATTCCAGTGCGGCGCCACCGCCAGGAAGACTGGCTTCCGGCGCAGGTCGCTTTCTGGAACGCCTGCCGCGACGCGGGCCATCCCCACGACCCCGACATGAACCACCCGGAGTCCGGAGGCGTCGGCCCCGTGCCTATGAACAACCCCAACGGCGTGCGGATGAGCACGTCCATCACCTACCTGCGCGAGGCCAGGCACCGCCTGAACCTGACCATTCGCCCTAACGTCACCTGCCGGAGGATCCTTTTCGAGGGCAAGAAAGCGGTGGGTGTCGAGGTGGAAAGCGGTGGCGAGGTGTTCACGGCCGAAGCCAACGACATCATCCTGAGTTCCGGCGCGATCGCGTCGCCTCAGTTGCTCCTTTTGTCTGGCGTTGGACCGGCCGACCACTTGCGGGAGATGGGTATCCCAGTGGTGCATGAACTCCCGGGCGTCGGCCAGAACCTGCGCGACCATCCCAACATTCGCGTGCCGGTCAAGGTCAAGGATGACTTCCCGCTGGACCCATCGGCCCCCAGAACCCAGGTGTGCCTCCGCTATACCGCCTCAGGCAGCCACCTCCGCAACGACATCCAGATTATGCAGTCGTCCTTCTCGTCGCCCATCGCCGGCGACCCGCTGGAGGCCGAGGGCATACGCTTCACCTGCATCCTGGAGTTGGCAATCGGATCCGGTCAGTTGCAACTGGCGAGCACCGACCCGCACGATCAGCCGGCGTTGAATTACAACTACTTCCAAGAGGAGTTCGACCTGTCCCGGATGCGTGAGGCCGTCCGAGTGTGCGTCAACCTGCTGGAAAGCGATCACTATAAGGATGTCGCCGACGAACTGTTGGACCCCTTGCCGGCGGACTTGGAGAGCGACGAGGCCCTGAACGACTGGCTGAAGCGCGTCGTGAGCACCTCCCAGCACATCTCCGGCACCTGCAAGATTGGACGGGCCGATGATCCCATGGCGGTGGTCGATCAACACTGCCGCGTGCATGGATTGGAGAACCTCCACGTCGCCGACGCGTCGGTGATGCCCGACTGCATCCGCGCCAACACCAACTGCACCACCATCATGATTGCCGAGCGCAAGTCCGACTGGTTCCGCTCCGGCGAATAGACACCGCTTGGTTTCGGGAGAAATTCTGATGACTACCACCACTCGAGAAGTGCACGTCTATACCAACCCTGGTTGATTCAGCTGTAGGACGCTGGAAGAATTCCTGGCGTCCAACGGTGTTCAGTATGAACACCACGACCTGCTCACAGACGAGCCGGCCCGGGAGGACCTGAAGTCCCGCGGCATTCTTTCCGCGCCCGTAACCATCATCGATGGCAGCGAGGTCATCATCGGCTACTACCCGAAGAAGTTGATACCCGCGCTGGGTCTGGACGATGCGCCAATCGACCTTTCCGGGCGCACCGCCTGGTTGGCCGACAAGTACCAGCGGATATTGAAAGCGGCGGCGCGGGCGACTTGCGAGCTTTCCGAGGAGCAGCTATCCCAGCCCGTGCAGTGGCGACCGGAAATGCTGCGGGACACGCTTTTGCACATCGTTTCGTTCCCGGAACTGGCCTACACCAGCAGGACCCGGGGATCCATGAATACCGATGACATGCGGGCGTGCAAGGAGAGCGTGTCTCACCTGACCAAGCCCGACGACATCGCATCGTACGCGCTCAAGGTGGCGGACGATATCACCGAGTTTCTCGATAGCGGCGACACCGAGGGCTTCGATCGCGTCGTGCCGGCCCACTACGGCGGCGAGGTCACCGTCCTGGAACTGCTGAACATCATCCTGAGCCACAGCACCCACCATCTCAAGCAGGTGTACTGGTTCATGGACGACCAGCTAGGCCAGCCGCCGAAGGCTCCGGCGTCAGAAGAGGACATGGATGGCATCTTCACGCCGGCCCAGCTGATCTAGTATCGGGCCAAGGAGGGAGTCATGGCCGAGCCGCTCATCGCCTTGGACGAGACCCCGCAGACGCGGGTGCTGATCGCCGGCTGGCGGCGGCAATGGTCCGACGGTGGCAACATATCCAGCGGCATGCCTCGCTGGCTGATCGATAAGCTGTCGGCACGACGCATCGGCCAGATGACGGAAGAAATTTCCAGGATGTGCTTCCCCTTCCAGATCGCCGGCACCCACGATCTGTATCGGCCGAGGGCGGCCTTTGACGACGGTCTCCCCAGCCGTCCCATGCGATGGGACAACGGGTTTTGGGATGCAGGAAACGGAGTGGTCATTTTCCTGGGGGTCGAACCCTGGTACAGGATCGACCTGTACGGGGACGCGTTTTTTGAGGCAGCGGCAGCATTGGGCAATCCGAAGATCGCCGCGGTCGAGGGTTACAACGGGCCGGCGCCACCTGAGCTGGAGCGCCGGGTGTCGTGCGTTTACAGCAAGGCATCCATGGCGGAAGAGTTGCGCCAGCACGGAATGTTGTTCTCCAGCTATGGTTCCCAGCAACGGCAGGGGCCTACGGTAGGCATGGCGCTGGTCAGCATCGCCCACTACCAGCATCCCGACGTGGAGATGGTGAGGGTCGGAGCCATGGCGCCCATGTTCCCGTTCAGCGGGAGCGGCGGCGGCCAATTGGGTATCACCACGGACCACCGTGCTTTCTACGACATCATGCGCCGGCTGCGTGCTCTGTATGCGCTGGAAATTGATCTGTCGGACTTGCGCCCTCGATACGAGGAAGAGTCCTCGCGCCTTTTGGAATCTCTGGAGCGAGTGTCTCAGCGCAACGAGGAGGCGCGACGCTATATCGAGCGGGTCCGCAACGACTACCAGTTCCAGCCCTTCGAGGAACCGGTTGAGCTCGACCCGAGCATCGAAGGTACCCTGGCGGACATTTTGGGGCAGTTCAATCTGCCCGGCTCCGACGATGACGACAACCTGGCCGGAGCGCGTTGACCAGACGCCGGTTGCGCTGCAATCCAAAAGGGGCGGGTTTGATACCCGCCCCTCGCGATTGTGCGCGTTTCGCGGCTCTAGTCGATGACCAGGACCGTGTTCTCCCGGCCTTCTCGGCGCATCTCGGCCAGACCCTCTTCGGCGGTGTCAAACTTGTCGTAGTAGAACTCGATGCCGTTGCCGTCAGGGTCTTCAAAGTATACGCTTCCGGTCATGCCGTGGTCGGTGGTGCGGTCGACCTTGACATCGTGCTCCAGCAGCGTGTGGTACAGGTCACGCAGGGAATCGAAGTCTTCCACCTGCACCGCGAAGTGGTTGAGTCCGATGTTGCCCTTGCGCGTCTCGGGGGAATGCTCGTCCGCCTGGAAGAGCGCCAGGTCGTGGTGGATCTCACCGCAGGTCAGGAAGGTCGCGGTGGGACGCTGAACGGCGATCTGGAAGCCCAGGATCTCGGTGTAGAACTTGGTAGACGCTGCCACGTCAGAGACGTTGATGACGAGGTGTCCAACTTGTTTGGGCTTGACCATTTTTCTCTCCTTAATCGTGCGAAACTGGGGCGCCTGTTGCCGCGAACTATACGACAGTTTCCGCTTAGCAGCAAGAATGCGACGGTTCCAGATGCCCCAGTTGCACACGGTCATATTGAAGAGCAGCCATGGTCAGATTTCATTCATCCGACGCACCATGGGGCGGTACATCCATCCGGCCAGCGAAATCACCAGCAGGACGGCGGCGCCACTGGTGATTGCTACCGACCAACCGTACAGTTGTGCCAGCCACGTCAGCGGCCACGCTCCCAGGAAGTGGAATACCGGAGCCAGTTGCATCATGGCCATCATCCGGCCGCGCATATCCGGAGCCGTGGTCAGCTGCATCATCGAGCTGGACACCGGCCAGAAGCCCCCGATGCTGGTGGACCCGACCAGAGCTACCAGCATGCACGCGGCCCAGTACCACTGGGACCAAGCCATGGCGATCAGCCCGACGCAGCAGATCACCAACTGCATGTACATCAAGAGGCCCTTGTTCTTGCTGTCGCCCCAACTGGCAACCACCATGGAACCCATGAACGCCCCCGCCCCCCGGCATACCATGAATACCCCGGTCTGAAACGGATTCAAGCGCAGGAATTCGGTGGTGAACGCGGGCACGACCTGCATGTAGGCCATGCCGAAAAACCCGAATGTAGCCGACAGGAAGATCAGCACCGCTGCCATCGGGGTCCGAACGGCGTGGGCTACCCCGCCCGTGAAGTCGCTGATCGGCGACGAATTCCGGCGCGTAATTGCTACGGGCCGTGACACCATCATCAGGAATGCGATTCCCAGCAGGTAGCTGACGCCGTTGATCATGATCCCAGCCCAGGTGTCTATGTACTGGATCGCCCATCCACCAACCAGCGGGCCAAGCATGTTCCCCATCTGGCCTACTGAGGTGTGCAAGGCCACGGCGTTCATCATGTCTTCGCGCGGCACCAGGTCGGCGGCCAGGGCGAACCTCGCCGGCATCTGGACCGCCATCAACCCGCCCAGGATGAACACAACGGCGTACACGTGCCAGATCTGGGCCAACCCGGTCAGCGCCAGGAAGGCCAGCGCAAGAGTGATTACTGCGTTTCCCAGAACGCAGGCGATCAGGAAAAGCTTTCGGTCCACCCGATCGGCCA
The DNA here is from genome assembly GCA_022827095.1 of Dehalococcoidia bacterium. Taxonomy (GTDB): domain Bacteria; phylum Chloroflexota; class Dehalococcoidia; order Lucifugimonadales; family UBA3495; genus Bin87. Next base: position 45,117 of record JAJDTP010000021.1, read on the forward strand.
GCACTCCACCCACGAAGGTGAAGACCAGGTTGGACACTCCGAACAGGCTGACCGCCAGACCCAACGCAGTTTTCTCCCCGGTCAGGTCCAGGATGAGAAAGCCGATGCCCAAGAACTGGATGCCCTGGCCGAAGGACTGCACCCCGATATTCAGAAAGAACCACCGGAAGTCCCGGTGGCGAAGAGCAGAGAACGCGCGCAGCCGTCCAGCGGCGGCGACAGCGGCCATAGGCTATTGGCCGCCGGCCTCAGGATGCCTACCTGAGAGCAGCCGATCCACCAGTTCGTGGAAGTCCGCTACCTCGAAATCGGGCAGGTACACCGACTCCTCGTTCGGGAGGTTGTAGCGATTAACATATCCGGCCCGAAACCCGGAGGCTCGAGCCCCGGTCACGTCGAAGGAATGCGACGAAACCATCATGATCTCGCCCGGCTCTTTGCCCAGGATGCGGGCTGCCGTCCGGTATACGGACGGATGAGGCTTGAACGATCCGGCATTTTCCACCGAAATCACGTGGTCGAAAGGAATGCCCACGTTGATCCTGGCCATGCGCTCCAGATAGGCCTGCTCGCCGTTGGACAGCACCACCAGGCCAAATTGCCTGCCGTCAACCAGTTTTTGCAGGCCCTGTACAGCATCGTCGAAGGGACGCAAATCGTCGTACGCAGCCATGAACCGTTCCACGTCGCCCGGTTCAAAGTCGACGCCGTGCAGTCGCAGGCAATAGACGAAGGACCGGCGGCAGGTCTCCAGGTAACCGCTGTGACCCAGCATCAACAGATTGTCCTGGTACTGCTCGATGCGCTGGCGCCCGCGCCAGTCAGCCCAGAATTCATCCGCCGTAGCCTGCGAACCGTGTTCTTCGAGGAAGCGTCCGGCCGGCTCGGACAGACTACCGCCCAGGTCAAGCACCGTGCCGAAGATATCAAAGACCAGCGTGTCGACCTGGGCGATAGGATTGTCAATCATGGTGGCGGCTCTCGATGTCCTCAGGCAGGTTTGATGTTATCAATGTTGGTCTGGTCGACGTTGATCTGGCGTTTCACGCTGTCAAAGTACACGATCAGCCACGTCGCGGGCCCGATCGTCCGTTTTTCACGCACTTCACCGACGTCTCCCGTGGAAATGCTGCGCACCGAAGAACCCACTGGGGATGCCATTACCTCGCGAACTTCAAAATCGGCGATGGCTTCGACTTTCATGCCCTTTTCGTACAGGTCAAAACTCATTGGGATGCCTCCTCGGGGGAATTCCGGCCAGCTCGAATCGAGGGGTTGACTGGCCCCGCAGTGTACGGCTCGCAGATTACGGAGTCAACGAAGCGCACGGCCCACGAGCATGGCTGACTCTGTCGTTCCCACCCGGCTAGACGACATAAGCGACGCAGGGTATCATTTTCGGGACATTCGACCCCGAACCCATCCTGGAGGTAAACGACACCCATGAAAATCGTAAAGATGTCCGCAGTGGAAAGGACCGAAGGAACCGCCCCCCTGTTTACCGGCCCCGTCGGCCGGCAGGCCATCCTGGATCCTGACGACAGCAACAACTTCAACTTCGGCATCGTTCACTTCGGCGCCGGCGTCCGCAACAAGTTCCACACCCACAGCGGCGATCAGATCCTCATCGTCACCGAGGGAACCGGCATCGTCGCCACCCGTGACGAGGAAGTGAGCGTTACGGAAGGCGACGTGGCGATCATTCCCGCCGGCGAAGACCACTGGCACGGCTCCCGCGAAACCGCCATGTCCCACATCACCATCACGGTGAAGGGTAGCCAGACCCAACAGAACGAGGACTAAACTCCGCTCGGCGCATCGCCGAAACGCACAGGGGCGATCGAATGGTCGCCCCTGACTTTTTTGCTATAGCGATCGCTCAGTGGTTCCGGTGACCGTGGTCGCCGTGGTCATGACCGTGATCATCATGATGATCGTGGCCGTGGTCGTCGTGATGACCGTGACCGTCGTGTTGCCCATGGCCGTTATGATGGTCTTCCACCGGCGCCAACTGGGGCAAACGAACCAGGGCCAGGATCACCGCAGCCGCGAGGTACAGGGCCGCCGTGTAGTAGAACAGGTACGTGTAGTCGATCCCGTACAGCCAGCCGGCGAGCAGCGGGGACGCGGCGCTGAGAATGAACCGGGAGGTCGATAACAGGCCCAGCGTGGTCGCCGCCGTCCCTTCCCGCACGATGTCCATTGCCGCGGCGGTCAGGATCGGCTGGTCGCTGTACAGGAACATCCCAAGGGCGGCCAACAGGATCGTCATGATGGCCAGATTGTCACTGAACGGCACCATGATCAGCGTGACCACTGCCAGGAAAATCATTCCGGGGATCAGCACCATTTTGCGACCCAAGCGGTCCGAAATGTATCCCATCACCGGGCTGGCAAAGATGCCCACCAACACCAGCAGGGCGATAAGCGAGCCGCGAATGAACACGCCCTCGAATACCCCGCCTTCCGGGTCAACCGTCAGTCCCAGTTGGTCGGCGAGATACAGCGGCAGCACGGTGACGAACCCGATGTACGCCATGCCGCGCAGACCGGCCACGACGGTGATTCCCCAGATGCGCGGGTTGCGCACCAGCAACTTGGTTTCCTCAACCTGCGAGCGCATGGTGAACGTGGGCGCCGATTCGGCAGCCGCTTGCGCACGATGACCGATGTCACGGAACGCCCAGAAAACCAGGAACGCCAGGAAGATCGGCACCGCGGCGTAGATGGTGATGATCGACTGCCAGGTCATGGTGACGAGGAGCAAGCCGGTGAGCGCCGGACCCAGCACGTCGCCCACGTTTCCGCCGACGCCGTGGAAGGAAAGCACGGAAGCGCGTCGATGCGCGAAGTGCGAGGACAACGCCGCCATCGCGGGCAAGTGCCACACCGAGGCGGCGATTGCCACGATGGCCATGCCTATGATCAATAGGGCGTATCCCACCGGGTTCAATGCGCCGCCCGCGGTTCCCGCGCCGGCGGTTTGACTGGTAACCAGCCACGCGCTGCCCGGCACCTGCCAGCCGGCCGCGGCCATCAACAGCCAGCCCACGCCGAAAAGCGCCATGCAGACCGCCATCACCCAGCCCCAGTAGCGGCGCAGGGCATCGGTGAGTACCCCGCCCGGCAGCGCAACCACTCCGGAGGCGATCTCCCGCGTTGTCTGGATGCTGGTGGCAGCGATGATGCTCCCACCGAGGAGCAGGTCCCGAACCTCGGGCAGCACGACTATGAAGCTCTGGGCGATCCAGTGGAAGACCCCGTGACCGCTGGTCAGGCCTCCGATGATGAACGCCGCGCCCCTGCGGAAACCGGTCCGTCCTTCCACTACGGAAGGCGCCGCGTGATGATGTGCATGCGCCATATCGACCTCCTGTGGCCAGTGAGTTTGGAGGTTATTCTAGAGAACCGTCGGGCAGGCGGGACAAGCCGGGTGCGTCGGCCGGGCTCCGAGAGAGGGCGCGCCGGATCCTGGACCAGGCCAATGCTGCCACGAACACGCCGGCCGACAGCAGTACGACGCTGGCGCCCGAAGAGACGTTGATGAAATAGCTCATGTAGATGCCTATGACCGAGCACATTATACCGATCAACGTGGATAGTATCGTCATCTTGACGAAGCTGTTGGTCAGCAAACGGGCGACGATGGGCGCGATGACGACGGCGGCCGCGATCATGGTGACGCCCAGGACACGCATGGAAACCACAACCGTGCCGGCTAGCATCAGGGCAAATACGGCGTCCATCCATGCGGTGGGAATTCCGTAGAACCGGGCTACGTCCGAGTCGAAGGTGTTGAAGAGGAACATCTTGTAGGCGAAGAAAAACACGGCCGCTACCGCAATCGTCACCACCGCAATGGCGATGATGTCGGCTCTCTCCACCGCCAGCACGCTTCCCCAGAGAGCCGCCTCGAAATCATGCGTGAATCCGTGGTTCCGGCTGATAATGGCTATACCCAGGGCGAAGCTGGCGGTGGTCACGATTCCGATGGCAGCGTCGGAACCGATCGGATTTTTGCGGGTGGTCCAGGCAATCAACAGCGCGGACAGGAACCCCCACAGGGTGGCGCCCACAAAGAAGTTGAACGACATGGCCGAACTGACCACCGCGCCGCCAAATATCGCGTGGGCCAGGCCATGACCGATGTAGGACATACTGCGCAGCACGATGTACGTGCCCATGAAAGCGCATAAGCCGCCCACTAGGAAGGCGGCTATGATCGCGCGGACGAAAAATCCGAACTCAAACGGTTCAAGCAATGCCATCACACGAATGCTCAAATAGGGTGGGAGGCATATTATCACCGATTCCGATTGTCAAACGATTGCCGTGAGCGCCCGGCGAAGCCCGGATCCACGGCCGTCAACCCCGGGCTATTCGGGATCGCTGTGATGGTGATGATGCTCCGGCACGTTGCCGGAGGTTGGGTGGGCATGGGACATTACCGGCTCCCGGTGGCTGTCGTCCGGAACAGTGGCCAGAGGCTCGCCGCCATTGCGGTCGATCCAGAAATGCGCGCTCTCCGCCACCAAGGTCATGCCATGGTATTGGATCACCGGCATTTCGGCTCCGTACACCTCGCGCAGGATGTGCGGCGTAATCACCCGGTGCGGTGGGCCGTCAGCCACGATGGTGCCATTGAGACAGACAATCCGGGGCAGATGCACGGCAACCGCGTTTATTTCGTGCGTTGTCATCACGATTGTTACCCCAGCGTGGTTGAGGTCGTGGAGCAGGTGCATCACGTCGTCGCGGGTCTTGAGGTCAACACCGGACGTGGGCTCGTCAAGAAGAAGCAGATCAGGGCTGCTGGCCAGTGCCCGGGCCAGGAAGACCCGCTGCTGCTGCCCGCCGGAGAGTTGGCGTATGTGGCGCTTGGCCAGATCTGCGATCCCCAGGCGCTGCATCATGTCGTAGGCCAGTTCTTTCTCGTGCTTGCGGTACCACGGCAGCCACGGATTGGCCATGGTGCGACCCATCATGACCGTCTCCTCGACGGTCACTGGGAAGTTCCAGTCGATGGTCTCCAGCTGGGGTACGTAGCCGGCCCGGTTGTTGCGTCCCCGGATCGGCTTTTCATTCACCCGAACCTCGCCTTGCTGCACGTCCACCGCTCCCAGGACCACTCGCAGCAGTGTGGTTTTGCCGGATCCGCTGGGCCCCAGCAGGCCCACGAAATCGCCGGGCATGATTTTCAGGTCCACGTCCTGCAGCACCTTCGACCTGTTGTACCCGGCGGTGACGTTTCGCAGTTCCACCGTCGGCCGGGCGTCCGGGTCCGGCCGGTGGAGGTGTTCTAATTCTGGTGGGTGCAGCATGGCGAGTGGCCTGATCCTGATTGCGCGTGACGACGGGATTACTGAGGATAGACGGCATTGGACGCGCCGTCAAAGACCGGCGAAATATCCACGTTGTCCAACGCCGATGCGTCCCCGCCCAAGGCCGGGACCATGATGCGTAGGTTGGCGACCTCCAGCCCGAGGTAGCTGTGGTCGGGATCGCCCGGCCCGCCGGGAAGGTCATCGTCGGAGAGTTCGTCGATGTATTTGGCTCCGGACTCGGCTGCGATGGTCTTCATGACGTCGCTGGGAAAGACCTCCGAACCGAACACGGCCGGTATGCCTTCTTCCTTGATCTGGGTGATGAGGTCGGCGACGTCACGGGCCGACGGCTCGGAGAAGTCTGACGGTTGGACGGCGCCGATGACAGTGAGGCCATAGCGGTCGGCGAAGTATGCCCACGAGTCGTGGTAGGTGAGCAATTTTCGGTTCTCCGCGGGGATGGTGGGGACAATGGTCTTGATGGCTTCGTCCAGTGTCGCGATGCGCCCGGCAAAAGCATCATAGTTGGCGCGATAGTAGTCGGCGTTGGCCGGGTCCCTGGCCACCAGGTTGTCGCGCACGATCTCCGCATAGCGGAGCGTCAGGATAGGATCGGGCCACAGGTGGGGATTGGGATGCCCATCCTGTTCGGGAAAGGAGAAGTCAAACTGCCACTGGTCGCGGGTGATGGTCTGTTCCCCAAGGCTGACGATGGATGCGCCGGGCTTCAGGTTGGCTTTGGCCATTTCCAGGGTGGGTTCCTCGAGAAAAAGGCCGTTGAGGAAAATCAGGTCGGCGCCTGAGAGGACAACCGCCACCGCCGGCGCGGGTTCGAAGGTGTGGGAGTTCACGCCCTCCGGAACGACACCCTGCAGCGTGATGCGGGTCCCTCCGATGTTCTCCACAATACTGGTGATGGGCGACACGGTGGCTACCACGTTGAGAGGGCCGGATGCTGGCTGGTTAGGCTCTGCGGATGGCTGCTCACCGGCGCACGCGACGGCGGCTAACGCAGCTAATCCGATCACCAGTGATATACAAACTTTTGTAAGAAACATGATTTGCTCTCCGTTTGGGCAAGTTTGGTTCCCAAAGTTATGGGAAGAGAAGCATCTGCTATCCGTTTGTCAGCCTTGAGGCTGGCAAATGGAACAGAGGCCGCCGATGGTGATGTTGTCCAAGTCGGGCGTGAACCCGAACTCCTGCTGCAAGCGCTGGCTGAATTCCGCCAGGTAGGCCGGGCTCAAGGTTTGCACCGAGTCGCATTCGGAACAGACCATATGGTTGTGGCGATCATGGTGATTGGCCAGCTCGAAGTGAAGCTTGTTTCCGATCACCACTTCGGTCACGACGCCGAGGCGCTTTAGCAGTTGCAAAGTGCGGTAGATGGTGGCCAGATCGACGTAGGGGTGCTGCTCCTTGGCCAGGTTCCACACCTCATCTGCGCCGATATGGCCGGGACGCCCGGCTACGATGTCCAGTACGGACAGACGTTGCGGGGTCATCCGATAGCCTTCGGAACGCAGGTGCGCCACTGCCGATTCATGCCCAGACATACGCATACCACCGTTATTGCATGGATTTGCGATAGTGGATTATAGCATCGCTCACACTGGCGTCAACCTTGCTTGCGGCTCACCGCGCGTATCCAGCTTGTCATCGCGAGGAGTGCAGGGACGTGGCGATCTCGTTCCCGCCGGCGGCGCCGGCTCCTATGCCGTCCGATACCGGAACCCGCGTCGTGCTAGAATTCGGCCATGGCGGCAGTGCAACCCGGACAGCGTGTAGGAGAGGTGACCGCGTCACGGTCACAGCGCATCGAGGCGCAATGCTACCAGGCGCGTGCAGCGCCTCCGTTGGGATCGCTGGTTCGAATCGAATCCCCACCCGTCTACGCGGTGGTGCTGGACGTCCGTCACGAGCCGATGGACCCTACGCGACCGCTGACCCCCAGGGGCGCGGACCTGGAAACGGAAGACGAGGTGTATGCGGTAAACCCCCAACTGAGCGCTATCCTGGCTACTCGGTTTACCGCGGCAATCTTAGGGTATCGTGGCGGCGACGGCATCCATGCGGGTTTGCCGAGCTTGCCTCCCGACCTGCATGCCTTCGTCTTCGTTGGCGATGATGATGATCTGGCATTTCTGGGCAAAGATTTTGGATGGCTGAAGCTGCTGTTGGACGAACGCTCACCGGCATCAGACACCGCGATAGTGAACCTGTTGCGGCAGGCAGCCCATTCCAGTACCGACTCCCGGGGGTTCCTGCTTAACGCCGGAAAGGCTCTGGCAACCGAACTGTCCGGGGAGCCCCTTCGCATGCGCGCCCTGTTGCACCAGGTAGGCGGATGATGCTGGCCGACGGTTTCGGAAGCAACGGCGCCGGCCCCGCGCAAGCCCGCCGGCTGGGTCAAGTCGTCGGCGGTTCGCTCTCTCGCGGTTTGGACGTGCGGCTGGACGGTCACAGCGCGAGCGCCGAGGATGTGGCCGTGGGATCATTCGTGACCATCCATGGACGCCGGCAGCGCTATTTCGCCGTGGTGACCGACGTGGAACTGCGGGCCGTTGACGACGGCGTGCGCCACTTTCCTCCAGCATTCTCGACCGGCATTGCCGACGCAGGAGACTTCACCGCAGAGGTCATCGCAGGGACGTTGGCTTATAGCCAACTGTCAGTGATGCCAAGCATGGCCATCCCGGTTGGAAGCTCCCAAAACGGAGCCGCAGAACAGGCGAAGACGATCCCGGAGCATTTCGCCCCAGTTCACGCGGCGTCGCAGGCGGACATCGACGCAGTGTTCCGGGCTCGGGAGGGAGATTTCGCTTTGGGGTCGCCCCAGGGCATGGAAACGTCGCTGGTCCGGCTGGACCTGGCGGCCCTGGCCAACCGGTCAGTGGGAGTGTTCGGCGCGTCCGGTACGGGCAAAACGTTTTTGGCGCGGATGCTGCTGGCCGGCTTAGTGAAACAAACCCCGGCCGTCTCCCTGGTCTTCGACATGGAGAGCGAGTACGGCTGGCAGGGTCAGGACAACGACCGCGGCCGCCAGGTCAAAGGTCTCAAGCAGCTGTTTCCCTCCCGTGTCGTCACCTTCACCCTCGACGAAGCCAGCAGTCGCCGCCGCGGCGCCACGCCCGACGGGGTCGTAAGCATCGGTTACAACGAGGTCGAGCCGACGGACATCGAAGTGCTGCGAGAGTCGCTCAACCTGTCGGAGGTGGCCGCGTCTACCTCGTGGAACGTCGCCAGGCACTACCGCGAGAACTGGCTGCGCGAATTCATGGCGCTGAGCGCCGCTGACGTCGGCGATCTGGCCGGCGAAATCGGCGTCAACCTGTCAGCCCTGCAAACGCTGCATCGCCGCCTGCTGTCCTGGGAGCGGTTCGGGTTCCTGGTGGAACATGGGCAGGGCAGCGCCAGCGCCAGCGGCATCATCGAACAGCTCGAGCGCGGCAACCACGTGGTGCTGGAGTTTGGGCAATACGGGCGCAACACCGCCGCGTACGTGCTGGTCAGCAACCTGCTGACCCGCCGCATCCACGAAACCTGGGTGAGACGCAAGGAATCGGCCGACGGCGGGCACGGCGACGAACCCCGGCCGTTGGTGATATTCGTCGAGGAAGCCCACAAGTTCCTGACCCCGGACATCGCCTCCCAGACCATTTTCGGCGCCATTGCCCGCGAGTTGCGCAAATACAATGTGACGCTGATGATCGTGGACCAGCGGCCCAGCGGCATCGACTCTGAAGTGATGAGCCAGCTTGGCACCAGGCTTTCCTGCGCGTTGAATGATGACCGGGACATGAACGCCGTTTTGATGGGAGCCCGCGACGCCGGGCAACTCAGGAACGTGCTGTCGCGTCTGGACAGCAAGCAGCAGGCGCTGGTGTTCGGCCACGCGGTGCCGATGCCGGTGGTAGTCCGGCCGCGAGACTACGACGAGGCGTTCTACGCCGATATGGGCGCCGTCTCCGGCGTCTCCGTTGCCGGCGTCATGGGCGAAACGGAAGCGGAGCGGATGCAGCGGGAGATCGACGAGCTGTTCCCTCCAGAGTAATTTTTACCGGGATACACAGGATGGACGGGATAAACGGGATTTTTTCCTGTTCCGGGTGTCTGAAATGGAAGTGGTTGAGACTTGCGCTGAGATGTCGCGGCTGAGTTGGTCCTCTGACCGTCCGCTGGGGCTGGTGCCGACCATGGGGGCGCTGCACGAAGGTCACCTTTCGCTGGTCCAGCGGGCGCGCGCGGACAATCAGACCCTGGCGGCGTCGATCTTCGTCAACCCAACGCAGTTCGGCCCCAACGAGGATTTCGCTCGCTACCCGCGCAGCTTGCAGCGAGACCTGGAGTTGTTGGACGCGGAAGGCACCGACCTGGTGTTCGTCCCGCCGCCGCACGAAGTTTACCCCGATGGTTTCGACACCTGGGTCGAGCCGGGTTCGGTGGCCGAAGGCATGGAAGGCGCGGCCAGGCCGGGCCATTTCCGAGGAGTGGCGACGGTGGTCGCCAAGTTGTTCACGATTATCCGCCCTGACCGCGCCTACTTCGGCCAGAAAGACGGCCAACAGGTGGCGGTCATCCGCAAAATGAACGCCGACTTGAACTTGGGCGTCGACGTCGTAACCATGCCGACCATCAGAGAGCCGGACGGCCTGGCGCTCAGCAGCCGCAACGCCTACCTGACCTCGGACGAGCGCGAGACCGCCCCCGCAGTATACCGGGCGCTATGCGCCGCCGAGGATGTCTGGCGCCGGGGCGAGCGAGATGCCGGACGAATCCAGCGCGCCGCCCACAACATACTGGGACGCGAGCCTCTGATAGATGCCGTGGACTACGTCAGCATCGTGGACGCCGACACCATGCAGCCGGTCGAAACCGTCCACGACGGCCGGCCGGTGATGATCGCCGTGGCTGTGCGAGTGGGGACGGTGCGGCTGATTGATAACGTGACAAAGCTGTAGTCGCAGGGCTATCGTATCGAGTTGCATTGATCGCCTGGGAATCATCCGGCATCTGGCGTATCCGTGACTTGGACCACCGGATCACCTACAGAGACATAACTTTCGGGCGAATCCGGTTCATCGCGGCCGTTGCCCAAAGGCTCTTTAACCTTGAGGGTTTCAGGGCGGGTCTCCCACCTCGGGGGATCAAACAAACCGCTCGTCAAGCTCAAACCCCGGCCACCAACGTTCACGCGACGCGTCCTATACGTCGAGGCTATCGCGACTTTGTCGTAAACACGGGAGACCTTTACCCTGGTTTTGGGTGACTCAACCGACCCCAACGCCTCTCCAGTGTCAGGATCGTCCACATCCACCTCGAACACGATATCGAACGTCATACCCGGCCTGACGCTGCGGTTTGCACCGATGTTCAAAACCACTTCACGGTCGTTCAAAATCTTAGCAATCTTCCCGCGGATTGGATTAGTGAGCGCGGTCATTTTGTTCGACTCCCCGTCGCTCCAGCCATGCTTCCAAAATTTGATCTACATCTTCGGGTACAATGTCGCGCCAATCTTCTACTGCGGATCCGCCAGTGGGTATTTGCTCGTCGATTATCGCCTGGATGATGCTTAGGTGTCTATCGTCATCGGCGTCCTGCTTAAAATCTTCGATTCGGGCCGACAGCCGAAAAAGACTATCTCGGAGCTCCAATATCCGCCTGATTGCCGATCGGGCATGGGGACGTATCATTTCGTAGGCAGCTTCGCGCGCAGCAACTCGCCCAAACCGATACGAACCGAGCAACCCAGTCGCCAGCGTCACGACCTGAAAGAGAACCGTTTCGAGATGCGAAAGTTGTCGGATCGAAGAAGTTACGATCATAGCTCCCAGAGCTAATGAGAACACGATGCCTAACCCCACCAGGGGCAAGTCTAATCGGCGCATCCACCGGTTGGACGTCGCATTTGGAGGACGCATTCCAAGCGTGTCCCGAACCATGGCTGTGGGATACGTTGGGATATCCCTACGACTGCGTCAACTCCCGCACCGTTTCCGTTAGCGCCGGGATCACCTTTTCCCAGTCGCCGACCACGCCGTAGCGGGCTTCCTTGAAGATGTTGGCGTCGGCGTCCTTGTTGATGGCGACGATGGCCTTGGAGCCGCTGCAGCCGGCCATGTGCTGGCTGGCGCCGGAAATCGCCACGGTGATGTAGAGGTCGGGGGTGATGGTCTTGCCGGTGAGGCCCACCTGATAGTTGGCGGGTACCCACCCGGAGTCGACCGCGGCGCGCGAGGCTCCCACGGCTCCACCCAGCAGGCCGGCCAGCTCTTCCAGCTGCGAGAAGGGCTCGGGCCCCCCGAGGCCACGCCCGCCGGACACGACGATCCGGGCGTCTTCCAGCTTGATGCCCTCAGCCTCTTCTTTCACCACGTCAACGACGCGGGTCTTCGCGGCGCCCGCGTCTATGTCTACCGGAAAAGCGACCACTTGCCCAGTGCGCCCGGCGTCGGCGTCCATGGGTTCATACGTCTTGGGGCGGATGGCGGCGATCTGCGGCGTCTGAGTGCAGCTGACCACGGCGATGGCGCTGCCGCCGTACACCGGACGGTTGGCTAGCAGGCGGCCCGTGCCGGCGTCGGCGGACACTTCCAGGCAGTCCTGCGCCAATCCGACACCCAGGCGGAACGCCAGGCGGGGCGCCAACTCTCGGCCCTCGTTGTTGCGCGCGATCAGTATGATGCCGGGGTTAGCCTCGGCGGCCACCGTCTGCATGGCTGACAGGTACAGGTCGGGGTGGTAATCGGCCAAGGCGGGACTGGTCACCGCGTAGGCTTTGTCGGCGCCGTGGGCGATGGCCTGCTGGGGCGCATCGGCGACGTCCGAACCGATCACCGCGACGGCCAGTTCCTGGTTGAGAGCGTCGGCCAGCGAGCGGCCCGCCGCGAGCAGTTCCTGGGCTGTTGATGCCAATTGTCCGTCGGGGGCGTCGCCGAATACAAGGATCCCGGTTGCGTCTGCCATGTTTTTCTCCGTGGGCGGGGCCCAAAAAATAACGCGGGTCTCCGACCCGCGGGTGTCACTGCGCTGAGTTAGATAAGGCGGTCCTCGCGGAGCCGCAGCGCGAGCCTGCGGGCGGCGTCGATGTCGTCGTCGCCCTCGATAATCTCGCAGTCCTGATCGCGTTCCGGCACGAAAAGATCGTGCAGCGTCAAGCGCGGTTCCAGCCGCGCGTCGTCGATATCGAGATCACCGGTGGTCCATACCGTCGGGCGCTTCCGGGTGGCCGCCATGATGCCCCGCAGTGTGGGATAGCGAGGCTGGCCCAGTTCGTTGCTCACGGTCACCAAGGCGGGCATGTCGGCCTCCACCACCTCGAATCCGTCGGGAGCCAGCCGCTCGACCACCACCTTGCTATCCTGCACGTCGACCTTTTTTCCAAGGGTGATGCAGGCCATTCCGAGCGTCTCCGCGACCCCCAGGGGTACCTGAGCATTGTCCCAGTCCGACGCCTGCCGGCCACAGATGATCAGGTCGAAGCCGCCCAACTTGTTGATGGCGGCGGTGAGCAACTGTACGGTGAAGAACGAGTCCACCGAGTTAGCGAAAGCATCGTCCTGGAGCAGCACCAACTCGTCGGCTCCCATGGACAATGGCTTCTTCATCACGTCCAGGGCAAACGTGGTGCCAGAAGAGATGACGGTGATGTTGGCGCCCTGCTCGTCCTTGATCTGCAGAGCGGCTTCGACGGCGTTTTCGTCAAAACCGTTCACCACGGGCGGGATGTTCGCCGGCGGGACTACCTGCCGGGCGTCGGGGTCAATGCGGAAGGCGGCGGCGGGCATCTCCGGGTCTACGACCTGTTTGGCCAGCACGCAAATGTTAACGGGCATCAGGAACGCACTCTCCTGTCGCAATACGAAAATGGGCTATGTGAAAGTTATCACTAGCCCATTCCAGTGTCAAACCTTGGAAGATTCCGTCACCGGCCTAACGGAATCTTGACGGAACCCCGGTTTCTTTGCACAGCATACCGGGAACCATAACGGATCCCAAGCTCGGGGCGTCAGATCTCGCGGAAGGCGGGTTCCGGCTCCTCGATATAGAAGTTGTTGGCCCACAGATCATCCAGGATGGCCTGATCGCCCTCGGTGATGGGCGGGGTGTCCACGGCCTCGGAGTATTCCTTCAACTCTTCCAGCGTGGTGAAGTTGGGCAGCACGCTGGTGATCGTCGGTTGGTGAAGCACAAACTGGATGGCGGCCTGGCTCATGGTGCGCCCGGCCTCTTCGCCGGCCAGGAACTTGACCTGCTCAACCTTGACCAACGCCTCGCTGAGCCACTGGTGACGGCGATACGAACGGTGGTCGTTCTCGTCGAATTCCGGCGGCTCGTCATATCGACCGGTCAATGCCTCGGAGGCATGGGGCACCCGGGACAGCAGGCCGACCTGTTCCTTCTCGGCGATGGGGAAGAAGTCCTTGGCCGGGTCCTGCTCCAGGATGCTGTAAATGATCTGGCAACTGCTGACGTGCCGCTCTTCCATACTCGCCTGGCCTTCCTCGAACCAGCCGATGTCGGGACCCAGCGCCGACCCGTAGTAGCGGATCTTGCCCTCGTGCTTCAGAGCCTCGAGGGTCTCGAACACCTCGTCCTTCTCCAGCGCTTCGATGCGCGGGTTGTGCAACTGGTAAAGGTCGATGTAGTCGGTTTTCAGGCGGCGCAGCGATTGCTCGCAGGCAAACCGAATGAACTCGGGCTCGAATTTCTGCGGCCGTTCCTGGTGGCCGACCCGCGGCGTGGTCTGGTCGTAGATGTCATAGCCGAACTTGGTGGCGATGATCATCTCGTGCCGTCGGTGGCTCATAAACTTGGCCAGCACTTCTTCGCCGTAGCCGTCACCGTAGGTATCGGCAGTGTCGAAGAAATTGATGCCCAGTTCCAGCGCCTCTTCCAGCAGTTGGCGGCGCGTCTCCTCGGGAATGCGGCCCCACCAGTTGGTGGCCACGGTCCAGACGCCGAAGCCAACCTCGGAGAGCATCAGGTCGGTGCGGGGGAGTTGGCGGTATTTCATGGTCTTGTCATCCTTGCGTGGCGTCACTCAACCAGCGGCTCATGCCTTCGATGAATTCGTCCCTTATTGTACTTGAGGACCCGCAGAATTCTGCAATCAGTTGCTCCTTGAATGACTGCGGATCGTCACCGGTGGGCACCACGAATGAATCGATTGGATCGCACGCGATGGCCATATCTTTGCCTTGAACGAAAGTCCGGTTGACCGGCATACCCAAAGGCTCGGCGCTGGACGGCCAAGTGCAGTCTACGTTCATCCATCCCTGGTCAGACTTGAGACGAATATACGTATGAACGTCCGGCACGGGCTCCTGGTTCACTAAGGATTTTAGGTCTGCCGGGAAATGCGCGGTATTGCCGCGCGTGAACCGGTGCGTAACCATAATAATCCGCGAGTCCATGCCGAATTCGCGAAACACTGCGTCCAACAGATAGTGCTTCCCTGAGCAGGTGCCCCGCCACTCGCGAACGATGGCCTCAGGTTCCCGCGAACTGGCGCGCTCGTACGGCATGTCGCGTACCAAGGCAAAGGCAGAGGCCGTACCCAACGCTTCGTGGGCTTCCAACAGCCCACGAGAACGGGCACTTCGCTCCAGGGTTTCAGCAAGGTTTGTCATGTGTCCGGAAGCTTGAAACGCACTCGCCAACTAAGGAGTACGGGGATTCGTTTGCCTACCTCGGCGACTGCCCGGACCAATGATCGATAATGGCCTTCACAACGTCCTCCTCGGTTTCTCCCCGGTCTTGAAGATTGAAAGCCCACTCTCTTCCAGGGTGCAAGGTGTCCCACTGAGAGCGTCGCTGATTCCATCTCCCGCGACTAGGGTCATTGTTGCCAAATCCGTCGACGACGACATTCCATATCGGTTGGTACTGAGCGATCAGGACTTGCTCGGTTAGACCGATCCATACCGGATCAAGCACCAACCAACGGCATCGAAAATCCTTTAGGTTGAGGTTGGCAGCAGCGCGGACCGACTCTGCGTGGTGCGACAGCCGGCGATATAGGGCGGTCGTGCCCGTCGTCGCTGAGCTACGCCCTTGTCGCCGCCCCGGTGGGTCTGCCTTGCCAACATAGATCGGTGTGTCCTCGCCCATGTCGGTGTACGCGGAGAATGGCCCAACGTAGTGCAGAGTGTATACGCCCACGCCGTGGAAAGGATTGCCTGGCGGCAAAGCATCGGCGGGAAACTCCATCAATGCCCTCGCAGCATTGCGTCCCAATTCGTCCACGCTAAGAGGGTCATAGGCACGCACAGATCACCGCTCACATCTGGAACTGTTTCGGCATACGATCCAAAAGCAATGCCTTTTTCGGGCATGATGAGCGGTGGACCACTTAGTTGACGTCATCGGCCCCGAGCGGATTTTTACGATCAAATCGCAAACCGTAAAGCCGGCTTCGTCAGCCATTCGCATGAAGTCGCAGTGGCTCCACTTCGAACGGTGGCTGTTGACCATGTCCGTAATTTTAGCCAACAGCAAGCCTTCGGGTTTCAACACTCGCTTCGCCTGAGCCAAAAACGGCGGGTAGAGATAGCTCAAGCTCCAGTCCTGTTCCTTCCCACACTCGACTGTGGCGCCGAAATCCTCGTCGAACTTCTTGCTGCTCTTGTCCCGTCCCTGCGGGCCCACGTGCGGCGGATCATATACGACCGTTCCGAAAGCCGCATCCGGTACGCTCGCCATCACTCGATTATCCCCGACAATCATTGGATTGAATTTCGGATTTATATCCATCGACACCACTTCACGCGTAGAACCCTTCCAAAAGCGTCCCTTGTTGTACGTGGCGTCCAGTATGGGCTCCGCAGCGATTGATGGGTAGAATCGCAGCATAGTCTCTATCAAGTCACCGTCATTACCTTCCCAAACGCTGCTTATGGGTTGATAACCCTCTGTCGCGACCAGTTCTTTCTGTACCAAAGCGGTCAACTCCATAGCGACGGCACTCAACCCCAATTGATTCTGCTAAGTGCTCCCATAGGGACAGTTGCCAAGATCGGTGCGGCAATGGTGTAGCGAATCCAGTCGCCCGTCAACGCCCCGGTGTCATCAATCCTGGATTCCGGCTTTCGCCGGAATGACGGGGGCAATTACGCCGGCACCAGCCCCAGGCTCCCGCGCACCGCTTCCACCATCTCGTTGAACCGGGCGTCGTCCAACACTGGCTTCGCGTCGCCGAGGCGGACGGTGGGGATGACGTCTACCCACGACTTGCAGCCGCCGTACTCCGGGATGAACGGCGCCGTGGTCGGGTTTTCCATCTCGTACACGCGCAGCAGCATGATGGTCAGCGGCACCATGGGCTTCCAGTGCAGACGCGACTGAGCATAGGTGTCGGTCCAGATGTGGTGCGGCGCCAGGTCCTCCACCTTGCCCTGCTGGTCGATCTCGATCAACTCGTGGACGCGGGCCCAGTGGGTGAAGGTGACGGCGTCCTTGTCGTCGGGATCGTCAGCCAGCAACTGCCGCAGGGCGGGTTGGTGGCTGTCCTTGAGCAGGTCTTCCTTCTGGTGCAGGTAGGTGGGATACAGCAGGAACTCGGGATGCACCACGCGGAAGTCCTTGCTTTCCTCGTGGATGCCGCCTTTGCGCAGCATCATGATCTGGTCGCCGTCGGCCAGGGCCTTGACGGTGATCGCCCACTCTTTCAGGGCCAGTTGGCAGGTCGCGGGGGTGGTCATGGCCTCAACCTCCGGGGAAATTGCATGGATGGACAGGATATTCAGGATAGGTGTGGACTGCCGACTAGTGGCCCCGGCTGCAGAACTCGTCCCAGCTGGGCACGTCCTCGCCGGTGACGTACAGCCAATAGTAGGTTCCGATGTCGCCCATGTACTTGAACTGCTTGCGCACGTCCTTGATGGTGGCCGCCAGGTCGCCATGGGCGCGCAGGTAGTTGCGGATGTCGCCGCCGTACTCTTCCTCCAGCTCGATGAGTTTCTGGGCGTTGTGCACGGTGGCCACGATCTTCCGACGATTCCGGATGATGGCTGGGTCGGCCGCCAGCGTGTCGATAGCCGATTCATCCATGGCCGCCACTGTCGCAACGTCGAACCCCTGGAACCCGGATTGGAAGCCCGGCCACTTGGTGTTGACCACCTTCCATGACATGCCGCTCTGGAACACGGCCTTGGTCATGACCTCCAGGTAGTCGTTCAGGCTCCGGGGTTCGATCTGCTCCGGAGCCTCGGGGTGCTGCCGTTCCTCTGGGGTGGTCATAACGTGCTCCTTGACGAAACAGCGTAAGCCGCGTGCGGGTGGTTGGTCACCCCTACGCCGAAGCCGGCACGGAATCAGGGGCCGATGGGATGTCGATGCGGAGCAGCCGGCTCAGGTTTGCGGTCGTTACCTCTGCCACCTCCTCCACCGAGATGCCCTTTACGGTTGCCAGGCACTGGGCCACGTCGGCCAGGTGGCGCGGCTCCGTCCAGTTGTGACGGTACTTCTTGAACGGCTGCGGATAGGCGTCGGTTTCGAGCACGATGTTTTCCAAAGGAATATCTCGGGCCACCTCTCGCAACTCGGCCAGCCGGGTCAACGGACGCGCCAGCGATATGAAGAAACCGCAGTCGATGGCCTCGCGCGCCGTTTCGGCGTCCCCTTGAAAGTAATGCATGGCGCCGCCCACCAGGCCGGCATTCTCCTCGCGCAATACCTTGAATACCGCCGGATGCGACTCCCGCGAGTGGAAGATGATCGGCAATCCCAGGCTCTTGGCCAGGTGGATGTGGGCGCGGAACACCTGGTCCTGTACCTCGTGGTCGGGAGACGTGGGCAGGTAGTCGAGACCCACCTCGGAGATGCAGACGACGCGAGGGTTGTCGCGGGCCAGAGACTCCAGCCGGCTGTACGAGTTATCGTCCACCGGATCGTCGGCCTGCATGGGATGGATGCCCACGCCGGCGTAGAACATCGGGTGCTCATCGGCCAGCGCGATGCAGCGCTCGGTTGATTCGATGGTGGTGCCGGCCAGCAGTATATAACCGACGCCGGCTTCGCTGGCCCGCTCCAGGATGCCGGGTATTTCCTCCGGCACGTACTGGTCCAGGTGGGTGTGGGCGTCGCAGTAGATGGGTGTCGTCGGCATAAACGAAGTTCCCGAGCGCCGGCGTTGGTGGCCGCCGCTGCGCGGAGTATAGCATTTGACGGCTAAACCGGCGCACGGCGGCTTACAATGGAAGCGGAGGCAACTCGGATTCCCTCCGTCATCACGGGAGCCTGTCGCCGCGAGGAAGTCAGGAAATGGGAAGGTTCAACTGGGGCCGCGAAGGCCCGCCGGACGAAGCGTATTCCAGGGTCACCGAGCCCGAGCGGTTCCTGCCCCTGATCGACTGGACGTTGGAACTGCTGTCCAAGTTGGAGGCAGAATACGACGTTATCCGCGAAGAGGGGTATTACCTGGATCCGCAACTGGACCGAACGCCTCCCTCCAGGCCGGCGGTGAGGTTGACTCCCAGACAGGACGCATCCGCGCCCATAGTCGCGGCATTCAACGATTTGCCCGGCATCCGCGTCCGCTTCGGACATTACCTGATTGAACCGTTTCCTGATTGCGCCTGCGATGCGTGCGACGAATGCGCGGAGGGCGAGTTCCAAAATTTCAAGGAAACGGTGGAAGCCGTCGTGGCCGGGCAGTTCCGGGAGTGGTTCCGGTTGGAGCCGGACGGCAGCGGACGAGTGGGGCGGGAGTTCTGGTCGGAAGCTCTCCACCGGAGTGGGGCGTCGCGGGTTGAGCCGGCTAGCGTAACCCGATTCGCGGGCGGCCAAGAGCACGTTCTTGAGTGGCTGCCGTGGCCCCGGAGGATGGCGGGGCCGTGACCGCGAACGCGTTCGCGGAAGCGCACTTCATCCGGTCTGCCGTTACGCCATCACTGTCGCGGAGTGATCGAGCCGGCGCTGGGCCGACGGCTTTCCCCGTCGGCGCTTGGCTGGCTGGCGGCGGTCAGCGCCAGGGCAACATCCAGCGTGAAGTCGTCGCCCAGACCCCTGCCGAACACCGGCGCCCAACCGGGCTGCGTTAACCGGGAAATCGCCCGGCCAACCACCTGCTTGGTGTGGGCCCCGATGCCGCAAGCAGCGACGCCGCAACGCGCGCCGGCCGTTATCGGATCGGTGGTGAAGCTCATCAGGCACTCTCCAGTCCTCGTATATTTCGATGCTAAGGTCGCAATGTTTCCTGGCGATTACAGATCGGTAACGCCCGTGATGCGCGCGGAGCTTGATCGCTCATGCGTACCCGGTTGTGCTGGAACCGTCATTGCGAGCTAAGCGTGGCAATCTCCCTGGGGTAAGGAACGTTGCTACGAGAACGAGATCGCCACGTCACCGTGCTCCTCGCGATGACAAACTGGGTACGCGTGGGGTTTGACCGCCGTTGACAGAAGCACCGGCCTGGTCTACGATAATTGTTGACCTTAACGGTCGGGAATTATCGAAATGTCCGCCGGCAAGCCGCTTACAACGCCGGCAGGGGAGGAAGTACGCCCAATGACCAGCCAGGCTCAACGCGTAATTTCTCGTGACACCACGTCCGAGGAGTTGGACTCTGACTACCAGTGGGGCTTCACCATCGACATCGAGCAGGAGGCCATCCCGAAGGGCCTCAGCGAAGATGTGGTGCGCCTGATTTCGGCCAAGAAAAACGAGCCGGAGTGGATGCTGGATTGGCGGCTAAGGGCCTTCCGGTTCTGGTCGCGACAGACCTACACCGAGCCCCAATGGGCCAACGTGGCGTATCCGCCCATCGACTTCCAGGACATCCATTACTACGCCGCTCCCAAGTCGGCCGGAGACGGCCCCCAGAGCCTTGATGAGGTTGACCCCGAGGTCCTGGAAGCGTTCGACAAGCTGGGCATCCCGCTGGAAGAGCAGGCCCGCCTGGCCGGCGTCGCGGTGGACGCGGTGCTGGACAGTGTGTCCGTGGCCACCACCTACCAGGAACAGTTGGAGAAGGCCGGCGTCATCTTCTGCTCCATGAGCGAGGCGATCCAGAACCACCCGGACCTGGTGCAGAAGTACCTCGGTTCGGTGGTTCCCTACGCCGACAACTTCTACGCGACGCTCAACTCGGCGGTGTTCTCCGACGGCTCATTCGCCTACATTCCTCCCGGAGTGCGCTGCCCCATCGAGTTGATGACCTACTTCCGCATCAACCAGGCCGACAGCGGCCAGTTCGAACGCACCCTCATCGTCGCCGACGAGGGGTCGTACGTGAGCTACCTGGAGGGCTGTACCGCCCCCATGCGGAAGTCCAACCAGTTGCACGCAGCAGTCGTGGAACTGGTGGCGATGGAAGGCGCGGAGATCAAATACAGCACGCTCCAGAACTGGTACCCGGGCGACCGCAACGGCGAAGGCGGCGTGTACAACTTCGTCACCAAGCGCGGCAAGTGCGCCGGCGCCGACTCGAAAATCTCCTGGACGCAGGTGGAAACCGGCTCCGCGATCACGTGGAAGTACCCCAGCGTCATCCTGCAGGGCGACAACTCCGTGGGCGAGTTCTACTCCGTGGCTCTGGTGAATAACTGGCAGCAGGCGGACACCGGAACCAAGATGATCCACATGGGCAAGAACACCCGAAGCACCATCGTCGCCAAGGGCATCTCCGCCGGCCAGGGACAGCAGACCTATCGCGGGCTGGTGAAGATCAATCCCTCGGCCAAGGGTGCCCGGAACTTCACGCAATGCGACTCCCTGCTGGTGGGTGACCAGTGCGGCGCGCACACGGTGCCGTACATTGAGGTCAAAAACCCGAGCGCCCAGATGGAGCACGAAGCCACCACGTCCAAGGTGTCCGACGACCAGCTTTTCTACCTGCAGCAGCGAGGTATCGGCGTCGAGGACGCGCACTTCATGATCATCAACGGATTCTGTCGAGGCATTTTCCAGGAACTCCCCTTCGAATTCGCCATGGAAGCCTCGCAGTTGCTCAAGGTCAGCCTGGAAGGAACGGTGGGATAAATCCGGCCCGACTTATCACGTTTATTCCCGGCTCTAGATAAAAGGACACGCAACACGAAGATGACCACCGCCCAAGAAACTCTGCCGCCTATCCTCGAGGTCAAGGACCTCCAGGTCTCAATCGACGATCAGGAAATTCTACGCGGCGTAAACCTTGCGGTACGGCCGGGAGAGGTGCACGCGATCATGGGGCCCAACGGCTCCGGCAAGAGCACCTTGGCCAACACGCTGGCTGGCCGGCCGGAATACACCGTGACGGGAGGTACAGCCACCTACAGGGGGATGGACCTGCTGAACATGGAGCCGGAGGATCGAGCGCGCGAAGGCGTATTCCTGGCCTTCCAATATCCGGTCGAGCTTCCCGGCGTTCGCGCTTGGCAGTTCCTCAAGGCCGCGGTGGATGCCAAACGGGTCCACCTGGGCGAGGAAGAGATGGGCGCCCGCGAGTTCGACCGCCTTTTGCGCAGCAAGGTCGCCGAGGTGGAAATAGATCCGGAACTCGTCCGGCGATCCGTCAACGAAGGCTTCTCCGGCGGCGAGAAAAAGCGCAACGAAGTGCTGCAGATGGCTCTGCTGGAACCCACGCTTTCCCTGCTTGACGAAACCGACTCTGGGCTGGACATCGACGCCCTGCGCATCGTAGCAGACGGTGTGAATCGTCTCCGTCGCCCGGACAACGCGGCGGTCGTGGTGACTCACTACCAGCGCATCTTGAATTACATAACCCCGGATCAGGTACACGTGCTGGTGGACGGTCGCATCGTCCTCAGCGGCGGCCCCGAGCTGGCCGAGCAACTTGAGGCCCGGGGCTACGATTGGGTACGCGAGGAAGTGGACGCTGCCGTCTGATGCGGCTTCGGCCTCACGCGGAGTCCCGACGGGAACTCAGGACCGCCTTATGACCTCCCGGAACAACCCCACAGGCGCTGCGCTGGCCGATACGGACTGGAGCCGGCTGTCCTCTCAGACCCAGGTGTACGTGGCCGCGAGCTACGAGTTGATGGGCAAAGCCCACGACTACCTGCGCCAGGGCGATTTGCGGCAGGCCTCCGAAAAGGGCTGGGGCTCCGCCGCGCAGATGGTGAAAGCAGTGGCAGAGCACTGGAAAGATGCCGACGTCGTCCACGGGCGGCATCAGGATTTGCGAGCACTTGTGGCAGGGCTAGCCACCGCAGAGCGGGAGCCGGACTTGGATATGTCGTTCCACGCTGCCCAAGACTTGCACGAAAACTTTTACGAGAACAACTTGCCGGCGTACATCGTGGACCTGGACCTGAGACAAGTCGACGAGTTCAGATCCAAATTAGTGCCCCATTTCCGAAAAGCCCATCCGCCGCGTGGGTTCCGTCAAGGACACTAGCCACTCTACTGAATACGGCCTGTGCCGAGCGAATTAGATGACAACAATCGCACCAACACCAGCTTCGGAAGCCTACCCCAAATACGCGGCCGCGTATACCGCGCAGCCGGCCAGCAGTTCTCCGGTTATCCAGGAACTCCGGGAGCGCGGTTGGGAAGCATTCAATCGCCTGGGATTACCCACCGCCAGGCGGGGCAACGAACCCTGGAAGTACACGAATGCCGGCCCAATCGCCCGTGAAAACTTCGGGTATCCCAACCTCGCCACCCTCCCGGGCGCCGAGCCAACCCAGGCTGAGTTGCGGGCCGTTGCTCCCTGGCAAACGGCCTGGCGCACGCTGGTGGTTGTGGACGGCGTATTCGCCCCCGGTCTGTCAACCGGAGACGGCGCCGGACCGGGGATCGCGACGGCCCTGGCCGACGCGATGCTGGCCGATCCCGAACTTGGCGCAACCGTGCTGGGTTGCCTCGCGACCCCCGAGGAAGACGGGTTCGCCTCCCTGAACACCGCTTTTGCGGGCGACGGTGTGGGAATATCCGTGCCGGCGGGGACGAACGCGGGCGTGATCAACGTCATATACGTCACCACCGTGCGCGAGCAGCCTCGGGCAACGCATCCTCGTCTCGTGATATCCGCCGCTCCGAATTCTCGAGCCACGGTGATCGAGACCTTCGTTGGCCCTGACGTTCGCTACCTGACCAACACCGTCATGGAGGCCTCGATGGGCGAGGGAGCCAGCGTCGAACACTACCGTCTGCTGCTCGAGGGTCAGGAAGCCTACCATGTCGGCGTGAGCCGAGTCCTGCAGCAAAAGGACACGACCTTCTCGTCGGTGGCAATCGCCCATGGAGCCGCGCTGGGACGCAACGATTTCGGCGTCACGCTGGCCGGAACCGGAGCAGAGTGCACCCTCAACGGCCTATACCTCACCAACAGGGACCAGCACATCGACAACTACATCAACATCGACCACGCGGAACCCTACGGGACCAGCCGGCTCTTCTACAAGGGGATCCTTGACGGACGCTCCCGCGCGGTCTTCGGTGGGAACGTCACCGTGCGCAAGGACGCGCAGAAGACCAACGCCCAGCAGACCGACAAGAACCTGCTCCTGTCCGAGGAAGCCGAAGTCGACAGCAAACCCAGCCTGCTCATTTACGCCGACGACGTGAAGTGCGGACACGGTGCGACGGCGGGTCATATCGACGAGGACACGGTGTTCTACATGCGCAGTCGTGGCCTCGACCTGGCCACCGCCAGCCGGATCCTGATCCACGCCTTCGCCAGCGAAATCATCGACACAGTGGCGCTGGAACCGTTGCGGGAATATCTCGACGAGCGGTTCCGGAATGCCATCCCTTCTGCCAACATCGCCCTGCCCATCGGAGGCCGCTCGTGACCGCTGCCACTGGGAATGTTCACGCATCCCCTTCCGGACCGCTGACCGGTGACGACGTCGCCCGCATCCGACAGGACTTCCCGGTCCTGGATCAGCTCATCAACGGCAAGCCCCTGGTCTACCTGGACAACGCGGCGACAACGCAGAAGCCCCGGCCGGTTATCGACGCCATCAGCAACTACTACCTGCACAACAATTCCAACGTTCACCGGGGCGTTCACACCCTGAGCCAGCGCGCCACCGACGACTATGAGGCCGGCCGCGAGGCCGTGCGCCGGTTCATCAACGCCCCGAGCGCCGACGAGATAATCTACGTGCGGGGCACGACCGAAGGACTGAACCTGGTCGCCAGCAGCTACGGACGCAAGTTTTTCAGCGCCGGCGATGAGGTGATCATCACCGGCATGGAGCACCACTCCAACATCGTGCCGTGGCAGATCCTGGGCAAGGAAATCGGAATCCGCCTGCGGGTCATACCCTTCAGCAACCAGGGCGAACTGCTGATGGACGAGTACGAGAGCATGCTCAACGAGCACACTCGCCTGGTGTCAGTGGTCCACCAGTCCAACGCGTTGGGGACCATCAACCCGGTGACTTCCATCGTTGAGTTGGCCCACGCCCGGGGCATCCCGGTCATGATCGACGCTGCGCAATCGATCCCGCACCTGCCCGTCGACGTGCAGGCTATGGGCGCCGATTTCCTGACTTTCTCAGGGCACAAGATGTACGGGCCCACCGGCATCGGGGTGCTGTGGGGACGGGCTGATCTGCTGAACGAGATGCCTCCATACCAGTCCGGCGGCGAGATGATCCGCTCGGTGACCTACGATGAAACCATCTACAACGTGATCCCGCACAAATTCGAGGCCGGCACCCCTGACATCGCCGGGGCTATCGGACTCGGCGCGGCCGTAGAGTACCTGGAAGCCATCGGGATGGACCGCATTGCCGCATACGAGCAGGCGCTGATGCGTTACGGCGCCGAGCGTCTCGCCGAGATCGAGGGAGTAAGGCTCATCGGCACCGCCGAAAACCGGGGCGGCATACTGTCTTTCTACATGGAATGTGCCCATGCCCACGACATCGGAACCATTCTGGACGCGCAAGGCATCGCGGTGCGCACTGGCCACCACTGCGCTCAGCCCGTTATGGCTCGCTACGAAGTGCCGGCGACGGTGCGGGCGTCTCTTTCGTTTTACAATACCACCGAGGAAATTGATGCCCTGATCGAGGGTATTGATCGGGTGATTGAGGTTTTCGGCTGATGGCATCCGACCTGAGCGATCTCTACCAGGAAATTCTTCTCGAACACAACCGGCGGCCCCGCAATTTCCGCACCTTGGAGGACGCCACCCACCACGCGGACGGGTTCAATCCACTATGCGGCGATGAAATCTCGCTGCAACTACGCGTGGATGAAGAGACCGTCGGCGACGTCGGTTTCCAGGGACACGGCTGTGCCATCAGCCGCGCTTCCGCATCCCTGTTGACCCAGGCAGTGAAAGGCGGATCAACGTCTGATGCCATGGCAATGTTCGACGAATTCCACCGCATGCTCACCGAGCCCGACGCCGAGCTTGACTACGACCTGCTGGGCGACTTGGAAATGCTCGCCGGGGTGATCGCGTATCCCACGCGCATCAAGTGCGCCATCCTGGCCTGGCACACCTTGAAAGCGGCAATGGACGGCGAGGGCGTCGCCACAACCGAGTAGTTATCCGCTGGGCGCCCCGATGGCTTCCCTGCCCGACAATCCCGACGCGCTGTACGGCGACGTCATCATGGATCACTATCGCAGCCCGCGGCATCGCGCGCCTTTGGTCAACGCAGACATCGAAGCTGAGGAGTTCAATCCCTTCTGCGGAGACCGGGCCACGCTGCAACTGCGCCTCGGTCACGCGGACGGCACCTCGGCCTCAATCCAGGACGTGAGCGCTCTGGCGGAGGGCTGCAGCATCATTCAGGCTTCGGCATCGCTATTAGCCGACAACCTCCAAGGCCGCACCCTAGAGCAAGCCGCTGATCTATCCCAACTGTTTCGGGACTTGATGCAGGGCAAACCGCTGCCGGCGGTAGCCCTGTCTGAGCTCGGCGACCTCGAGGCCCTGGAAGTTGTGCGTCAATACCCGGTGCGCATCAAGTGCGCGCTGCTTCCGTGGGTCGCCCTGGAAGAGGGTCTGCGCCGGCTGAATCGAAGGGGCACTCCGGGCGGTTAGTTGCTCGACGGCGGGCTGGAAGCCGGCATTTCGGACAGCACCTTCAGCAATCGATAACCATACCGGGGCAATTCGGGTGGCGGCTCATCGTCATCTGGGAACAAGTCGTACTTTTCCACCCGGAGGCGGTATTCGAAGCCATGCCCCCGTGGGAATTCCTCGATCACCCCGTAGTACGGCGCGTCGTCGACCACGATACACGCGGCCGTAATGGGAGCGTCCTCGTAGCAGCCCACCCTCCATGGCCCTACGGTGATTTCCACCTCCATGCCGCTCGCCGGGGCTCGGTCGACGATCTCGACCAAACGACTGGTCCCGCTATCGAATCTCTCAATTCGAATCTGATACTCAAAACCCGGCGTGTACTGAAAGCCATCTATGGAATTTCGCTGGGGCCGGCCGTCAACCAACAGGCATCGCTCGTCAGATTTCGGGCATTGCACGCGTGCCGGCCCAACCGTGGCGTCCTGAACCGAGCCGGCGACAGGGGTCTTTGAAAGCACTTCCAACAGGCGGTAGGCGTACCTGCCCGCGTCCTGGGGCGGCTCCTTTTGGCCGGGGAACGCATCGTATCGTTCTATGCGCAGACGGTACTCGTACCCCGGCTCGTGGGCGAACCCATTTATCTCATCGTAGAAGAACCCGCCGTCCACGGTCAGGCACATCCGGCGGAACGGGCCGTAGCATTCCTGTCGGGCCGGGCCCACGGTCACTTCTTGAATCTGGGACGTCGTGTCCTTCGATTCATCGACAGCCCCGGTGCCGATGACGGTAGGTTCGATAGCCCCAGGGCTGGTAACCGTCTTATCTACGCCAGTTTCCGGCGACCGCACAGCGCAGCCGGCCAGTACCAACCCAAGCGCCAAAAGGATCGCGATGGCAGCCTCGGCCGCGAAAGCGTGGCGACGGCCGGCCGGCGTCACTTACCCTGCAATCCTCGCAGGTAGGCGATGTGTCCGACGTGCTGGTACATCTCGCCGATAATTTGGCGGAACATGGCGCCCAGCGACATCTCCGGCCGCCGCTCTCGGGGAACCCGTTCCATGTCCTCCGGGGTCAGCGTGTCCAGATAAGCCAGCGTGGCCTGCCGAACCGACCCGCGATAGCGGAGAAATTCGGTCAGATCCAATGCTGGGAAGTTGTTCACCTGCTCAGCGGTATGACCAAAGCCATTGTCCCGGGTGGGCAGGCCAAACTTCTCGTGCCAACCCTCGGTCTCCCACAATTCCGTTTGGAACTGGGCGAAGAACTGGATCCACATGTCCTCGACCCGGACCATGTGCCAGAGGATCCAACCGATTGAATTGGCGTCGGCGGCCGGCTGCCAAACGAGTTCCTCCGGACCCAACCCATCCAGGGCGTCCACCAAGAAGCCATTTTCCTTGTCGAGCGCGTCAACGATGAATTCGTTGAGAGTCATGCGGTGACCTCCGAAGTTTTCAGACCGGGGCAGGTGTCGGGACGCGGGCTGCCATCTCTCGGTCCAGCAGCAGCAGCGCGTCGCTGCGGCCGGACACCTTGTCCAGGGAGGCAATCACGTCGCGGGCCGTTTTCTCTTCCTCAACCTGCTCGTTGACGAACCACTGCAGCATGACCTGGCTGGCGAAATCGCCCGAGTTTGCAGCCACGGCGTAGAGCTCGTTGATCAACTGCGACACATGCTGCTCATGTTGCAGAGTCTGCCGCATCACGCCCTCGACGGAATCAAACTCTATCGGGGGTTGCTCGATGGGCAGGAGGGTAACCCGCCCGTCCCGGTCCTCCAGGTAAGTCAGCAGGCGCATGGCGTGGTCGTACTCTTCCTGGCTTTGGATCCGCATCCAGTGAGCGAACCCGGGCAGGTCGATGGAATCGCAATACGTGGACATCGACAGGTAAAGGTACGACGAGTAGAACTCGGCGTTGATGTGGTGGTTGAACGCCTCCTGCAAGGCGGTACTGACGGCCATTTTGGTTCTCCGCGTGCGTATCCCTATGAAAACGAAACCCTGGTCGCTGTGCGCGACCGATCAGTCGTGGAGGAAACTGAGGACGGTGTCAAAGAACGCGTCCGGTCGCTCCAACTGCGGAATGTGCCCGCATTCCGGGATCACGGTCAAGGTGGCGTTGGGCAGCAGGTCGCGGAAGGCCTCCCCGTACTCCGGAGGTATCACCTGGTCGGAGTCCCCCCAGACGATCAGGGTCGGCATCACGATGCGATGGACCCGCTTGGTAAGCCCGCGTTCGGGTATAGGCCAAGTGAACTTGGCGACCGATTGCAGGGTCTGGATGCGGTCCAGCGTGTGCTCCAGCCGGGCCTCGGGCTCTGTGGGTTGGGCGACATAGGCGTGAGCCAGTTCACCCTCCGAGTCGTGCCATAACATCTCGCGACGTTCGTCGGGGGTCAGGACGAAAAAGTCCGCCACCGGTTTGTCCTCCAGCCACAATCCCAGCGAGTTCACCAGTACCAGCCGGGAGATCCGGTCGGGGCGATGGGCGGCCAACTCCGCAGCGCAAAAGCCTCCATACGAATGCCCGACCAGGTGGCAGCGCTCGATCCCCAGGGCGTCCAAAAACTCTTCGAAGAACTGCACCAGGTCCCAGAGATCGTCCAGGTGGTTGAGGCCCGTAGACTGGGCAACGCCGGGATGCGCCGGCGCGTAAACGTGGTAGTCCTGCGCCAAACGGTCCAAGTAATCGGGCCATCCGACGTACCCACCGGCTCCGTGCAGATAGATCAGCGCGTCGCCGGAACCGCCTTCCGCGACCTGGACGTTGAACATCCCACCGCGGACGGACACCATACGCTCGGTGTGAGCAACCATTGGTGAAACACCTCGACCACTAATATGCTTCGTAGACGTTCGGCAGTCGGGTTCCAGACCGCCCGCATTCGCCGGACTGGCGGATTGCAATGGATCCCGTATACCGTGCGGCTAATACCATACCATACCGGCCGGGCCGCCTATTCGTAGCCGGGGACGCCGACCGCGCTCGCGAGGTTCGCCGGACGCCGCCTCACGCGTACCCAGTTTCAGATGAACTGTCATTGCGAGCGAAGCGCGGCGATCTCGTGATGGCAACGGGACGTCTTTCAGCAACGAGATCGCCACGTCGCTGCACTCCTCGCGATAACAAACTGGGCACGCGTGAGCGCCAGGACGATTGCAAAGTCGTCTGACCATAGATAAAACGGGGGAAGTTGGATTGGGAGGATGCGGTCATGGATAGGGATACGCAGTCGCTTTTCCGCTGCCTGGAGCAGATACCAGACCCACGTAAGGCACGGGGTATCCGGCATCCCTTTCAGGCTATTTTGCGTTTGACCATGTTGGGGTTGATTGGCGGTCAACCACCATGGCCCACATTGCCTGGTATGGGAAGCTGCACTGGCCCGCGCTGAAGGAACCGCTGGGTTTTGTGCGGGACGACGCGCCCCACGCCACCACTATTTCCCGAACCCTGGCTGGGGTGTCCTACGGGCAATTGCAACAGGCGTTACACTGCTGGATGGCGGATGTGACGCAAGGTTCCGGAGTGAATGCCGCGGTGGACGGGAAATGGGCCAAACAGTCCCAGGACGCGGCGGGGAACCCGCTGGCCATGGTCAATGTGCTGGCCCATGATCTGAAACTGTGTCTGGCCCAATGGCCCCTGGCGGAACGACGGTACGAACCCCAGACGTTGCGGGAGCGGTTGGCCCAGTTGTTTGAGCGCTATCCGGGTCTGGAAGTGCTGACTATGGATGCCCTGTACGCGGAAAAGGATCTTTGCCAGGCCATAGTCAGCCTGGGACGGGACTATCTGATACGGGTCAAAGGAAACCGTCCCACTATTCTGAATGCCTTGCGCGACGGGTTTCCGTGCGACGGGTTTCCGGGGGAAGCCCTGGGAGAACCGGCTGCGGAAACCGTGGAGAAAAAGGGGCTGGCATTGAGTTCCGCCGGCTGTGGGCCAGCGCGGAATTGGCTGACTATATCCGAGAGGAATTGGGGTTTCCCGGCGCCCGCCAGGCGGCCCTGGTAGAGAAATCGCGGGTCGCAATCGCCACCGGCGTAGTGGACCGGGAAAGCTGGTATCTGCTGACCAGCCTACCGCCCGAAAGGTGCGGCGCGGACCGGTTGCTGGGGCTGTTTCGCGGTCACTGGAGTATCGAGAATAGCTTGCATCACGTCAAAGATCGCAGTTGGGACGAAGACCGTCATACGTTGCGTCGTCCTGGGCTGGGAGAAGTCTTCGCCACCCTGGTCAACGCCAGCCTGAACTTTCTGCGTCGGGACGGATGGTTTCCGGAAAGAATGTCCATGCCCTTGCGAGCCAAGACCTGCGCCTTCCGGCCCCAACTGACCATCGCCCGCCTGTTCGGACGACCTTCACCCTGACTTTGCAATCGTCCTGCGTGAGCGCCCGCTGCGCGTTGACGCCCATCAATACTTGCGGCACAATAATTCGCGCCATGAAACTCCATGAGTATCAAGCCAAGGCAATATTCGCCCGCTATGGTATTGCGGTGCCCGATGGCAGTTTGGCACACACTGCGGACGAAGCGGCCACCGCCACCGCGAATTTCGGCGGCCGGGCCGCCGTCAAAGCTCAGGTTCACGCCGGTGGCCGTGGCTTGGCCGGCGGCGTGAAGGTCGTTGGCAGCCCCGATGAAGCCGGCAGCTTTGCCGGCGGCCTGCTGGGTTCTCGATTGGTCACCAATCAGACGGATGCCGGCGGCGTGCCGGTAGAGTCCGTACTGGTCGAGGCGTTGGCGGACATCGGCAGCGAGATGTACGTGGCAGTGACCATGGACCGGGACCACCGGGGTCCCGTGGTGATAGCCAGCGCCGGCGGCGGAACGTCCATCGAACAGCTGGCGGCGGAGAACCCGGACGCCATCATCACCGAACCGGTCGACCCCGTCCTCGAGTTGATGCCGTACCAGTGTCGACGGATGGCAACGCGCCTCGGTTTGAGCGGTTCCGCGCTGCGCGACGCCGCCGGCGTGCTCGCCACTCTCTACCGCATCTTCGTGGAACATGATTGCTCGCTGGTCGAAGTGAACCCGCTCATCGTCACTAGTGACGGCGCGATCATGGCCCTGGACGCCAAGATGGACGTGGAGGACGACGCGTTGTTTCGCCATGCGGATCTGCAGCAGTTGCGCGACCGCAACCAGGAAGACGCCCTGGAAGCCGAAGCCGCTGATGGCGACATCGCCTACGTAAGTCTCGATGGCTCCGTGGGCTGCCTGGTCAACGGCGCCGGCCTGGCCATGGCCACGCTGGACGTTGCCAACGCCGCGGGCGCAGCCCCCGCCAACTTCCTTGACGTCGGCGGCGGCGCCACCGACGAAAAGGTGGCCAAAGCGGTGGGCATCATCCTCTCCGACCCCAAGGTTGATCGTGTGCTGGTCAACGTATTCGGCGGCATCCTGCGCTGCGACGTGGCAGCCCGTGGCATCACAATGGCCTACGAGGAACATCAGGCGCAACAACCGCTGATCGTGCGCATGCTGGGCACCAACCTGGAAGAAGGCAAATCCATCCTCGCCGGCTCGGGCCTCAACGTCACTTTCGCCGATACGCTGACGGAAGTTACCGCGGCGCTTTCCGCCACCCAACCCGGCGCGTAGGCTCATGGGTATTCTGCTCAACGAACAGTCCCGCGTGTTGGTGCAGGGCATCACCGGCCGCGAGGGCAGTTTCCACGCGCGAGCCTGCAAGGATTACGGAACCCAGCTCGTGGCCGGCGTGACGCCCGGCCGGGGCGGGCAACTGTTCGACGATGTGGTGCCCGTATTCGACTCGGTGGAGGAAGCCGTCGATGCGACCCAGGCCAACGTGTCGCTCATCTTCGTGCCCCCGCCCTTCGCGCCGGATGCAATCGCCGAGTCGGTAGACGCTGGCATACCGCTGATCGCCTGCATCACGGAGGGTATCCCGGTGCACGACATGGTCGGCCTGTACCGGTACGTGCAGGCGAACCCGGTCCGCCTGATCGGTCCCAATTGCCCGGGGATGATCAACCCGGGAGCCCATTGCAAGGTTGGTATCATGCCGGGCAACATCCACATGCCAGGGCGTGTCGGCGTGGTATCTCGCAGCGGCACCCTGACCTACGAAGCCGTGGGCCAACTCACCGGGCAGGGAATTGGCCAGTCGTCGTGCGTCGGCATCGGCGGCGACCCGATAATTGGCAGCAGTTTCATCGACATCCTCCGCCTCTACAACGATGATCCGGACACCGACCTCGTGGTGTTTATCGGCGAAATAGGCGGCAACATGGAGCAGCAGGCAGCCGAGTTCATCGGATCCGCCGAGTTCACGAAGCCGGTGTGTTCACTGATCGTGGGCGCCACCGCGCCGTCGGGCAAACGTATGGGCCATGCCGGAGCGATCATCACCGGCGAGTCGGCTACCGCGGAGTCGAAAATCCGTTCCTTGGAACGGGCTGGCGCGCGCATAATTCCCACTCCGGCCGATATCGGCGAAACGGTCGCCGCGGCTCTCGTCGAAAGTGGCCTTGGCGCCTAGCACCGGCGGTGTCTCAATTCAGAGAATACCGCCAGGTACCCATGACAACGACACGGGTCCGTTCTCGGAGGCCAGGGTACGTCAAACCGGCTGTCAATCTTTCGAACCGACGATTTCGCGTCGGCCGGTGCGCTTGACGCTCGTCAACTCGCCGTGTAGGATACAGGTGCCAAAGGTATCATTTCCTGTCCATTATTGACGTCCCGATGCGGACTTACTTTGGCAAGCCGGCACCCGATTTGCGATAACGGCCGGCATAGCTCCCAATCAGGCAAGACCGCAAGGTTCCGGTAAGGGGACCGCGATTGTTCGACAGGACCCGCAAAGTGATCCTGATAGCCGTGTGGCGTGGGATGGGCAGCGATACGTATGCCCACTAAGTACATCTTCGTGACCGGGGGAGTGGTCAGCTCCATCGGTAAAGGAATCTGCGTCGCTTCGATCGGGCGCATCTTGAAAAGCCAGGGGCTCTCGGTAACCGTCATCAAACTTGACCCCTACCTCAACGTCGACCCGGGGACCATGTCACCGTACCAGCACGGCGAGGTCTTCGTAACCAAGGACGGCGGCGAGACAGACCTGGACCTCGGACATTACGAGAGGTTTATCGACGTCGAGTTGACCCGGGACAGCAACGTTACGGCGGGTCAGACCTACCTCGAACTGATCACCCGGGAGCGGCGCGGCGACTTTCTCGGCGGCACCATCCAGACCGTGCCGCATCTGACCAACGAAATCAAGGACCGGCTCATCAGCCTCGCTGAAAAATCGAACGCCGACGTCGTTGTGGTCGAGGTCGGCGGAACGGTGGGAGACATCGAGGGTCTGCCCTTCCTCGAGGCCATCCGGCAAATGCGTAACACTGTGGGGCGCAACAACGTCTTCTACATGCACCTGACCCTGCTCCCCTACATATCTGCCTCCGAAGAGTTGAAAACCAAGCCGACCCAGCACAGCGTAAAGGAATTGCGGAGCATTGGAATACAGCCGGACGCATTGGTATGCCGCTCCGATGCCGATGTCACGCCCGGCATCAGGGAGAAACTTTCCCTGTTTTGCGACGTGGCCACCGAGGCCGTGTTCCCCATGCCCACGGTGAACAACGTCTACGAAGTGCCACTGGTCATGGACCATTTTGGCGTGGGGCGGTGCCTGTCGGAATCCCTCGGTTTGAACGGTGAAACTCACCTCGATGCGTGGAGCACGCTCGTCGACCGGATGAATGGAGCCACCGGCGCGGTTCCCATCGCGGTGGTGGGGAAATACGTGGAATACCCCGACTCCTACATGTCAGTTCGCGAAGCATTGCGCCACGCCGCCGCGTCATGCGGGTTGCGGGCCGACGTACGCTGGGTCCACTCGGAAGCCGTCGAGCGAGACGGGCCGGATGCCCACTTGAGCGACGTCTCCGCCATCGTGGTGCCGGGCGGATTCGGCCCCCGGGGGGTCGAGGGGATGATCGACACCAGCCGCTACGCCAGGAACAAGCAGGTGCCGTACCTGGGTCTGTGCCTGGGTATGCAGGTCATGGTCATCGACTGGGCGCGCGACGTCACCGGCCTCAAGCACGCTAACTCGTCGGAACTCGACCCCGACTGCGAACATCCGGTAATCGACATAATGCACGGACAGCGCGGCATCACCGACCTCGGCGGCACCATGCGCCTGGGTCACTACCCCTGCCAACCTCAAACTAACACGAGGACGGCCCAGGCCTACAACCGTCCCGAAATCAGGGAGCGTCATCGGCACCGATACGAGGTGAACAACACCTACCGGGAGCACCTCGAATCATCGGGAATGGTTATGAGCGGCCTGTCGCCCGACGGCGAATTGGTCGAAGCCACCGAAGTGCCGGACCATCCTTTCATGGTGGGCGTGCAGTTCCATCCCGAGTTCCAGTCGCGGCCCAACCGGCCCCATCCCCTGTTCAGCGCGCTCATCGAACAGGCACACCAGACGGTACGAGAAGGAAGACAATTGCCTTTCCGGCGATCCGGCGGATGGTCATTCTCCGCGCACTAACTGCGCAACCAGACCGAAAAGCCGGCAAATTTGAAACGCAATCCACGTTCCGGCGCGGGCCGGTTCTTTGACCCCGAACTCTAAAACGCGGCGCGGCGCCGAACGCTCTGGCGGCCGTTCACCCGCGACAGCGGTCAGCCGCCGGGCCCGAATCGGCAGAATGACTTTCTCCCGGGCACGAGGAGGATGCAACATGAAACTGTTTTTGGACACCGCCAACATCGACGAGATTCGCATGGGCGCCGAACTTGGCGTTATTTCCGGGGTCACCACTAACCCGTCCCTGGCCGCCAAGGAAGGCATCGGCGGCGCCGCTGGATACCGCGCCGCGGTCCAGGAGATCGCGGACATTATCGACGGCCCGATCTCGGTCGAAGTGGTCAGCACCGACGCCCCGGGCATGATCGCCGAAGGGCGGGACATAGCGGAATGGATCCCAAATCCCTGGGTCAAAATCCCCAGCACCGAGGAAGGCTTCAAAGCCATCAGCGTGCTGGCCCGGGATGGCATACAAATCAATCAGACCCTGGTTTTCACCGTCAATCAGGCGCTGCTCGGGGCCAACGCCGGGAGCACAGTGGTCAGCCCCTTCGTGGGGCGACTCGATGACATCGGCCAGGACGGCATGGCCCTGATCGAGGACATCGTCGGCGTGTACCGCCAGCAGGCTGTGGAAACCAAGGTCATGGCCGCCAGCATACGAGGCGCCCGACATTGCGTAACCGCGGCCGCCGCCGGCGCCGATATCGCCACCATACCCTACAACGTACTGACGCAAATGATAAAACACCCCCTCACCGACGCCGGCCTGTCGCGATTCCTGCAGGACTGGCAGCAAGCTTCCGGAGGCTGACAAGATGGTCCGCGCCCGCACTGGCACCCCGACCGCACACCGACGACGCCGGCGCCCCCCGGCTAACGATGACGCCGGCGTCGCGCTGGCGGATCCTGTTCCGGCTGACGACGACGCCGACGGAGGGCAGCCGCATTCCAACGGTTCTCAACCCGGACGCTACGTCGACGTCGCCGAACTCAGCACGATGTCCCACGAGGAGCTCCTCGAACTGGCCCCGGACGTGGGGCTCAGGGACGACGGGTCCCTGGCCGATCTGGGCCGGGACGCCCTGCTGAACCGCGTCCGACATTCCGCCGCCAACCGCAACCTGCTGACCGCCTCCGGCATCCTCGAAGTGATGGACGCCGGGCACGGGCTGTTGCGCTCGTTGCAGTACCCGCCGGTGTCGGGCGACGTGTTCGTGGGGCAGTCGCAGATTCGCCGGTTCAACCTCAAGACCGGCGACACGGTCACCGGGTTGGTGCGGCCCCCGAAAGAAGGGGAGCGCCGCTACGGCCTCACCCGCGCCACCAGCATCAACCTGCTGGACCCGGAGGACCAGAAGCCGGCGTCGCGCCGGATCTTCGAATCGCTAACGCCTATTTTCCCTGACGACCACATCGTCCTCGAACACCCGCAGGGCGGCCTGTCCTCGCGCATGATCGACCTGTTCGCGCCCATCGGGTTGGGCCAGCGCGGCCTGGTGGTGTCTCCGCCCAAGGCGGGCAAGACGACGGTTTTGCGCCAAATCGCGGCGGCCATCACCGAGAACCGGCCCGAGGTGACACTGATGGTGGTGCTCATCGGCGAGCGCCCCGAAGAAGTCACCGAGATGCGCCGCGCGGTCAAGGGCGACGTATTCGCCTCGACCTTCGACGAGTCGGTGGAAGAACAGTGCCGCGTAGCGGAGCTCGCCGTGGAACGCGCCAAGCGCATGACCGAGACCGGACGCGACGTGGTGATCCTGCTGGACAGCATCACCCGGCTCACCCGCGCCTACAACCTGGCGCTGCCCACCTCCGGGCGCACGCTGTCCGGCGGTATCGACCCGGCCGCCCTGTATCCGGCCAAGCGGTTCATCGGCGCCGCGCGCAACCTCGAAGAGGGTGGCTCGCTTACCATAATCGCCACTTGCCTCCTCGACACCGGCAGCCGCATGGACGAGGTGATCTACGAGGAGTTCAAGGGCACCGGCAACATGGAGTTGCACCTGGACCGACGCCTCGCCGATCAGCGCTACTTCCCGGCCATCGACGTCGTGCGCAGCGGCACCCGGCGGGAAGAACTGCTCTACGACCAGGAAGCCATGCCCCAAATCTGGCTGCTGCGTCGCATGGTGACACTGGCCTCGGGCGGCGACCAGGCCAACATGGGCGACGCCACCAAGCGTGTCCTCGAACGCCTGGCCCGGACTCGCTCCAACGCCGAGTTCCTCACCAATTTGACCAAGGACTCGTAGCTGCGCCGGCCAACAACCGAAAATCCAGGAGGCGGGTTTGAAGCCCGCCTCATTTTTGTTGCTACGCGTCAGGGCCCGGATCGTCTCCGCCGTTTCCGCCTCCGCCTCGGCGCCGCATCACCAGGGCAACCACTGCTCCGGCCACGGCCAGGACGACCACCACCACGACCGCTATCAGCGCGATGGCCAGTCCGCTAAGGCCCCCGCCGCTCGATTCCTCTTCAGCCACCGGCCGGTCCCGGGTCTCGCTGTCCCCGGTTGCCACCGCCGCCACAATGGTGGCGGTCAGGGCACCCTGGTCAACGGTCGGAGGCGGAGGGACCAGCGTGGCAGTGGGCTCCGGGGTCGCCGTGGGTTCCGGCGTCGGTGTCGGCGTCGGTGGAACCGGCGTCGGAGTGGGCGCCGGGTTCTGTATGATGACCCGTGCGGACGACGTCCCGACGGCGTACTCCAGCGCGGGTGAGATTTTCACGGTCAGCGAACCGGAATCACTATCCTGGCTCTCCAATGTCGCTACGGAGTATTCGCACGTGGTGCCGGCGGTTATCACGCACTCGCCGCCGCCGTCGGGTGCGAAGCCTCCGGCAGTCTCATGGGTCAGTTTGACGGTGACGGTTGCGATATGGGAGAGGATAACGCGGAACGCGGCCGGTTCGCCGGCCATGACGGACACGGTGTCCAGCGCCGTTTCAATGCGGGCGACCAGTTGCTCGGTGGACCCGGTTGCCGGCCTTGACCATGCGCTCCTCCCCGCGTCATTGATGGCGCGCACCCGCACCTGGTACTCGGCGCCCTGGGTCAGGTCGGTGATGGTATGACTGGTGCCGGCGCCGGCGTAACCGGCATCGGCGTAAGATCCGCCGCCGGCGACCCGGTACTCAACGTCGTATTTGGTAATGGGACTGCCGCCGTCGTCGAACGG
This sequence comes from Dehalococcoidia bacterium, assembly GCA_022827095.1. Taxonomy (GTDB): domain Bacteria; phylum Chloroflexota; class Dehalococcoidia; order Lucifugimonadales; family UBA3495; genus Bin87. The sequence goes on from JAJDTP010000021.1 coordinate 83,141, forward strand.
TTCTGCCCAGGTTACGGTGAGACCGAAAGGCCCGTCAGCGACAACCGCGGGGGCAGCCGGAGCCTCGGGGGCGAACGTGGGCGGCACGTAGAGTTCGGGCAGCAGCGTTACGGTTGCCACCACGCCGGGCAACCGGTCGCGGCCCTGGTACACCTGCAGCGTGGCCGGATAGTCTCGCCGCTCGGCAAAATCCCGGTGGTAGTTCACGGGTATCACAGCGTCGCCTCTGAATTCGCCCGACCCGTCAGAATCGAAGCTGGACCTGCCGCCGAACGCCAGGTTGGGCCCGTTGCTGAGCCGCACCGAGTAGCCACCAATGAACCGGTCCAGTCCGGACAACCTTACAGTGATGGGCTGGCCGATTTTGATCCGGGTCGGGTCGATAGCCAGCTTGCCCGGCGTCACCACAAGGTCCAGGTCCAGCGTCAGGTCGTGCAGGGGATAGTCGTTGATTTTAACCAGTGGGCGGATACTCTCGCCGCCCTCGGCCCGCGAGGGCACGCGATACTCATAATCCCAGGTTCCGCTGGACGTGTAGATGGTCGTTGCAATGCGCCCGTTGACCTCCACCGTAATGGATGGGGGGTCATAATAACTCCGTTCCGCCGGGAAGTTCGTGCCCCGGAAAACGATGTAATCGCCGGGGGACACCTCGCCGTCGTCGGGGTCAACGGTCAACGTGGGCTTGGTGACCTTGACGGTGGCTGAGGCCGTGACGCCAGCGCTGTCCGTAATCTCCAGCTTTTCCTCGCCGTCGGAATCCAGCAGCTTGCTGATGAGGTCGCTGTTGATGTCGCCGTTTTCGTTGACCAGGACCACCGCCGACAGGAAACGGCCGCCCCGGATCACTTCAGGGCAGTCGTTGCGAGAACGGACATCGTCCTGTCCTTCATCCAGGAAGGCCAGCCGGATACCGCCCAGCGTCACCTCGCAGACTTCATTGCCAGCCAGATCGTTGGAGCGGACGGTGAACCGTTCGCCCAGGCCAAGGCCGCTGTCGGGAGTAACCGACAGATCGGCGTCCCTGATGGTGATGTTGACGGTAACCAGTTCGGAATTACCGGACAGCCGCACCGCGATGGTGACCCGGCCGCTGTGCCGGGGCGGCAGGGTGACGCGCAGGGTATCGCCTGATTGGTTCCATTGACTGGTGGATTGACCGGCGACCAGAACGTCCTGCACGCGGGAACCGCTCCCGCCCACGAGGCGGAGCGTGACCTCGCCGCCGGGGGATACTTCGGAACTGCCCGCCACCTCCAGGCCGGCCGTTATTATGACCGGCAGAGAAGTGATGTTGAAGACGCCGCCGCCATCCCGCGCACAAATCTGATGCCTGCCAGCGGATCGAAACAGACTCGAACCGACCTCCACCTCAGCCCGGAAGCGGTGGTTGGAACCCACGTCGGCGGAACCGATGCGCGTCCAACTGCCCCCGCCGGCAGTTGGACAGTCCGCGGAGCCGTCGTTGCGCACAGCGTAAAGGTCAACGGTAAGACCGTCGCTGAAACCCAACCCGTCAAGCCGTATGGTTTCGCCGTATCCGACCTCATCGTCGCCGTCCACTTCCAGGGTCGCATTCACGCCAATCACATCATCGAATGGCTCTCCGTCCTCCCATTGAATAGTCACTTCATAGGGATCGTCGGAATCAGCAGGCACGTTGGGCAGCCTCAAATTGTTGAGCTCGATGGTCACCGGAAAGCCGGTTTCGTCGCAAACGTCATCGTCCGAGCCGGCTTCCCAACCGCCACAGCCCGGCAGGACGATTTCATGGGGTTCGTCGTCGTTCCGGTTGACTTCGGCCCAACGCAGTTCGTATCTCCGCGCCGCACGCAGTGAGATATCATCCTCATCGTACCCGGAAGGGATAGTAACCTCCTCCGAGAGGGTGATGGTGATTTCGTCGCGCAAGTGGCCGACGCTAGTGGGGTCGCAGTCCCTCGTCGGCCCGAACCGCAGGGTAAGGTCAACGGTCGACCCCGGAGTTTTATCGTCTTCGTCCTGGTCAATTTCAAGGGTTGAGCAGGGAGTAGTGTCGCTCTCGGTCTGGGCCGTGACGGATTCGGACCAATCGCCAACCCCTTCGTCGTTTCGAGCGCGCACTTGCACCTGGTAGCCAGTATCGGGCTGGAGGTTGGAGATGGTGATCGAAGTGCTGGAGACATTGGAGGCCCCGCTAATGATGCCGGCGCGATATTGCACGTCGTAACCACTGATGGCAGGTCGGCCGGTGTTTTCGGGGGCAGTCCAGCGTACTTCCAGCGTAGTATCGCCGTCGGTACTCGCAGTGCTGACGGTTGGGGCGTCCGGCTTGCCCGGCGGCTCGTCCACGTCGGTTACTTCAATCGTAACTTCAGCAGTGTCATCAATATGGCTGTCCGAGTTGCCATCTGCGTCTTTGAAGTCTATGACTTGAACTTGCACTCGGTATGTTGGTTTGGTTTCGTGGTCCAAGACCGTGTCTGTGCCGACGGAAATTTGACCTGTTGTTTGGTTGATCTCAAAACTTTCTTTGTCAGCCCCGTCGAGTTGATAAGTGGCGTCGTCTTCAGCATGGTTAGCCGTTATCGGCGCTCCCACGTTGGTATTGGGAAGGCTGTTCTCCGGCACTATCCGAGTTGCGGTTTGATCGGAGAACATTGGGTTTTGATTGGCTTGACCCGCCGGCGCCGCTCTCGCCGGTTCGGCGCCAATGGCCAAGATCGCCAGTGCCAGCAGCGCGCAAATGCCCAGGGCCAACGCCGGCCAGCGCCGCCCGAGGGCCGCGGCCACAGTTCCGGCGCTGTAGATAGTGGGGTGCGTGGTGCTCCGCATACCGCTCCTTGCCATTTTCCAGAGGTGAGTTCTCAGTCGCTCGTCATCGCGGGTCAATCGTCGTACGTCAAATATATGATATACCGTGCTGACTCAGGTATGACGACGGCCGGAAATCGGCTTTATAATAGTTTACATACGAGGAACGAGCGTTTATGACCACGCCAACGAAACCGCACACCGGGATGCGGGTATCCGTCGCCGAGTTCCTGGAGCTGGAGCTCCCCGAACCGGACCACAAGCTCAAGATGGAGCTGGACGACGGAGTGCTCTACATCATGCCCAGACCCAGGCTAAGACACCAGTCGGCCCAAAATGAGCTGATTTATTTTTTTAGAAGCCATTTCCGCGCTTTTGCAGAACCGCCCGGCGAGGTGTACGCGGACTTCGTCCTAGCCCTGCCCGCGGAATTACCTCGGCTTTTCGTACCTGACCTGTCCATCGTGCTGCGCGACAGCGAGGCAGTCGTAAGTGACCGGATGATAGAAGGCGCGCCGGACATCGTGATGGAAATTCTCTCCACCGACCGTAACCGTGACCTGGTACGCAAGCGTCAGGTGTACGCCGAGGCCGGCATCCCGGAATACTGGATCTTTGACTGGCTCAACGACACGGCGTTGCAAGTGGAATTGCGCGACGGCCAGTATGTGGAGCGGGCCGTGCTGACCGCCGACGATATGCTGACCACGCCCCTGCTGCCCGGCCTAGCCATCCCTTTGGCCGACGTGTTCCGACGCCCCGGGCAGCCGGCGCAGAGCCCTTGACCGGACACTGACCCGTGGATGGATGACCATGACCACGCCAACGAAACCGCACACCGGGATGCGCGTATCCGTCGCCGAGTTCCTGGAGCTGGAGCTCCCTGAACCGGATGACAAGCTCAAGATGGAGCTGGACGACGGAGTGCTCTACATCATGCCCAGACCCCGTTTGAGACATCAGTCGGCCCTGGTTGTGCTGACATACTATTTTGAAAGCCACTTCAGGGGCTTTGCCGAGCCTCCAGGGCAACTTTTTCTCGACTTTGTCGTAGCGTTGCCAGCGGAATTGCCCCGGCTTTTCGTGCCTGACCTGTCCATCGTGCTACGCGGCAGCGAGGCGGTCGCGGGTGACCGGATGATAGAAGGCGCGCCGGACATCGTGATCGAGATCCTCTCCACCGACCGGAACCGCGACCTAGTGCGGAAGCGCCAAGTGTACGAGGAAGCCGGCATCCCGGAATATTGGATAATGGACGATCTCAACCAAACCGCATTACAACTGGAATTGCGGGCCGGGCTGTACGTGGAACGAGCAGTCTTGACGGCTGACGATACGCTGACCACGCCCTTCTTGCCCGGACTGGCCATCCCTCTGGCCGGCGTGTTCCGACGCCCCGGGCAGCCGGCACGGTAACCCGAGGGTGCCATGTCCCCGCGCGCCGGCAACATACTCATCGTCGACGACGAAGCCGCATCCGCTATCGTCCGGGCCGTGTGCCGCCGCTTGGAGGACGAGGGCTGGAGCACGACGGTCGTCGGCAAGGACGAGCACGGCTCAACCGACGATATGATGTGGGCCGCGTTGGACGCCATCGAACGACAACTGCCGGACGGCGTGATCCTGGATGTCCGGCTCGGCGAGTACCGCGACGACCAGTTCAAGGGCCTGGACATCCTGAAGCGCATCGTTGGGCAACACCCCCGACTGCCCATGCTCATGTTCACCCAGTACAGCCAGGGCGTCGAGCGCGACACCGTGGCCCGCAGCGCACTCCAGGTCGAGGCGCCCGTGGAGTTCATCGACAAGCTCGCCTCCCCGGAGGAGGTGGCGCTGCGCATCCGCCGCCTGGTAGGAGCCGAGCCCCGATCAATCGCTGTGGGTAGCCGCATCATCATCGATGGGGACGCACGTTCCGTGTTGGTGCGCGATGAAAACGGCCAGGCTGCGCCGGTGACGGACGTCTCCGGACGCCGGTTCGATATCCTGCGGGAACTGGCCGAAGCCTGGTATCGCAGCCCCGGGAATATGGTCCCCTTCGACCGGTTGGAGCGCTACCTGGAAGGCGACGACACGCGCGCCTCATTGCGGGTTCGCGTGCGTGAGATCAAGGTGTCCCTGGGGCGGGCCTTGGGCGTGTCGTTGGGCGCAAACGATTTCATCGTCAGCGTGCGTGACCGCGGCTACCGGCTCCTGCCCCCGCGCGAGTAGAGTGACCCCATGGCGGTTCTGACGCGACGACGGCTCTCCTTCCACCCGTGGCCCGCCCTGGTCGGCATTTCGTTGGCCGTTTTGGGGTTGGGGCTGATGATCGCTTCGGTGTTCCTCCCGCCGGCCAGGATGTTCCCGCAGCTCTGGGCCATAGAACCGCTCTCCTACATCGGCATCGCCGGTGTTGTGTTCGGCTTGGCCGTCGCTGTGAGCGTCTATGTGGTTTCCAGCATGCGGCACCGTCACGCCAACGGTCTCAACGGCGCGGATGACTGGAGCAAGCTGACCGAGCAGCACTTCGAGACCTTCCAGCACGACCTGGGCCGGCCCATGCGCCGCATCCTGGGCAAGTGCCGCGAGGTCCGCGGCGTGCTGGCCGCCACCGGAGAGGACGTATCGGCCGTGATCCACGAACTGCTGGACGAGATCGAGGAGCAGGCGCCGTCCTTCCGACTCATGATGGGAAACATCCAGGTCATGATCAACCTGGAAACCCCGGAGGCGCCCATAGAACGCTATCCCGTGGAACCCTCCGCCGTGGTCAGCCGCATCGTGGAGCGCTACACCGGTCAGGCCGCCGAGCAGGGCAAGGATATCGCCTGGTGGTCGGAACCTGAGGATTTTGGCCTCGTCTATTCCGACGCAGCCGCCCTGGAGCACATCATCGCCAACCTGGTGGATAACGCGCTCCGTTACGGCGGTGACTATATCGAAATCACGGTCACCCGCGATTCCTACAACTTTCAGGTGCGCGTGGCCGATGACGGGCTCGGTATTCCGGTTCATTATCGAGCGCACCTCTTCGACCGTGGATGGACGCCGCAATTGGGCCGCAGCGAAGAAAAGACCTCGTCCGGCCTCGGCTTGTACATCAGCCGAACCTTGGCCCTCCGGTACGGTGGGGACCTCACCGTGGAGTCGACGCCGGCGACGGCAGACGGACCGCACACGGTGTTCACGTTGACGCTTCCCGTCGGCGCTCCCGACGCCTGACGGCGCCCTTTCCGGTTCGGAACGTCGTACGTTGCGGCAGCAGATCGTAGCCGTCACCGCCGCAGTCCTGCTGGTGGCCTTGTTCCTTGCGCTTTGGCTATCGAATTTGCCGGGTCTGCCTGCCGTTCCGTACCGCTCGGAGCGGCCTCAGCCCACCATTGCTCCGACCCAGGTCCCGCCCACGGCCGTGGTCGTGATCGCGACGCCCACCCCGTCACCCACTCCGTCCCCTACTCCCACTGTCCCGCCGACGCCTACTACGGCTCCCACGCCGGTCCCCACGGCTACGCCGAGGCCCACCGCGACCCGGCCCCCACCCACGCCCACGCCGCGACCACATTTCCTGCAGGTACACGAACCAGCGGATATGGCGATCATCTACGGCCCACCGGTGACGGTCGTTTCGGGATCCACGCTGCCCTGGTCAATCGTTGAGCTCATCTATTCCAGCAGCGCATTTCCCGAGCGAGACGTCCGGGTTCAAGCGGACGCCGCCGGAAACTATGCCGGCACGGTGCCGTTGTACGAAGGGATAAACGTGATCGAGGTGATCGGGTACCACGGCTCATCCTCACAGCAGCAACGCCAGTTCCTCCAGGTCAACTACGAGGGCTCCCAGGCAGAACTGACCTTGACCATTACGGATCCACCTGACGGGTCTACGGTAACCAACCGCCTCCTGACCGTGACCGGGTTTACGGCGCCGGACGCCGAGGTCGTGGTCAGCGGCCTGATACCAGCGCCGCCCGATCCTACCGGTCAATGGATGGCCAGCCTGCTGCTTCAGCCTGGCGTGAACGCCATCCGGGTGGTGGCGTCCCGGGGTGAAGAAGCAACTGAAGCGGCCATCACTGTCACGTACCAACCCGATCCGTGACCCGGCCTCCGGCAAGTCGGCTGTCCCGGTCCGTCGCGCCCGCCCGAGCGCAAACCGGCTCACACGTACCCAGTTTCGCAGGAACTGTCATTGCGAGCGCAGCGCGACAATCTCGCCAGGGCAACGGACGCCGCCGCGGGAACGAGATCGCCACGTCGCTGCGCTCCTCGCGATGACAGACCGGGTACGCGTGAGCGCAATCCGGAGGTGCGCCAATCGAAGGTTTTGTGGTAAAATAGGTTTGGCGAATTGTCTTTGTGGTAATTTGCTTTCCTATGACGCAACTTGATGACGTAAAAAGCCGGCTGGACATCGTCGAATTGGTCGGCGGTTACGTTCAGTTGCAGAGGGCCGGTAGCTCCTTCAAGGCGAACTGCCCTTTCCACCAGGAAAGGACGCCTTCATTTTTCGTGTTCCCTGACCGCCAGTCCTGGCGCTGCTTCGGCGCGTGCGCCGAGGGCGGGGATGCCTTCTCTTTCCTCATGAAGGCCGACCGGGTGGATTTCCGGGAAGCCTTGGTTCGTTTGGGCGCCCGCGTTGGCATCACGGTCACCGACCAGGCGGAAACCGGCGGCCGTTCTCGGGTGCTGTTCGAGATCAACGACGCGGCGCGCCAATTCTTCCAGCGCGTTCTGGCGGAACCGGAAGCGGCCTTCGTGCGCGAATACCTGCGCGGACGTGGTCTCAACGAAAGATCGTTGCAGACCTTCGAGTTCGGTTACAGCCCGGCGCGTGACAATCGGCTCCTGGCCCACCTGACCAACGCCGGATATGACGCGGAAACAGTCGCTGAAGCCGGCCTGGCGCGGCAAACCGATGACGGACGCTTCTACGATTTGTTCCGTGGTCGATTGATGATCCCCATCCGCGACTGGTCGGCGCGGGTTGCCGGATTCGGCAGCCGGGCTCTGGACGACAACGCCACTCCGAAATATCTCAACACGCCCCGTACTCCTGTGTTTGATAAATCCCGAATCCTCTACGCCATGCACGTGGCCAAGGAACCGGTCCGCCAGCACGGCGCGGTCATCGTCGAAGGTTACATGGACGCCGTGATGGCCCACCAGCACGGTTTTGACAACGTGGTCGCGTCCATGGGAACCGCCCTCACGGAACACCAGGTTGCCCTGGTGCGGAGACTGACCCACCGCGTCACCATGGCCCTCGACGGCGACCCCGCCGGGCGCAACGCCACGCTGCGCAGCCTGGAATCATCCTGGGGCGTCTTCCAACAGCGTGACCAGAGGTCTGCCGGTCAACCCGGTGCATCCGTCCTGCAGCAGCCGGAAGCGTTGGACCTGCGGGTGGCGGAGCTGCCGGCCGGTAAAGACCCGGATGACTACATTCGCCAGTCACCCCACGAATGGATCGCGTTTGTCGAAGCCGCGGCCCCGCTGTTCGACTACCTGCTGGCCGCGCTGACCGAACGTGTCGACGTAACGACCGCCGACGGACGGTCCTGGGCCGCGCAGGCGATGTTGCGCTTTGTAGCTTACATCCCTGATCCGATCAAACGGGATTTTTACCTCGACACGCTATCTGCGCATTTCAAAGTGGACGTGACTACCCTGAGGGCAGCCATGCCTACGGCCGTGCAGACCGGTCGAACGGGAAGACGGACCGAACGCGCCGCCAGCACCGCCGACGAAGCGACGCTGCTGCCGATGCGGGATGAAAAACGGTCGGAAGAATGGCTATTGGCAATGCTGTTGCAACACATAGAGCAACTAGGATCTGACGCTATCTTTACCGTCCAACCGGAATGGTTTAGCCGTTCCGAGAACCGCGAAATCTACCAAAGCGTAATGACTTCTGTGGACCCGCATTTGCCAGATGACCCACAAGTGGCCGCTGAACTTGGCTCCCATTTGGACGAACTGCGCGACCGAGATCTTATGCTGTCAACGCAGGCAAAAATCGACCAGGCGTGGCAGGATGTTTGTCTGAATATCGAGACAGAATACCTGAACTTGGAAATCGAACAACTGACACGCGCGATGTCGGATGAGGACGGGTTGACCCATGACCCAAACGTCGAATCGAGATTGCGCGCCTGTACGCAACGCCGACGCGAGATCGACCTGCTGCGGCAGCCGGCCTCGCCACACCACAAATAGAGGAGAGGTTTATGACCATTATCAACAACCGCCGCAACGTAATCGTTCCCGACGAAGACGGGGACTATGACGCGGGTGAAGCGGTCGCCATCTCCGACGACTCAGGTAACTACGGCCGGGCCCGGACCAATGCGGCCGTCGCCGACGAGGCGGACTACGAAGACGAACGCGCCGAAGAGGACGACGTAAACGTTGCCGTGGTGATTGTCGACGATCCCGACTCGACCGAAGACGAGTGGCAAATCCGCCGCGCCGCCGCCGTCCGCACGGTCCTCCCGGAGTTGGACGGCCCGTCCGCCCGGGACATGGAGCGTGAAGAGCGCGATTGGGCCGACGTCGATACTTCCGACGGCAACGATGCCCTGGATGATCCGGTACGGATGTACCTGCGCGAAATCGGCCGGGTCGACCTCCTCACCTCCGCCGACGAGCGCCGGTTGGCCCGTGAGTTGGAGGGGTTGAACCACCTGCGCAAGTTCGAGGGCATGAGCTACCTGTCCAAGCTGGACAACCCTGAAGAGATCGAAAAAGCTCTGGATGGCCAGCCGCTGCTCGAGTCCAAGGACACGTGCCGCAAGGTGGCCGCCCGACTGGCCAACGGCTTCAGCGTTGACTACCTGCCGGTTATCGGCGAAGTCGAGCTGGACAACGCCGTCTGGGAAGCCACCATGCTCCTGCTGGCCCGCATCGCCAACGCGGCGCCGCTGGTTCGCTCCCTCGCCCGTTATCTCGAACTCAACGAGGCCATGCCGCTGGGCGAGGTGAAGGACTCCCCGACCCTTCGCAAAGCCATCGACGCTGAAGTGTCCCAGGAGATGATCGATCAGGTAGCAAACGATCTGAGCATCAGCCCGGAGGTAGCCTACCAGCGCATCGTCCAACTCTCGTTGGACACCTGGGTCTTGCCCCAGAACATCGTCGACGTGGTGACCGGCTACGTGCCGATTTGGGCGGAGCTGCATCCCGACGGCGTGGAAGGCTGCTACAGCCCAGAACAGGGATTGGACGTGCCATCGGTTTACGTCCACGATGACGAATGCTCGTTGTTGCTGCTCTCCCAGTTGCTCCGCGACCAGGGCCTGATCGATAGCGTCGAGACAAACAAATTCGAAGCCGCCGGCTATTACTACATCACGATGAAGAACGGCGAGCGCGCCCAGACCCATCTCACCGAAGCCAACCTTCGCCTCGTGGTCAGCGTGGCCAAGAAATATATTGGCCGCGGCATGGCTCTCCTGGACATGATCCAGGAGGGTAACATCGGCTTGATCCGCGCGGTGGAAAAGTTTGACTACCGCAAGGGTTACAAGTTCAGCACTTACGCCACCTGGTGGATCCGCCAGGCCATCACCCGCGCCATCGCGGACCAGGCCCGTACCATCCGCATCCCCGTCCACATGGTCGAGACCATCAACAAGCTGATGCGACACCACCGCCGGCTGTTGCAAGAAAAGGGCCGTGAGCCTTCCACCGAGGAATTGGCGGAGGCCATGGAGATGACCCCCGAGAAGGTCGAGGAGATCCAGAAGATCTCCCAGGAGCCGGTCTCGCTGGAAACGCCCATTGGAGAGGAGGAAGACTCCTTCCTCGGGGACTTCATCGAAGACCGCACCACCCTCGCGCCGGCTGACGCTGCCTCGGCGCAGCTACTCCGCGAGCAGGTGCAAGAGGTGCTGGACACGCTGACCGATCGGGAGAGCCGCGTTCTCAAACTCCGCTTCGGTCTGGAAGATGGACGCACGCGAACCCTCGAGGAAGTCGGCCGCGAATTCGGGGTAACCCGCGAACGAATTCGGCAGATCGAAGCCAAGGCTATCCGGAAGCTCCGTCACCCCACCCGCTCCAAGAAACTGCGGGACTATCTGGAATAATCCGCTCAACCGGGAGCGTTTCGCATCGCGGGGCAGTGTTCGGCACTGCCCCGCAAATTTTCAGATCGACATGTTATCGATTCCTCGTAGCATTTTTTGTAAAACCGCCAAACCCTGCTGCTGAATATGAAGGCAAATCATCGGAATCAACCCTATACTCCGGGCCGCATACCCAGTCTGGAACGGGTAAGGGAGGTAATGTCCGGTGGAAGCGATGGAGTTCCCGATTTGTCAACAGTGCAACATTGGGTCGTTGGTGCCGCTCTCAGACTATGGCGCCCATGGTGCGCCGGTCCACTATAAAGCTTGGACTTGCACCAACCCTGGTTGCGGATACAACATCAAAATCCGTAACGGTGACATTTTCGTCAATGAACCTATACGGGCGGGAAGGCACTGATCTCGGTGCCATTCCCGCTTCGGTTTAATGGGAACTCCGCCAGACACTCGGCGGATCTGGATCGCGCACGCGTGGAAAGTGGCGCGAGCAATACACAGGAACGGACATGCAAATTGGACTTGACTACATGCAGATGCGCACCCGGGCGCAATACTACGGGTTGCGCTGGGCCGGGATCTCACTCCTGGCAGTCGGCGGGATCCTCGCCGCGGCCGGCATCGCGTACTACGGGTATCTCTATTTCCTGCGGGCCGGACTGGACGACTACGAAGCGCTGCGTCAGGACGCCACGTTGATCGCAGCCGCCGTCCCATCCGGCACGGACGGCGGAACCGGGGCGTCCATCGTTTCGCTGCCCGCCGGAGCACACTCCCAGCGCCTGGCGGAATTGGACTACATGGAGATGCCCAGCTCCGCAGCCTGGCCGGTCGGAACCCAGCCCACGGCCTCTCGATTGATCGTCCCCGCGCTGGGGATCGATGCCAAACTGGATGAGGTCAGCGTGTCCGGAAGTTCCATCGCTCGTTACGGCTCCGCGGACAATCCCGCCGCAGGATACGCCTCGGTGACCGCCAATCCTGGTGAACGCGGCGCCATGTGGCTTTTTGGACCCGCCGGCCCCGGAGTGCGCAGCTTTGGAGGCCTCACCCGCGCACCAGGTTTGATCACCGAGGGCGAGGAGTTGTTGATGTTCGTCAACACCTCGGAGCGCAACTACTTGTATGCGGCTACCCACAGCGAAGTGGTCCCGGCCGCGGACCTGCGCCTGAACAGCAGTGATCGGGCCACGATACACCTGGTTGTGCCCGTCCCCAACGGCTGGTACGATCACTTCCTGATCCTGAGCGGAGAACTGATCGGAGTCCGCTGAACCCTCTCCTCACCGATCGGAGATTATCCGGTCTTGCTTCGTTTCGCTGCGGCTGCGGGTACCAGCCGCAGTTCGTATATGCGGCGTCCCCGCACCTGCGTAACCTCGATCGACGTCTCGTCAGACACCACCACGTCCCCTACCGAAGGCATCCGTCCCAGCCGCGTGTAGACGTACCCCCCGATGGTGTTGACGTCTTCGCAATCAAATTCAAGGCCCAGCACGCGCGACACGTCTTCCACCGGTGCCGACGCTTTGACCAGCCAGGATCCATCGGCCATCGGTTCCAGTTCTTCGGCGCCGGCGTCATCGAACTCGTCGTCGATTTCGCCAACGATTTCTTCCAGCACGTCTTCCAGGGTGACAATTCCTTCCACGCCGCCGTACTCGTCCACCACTATGGCCATCTGCAGCGACTTGGACCGCATGAGGTGCAGCAGGTCGTCAACCGCCATGTTTTCTGCCACGAATTCCGGCTCCCGCATGATGGCATCCACGCTGGCTCCGGTCTTGCCTTCGGCCACCACCTGCAGAACGTCGCTGATGTGGATGATCCCAACCACGTTGTCCATCGTATCCCGGTACACCGGCACCCGCGTATGCCTGGTGCTGACCAGCATTGGGACGAGCTCGTCCATCGGGATGGCGACCTCAACGGCTTGCACGTCCAGACGCGGCACCATGATGTCCTTGACGTCGAGATCATCCATGTGGCTGATGGAACGCACCATGTCGATGTCGTTACGGTCTAGGTTCATCAGTTCCGCGGGCGTCAACGTCGACCCGTCCGCATGGCCATTTTCCGGGTCACCGTCCGCGCTTCCTTCCATGGCAATCGGCAAACTTGGGCCGCTTTCGGATCCGGCCCGGTTTCCGTCGCCAGCCCAGCGCCTCGGGTCCGCCACTCGGCGCGCGACCCGTGGGAACCGCCGCGCCCAAAGTCGGGTGCCGAGGTAAATGCACGCCAGGACTGCCGAAGTGGCCAGCACCGTGATCGCCAGCGCGAAGATGGCCGGCGAGCCGTCAGCAAGTTGATACGCGATGGACAATGCAGAGCCGCCGGCTGCGGCAGCAGCGGCGGCTAGAAGAATCGCAATTGCGGGGGACGACGGCCGCGTCAAAAAGACCGCGCTGGCTTGGCTTTGTCGTCTGGACGCCACAGCGACACTGGCCCAAGCGAAGATCAGCAGCGAGACTGCCAGGAACAATAACGGAGGTAAACTATCAGTATCCAAGCCAGTGGCCCTCAACCGACGCTCGCGGCGTCGAGAGCGGGTCAATCGCTCCCGCTTTGCTGTTGTGGAAGGAGTCTAGCAGGAACGCCAACGGCCCGTCTACCCTCCGGGATGTCGCGCGTGACCACCGCTCCCGCTCCGGTGGCCGCGCCCTCTCCCACGGTGACGGGAGCGATCAGCATGGTGTCACTGCCGATGAACGCACTACGTCCGATCACCGTCTGGTGCTTGTCCACTCCGTCGTAGTTACAGGTGATGGTACCCGCGCCGACATTTACGCCATCTCCGATGTCGGCGTCGCCTAGGTAGCAGAAGTGACCCGCGGCGGTACCCGAACCGACCCGGCTGTTCTTCACCTCCACGTAATTCCCCAGATGCACACCGGATTCGATGCGCGCTCCCGGTCGCAGGTGACTGTAAGGCCCGATTTCCACGTCATCATCGACGCGCGACTCCTCAAGTGTGGATGCAACGATGCGACAACGATTGCCGACCGAAGAATCCCGGATGCACGCGTTGGGCCCGATTTCGCACTCTTCGCCAATGGTCGTGCCGCCGGTTAGCATCGTGTTCGGTTGGATCAACGAATCCTGCCCAATCTGCACGTCGAGGTCGATGTACGTCGTCGCCGGATCCACCAGCGTCACGCCGGCTGACATCCAGTAGCGGTTGATCCGGTCCCGCATGACTGCGCCGACCGCAGCGAGTTGCTCGCGGTCATTTACCCCCATCGCCTCGTCTGGGAGCGCGATTGGAGCCGCCTCAACTCGCTCGCTCGCGTCCACCGCCATACCCGCCAGCGCGGTCAGATAGCGCTCCCCCGTCGCGGATTTCGGCACGGCACCGATGCGCTGGCTCAGCCAGGGCCCGTCGAAGCAGTAGACACCGGTGTTGACCTCAACGAGGCCGTAATCCGGTTCATCCCGTTCTGCGGCTTCTTCAATTGCCAGCAAATCGCCCCGTTCATCCTGCGAATCACACTTCGTCCTCTTGATGTGCCCCAGGTCCGGGCCGTATGCGCCTGCAGAGGAGAGGATGGTCATCCGACGCTTGGGATCGACCCTATGGCTTTCGACCAACCCAAGTATCGACTCGGGTCTCACTAAGGGCGTATCACCGGCCAGGACGATTACGAGGCCCGGGGGTTCCGGCAGGGCCCGCAGGCCGCAGGCGACGGCGTCGGCCGTCCCGTCGGGCGAGTCCTGCACCGCGTAGCTGACCCGGTCTCCCAGTACGCCGACGATGGCATCGCCGTTATCCGGGGAGGTGACCACCATCAGCCGCGACACACCCCACTGCTCCAGTACGTCAATCGGATACCGTATGAGTTCGCGTCCGGCCAAGGAGTGCAGCGGCTTCGGTATCCGCGAGCGCATCCTGGATCCTTGCCCCGCGGCGAGCACGATGCCTACGGCTTCGGTGTCGGATATGATTGCGTTCATACGCCTGCCTCGCCCTGGTTCACTGGGTCCACCATCATTGACCCGGATTATAGCAGCGCGAAAAATACGCCCCGACGCTGACCGCCGGTCATGCGGCTCCGCCTACAACCCCCCGGCCGCGAGCCTCACAGCACGAACAGCCAAACCGCCGCGCCGATGAGCAACCCCAGCAACAATCCGCCGGCATGATTTACCCGCACCGCCGTAGATCCGTATCCCAGCCGTTGTTCCAGCCCCCTGCCGAAAATGCCGACGCTGATCACGCAGATGACGCCAACGAAAACCAATGGCCCGTATACCAGCGCCGGCGTTTCAGCGTCCTTGAACAGCCACGCCAGGGCAACCAGCAAACCCAAAGCGGCCAGCGAGAGAGCCATTCGCAGCAGGCCAATTCGAAAGCCCCAACCCATCAGGAAACACCAACCGGCGAGGCCCAGCAGATGCCACGGCGAATCGAACAATCCGAAAATCACGCGCCGATTGTGCGCCTTCCCCAACGGCGATGCAACCGCCGCCCGGCGACCTGCGGCCCAGCATCTTGCCAGGGACCTTGTGGCACAATGATCGAAACCTTTCCAGGGCGTTGACACCATGAACGACAGCCTCATTCGGGCCGACGGACGACGATGGGACCAGGCGCGCCGCGTCCGCATCACTCCGGGTTGCCAACCCTACGCCGAAGGTTCCGCCATTATCGAAATGGGCAACACCTCGGTCCTGTGCGCCGCCTCCGTTGAAGAACAGGTGCCCCGGTGGATGCGGGGTCGCGGCACCGGCTGGGTGACGGCGGAATACGACATGCTCCCCCGTGCCACGTCCACCCGGCGGCCCCGGGACCGCGACTCCGGCAGAACCGCCAGCCGGTCCCAGGAGATCCAACGCTTGATCGGCCGGTCGCTGCGGGCCGCCACCGATCTTGGAGCCCTGGGCGAGCGCGCCATCTACCTCGATTGCGATGTGCTCCAAGCCGACGGCGGCACCCGCACTGCCGCGGTTACCGGCGCCTTCGTCGCCCTTAGCTTAGCGTTAGGCTCGTTGGTCGAAGCGCAAAAGCTGGATCGGGTTCCTCTACTCTGCTCGGTGGCTGCAGTCAGCGTCGGGCTGACTGGCGATAAATTGCTGCTCGACCTCGATTACTCCGAAGACTCCACCGCCGACGCTGACTTCAACATCGTCATGACCGACGCCGGCTCAGTCGTCGAAATCCAGGGAACCGCAGAGGGCAACCCCTTCCCGAGCCACCGGGTCGGAGAAGCCCTAGCCCTGGCCGCCCGCGGCATGGAACCGCTATTCGCGGCCCAGCGGGCTGTTCTCCGCTGACTCTTTTACAGCCTGTCGCAGGGCATCGTTGATCCGACCCTGCCAACCTGGACCGCCTTCCAAAAAATGAGCCAGCAATTCAATATCGAGCTCAATGCTCACCTCCCATTTGTTCAGCCCTTCCTGCTGACACCGGCGGCGGAGACTCTGTGCCACTAGGTGGGGATGAACTTCAATCGCCGGCCGCGCCCGCGCAAACATCTCGGCAGTCCATTCTTCGGTGTCAGGGTCAGCAGCGATGGCCGCATTAATAGCGGCGTCTTCTTCCGGCGTGGGCCAGATCGTGCCAGGCTTAAGCTTCGGCATAGTCCCTAATCTCCTGACGGCTTGCTTTGCGTAAGCTGATGACACGTGAGTTGTCGCCGCGCTCAGTATAGACAATGGCGTACAGGCGCAGGCCGATATAACCAATGGCCAACCACCGCATTTCGCCGTGGCGAGGGCTGGGAATTTTTACAGAGGTATCCCGCTCGAAAAGTTCTACGGCGGAAAAGCCAATTTCGTGCTTTTCGAGATTATCCCGGCATTTCTGACCATCCCATTCGTAAGGCATATTTCGTTCATTTCATGGTCCTCAGCGACGGGAGTGGCAGTATAACGTCCATTTTATCCCACCACCGCCCCTTCGGCGTCCAGCACCGTCAACCCGTAGCCCAAGTCCCGCAGCGGCCCTTCGACCGTCGCCCGGTCGCCTACGACCAACACCCGCAAGCGGTCCGCCGACAGGTATTCGGACCCCACCCGGTGGGTGTCGGCCAGGGTGACACCACTTAGTCGTTGCTCGAATGTCTGGAAGTAGTCCGTTGGGAGATCGAACTGAACCAGCGGTATCAGCTGGCCCAACAGTTGCGCGGGCCTTTCGAACCCGGACGGGTAACCCAGTCGCAACCCGTTCTGCGCGTTTTCCAACTCTTCGGCGGTGAGCGGTCGTCCGCCGCTGATATTCTCGAATTCGCGCAGCGTCTCGACCACCGCTTCGCGAGTCACTTCCGTCTGCACACTCCCGCCAGCCGAGAGAAGCGAAGGAGCGTTGTACCAAGAGATACCCGAGTTGTAGCCGTAGGAATAGCCCTTGTCCTGGCGGAGGTTCTGGTTGAGGCGAGCGGAGAACTGCCCGCCGAAGGCGTAATTCAAAACGGACAGCGCCATGTGATCCGGATCCCGGCGCGCCACCAGCGGCATGCCCGCCCGGATCACCGATTGTGCGGCGCCCGGCTTGTCGATAAGGAACAGGCGCGGTCCCGACATGGCGGCGACGTCAGCGATACTGACCTCGTCGGCCCCTCCCGTCCCCGGCGACCAATCACCGAAACACTCCTCGGCCGCGGCCACCGCCTCCGGCAGGCTCACGTCGCCTGCCACCAACAGGCACAGCCGGTCCGGTCGGAGCGCCTCGCCATACCGGGCGACCAGATCGTCCCTGCTGGCCGCCGACACCGTAGCCTCGTTGCCCAGGTTCGAGTGCGCGTAGGGTGATTGCGCCCCGAACACCAGGGCGCCAAAATTCATTTCCGCCACAAACCCGGCGTCGTCCCGCGCCCGCCGCAGATCGGTGAGCCGTTCGCGGCGCACCCGTTCCAACTCGTGATCGGGAAAACTGGCGTTGCGCGCCACATCGGCGGCCAGTCCTAGGGCGTGAGCCCAGTGCCGGTTCAGGGTCTCCGCGGTCAATAGCGTAACTTCCTTGCGCGCCTCTACCGAAAGCCTCGAACCGATATGCTCGAAAGCTGCGGCTATTTCCTGACTGCTTCGGTTCGCCGTGCCTTCATCCATCAGCGCCGCCATGAACGACGTCAGCCCGGGCAGACCCGTCGGGTCTCCGATCGCGCCGTCTCGCGCCAGCAGCGCAAAGGTCACCAGCGGCGTTCCCGGCCTCGTGACTATCGCCACCTCCATGCCGTTGGCGAGCCGGGCCCGCTCCGGCGTTGGCGGTGCGAACGACGGCGTCGGTCCACCGGCCGGCTGTTGATTCCGGTCCAGCGCCACCGTGGCCGTACTGAGCGAGCGCTCCGGGTAAACTCGCATCCGCACCTGTCCGGCCTCCATGATCTGGCCGTGCGCCTTCAGCACGTCTTCCAGCGTGACCCGGCGATATTGGTCCATCACCCGGTTCAGACCGTCCGGGTCGCCGGTGAACACGTTGAAGTAGTTCAGGGCGTCGGCCCGTCCGCCGAAGCCGCCAACACGTGAGAGCATCCGTTGATGCTGCATCTCAATCCGGTTGACGGCCCGTTCGAACTCCTCGTCCGTGGGTGGATTCTCGGCGATGCCAGCCAGCACGGCTTCCGCCGCTGCTTCCACTTCGTCCAGCGTATGACCCTCAGCGGGCGTCAGCTCCATGCGAAATTGCCCGGCGATTTCCGCCGCGTGGTACCCAACCGACGCCGATTGGGCGATCTGCTTTTCATACACCAGCGTGCGGTACATCCGGCTGCTCTGTCCGTCGGACAGTATGGCGCGCAGGATGTCGCCCGCGTCGTCCTCCCCCGAAAAATTGGCCGGAGCCAGCCACGCCGCGTAGATGCGGGGCAGCGTGACCCGGTCGGTCATTTCCAGATCCACGCGGCCTGAAAGCAGCGAATCGGCCCGCTCGATGCGACGCACGCTTGGCCCCGGGTTCAGGTCGGCGAAGTAACGGTGCGCCAGATCCAGCGCCTCGTCGGTGTCAATGTCGCCGGCTATGGCCAGGCTGGCATTGGACGGAGAATAGTACTGACGGAAGAAGTCTTTCACGTCTTCCAAACTGGCAGCGTCCAGATCCTCCTGCGAACCGATGGTCATCCAGTGGTAGGGATGGGGAAGCGGGAACAGGGATTGCTGGATATGCCACTGTGCCATGCCGTAGGGCCGGTTTTCATAACTCTGGCGCCGCTCGTTTTTCACGACGTCGCGTTCAGTATCGAACCCCTCCTGGTCCAGCGCGTCCAGCAGGAACCCCATCCGGTCCGCCTCCAGCCACAGCGCCAACTCCAGGTAGTTGGATGGCACGTCCTCCCAGTAATTTGTCCGGTCTCCGGTCGTCGACCCGTTCAGCGTCGCCCCGATCTTCTGCAGCGGCTCGAAATGGCTGGCCTTGTGGTGTCGCGTCCCACGGAACATGATATGCTCGAAGAGATGAGCGAAGCCGGTTCGCCCGATCTCCTCATCCTTGGAACCCACGTGGTACCACACGTTGACCGCCGCCACGGGGATTGACCGGTCCTGATGCAGGATCACATCCAAACCGTTGGGCAGAGTGTGTTTTTCGAAAAAGATGCCAGCCATAACCAATTCCTCTTGCTACGTTTCGCCTAGATGGGGAGGGCGCGGACATTGTAGCACCGGGGCCTGTCTTTAACGGTCGCGGTCGCTCGCCATATCGCTCGCCCGCTAGGCCCAGGTATCGAAATGCTCTACGAAGTAGAAGTAGTCGCCGACGGCAACAGCCCCATGGACCTCAACCGGGTCTTTGATCTGCTGACCGACCCCCGTCCCATCATCCGCGTCCTCGCTCCGGACCCCATGGGTGAGGATGTCTGGTGCGACGTGGTCGGATGGGAGAACGGCGAGCCGTGCTCCGCCATGGCCGCGCTGTCCGAGGACTCGGGTGAAGGCGTCATCATGCTGGTCTACGGCGGCGAGGACGGCATCCGACTGCGCCCTGCCGACCAAGCAGACGACTGGGATGTCGGTTCCGGCTCCCAATGGGGCGAACCCTGCCTCATGCTGGGCAGCGAAGTTCGTATCGAGTACGTCCCGGCGGAGTGGGACTACTCCCAGCACCCCCACTGACGCCATGCCGTTTTACACAGCCGCAGCGTCAGACTCGTCGTCCTGCGGTTCGTCGTCCCAGGTATCCGGCTGCGCCTTGATTTCTGCGGTCAGAGTGGCCAACACGCCCGGCAGGTCGCGCCGGTAGCCACCCGCGCGGTCCTTGCGTGGCCTCAACCGGGCCGTCGGGCCGCCATTTAGCTGGCGATACAGTTCGTCGGTGTCATTTTCCAGGCATTCGTCCATCGCCAAGGCCACCACGTAAGAGCGGCGAGCTGCCGAAGTCGCTTGGCGCTGCATGATCTCCTGGTACAGCCTCCAGCAGGCGGGGCTTTCCAGGGCGTCCCGAGAGCAGAGCAATGCCACCCGGTCGAAGTCCCGGAAACGGCTCATCGGCGGGATCACCGAGGTGTTGTACGCCGCCTCCTCATCGTCTGCCAGCAGGCTCCAGCACTGCAATCCCATCGATCTCAGTTCGGTTTCCAGCCATCTGACGATGGTGTCGTCCGCCACGGAGCCGATCAGCAGCACCCGACGGTGCGGCGTCGCCTGATTGCCCAATCTGGCCTGGCCTTCAATGAACTCCGGAGGCACTCCGGCCGGCCGCAGAAAGGACTCCGGAATGCCACCGTTGGAGCGCGCCAGCGTGTCTGCTCCGACGATGCTGGGGCCATCGTGGCGCAGCGTTTCCAGTCCCAACGCGCCGCTCAGGTCGCAGTCGGCGAACAGCGTCATGTCAAGCACGACCTCTTCCAGCAAGGTGCGGTCAAGACGGGTACGCACCAGGATCGCCCGGCGCAGATCGCAGCGAGTGAGATTCGCCACATCCAGACACGCCGCGCTCAGCTTGGCGCCGCTCAGGTTGGCGTCCGTGAGGTCCGCCATGGTCAGATCGGCTTCGGTCAGGTCCGCCCCGGCCAGGTTCGCGCCGACCAGCGTCGCAAACGCAATGTCGCAGTTTGAGAGGTCGGCGCCCCTCAGGTCCGCGTTCTCGAGATTACTGCCCCGCAGGTCCGAACGGAGAAACGAAGCTTCGGCCGCCTGGCACTCCGCGAAATTCGCCCGGTTCAGGTTGCAGCGGGTCAAGAAAGCCCCGCGCAGACGAGCGCCGCCGAAGTTGGCATGCCGCAGGTCGGCCGAAGTCAGGTCAATCTGCGTCAGGTCGTCGAACCCCAGGTCCACCCCGGGCATCTTGATCCCGCTGAGGTAAGCGCCTGACAGATCGAGACGCGGGCGGCTTTGAAACTCACGCGCCCGCCAGCGCGCTATGGCAAAGGTTCGCCTTTTGGCAACAGCAACGTGCTCAGGGTTCGCCAAGCAATCGCTCCGGCGGCTGCGTGTGTGACATCAGTCGTCGCCGACCGGTAGGGCGGCCTCCCTCCCCGTGAAGGCCGGCATCACTTCGTCAGCAAAGATGGACAACTGATTTCTGAACTCGTCCCACGGCATGCCTTCCGGCCACTGCAGCACAATGTCCTCCAACCCCGGGTACTTCTCCTCGATTTCCCGCAGGAACGCGATGAAGTCGTCCGGGTTGCCGCAGAACCAGGCTTTCTGGTCGACGCCGTCTTCGATGCGGGGCGTTCGCGCCGGCGCTCCCGGCGTGCCCCACGGCCGTCCCTGTTCGTCCGTGTATCTGACGAACCCGAAGGGTGCGAACCACTTGTAGCGCTCGTCGTGGAAGGGCCGAACCTTTTCGATGGCCTCTTCGCGGCTGCCGGCGATGTAGAACCCGAATCCCAGCGCCATGTCGCCGCCCAGCGGAATGTCGCGGCCCGCCTCCGTCGCCGCGTCATGGTATTGGGTGATCATCTGCTCAGCGTACCGCTCGCCGGTCAGCGCCACCATCGCCTTGATGCCCCGCTCGGCGATGTAGTTCAGCGTCCGTCCGCTGGCGATGGGTTGCCAGATTTCCACGGGCTTGCTGACCGGCCGGGGCACCATGGTGATCTCTTTCAGGTCGTACCCGCGGTAGGGCACCTGCGGCGGGATGGTGTAGTACTTGCCCGAGTGGCTCCACGAGTCTTCGTTGAACGCCTTCAGGATGACTTCCATCTGTTCGAGGAACAGCTCACGGTTCGCGTCGTTGTCGATCACCGGAGCGCCAAAGGTCTCGACCTCGCGCGCGTGGTAGCCGCGCCCGACTCCGAATATCATCCGGCCGCCCGTGAGAATGTCAGCCATGGCGAAGTCTTCGGCCACGCGCAGCGGATGCCACATGGGGATGATGTTGAACGCCTGCCCGAATTTGAGGTTCTTGGTCTGTCCCGCCAAGTGCACTCCCATGAGGATCAGGTTCGGAATACACTCGTAGCCCTCGTGCTGGAAGTGGTGCTCCGCCATCCACATGCAGTAGAACCCGCGCTCGTCCATGTGCCGGGCCAGCGCTTCGGCGTGATCGTACGCCTGGACCAACTGTTCGTTGCTGTAACGGCGCTCGTCGGCCGGCGTGCCGTCTGCGCCCACGTTGTCCAGATCGATCTGCCCCACGTACAGAACCGAAAACCGCTTAATCATCCAATCAGTGCTCCGCTCGAATAAGTATCGCGCCGCATTATAGCATGGGGCCTTGGGAGCGGACGGCCGCAAAATGCTGCTTCCCGCGCTGGCAGGAAATCCGGTGTTCAGCCGTTGCGCAGCCGGCGATTTTCCTCTTCTAGCTCACGCACCCGCGTCTCGGCCTGGAGCCGGCCTTCGCGCTCCGTATCAAAGGTAGCGATGTGCTGTCCCGTGGCGGGATCATGCCACCCCAACCTGCCATTCTCCCAGCGCAAGTAAAGGTTCAAAACCGCGCTATATCCCTGCACCACGTTTTCCGCTGGCTCGTCCAGTTCAATCGCCACGTACCGACCGTTCTCCAGTCGGTCGCCGGCCAGCCGCGCCCCGTGATGCTGCCCCGTCTCGTCAAAGCGCCAGTACTCCATGATTCCCAACGCGGCGTAGGCTTCACGTTTTTCGCCCACGTCAATACGACCGGTGCGCGGCGAGGCAATCTCCAGCACGAAGTCCGGCGGCTTGCCCTGCTCGGCGATGACGTAGCCGTTGCTGGCCTCGTAGGCCGCCGGGTCCACGTCAAATGCCACCAACAGATCGGGATAGTGGCTGCCGGCCATGCTTTGGGTGGGTCGAACTACTACGTAACGCTCCCCGGTGACCAAGGTGGTATCGAAGTTGCCCAGGTGCATGGCAAGGTGATGGGCGTGGCCGGTGGCAGCTAGCTGCTTGAAACTGGTCATCTTATCGTCGGGATGCTCCGGTGGGTCGGGCAGCCGGAAGCGGTTTGGCGATTCGGGCGTTTTGGCGGTGGTGGTCATGGCGAGCCTCCGAGCCGTCATCTTACATGAGTATGCAGGATAGGGGCTATACGTGCACCGACGCGAGCAATGGTATAATCAGAACGTATTTTTGGGTTGAAGTAGGGCATAGATTTAGCCTCGGAGATAACGCGCGATGATGAAGCCAACCAAGGCGCAGACGATAGATCGCATCCAGCGAGCGGTGGACGCGATACCAGCATTGATGTCAATGCCCCGATTTTCCCAAGAATTCACAAAATGGCACAGAAACACGAGGATAGCTATAGCGCACACTTTCGGCGAAGACTCTCAACATATCAGAACATTCGACAGCATTGAGTATCGCCCAGGCATCGTCATAAATGGCATCCCTAACCAGCCATTCCAAGAAGCTTACCTTGGTGGTCTAGGGTATGCCAATGCTATCCTCGAATCGATGATTGAAGAAATCGAGGAGTATTGTCAGGACGATGTTCAGCCGCAAACTGTGAACGGACAAGCGAGCGTGGACAAACCGATTGCCTCAAACGGAGTTTTCGTAGTTCACGGGCGGGATGAAGCAGCTAAGCACACACTTGCAAGGTATCTTGGGGATCTGGGGTTGGAGCCCGTGATATTGCAGGAGCGGCCCAGCCAGGGCCGCACGATAATTGAGAAGTTTGAGGAATACGCCGAAACGGTCGGCTTCGCGGTGGTTCTGGGCACGCCGGATGACCTCGGCGGCCTTGCTGAAGAACCGGATAACCGACAACATCGAATGAGGCAGAACGTGGTCTTTGAGCTGGGATATTTTACCCGCGCACTTGGCCGTAACAAAGTATGCGTGTTGCTCAAAGACGTCGGCATTGAGAGACCGTCGGATTATGACGGCGTTATCTATATCCCCATGGATGACGGTGACGGTTGGAAATTGGCGCTGGGCAGGGAGTTGCGGGCCGCCGGTTTTACCATCGACCTGAACAGACTTTAGCACCTACAACCGCCGGTTGCTCACCACCGGCTCCGAGGCCAGCAGGCGGCGCAGTCCGTCCAGGTTAGGCAGGCCCAGGATTTCCGACAGCCCGTCGTCCAGGCGGCGGCGAGCGGCGCATTCGGCCATCGCCGGCAAACGCTCGAATTCCTTCCCGGCAACGTCGTCAAACAACCGCGACAGCGCCTGCAAATGCTCAGGGTCGATGGCCCGCACGTCCAGAACCGGCAGCTGTTCCAGATCGGCCTTTTTCATGCCAACCCAACTGCCTTCCGTGCTGGTGCGCTGCGCAAGCAGGGTCAACAAGCCGAGGCTAGAGTTCATCCACACGGCCAGTGCCTTTTCGTGAATAACCTCTTCAACCTTGACGGGCCACCAGACGTTGGACAACACTCTGGCATCAGTTCGGGTTGCGATTACTCTCGCAGTATTCAGCCGTAACCTTTCGGCGACAAGCAACCGGCCAGCTTGCAGCCATAGGTGTTCGCCATATCCCGGGCGCTGCCCTCCCCGGGGTGTGACCAATGGCGACAGATAGGTGTCCGGGGCGCACACTAAAGTCTTGCGCTGTTCGGTATCGTGCCCTTCCACCATTGGATAGGCGGTTTGAGCGGTAGTCCGCTCGAACCCATCGACCAGCCGCCGCCGGTCGGGGCCGACGTCACCGAGTTTGGCCAAGGGGCAGAGGAGAATGCGACCCACGGCTGACTCGCCGGGAACCCACACTTCGCCGTCGTCCAGAAGACGCAGGGCGCTGCGAGTCAGGTCGGCGCGCGCGAACTGCACGCCAGCCCACTTTTTGCCGATGAGTTTGGATTCGGGAATGGACACCAGTTCGCCAACGTGCCGGCCGTCAACTTCCACCAGCGCGGCGCCGGCCGCTTCCAGGTTGGCCGGTATGGTGTCGGCGATGGCCTGAGCGGTGCGGTGGGCGTCCAGCACGCCGTCGGGGTTTTGCCACAGGCTGACGAAAGTAGTGCGGTGTTCGCCTTCGCTGCCGTTTCCTGACGGCCGCCGCGTTGCGATGAGCAGAGCTTCGGACAGGTCAGTGCTGTCGGAGAAGTTCCAGCGGGCGGGATCGTGAGAAACCATCACTATGTCCAACTTGAAATCGCGCTCGATCAACGAGCGGGTCTGCTGCCAGGAGGGGCCGGTACAGACGGTGGCCGGCAGAACCAGGGCCAAACGGCCTTCACCGGGGCGCAGTTTGGGAGAAGCTGCGGCCACGAAGGCCGCGCCCAGGCCGGCGGTTGCTGTTGCTTGACGCGACCTGAGGCGGCGGGAAAGTTCATTTTGCAACTTGCGGCGGTCGGGGGCGGGCAGACTGCCGAACAGCAAATTGCCGCCCACGGAGCGGGTAAAGGGCGGGTTCATTATAGCCAGATCCAGGTCCGGCAGCGTGGCGAGTTCTTCGTGCTGGGCGCCTCTGGAACCGCCGCCATACACCCGCTCGGCATCGCGAACCGTCCGTCCGCTGACGCCCATGCCCGCGGGAGACAAAGCGAACTGGACTGCCGCTTGCGTTTCCCCCAGGAAGTCCAGGGAACCCAGAGATACGTCATCGCCATCGGCTCCCAGCGGCATGACGTAGAGGTTGATGCGGTCAAACTGGATATCAGGGTTCAGCATCGCCAGACTGGTGGCGGCGAAATGCACGGCGGAGAGCTGAACATCGTAGCCGTGCAGGGCCTGCTCCACCATCGCTTTGTGCAGGGCGTCGACGTTTCGGCCGCCGGACTCGGTATGGCGGCGTTCCGCTTCGCCGGCCACGGCCATCAGCAGTGTGCCGGTGCCGCAGGCAATGTCAGCCACGTTCAGAGAAGCCGGAAATTCATGGTCGCTCCAGTCAACGCCGGCCGGCCAGTCGTGGAACACCAGCCGGGTGAGCAGCGTTGCCGCCGGAACCGAGGTGTAATAGGCTCCAGTGAATTTGGCGTCGGTGAGGAGAGTATGGAAAAGCCGGCCGGACAGGTCATGCCCTTCCAAGTGGCTGGTATCTTCCACCGCCTTGAGGAGCGGCTCCATTACCGGGCCATGCCATAGGTGCGGCCGGTCGGCATAGTCCAGGATGGTCAGCAGTCTCTTGGCCAGGTCAAACACCGGCACGTAGTCGATGGTTTCGCAGATGTCATCCCAAACCTTCAGAAGCCCAGGGACTCCTCCGTCTCGCCACGTTTCGGCAACAGTGGGTACGACATCGTTGGTGGATGCGAGGCGCAAATGGAAGGCCAGCGCATTGAAGATGACGAGGCAGCCGATGCGTAGAGCCTTGGCGCGATCAGTTTCCCGGTCGGTCTGGGCGATGGCCTCTCTGACCAGGCGAGCCAGCCGAGCATAAGTGGCAAGTTTTGTCGCCGATTGTTCGATGGCGTGCTCGATTACGGCGGCGGCGGCCACAACGCGGTCGGTGCCCTCCAGTTCCAACGGCAACACGCGCAACTGGTCGGCAATGTGCGCGGGAGAGCCGAAGCGGGAACGACGTTCTGCGGTCGGTTCGCCTCTGGAGCCGTGGAGCCACCATTCGAGGTCGCCGGCATTCTCCAGCCCTTCACGGGTATCGTCCAGGTATTTCAGCCCTTCGGGGTAAAGGACACCGATAACCCCCAGTGCGTCGGGGAACTGCTGCAGGCGAGTGTCCAGCTGACTTTCCAACTGGCTGACGGAATCTTCCCACTTGCATTCCAGCAGCACCGTGTCGCCGGTCTTCAGGTCAACACGGACGTCAGGGGTTGAATTGCGGTTGCGCCGTTCGGCCCGGGCCGATATGCCCTGGTCGCGGAGCAGTTGGGCAAGCAGCGTATTGACCGCTTCCTCACGGATAGTGTCCCGGCGCGCCGGGCCGGGTGAGGCGGTATTCTCATTTCGTCGTGGTCTTGGCAAAGCTAGTCTTCCTCGCGGGGTCGGGGCAATCATAGCCGCCCCGCGGCTGCCCTTTCAATCGCGCGCCGTCACAACTGCCCACCCGCTATAATTCACCTGTCCCCAATCCAAATGACATACGGGAGGTCATCCCATGGATTTGACCCTGAACGGTAAGGTAGCGATGATCACCGGCGGCAGCCGCGGTCTCGGTCGCCAGTGCGCCCTGGCCCTGGGCCAGGAGGGCTGCGCGGTGGCCATCTGCGGGCGCGATCTCGAAACGGTCGAAAAGACCGTATCCGAGCTGGCCGGTCTCGGCGTTAAGGCCAACGGCAGCCAGGCCGACGTCACCAACTCCGAGGACGCCGAGCGGTTCCTGCAGGAAACCACCTCCGCTCTCGGCGCGCCCGACATCCTCGTGAACAACGTGGGCGGCCGCCGCGGTTCCGTCCTCTTCGACGAGACCTCCATGGAACAGTTCCTTGAGGGCCTGGAGGTCAACCTGATCTCCGCCGTGCGGATGACCAAGCTGGCTCTCCCGCACATGCAGGCCCAGGGCTGGGGCCGCGTCATCAACATCTCGTCCATCTACGGACGGGAGCATGGCGGCTCCGTGGACTACATGACGGGCAAGGCAGGAATGATCGCGTTCTCCAAGCACCTCGCCCTGCAGCTGGCACAAACCGGCGTGCTGGTTAACTGTGTGGCCCCCGGCAGCATCGACTTTCCCGGCAGCACCTGGGACCGCTTCCAGCAGAACAACACCCCCGAGGTCGTGGCCGAGTTCATCGACCGCAACCTGCCCATGGGCAAGTTCGGCTGGCCGGAGCCCATCGGCGAAACCGTGGCGTTCCTCGCGTCAGACCGTGCCGGCCTGATTACTGGCGCCTGCATCAACGTGGACGGCGGCCAGTCCAAGTCCCTGTTCTAGGAAAGCTGTCAGAAGCGGTATCTTCAGTAAGGGACGGATCGGCGGGATCGAGACGGTGCGAACCGCTGGCGTCGCCGATCCTGCCGATCCGATAATCCCGACACTCCTGCTTCAGACAATCATTCCGGTTGGTGCGCCGCCCCCACGAACTCGAGCCAGGCCTGCACGCACTTCTCCGGCGCGGAGTGCTGGACATAACCTCCCGCGCCGGGGATCCTCGCGAGCGTGCAATTGGGCATCAAATCAGCCTGACCCTGTGCCCGGTCCGGTATGTCGCCCTCGCTCAGCGCGCCCACCATCGCCAGAGCCGGCGTTTGGATCGTCGGCAACTTATCGGAGAGGTTCTGAGTGCCCAGATAGGCCAGCGTCTCCAGTACGACGTGGCGCGACGTTGACCCCATCTGCTGGATGTACCACTCGTGGTGCTCGGGTGCTTCGTCAGCGTTCACCCGGCGGCCTCCGGTGGCCCGTGCCCACCCCTCGGTGCCCTCTTCCGCCACCAAGCGATAATAGTTCTGATAGGTGTCGACGCCGGTGAAATTGTACGGCGACGTGCACGTCGTGACCGTGTGCAACCGCTCCGGGAACTGGTAGGCGAATTGCAGCGCAATGGTTCCGCCAATCGTTTCCCCGATGAAGTGAACCTTGTCGAGTTCCAGGTGGTCGAGCAAGTTGCGCACGTCTTCAGCGAATCCCTCCAGCGACCAATCGTACCCGGGCTCGGGCACGGTCGAGCGACCGAAGCCTCTCGCGTCAACCCGAATCACCCGGTACTGCCGGGCCAGCATCGGCGGCCACGCGTACCACAGCCGGCCGCTCTTGGCGTTGCCGTGGTGCAGGACGATGGTCTCGATGCTCTCCGGAGCCCGCCACGGATCGGTGAAATTGTCATCGTCGTAGTACATATCAAGGTCGCCGGCTAGCGAGGCAATGGCCATGGTCCTCTCCTGAAGTGATGAGTTTCGTTGGCAAGGTTCCGTATACCGCGGCTACACGCCGAACCCGCCGCCCGGCGTCTGGTCCGCCAGCGGGATCTGCACGCTGATCCGATCCACGTCGCCCACGCTGCGCGTCGTGTGGCCTCGCCCGGTCAGGTCTTCGCACAGCTCGATGTCGCCCACGTTGAAGATCCGCTTGGTGCCGTCGCCCAGCCCAATCTCCACCTGGCCCTGCAGCGTGATGACGTACTGGCGACGTGGCGCGGTGTGAAAGTCCACCAACTGCGTCGGCTTCAGCAGGCTGAACTGTACGCCCGTGGCGCTCTGCGTCGCCGTCCGCAGCGCGTGACCCACCTGCTCGAAGGGCAGTTCCAGGTCCTCAATGTGGGATTCTCCATCCTCGCCGGTATAGAGCCGTACCACCTGCATATCCATTCCTCCAGTATTGATTCGGATGGCGCCATCATAGCACCGGTGATGATACAACGGCGGCCGTTCCGGTCGCGCAGATATCCATCAGGCAACAGTCATGGCAACGTGGGGCGTTCTTGGCGCAGGCCACCTTGTGGTGCCGGTCCAGCAGGGCGTGAAACTCATTGTACACTTGGGCATCCGCTGGGATGCCGGCGTGGAACAACCGCTGCCAACCGTCGTAGTTGTCCCGCTCAACGGGCGCCAGCCCCACCCGCTTGAGAATGCGGATAGTGTAGGCGTCGATCACGAACGACGGCTTTCCCGCGGCGTACACCAGGATGTCGTCGGCGGTTTCCGGCCCGATACCGTAAATGCCCAGCAGCTCGCGGCGGAGCGTCTCCGTATCCGACGCGAACATGCGATCCAGATCGCCACCGTAGCCTTCGCAAACGTGGGCGGCAAAGGCCTTCAGCTTCCGAGCCTTGGCGTTGTAATACCCCGACGGTCGCACCAGTTCAGCCAACGTGCCCGTAGGAAGCGCGTCCACGGCGGGCCACGTGTTTATGCCGGCTGAGCGCAGGTTATCCAGAGCAAGTTCCACGTTGCGCCAGGCGGCCGCCTGCGTGAGGATCGCCCCGGCAATCATCTCGAACCGGCTCTCCGCCGGCCACCATCCCTGCGGTCCGTAGGTATCCAGTAGGCGCTGGAACATCTCTGACAACGGTCCGGCATTACCCCCTTTATTCACATCCTGACCATCCTGCATATCTGTGTAAAACTAAATCCGCACCGGAACCTCATCAGCCAGGACAATGCACTGCTCGCTCACCCGGCATCGGTAGGCCCAGGCATCCACGCCGGCGGCTACCGCCTCTCGTAGCGTCGCCCCCAGCAGCGGGTCCGCAACGTCATGAGGCGCAAATGCCTCGGCATCGGCCCGCTGGATCACGAATACCACCGCGGCCTCATGACCCTCTTCCCGCGCCGCCATCAGGCTCCTCAGGTGTTTCACGCCCCTGATGGTGGGCGCGTCCGGAAAGAGGCCGACGCCGTCCTCCACCAGCGTCACCGATTTTGTCTCGACATAACACTTGCCTCCAGGACCCTCCAGCAGAAAATCGAGACGGCTATCGCCGAAAACCTGTTCCGAGCGCGCTACCGGGTAGGATGCGAATTGTGGCATGCGCTTGCGATTCAGCGCTTCCGCGACCGGCTTGTTCGGTAAACGCGCGTCGGCGGAAGATAGCGCGCTCCCCGTGTCAACCAACACCAGGTCAAAGCTGGTCTTCCGGTTGGCCCCCGGTGGAGCCGGCAACAGCAGAACGCGAAATCCCGGCACCAGCAGTTCGCCCATCCGGCCCGAATTGGGCACATGCGCCAGGTATTCCCGGCGCTCCACGTCCACCAGGGCCGCAAACCGGTTCAGTCGCTTGATGAAGCGCCCTTCAATCAGGGGAGGAAATCGCACCTGTGGTCTCCAGAATCTGCAGTTGACCTTGCATTTGGCATGCGCTGAATGATGTCGAGCCGCCGCAAATTGGATGTTGGACGCCCTGTAACAAAAGCGTAATCAGTTCGTAATTGCCTGTTAACCCGTTGTGCGCAATATAAGGGCATCGGCACCAACCTGCCAAACAATCCTCAAGCTGCTGATGAGGTTCGGCGATGACAACGTACGCAGGTTTCCAACCCACCAACGACGTCGCTCCTCGCGTTCTCCTGCTGGGACAGGGTTGGGAAATGATCCGGAGCGCATTGGCCGCCGCATCCGACACCGGCGCAATTGAGTTGATCGGCCCGGAAACCTCCTACGACATCGAAACCGATTCCGGTGCAAACTCCCCGGCGGTATTGCTGTTGTCCCCAGACGCGGATCATCCTGCGCAACCGGACGACGACAATGGTCCCCTGGTGCTCCGTTGCGTACCCGACGACGAATTGGACCATCCCGACCTGTACGGCGATTCCGACGACTTCGTGGCCGTGCCTTGTTCCCCCGCGGAACTCATCAAACGGATCCTGCGCCTGGCCCACCGGCACGCCTCCGCGACTGTTGCGTCCGGTTCCATCCGCGTCGGCGGCATAGCGCTCAACCCCGCCACCTACCAGGTTACCGCCAACGGCCGACCGGTGGACCTGGCCTGGCTGGAGTTTCAGCTTCTCCAGTTCCTGATGGACAACGTGGGCAAGGTGTTCACCCGTGACCAGTTGCTGGCCAACGTCTGGGGCGTCGAAAACATCGGCGGCACGCGCACGGTCGACGTGCACATCCGCCGCCTGCGCTACAAGCTGGAGAACGGACCCGAAACCTACTTCCGCACCGTCAAGAACGTAGGCTACGGAATGATCGAACCTTAACCCGTCGCCATAGGTGACAGAAGTAAGGGGCGAGTGCATACCCGCCCCTTTCGCATCGCCCTTTGGGCGGCAACGTCCGTTACCACTCCGCCGGCAGGCTCACCACGCCGCGGATATTCAGCAGGTTGTGGTATTCCAGTTCGTCGGGATCACTGGCAAACTTGAAAGGCGGGAACTTCCGGGTCAACGCCCGGAACGCCTCCTGTCCCTCCAGACGCGCCAGGTTTGCCCCCAGGCAGTGGTGGATGCCGCCGCCGAAAGCCACGTGCGGGTTCGGGTAGCGGGTGATGTCCAGGTCTTCGGGATTCTCGAACGCCATCGGGTCCCGATTGGCGGAGTTGATAATCGCCATCACCTTTTCGCCTTCCCGGATCTTCTGGCCACCCAGCTCAATATCCTCCAGCGCGATGCGCGGCGCGCGCTTCACCGGCGAGTCGTACCGTAACAACTCCTCCGTAGCCCGAACCAGCAGGCTGTCGTCCTCCTTGAGCATGTTCCATTGCTCGGGGTTCTTCATCAGCGCCATGGTGCCGTTGCCCACGAGGTTGATGGTGGTCTGGTGACCGGCGATCAGCAGCAGCAGGGTGTTGCCCAGCACCTCCTCCCGGCTCAACGCCCCCTCGCGCTCGCCGATGGCAAGCACGGACAGCAGGTCGTCAGAGGGTTCGCCGACGCGGGCCTCCACCAGGGGGTTCACATAATCGTTCAGCGTGGTGATGGCTTCGTGCACCCGGGTGTGTCGGTCTGGAGATTCCTGATCCAACGACAATAGCTGCCGCGACAGCGTCCTGATGAACTCGCGGTCCTCGGCGGGCATGCCCAGCCAGTTGGCGATCACCAGTACCGGCATGGCGTTGGCGAAGTCCTTGAGGACGTCCATGTCCCCGCTTTCAGGATCGAAATCTTTCAGCAGGTCCTGGATGATCCCCTGCACCATCGCCCGGAACCGGTTGTCGATGTACTTCGGGTTGAACACCGGGTGAACGGTGCGGCGCATCCGCAGGTGATCAGGCCGGTCGCGCCGGATGAACCAGTTGTTCATGTAGTCCAGGTTGTACTTGTACTTCGAAAAGTCCTCTTCCGAAATCGGCGGGCTGGGCGGTTTCTCGTCCCGCAGAAACACCTCGGACGAGAAATACTCCGGATGCCGCAGCGCCCACACCACCGCCTGGTAGGAAGTGAGCACCCAGGTGTCGAACTTGGCGTTCCAGTACACCGGCGCCTCTTCCCGCAACATCGCGTAGTAGGGATAAGGGTTCCGCAGGTTCTCCGGCGAAAGCAATTCATCGTGGACTCGGTCTTTGAGCATGGGTAGCGCCTCGCAACTGAGTGTCAAACGGCTAGGTGTCCGTCAATTTAGCCACTGGGCGATTGGGATGTCAACTTGAACGCGAACGCCGCAGGACGCGCACGTTCCACCACGCAATCAGCGGCGTGATCACCACCGTGGGCAGTATCCAGGGCACCCACACCGGCTCCATGTTGACGTTAACCACGGTCACCGCCGTGATGGTCGCGATGGTTCCGGCCATCATGTTGGTGAGGTGCCGCGAAACCCGCCGCGCTCCACCAGGCTGGGTGCGGTGAAACCGAGCGTCGGCCAAACCCAGCGCGATGGCGATACCGCCAAAAACCATCAGGGTTACCCATTGCGAACTTCCGCCCAGCGCGACCACCACCGCGTAACCCCACATCGTCAAACCGGTGATCCCGATGGCCGCGACCGCGAGCCAGTCCACCGGATGCGGGCGTCTGTGCCGGTTGCGCGCGAACCGCCAACCAGCGAAAACCAGGTAGAAGCTGAACAACGCGATCAGAAAAAGGAACGTGCTGCCGCCCCAAAAGGCCAGCGGCACCGCCGTCAGAAACACCACGGTCATCCCGATCGCGTACACCCGCCCGGCCAGCACGTGCCAACGTCCGCCCTTGGCTGTCACCAGGGCGAGCGCGGCGGTCGCTAACGAAATCGTCCCGGCGCCGATGTGGACGACGAGGAGCGCCGGGGCGATTATGTCGGACATTCAACGACGCCGGCGCACTCGATCCATTCATGATATTCGCGCAGCAAGGATCTAACTTTTGCAGTCAGTTCGGCAACTAACTCGCCAGTGAAATCTCTTACGTCAAAGCCGTGGGCGATCGCGTTCCGGTATTCCATTATTTTGAATAGGTGGCGGTAATCACTCCGGTCGATGGCACCATGGGCAACAGCCATGCCGAGGGTATAGGCCGGATTGGTGGCTCGTTCGACGGCAATACCCTCTGCTTTCACCATCATTCTGACGGTAGCTTCGGCGGCGGTCCAAGCTAGCAGAAAAGCCGCCTCGTTTAGCCCGGCGTCAAGAGCCGTTTCGGCTTGGGACAACCTGTCCAGGATGCCTACCTCATCAAGGGACGGGGCTTTTTCCACCGCGTCCAGCCTTTCCGGTTCACCTACTAGCTGGAGAACGAATCTCCAACCGGGTCGGGAATTGATGATGCGCTCGAATTCCTGGAGGCCCGGGTTGGCCGCCAGCGACGGCCGCGTTTTCACCTCCACAACCTTGATTTCGTAGCCGTCTTTGACCACCATATCGGCACAAAAACCGGGCAGGAAATCAAGCGGCACCTGGCGTAAAACCTGACAACCCTTGGCAAGATACTCAGCCGCTATGAAATCCGCATGCTGCTTTTCGATGACAGCCAATTCGCCATTCATAACGGGTCTCCCAAGGTTGGAGCGTCAACTATACGAACGTAAGTAAACTGGTTGTAGATACGAAGAAATTTGTCAAAAGTCGGCGACGGCCTTGTGGCGCGCAGAGAACCGTTCCAGTTCCGCACACGACAAAGCAGGTCAGTCACCTGGCTGTCGTCACAATAAACCAGTCCTTTCAGAGCGTCCAGAATGGGCTTAGGAATATTATCAACGTCTAAGGGTGTAGTGTCAAAAACATAAACAACGCTGATCATTACCGGGCCAGCGACGGGCGGCGAGCCGTCCCAACGGCGTTCGGCCGTGCTCCGTACGTCACTGCTCCACTGTCGTAATCGCGCGCGGCGGCGTGTTTGCTGCGACACTGGTGACCCTTCCAGTGCGAATTCAAAAGGCAATACCATTCCGTAGCGTCACACCAGCGCTCCGGCGTCGTGTAGTTCCCGGTACTCCTCCGCGCTGAGTCCCACGATCTCCCGCAGCGCGTGCTCCGTATCCTGCCCCAGCAGCGGCGCGGGGCGATCCAGTCTTCCCGGCGTCAGCGAAAGCTGCGTCTCAGTGTAGTCCGTCGCGTACGGGCCCATCTCCGGGTGGTCCAGCCAGGTGAAATGCTCACGATGGCGTAACTGAGGATCCTCGAACAGGTCGCGCGTATCGTTGACCACGCCGGCAGGGACTCCAACCGCCTGCAGGCGACGCATCAACTCGTGGCGGTCGTAGCTAATCGTCCAATTCGCGATTATCCCGTCCAGCTTGTCCTCGTGTGCTTTGCGTACCCGGAACGTGCGAAACTCGCCCGACGTGATATCGGTTATCCCATCCGACGCAATTTCGTCGCGCAACGCCTCCCATTGAGCATCATCAAACGCGGCAATGGCAATCCAGCGGTCGGCCTCGCCGTTGCCATCGGGCACGCACGGGTAAGCGCCGTGGGGAGATGCCGACGGATGCCGGTTCCCAACCAACTCCGGTTCGCGGCCGTTAACTCCGGCGTCCAGCAGCATCGGCCCGCCGAAGTGAAGGCTGGTCTCCAGTTGGGACATATCCAGATGCGTCCCCCGGCCGGTGGCCCGCTGCCGGTCCACTGCGGCCAGTATCGCCGACACCGCGAATTTGGGGCACACGAAATCGGTGTAGGCGCCATATGGATTAACCGGCCCGCGGTCCGGCCAGCCGATTATGTTGGTGTAACCGGCCAGCGACGACAGCACCGCGCCGAACCCGGGCTGCGTTTGCATCGGGCCGCCGCGCCCCAGCATCGACGCGCTGAACAACACGATGCGCGGGTTCACCCGGCTCAGTTCGTCGTAGCCCAGCCCCCAACGCTCCAGCGTGCCGGGCGTGAAATTCTCGGTAACGACGTCGGCCCATTCGGCGATGCGCAGGATGAGTTCCGGCGCTTGCGGGTGGCTCATGTCGATGGACAGGCCGTACTTGTTGGCGTTGTAGTTGGCGAAATAACCGGAACGGTTGACCCCTGACTCACCGCCGGCGAAGGGCCCGGCACGCCGCAGCGTCTCCGGCCGCTTGGCCGACTCCACCCGCAACACCGTCGCGCCATACTCCGAAAGGTACTTGGTGGTCATTGGTCCCACCGCCACCCAGCAGAAATCCAGGACCTTCAACCCTTCCAGCGGCAAACCGGCCATTGACTCAACTCCGCAACTACATTCTTTACCGGGATATACAGGACGGGAATGTCTATCCTGTCCATCCTATGTATCCTGTGCATCCCGGTAAAACGTTAGATAACCCCAAGTTCGGTGAGCCGCGCCAAGTCCCGTCCATTCAGACCTAATTCCCCGCCAAGAACCTCTCGGTTGTGCTCACCTATTCGAGGCGCTCGTTGGCGTATCCCCACCCGCGACGGATCCTGAAGGTCCTTCACGAAATGGCCCGGATACGTCACGGTCTCACCGATGTCCTCGTGCTCGACCCGGTCGTAGTAGTCCCGCGCCGCCAACTGTCGGTGCGCCAGGATGTCACTGGGCGTCGCCACCGGGAACAGCAGGATGCGCCGTTCCAGCGCGCCCTCCGCCAGCTCGTTGCGTGTGTGGGTCATGAAGAATGGCGCCACCGCGGCCACCGTCTGCTCCATGATCTCGGCGCGAGCCGTCCCGTAGCCCAGCTCCTCCCAGTTGACCGCCTCCAACTCGGGGCTGCCCATTCCTTCTTCGGCCATCCAGGCCAGCATGGAGCGCACGCTGCGGGCCGCGCCGGCAGTCCCGCCGCCCGGCTGGAAGTTCACGTAACCGTCCTTGCACGGCCAGTTGATCCGCGTGAACGTGCCTCCTGCAGATTCCCGGTAAGCCCCCATGCGGCGCAATATAGTCTGCTCCAGGTCCCAGTACTGCGGCGCGTGGGCCAGCGTCCGCGCCACCGCCTGCTGACAGGACACGTCCACGTGCTGACCCTCACCCGTGAGTTGTCGGTGCGTGTGGGCGATCATCGCTCCCGCCGCTCCGGCCGCGCTCCCGTGCTGGTAGAACTGGGGCATGCTGACCCGCAACGGCGGCCGGTCCCCGTCCCCGGTCAGGTGCATGAACCCGCCCAGCGCCATACCGACGATGTCGGACGCCGCGTAGTCCGCGTACGGCCCGTCCTGTCCGAAGGCCGTAATGGACACCATCACCAGTCGCGGGTTTAGCTCGCTCAAATCCGAGTAACCAAACCCCAAAGACGCCATGTGCCCCGGATCTGCCGACTCGATTAGAAAGTCGGCCTGGCCCACCAGCCGCCGGAACAGCGCCGCGCCGTCCGTCTTGCTGAAATCCAGCGTGACGCCCCGCTTGTTGGCGCAATACGCCCACCAGAAAAGGCTGCGTTCCGCCCCCGGTTCATCCTTGTAGAACGGACCAATCCTGCGGGCGGGGCTGCCACCCGGCGGTTCCACCTGGACGACATCAGCGCCCAGGTCGGCCAGCATCTTGCCACAAAGCAACCCGCGCCCGTCGGTAAGGTCGAGGACGCGGTAAGGAGCGAGGAGACCGGGGCCGTATTCGGAGTCAGGGATCATTGCGCCGGCAACGGTTGGTTGGGATTGGCCCCGGTGGGTTCCATTCCGGGCGGTATGGTAAACACGGCATTTCCATCGGCGTCGTGGGTGTGGTTGGCCAAAGAGTACAGGAGCTGCTGATTGCCTCGGTGCATTTCTTCGCGCAACTCTTCTATCTGCACGGACAAATTCTCTACCTGGTTGGACAGTTTGCCCAACTGGTAAATGCCAGTGGCCGCAGCGATTAGCATCATCACCACGGCCACGGCAGCCGTGACATTTCCGGCGTTCACTTTCATAGTCGCTACTCTAACGCGGCGCAGCTGAGGCCAGACCCAACCGCGGACCGTACATCAATCTTATCAGATTGACCCAACGCAGCTACCTAATCCTCCGGCGCCAGCAGGGACGGCGGCGCGGCGTCCAGAATATCGGCGATCAGGCGCGCGATGTCCGGCGGGCTGAAAACGGTTCCCGCCATGGGAGAAGGATCGTCCCGCCACATGTCGTCCAGGCAATTCGCCAATGCAAACAGATGCCATTCCGGTTCTTCGGGCAGGTCCGCAATGGTGTTGTGGGCGAGGAGCGCGGCCATTCTTTCCGGATTGCGCGAAGCGCTCTTGGCCGCCTGCGCGGCGACCAGTATCCGGCCGCGGATGCGCTCGGCCAGATCATCGCGATCGAAGGATCCCGCTCCGTCCCGCAGTCCATAGCACGCCATCATCACCGCCGGCTCAATGTCAGCTTCGTATTCGGCAGCCTGCGCCACCAAGTCGCTGAGCGGCCAATGGTCCGTCGCCAGCATATGCCCCACCTCCCAGGCATCCTGGCATTCGTGAACGCCGCCCTGTGGCTTCGGCACTCGGAAGCAGTCCGGGCCGCGCAGCCATTCCGACCAGACGCGCCGGTTGTGCGCCCGGTCGGTTTCGCTGAGCGCCGGCGTCGACATCGCCTAGAAAGTTGCCAGCGGGTTCACCGGCGACCCGGTGGCGTTGTGCCAGCGCAGCGGCGCGACGGTGAACATAAAGTCCCAGCGGTTGAGCCGCCGGCACACCGGCGCGACTTCGTCGAAATTCGCCGCGTCGATCAGCCACAGACCCATTCCGACGATGCCAACCTTGTGGATCGGCAGCCCGATATACGGATACTCACCGGGCGCAACGTCCCAGGATGCGTCGCACGCTGCGATGGACACGCCGCGCTCGCGCAGCCAGGGCAACGTCTCCGCGTGCAGACCCGGACGTCCTTCCGCCGCCGTCGGTGGGCCCACCTCCTGGCGACGCTTGTACCAGCCCAGCCGTATGCACAGCGCGTCCCCTTCGGTTACCCGAACCCCCTGCGCCTCCTCGGCGGCCTCCAGGTCGGCGGTGAACACCGGCTCGTTGGCGTCAAGCCAATCCCTGCCCTTCACGCCGGCGATATCCAGCAGCACTCCACGCGTCACGACCCCGTTCTTTACGGCATCAACGGCCCCTGCTCCCGCCTTGTTGGCGTTGTTGATCAGGCCCGCGTCCTTGCCGTTGTACATCTTGCCGTTCCAGAACTGGTGGCACAGGCTGTCCAGGTGCGTGACCGTGAGCCCGTGGAACGACACGCCCAGGAAGTCGCTGGCGCCGCCGCCCCCCTCCGATGGCGCCGACTCGCCGGTGGACACCATGTAGTGCAGGGGCGGGATGCTGGTTACGTCCGGCGCCATCTCCGGCACCAGCAGGCGCGAGCACGTGACGCTGATGCCCTCCCGCACCAGTCCGGCCGCCTCCTTCCGCTTGGCATCCGTGATCAGGTTCAGCGTGCCCAGTTCGTCGTCATCGCCCCAGCGCCCCCAGTTGCTCAGCGAATCAAACCAGCCCAGTATTTGTTCCTCCGTGGGAATCGTCGGTGTGGTCATGGTGGTCCCTCCGATGCGGTCAATGTCTCCGTATCACCTACCAGTTGGGGCGATTGTAGAGACCGCCACCGGGCGGGTCAACGCCGGACGCGGTGATAAAATCCGTTCCATAACCACCGCCACCGCTCCCAACTTCGCCGACCGCACCATCTGGACCGGGGACAACCTCGATATCCTGCGCGGCCTCAACTCCGCGTCGGTTGACCTGATCTACCTGGACCCGCCCTTCAACTCCAACCGCAACTACGCCGCCCCGGTGGGCAGCGCGGCCGCCGGCGCCGCCTTCAAGGACACCTGGACCCTCTCCGATCTGGACGTGGCCTGGATGGGCCTCATCGCCGACGAGCAGCCGGCCATGTACCAGGTTCTCCAAACCGCCGGCCTCACCCACGGCAAGGGGATGCAGTCCTACCTCTGCATGATGGCCGTGCGCCTGCTGGAAATGCGCCGAGTCCTCAAGGACACCGGCTCCATCTACCTGCACTGCGACCCCACCGCCAGCCACTATCTCAAGCTGCTGATGGACAGCATTTACGGTCAGGTCAATTTCCACAACGAGATAGTGTGGAAGCGAACATCCGGCAGGTCGGGCGCCCATGGTTTTGGCCGAGTGCACGACACAATCCTGTTCTATCGCAAGACAGACACGTTCACTTGGAACCCGCAATGGCTTCCTCTCTCGGAAGAACACATTAACCGCGCCTATCGCAATGAGGACGAACGAGGACGCTGGCAATCGGACCAGTTGACGGCCAGCGGCTTGCGAGATGGAGAATCAGGCGAACCTTGGCGCGGCGTGGATCCCAGCAATGTCGGTCGCCACTGGGCCACGCCAACCCAGGGGGCGATGCACTACTACATCATTGAACATGAACTGATCCCCGCTTGGCCTGACAATTACCCCGGCGTCCATGATCGTCTCGACGCATTGGACAGCGTGGGTTTGGTCCACTGGCCCAATGATGGGAACGGAATGCCCCGCCTTAAACGGTATCTTGACGCGGCGAAAGGCACAGCGGTTGAGGACATCATTGCCGACATCGCCCCGGTGGGCGCCCATGCTCGTGAACGCATCGGCTACCCCACGCAGAAACCCCTCGCCCTGCTGGAGCGCATCATCCGTGCGTCGTCCAACGAGGACGACGTGGCGCTGGACCCCTTCTGCGGCTGCGCCACCGCCTGCGTCGCCGCCGAGAACCTGGGCCGCCGCTGGATTGGCATCGACATCTCTCCCAAAGCCGTCGAACTGGTCAACATGCGCCTCCAGCAGACCATGGGCGAGCTGTTCCACAACCGACTGGTCACCGCTCGCACCGACATCCCCCGCCGCACCGACATCGACGCGCCCATCCCCTACCGACAGAACAAGCACGTCCTCTTCGGCCAGCAGGAAGGCCGCTGCAACGGCTGCCGCAGCGAGTTCCCCTTCCGCATCCTGGAGGTCGACCACGTCATCCCCCGCTCCCACGGCGGCGGCGACCACCTCGAAAACCTCCAACTCCTCTGCGCCCACTGCAACCGCGTCAAGGGCGATCGCCCCCAGGAATACCTGGTAGCCCGCCTCCGCGAAATGGGCATGGCCGCGTAAGTACATCCCAATCACCGTGTGATCTTCAAGGGGGACAGGGTACCGGATACCAACTACGGACGGGGGAAATATCACCATGGACAAGAGCACGATCTTTGGAGACGCAGTAGTATTGATGCACCGGGCGAGGGATTACATCTTGCTGTCTGCATTTTTCAGCACGGTCAATTCTACATTTCGATATGAGGTGCCTGTTCCAGAGCATCTTCAACAAGTTTTGGATAGCTATGGCAGTGGGCTCGGAAGAGAGATAGCCGACGCGTTCGCGTGCATGAGCCTCGTCACGTTCGCTTCCCTGTTCCTCAGTGAACGGGATGCCTCACCGCTGCTAGTAGAAGATTTCACTGGTCAACTGCGTCAACGCGTCGAATACTTCCGAGAAAAACGGAACCGGTACATCGCTCACAGGCGCGAATTCGAAGCCGAAGAAATTGCTTTTGACCAACTCAGCACGCCAACCGGGGAATTCGGGCGAGGGCGAGCTATTAAATCTTCTCTGCCCGCTTCCTGCTTCGCTGGCGATGATAGGGAAAAGTTTCTGCAAGTCATAGAAGCCACCATCGAGATCCTAAACCGCAAGTGGGATGAGGCTTTTGACCAAAAAGCCCAAACGGAGGTATGAAATGTCGTTCAGGCCCCAACACGATAAGCCCTTGCCAAAGGGACTTGTCCACGGGTTAACCTCAATCGTGTTCGAAAGCGCATTGGAGCCGGCGAAACCGCCAAAGCCGTCTAGTGCCCGACCCGTTAACCTAGGAGAACCCAACATGAAAGCCGTAGCCGAAATTCAGCAGGCCATTTTGGAACTCTCAAAGGCCGACTATGCTCAATTGAGCCTCTGGTTTCATGAGCTGGATTGGGAACGCCGGGACGCGGAAACCGAGCAAGATTCCACTGATGGCAATCTGGATTTCCTGGCTGCCTAGACCGCCCAAGCCAAAGCCGACGGCACATTGCAAGAACTCTGATGCACCGGACAACGATGGAGTTCCGGCAACGGTCACCAGTGCTAGTGGTAAGATAATCGACACTGGCGACCCCTCTCCCAAACATGCGCCACGTTCCCGAGCCCATGGAGGTCCCATGGCTGAGCTGTCCAGCATTTATTCTGACCTGCCGAAAGGCTCCTCTTCCGACAAGGAGCTACTCGTCATTCCGTCCGATTGCTCGTGGGACTGTGATTGGGAGTTGGCCGGCGACCTTGCGGTAGAAATTCAGACTTCCGAGCAAGAGGTGCTGGCCATCGCTCACCAGCTGACCGTTGAGGAGTACGGAGCGGGGGCATCGCTCGAGGAAGCGGTGTGGGACCTGTTGACCTCGCTGTCTGAGTATCGGGAATCTTTGGAGGAACGGGAGGAGAGACTTGGCGCCCCTGCCGTCGCCGACTTGGCGAGGCTGCGTAAGATCCTTCGCCGTCGCTGTCATCGGCAAGGGTGAATATGGACGCCAGGGAACTGGAACGCGCCTTGCGGCGGAAGCTGGGAGCGGTTGAGGATAGGCGTCGGCACCACGTTTTCTGGTGGTTGGAAATCAACGAGCGGGAATATCGCGTAGCAAAGTTTTCGCATTCCAGCCGTGGCCAATTGCCTCAATACATCCTTGCAGATACCGCTAAACGGCTGAAACTTACCAACTCTGAACTCGACGACTTGGTAAGTTGTCCGCTGACAGGAGACGAATTCCGGCGCTTGTGGGCAATCCGCTAATGCGCGCTACGGACATACCCTGCGCATCCAACTTCTCCACATCCCGTTCATCCTGTCCATCCCTGTAAAACCTCACGCCTCCCGCAGCCGCCGCGACAGCAGGCATAGGAACACCGCCACCGAGCCGGCGATTCCCAGGTACAACGCCGTCAACGGCGCTCCGATTTGCGTCACCATCCACCCGTTGAGCGCGCTGGCCGGGAAGTGGGCCTGGATGGCCAGCACACGCATTCCGCCCATGCGTCCGCGAAACTCCGGGTCGGAGTTGCCCATCAACACCGTCATCACCAGCACCAGTGACACGGATCGGCCGATGCCGGTGAGCACCTTGATCGCCAGGGCCGCCGCCAGCACGGCCCCAAAGGGCAACAGCCCCGGCAGCGTCAGCACGGCGGCAGCGAACAGGATCATCGATCCGTGCCAGCCGCCGTTCACCGCCCACACCAGCCACCACCCCTGCCTCCGCAGGTTGCCGATGCCGGCCACCACCAGCGCGCCGATCACTGCGCCCGCGCCCATCGCCCCGTTCAGCAGTCCGAGTACCTCCGGCCCTCCTTGCAGCGTGTCTTTGGCGAAGATCGGCATCAGGGCAGTGGTAAAGGGAAAGCCGGTCACGTTGTACATGGCGGCGATCAGCAGCGCCATGAACAGTTCCTTGCGCTGCCAGACGTGACGCAAGCCTTCGCCGACTCCGATGATGATCTGCTTTGGCGTCGTGTGGCCCGCGGTTGCGTTGCGCGTCCGAACCATCAGGGCCAGCAACGCTCCGACTACATACAGCGCTCCGATGAATCCGAACAGGCCGGCCGGTGTGAGCGGCGTATAGAGGAAACCGCCGACGATCGGCCCCACGAACTGCGTCAGGTTCTGTCCCAAACCCAGCATCGCCACCGCGTTGGTGAGCCGCTCTCGCGGTACCGTGTCGATCAGCAGGGCGTTGGTCACCGGCAGCTCGATGGTCCGAAACGCGCCGCCTCCGAGAATGATCATGAAGATCATCCAGACCTTGAGCGCATCCGCCAGCAGCAGGGCCATCAGCAGGAACGCCAATGCCGCCGCGATGAAGTGACCCGCCGCCATGAGCAGTCGGCGCGGCATCCGGTCCACCACCGCGCCGGCGAAAACGGATAGGAACGCCAGACCGAGAGCCGACCCGCCGGCCAGTCCGACCAGCAGCGCATCGCCCGTCAACTCCAGCACCAGCCAGAGCACCGCGATGATCTCCATCTGCCGGCCGGCCATCGCGATGTTGGCGGATACCCACACCAACGAAAAGTCGCGCCGCCGGAACGAGCCGAAGGTCTCGCTCGCGCGGGCGCCCAGGAATGTGGCCAAGTCTCTGGACCCTCCCTCGCAAACCGGCGCCGATTATAGCACCGGGCTCGCGCACTGAGATTTTGTGGCGTCCTCAGACCGCCACTCACGTGACATAGCAG
Organism: Dehalococcoidia bacterium; assembly: GCA_022827095.1. Taxonomy (GTDB): domain Bacteria; phylum Chloroflexota; class Dehalococcoidia; order Lucifugimonadales; family UBA3495; genus Bin87. The sequence continues at coordinate 127,095 of JAJDTP010000021.1, forward strand.
GACCCGAGCCACGGAGTTCGCGTGGTAAAATTTCGCAATTGACACGCAGCATCACCGGAGGACACGGCATGGAAATCGGCGTCGGACTGGACCACACTTTGGGCATGAATTGGGACGACCAGGCCAACCTGGCCCGCGAGGCCGCGGAGTTGGGTTACGAAAGCATCTGGACGCCCGAGAACATCGGCACCGATTCCTTTCAGGTTTGCGCCCGGCGCTGGCAGGCCAGCTGCGACGTGGTCGAAGGCGGTCTGACCACCGGCATTGGAGTGTCTCCAGTGATGTACCGCACGCCGATCGGTTTCGCCATGTCCGGCGGCACCATGAGCCAGCAGACCGGCGGCAAGTTCATCATGGGCGTTGGCGCGGGCAGCGCGTACCGGCCTGCCAACCGCCGCGACCTGGGTTTCCCCCGCGTTTCCGCTCTGAACCTCATGCGCGACTACCTGACCACGATCCGCGGCCTGGTTCGCGGCGAACGCGTCTCCTACCAGGGCGAGCACATTAACTACAACAACATCCGTCTCGCCATCCGGCCCGCGCCCGACACGCCGGTGTATCTGGGAACTCTCGGCCCTGAAATGCTCCGGTTGGCCGGCGAGATCGCCGACGGCGTGTGTCTGAACTGGTGCACCCCCGCCCAGATCGCATGGAGCCGCGAGCGCATCGCCGAGGGCGCGGAGCGCGTCGGCCGCGACCCTTCGGAGGTCAAGGTCGTCGAATATATCCGCATCTGCGTTGACGACGACGAGGACGTGGCCCGCCGCGCCTTCGCCAAGAACTGCCTGGGCTACCCGCTGGGCGCCGCCGTTCCCACCGAACGTGAGCGCCAGTTCGGCTACCGCGCCCACTTCGAGCGCATGGGCTACACCGAAGAGCTTGCCGGCGCCGATGCCATCCGCTCCCGTGGCGGCGATATGGACGAGGTCGCTGACGCCTACCCGTCGGACGCTCTGCTGGCCGTCGGCTACTACGGCAAGCCCGACGGGGCCGCCGCCGCTTTCGCCAAGCTGGCCGAGGGCCTGGACGTAGCCTTGGTCCGCGTCATCGCCGCCCGTCCCGAGATCGCCTCCACCCAGGCTGTTATGCACGCCTGCTCCCCCGACAAGGTTCGGCCGATGCTGTGAAACGCCTTATAATCAAGGCGCTCAAGCTTGGGGCCTTCCTTGGGATTTTCGGAGCCCTGTTTTGGTACGGCATCAACGCAGTGAACGATCCCGACAAGCTGGACAAATTTGTCATCGGGCTAACTGTATTCGGCGCCACGTATGGAATATCCAGACCGCTTTTCGAAGCGGTTTAGGAAGTCGTAGGGGGCATCATGGTAATCGCAGAATTTTTGAATCGACACCTCTTGGAACCACAGAAACAACGCTTGCTCGAAGAGGGTCGCAAAGAGGGCCGCGCCCGGGAACGCGCTGAAATAGTCACCCGATTGGAAGAGCTGGGCCTGGATCCCAGCGAAATTCTGGCGGACCCTAATGGGGACAGCGACCGCGGGAACAGTTAAAAGAGGCCATCATGCACGTAGGCGCCGCCACCATCTTCCAGAACCCGGGCAAGTCTGCCACCGATTACAACGTATATCGGGAGGAACTCCGGCTGGCCGACCTGGCCGAGCCGCTGGGCTTTCAGTCAATCTGGGGCGTGGAACATCACTTCACCGACTACACCATGTGCCCCGACGTGCTCCAGTTCCTCACCTACATGGCCGGCCGCACCACCGACATGCAACTCGGCAGCATGGTCTGCGTCCTGCCCTGGCACGACCCGATGCGCGTAGCCGAGCAGGTGTCCATGCTGGACAACCTCAGCGACGGGCGGTTCATCCTGGGCGTGGGTCGCGGCTTGGCCAAGGTCGAATACGACGGGTTCCGTGTCGACATGAACGAGTCACGTACCCGATTTATCGAGTCCGCCGAGTGCCTCCTGGCCGGCCTGGAAAGCGGGTTCTGCGAATTCGACGGCGAGTACATCAAGCAGCCACGCCGCGAGATCCGCCCCAATCCCTTCCGCAGCTTCAAGGATCGCACCTACGCCGCCGCCATCTCCCCTGAGAGCAGCCGCATCATGGCCCAACTGGGTGTGGGCATGCTGGTCATCCCGCAAAAGCCGTGGGATGAGGTGGAAAGCGACCTGACCAACTACCGCAACGCCTGGCATGAAAGCCACGGAACCAGCTCCGCCGGGCCACCGGCTCCGGTGGTCGCCTGCTGGACCTTCTGCCATGAAGACGCCGATTACGCCCGTGACATGGCCCGTCGTTACATCGGCGGCTACTGGCACACGGTGATGGACCATTACCAGTTCAAGGCCGACCACCATAAGGACATCAAGGGCTACGAATACTACGGCAAGGTTGCCGAGAAGATGTTCGATTACGGCGACGATGAGGTCGTGGATTTCTTCGTCAACCTGCAGGTCTGGGGCACCCCCGAGCAGTGCTACGAAAAGATCCTGCAGATCCGCGACCGCACCGGCCACGACACCTACGTGGGCGCCTTCAGCTACGCAGCAATGCCCTACGCCTACGCCGAAGCCAGCATGCGCCTCTTCGCCGCCGAGGTGATGCCCGAGTTGAAGGCTCTGGACGGCAACACATAACTGACTTGACGGTATGTCACCGAACGGCAAGGAGGTAGGATGATGGTAACGCGAACCCGCAGGGGTCCATACACCTATGCGGACTACCGGCTGACGCCCGACGATGTCCGCTACGAATTGATCGACGGAGAACTGATCTTGGCGCCCACGCCAATTCCTCTGCACCAGAGGATCGGAATGCGTTTTACCAATCGGATGGGACCGTTCATCGAGGAGCGCGATTTAGGGGAGCTTCTCGCTGCGCCAATGGACGTGCATTTTTCTGATGCCAACGTGCTGCAGCCCGATATCTTGTTCATTTCAAACGAACGATCTCACATCATCGGCGAAACCAACATCCAGGGCGCGCCTGATCTGGTCATCGAGATTGCCTCCCCATCATCTGAGGAGCGCGACCGCGGCGTCAAGCAGGAGCTATATGCTCTCTTCGGAGTGCTCGAATACTGGCGGGCATATCCCAGAACCCAGACTGTTGAGGCTCTCCGCTTGGAAAACGGCCGGCTCGTCTCGGTGGGCGTTTATGGACCCGGCGACACCCTCTCCACTCCGTTGCTGCCGGGCCTGGACATTGACCTGGGAGAAATCTTCGGTTAGCGCTGCTCACTCTCTTCCAATCCTGTAACGGCCCTGTTCCCCCGACTCCACCCGACCAACTGATTCACTGGAGGGTCGCGTGCCCATGCCCGACTGGTTTCCCAAGCAAACAATCGGAGACCTGCTCAACCAGGCCACCGAACGTTTCGGCCCCCGAGAGGCCCCGATGTACCAGGGACGACGATGGTCGTTCGGTCAGTTTCGCGACGAGGTGGACCGGGTGGCCCGGGCGCTGATCAACCTCGGCGTCCAGCCCGGCGACAAGGTGTCGCTGTGGATGCCCAACCGCGCAGAATGGCTTTTCCTGTTCGGCGCCGTGGCCAAGATCGGCGCCGTCCTGGTACCCATCAACACGCGTTTTCGAACCACCGACACGGAGTACCTGGTCAACCACTCCGACTCAACCGCCCTGATCCTGATGGACCGTTCCGGTCCGGTGGACTTTCTGGACATGCTGCGCGAGGTTGCTCCCGAGATCGACACGGGCGACGCGAGTGATCTGCGCCCGTCCGCCTTTCCCGCCCTCCGCAACGTCATCGTCCTCGGCGAAGACCGCCCGGCCGGAACAATCGACTGGGACGCCATGCTCGCCGGCGCCGACGAGGTGCCTGCCTCCGAGCTGGCCCACCGCGAGGCCGCCGTCAGCCCCGACGACACCTTCCTGCTCATGTACACGTCCGGAACCACAGGTTTCCCCAAGGGCGTGATGCACTGCCACAACCCCATCCGCACCATAACCGACGCCGCTAACCGCATGGCGATGTCCTCCCGCGACGTCATCCTCATGTACCTGCCGCTGTTCCACTGTTTCGGCCTGTATGAGGGCCCGCTGATGTCATGGGTCACCGGCGCCCGCATCGTGCTGACCACCATGTTCGATGCCGGCGAGGTGCTCGGTCTCCTGGAATCGGAGCAGGCCACCGTGATGAACGGGTTCGACACCCACTTCTTCGACCTGACCCACCATCCCGACGTCGACCGCATTGACCGGAGCAGCCTGCGCACTATCCTGCTCGCCGTCGGCATGGCCTCCAGCGAACCGACGGCGCGCCTCACCCAGCAGAAGCTCTGCCCCTCACTCTCAGCCTGGGGCATGACCGAGGTCGGGGTCGGAGCCACCCGAACCTTCCTGGACGCCCCCGAGGACGACCGTTGCATTGAGAGCGGCCACCCGCTCCCCGGTTACGAGTTTAAGGTCATCGACCCCGAAACCGGGGAAACCCTGCCCGCGTCGACCGTCGGCGAGTTGCTGGTCCGCGGCTACGCCGTCATGCAGGGCTACTACAAGCGTCCCGACGCCACGGCCGAGGCCATCGACGACGACGGCTGGTTCCACACCGGCGACGTGGCGACCATGCGCGACGACGGCAGCATCCGTTTCATGGGCCGCTACAAGGACATGCTCAAAGTCGGCGGGGAGAACGTCGATCCCACCGAGGTCGAGGCTTTCCTGCTGGAACACCCGGCGGTCAACAAGGTGCAGGTGATCGGCGTGCCGGACGAGCGCCTCACCGAGGTCGCCTGCGCCTGCGTGGTCGTCGAACCGGGCCAAGCCATCACCGACGCGGATCTGGACGGCTTTTGTCGCGGCAAGATGGCCAGCTTCAAGATACCGCACCACCTGGTCGTCATGGATGACTACCCGATGACCTCCAGCGGCAAGGTCCAGAAGTACCTGCTGCGCCAGATGGCCGCCGAGCGGTTGGGCCTAACCGCATAGCGTCATTGCGAGCGCAGCGTGGCAATCTCGATGACAGGGCCCTACATCGGCATCACCGGGTTTTGTTCCCGGAGTGAAGTCGACTCGGTGCTGGCGGCGCTTCTAGCAGAACCGAACCGCCGGCTCATGTGCGGCGTGCTCCTGAGCAACGCCCTGCTGTCCGGCGATGCCAGCGACGCCCCCAACCGCTGTCCTGCGCCTGATGCCATCGCGGGTATCTTTTCCGACGACCCCCGCTGCCTCAACCTCGTCCACTATCGCCCGCAACCCGGCGCGGATGTGGCGGACGCGCTGACCCGCGCCACCGAGGTTGGGGGACCCAACTGCCACGGCGTCCAGATCAACGCCACCCGCGGCGCTCCCTGGCCTGAACCCAAAGCTCTGGTAGCTTACCGCGAACGGTGCGGCCCGTCTCGCATAGTCTTCCAAGCAGGACGCGAGGCGATGGAATCGGTCAATCACCGGCCGGACGAGTTGGCCCGACGCTGCGCCGCTTATTCCGGCCTGGTCACCGACGTGCTGGTCGACGCTTCAGAGGGCCTGGGCCTCCCGCTGGATGCGGTCCGCTCCGCCGACTACCTCGAGGCCATCCGCTCCGCCGCGCCGGAACTGGGCCTGGTGGTCGCCGGCGGTCTCCACGCCGGCAACCTTGCCGAACTGCTATCCCCATTGCTGCCCCAGTGGTCCGCCGTCAGCATCGACGCCGAGGGCCGCCTCCGCGACGCCGACGACCGGCTGGATGTTGGGGCGGCGGCGGAGTATTTGGGGGCGGCGTCGCAGTTGTTTGGATAGATCAGCCAGTAGCGCAATAGCGTTTGTCAGTGCTGGCGGCGATTATGGAAATACGTTTCAGCACGAGCAGACTCGAGAGGATTTTCAATTCCGAAAGGAACCTTACCAGGGAATACGGCCCTCGCAGGGTAAGAGCGATTATGAACCGACTACTCGTTCTTGAAGCGGCTGAATCCCTATCGCAAGTTTCAACCGCTCCTCCAGAACGGCGACACCAACTCACCCAGAACCGCGATGAGCAATACGCCGTTGATATCGGCCATCCATACCGCTTGGTGTTTGTGCCTGACCACGCCCCAATTCCCAGACGTCCCGATGGCGGTGTTGATGCCGATTCGGTAACCGCCATCGTCATCACCGAGGTGTTAGACTATCACTAACAGGAGGCGCGAAAGTGGCGGAGAGAATTTATCCATACCGGCCTGATTACGCCACCCCTCCGGGATACGTGCTTCAGGATCACATAGAAGCCAAGGGTTTGACCCCTGCCGAGTTCGCCAGGCGACACTCGCTGCCGGTGGAACTTATCGAGGGCATTATCGACGGCAGCGCTCCGATTGATGCAGATTTGGCCGCCCTATTTGGGCGCGCATTCAATCTTGAGGCTGAGGTCTGGCTCAATATGGAAGCAATCTATCGCCGCCGCCTGGAACGCAAAGCGGTGACGGACGCCCCCTCCGCCGCTTGACTACCTCCACCAACATCGAAAAACTGTTGTCGCCCCTGCTGCCCCAGTGTGCCGCCGTCAGCATCGACGCCGAGGGCCGCCTCCGCGACGCCCGACCACCTCAACACCAACGCAGCCATCGCCTATCTGCACGCTGCAGGACAGTTGCTGGACTGAGGCGGAAACCTCCGTGACCACGCTGACAGTCAAGCGCATCGTCTGCCTCGCCAATTCCCGCAAGAATGCCGGACGATGCATCGCCGGCAAGGAAATATCGGGCGACGCCAAATCGGGCCAATGGATCCGCCCGGTCAGCAACCGTGAGAACGAGGCAGTCTCTGAAAGCGAACGGTTTTACGCCGATGGCACAGACCCGGAGATTCTGGACCTGATCGAAGTCCCCCTCCTCAGCCCCAAACCCAAAGCCTACCAACAGGAAAATTGGCTTCTGAACCCGTCTCGCCAATGGCGCAAGGTCGGTCGACTGGGCTGGGACAATTTGACGCAACTGGCCGATCCCGACGCTCCGCTGTGGACCAACGGGTTCCACTCCCGGGGTGGCGAAAACGACCAGGTTCCGGTGGACCTCACGGCCGCGCACGACTCCTCGCTTCGGCTGGTACGAGTCGATGATCTGACGGTGACCGTGTCCGAGCCGTCGCGCCCCAGCGCCAATTACCCGACATTGCGGGGACGCTTTAGCCACTGCAATGAGACCTACTGCTTCCGTATCACCGACCCGGCCAGCGAGAGCGGGTCGGTGGATCTGCCTTACCGCGAATACCCGGTCGGAGAGCGGTATCTGACAGTCAGCCTCGGCGAACCGTTTGAGGGCAACGCGCACAAGCTTATTGCCGCCATCATCAGGCCCTGACGGAGTATCACAGATTGAATGATGCGCAGCCGATGGTCTTCACCGTCGGACATTCCAACCATGCGCCGGAGGTGTTCGTCAACCTGCTGGTGCGCCACGGGATCGACGAGATCATCGACGTTCGGTCGGCGCCGTACAGTCGGTACTCGCCTCAGTTCAATTACGAGGGCATCCAGCGGGTGCTGGACGATATCGGCATCGGTTATACGTACCTGGGCGGCGAGTTGGGCGGCCGCCCTGCCGACCGGGCGTGCTACGACGCGGACGGCCGCGTCCGGTACGATCGGGTGGTCGAAACCGACCCGTTTGACGATGGTATCCGCCGCGTCATCCGCTCCGCCGACGAGCGTCGCATCGCTTTACTCTGCACTGAAAAGGAGCCGCTGGAATGCCACCGTACCCTGCTGGTATCCCGCGTCCTGCATGAGCGCGGCGTGCCCATCGCCCACATCCTGGCTGACGGCATCCTGGAAGCCCACGCCGACGCCATGCTCCGCCTCGTGGAAATCCACAAGCTGCCACCCAACGGCGACATGTTCCGATCTCCTGCTGACGTCATTGAAGAAGCCCTGACGCGCCAGGCTCGCAAGTTCGCCTACGTAGGCGAACAGCTACCTATCGCTGCCGATGAGTGGGGATCCAAGGCATGAAGCTCTACACCATCGGCTTCACCCGCAAGTCCGCTGCCGAATTCTTCGGCTTGCTGCGGGAATCCGGCGCCAAGCGGGTGGTCGACGTGCGCCTGCGCAATACGTCGGGATTGGCCGGCTTTTCCAAGAAGAGCGACCTCCCGTGGTTCCTGCGCGAACTCTGCGACATGGACTACGTCCACCTGCCCCGGCTCTCGCCCACCGACGCGCTGCTGGACGGCTACCGGAAGCGTGACATAACCTGGGACCAATACGAACCCATATTCCACTCAATCATCGAACGCCGGCTCATCCGAGCGGCCATTCCGCAGGATATAATCGCCGACAGTTGCCTGCTATGCAGCGAGCACCAGCCCGACCGTTGCCACCGACGGCTCCTTGCCGAGCATCTGCAGCATCACTGGGGCGACGTAGAGATCATCCACTTAACATAAGGAGGCGCAAGATGTCGCAGGTCAACACTGTCCTTGGTCCCATCGACTCCTCCGAGTTGGGTTTCACCCTCAGCCATGAGCACATCACCCTGGGCGCGGCCGGCGCGGCCGCAACTTATCCCGGCTTCCAGGACCGCCAGGCCATCGCCGACGCGGCTACGGCGGCGCTCAGCGAAGCCTACGAGGGTGGTGTCCGCAGCATCATCGACGTCACCACCTTCGACCTCGGCCGCGACGTCGCCATGATGCAGGAGGTTAGCCGCCGCTCCCGCGTCCACGCTATCCCCTGCACCGGTAACCATCTCGCCGTCCCCCGCATCTTCTGGGGCGCGCCCGTCGACCGCGTCGCCGTCCTGTTCATCAAGGAAATCGAGGAGGGTATCGAGGACAGCGGCGTCAAAGCCGGCATCATCAAGGTCGCCAGCGACCGCGGCGGCATCACCGACAACGAGGAGATCATCCTGCGCGCCGCCGCCCGCGCCTGCAACGCCACCGGTACCCGCATCAGCACCCATACCTGGTCGCCCGACCGCGTCGGCGAAGAGCAGGTGCGCATCCTGAAGGAAGAGGGCGTCGACCTCAACCGCGTCTACATCGGGCACAGCAACGACGACACCGACGTTGGCTATCTGATCGGCCTGTTGGAGGAGGGCGTCTGGCTCGGCCTCGACCGCTATCCAGGCGGGCGCACCCCCGAAACTCCCCGGTGGGAAACGCGCACCGAGGTAGTCAAGCAGCTTATCGACGCCGGCTGGGCCCATCGCCTGATGCTGTCCCACGACCATTCCACCCCGGTGGTCCAGCCATCCGAGGAACTGCGCCAGGAGCGCGAGGAATTCAATCCGGACGGTTATCTCTTCATCACCCGCAACGTCCTGCCGCGCCTGATTGAACTGGGGGCCACCGACGCGGACGTGCAGGCCATGATGGTCGACAACCCCCGCCGTTTCTTTGAAGACTGACAACGATAAACTCCCTCTCCCCGGTGGGAGAGGGCTGGGGTGAGGGTGATGTCTCCAAAGCAACGCGCTCGAAACCTGCGACGCAACTCTACCGATGCCGAACGAGCTCTGTGGTTACTGTTCAGAGACCGACGGCTAAGCGGCCACAAGTTCAGGCGCCAGGTTCCCATCGGACCTTACATCGTCGATTTTGTGTGTTATCAATCCAAACTAATTGTTGAAGTGGACGGTGGGAAGCACCAGGAACAAGGGCAATACGACAACACCAGAACCGCTTGGCTTGAGTCCGAAGGGTTCACCGTGTTGAGATTTTGAAACAACGACGTACTGACTAACCCGGATGGCGTGCTGGAGGTAGTTGCGTCCGTTTTGGAGCAAAGTCCTTCACCCTCACCCTAGCCCTCTCCCATCAAGGGAGAGGGGACAGCAATAGGTGAACTATCATGAACATCGGCTTTTCGCTCTCCAACAACCAGGGTCTCACCAACGTCCAGGACGTGGTGAGCGTCGCGGCGCGCGCGGAGGAACTCGGCTTCGACTCCGTGTGGGCCAGCGACCATGTGTTCAACGTTAGCTACGTCTACGAGCGCCTCGGGAACCGTCCCTACTACGACCCGTTGACCATCCTCACCTTCGCCGCCGCGCAGACCCAACGGGTCATCCTGGGCACCAGCGTACTGGTCCTGCCCTACCACAACCCCATGCGCCTGGCGAAACAGGCGGCCACGCTGGATCAGCTATCAGGTGGGCGTGTTGCGCTGGGCGTCGGTGTCGGCGTAATCGATACCGAAATCGAGGCAATGGGCGTGCCCTTCGCGGAGCGCGGGCCGTACACCGACGAGTCCATCGCGATCATGAAGACCCTGTGGTGCGACGACGACCCGCGCCACGACGGCCGCTTCTTCCAGTTCGCGGACATGGCGTTCTCGCCCCGTCCGATCCGACCCGAAGGAATCCCCCTCATAATCGGTGGAACCAGCCGCGCCGCCATCCGACGCGCTGCCCGCCACGGCGACGGGTGGCACCCCACCGCCATGCCACCCGAGGACCTGGCCCAGGGAATCCGCTACCTGAACGAGCAGGCGGAACGGGCCGAGCGCGACCCGGCGTCAATTCCCGTGTCGGTGAGCGTCCCCTTGCAGGGTGGCCGCCCCGGGCACTTCGCTCTCGGCACGGAACCTGCGGAAATGCGGGCCAACGCCCAGGCTTTCGCTGATATCGGCGTTTCCCGCATCGTGGTCTCGCCCTATTCCGGCGACCCCGACGTGGTCTTCCCCGCGATGGAGACCGTGGCCGCCGAGGTTATGCCGGCCGTCGCGTAAGTCGCGTTCCAAATTTCGTACCATCCCATTCCGGCCGCGCCCATCGGAGATCGACCGTGACCACCCCAACCACCGCTCCGTACGGTTCCTGGCGCTCGCCGATCACCGCCGACGCCATCGTCGCCGAGTCCATCGGCATCAGCAGCGTGTCCATCGACGGCGACGCTATCCTCTGGACGGAATCCCGTCCGTCGGAGGGCGGACGATACGTCATCGTCCGCATGGAACCCGACGGCACGGTCTCCGACGTCAATCCCGCGCCGTTCAACGCCCGCACTCGCGTCCACGAATACGGCGGCGGCGCCTGGCTCGCCGATGCCGGCACGGTCTGGTTCTCCAACTTCGACGACCAGCGCATTTATCGCATCGAGCCGGGCGGCGTGCCGCAACCCATCACGCCGGACGCTCCGCTGCGTTACGCCGACGCCGTGCTCGACCGCGCTCGGAACCGACTCATCTGCGTGCGTGAGGACCATTCCGACTCCGACAACATCGTGAACGCTATCGCGGCCGTTCCCGCCGACGGCTCCGGCGGGCAGACCGTCCTGTTCTCGGGATGGGATTTCGTATCCTCACCCCGGCTAAGCCCGGATGGCTCTACCCTGGCGTGGATGTCCTGGAACCATCCCAACATGCCCTGGGACGGCACGCATCTGTGGACTGCCCCGGTGCTTGACGACGGCACCCTGGGCGAAGCCACCTTGGTCGCCGGCGGCGAAGCGGTTTCCGTGTGTCAACCCGAATGGTCGCCCGAGGGCGTGCTGCATTTCGTCGCCGATCAGTCGGGATGGTGGAACCTGTATCGCCTCGGCGGCAACGGGCCGGAGCCTCTCTATCCTGACGATGCGGAATACGGCCGTCCCCAATGGGCGTTCGGCGCCCGCGCTTACGGTTTCGCCGGCAACGGCAACATCGTCTGCGCCGTCAATCGCCAGGGATCGTGGTCGCTGAACGTCCTGAACTCAGGCGCCAAGACGTTGACACCGCTCAACATCCCGGCCGGCGAGATGGGCCGTGGAGATCTGGCCGTTTCCGGCATCACTGCCGCCGTCATCGCCGGCGACCCGCGCCGAACCATATCACTGCTTCGGGTCAACCTCCGCAGCGGGGAGTGGGACACCGTGCAGCAGTCGTCTGCGATCGACATCTCCGCGGACTATATCTCCCCCGCACAGACCATCGAATTCCCGTCCACGGATGGCCGCCCGGCGTACGCACTGCATTATGCGCCGCGCAATCCCGAGTATGCAGCGCCCGAAGGGACCTTTCCGCCGCTCTTGACCCTTAGTCACGGGGGCCCTACGGCGGCCGCTTCCGGAGCGCTGGATCTGTCAATTCAATATTGGACCACCCGGGGCTTCGCCGTGGTCGACGTTGACTACGGAGGAAGCGTTGGGTACGGGCGGGCATACCGTCAACTGCTCAACGGCAACTGGGGCATCGTTGACGTGGACGATTGCGCCAACGCTGCTCTCCACCTGGTACACCAGCATCTCGCCGACGGAAACCGACTGGCCATCCGCGGCGGCAGCGCCGGCGGTTACACCACCCTGGCCGCGTTGACCTTCCGCAACGTATTCGCCGCTGGCGCCAGCTATTATGGGGTCTCCGACCTCGCCGCCCTGGCCGAGGATACCCATAAGTTCGAGTCGCGTTACCTGGACCGGTTGGTCGCTCCCTATCCAGAAGGCGCGGAAATCTATCAAAGCCGCTCACCCATCGGCCACACCGAAGGATTGTCGTGTCCGATCATCCTTTTCCAGGGCCTGGAGGATCGCATCGTTCCGCCCAATCAGGCCGAAATGATGTACGAAGCCGTGCGCTCTAAGGGTATCCCCTGCGCCTATCTTCCCTTTGAGGGCGAGCAACACGGCTTCCGCCGCGCCGAAAACATCAAGCGCGCCCTGGAAGCCGAGCTGTACTTCTACTCCCGCGTTTTCGGATTCGACCTCGCCGACGCAGTCGAGCCGGTGCAGATCGACAACCTGTGAGGCGGCGATTAGCGAAACGCTTCTCTATCACTCAGTAACAACGGCAGGACTGGAGAGTTCGATGGGATAGTGGATAGATTCGTAGGCTTCGATGCAAGCAACCAAGGCGTCGAGTTCGATTCGGCTAGGATGGTTCTCGTCGTCGATTTGGCCGTCGGGACCCGACAGGTCGTCCATGAGTGCAGTTACTCGCTCCAAGGCCGCGTCGTAGTCCACTTCGGTTTGGATAGGTTTCACGGCTGATATTTTATGCCTCGCTGAGCTCGCAACTCTGAACACTTACCCGAAGAGAGTTGGATCAGTAAGCCGCCCGCAGCACTTCCATAATCGGCCCGGCGTCCACCACCGGCTTGGGGTTGGTGCTCAGACTGCGGTCCTGCAACGTGGCCGTGGCAATATACTCCAACCCGTCCTCCGGCACTCCAACTTCGCGCAGGGTCCGAGGCAACTCCAGCTCGCGGCAAAGTTCGTCCACCGCGTCCGCGGCAGCCAACCCTGCCTCCTCGTCGGTCATCGTGGACCTGGCAACTCCGATGGCCTCGGCGATCAGACGCTGACGGTCGGCGCACGCGTCAAGGTTGTACCGCATGCTGTGCGGCAACAGGATGGCGTTGGCCTCCCCATGAGGCACGTCGTATAGCCCGCCCACGTGGTGACAGGTCGCGGTGTTCAGTCCCAGCCCACCGAAGGACGCCAGCGACGCCATGGCGCACGCGGTCTTAGTCGCCAGCAGGGTGTCGATGTCGCCATCCTTGCAACGGAGCAGGTTCTCAAAGAGCAGCCGGATCGCGTGCAGCGCCATGCCGTCGCCAATGGGGTTGTGTCCCGTGGAATACACCGTTTCGATGGCGATGCGCAGTTGACCGATGGCTGTGGAGACCAGTATCCGCAGCGGCGTGGTCGCCAGCGCCCGCCCGTCGATGACTACCGTGCGATGGGTCACCCCGTCCCCAGCGATGCTGAGCTTGCGCCCCTGTTCGTGATCGGTGATGCCACCACCGCCCCGGCTGAACTCGGCGCACCCCATGGTGGTGGGCACGCTCACGATCGGAACCTTGGGCGACGGCGTGGGCGGCACGGTGATCTTGTCCGGCGGCTCGAAGATGATGGCGTAATCGCGGATGTCTCCGCCCTCCGCGAGCAGGACGGCGATGGCCTTGGTCGTGTCGTGGGTGCTACCCCCGCCGACGCTGATGAAGATGTCCGGCTGCGTTTCCTGCGCCATCGCCGCGCCGGCCTCCACCGTGTCCACCGGCGAATGGGGCGCCACGCCCGAGTACGTGCCCACGTACCGCGACCCCAGCGCCTCCTGGACGCGCGGCACCACGTCACACGCGCTGAGAATGGTGGGCCCGCAGGTGATCATCGCACGGCTGGCGCCGAGGCCATCCACGGTCGCCGGCAGGTCATTTATCGCCGCCTCGTTGCAAATGATGTTCTGGTGCAGCGGATCGTATCGGTATCGCAGCGTGGAGGATGGCATGGTGCGGACTCCTGGGCGGGTTGTCAGGCTGGGATTTGTTCGTAGGCAAAGTCGGGGATATCAATGCGCCGGCTGGCGTGTTCGATAGTGATGGCGCAGAGACGGCCGGTCTCGTCCAGGTCGAGCAGAGTGTTTTCATCCCAGTCGCGAGTTTCGCACACGGCATCAGGGCACAGCTCGATGTACAGCGTATCGGTGTCCGGGAAGTACTGTACTTTCATGGGCTGAATATCCCGTCAATAAAAGCGTTATGCGCCGTCTCGCCGCCGGCAAACAGGATAACACGCAAATACCTGCCGTCGAGTTGGGTAATCGGCCCCCATCGTCCAATACGTCCGTCCTATTCTTCCCTGACCGGATCGTCAATCACCCGTTGAATCCAATCCCAAGAGATAACCGGCCGATCAGTGCGATGGCAAGTAGGATGAAATTGTCGGTGAACCTCAGAGGGAATTTACGTCCACCAATGACGAAATGACCTAAACCCCATTCATCCCGCCATTGGTTCACCATCTCGGTTGTAACCGTGTATCCCCTGTAGAGTATGACCTTGAAACGGTGCCACTCCAGATCCATCGCCTCGACCGTGTGACCTTCATCTCTGCCGCCAATCGCCGACCGACGGCCGGCAGGCCAATCACCAACCACTCCCGTTAGCGGAAGGGATAGGTACTCTCCCTATGGATATGCGGGGCGCTAATCAGTGTTGGGCGGTGGAAGCACGGCGAAGCCATGCCCCCAGGTATTGTTGGGGTCAGGAGTTTGTCGCTGTTCGGCGTGGTCTTTCAGATACTCGGCGACCTGCTCCGGGCCGTAGTGGGGGAAACGCTGCTTCACCAAGGCCGCCATGCCCACCAAATGGGGTGTAGAGCCGCTGGTGCCGCAGTACCGGCGCGGGTGAAAGCTTGCCGACTCACCACAGGTCGGTCCCACAATGTCGGGTTTGATCCGCCCATCGGGCGTGGGGCCGCGGCTGCTGTACCAGGCAATGGTGTGAATGTCTTCCCAATGGGCGGCGCCCACCGTCAGCACGCTCGGATTGGCGCTCTCTGCGGGGTTAATGATGCTGCCGCTTTCAGTATGGTGCTCGAGGCCCTGACCCCAGTAGAGCAATTGAATCCACTCAGGAACATCGCCATCCTGGCTGGATATGGCAACTTCGTACACTCCATCCCTGGGAGCCTGAAAGCGCAAGGTTTCATAGGGAACATCGCCCGCTCTTCCAGACTGTTCGCTTCTGCTGTGGGCAATGTGTTGCTGAGCGGCCGTATCCCAGATGTGGAGTTCAAGATTGCGGGACGCTGCCGCCCAGGTGTCATCCCAACGCAACTGGAATGAAGCCCTGTCACCTTCCTCCAGCGATATAGCATTGCCATCATTATTGCTGGCGAAGTCGATAAAGGTATCGCCGTCTGCATCCGAGAAAGGGGCGCGTTTGAACCAGGTGCCTGTCGCGAAATTCCCTGCTGGGACGACAAACATGATTCCGCCGTTCACTCCCAGGTCCATCAATCCCAACGCGCTCAGGGGATCCGGTGAGGTCCCGTCTCCAGGACCTTCGAAGCGGCCGAACCCGTAGAGTGTGGCAACGGACACACCCTCTTCGACCATCCAATTGACCGTATCTCTCAGGTCCCGCTTGTTCCGTACCCTGGCAATGTAGAGTGACACACCGGGGGCTGTGTCTATAATGGTCTCCGTGGTCGCCGTACCGTGAACATCGCCATTCTCGCAATCCTTGAGGGCGCTGGAGAACACGCCACCAGCGTCCGTGTAGCATCTGATCCCCACCGGGGATGGCAACTCCTGCCCTACGAGACCGGCGAATCCTTCAAATCCGGTTTCTATTATCCCCACCTTGACGCCTTGACCCTTGTACCCGGCCTCATGCCAGGGTAATGCGCCAACGACGTTGACTCCCTCGCTGGTGAAGTCGCCGCTTATGGGTTCTGGCCTTGCTGTCGGCGCTGGTGTCGGAACGGGCGTCTGGGTTGGTGCAGGGATAAGGGTCGGCGCCGGTGTAGGCGTGGGTGTGGCTGTCGGCGCTGGCGTAGGAACGGGCGTCTGGGTTGGTATAGCGGTAAGGGTCGGCGCCGGTGTAGGCGTGGGTGTGGCTGTCGGCATTGGCGTAGGAACGGGCGTCTGGGTTAGTGTAGGCGTAAGGGTGGGCTTGGGAGTGGGTGAGGCAGGCGACGGTGTTGCCGTAGGATTTACGGTAGCGGACAGAAAAGTGGTGGGGGGCGGCCCAACGGCTGTTACGGGTTCCTCTGTGGCCTCGCTCAAAGATTGCTCGCTGACGCAGGCGATCAGCAGGGTGGAGACCAGTGCTAGGAAGAGCAGATGGTAAACCCTTTTTGAATGCCGAGTCTTCATCGTTTTCCTAGCCCAACCCATCGTATTGGGCGTGGCGGGCAGCTATATGCCGTGGAACTGTGTCATCCAGCGCGGGAAGGCCGATGGGCCAACCGGATCGGCCGGAAGGGCAAGTGCAATCATCCTGGATCGTGGGCGTCAAGTTCTGCGTCGTACTCAACAAGTTCGGCTTGGTGGCTGATTGAAAGTGCGCCACTGCCAACGTCCATGACGGAACCTTCCAGTCCTTGTTCGCTCACTATGCCGGTCAAATATCATCTTGCCGGACACCGGATTTCACCGTGCCAAAGACGACTCGACCAACCTCAAGATATGACGTCGCGGCCAGTGGAACGGGCAAATGATTGTGGAGACCTTCTCGCCATGATCTCCGCGGTATGGAATACCAAAGAGATGCGGCGCCTAGTATAGGTTGGTTTCCAAGATCACCAAGCTTACGCTATCGCTCCATTCAACATCCTGGCGCAATGGCATAGATTGGATGCTGACCACCAAGGACGGGTGCGCCTCTCCATTGTTCAATTCAGCCTCAGAACGCTAACTAGCGTCAATGGCTAGTATTGCCATACCAACACTGCCTACTGATTCAACCCCCTCTGCATTCCCCGCAGGTACCCGGCCTGCCCGCCGTGCTGGTTCACTTCCCAGATGAGCAGGCGGAACATGTCCGCGACGGCCATGCTCTCCCCCCGACGGTTGGTCATCTGCGTGCTCACCAGCGACTCATCGTCGTGGCCGTCCAGGAATTCCAGCAGGTTGTTTCGCACCGCGTCGGCGTACTCCATCAGTAGCGCTTTGCCTGGACACTTCCAGCTGGTCAGGTCTTCCACTGTGTAACCAAACCCCACGTTCATCGGTTCCGGTTCGAACCCCAGCCGCTGCGCCCACTCACGCTCGTAGAGTTGCTGTTCCTGCTTGGCTAGGGACTGCACCCACATGTCGAGGGCGCGCCCGTAGTGCCACACGATGAAACCGATGGAGTGGCACTGCTCGTTGGGCGTAAACTCGATTTCCTCCTGAGTCAGCCCGTCCACGTATCGGACTAGCCACTCCCAGTTGGCGTCGAACGACTCCTTGATGAATTCTTTCAGTGCCATGTTCCCTCCGGTTGACCGTCACGTCGTCCAGACCGGCCGCCGCTTTTCCAGGAACGCCGATATGCCCTCCTTGGCGTCATCGGCCAGGAGGTTGTCGACCATCACCTTGCTGGCAAACTGATACGCGGAAGGCCGGTCCATCTCGATCTGTTGGTAGAAAGCGGCTTTACCCAACGCCAGCGTGTGCGCGCTCGCCGAGGCAATCTGCCGCGCCAACTCATCAACCTGCTCCTCCAGCTCATCGGCCGGAGCAATCCTGCTGATCAAGCCGAACTCCAGGGCTTCCTGCGCGGAGATCGGTTTGCCGGTCAGCAGCATTTCCATCGCCTTTTTCGGCATCACCGAACGCGCCACCGCCACGCCCGGCGTGGTGCAGAACAGGCCGATCTGCACGCCTGGCGTGGCGAACGCCGCGGTGTCTGCCGCCACCGCAATGTCGCAGGTGGCTACCAACTGGCAACCCGCCGCCGTGGCCAGACCCTGGACCTGAGCGATCACGGGTTTCGGCAACAGCCTGATGGCTTCCATCACCCGCGTGCAGGCTTCGAACACCGCCGTATATTCGGCCTCTTCGCCGTTTACCAACTCATTCAGGTCGTGCCCCGAACTGAACACCGGCCCCTCCGAACGGATGACCACCACGCGGGCGTCGGGGTCGTTCGCAATCCAATCCAGCCATTCTTCCAACGCCGCCAGGGTGCGCGAAGACAACACATTGCGCTTTTTGGGGTTGGTCAATGTCAGGACGGCGATACCGTCCTGTGCCCAGTTGTAGTCAACCGTCAGCGGTTCGTATTCTTCCGGCTTGGCCGGGCGAACCTGCGTGCGTTCCGTATAGGCAACCGCGATGGTATTGCCGGCCGGGGAGAAGAACTCAACCATGTAAGCTTCCGCGCCGGGGAAAACGTGAACTACCGTCCCTCTCTTACCGGCTTTCAAACCGTGCTCCAACAAATCATCGGTTAGCACGATGATGTCATGCTCTTCAATCACAATCACCTCTCACGGGGATAAGCGCTGATAAGCCTGGGAACATCGCTGCCGTGGTCATATATCCAAACAGTTCTCACACACGGATTGCGCTCGTCCGGGGTATTCAGAATACCATCAACGGTGCAAACTGGCCCGTGTGGAGTTTCGGTGACGGAGGTGACTTCATGGCTTGCTCCATGAATCCGGAGAGCCTCTGCCAAGATCCACCACTGCTCCCGGTTGAAACCGAATTGGAGCAGATACTTGGCTTTGCTGCCACCATCAGCATGCTCAAGCGCAAGCAGATAGTCCCTGGCTTTCGCTACTTGAACCCAGGCGTTCTCGGCGTTCGTCAGTCTCATGCCTACCCACGCGGCAGGCCCAACCCCCGGCTGGCGATGATGTTGCGCTGGACCTCGCTGGTTCCGGCCGCGATGGTGTGGGAGAACGCCCGGAGCCAATGCTCCTGCATATCGGCTTCCATCGGGGTCCATTTCTCGTCCCGGAGTCCGCCATACATACCCATAATTTCCAGGCAGGAAGCGGTTGTCCGTTGCACTGTCTCGCTGCCGAAGACCTTTGACATCGACGCTTCCTTGTTCGGCACCAGTCCTTCACCCTGCATCCACGCCACGTTGTACGCGATCAGCCGCGCCACCTCGCACTCGATGTAGCGGTCAGCCAGCGCGTTTCGGACCCACGGCTCCTGGCTGAGCGGCTGTCCATTCCGCCGGATCCCGTCAGCCCACTGCCGCGTGTCGTCCAGGTGCCGGCGAGCCGCCGCTGAGTAGTCGATGCCGGACCGCTCGAAGTCCAGCAGCGTCACCGCCACGTACCAACCCCGATTCTCCTCGCCGACGATGTTCCGCGCCGGCACGCGCACGTTGTCGAAAATCACCTGGTTGAACTCGTGGCGGCCGCCCATGTTGATGATGGGTCGCACCTCGATCCCGGGCGTTTTCATGTCGACCAGGAAAAAGCTGATGCCACGGTGCTTCGGCGCGTCGGTGTCGGTCCGCGTCAGGAGCATGATCCAGTCGCCCCGGTGTCCCATGGAAGTCCATATCTTGCTGCCGTTGATCACAAACTCGTCGCCGTCGCGGATGGCCCGCGTGCTCAGCGACGCCAGGTCGGAACCCGATTCCGGCTCGCTGTATCCCTGGCACCACTGCACTTCGCCCTTGGCCACCGGCGGCAGGTGCTCGGTCTTCTGCTCGTCCGTGCCATGGATCATCAACGTTGCGCCCATCATCCGGACACCGAAGTTGTCCCGACCGGGAGCCCGGTGGTAAGTCATTTCCTCGTTGAAAATGGCCGTGCGCACCGGCGAAGCTTTCTGACCGCCGTACTCCTCAGGCCAGTGCATAGTCAGCCAGCCCCGGTCCGCCAGCTTGCGACGCACTTCCAGAGTGCGTTCCCAATTTTCCTCACCGGAGCCCCGTTCTCCCAGCTCCCATTCCGGAACGTATTCGTCGTCGATGAACTGCCGCAAGTCACTTCGGAAGGTGGCGTCGGCGGTGCTGAGTTGGAACTCCATGGCGATACTCTCCTGGTGGCGAGGTCGATGCCGGTGAGGTTGAATTACCTGATGCGCTGGATGACGCCGCAAGCGACACGCCCGCCAGCGCCGGCGTCAGAGCCGTAAGTGTCGGGATTTTCGTGGACGATGATGGCGGAACCATCGGCGTCAAATACGGAGTGATCGGCGTCAGTGTCCAAGGTGATGGCATCGGTGAAGTAGTCGGCGCGCGCCGTGCCTTCGGCGCCGGCGTAAATGTTAGGCAAGTCGCCGGCATGTACGCCATCGGGGTTATTGTAACCATGGCCAACGTCGCCCGGATTGAAGTGGTCACCGGCGGCGGCGAAGTCCGGCGTGCAGGTTCCAACAGTGTGGATGTGAAAGCCGTGTCCTCCCGTGGTCAGTCCGCTGACGTCCGCAGACACTAGGACACCGTGATAGGTCTGAGTCAACGTAACCGTTCCCATATCGGCGCCGTCCGGTCCAGACATTGCCGCCTCGGCCATTGAGCCAACGGCTGCCGGCGTTGAATCTCGTCCAGCCTCGCAGGCCACCAACCCCAGAGCCGTACTCACCATAACAGCAAAGACGGCAAATGTTCGCAGCATCGTCCAGTGTCCCTCAGAAAGTAGGGGCCATCTTATCACGGGGTCAATCACATTTGGCTGTATCCGCTTCCGGGACCACGCGTATCGTCCACGCCCCAGCCACGGCCTTCGGAAATCCAGCCGAATTCGAGCAGGATTTGCTGGCTGTAGCAAACACGGCCGGTCACCTTGTCCGTCGGCTCCGACGCCAGCAGCAAGGTGGCTTTCGCCAGCAATTCCGGCGGCTCGCCGCGCGGGTCGTCCATCCCTTCCACCAGGTGGTGAAACACCGTACCCGGCGTGGGCACAACGAGCGACGGAGAAACTGCGGTGACCGATATCCCGTATTCGTACACTTCCTGCGCCAGCCCTTGGGTGAACCGCTCCAGGGCCGCCTTTTCCGCGCCGTAGCAGGTGCCGTTGTTAGCGGTCGTCGTATACGGCCCACGACCCGGACCCACCGCCGAACCTGAAGAGATATTCACGATACTGCCCGACTGGCGCTCGATCATGTCCCCCAGAACCAGCTGGCTGAGAATGAAAGGCGCGTGGAAATTCACCGCCCAGGACCGCATCCAGCGGTTGATGGGAAAATCCTTGATCGGCAGGTAATAGGTCAGCGCGGCGTTGTTGACCAGCACGTCCACCGGCCCATAAATGCTGCGCGTCTCCTCAACCAGACGCTCGCAGTCCTCAGGAAGCGAAATGTTCGCCGCCACCGCCGTGGCCTCGCCGCCGGCTTCCTTGATATCCGCGATCGTCTTGGCCAGCGAGCCTTCCAACGGATGGTCGCCCTCGTTGACCGTGCGCGCGGCACAAACCACTCGCGCCCCTTCCGCCGCGAACAGCCGGCTGATTTCAGCGCCGATGCCGCGGCTGGCTCCGGTGACGATTGCTGTTTTTCCTTCTAGTCTGGGCATTAGTCGGTCATCCTTCCTAGTTATCGAACTTACCTGAGTTTTCCTTGCGGGTTCCGTTGCGCGTGGGTGGCGGCTCGGTGAAGGTCAGCCCATCGCGCTCCGCCGCCTCCCGACGTTCGTTCCAAGTTTCCCAGGCGCGGTTGGCTTCCTCGCGGCCTTCCTCAAGACCCTCTTCACGGCCTTCCTGACGCACTAAGTCACGATACAACTTGGCCAGTACCATGGGCATGCCCTCCACCAATCCGAACGCCAGCGGGAATGCGACGCCAACGGTTACCGCTGCGGCGACGATGGCGATTATAACAATTTCGGGCCATGCCAGCGGCATGTCCTCCGCCGTCGCTACCCGCGCGTAGCTGAGGAGGCCGGCCAGAACTGTCCACAGAGTGTAGAACGCCGCCAGGAACCAGCCGTTTCGTCGGATCAGAACATCAAAAGCGTTGGCTCTGACATCCCGAACTCCATGATCCGGGTTACTTCTGCTGGCCATCCAACAGATCGGCCAGGAGGCTTTCATTCATCGTAAAGCTCTCCGCTTCCGAGGGAAACGCTCCGGTCCTTACATCCTCCGCATACCGCTCGAAAGCCCGGGTCATATCGGACCCCATCTCCGCATACTGCCTGGCGTGCTTTGGAACGAAATCCGGGAACAGTCCCAGCATGTCGTGAAAAACCTGGACCTGACCGTCACAGTACGGACCCGCCCCAATGCCGATGGTCGGAATGGTCAATCGCTCGGTGATCGCCCTGGCCAGGGGAGCCGGCACACACTCCAGCACGACCGAGTACGCTCCGGCTTCCTGCAGCGCCAACGCGTCGTCCAGCACGCGCCTTGCCGCGGCCTTGGTACGCCCCTGCACCCGGTATCCCCCCAGAGCGTTCACCGACTGCGGTGTCAACCCGATGTGACCCATCACCGGCACGCCGGCGTCCACGATGCGTCGCACCGTGCTCGCTACGGCGACGCCTCCCTCCATCTTCACGGTGTGCGCTCCGCCCTCCTGCATCAGACGGCCGGCATTGCGCAGCGCTTCCGCTGCATCGACCTGGTAGGACATGAACGGTAGATCGACCACAACCAACGCCTGGGAGGCGCCCCGGCTCACCATGCGCCCGTGCCGGACCATATCGTCCATGGTTACCGGCACGGTGGAATCATAACCCAGCACCACCATACCGAGGCTGTCACCTACCAGGATGATCGGGATGCCGGCGGCGTCGGCAATACGCGCGGCCGTGTAATCATAGGCGGTGACCATGGGGATTTTTTCCCCGGCCCGCTTCATCTCGGCCAGTTGTCGGATCGTAATCGCCATCGTACCGCGATTTTATCAGCCCGACGCGCCAATTGTCCGCCGCAATTGCTCCAACTGTGCCTCTTCGATTCCCTTGCCACGGGCCAGGAGAAGCGACGACTCGGTCAATTGGCGATAGAGCGGAAGCAAATGCGCGGCGTGTTGGGACAACCCATCGAGGTGTGCCGCCACCGTTGCAGCATCGCCCCGAACCACCGGCCCGGTCACCGCGTTGGTCGGGCCCTGCCGCTCGATGGCCTCGATGGTGGCCCGCGCCAACGGCATCGCGGCCCGTACGCCATCCTCCTCAGTGAACCCCATGCTGGTCCACAGCCCCACCGCCGCGTCCAACAACGTGGTCAAATACCCGCAACTCAACACCGCGCTGGCGTGGTACAACGGCCGCATCCCATCGGGGATTTCGATCCCCCTTCCTCCCAGTGATTCGGCCAGGCTCGGCAAAAAGTCGGCCAGCCAGCCGGTCGCCGAAATCGCAAAGGTCACTCCCCGCAACCGCTCGGCCGACTGATCCGGTCCCGCGATTGCCGCAAACGTCTGGAAAGGATGCATTGCTCCAACAGCAACGCCGGCGTTTACCGCCGCGTCGAGGAGTTCGATCGACGCCGCCCCGCAACAATGAGCTACCCCTTGACCTGCCCTCCAGGTAACCGCACCTGACACCTCGGCTATCGCCGCGTCCGGCGTCGTGATGAACACCAGGTCGCACGAGTCCGCCACCTGTTGCGCGCTGGCCAGCGCTGTGCACCCGTCAATCAGGCGCGCCGCCCTCTCAGCGCTGGCATCGGTCCGGCTCGCGATCGCCGTCACACGCCAACCGACTGCGCTCAACGCCAAAGCCAGGCCGCTGCCCAGGACCCCCGCTCCCACGAAACCAATGGTGACGTCTTCAGCCCGAACCATTCCTCGACTCCGATACCGCCGGTGTCCCGGCCAGACCCCGCGCGGACCGAATGGCGTCCAGGACTGCCAGCGCGGTAACGTGCGTGGCTGCCGTGACGATCGACATCAGGTTCGCACCAGCCGAACTACGACCCGTAGCTAGGCAAAACATAGTATCGCCGTCGCTTGGGGTGTGACACGGACGGATCGTCAATGCCAGCCCGTCGTGGCAGGCAGATGCGACGAAATTTGCCTGCATCTTGTCCAGATTGGCATCCGTCGCCACGACGCCGATGGTAGTGTTGGCCAAAGCTGTTGGCCCCACAGAGGTCTCTCCGGTCAACATAACCTCCACGGGATCAGCCATCGAACCGTCATCCCTACGGGGCCCGGCAATCAGCCTCCCATCGCGATGATCGTATATACCGCCCCAGGCGTTGACTGCAACGGCCGCTCCCACCGACACCCCGTCCGGCAGTACACAGCACGCCGAGCCGATGCCTCCCTTTACAGCCCTGTCGAGGCCAAACGCCTTGGCCACTGTCGCGCCCGTCCCTGCCCCTACTGATCCCACCGGCATTTCCGTCGCATCAGAGGCGTCGCAAGCCGCATAGCCCGCCGCGCCGTTCGGACGTACGTCGGATCTGCCCATGCCCAGATCATAAAGTATCGCCGCCGGGACAATGGGAACGGGACCGTGCGGCGCGTCAAATCCGATGCCCCGCTCCTCCAGCCAACGCTGCACCCCCGACGCTGCGGCCAGGCCGAAAGCGCTTCCCCCGCTCAGCAAAACGGCATGTACCTGGTCAACCCGACGGATCGGGTCCAGCAGGTCGGTCTCCCGCGTTCCGGGCGATCCGCCACGGACTGCTACGCCACCCACCGCGCCGTCCGTCGTGAGGATCGCAGTGCACCCGGTGGCGGCCTCCACGTCGGTCCAATGGCCCACCGAAACTCCCGTTACGTCAACGATGGAGCCGAAATGTTCCCTGCCCGACATCAATGGTCCGAGCCCGCCCCCACCGACGAAAGCAGTTCCTCCGCACGCTCGAGTAAGTGGTCGCGCCGTTCGGCGCTGAACCCGCGACTCTCCAGGTACATTCGGAGCGCGGTCAACGGCTGGAGGTCCGACGGTTCAACCGAGATGCGCCGGCGTTCGGCGTCGGTCACCTCACGGGAAATGCTCGCCACGTAGTGCGCTGACGACAACGATGGACGAAGGTCGGCGTCCCTCAGCTTGGCGGACTGTTCCGAGGTCAGCTTGACCCTCAAGCGCACGATGGCTCCATCCACCCGATGCCGAGAAATAGCCCGGGTTACGAACGCAGCGGGGTTTTGCTCAACCTCCGGAACGGTGGCATCAACGGTGACAAAGGGGCGGGCGGCGATGTTCTGGAACCGGAAGTCCTTTAGCCTCTGGCCTTGCGGCGTCCTCGGATCGATGTCCACCACGCAGAAGCCCTTGTCGTCCGACTCCTCGGAAAAGTCCACCCGCTGCAGGCTGCCGGAGTACGCTACCGCCGGCCCGCCTTCCCCGGCCGGGCGCAGCACCTGGTGCTTGTGTATGTGCCCCAGGGCGACGTATTCCAGTTCCGGACGTTGGACCGCGCTCACGTTGAGCACGTGGTCGTTGCCCAGCATCATCGAGCGTTCCGACCCCACCGTCGCTCCGTTCACCGTAACGTGCCCGGCCAGTATCGCCGGTACGTCAGGGTCAATCCCCTCGGCGCGACCGGCGATGGCCATAGTCATCCGACGCTCCGTCTCCGCCCTTATCTCCTCGATGCTGAGCCCTCGCAACTCTTCCCGAGCCAGCATCGCCCCGCGCGATGGCCACGGCACCGCCAGGACTTGCAGCGGACCCGCCCGGGTCGGAACGACATATGTTTGCAGGCTCGCTCCCACGTGCACGTTGGGCACCTGCAGCGTGGAGAATATCTCCACGGCGTGGGCGCGTCCGGTGGCCGCCGGCAGGTCGTGGTTGCCCGGCAGCAGAAACGTCGCGATCCCGCCGTCCGAGAGTCTCAGCAACCGGCGGGCGAACTCCCGCTGATGGGTCTGGGTCGGATCCCGCCCCTTGTACGCATCACCGGCCAGGACCACCACGTCGACCCCGTCGGCCAGGGCAAACTCCACCAGCTCGTCCAGCGCATCCAGAAAATCTCCCAGCCGGGTGGAGAGCCCGGTGTTCGGGTCGGTGCGGCCGTAGTTCTCCACACCGATGTGCAGGTCGGAGAAATGCAGGATTCTCATCGACTAAGTCCAGGCGCTGCCGGCACAGTGTTTCCCTGATCGCATTGGCGACTACCGCACGGGTTACGCAAAGTCGATCCCGGCGGCAACTGTCAGAATTAGGATTTACCGGATTTTGAGATTTTCGGGATGTTCATAATTCCCGAAAATCCTCTAATCCTGGTAATCCTGCTTCTGACAATCGCGTCGCGCGTGGACTTATACCCGAATCTCCGCCAGGAACCTGCCCGCGCTCTGGCGCACGAAGTCCTGGATATTCACCGACATCAACCGAACCCCCCGCTCGGCGAACTGGCGGAACCGGTCCACGTTGTCCACCGTCATGCCCGCGCCGGCGACGCCGATGATCTTGCCTTCCGCCAGCGTCCC
This sequence comes from Dehalococcoidia bacterium, assembly GCA_022827095.1. GTDB lineage: Bacteria > Chloroflexota > Dehalococcoidia > Lucifugimonadales > UBA3495 > Bin87. The sequence continues at coordinate 153,473 of JAJDTP010000021.1, forward strand.
GTCAATCACCTGAGTTATCGCCGCATCCACGTCCGCATGCGGCGGCATGCCCATGGCCTGCGTCAGGTCGCTGCTGCCCACCAGTATGGCGTCGACCCCGTCCACGGCGGCGATGTCGCGCACGTTTGCCACCGCCTCCGGGGTTTCGACCATGCAGATCACCAGCGTTTCCCGGTTGGCCGCCTCGTAATATTCGGCCGGCGGCAGTCCGCTTCCCAGCCGGTTGGTGCGCCCGCCCGTGGCACTGCTCCGGTCGCCCATCGGATAGTAATGCGACGCCCGGGCCACCGCCTCGGCTTCTTCCCGGTTGTTGATATGGGGAACGATCAGGCCCTGCGCGCCCCGATCCAGGAATCGCAAAAGCGTCGATGGCTCAGCGTTGGGAACCCTCACCACCGGAGTGATGTCGTGCAGTTCGGCGGCGCGGATCATGTTCTCCGACTCGGAGTCGTTGGACGAGCCATGCTCGCAGTCGATCCACGCCCAGTCGAACCCGAGCACTCCGTACATCTCGACCACAATCGGAGCGTAAAAATTGACGCTCCCACCGACGGCGATTTCGCCGGCAAGCAGCTTGGCTTTGGCCTTATTCGTCCTGACCATTTTGTTCTCCGTTTTCTGGTGAGATAAAGCGCTATCCCGTGTGTTCGGTTTGAGATGAAGAAGGGGAGAACGCCGAACGGCCTGTAAGCCGGGTTCTGTATCCGCATGAAGCGGATGGTGACCATCTATCTAGCCCCAGCGTTACCGCTGAGGTCAAGCGGCCAACCCGGGGACGGGCCGGACACCCATGGTCCCTCTATTTGGCCTTGCTCCAGGTGGGGTTTGGCCGCCGGTGCGTCGCCACACGCGGCCGGACGCTCTTACCGTCCGATTTCACCCTTGCCGGCTCGCCAGAAACGGGCCGGCGGTATGTTTCTGTGCCACTTTCCGTCCCCGGCCCGGTTACCCGCGCCGGAGCCTGGGCGTTACCCAGCACCCCGTCCGGTGGAGCCCGGACTTTCCTCCCCGAGGCAATAGCCGTTTCTGACCATCGCTCGCGGCGGCCACCCGGCCGGTCCGGCTTTCTCCTGATGCGAGGCTAGCACGGGCATTTGGGGGGGTCAAGCAGCCCCGGTTCAAACTCGAGTCGACCGGTCGAACGGTGCGCGCGTCCAGCGGCGATGCGCTGACCCCTATGTATAATGGCGACCCACTCGTCTCCAAGTCTGTAACTCTCCTTTGAGGTAATCGCCATGGCCACCGAACCCGTCAACATTTTCGAGTACGAGCAGATCGCCAAAGAGCGTATCGAGCAGGGTCACTACGACTTCATCGCCGGCGGAGCCACCGACGAGATCACCATCCGTCGGACCCGCGCCGTGTTCGATTCGATCATGTTGCGCCCTCGCATGATGGTGGACGTCGAAAACCGTTCCCTGGCCACCACGGTTTTGGGGCAGGAAATCGCCCTGCCCGTCATGCTCGATCCCGCCGGCAACCACAGCGCGGCTCATCCGGAGGCCGAGATCGCCACGGTCAAGGCGGCTGGCGAGATGGGTACCGTCATGGTGCTCAGTTCCCACGCCTCGCGCACGCTGGAGGACGTGGCCGCGTCCGCGTCCGGCCCGCTCTGGTTCCAACAGTATTTCTTCAAGGACCGCGGCCTGACCCTGGAGATGGCCGCTCGCGCGGAAGAGGCCGGGTATTCGGCCATCTGCATGACCCTGGACGCCAAGATCAAGCCCAAGCGCGAACGCAACATCCGCAACGACTACGTCGGCGCCGAATCGCCCAACTACGCCCAGTTAGATCTGGGCACCCACACCTGGAAGTTCGCCGCCGACGCGCCGGCCGGACCCAGCGACATCCGTGACGTGGCATCCACTTGGGACGACCTGGACTGGTTCGCGTCGAATATCCGTCTCCCGGTGGTCGTCAAGGGCATCATGGCCGGCGAGGACGGTCGCCTTTCCGCAGAGAACGGCGCCAGAGCGGTGATCGTCTCCAACCACGGCGGCCGCTATCTGGACACCACGCCCGCCACCATCGAGGTGCTGCCCGAGGTGGTGAACGCCGTGGACGGCAACGCGGAGGTTTACCTGGACGGTGGCATCCGTCGCGGCACCGACATCTTCAAAGCGGTCGCCCTGGGCGCCCGCGCGGTGCTGATCGGCCGTCCACTGTTCTGGGGACTGGCGGTTGACGGATCCCCGGGAGTTTCCGCCGTCCTCGAGCTGCTCCGCGACGAGCTCGACGCTACCATGGGCATGTGCGGCTGTCCCACCGTCGAAAGCATTAGCTCAGCGACCATCGATACCGTCTCGCCGCTGCTGTCTGCGTTCCCCTCGCCGGCGGATTTCAGGTAGTATCCGCACTCCAACCGGCCCCTCACGCCTACCCATTGTCGCCGCAACTGTCATAGGACTTACGCAGATGGAAGCCTTTACAATGGTCATTCCTGCGAAAGCAGTAATGACAGGTTTGTAATCTCAAGCGCGTAACTCCTATGTCATTGCGAGCGAAGCGCGGCAATCTCGTTGGGGCAAGGAACGCTACTGCGGGAACAAGATCGCCACGTCGCTGCGCTCCTAGCGATGACAAAATGGATACGCGTGAGCAACCGACCCCGCTTTCGAAGGATTAGAAATGTATAACCATGCGCCGGTGGAGAGTGTCGCCGAGGCTTACCTGGAGTTGCTGGCCTCCCGCGGGATCGATTATTTCTTCGGCAACGGCGGGACCGATTTCGCGCCCATCATCGAGGCCTACGCCAAGCGACAGGTGCAGGAACTGCCGTCACCGCATCCCATCCCGGTGCCCCACGAGGTCACCGCCGTCAGCATGGCCCACGGCTACACGATGATCACCGGCCGCCCGCAGGTGGTCATGGTGCATACCGTTCCCGGCACCGCCAACGCCATCGGCGGCATCGTCAACGCCGCCCGCTCCAATGTACCCATGCTTTTCAGTGCCGGCCGGACGCCCATCACGGAGGGAGACGCCCGGGGCTCCCGCGACGGCAGCATCCACTGGGCGCAGGAGTCCTTCGACCAGGCGGCCATGGTGCGCGAGTGGGTCAAGTGGGACTACGAACTGCGCCACGGCGCCGACCTGGAGAGCCTGGTCGACCGCGCTTTCGCCATCGCCGAATCCCCGCCGGCCGGGCCGGTGTACCTGACCTTGCCCCGGGAGGTGCTGGCGGAGGAGATCGACGGCCTGTCGTACCAAGACGCTTCCCGTCAACGGAAGGCCGGCGACCGCCTGCCCACACCCGAAGCCATTGGTCAGGCCGCCCGCGCGTTGGCCGCCGCGCGCAATCCCATCCTGGTCACCCGCGGCGGCGGCAAAGACCCCAGGACTGTTGCTCCGCTGGTGGAACTGGCCGAACTGCTGGGCATGGCGGTGTTCGAGTCGGGAGCGCTGTACGCCAACTTCCCCAGGAACCACGCCCTGTACGCCGGGTCTGACGTTGGTCCGGCGCTGGCCGATGCGGATGCGGTGGTGGTGCTGGAAGCCGACGTGCCCTGGACGCCCAAGCGCCATCAGCCGGCCGAAGGAAGCATCGTAATCGGCATTGGCGATGATCCGCTCTTTTCCAGCTATCCGGTGCGCGGGTTCCAGGTCGACCTGAACCTCGCCGGCACGCCCCGGTTGGTCCTCCAGGCGTTGGTGGATGCCATCAGCGAGATTGGGGTTGACGCGGTGGCCGTCAAAAAGCGCACCGATGAGTGGGAACGTCGCAACGACGAGATGCGCGCCGGCTGGCTCCGGCAGGCCCAAGCCGCCAGCGATCAGACCCCCATCAGCAAGTCGTGGTTCACCCGGTGCCTGTCCGACGTGCTGGACGACGACTCCATCGTGCTGAACGAATTGGGCATCGACGCCGTGCAAATCAACATCAGGAGGCCGGGAACATTTTTCGGCGTTCCGGTATCCGGCGGCCTGGGCTGGGGGATTGGCGCGGCGCTGGGCGCGAAGCTGGCCGACCGGGACCGTACCGTCATCTGCTGCGTCGGCGACGGGTCGTACATCTTCGGTTCCGGTACCGCCGGGCACATCGTGTCCGAGGCCCAGGGACTGCCCATCCTGACCATCGTGTGGAACAACGGCATCTGGAACGCCGTACAGAGCGCCACCCGGGGCACCTACGCCGACGGCTACGCGGTGCAGACCAACAACTTCGCGGTTACGACGCTGTCCCAGTCCTTCCAGTACGAGCTGATCTGCCAGGCGGCCGGCGGCTACGGAGAGCGGGTCGAAGATCCCGCGGACGTGCCGGCCGCGCTGGAACGCGCCCTGCACTCAGTGCGCCACGAAAAGCGCCAGGCCCTGCTCAACGTAATCGGTCAGTAGGCCGCCCTACCCTGACGAGTACCCCGTTTTGCTCGAGTTGTCATTGCGAGCGCAGCGCGGCAATCTCGTTGCGACAACAGACGCCGGCTCTGTGAACGAGATCGCCGCGTCGCTGCGCTTCTCGCGATGACAAATTGGATACGCGTGAGCCGCGAGACCGCGTTGACGCCGCCGCTGGCGCTCGGTATCATTCGTCGCCGTATGTGCAGCGCGGGTTCCGGATTCACTTGAACGCTTTGCCGACCACTCCGGGTTGAGTGGTGGGCGGGTGCATCGTGCGCCGGGTGAGTAACTGATCCCCTTTGTCGCTGCGTGCGCGTTTCCCGTCTTACTCGTATCAATGGCGTCTGACGACGCCTCCTGACGAATGATGGTGAAACGGACATGTTACATAACCTCCTGGCGCGAACGGTCGCGGTCTTTGCACTGATCTCAGCCCTTCTGGCGGTAGCCGCCTGCGCTGAAGAAGAAAAGCCCGTTCTCTTTCTGGGCGGCATTCCCGACCAGGATGTCGCCGTCCTGGAAGCTCGCTTCAACCTCCTTGCCGAGCACATCAGCGAGGAAACCGGAGTCCCCGTCCGTTACCTGCCTTCCCAGTCCTACGCCGCCCTGGTGACGGGATGGGACAACAACGACGTCCAGCTGGCGTGGTACGGCGGCCTGACCGGAGTGCAGGCGCGTCTCGCGGTCCCCGGCTCCGACGCCGTCGCCCAGCGCAGCACCGACGAAAACTTTACGTCCGTATTCGTCGCCGCGCCCGATTCCGGCATATCGTCCCTCGCTGATCTCAACGGTCGCACGTTCACTTTCGGCAGCGAGAGCTCGACCTCCGGCAACCTGATGCCCCGCTATTTCCTAGGCCAGGAGGGGATCGTGCCGGAGACCGACTTCAAGAGCGTGGCCTACAGCGGCTCCCACGACGCCACCTGGAAGCAGGTGGAAGCCGGCGCGGTCGAGGCCGGCGCCCTCAACGCCAACGTGTGGAAAACCCGCGTGGAGCAGGGCGACGTTGACACCTCCCGGGTCACCGCCTTCTACACCTCCCCCGGCTACGTCGACTACCACTGGGTGGTCCGACCGGGGCTCGACGAGGTCTACGGCTCCGGGTTCACGCAGCGTTTGGTTGACGCCGTGCTCAAGCTGAACTCCGCCAACGGTGGGCGTGACCAGGAAATCATGAACGCTTTCCAGGCCGACCGGTTCATTCCTACTTCCAATGAAAACTACCTCCCCATCGAAAATATCGCCCGCGACCTCGGCCTCATCTCCGAACAGTAGCCGCCCGGCCATCCTGATCGATGGCGCGGGCAAGACCTACGGCGACGTCGAGGCCGTTCGCCCGATCTCGTTGACCATCGAGCCGGGCGAGACGGTGGCGCTGCTCGGGCCCAGCGGCAGCGGCAAAACCACCCTGCTGTCCATGATGGCCGGCGAACTGGAGCCGTCCCAAGGATCCATCCACCTGCGCGGCAAGAACCTGGCCGACCTGCATCCCGGCCGTGAACTCTCTCGCGAAGTGGGCATGATCCACCAGCAATACGACCTCGTCCCCAACCTGTCGTCCCTGCAGAACGTGCTGGCCGGCCGTTTGGGCGATTGGGGGCTTCTCAAGTCGGTGATCTCGTTGGTGTGGCCCCAGGATCGGCAGGTGGGCTTGACCGCCCTGGAACAAGTGGGTGTCGTGGACCGCGCGCGGGTGCGGGCCGGCTTCCTTTCCGGCGGCGAGCAACAGCGGATAGCGGTGGCTCGCCTGCTGGTGCAGGACCCCGCCATCATCATCGCCGACGAACCGGTTTCGTCCCTGGACCCGGCCCGCGCCGAAGAGGTGATGGGTATCCTGAGCGAATCCGCCCGCCAGGCCGGCAAAACCCTGGTGGCCTCCGTCCATTCCACCGACGTCGCGCGAACCTACTTCGGGCGCCTGATCGGCCTTCGCAACGGTGGACGCGAATTCGACCTTCCATCCCATCTGGTCACCGACGATCAACTGGACGCCCTCTACACGCTGGAGGGCCTCCAGGATGAATGACCGCGCCCACGAGGGGTCCCTGGGCGGGCGTGGTGCGCTGACTGCAATATTGCTGATCGCTTTCGCGGTCAGTCTGGTGGGCGTCGGGTGGGAAGACGGCCTGCTCAATTCCGGCGGCCTCCGCGCCGTCGGGCAGATCGTCGCCGCCGCGATTCAGCCCCAACTGACCCTGGATGTCCTGTCCATCGGCGCCCGTTCCACTTGGACCACCCTCGCCTACGCCTGGGCCGGTATGACCGTAGCGTTGGTCATCGGGCTGCCCCTGGGCATCATCGGCTCCGGGACCCTGGTTCGTTCCCCCTGGGCTCGCCGGTGGAACATCTCGTTCGCCCGCTTTGCGTTGGCGGTGTTCCGCGCCATCCACGAGCTGGTTTGGGCCTGGCTCTTCGTCGCCGCCCTGGGATTGTCGCCCATGGCTGGCGTGCTCGCTCTGGGGTTGCCCTACGGAGGCATCCTGGGCCGGATCTACGCCGAGCTGCTCCAGGACGTTCCCGACGCTCCCCTGCGCGCCCTGCGCGGAGCCGGTGCGTCCGAATGGCGCGTCTTCTGGTTCGGCCGGCTTCCCATGGCCCTGCCCGACATGCTCAGCTATACCTTTTACCGTCTGGAATGCGGCATCCGGTCCGCCGCCATCCTGAGCTTCGTGGGTTTGGGCGGCCTCGGCCACAACATCCACATCTCTCTACAGGACATCGACTACAGCCGGATGTGGACCTTCGTTTATTTCCTGATCGCGCTGGTGCTGGTTGTGGACCTGTGGAGCTCGTTGGTCCGCCGCCGCGTCGCCATCGAGCAGGGTTAGGCTCATGGCAGCACAATACGGCCGGGGGGAACCGGTAGCCCGCGGCGGAGCCACCGCGCCCATCGCTCCCGCGCGTCGTATTGGATTCCTTGCCGCCTCCGCCGCCATCGCCTTCTTGATGGCGGTGGCCGCGTGGGTGACGATCCTCGGCAACGACCACTTCCCGACCCGGAACCTGTTTTCGCTTGAACCCGTCTTCAGGGCTGCGGACTTCGCCGGCGGTCTGATCGGCGCCGAATCTTCTACCACCCCCGCCTTCTACAAAGCGGAAGAGTGGGTAGAAAAAGCGCGTCTGGCCGGCGAAACCCTCGCCATGAGCGTTGCCGCTGCCGGGCTGGCGGGCCTGGGAGCCTTGGCGCTGTTCATGTTCGGTGCGCGCAACGTGATGATGGGCAGCCTCGCGCCCTACCGTTCCCCCTTCTGGACGGCCCCTTTCTTCCTGGTGCGCGCGTTGTTCACCGTCACGCGAGCCGTCCCGGAACTGGTCTGGGCCATGATCCTCGTCTTTGTCTTCACCCAGGGCACACTGCCCGGCGTGACCGCCCTTGCCGTCCACAATGGCGGCATCCTGGGCAAGCTGGGATCCGAAATAGTGGAAGGGCTGGACACCCGTCCGATGCGGGCGCTCCGTTCCACCGGCGCCGGCCGGATGCAGGTGCTGCTCTACGGCGTGCTCCCGGAGGCTCTGCCCAAGTTCATCACCTACCTCTTCTACCGCTGGGAGGTGATTATCCGCACCACCATCGTGGTCGGGTTCGTCGCCGCCGGCGGCCTCGGAACCGAATTCCGCCTGGCCATGAGCCACTTCAAATTCACCGAGGTCACCCTCATCCTCTTCTGGTACCTGGTGCTGGTCCTGTTCGTGGACATCGTCTCCGCGCAACTGCGCCGGCTGGCCAATTGATTGAAATACCGGCGAGACCGAGCAGCGACAGGAGGGCGGTCAGCGTGACCGCCCTCGGACTCTCTGGCCGCTGGTTGCGTGGCGTAATTACTCCGCGTCTGGATGCGTCGTGATGAACCGCGCCGCGCGTTCCGGATCAACCTGCGGCGCGCGCACTTCCACGCCGGCCTGTTCCTCCTGCAGCCGCACGGTGCTGCTGCTGTCAGCCTGCCCCCAGCCGCGATTCATCGCCTGCAGCGAGATCTGCTGCGCCAGCGTCGACATCGGCATCGGGACGTCGTACTCCCGCGCCAACTCCGTCGCCAGCGATATGTCCTTGTGCGCCAGGTTCAACGCAAAACTCGCCGGCTCAAACTCCCCGCGGAACATCGTCCTCACCAATCCCTCGTGGAGGAAGGACATCCGGCCCAGCGCTCCGCGCCGAACGCATTCCCACAGTGGTTCGGGATCCACACCCGCCTTCACGCCCAGCGTGAGTCCCTCCGCGATGGCCTGCCTCACGCTGTGACCGATCATGTTGTGCACCAACTTCGCCACGCTCCCAGCGCCGATCTCGCCAGCGTAGAACACCTTGTCGCCAAAGGCGTCCAATATCGGCTTCACCCGGTCGAACACCTCCCGGTCGCCTCCTACCATCACCGCCAGGTTCCCCGACGCCGCGCCCGTCTTCCCGCCACTTACCGGCGCGTCCAGCACGTGGCAGCCCTTCGCCCGGAACTGCGGCTCGATCTCCCGGATCAGGGTCGGCCGGCTCGACGACAGGTCGATGTAAACGCTGCCCGGCTTGATCCCCTCCAGCACTCCCGAGGCGCCGGTGGACACCGCCTCCACTTCGTAAGGTCCCGGCAACGACGTGAAGGTCACATCGCTGGCCTCGGCCACCTCCGCCGGCGTGTTTGCCAGCCGCGCCCCGCCCTCAAGCAAGGGCAGCGCCGCTTCCTCCCTGAGATCGTAGACGATCATCGGGTAGCCGGCCCGCTGAATGTTGGCGGACATCCCGCCGCCCATGTTTCCCAGACCAATGAATCCCACAGTTTCCATAACGTCACCTGCTCAAAAAATTGGGTTCGCAGCCGCAGTATATCGCACGGGAAACGGCCGAATTCGCGCTAAATGCTATAATGAAAGCGAATGCCCCGTGGTGTAGCGGTAGCACGTCAGCCTTTGGAGCTGTAAGCCCTGGTTCGAACCCAGGCGGGGCAGCCAAATGAGCTGCGCCAAAAGACTTGGGCGACCCATCGGTCGCCCTTATTTGTTGTTTCGTCGTTCCAGGAAAATGGGCATCCCGCCCTTGGGGCGGAGCGAAATCAGCGGCAGCATCTCCGCCTTGTGCTTCGGGTCGTGCCGAACCTTCCACTGCTGCCCCAGCGTCGCCAGGATCATCTTGGCTTCCATCATCGCGAAGCCCTCCCCGATGCATTGGCGCGGCCCGCCTCCGAAGGGGTAGTAGGCGTAGCGAGGCAGGCTTTCCCGGAACTCTTCCGTCCAGCGCTCGGGACGAAACGCCAGGGGTTCGTCGAACCACCGCGCGTCACGCTGGATCACCAGTTGCGGCGCGGCCAGCAGCGCTCCCGGCGGGATGTGATACCCGCCCAGCTCGAAGGGTTGGAACGCCATCCGCGACCAAAACCAGATCGGCGGGTAGAGCCGCAGCGATTCCGCAAGCAGCTTGTCCGTGTAGGTCAGGTTCCCCAGGTCCGACAACTCCGGCGCCCGGCCGCCGAGAACGTCATCCAACTCCGCGTGGAAAAGGCGCTGCGCGTCGGGGTTAGTCGCCAGCAGGTACCAGGTCCACGTGAGACACACCGCCGTCGTTTCATGCCCGGCGGCAAACATCGTGATCGTCTGGTCGCGCACCTGTTGGTCTGTCAGTGGCTGTCCAACGCCCTCATCATCCTCCAGCCGGGCGTCCAGCAACAGGGAAAGCAGATCGTCCTCGCCGGTCGATCTCTGCCGCCGCTGGGAAATCAGCCCGAAAATGATGCGATCAAGTTCCGCCCGCGCCCGTCGGAACCGCACCGTGTACGGAACCGGCAGTCGGTGCATCAGCCGCCGCAGCTTGGGCGGCTGGTTCACCCGTCTGACCAGATAGTTGTTGATCAGCTCGAACGCCTCGCCGATCCGTCGCACGTCATCCGGGAGTTCCAGCCCAAACAGCGTTTTGACCACGACCCGCAGGGTGAGCGCTCCCATCTCCCGGGCCATGTCCACCCGTTGCCCGTCGCGCCACGCCTCCCGGTGATGCGCAGCGTAATCGCGCATTAACTCGCCGTAACCTTCGACCCTGCCCCGGTGGAACTGCGGTTGCATCAGCCGGCGCTGTTGGAGGTGCTCCACCGGCCCAGCGGTTACCAGCCCTTCGCCCATCGCGTACTTGAGCACGTCGGTGTTGGGGCCCCGGCCCACCAGCCGGTGGTTCGTGACCACGACGTCCCGTATCAGGTCAGGGTGGTTGACCATCAACAACAGGGCCGGCTTGACCGACAGCGTCACCAGATCGCCGTACCGCGCCGAATCCAGCATGAACCGGATCGGGTCGCGGACATAACGCAGAGTCTGCCCGATGACGGGCAACTCGGGCGGACCGGGCGGCAAGTCCGCCCGATCCACCACCGGACGCGGCGGATATGTCACCGTGGACGTCGTCATGGCGAGGCTCGCGAACTGGCTGCCCGGCGGCTCTCCGGAGGGAGAGAGGCTAACCGTCCAGCGGTATGGTAGCGGTCAAACGCGGCGTGTCGCCCACCGCCCGGGTCGTGTGTCCCTGTCCGGTCAGATCCTCCGCCAGTGTCACGTGACCTGCTCCGAACCGGTGCACCGAACCGTCGCCCAGCCCGATTTCCACCTCGCCTTCCAGCGTGATGACAAACTGGCGTCGCGGGGCGCAGTGCCAGTCGCTGAAACGACCCGGCTCGACCCGCCGGAAAACGATCCCCTGCGCTGCCTGCATCGCCTCATACTCCGGATGCGATTCCAGTTCGATTTGCTCAATGTGCGACTGCCCGTCTTCGCCCGTGTAAAGCCTCATGATCGGCATAGTGGCCCTCCCATTCGTGTTGATCTCGTATCCTGCTCAGCACAATTCTACCAAAATACGCCCGACTATCACCCCGTGACCGCTCCAAAACGCAACCCGCCGCCGGGCTTGTGTCGCCAGTAATCAGCCTGCGCAGCAATGCCGGGCCGTCAAAATCTCCGACTCACTCTAACGCCCCCGCAGCGCTTGGCATCGGAGCCTCTGCGACCTCCCCCTTTGAACGTGTTCGCTTACGTTTCAGTTGACCGATGTTTACTGCCTTGTTAGAATGCCCGGCAGTCTATTAATTCGGGCGGTCATGCTTACAATCGGTCTAACGGGCGGTATTGGAAGTGGCAAAAGCGTAGTTGCCGAGCTACTCCGAGCGCAGGGCGCTTCGATTATCGACGCCGACAGGCTGGGCCACGAGGCTTACGCTCCGAACTCCGAAGCTTGGCGCCAGGTCGTTGCAGCCTTTGGAGAGGACATTCTAACCACGGAAGGCGAAATCGATCGGCGCAAACTCGGCTCCATAGTGTTCGCTGACCCGGCACAACTCGAGCGGCTCAACGGCATCATGCATCCGCTGATGGCTCGAATGGTCGAGGACCGCAAAACTGGCCTCGCTGCCGACGGCGTTGAGGTTGCGGTGGTGGAAGCTGCGGTGCTCTTCGAAGCGGGTTGGGATAAGCTGGTCGACGAAGTCTGGTCCACCCACACCCCGGCCGACATGGTCGTAGAACGCCTGCGTCAACGCAACGGAATGACCGAAGAGGAAGCCAGAAAGCGAATCAACTCGCAGATGCCGGCCGAAGAACGCAACGGGCGTTCCGACGTGGTGGTCGAAAACTCCGCCGATTTGGTCGCATTGGAAAGCGAAGTGGCAGTTCTGTGGCAGGCTCGAGTCAAAGGAAAGGTAAATCAAGGCAATGGTTGAAGCAAACATCGAAATGCTGGAAGACGAACCCAGTTTCAAAGAGTTCGCCATCGAAGAGTTCCTGGTCCGCAGCGAGCCGTACTACCGCGCCGTCGGCGATGAGCTGGAACTGTTCGAGGCCGCCTACGAGCAGCACATCCCGGTCCTGCTGAAGGGCCCCACCGGGTGCGGCAAGACTCGCTTCGTCGAGTACATGGCGTGGAAACTAGGCCGACCCATCACCACCATCCGGAGCGAAGGGGCTCAGGAGATGCGGGAAGGCGAGGTCCGCGTTCCGCTGGTGACCATTGCCTGTCATGAAGACCTGACCGCCAGCGACCTCGTCGGACGCTATCTGCTGGATGCCAACGGCACCCGTTGGATCGACGGCCCCATGACCCGCGCCGTCAAGGCCGGGGCCATCCTGTACCTTGACGAAGTGGTGGAAGCCCGTAAGGACACCACCGTGCTGATCCATCCCCTCACTGACCATCGGCGAATCCTGCCCGTGGAGAAAACCGGAAACATCATCGAGGCGGACGATCGCTTCCTGCTTTGCATCTCCTACAACCCTCACTACCAGAGCGCCTTGAAGGACCTGAAGCACAGCACCCGCCAGCGGTTCATCTCCATCGAGTTCGACTACCCGCCGGTGGACGTCGAAGCTGAGATCGTGGCCAAAGAGAGCGGCTGCAACGAAGAACAGGCCCACGCCCTCGCTCGCCTTGGTGAGAAGATCCGGAACCTCCGGGAGCATGGTCTTGCCGAAGGCGCCAGCACGCGCCTCCTGATCTATGCCGGCCGGCTTATGCAGCAGGGTATCCCCGCCCGTCGCGCCTGTCAGGTGGCCATTGTGTGGACCCTGTCCGACGAGACCGAACTGCAGCAGAGCATCGAAGAGGTGGTGTACTCCATCTTTGAGTAGATGATGGAACCTCAATGGGTGCAATCACCCTCGATCTAGTCCGCAACGCGCTGGCCAACCGCCAGCAGGTTACTGCCGCCGCTGAAGGCCTTATGCCGGCGGCAGTAATGCTATTGCTATACCCCAAGGACGGCGAGTTCTGCGTCCTGCTGAACAAGCGCTCCATGACGGTTGAGCACCACAAGGGCGAAATGTCGTTCCCCGGCGGGGCCCGGGATCCGGAAGACGCGGATTTCGAGGACACCGCCCGACGCGAAACCGAAGAGGAGATGGGCATTGCCCGGCATGACATAACGATCCTGGGACGCCTCGACGACAATGTCACCCGTTCCAATTTCCTGGTGAAAGTGTTTGTTGGGACGATCCCTTATCCGTACCAGTTCAGCCCCAGCTCACACGAAATCGCGGAAGTTGTCGAAATTCCGATCAACGTTCTTCGCGATCCTTCAACCCTGCGCTGGGACTCCCGGATCGAAAATGGCGAGAGGATTTCCGTGCGTTCCTACGGCTACCAGCAGCATCTGGTCTATGGAGCCACTGCCAAAATCCTCGACCAGTTTCTCGATACCATTGATGCCGAGTTGACAAAGGAGGGCACGAGCCTTGACTAATTCCGCTACAGGCGATCTGCTGGACGAACTGGCCAAACTCCCGCCGGCAGTTGCCGAAGCCTACCAGGCCGTCGCCGACGCCATGGCCGAGTCCTTCAGTGACGAGGAAACGGCTCTTTGGGCCCGCGAGGGCGTCGCCATCGGCACCCAAACCGTCCGCTCCTGGGAGTCGGCGGTCGAATACTACCGCGTAAGCCCCGAGGTTGCGCGGTCCCTCGCCTTTGCTTCATTCATGCAGTGGGCGCGCTGTGGGACCTACCTGTCCCAGGACTCGCCGACTCTGGCGGTTGCCTTCTTCAAGGCCAGCCCATCCATCGTCACCAACCTCCGGCCCCAGTACATCCCGCGCTGGGCTGGGCTGGGTCGCTCGCTCTACAAGGGCACCTGGAAATCCAGCACGCTGGCCGCCCGGTTCTTCGAGGTTAGTCCCGACCTGGTGCGCAACCTGCCTTTCTGGGACGTGGAAGTTTTCGCATCACTCATCGAGGCGCTGTCCTACAAGTCCTACGACGTCGCCGCCGAGTGCCTGGTCCTGGGTCGCGACGTTCTGCCGGCCATGGGTCGCGAGCGGGAGGCATTCCTGTCCATGTCCCGCGCCCTCACTGACAGCAGTTGGCGCGAGGTCAAGGCCTGTTTGGAAATGGCCCCCCGCGCGCTCCAGCACGTCGAAGAGGGCCAGACCGGCCGGTTCCTGCGCCTCGGCGAAAAGCTCGCCAAGATGGGCCTCCGCGACACCTCCCGGTTCCTCTACGACGGTGCCCAGGCCCTGTCCCACGTTTCCGCGGGGTCACAAGGCCACATCCTCGACCTGTGCGACGGCCTGCTCGCCAGCTCCCCGGACGCCGTCCCGCCCTTCCTGAAGAGCCTGGACCCGGTGCTCAACCGAATCACCCTGCAACAGCTCGACCAGTGGTACCAGCACGGCGTAGAACTGCTCAACGAGAACCCCGAGAGCGGCATCGCATTCTTCAAGATCGAATCCAATACCTCGGAATCCATGCTGGAAACCCTTTCCTCCAGCCTGGACCTGGAACGGGTCAAGGGCATCATGCGCCTCTACACTCGCGCCCTGTCCGGCGAGAACATCGAGGTGCTTTCGACGGCCGAGCTCGTCCGTCGTCAGATTGGCTGGGTCGACCAGGACACCGCGTCCACCGACGGCACCAAGGTCTACCTGCCCCCGGTCATCGACAACTACAACGACAAATCGCAGAACTTCGCGTGGTTCAAGGTCGTGGCCACCCACCAGGTCTCCCACCTCGAATTCGGCAGTTTCCAGTTCGATTTCGTCCGTCCCGCCAACGTGTTCGATGATCGCCGGTTCCCGATGGAAGAAGCTATCCAGGCCCGCATCGAAGCCATCCGCACCGCAACCGCCGAGCACTTCCAACTGCTGGACTCCGACACTGTGCCTTCTATTGAAGTCGGCGACGGTCCCGGCGGCACCATGCGTGTCTACACCGACATCGGCCGGTTCCTGTCCCTGTTCGAAGACCGCCGCATGGCCTTCGACCTTTTCAGCGTGCTGGAAGACTGCCGGTTGGACTATCGCATCAAGACCGAGTACCCCGGCATCCGCCGCCCGGCATTGGACGTGCAGGGCGACGCCCTCACCCAGCGCCCGCGTGTCGAAGAGCTGCCCCTGCAGGAAGCGCTGATCGAGTTGCTGGTTCACATGAGCCTGGACCGCTTCGAGGGTCTGCCGGTGCCGCAGGACTATCGGGAAGAAGCGATCATGCTTGCCCGTATCATGCACCGCCTGCGCACCGTCCGCGCGTCCATCGAGGACACCGCCGAAGCGGCCCTGCGTGCCTACGAGATCATCTCCCGCCTCCAGAACCAGCAGGAACCGGAGGACGAGTTCCAGCCCGAGGACCTGGACGATCCCGGCGAATTCTCCGAGGAAGAGTACCAGGCTCTGCTCGACAAACTGCAGGCGCAGATGAGTGAGCAAGACGGCGAGCAGGGTGAGGGAGACCCCTACGAATCCCCCGAGCCCGTTGAGTATCGCGGCGACTTCAAGCCGGAAATGGTCCAGTTGCTCACCAAGTTGCAGATGGACCAGAGCGAGATGGGCGACGCCGAGCCCATGACCCAGGAGGAACTCGAGCAGTTGCTCCAGGACAGCGCCGAACTCGAACTCGACGCCCAGGAAGGCGACGTCGACCAGAGCATGGCCATGTTCGCCCAGAACATCATGAAGGAAGCCGGCGTTCCCCCGCCGTCCAACGACCCTGGCCGCGGCTACGGTCCCATCCTCCACGACGACGACGCCGGCGGTGAGCTGGAGGCCCTGGAGCCCAAGACCTTCGTCTACGACGAATGGGACTTCCGCGCCAACGACTACAAGCCGCGCTGGTGCATCGTCAAGGAGAAGGTCCTGGACGAAGGCGACCCCAACTTCTACAACGACTCCCTCCGCAACTATGCCTCGCTGCTGGCTCACATCAAGCGCCAGTTCGAGCTCATCATGCCGGAGACCTGGCGCAAGACCTACCGCCTGATCGACGGCGAAGACATCGACCTCAACTCAGCCCTCGAGGCTTGGGCCGACCTGCGCATGAACGTGCCCCCGGACGAAAAGATCTACTGGCGCCGCAACCGCGTCGAACGCGACGTTGCCGTGGTCTTCCTCCTGGATATGTCAGCGTCCACCGCCGAAGCCATTGACGAGGGCCGCCACTCAGTGGACGACCGGGATGCTCCCGACGATCCGGTGGAATACATGGTCTGGCTCCGCCGCCGCCGCGAGGGCTTGGTGCGCCGCCACTACAAGCGCATCATCGACCTCGAGCGCGAAAGTTGCGCCCTCCTCATCAACGCCCTGGAGTCCATCGGCGACACCTACGGCATCTACGGCTTCTCCGGCTATGGCCGCGAGAACGTGGAGTTCTACGTCATCAAGGACATCGAAGAGCAGTTCAACGACAAGATCAAACGGCGCATCGACAAGGTGACCCCGCTCCACGCCACCCGCATGGGTTCGGCCATCCGGCACGCCATCACCAAGCTGGAAAATCAGGACGCGGCGACCAAGATCATGTTCCTGATCTCAGACGGCCGCCCTCAGGACCGGGGTTACAGCCGCGAGGGTGTGGAAAAGGAATACGCCGTCCACGACACTCACCAGGCCCTGTTGGAAGCCAAGCGCAAGGAAATCAACCCCTTCTGCCTGACCGTCGACAAGGCCGGCCATGACTACCTGAAGACCATGTGCGGCGACCTCAACTACGAGGTGCTGGACGACATCTGGGCCCTGCCGGAACGGCTGCCCATGCTGTACCGGTCGCTCACCATGTAGGTCGCGGTCACGGGGAGTGCAAAATATTAGGGGCGAATGACCATTCGCCCCTTTTTCATTAACTGTTCAGAGTTGCAGGGAAAGTGTCATTGCGAGCGAAGCGCAGCAATCTCGTTGGCGCAAGGAAGTCCTCCTGTGCGGAAGTTGTCGTTACGGCGTCGAGATTGCCACGGCGCAAGTGTTTCGCGATGACAACCCACTGAATCCTGAACGGTTATTGTTTGTCGGTATCCGGCCAGCTACGGCGCAACTTCCGTAATCAGTTTACGTAACTCTGTCAGCGCCGTGTTGCACGACCGCCGCTTTATAACCAGCCGGCGCGGTGGCGTGCGCAGCGGAAACTCCCGCACGTCGTTGCCATGCGCTATCGCGATGTGAATCGTCCCGGGCCGGTGCCCTTCAAGTTCCTGCGGACCCAGCACACCAGTCATGCCAATGCCAAAATCGGCGGCCGTCGCCAATTGAGCAACCTGGGCCATGGCGTTGGCGGTCTCCTGGCTCACGACTCCGTGGGTCTCCAGAACTCCGGAATCCACGCCCGACGCGACCATCGCGTCGATTGTATACGCCACGTTGCCGCCCCGGTACCACTGGTTGCTGTCCGGCGCTTCCGTTATCGTGTTGGCCAGGAAACCGCCGCTGACCGATTCCATGGTCGCCAGCGTCATCCCTCGGGACACCAGCGCCGCCCCAACGGACAATTCCGGGGTCTCGTCGTCGTAGCCCCAGACGTAGGGAGCCAGCCGGTCGTGGATGGCGTCTTCAATCGGGGCAATCATCTCCCGCGCCGCCGCCTCATCCGCGGCCCTGGCGATGATCCGCAGGTGGATCCCATCAGCCTTGGAATAGATCCCGAGATACGGATTCTCCAGCCCGAAATACTCGTCCATTATCTCGTCCACCGACGCCTCGCCCAGCCCCAGCGTCTTGATGTTGCGCGTGATGGTAACCTCGGTGTCGACGATTTCCTTCAACCTGGCGTTGATTTCGTCCTGCCACATGGCGCGGTTTTCGCCCGGCGGTCCGGGCATGCAGACTATGTGCTTCCCATCGCGTTGTGCCCACCATCCGGGCGCCGTTCCGTTCCGGTTCGTGATGAACTCCGCCGACGGTATCAGGTAGGCCTGCTTGACGTTGTGGGCCGGCATGTCCTGCCCGCGATTTCGGAACCACTGTCTCAGGTTCTCCAGCTCAGGCTCCTGCACCACGGGCGTTTCGCCCAGCGCCGTCGCTACGGCCTCCCGTGTCAAATCGTCCTGGGTGGGGCCGAGGCCTCCGGTGGTGAAGATGATGTCCGAGCGCTGCCACCCCTGCACGAACGCCTCGGTGAGCCTCGGCAGGTCGTCTCCGATAATGCTGACCCACTGCAGCTGGATGCCCAAGGCGGGCAGCCGACCGGCAATCCAACTCGCGTTCGTATCCGTCAACTCGCCCATCAGCAACTCCGTGCCGACGGAGATAATCTCTGCCTTCAAAATGCCCTCCTCACCGACCCGGCTATGGGCAGTTGTATGGTCTTTCTGTTGGCGGCTCGTCGACCAGGCAGAAGGTCCGTTCCGCACGCACGCGGTTGACCACGTATACGATCGGATCGTCGGGCAGCCCGGCGTAATGCACCAGCACCTGCGTGTTGCCGGCGTCGTCCAGGAAGGGCTGGCCGTCCTGATCCACCTCGATATGCCCGCCGCCGATGTAGAATTCATGCGTCTTCTCGTGCGTCTTGATCCGCACCGTCGTGTCCGCCGGCTGCAGCCCGTATTGCGGATCGCTCGCCCCTTCTTCGTCGACGTGCCATCCGCCGGGCGTGTCCGGCCCGCCCGGCTTGCCCGGTTGACCAAACCACTGCAACTGCGAAAGCCACCACTCGGGCTCCACAACTGCCTGCCGGTCGTCTCCGATGGTGACGTGCCAGGTGCGCATGCCCGGCTCCCGGGCGTAGGTCGCCGTCACGCCGTCGTGGTTGATCTCCAATTCCTGGATGTCCCGGAACGCTTCCTCGTAAAAATAGCCCAATTCTATCGGTGGTGGGATGACTGGCGGACTCACCGCCAGGCAGTTGACAACCCGCCCCCACACTTCCGGCACCGTCAGCAGCTGGGGGTCGCCCACCAATCGCATGTAGCTGTAGCCTTCGTCAGGTGTGAGGTTACCCAGCCAGAACTCGTACGACAACCCGGTTTCCTCGGTTATGACGATCACCGTTTCCGGAGGGTCAAGCCCATATTGCGCCGGGTTTTCAATTGTCGTGCCCAGAACGCGGTTAACCTTGGGGCCGCTCAACAGCAGAGGCGTTCCTGACCACCTCTGCTGGTACACCTCCTCACGCCGGTCGCCCTCCACGATGAACCATTTGCCCCGTCCGAGGTCCTTATCGTAAGCCACGGTTTGTACTTCGCCGGTGAGCGGGAAGGTCTCGTCGGAACATTCGATGGATCCGCCCGCCTGACCCCGGTGGATCACCTCAACGTGCACGATGGCATCATCGTCGATCCGCCACGCCCACGGCTCCTCCTCTCGTGGGGCATCCTGCTCCCAAGGCTTGAACCAAAGCGCCAGCGCTCCAAAAAGCGCCAGCACGAAAACCAGTAGGATGGTCAACCGGATGTTCATCTCAAACTGTGTTCCGTCATTCCGGCGCACTCGTTTCCGTCATTCCGGCGAAAGCCGGAATCCAGGCGCCTTGCTCTAGCGGCGGACCCACCAGACCATGACCGCCATGATACCCATCAGTCCGGGCAAAAGCAGCCACGTCGAGAAGCGCACGAAGTTGAACTCGTTCTCGTCCAGGTTCCACTCTCGGTAGACGAACTCACGGTCCCGAATGGACACCAGCGAAAAGTCGCCCATCAGGTAGTTCGCCGAGTTCAGGAACAGGGCCGCGCTGGAGCCGCGGTCCACGTTGCGGTTCGAGACGAAATCCGAGTCGCCGAACACAACCATGCTGGCGATCTCGTTGTCCGGCGGCCGGCTGGTCGGCGCCGCTGCGCCCACCGGGGCGATGATGTCCAGGTACATGGCCGGGAAATAAACCCGCTGCGGGTCGTCATCCACCGGATCCACGCGCTCAATGTCATCGATCAGGCGAGCCGACGGGGTGGTCGCCGCAATCGGGCGCGGCAACCGCGTGTTGGTTTCTTCCAGTATCGGTTCGATGGCAGCCGTACCTGGCATGAAAGCCACGTTCAGCGGCCGCCCCCGGGGTGCGACGATCTCCGGCGGCGCATCAGGATTGTAGATGCCCACCCGCAGCGTTCGCGGCGCGTTGGGCTGGGATCCCTCAACGTCCCGTATGTAGCTGTCGGTCACGATCACGCCCCAGAATGCCAGGAAGGCCCGGAAGGTATCGTGCGTGTCCGGTTCGGCCAGGAAGATGATCCGTGCGGCCTCCCGACGCGGTTCGCCGTCGGGGTATCGGCCGGCCATGTAGTAATTCAGCGCGTCCAGGTGCGCCGTCGGCAACTCGCCAGTGGGACCGGCAATCACCAGCAGCGCCGCGTCGTCGGGAACGACCACGTCTTCATCAACTGGCGCCCAGGGCAGTGTTTCCACCTGGTAGTTGTCCACCTCAAGCCCCTCGCGGATCTTGAGATAGCCGTCCTCGGCTTGCCGTGTGACGTCGCGCTCTCCGTGCCCGCTCAGGAAATACACCTTCTTGCGCTGCGTTTCGGTGGCGACCAGCAGCGCCGTGTACAAATCCTGTTCCAGCCTACTGTAAACCTCATCAGTGGGCTGAACCAGGTCGATAATGTCCGTTCCCACCGCTGAGACCGCCAGCGTCTCGTATGCCGTGACTCCCTGGCTCCGGGCCAGGTCGGCCTCCTTCTGCGGGTCAATGAACTGGTAGGTGAAATTGCTGCTGCGCCGCGCAAACTCGCTTAGCGTGGTTTCCACCTTGCTCTGCCTGGTCAGCACCTCGATGCTGGGTATCTGGTCTGGGTAATAAGCCGTCACGCTGATCGGGCGGTCCAGCCCATCCAGCAGGTCGCGGGAGCGTTGCGCCAGGGAAAACTGGTTGGTCGCCGTGGTATCAGATCTCACGTGGTTTTCGAAAGCAACGTAGTTGACCAGCGCGACCAGCCCGAAAAACGCTGCGGTCATGATCACCGTGTTGACCCCATACCGCCCGGTCCGGCTGAAAAACGCCGCCAGCACCTGGCTGAAATACGATAGCCCTACCAGCAGGATCAACACCGCCCCGATGCCAATCACGATCCCGCCGTACAGCTTCAGGGAACCGATGAACGCCAGCAGCACCGCGCCGACTATAAGCCCGATCACGCCGGCAATGAGTATCGGCGCGTAGAAAACCGCGATCAGGTCGAACGCCGGCTCTATGAAGGAAAACAGCGTGCGCGACTGTTCCCGCAACGGCTCCGGCTGCTCGACGGAACCGCCGCCGTCACCGGCTTCCGCCTGGCGGTCTCGCCCCCTGCGCCGGCGCCAATCTCGGGGCCCGTCGCCGATGCGCTGTTGGCTCATACTACCTCCAGCGCCGCGACTCCAGCGCGCGGATCGAGAGGAACAGGAACAACGCGGTCACCGTGACAAAGTACACGATGTGCGTCGAATCGATGATCCCCCGGTCAAAGTCGTTGAAATGACTGGTGAAACCAAGTTGGTTGAATACCGTCGCCCAAACCCCGGTGACCACGTCGCCGATAAACGACGTGGCGTACAGCACCACCAAAATCCCCGTTCCCACCACTGCGGCGATGATCTGGTTGCTGGTCAGCGTGGACGTCAGGATGCCCACGGACAGAGCCGCCATGCCGTACAGGATCAGCCCGATGTAGCCGGAGTAGATCGGCCCCGGGTCCGGTTTCGCAAACACCACCAGCAGGATTACATAATAGGAGGTCAGGAACAGCAGGAACAGCAGGAACACGAAGCTCGCCAGGTATTTGCCCAGGATCACTTCCCAGTCCCGCACCGGCGACGTCAACAGCAGTTCGATCGTTCCCAGCTTCTGCTCTTCCGCCAGCAGCCGCATCGTCAGCGCCGGCGCCAGGGGAATCAACAGGAAGGTCGCTCCCTGGAAGAAATTGCTCAGCGAAGCCTCGGGAAACGGATTTCCCAGGTCACGGACGAAAAAGAACCCGCTCAGCGCCATGAAGATCAGCGCCACAATGTACGCCACGGGGCTGCTGAAGTAGATCTGGATTTCCTTGAACGCCACCGCGCGGATGGTTCGCATTGTTATCCGGTCCGCCTACTCGACGTCGTCTTCCGCTGTTGTCACCCGCAGGAATATCTCCTCCAGGCTCATGCTGCTCATCTGCATACTCAGCAGACTCCACCCGTTGCTCACCACGGTGCGCGATATGTCGTCGCGCAGGTCCAAACCCTCTCGGAATTTCACCCGGTAGGCGTTCACTCCCGGACGGGGATGATGAGTCACCTCGGTGGTACCTTCAATACCCCGCAGCACGGGCAGAACGTCCGCCGGCGGCCCGCCGATTTCAACCTCCAGCTGGGCCACGCCGCGCAGGTGCTGCGCCAGGTTGTTCGGCGTGTCGGCCGCCACGATGTGCCCCTCGTGGATAATCAAAACCCGCTCGCAGATCATGCTGACCTCCGGCAGGATATGGCTGCTCAGCACCACCGTCTGCTCCCGCCCCAGGTCCTGGATCAGGCTCCGAGTCTCAACCACCTGGATTGGATCGATACCGATGGTGGGTTCGTCCAGCACCAGCACTTCCGGCTCGTGCAGGATCGCCTGCGCGATGCCCACCCGTTGCCGGAAACCCTTAGACAGCTTCCCGATGAGGGTCTTGCTGTAGTCCTCCAGGCGGCACACGTCGATCACATCGTCGATCCGACGGCGGATGTTCCGGCCGTTCATCCCCCGCAGCGTGCCCATGTATTTCAGGTAGCTGGTCACCGTCATTTCGGTGTGCAGCGGCACCGATTCCGGCAGGTAACCGACCCGTTTGCGCACCTCCAGCGATTTCTCCACTACGTCAAATCCGTCCAGCGTCACCGTGCCCCGCGTCGGCGGCATGAACCCCGTCAGGATCCGCATCGTGGTCGTCTTCCCTGCCCCGTTCGGACCCAGAAATCCCAGGATCTCTCCCCGCCTGACCGTGAAGTTCACGTTCTCCACCGCCGGCATGGGCCCGTAGTAATGGGTCAGGTCGCGGACCTCGATCATCGCATCGACGTCCGCCTCCTCAGTTGCCGGATCCAACTCCAGGTCAGCTTGGTTTTCAGCGTCTACGGCCATGGTCTTTCCGCCCACTGGGCTGGTGTTGCCAGCGTCCATCCGAATTTACGGTTGGCTGGCATACGCTGACGCCGGGTCAACGGATTTGCGACCTCGGCGCCGATGGGTTGCGGCTGCGGATTTCACCCTTTGAATTAGCGTGGCGGCTATGATATTCTATGCGCCGCAATTTCACAAGACGGCGCGGCCCCGTCCTTACGGGGCTTATTTTATCGGCGGGGGCTCGGCAGCAGGATGCACTTGATCATCGACGGTTTCGGCGGCGACCACGCCATGATGTGGGACACCGACCGCCTGCGATCCTTCCTCTATGAATACCCGGCCGCTTTGGGAATGACCAGGATCACCGAGCCGGAAGTCCTCGAATACCACGGCCCGAAACCCGCCGACAACGGCATTTCCGGCTTCGTGATCATTGCGGAGAGCCACATCAGCGTCCACACCTTCCCGGAGCGGGACTACGTCAACATCGACGTCTTTTCCTGCAAGTCCTTCGACCACGAGCAGGCCCTCGCCGACGCACGCTCGCTGTTCGACCTCCGCAGCGTGAAAACTTGGTTGCTGGATCGCGGCCTGGAATGGCTCGATGCGGACCAGGGCGCCCGCGAAACCCAGCGGCAACGCACCGTTCTCCAAACCGCCGCCTCCGGCTCGCCCGTTGCCTGACCCGCAGATCCCGCCCGTCCCCTGGACGCCGACCAACTTCCTGGCGCTCCCGCCCGAGCAGTCCTCTCTGGATAGCGCGGCGGCCGTCCTCATCCCCGTCCCCATCGACAACACCACTTCCTTCCGCCCCGGCGCTCGACACGGCTCCGCCGCCATCATCGCCGCTTCCGCCGCATTGGAAGACTACGACCTCGAGCTGGACATCGACGTCGCCGAGTTGGGTATTTACACCTCGCCGCCCCTGGAGCCCCACGTCGGCGATCCCTATCAAATGGTGGAACGCGTTCGGGCGGCGGTTTCTCATTACGCTACCCAGGGTTCAGGCAAACTCACCGGCGTCATCGGTGGCGATCACTCGGCCAGCATCGGGTCAGCCTTTGCGCATCTCGATCAACGTCCGGATCTCTCCGTCCTGTACATTGATGCCCACGCCGATCTGCGCGACGCATACCAGGGAACCGCTTGGGGTCACGGCTCCGGCGCGCGCCGCATCGCCGAGCGTTGTCCGATTTCGCTGGTCGGCGTGCGGACGCTGGCCTTGGAGGAACGGCAATACATCGACCACCACCACATTCCCACCGCTTTCTGGCCGCCCCATGACCAAAGCGACTTGGATAACATAATCTCCGGCCTGCGCTCCGAGGTTTACGTCAGTATCGACCTGGATGTCCTGGATCCCGCCGAAATGCCTGCGGTGGGCACCCCTGAGCCGGGCGGTTTGCGCTGGTTGGAATTGACCGGTTTTCTCCAGCGCGTATGCCAGGATCGCCGTGTCGTCGGGTTCGACGTATGCGAACTCGCGCCCGATTTGGGCCTGCCTGCTCACTCGTACACTGCCGCCAAGCTCGTTTACAAGCTGATCGCCTACTCCCTCGCCCTCGGCCCTCGCTGAATCACCCCTAGGCCACGAGCCGTTCAGAATTGCCGCCGCCGCAGGGCTCTGGCAGGCGGTCCCCCGGGTTGAAATCCATGACATAGTGCCGTAACGACGCCCAGAACGTGCGTGCTATACTGGCTCTGCAGGCGAGAAATCCATACCCCGACCAGGTCTCAAGCGAATACGGCCACCCAGATCAGCATCGAAGTCGCTAAACGGCGTCAAGGGAGACTGTCTCTGATCATCTTACCCAGGGCAGTCGCTCGGCCACCGGGCCCGCCACAGCCCGCCGTGCCGTGGGCACGGACAATGAGAGCAAAAAACACAGCGCAAAACCCCCGGCCGTGGGGCTGATAACCGTTCCGAGACCTGGTCACCGCAAAATCGCCTGCTCAATCATTCGACCTAACCAGGAAGGATGCCTATCGAAACATCTTCATCCCTAGCGTCACGGGTCAACGGCCCTTCACCTGTCCGTTGACCCGGTTCGCCTGTCTGTATTTGGAGAACTGAATGGACCCACTACGATCAGTCGTCCATATCGTCTGGTCGCCGGCGAGCCTTGGCCCTGTCGGTGCGGATCTGGGGTCGTCGGATTTCCACGGGCGATACCTGAACGGTGCTGTCTGCCGGCGTCCCGGAGACCCGTCCGTTTCTTGACAATGCCGCCGGGCCAACCCTAGAATTCCGTCATTCCGCGCGTTCGCGCGCCCCGGAATCAGCCACCCGCGCCGGCCCGGCGCAAGGAGTTTCCCATGCCAAACCAATGGCCCACTGTGCACTACAAAGAGGAGGGCATGCGAGAGGGCATGCAGATCGAGGACGCCAACATCGCCGTCGATGACAAGGTAGAGCTCCTCGATATGCTGTCCGAAACCGGCCTCACCAGCATCGTCGTTGGTTCCTTCGTCAGTCCCAGGTGGACCCCCCAGATGGAACGCATCGACGAGATCGTCACCAAGTTCACACCGAAGCTGGGCGTTACTTACAGCGCCCTCGCGCTGAACGCCCGCGGTGTGGAACGCGCCCGCGCCTACTCTCCGCCCCTGACCATCGAGCGCGACGCTTATCCGCGACTGTCCTGCCACCTTTGCGACGTGTTCGCCCGGCGGAACACCAACCGCAGCCAGATGCAGGAGATGGAGCGCTGGCCCGCCATCATCGCCCAGGCCCAGGAAATGGGCATCACCGAGGCCGGCATTGGCTGCAACGCCTCCTGGGGTTCCAACTTCCTCGGCGAGTTCGAAGTCGACACCCTGATGACCCTCTTCGAGTACCAGCACGGGCTGTGGGAGGAGGCCGGCATCGGCGTGCGCAGTTGCTCCATGGGTGACCCCATGAGTCATTGCACGCCGGCCAAGGTCGAGGAGAGCATTTCCCGCGTCAAGGAGCGCTGGCCGGAGATCGACCACTTCCGTCTACACCTGCACAATGGTCGCAATATGGCCATCGCCTCCGCCTACGCCGCCATGCGCGTCCTCGGCCCCGAGGATACCCTTGAGCTGGACGGCACCATCGGCGGTTTCGGCGGCTGCCCCTACTGCGGCAACGGTCGAGCCACCGGTATGGCCCCCACCGAAGACCTCCTCCACATGATGGAAGATATGGGTATCCCAACCGGCGTGGATATCGACAAGCTCATCGAGTGTGTCTGGGCCGCCGAGCGCATCATCGGCCGCGAACTCTACGGGCACGTCTCCAAGGCCGGCCCGCGCCCTCGCGCCAGCGCCGGCAATCTCTACGACATCAACATGCCCTTCGTGGAAACCCTGGAACAGGCGACCCACTTCAAGAAGGGCGAGCAGATGTACGAGGGCGGCCTCTACCCCTACCGCGAGCCCGTCACCAGCCCGTACCGCGACCGCATCGATCAGGGTCAGCCCGCATTCGGTGCCGGCCCGGACGAGTTCCCCTGGAACGAAGACTGGCTCCCCAAAGCCAGCAGCTAGACCGAGTTCGATTGGCAAAAATGAGGGGCGGGTTTTCGAACCCGCCCCTGTTTCATTCGGCTGACCTGGAACCACTGCTCCAAGCGCTGGCCAGTACAGCCGCGGCGATGGCCAGGATCACCGTCGCGGCCGTGCCGTCATCCCGCAAATCATCCAGTGTATCTTTCATGCACTTCCATTCAATCGAACGCTCCTCAGTGGGCGCTTGGATCATATCGCCCAGACAGGAGAATGTGCCTGTCACATACGGCTCCAAATAAATCACTCCGGCCGAAAGCAAAATCGCCGTTCCAAACACCACCCTGATGCTGACCCGTTTCACCTGGGAGAGTAGCCTTAATAGCCATTCATTAAGTCGGAGCCTAATTTTGACTGCCAATGTTCCCCCGGTTCGAGTCTTTGACGACTTTCGCCAGCCCGGCAATTAAACCCGTCACCAGACACACCGGCAAGTTCAGCGGTGGCATCCAACTCCATCCCGTTAGCTGCCCAACGATCACCCAAACCCCAAGAACGAGGAAGCCAACCCATAACCCCCGCAACGCCCCCTCTATCGCCAGCATTTCTCATCCTCAAATGATTCGTTGCTGTTTGGTGGTCTCTTTTTACGGTAGATGTCAACGATTGGCGCGCCTTGTCCGCTGGGCGCCACAATGTAACGGTAGTTCCGGCCAACCAGTTGGAAGAAATTTCTGCTGGAAGCGCCATGGAGGTCTAATTTGCTCAGGTTCTTGACCACCCAGTCCGGAACGCGGCTCAAATCGCATTTGAAATAATCGTAGCCGCCTATACGCCCCCACCCTTGGATGCCTCCGACCTTTGACTCATCGGTATGTTGCATGACTCCGGGCCGAGTGGACGATTGCAACGTTCCCTTGCAGGATTTGCAACGATAATGATTCTCATGAGGATATCTCCTCAGGGTTATCTCGCTGCTGTCGCAGTGCGGGCACAAACCAGGTGCTGGGCGTCCTTTCAATTCGGAGTGGTCTGCGCTCATTTTTTGCCAAGCGTCGATCGCTCGTCGGTCAGCCCCAAAAGCCAATGGCGGCAAGTTGTTGTAGGCAAAAAACTTGGCATCCAGACATTCAGGACGTTTAGCCCTGAGGCGCCCTCCTTCGATCACACCGTAGAAAGTTTTGATGGGGTTGCTGCGTCCAACCAGGACGGTGGAAACGACTTGAACTCGAAGGCCGGTCTCTTCGCGGGTTTCACGAATGACAGCGCGATGGCTGCGTTCCTTGTGATCGACGTGCCCGCCGGGCAAAGACCACTTGTACTTTTCCTTTCCGTAGCCTCGCTGCACGATCAGAACTTCGTTTGATTCATTTTCTACTAAACAGAACGCTACTCGGCGGGGCATCTCAAGTCTCCCTTTGAGCACAAAGTGCTACCGGCGGCGGCCCGCAATCTGCGAACCGCCGCCAGCGTTTCACGTCAGGTGACGAGAAGCGGCTTATGCCGACGCGCACGCCACGCTGATCACGTTCTGAGCCATGTCCGGCAATTGGTCGGACGACCACGAGGCCCCGCCGTCGTGGGTGCCGAACACCTGGCCCCGACGCGTGCAGAAGTAAACCTGCGACGGGTCCTGACGGTTTACCGCCACGCCAAACGTGGTGCTGCCCGGGTTGACGCCCGAATCGAAACGCTCCCAGCTTTCGCCGAGGTTGGTCGTCCGCATCACGCCGCCCTGCTCGCTGCCAAAGTTCATGCCTACGCAGGCGTAAAGCGTGTTCGCGTCGCTGGGGTCACGCACCACGCCGCGCGAGTACTTGATGTCCGAGAACCGGTCGAATTCGCAGTCCTGCCAGGATGCTCCCCGGTCACCGCTCCGCCACACGCCCGTTCGGTTGGAGATCAGCACCGACTGCGAATCGGCGCCGCCGACGGCCACGCCGTGAAGGTCCAGCAGGTCAACGTCGCCGGCGAACTCGCTGTTGCGGATCGTCCACGTGTTGCCGCCGTCCGTGCTGCTCGCTGCCCCGCCCACTTCCAGGGCGGCGTACATGTTGTTGGGATTGCTGGCTTCGATGTCGATGCCCAGGATCCGCATGGCAAACGCCATCTGCACCTGTGCGGGGTTCGACACCGTCGCGATGTGCGCCCAGTTCTCTCCGCCGTCTTCGCTCTTGTACACCTCGGCGCCCTCGGTGCCCAGGAACATGATGTTGGAGTCGTTGGGATGGAACCGAATGGACCAGACCACCCGGCCCTCGGTCATGTTCATGCGCTGCCAATGGTCGCCGCCGTCGGTGCTCCGGTAGATGCCCCGCTGCGTTCCGCAAAAGATCGTTCGCGGGTCGTTCGGATGAATTGCGATTGCCCGCGCCTGCGTGGCGGGGGCAAGGCCATCGGTGAGGAGATCCCAGTGAGCATCGCCCGCCGTCTTCCGGTACAGTCCGCTGGCTTCCGCGCCAACGTAGACGATAGTGTTGCCTGCCATGATGCTGCCTCCTGCTTTTGTTGTGTCGGTTTGGTAGCCGTTGCCGCCATTTCAGCAGACCGAATGTAGGATGTCAAACCAGACACGACTTCATGCGTGCCCCGGCGCTCACTCCCCGGTGCGATGGGTCCCGGCCACAGCCAGCGTCAGGCACCAAACCGACGCGGCGCCGGCTTCCTTGAGCGCCCCAGCGCACGCATTCAACGTGCTGCCGGTTGTCGCCACGTCGTCAACCAGGATGATTCCACGGCCATGCGTCTCGCTCGGTCGCAACACGACGACGCTGTCCGCGACGTTGGTCGCCCTGCTGGCCGCGTTGGTCATCCCGGCCTGGGGATCAACCTTGCGGGTTCGCGCCAACAGGTCGGCCCGGTACCCAATGTCGCAGCGTCCAGCCACCCTACGGGCCAGCAATTCTGCCTGGTTGTAGCCACGCTCCCGCCGTCTGCTCTCGTGCATCGGCACCGGCGCCACCACGTCGCCCGGCAACGGATTCTCCTTCAGGTAGTCGGCGAGCATGTCGCCCAGTTGCGGCGCGGCAGCTTTGATGCCGCCGTATTTCAGGGCCAGGATCGAGTCGCGGATACTTCCTTCATATCGGTACGGCGACCGCGCGCCGTCGAAGTGTCGACGCGACTGCGCGCATGCCCGACAAAGTTCGGTCTCGCTGTACGCCGCACAAACCCGGCAATATGGCGGAACCAATCGCGGCAACTCCTGAGCACACCGGTCGCAGATGATTTTGCCCGAGCCACCGCACCCGGCGCATTCCAATGGATACAGCGCATCCAACAGGGTCCGACCGGCCTGCTCGGCCAGGCCTCGCACCGGCGCCAGGCGACGCATCAGCGACATCGCCGTGATCTCACGAGCGTTCGTGTCGAATGCGTTGCCACCGCCTTAGAATCTGCTCGTCTCTGGGAAAAGCCAGTGGCGGCAGGTCGTCCAGCGCGAAAAACCCCACGTCCAAGGACTCGGGCCCCGGCGCCAGCACGCCGCCGACTTCGGTCGCCGCGTATGCTGCTACCACCACGGGGTTGCCCACATCCGAGAAAAGCCCGATCAGTTGCCCGATCTCGACCAGAAGGCCCGCCTCTTCTTCCACTTCCCGTGCCGCCGCCGTTTCCACCGGTTCCCCCCGGTCAACATAACCGCCCGGCATACTCCACAGCCCGTAGCCGGTCTGCACCGCCCGCCTCACCATCAGCGTCTTGCCATCCCGTTCAATGACGCACGCGGCCGCCAGTTTGGGATCGTAGTAGACCACCCGCCCACACTTGGGACACACCGGCCGCTCACGACCCTCGTGCTCTCTCAAAGCCAGCCGAGCCCCGCATCCGGCGCAGAACGTGTCGTTACTGGTCATGAGCGGATTTCTGTTTTCTCGACTTTGGCATATTCCAGGCCCTTCTTCTTGAAGATGCGTGCCTCCTTGTAGCCCAGATCCCGATACCACGGTCGGTAGGCAAACCGCTCCAGGGCACAAAGCACCGATCTTTGTTTTGCCTTCTTGCGTCCGTATTTTCCCGTCCAGTGCCAAAAGCTACCATTCACCTTGTACTTCGAGAACCAATCCGGTGCCCACTTCTCCAGAATGCGAACGAGCTCGCCGTGCTTGACTAAGTACCACGTGCCATCCGTTCCGTCGAGCGGGAAGCACATATACAGGTCGTCGGCGTAGTCCTTATCGATAACCAAGCCGCTCTTGAGCTGGACCTGGAGCGTCTCCCCTGTGCTATTGTGGTGGGCTAGGAAGTCCGCGCCCTTCCAGTCGTTGGACAGCCTGATGCAATCAAAACCGTACTCCGCCAGCACCGCCGCCGCTTTATGAAAGTTGTAGGTTTCGATTTCCTTCGAGACGACACCTGTTCCTTGTTCGTAGCCTATGTGTTGAAACTCCATGATGCCTCCGGGCGTGGTTTGGGAATTTATCCCATGTTGCCGGTCGCTAACGCTAAAACCGCATCCCGCGTCGGCATGGAGTCCTGCGCCCCAACCCGCGTCACCGACAACGCGCCCGCCGCGCACCCCCATCGGACCGCCGACTCCAGCGAATGCCCCTCGGAAAGCGCCACGGCCAGGGCCCCGTTGAACGCATCGCCGGCCGCCACGGTGTCTACAGCCTGCACTGCAAACGGTTGGACCTCCCCTGCGCCTGCACCGTCGGCCCAGTATGCCCCTTGAGCCCCCAACTTGATCACCGCTGACCCGACGCCCCTGGCCAGCAACTCCTCAGCCGCGCTGGCCGCCGTGCGCATGTCGGTAACCGGGTATCCGACCAGGGCTTCGGCTTCGGTTTCGTTGGGCGTGATGACCGACACATGCCGGTAAAACTCTTTGGGCACCGGTCGCACCGGACCGGGATCGAGAATTACCTGAACTCCCTGCGCAGCCGCCAGCTCGGCCGCCTTGATCGACAGGCCAATCGACACTTCCAACTGCAGCATCAACGCGGATGCCCGCGGCAGCAAGTCCGCAACGGCATCGTACTCGGCATCGCCGCAAGTGTTGTTCGCGCCCAGGACCTGCACGATCCGGTTCTGCCCGCTCTCTCCCACGCTGATCACCGCGATGCCGGAATTGGTTCCCGATGAGACGCCCACCGCGCCGGCCTCCACGCCCGCCGCCTCCAGGAGATCCGTCAATTGCGGACCGAACATATCGTCGCCTACCCGCCCCACCATCGCCGACCGGGCTCCCATCCGCGCCGCCGCCACCGCCTGGTTGGCGCCCTTTCCCCCTGGATACGTCACGAACCGATCGCCCACCACGGTTTCGCCGTCGGCCGGCAGACGATTCGAGAATGTAACCAGATCCATGTTGATGCCGCCCAGCGACAGGATCAGCGGGCGGTCACCGTGATCGCGCGTCATCGAAACCTGACATAACGAAAATTCGGCCACACGCTAACACCTGACATCCCCCGCGTCAACGTAACAGTACCCCCATGCTATAATCCGCCAAACCTGAAAAAAGCGAGGACCCGAACGATGTCTCAGCCTCTGGAAAACATCAAGGTCGTCGACCTGACCCGTACCCTGGCGGGGCCGTTTTGCACCCAGAATCTGGCCGATATGGGGGCCGATGTCATCAAGATTGAAGAGCCCAACGATGGTGACGAAACCCGCAAATGGCCGCCCATCTGGAACGGCGAAAGCACCCAGTTCATGTCGTTCAACCGCAACAAGCGGAGCCTGTCCGTCAACTTGAAGTCTGAAGAGGGCTTGGACATTGTCAAGAAGCTGGCCAAGGAAGCCGACGTGATGATCGAAAGCTTCCGCGCCGGCACCCTGGCTCGGATGGGGTTGGGCTACGAGGACATCAAGGCCATCAATCCCGACATCGTTTATTGCACCATTTCCGGTTACGGGCGCACCGGCCCCATGGCCAACAAGCCCGGCTACGATCTGATCATCCAGGCTTACAGCGGCTTGATGCACCTGACTGGCGACCCGAACGGCCCTCCCCAGCGCGTCGGTTTCTCGTTGGTGGACCTCTTCACCGGGATGCTCGCCTACGGCTCCATCGTCACCGCGCTGTACCATCGCGACAAGACCGGCGAGGGTCAGTTGATCGACACCGCCCTGTTGGACGGACAGGTCGCCGCCATGAGCTACCACGCCACCGGCTATATCGGCACCGGCGTCGAGCCCCATCGCCTCGGTTCCGGCCATCCCAGCCTCGTGCCCTATCAGAGCTTCCAGGCGTCAGATGGCTTTTTCATCCTGGGGGTGGCCAACCCGAACCTCTGGGAGCGGTTCTGCAACGCCATCGGCCACCCGGAACTCAAAGACGATCCCAAATACGCCACCAACCCCGACCGCGTTGCCCACCGCGCCGAACTGGTGGATCACCTCAACAGCATCTTCGCCGACAACACCATCGCCCATTGGGTCAAGGTAATCGACGAGGCCGGCGTCCCCGTCGGCCCCATCAACAAGACCTCCGACGTGGTGGCCGACGAACAGGTCAAAGCCAGGGAAATGTTCCTGGAGATCAACCACCCCCACGTGCCGGACCTTCGGGTTCCAAATTCGCCCATCAAACTACGGGGCACCCCTTCCCAACTGCGATTGGCTCCTCCGCTGCTGGGAGAACACAATGAGGAAGTGCTCGCGGAACTGGGTTACGACTCGGATGCTTTCGCCAAGCTCAGGGAATCCGGAGCCGTGGGAGAACCTGGCAAAGAGATCAGCGGGGTCGGCGCGCACTGATTACCGTTGGTTCGCACAACGCACGTTATGTAGATGCCAGGCACGAATTTAGAAGGTTTTTTACATAACATGCCGGTCAGGGGACCCGCCGCTTGATTGCGCAGGGTCCCCTTTTACGCGACCCCTCGCGCCACGACTTCCCGGTTGCCGTGTGAGTACACCAGGGCTATAATGAATCATCGTTGGTCACGCTCGGGCGGTTAGCTCAGCGGTTAGAGCGCCTCGTTCACACCGAGGAGGTCGGAGGTTCAAATCCTCCATCGCCCACCATACCGGCCGCAGCGGGACCAAATGACGGAAACCACCTTGCCGAGGTGGCGAAACGGCAGACGCGCTGCGTTCAGGGCGCAGTGTCCTTTAGGACGTGTGGGTTCAAATCCCTCCCTCGGCACCATTTCCGACGCGCGCTTGTAGCTCAGTGGATAGAGCGCTGCCCTGCGGAGGCAGAGGTCGTGAGTTCGAATCTCGCCAAGCGCGCCATTTCTATGTCTGTTCACCACCGTCAGCGGGCGGTTAGCTCAGATGGTTAGAGCGTCTGCTTTACACGCAGAAGGCCGGGGGTTCGAGTCCCTCACCGCCCACCATTTCCCCTTTTGTGCAACCCCCAGGATCGCTGCCGGCCCGGATAGCATCCAAGACCCGCAGCCATTGCCCAGTCTTTTGTGGACGATCCGGAATTCCCCGGCGGAGATAGGGCGCTGATCCAATGATGGAACACCAGGGCATCCGATGGGGCTACGTCTTCCTGCGCGCGCCGAACTTCCTCAGCGGCGAGGACCGTGACTCCCTGATGACCACGGCGGTCGAGATGTACCTTTCCGGCGAACCGGAGCGCGACATCCTGGCCGAAGGATACGAGGGCCGCGTCTACACTGAACGGCGCTTCGAGATGCTGGGCGAGTTCGGTGGCCAGCGGTTTGACGCCGAACTTGAAACGGTCCACGGCCGGGACACCGCCACTTTCCTGGTCAACGAGCAGACCCGTGGTATAGGTGGCGGCGGCGGTTTCTCGCGAAACTGAGCCCGAACGAAACCCCATCCCCCGGAGCGTCCTGTCTCCGCCTCAGCAAAGGGCGCTCGCGGTCGATGTGTTATATTGGGCCAAACCTCAGCGTCGCAGCCGCGGTCGGAGGCGGTCAACTATGCCAGAGGATCTCTTTACCTTTAGCGACAAACCGGAATCCAGCTATCTGCTGGCCGGTTGGCGCCGCCAATGGTCCAATGGCGGCCGCATCTCCAGCGGGTTGCCGCGCTATCTCATCGAGAAAAACGGTGGACGGCAGGTCGGTCAATTCAGCGAATATGTCAACCGGATGTGCTACCCGTTCCAGGTTGCCGGCACCCATGATGCGTTCCGGCCATCCGCGGCGTTCAACGAAGGTCTGCCCAGCGTCGCCATGTCGCGACAGAACTCCTTTTACGAAATTGGCAGCGGCCTGATCGTCTTTCTGGGCGAAGAGCCCTGGTATCGACTGGACATCTACTCCGAGGCTTTCTTCTCGGCTATCAAGGAATTGGGGATCGAGCAGACCGTCGCCGTAGAAGGGGTAAACGGTCCCGCGCCCCCGGATCTGGAACGCCGCATCACTTGCGTCTATTCCCGCCCGGAAATGCGTGAACAACTGGAGCGTCATGGCGTCCAGTTCAGTAGCTACGGCAGCCGAGGTCGGCAGGGACCGACCATCGGTATGGCTCTGGTTTCCGTGGCCCACTACCAGTATCCCGAGGTCCAGATGTTCCGGATGGGCGCCATGGCTCCCATGTACCCCTTCATGACCAGCAACAACAACCAGCTGGGCATCACCCAGGACCACCGCGCCTATTACGATATCCTGCGGCGGCTCCGGTCTATCTTCAAGATCGAGATGGACCTGTCGGAGCTGGAGCAGATGGGTAATCGGGAGTCGCAGGAACTCCTCGATAACCTGGAGCGGCTTGGCCGCACCAACAGCGAAGCCAAGCAGATCATCGACCAGGTGCGCCTGGACTACCAGTACACCCCGTACGTCGAACCCGTCGATCTCGACCCCGCCCTGGACCAGGCTCTGGAAAATATCCTCAGGGATATAGATATCGGTGAACCCGGACAGGAGCCCTGATACCGGCTCCTGCTCTCACGCAACAGGCCAGCGTGGTGCAAACGCCACGCTGGTTCGCTTTAACAGAGCCTCGCCCCGGCCTTGTACCTCGTCCACCAACGCCGCTTCATCTACGAACAGCGGCCGGTGATCCGCTACGACAACTTTTCCATCGACTATGACCGTGTGCACGCTGCGCCCATCAGCGTTGTAAACCAGGCTGTTTATCGGGTTGTGCAACGCCCCCCATTCGGCCCGACGCGTATCGAACAGCACCAAATCGGCCACCTTGCCCGGCTCGATCGATCCAATCAAATCACCCATGCCAAGGGCGGCCGCGCCACCGATCGTGCCCAGCTCCAGCGCAGTCTCCGCCGGGATCATACCCACGTCGCGCCGTCCGTCTTTATACAACACGGCGGCCAAGTAAACCGACCGCAGGGTTTCCAGCAGGTTGGAGTTGTTGCCCGCGTCGGTGCCCAGTCCCACCGTCGCGCCGAATTCCAGCAATTCCGGAAGCAAACCGTGGGAGGATGTTCCCGCCCCGCCTTTGACCGCGGCTGTGGGGCACATCACGACGGCGGCTCCCCGATCTGCGATCAAGTGGGCCTCGTCCGCGCCGATCCCCAGACTATGGGCCAGCGTCATCCGCGAGTTGAGCACCCCGTGCCGGTCGAGGTATTCCGTGGGGGTACACCCATGGGTTCGCCGACACTCTTCAATCCAGCGAGGCCCGTTGGTGAAATGCAATGTGGACCGCGTCGCGTGATCTGACGCGATCCGGTCGCACGCCTCCAGCAGCTCCGGCGTACAGAATTCGGCTGAAAAGGGCATCGACCACGCGGTTACCAATTCACTGCTTCTGCTCGCCGCCAGAGCAACGACGTCCTCCGTCTCTCGTATCGCTTCATCGGTCCCGTAGACCGGCAGGTTCAGCGGGTTGGGGCGGTCCTGCACGTTGCGGCCAATCACAATCCGGCAGCCGGCTTGATCGTATGCGGTCATGCAGTGTTCCAAATGGGAGGTTGTTCCAGGGTCGATGAATGTGGTCGTTCCGTATTTCAACAACTCGACGATCGCCAGCATGGAGGTCGCGTATTCGTCATCCGCGCTCATCGCCTGCTGGAGCCGGAATACGTTGGGCAGGTATTCGGCGCCCAGATCGTCAGGAAACAGACCGCGCACCGCGTGGGCATAGCTGATGTGCATGTGACCGTTGACGAAACCAGGCGTCAGGACCATCCCCGAACCGTCAATAGTCTGGTCGGCCAGAGTGGAAGCCAGCTCGGCGGATTTGCCGACCTGGCTGATGCAATTCCCCGTTATGACAACCGACCCGTCGGCAACGATCCGTCGTTCCGGATCCATCGTGACGATGTAGCGGACACCCTCGATCTTCAGGGTAGGGGTATCGGTCATGAGATCTCCGGTTGTCTATTCGTGCCAGTCACGGAAGCCCCAGCGATTGAACGAGGTCACCTCCGATGGCGGGCGTCGGTTGGTCGGGCCAAAACTTCCGCGAGGATAACCCACCGGTGTCAGGCAGATCATCTCGGCATGCTCAGGAAGTCCCAGGATCTCGCGGACCTCGTCTTCCTTGCGGTTCAGGACGGTGGTTATGCGAGTTCCCAGGCCAAGCGCCCGGCCGGCCAGGAAAAGGTTTTGGATCGCCGGCCAGATGGATGCAGCGTGCCGGCCCGGTTCGATGGGTTGGTCAGGTTGGAACCCACTGCCTCTCGAGTGATCCGCGCATATCACGATCATCGCTGGCACTTCGGGCATGTGGTGAGCCAGGTATCGGGCGTGGCGGTAAACGCGCGACTCGGTGGGCGATGGCTCCCAGCCCATGGCGTCCAACCACGTGTTCTTGTACAACTCGCCGAGGGCCTTTACCGTGTCCGAGTCGTTGACGACCACGAATTCCCAAGGCTGCGTATTGCCGCCGTTTGGAGCGCGAACTGCCGCATCGATCATCTGCTGGATCGCGGCTTGCGGCACCGGGTCAGGCTTGTATCGCGTGATCTGACGCTGACTGTAAATTGCCTCAAACAGGTCTATTTCGTTGGGCATCGTATTCCCCTCCGGCCATGTGGATAGCGAGCGCAGTCAACGCCATTATAGCCGCTCCAGCCAGCGTCACCGGAACACGCTTATAAGCACAAGCCCTGCCACAATCATCCCAGCCCCCACCACCCGGCCAGGCGTGATTACTTCTCTAAGCACAACCGCGCCCAGGACCAAAGCGAAGAGCAGACCAACCTCCCGAGCCGGCGCGACGTAGCTCACGTCGGCTATGCGCATAGCCGTCAGCACCAGACCATACGCCAGGAAGAGCAGCAGGGAAGCGGCAGCCACCGACCGGTACCCTCCTCTCCATTCCGAGATGACCGCTCCGGCTCCGTGACTCCGAAGTATGTAGGGCAGCATTCCCGCCGCCACGCCGAGGGTCGTGAGATACAGGTATAGAAAGGGGCTGATGTATGCGACGCCCTGCTTGTCGATCAGGGTGTACATAGCGATGCAGAGGCCGGTGAGCAGCGCGTATCCAATGCCGGCCCGACTGGAGGCCAGGGCTTCCGCGGAAAGCAGCCGGATGCGGCCCCACCACGACATGGTGTAAATCCCCACAACAATGCAGGCGATGCCGACCCAGGCCACGGGAGTTACTCGTTCCCCGAGGGTGAATACGGCCAGCACCGGTACCAGGCCCGGCCCGAATCCGCGCGCGATGGGGTAGGCCAACGACAAGTCAGCCCGCGCCAGGCTGCGACCCAGGAACAGGAAATAGCAGATGTGGACTACCGCAGACGCCCCAACAAACCATAAACCTACCGGTTCGAACTCAGTACGCCAGGCTAATACGGCTGCCACAGGCAACGTGCCCACGACGCCGAATCCGGAAAGCCACCATACAAACACTTCCTGATCGCGTGCGCGCTTCAGCAGGAAGTTCCACGTGGCATGGGCCCCGGCCGAACCCAACACCAGGATTAACGCCAACAGTGTGGTCGAGTCCAGCATTGGGCAGGCACCGCCAGGAGGCCGGAGAAAAGCAAACCGCCGACGCGGTTCAGGACGTCGGCGGGAGAAATCTTTGGTGGCGCATAGGGGATTCGAACCCCTGATCTCCGCCTTGAGAGGGCGGTGTCCTGGGCCGCTAGACGAATGCGCCGGAAAGACCCGATTGACGACCCAATCGGGAAGTTCAAGGATTATAGCACGTACCGTTCGCCATGCAACCGAATTGCCGGGATCGACGCAATGACACCCTCGCTCCTGCTCGAGCGTCAACCTGTTGTATCCTTACAGAAATCCCAAGCCGATGATTGATGATTGCGACCCAGATAACGTGTAGGATTGCCGCATCCCCGGAGCCGATCAGGCCGGCCACGTGGGATAACACGGCGGCCGTTGATGACGCACTTCCGTAGGACTGCGGGCGTTCAGGTCGTCTGCCCTCGATAAAGGTAAAGGAATTGGAAACAGGCAAGCTGCCTCCGGACCTGTTGGAGGGACTACTTTCCGACCTCGGCGCTGCCGACCCGCGGGTGTTGGTTGGTCCGGGCGTGGGAGAGGACTGCGCGGTCGTGGATATGGGCGATCGACTCCTAATCGCCAAATCGGACCCGGTGACTTTCGCCGCTGACCGCGTGGGTTGGTACGTGGTTCAGGTGAACGCGAACGACGTGGCGTGCACGGGTGCGGCTCCGCGGTGGTTTTTGCCTACCGTGTTGTTGCCGACCAGCGCGACGCCTGACGACGCGCGCGGCATCTTCATGGACATTGCAGTAGCATGCCGCCAGATCGGGGTAGCGGTGATCGGTGGCCACACCGAAGTGACCGATGGGCTCCCGCGACCCATAGTTGCGGGCACGATGTTGGGTGAACTCACCGATCGGACCCGTTTGGTTTCCACCGGTGGGGCGCAAGATGGTGACAGCATCATCGTGACCACCGGGTTGGCAATCGAGGGAACCGCGATATTAGCGCGCGAACACGCGGCTGAACTTCGGGCTCAAGGGCTCGACGAGCAGTCTTTGGAAATAGCCGCAGGCTATCTGCGCGATCCGGGGATCAGCATCTTGCCGGCGGCGCGGGCGCTATTCGGAACACACGCCGTACACAGCATGCACGACGTCACCGAGGGCGGGCTGATCACAGCGCTTCGGGAAATCGCCGGGGCGTCGAACCTCGGTTTGGTTGCCGAAGCGGAGAGCGTGCCGTTGCTTCCCGAGTGCGGCGCTATCTGCGCGGCATTGGGACTCGACCCGCTGGGTCTGCTCGGCTCGGGCGCGTTGATCGCGACGATGTCGGCGGGAGATGTTCCGGGTGCCCTGCGCGCACTGGACCGGGTAGGGGTTACCGGCTGGGAAATCGGGCAGATGGTGGAGCCTTCGGACGGTCTGTGGCTGATCGACAGGAGTGGTGAACGCACGCTGCCTGAATTCCGGCACGATGAACTGGCCCGCTACCTGGAAGAACGCAGTCATTCCTCCAGGTAGAGGTTAATGCAATCGCGCAGTTGCGCCAGCGTGATGTTGCCGCCGCTCACAGTGATCGAAATCTTTCTCCCGCGAACCAGGTCCCCACGACGGACCGCGCCGGCCAACGCGGTTGCCCCCGCTCCTTCGGCAAGGGTGTGCGCCTTTTCGATCAACATCGCCACGGCGCGGCGAATCTCGTCCTCACTCACCAGCACGAAGTCGTGCAGACGGTGCCGCATGATCTGCTGCGGGAGTTCGTAGCCTTCAGCCGTCGCCGTTCCCTCTACCCAGGTACGCATCGGCGCCTGCACCAGTTGACCCTGCTGCCATGAGAGGTATGCAGCAGGAGCAGCTTCAGATTGAACCGCGACGACGCTAATTTCCGGGTTGAGCGCCTGCGCAACGATGCAAGCCCCGGAAATTCCGCTACCGCCACCGATCGGCAGGAACATCACATCCACGTCGGGCAGTTCTTCGATGATCTCCAGGCTTGCTGTGGCTACTCCAGCGATGAGTTCCGGCTCATTGACCGGATGTACATATCGGTAGCCCTCTTCTGCGGCCAGTCGCTCGCAGTACCGGCGAGCCTCATCAAAATTCGCCCCGTGGAAGATCAATTCTGCTCCTAAAGCCTCCATTGACGCGACCTTGTTCGGGTTCGCGTCCACCGGCAGTCCGATCAAGGCCCTGGCTCCGAACGCCCGGCAAGCGCTGGCGATCGATTGACCGTGATTGCCGCTGCTGGCGGTGATCACGCCGCGCTGCCGGTCCCCTGGATCCATGTTGGCGAGGAGATTGATACCTCCGCGAGCCTTGAAAGCTCCCAGCGGCAAGTGCTCCTCGTGTTTCAGGTAAACCTCCGCGTCCAGCGCCTGACTCAATCCAGCTGAATAAGTAAGCGGCGTGCGCGGGAAGTAA
This sequence comes from Dehalococcoidia bacterium, assembly GCA_022827095.1. GTDB lineage: Bacteria > Chloroflexota > Dehalococcoidia > Lucifugimonadales > UBA3495 > Bin87. Next base: position 194,167 of record JAJDTP010000021.1, read on the forward strand.
GGTCCGATGGTGGCGCGAGCGCGGTAAACGTCACGCAAGGTTGGGATGTACAAGGTCAGGCTCCGTTGTAACCGCCATCGCGGCTATGCAGGGTCGACGGCAAGGTTAGGCAGGCCTCCCGGGAGTGTCAACCTCCGCACTTACGACAATGAGCTCGTCGGGGCATCTGAGCGCACAGCCGAAACCCGCGACTGGATCCGCGCTCACTACACCCCTTGAGATGTACTATGCGGGAATTAACGAGGCAGTACACGTCTCTCTACGCCGTACGATCCACCTATTGTGTAATAATGCAGTACCTACATCGTCATAAATGCAACGAATGCGTCGAATGTGTACAAACGGCCTCACGCAGTGTAAACTGCTGATCTTGCAGTACGCCACCGTTTGCATTACATTTCGGCAATTGCGGTACAGGCATTGCAACAACTAGATCCTCCCGAGGACGGTGCTGCCGTGCACTACACGTGTACCGGCAGATGGTACACGCATCGCTCCATGAAGCGCCGACGAATGCAACGTAGAGAACGCGGTCCCAAGTGGTACACCGGCAAGCACTCGGAAGATACCAGCTGAGGCATCCGGACTCCCAAGGCCGATTATCCCCGGCAACAACGTTCGCGTCTCCATTCGCCCGACACCAGGCACGTCGATAGGGTCCAGAAACGCCAAACTGGCCCAAGATAGCGAAAATTGCCCGGATTCGGTTTCCGCCTTCCTAGCGTTCAGCGTCGTGGTATGCCAAAATAAGCACGTAACCAGGGGCGTTCTAAAATAATATAAAAAACTTTTAGGACTGTTCTTTGGCTGCGCTTGACAATCGTCCAATTCGTCAGTAGTGTAACGTCACGCTGACTTCGGTAACCGAAAAATGGGGTACCAGCCCTGTCGATTAGCGAATGTACAAAAATTGGTACACCGTCGGAGGTGGATCATGGCACGCAAAACCAAGCTGATGCTTCGCGTAGAAAAGGAATTCGACCAGCCCCTCGAGCGCCTGCTCCCGGAACTGGTCAACGACCAGGGGCTGACCGCAACGGCCGACACCTTGGGCGTCAGCAAGGCGACGCTCGGCTACTGGATGCTGAAGATGGGCATCAACGTCAAGCGCGTGGCGTTGGCACCCGGTGAAATCCTGGAAGTCAAGCGCGTCAACTAATCGCAGCCCACGTCGCGGAGCGCGCCTAGAGTTCGCCCGTGACGCAGGTGACACGCCACCGGCCCACAGGCGAGCGGGTCGAAGGCGCACGGTTCCTCACGTGAGTGAGGGACAGCGGAACCCCCCGGCCGGTGGCAGATGGTCGGGGCGTTTTGCTGCCTGGTTCAGGCTGCGAACTGCTCGGATGGCCCCAGACCGATGACCTGTAGTGGATCGGGCACGAAAAAGACGCCCCGGTCGGGGCGCCCCAAGTAAGCCGCACGAGTGCGGACGGGTCATCCGCTAAAAATGTTCTCGGGTAGGAAAGCGGACACCGTGACGTTGGGCAGGTCCACAATGTTGCTGACACGGAGATCCACGACCACACTACAGATTATGTAGGCTTGTTCAGCGGTCCAGCCGCGCTCCTGCAACAATGCGATCATGTTGAGCAGAGCGTTCCGAGCAGCCAACGACAGGCTGTCTTCGCCCTCCTGGGTTCCATCCGCGCGGATGGGATAACCGATGGTGGCGGTGAAATTGCGGGGCGCGGCCCATTCAGGTGGGAGGAAGTAGCCGGGATGCGAGTAACGGGGGAAGGTTATGTTATGCCGGGCGGCCTCGCCCTTGTGGATGGCAAAACGCACGGCCGCGGTTGCGCCCATTTCGATGGCCGTGATGCAGACCTCTCCATCGCCCTGGGCGAAGTGGCCGTCGCCGGCGGAGTAGAGGCCGCCGGGCACGGCTACGGGGATGAACAGGCGCGAACCCGTGGTTAGCTGCTTGGCGTCGACGTTGCCGCAGTTTTCGCGGGGCGGGATGGTGCGCAGTCCCTCGTTGGCGATCCGGCCACCGGCGGGCACGGCATCCTCAGGATCGGGCGGAGCCGCCGTACCGCCCCGGCGGACGTAATCGGCCTCACGGGCGGCCCAGGCGGCCATCTGCGCATGGGAGGGCGCCAAACCGGCGGTGCCCATGAAGGAGCCGTCGGGGATGCAGACTCCGGGGATCTGCGCTGAGGTTGCCCAACCGTCCGCGATGTCCCAATGGACGAGGTAGGGATCAGTGAACACGTCCCGGAGGAAGCCGGCACCGGGACGATTCCGGGTCCAGCCGCGAGGCTGAGCGGTTATGTCAAGGTACTCAATTTCCAGGAGGTCGCCCGGCTCCGTTCCCTTGACGTAGACCGGGCCGGTGAGGGGGTGTCCGACCTTGGCATCGAGGCCGGCGAGGTCGGCGCCGGTCATGTCGGGCTGGATCTGGGAGTCGGAGGCGTCGCGGGTTTCGAGGACGACCTCTTCGCCGGGATCGACTTCCACGATGGGCGGGATGTCCGGGTGCCAACGGTTGTGGCCGAATTGGGGTTCTTCCTTGAGGCGCTTGGCGCGGTCGATGGCGATGGATTGCATTGGGTTCCCTCCGATTCGATGTCTGCCAATTGGGTTCAGACATTATGACCGGTGGAAGCACCCGCCGCCAATTGGGACTATGAGAAGCGTTTTTGCCGGCGACGGTTCCAAGTCAGGCAAATCCGCCAAGTGGCGGCTGATCCCGCTGCTCCGACTATTGCGCTCACTATGACATTGGTGGCGATAAGAACCTCGTCACCGACGTTGAAGAAAATCACCGGTACGCTCAGTACCACGCACAGACCGTAGGCCGGGATGGCCATACCAATCCCCAGCATGATCGCGGCGAACGAGTTGAGATAAGCCATGGCGCGGGCGCACAGGACTCCTGCAATGATGCTGGGCAGGGAGGCCAGCAAGCACACCGAGGAGAAGATCATCAAAACGGCGGCGATGAAACCGTCGAATTGAGGGCCGAACGCGGGCACGAAATTCATCGCGGCTTCGGAGCGTATCGGGACGGCCGGGTTGGTAAAACCCCGCCATGGTCCCACGGTTGCGGTGGGCCAGGGCGAATGAATATTCGGCCCTTCACGTGTGAGGCGAGGGTGATCACCCTCCCCCTCCAAAGGCGGACTTGCCGCCCGTTCAGGGAGAGGGGAATGTCTAGAGGTTGATCCTTCGACTGGCTCGGGATGAGCGGCGGTTGATCAGAGGGACCAGTCGTCGGGGAATTCGGGGGTGGGCAGGGGGCGGATCATGACCTCGACGAGGGCGGACTGGCCTTCTTCGGTGGCGCGGATGGCGCGCTGGAAGGCAGGGCGAATGTCCTCCGGATTGTCGACGCGCTCGGAGTAGCAGCCGAGGCCATTGGCGACGACGCTGAAGTTGCCGCCCAGCACGGCCATCTCCGGGGGCGTGCCATTGGGGTCTTCCATGCCCATCATGCCGCCGCCGGTGCCGCCGTTGTTGATGACGACGGTGAGGATGGGCAGGCCCATGCGGGAGGCGGTCTCCAGGTCCATGCCGGTCATGCCGAAGGAGGCGTCGCCGAGGACGTGGACGACCAGGTGGTCGGGGCGGCCGAGCTTGGTGCCGATGGCCGCACCGACGGACCAACCCATGGCGGCCATGCCACCCATGGCGACGAAGTTGCGAGGTCGGGTGGTCGTCCAGAAGGGGACCACGTAGCCGCGGCTACCGCCGGCGTCGTGGAGGGCGATGGTGCGGTCGGGGTCGATGAGCTGCTGCAGCTCGTGGACGACGCGATAGCCGTTGGTGGGGGTATCGGGGTCGGTGAAGCGGGGCATCCACTCGGCCTCAGCCTTATCGTGGCAGGCGCGGATTTCGTCGACGATTTCCTGCTTCATGCCCCCGCCGCTGGAGCCGATGCGTTGGCGCACGGCGTCGATGATGGCGCGGAGGGCGAGCTTGGCGTCGGCAAGCATGGGGAGGTCAACCTGGTAGGTCTTGTTGAGGTCAGCGGGGTCGGCATTGATATGGATGATGCTGACGCCCTCGGGGATGGAGCGGCCGTCGGTGCCGTTGGGCTGGCGGAAGGAGTTGCCGACCGCCAGGACAACGTCGGCCTTGCGGTTGATCTGGATGGCGGCGCCGGAAGCATACCGGCTGCGGGGATAGACGCCGCCGCCCAGAGAGAGGGGATGGTTTTCCGGGAAGACGCCCTTGCCCATGATGGTACTGGCGACGGGCATGGAGAGCATTTCCGCGATCTCGAGGACCTCATCGGCGGCGCCGGCGCTGAGGGCGCCGCCACCGACGTTAAGGATGGGGAAGCTGGCGTTGACCAGCATGTCGGCAGCGCGCTGGACCTCGGCATCGGAGGGGCCGGCCTTGCCGGGGGTGCCCACCGGGGTGTAGGCGAGGGCAGACTCGTCGGCCTCGGCGGTGAGGACATCCTGGTGCATTTCGAGGACGACCGGACCGGGTGAGCCGGAGCGCAGGGCGGTGAAGGCCCGGCGCATGACCTGGGGGATGTCCTGGACCCGAGTGAAGGCGCCGCGCCACTTGCAGAGGCCGTCGAAAATATTGGCGGAAACCTCCTGCTGCCATTCCTGGCCGAGGTTCCGCATGGGGTGCTGTCCCATGAGGAGCAGCACGGGGACGTTGTCGGCGTAACAGCCGGCGATGCCGGTGAGGCAGTTGGTGGCGCCGGGCCCGGTACCGGTCATGGCGACGCCGACCTCACCAGTGGCGCGGGCAAAGCCGTCAGCGATCTCGACGCCGAGGCGCTCGTGGCGAGCGGCAAAGGGCCGGATTGAGGAGGCGCGCAAGGGGCCCCAGAGGGGGGCGAGGCCGCCGCCGGCAAATCCGGATATGTAACGTACTCCTTCCTGTTCGAGAGCCCTAACAACGGCTTCGGATCCACGCATGGCTGCACCTCTAGTGGTTGGGCGGGCAACCGACATTCCGCCAGGGAACGAGATTGCCACGCTGCGCTCGCAATGACAGCCACGGATTGGCCGTCCAATTTGCCGGGATGATAGGGCAGCGCGGGACATGGGTCAACCGGCGGTCATGGCAGGGATGGACAGGCTACACAGGAGCCAGAGTAGGAACGGAGTTTCGACGAACTCAGGTTGCAGCAGAGTCGAGGATTATGTTTACCAGGGTTTCGACATCTGGGAGGTAGCCGTCCAGGTGTTTCTGCTCCATCCAGTCATTGTAGAAGTTGGAATGGCAAGACTCCGCGACGCCGAAAGTGGCCCGGACGAAGGGGTTGTCCAGCCTTTCGGCCAGCTCAAAGACGGCGTGACGGCGGTGAGCGTACTTGCCGTGGGGTAGTTCCCGGGTCTCGCAATAGGCTTTCAGGGCTTGGCTGGTGGCGCCCCAAAGCTTCTCTGAACCCTGCACGGTGTCGCCGGCTGCGATTTCCCGCCGGGCATCTTCGAGCAACTGACGGGCCAGGCGGGCGTGTTTGTCTGCGGTGGATTCTGAGTTGGTCATGGCTGTTCACATGGCTCCAGTCGGTCGCCCTGATGTTAAAGCGGGCCATCGACGGGGTCAACCAACAGGTTGTCGCCTGGACGAACGGGATGGCTGGGATTGCCGCAGCCGGGGTGGTGGATGCCTGCTTTCGCACGCATGACGGTCAATTGGTCCCTGAGACACGCCGTCTGACGAAGGCGGTACTCAGAGGACGATGGAGCGCCGGCAAGGGACAGGCGATGACCACTGCCGACGCGGGAACTCAGACTGATTTTGCGATGGGATGCCTCCGGGATTTTGATGATGCAGGCGATGGATTTGCGGGTGGTGACCAGGTCTCGAAGCGGTTATCAGCCCCACGGCCGGGGGTGTTGCGCTGTGCTTTTTGCTCTCATTGTCCGTGCCCACGGCACGGCGGGCTGTGGCGGGCCCGGTGGCCGGACGACTGCCCTGGGTAAATTGATCAGAGACAGTCTCCCTTGACGCCGTTTAGCGACTTGGATGCTGATCTGGGTGGCCGTATTCGCTTGAGACCTGGTCGGGATATGGATCTCTCGCCTGCACGGTTATGATAGCACAGGCGTTCGCAGGTTCGCAGTGCGGGGGTGTCAGATGATCAGCGATGCGGATTTGGAGCGAGCCTTGCCGCCGTGCATGGAGGGCTCACGGACGCGATTCACAGAGAGGGAGAGCGATGTGAACGATTGGACAATCAAGGCCACCGAGGTTTTGCCGCCCATTGTTGCCAGCACCGTGCGGGTCCAACGAACCTGTTGCTGAGGCGGAAACGATTCGGTCGGCCTATGGCGCGACGCCGACCAGGACCAGCGGGACGGATGGGACACCCCGGCCCTGACGAACGACGTTCATCAGGTCACGCTCGAAGTACGGTACGCCTGAGGACATTTCCCGTTCCAACTCCTTCATAGGCAGGATCTCGATTCCCACGTCGATGATTTCCGCGACGTAAAAACTCAGATGCTTGACAAAAAGATCGTGGGCTACAAAAGCATATTTGCCGAATTGGATTTCGATGGCCACCCGATCCTTCAGATAATCGGTTTGGTTGTACGAGAGGATGGGTTCGTAGCCAGAGGACTCAATCCGGTCCTTTTGTTCCGCTTCGGTGAGATCGTAGATGCCACGCAGCAATTTCTCGTCGGGAGCAACGTAGAACGAATTCCGGCGTTCGCCCCAATCCGTGGCTTTGAACTCCGCTTTGAAGGCGTCATTCATGTCCCTAGGTGAATACAAAAGCCGGCCGCGCATCGTGCGTTCGCGGGAAACTTTGGTCCGGCACGCTTCGGCGTCCACCGAAGCTATTACCTGCTTGACCTCTTCCCAAAGCCGAGGGCGGTGAACCAGCAGAAATTCTTCGCCGTTCAAGTGGGAATAGAGGGATTTGATCTGCATCAATTCCCGCCGTTGGGCAGGCTTGGGTCGTAAATCGGCTTTCCCATGGGACGTGTTTTCAACCGGCCGACACGCAGGTCGTGAATTCGGTCGGCCGCAATGTTCACGTATTCGTCCACATTGTCGCAGCCCAATCCGATGCGGCCGTGCATCAACGCCGCGATAACGGAAGACCCCACGCCCATAAACGGGTCGAAAACCCGATCGCCGGGCTCGGTCAACGCCAACACCAGCCGCTCGACCAGTTCCACCGGGAATTGACACGGGTGGACAGTTTTTTCCGGGTGGTTGTGTTTCACGTTGGGAAATTCCCACACATCGCTGGGGTTTTTACCCTTGGGGTTTCCAGACAGCCGGCCGATATTGGGACCTTTGAAATGCCGCTTGTTGGGGTACTTGGACGGCACCCTAATGGGGTCCAAGTTCCAGGTGTAATCGTCCGACTTGGTCCACCAATTGACTGTCTCGTACCTGCCGGAGAGACGTTTTGAACTGTGCAGCCCATGCCCGAAATGCCAAACTATCCGGTTGCGGAGTTTGAGTCCCAGTCGTTTGAACATCGGATAGAAGATCGTGTCCAGTGGGATTATTTCTCCCCGGTCCACGTAATTTCCGACCTGCCAGCATATCGACCCCTGGCTATGCAGTACGCGGACGCACTCGCTCACCACCAGTTCCTGGTTGCCCAGGTACTCCTCAATCGAGGTCCTGGACTCGTACGACTTGCCAAGATTGTAAGGCGGGGACGACACCACCAGATTGATGCTGCCGTCGGGCAGACTCCGGGCGAACGAGAGTGCATCGTCGCAGGCGATCAGCGACTCATCGTCGACAAAGGAACGGCCTGGAGTATCCGGCAAATCTACAAGCGCCGGCTGGTACTCTCCGTCCGCGCCTGGCATAGATTGGGGCATAACGCCGGAATGGTAGCGGGTCTGATGGTTCATAGGATGTGACGTCAAGCCGGCGTGTCCAATTATGGAAACTGCCAGCAGCATCGAACCGGAAATCAGCTTCTATGGAGCGATACTATCATTCCATGTCCGGCTCAACAACACGCTGCTGTCAGATGATACACGGAGACGGGGTTTGTTGACCGGCCGGCGGGCGGTGGGTATTATCGCGGCAATTGGCCCTGATCTGCCGGGGTGTGCGCGGAACCCACGAGATTGCCGCACTTCGCTCGCGATGACAGGTGGCGAGGCTGGCGAGATCGCTGCGCTTCGCTCGCAATGACAACGACCTCACCCTTTTAGTGACGATTTCACTGGAGAAGTACCATGCCGCAGGCCCATGAGTTGATTGTGCAGTTTCTGGAGGAGGCGGGGATTGACGCCGTGTTCGGGATACCGGGCGGCGGGACGGGGCAGATTTTCACCAACCTGGTGGGGAAGGAGCCGGCGATCAACACGTACCTGACGCGGCACGAGCAGACGGCGGCGATCATGGCCGACGCTTACGCGCGTGCGACCGGAAAGCCGGCGGTGATCATGGGGCAGGGGCTGTTCATGGGGTCGAACGCGTCGTTCGGGATCATGGAGGCGATGCTGAGCAGCAGCCCGATGCTGGTGCTGACGGACACGTCGGACGGCGGCGTGGGGCAGCATCCGGCGAACCAGTCGGGGGCCGGCGAGTACGGCAGCATCGACCTGCACAACATCTTCCGGTCGATGACGAAGTACACGACGCTGGCGACGTCACCCAAGGAGGCAGCGCTGGGAGCGCAGTTGGCGATCAAGCACTCGATGAGCGGGCGGCCGGGTCCGACGTGCCTGCTGATGCGGACGGCGTCCATTGCGGGCGAGGTTGACCTGGAGTCGCCGCCGTTCATCCACGACACGGCGGGGTACCTGAACACGGCCAAGCCACAGGCGGCGCCGGCGGACATCGAAAAGGCGGTCGAAATTCTGTCGCAATCGCGGCGGCCGGTGATCGTGGCGGGGAACGGGGTACACATGGCCGGGGCGCACGATCTGCTGGAGCAGCTGGCCGAGCAGTGGAACGCGCCGGTGGCGACGAGCTACAAGGGGAAGTCGGCCATCGCGGAGACGCATCCGTTGTCGGTGGGCATGGTCGGGGTGTACGGGCAGGAGGCGGCGAACCGGGCGGTGGGCGACGCCGACACGGTGGTGATCGTGGGGGCGAAGCTGAGCCCGCAGGACACCGTGCGGGAGCGGCCCAACACGTTCAACCCACGGGGGCAGCGGATCATCCAGATTGACATCGACGACCGGAACGCCGGATGGACCTTCCCGGTGGAGCTGGGGCTGATCGGCGACGCGGGGAGCATTCTGGGTCAGCTGGTGGAGGCATCAGCAGAGGCGTCGGGATCGACGGCGGGCAGCCGGAGCGAGTGGGCCGGCGCGCTGCCGGGGCGCAAGACGGACGCAGGGTTCTACGAGGACGCGGGTCTGCACACCGACTCTTCGCCGGTGCTGCCGCAGCGGCTGGTGCGGGTCCTGCAGGAAACGATGCCGGCGGACACGGTGTACGCGCTGGACGCGGGGAACAACCGGACGTGGATGGCGCACCTGTTCCAGTCGCAGCAGGCGCACACGTTCTTCTGCCCGGGCGGCACAGCCGGCATGGGCTGGGGACTGCCGGCGTCGGTGGGGCTGCAAATCGCGTACCCCGGGCGGCCGGTGGTGTCGGTGACAGGAGACGGCGGGTACATGATGACGGTGAACGCGCTGTCGACGGCGATGCAGTACAACCTGCCGATCATCTGCGTAGTGTTCAACGACGGCGCGCTGGGCATGGTGCGGCACCACCAGGCTCCGGGTCAGTACATCGCATCGGAGTTCGCGGAGACGGACAATGCGGCGGTGGCGCGGGGGTTCGGGTGCTTCGGCGTACAGGTGGCGGACTCCCGGAACCTGGCCGACGCGCTGCGGGACGCGCGGGCGTCGGGTCTGCCGGCGGTGGTGGACGTGCTGATCGACCGGGGGCCGAGCCCGGACGACTGGCGGGCGGACGCGCGGCGGTCCGGGGAGACTTAGGGGTCGGTTTTGCATGGATGGACAGGATAGACGGGATTTTTGGATCCTGATATTGAGCAACAGGGGCGAATCGTTATTCGCCCCTGAATTTAGGGGGAACACCGATGGAATTCTGGAGTGAAGCACAGCTGGCCTCGATTGACCGGATGCTGAACCCGCGATCGATTGCGGTGGTGGGAGCGACGCCGCGGATGCAGTACGGCGGGCGGTTCGTGGCGGCGGCGATGGGGTCGATGGAGCGCGGGGTGAACGTGTATCCGGTGAACCCACGATACGAAGAGGTGCAGGGGTTGCAGTGCTATCCATCGGTGTCGGCGCTGCCGGAGGCGCCGGACGTTGTGGGAATCGTGGTGCCGTACCACGCGGTGCTTGACACGCTGCGCGAGAGCCATGAGAAGGGAGCCAAGTCGGCCATCGTGATCTCGGCGGGATTTTCCGAACGGGCCGTGGACGACCGGCGGGACTTGCAGGCGGAATTAGGCCGGTTCGCGCGGGAGTCGGGGATGCGGGTGAGCGGGCCAAACTGCCTGGGTCTGGCGAACCTGAAGGACAATATCTGGGCCAGCGCGTCGTCGCTGGGAGCGTCGGCTTTGAGTGGGCCGATCGGGTTGGTGTGCCAGAGCGGCGCGTCGGCGTTCGGGCCGTTCCTGACGCGGGCGGTGGACGAGGGCATCGGGTTCACGTACATCGTGTCCACCGGGAACGAGGCGGACCTGGACTTTTGCGACTTCGCGCGGTACCTGCTGGACGACGACGACACGCGAGTGATCGCCGGGTTCGTTGAGGGGTTCAAAGACGGGCGCAAGTTCCTGGAGGTGGCGCGGCTGGCGGCAGAACGGGGCAAGCCGATTGTGCTGATCAAGATCGGGCGGTCGGATCTGGGGTCACGAGCAGCCGGTTCGCACACGGCAGCGCTAACGGGCGAAGACTCGGCTTACGAGGCGGCGTTCGCGCAATACGGTGTGATACGGGTGCAGGACTATGACGACCTGCTGCAGGTGTCGAACATGATGGCGCAGTGCCCGAGGCCGCAAAAGCGGGGGGTCGCCGTGGTGTCGCACTCGGGAGGGATCAGCAGCCTGACGGCGGACATGTTCGGGCAGGCGGGGCTGGACCTGCCGCCGCTATCAGACCGGGCGCGGGACGGGATCAACGACATCCTGAAGGGGTTCGGCTGGGCGGCCAACCCATCGGACGTAACGGGGTTCGCCAACAGCGACGACTTCCCGGCGATCATGTCGTTCATGGCGGAGGACGAGGGAGTGGGGACACTGGTGGTAGCGTCAGCGGGCGCCGATCCGCAAGCCACGCAGGTGATCGCGCAGCGTGACGCCAGCGGGATGCCGGTGGCGTTCCTGTGGACGGGCACGCGGGGCGCGACGTCGGGTCTGCCGATGCTGAGGCAGGCGCGGGTGCCGGTGTTCTACGTGCCAGACAAGCTGGCGGCGGGCGTGCGGTTCCTGAATGACTACCACGACTGGCGTGAGCAACGGTTGGCAAGGGGTTTCGCAGCCGCGGCCGAGCTTACGGCGGAGCAAACTGCCGCTGCGGGGGCGCTGAATGGCGGTGGATCGTTGTCGGAGTACGACAGCAAAGGGTTGATCAGGGCTTTCAGTGTGCCGACGACGCGGGAAGAAATTGCGAGCGACGCTGACGCTGCGGTGGCCGCGGCGGAGCGGATCGGGTATCCGGTGGCGCTGAAGGTGAACTCGGCGGACATCCTGCATAAGACGGAGGCGGGCGCCATACGGCTGGGCTTGGCTGACGCCGATGCGGTGCGGGCCGCTTTTGCGGAGGTGACTGCCAACGCGCGCGGGTATGACGCAAACGCGCGGGTTGATGGGGCGCTGGTGCAAGAGATGGTGGCCGGTGGCGTCGAGACGATTGTGGGCGTGTCCTACGACGCGCAGTTGGGTCCGATCCTGCTATTCGGGACGGGCGGCGTGATGGTGGAGGTGTACAACGACGTTGCGCTGCGGCTATGTCCGATTACCCGCGAGGACGCGCTGGAGATGATTGACGAGGTGAAGGGAGCACGGCTGCTGCGTGGGTTCCGGGGTGCGCCGGCGGCGGATGTGGACGCGCTGGCGGATGTGCTGGTCAGTGTCTCGCAGATGGCGGCGCAGCTGGAAGGATCGCTGGGCGAGCTGGACATCAACCCGCTGATGGTCTTGCCGTCCGGGCAGGGGGTGAAGGCGGCGGATGCGCTGGTGGTCGGGGCAGGGTGACGTACCGGTGACTAACGAGGGGTGGGAGATCGAACATCTTTCGCCACTAGAGCGGTCGGATGCAGCGCTGGCCGAGCGGTTCCGGCGTTTCGCTATCGAGGAGTGTTCGGCCGCGTCGGATGAGGGAGCCGGCTCCCAGACCTACGAGATGCTGTCCGAGACGGTGGCCGGCAATCGGGAGTTGCTGGGCTTGGCGCGCATGTGCCGGGTGGGTCAGCCGATCCCCAATCTGTTCTTTGCGGCGGTGAAGCGGACACTGGCCTCGATCCCCGACGCTGCGTTGGCGGAACATTACCGCCGCGCAGAATCAGGAGACCCGCCCGCGTCCGGTTTGGGTCAGGCTTTCACGGAATTTGCCCTGGCACATCGTGATCGTATCGTCCAATACGTGGCAACACGCTTGGTGCAGACGAATGAAGTTGGCCGGTGCGCTTACCTGATGACGGGCTTTTTGACCATTGCGGCGGACAACCCGGGCCGACCTCTGGCTTTGCTGGACGTGGGAGCCAGCGCCGGCCTGAACCTGAACTGGGACCAGTACCGGTATGTCTATTCGAGCGGCGATGTATTCGGCCCCACCGAGTCCGGTGTTGTCATCGAGTGTGACGCCAGAGGCGGCTTGCCAAGTTTGCCATCCGCATTTCCAGACGTGAATTTCAGGGTTGGCATAGACCTGACGCCGGTGGACCTGGGCGACGATGAAGAATACCTGTGGATGCAGGCGTTGGTTTGGCCGGAACACGCGGGCCGGGCAGCCCTGTTGTCTGCGGCCAGGGACGTGTGGCTACAGTCGCGGCCCACGGTATTGCAAGGCGACGCCGTGGAAGTACTGCCAAATGCACTGGAGGATGTGCCGGAAGATGAGGCGTTGTGCGTGTTTCACTGCCACACGCTGAACCAGTTTTCTGCAAAGGCACGGGCGAGGTTCGGGGACATCTTGCGGGCGACGTCAATGGAACGTGCGGTGTACCACATGCCGTCGGAGGGGGACCGAGTTGCGTTGCGCAGGATTGTTAATGGATACACGACGACCCTTTTCACAGCGCGGAGACAGGTACACGGCAGATGGGTCGCATTTGATACCCATGCAAGGGTATCCCGTGAGCAGGATCCACTATAGGAACGGCAATCCTAGCGAATACAATGCGAAGCCCGACGCTGTGGTAGTTCGACGTCGACAGTGGCGGAGATCAGCGCGGAAATGGTCCCAGCCGGCCTAGCGGTCAACGGGACCAGGACTTGACGGCTATCACCGTGGCGCACAAGAGAGAAGCGATGCAGAAGGTCGGCGTGGTCGCCAGTGAAACCGCACCCCATCCGGGTATGAGCGACATGATCGCGACCGCGAGCGCGGCGGAGCCGCCGACGATCACGCCGGCGGCTATTGAATTGAGCAGGAGGTTAGAGTGCCAGGGCTTACCCGCTTCGATGCGCAGAGCCTGGGCGGTGAGGTGCGAAATGGAAATCGACATTCTGCGGCTCATCGTTCCTGTAGGACTTCTCCGGATAGCTGGTTGATGCGGTAGAGGCGAACCAGGACGGCGGCGCCGGTGCGGTCCGGGTCGCGGTCGAGCTCGCCTTGAACGGTACGGGACATGACATTGTCCCTGATTGCGCCTTCTCGGTACATGGATGCCGTGCCGTAGAAGCGCAAATTCACGCGCTCAGTGGGGTGGCGATAGAAGAGCACGACCCTGGAACCGTGCTGGATGTTGGCGGCCGAGTTGCGCCAGCCGCGTTCCCAGAAGGCGAGAGTCTCCCGGTCGAACACCAGAACGCTACCGCGCATACTGATCTGCGGCTCGCCCTCCGGGGATACGGTAGCGATGAACATGGGGCAGCGGTCGGCCAGTGCGTTGTCGATGCGGCGGCGCAGTTCGTCGTCGATGTAGATCATGGGAGTCTCCTGAATCATGCTGCCGAGTGCAGGGGCGTTTCGAGGATACCGCACCCGAGTCAGTGGATGGCTCCTATAGGATACCCGACGGAATACAGGGTGAGCGGGAAAAGGATTGACGGGCTATCGCTAGCCCGTCCGGCGCGCGCTGAGTGCATCAGGTGGGAAAGCTAGCCAATCACCGGCACCGAGGGGTCGAAATAAGCCGCCGCTGCGGCCAAGGCGGCCTGCTTTTCGGCGTCGCGGGCAGCGCAGGCAGCACTCATGGCGAGCACGTCCTTGGCCCACTCATCCACGGGCACGTCGATCATTCGACCGGCGAACGGCGCCGCAGCAGTGCCGGCGGCAAGCGCCTGGGCGAAGACCTCCCGAACCTGGGTATAGTACTCGACGAGGGATTCCGTGGGCGTGTAGGCCTCGTTGACAGGGGCGATCCAGCTGGGATGCCCGCAGACAATGCCCTTGAAGCCCAGGTTCCGTAAATCGGTGGCGACGTTGACCATACCCTCGCGCGAAAGATCCCCGGTTTGTACACCCATGGGATCGGCGACGGCGACGGGTTGGACGCCAGCAGCGGTGGCCTCGATGCACAGGCGACCGCGGGCGTATACGAATGGGTCGTGGTCCGCCGACTGGGTGATGCCCAAGGAGGCGGCAAGGGCGGCCTCATCGATACCCACTTGCCTGATGCGTGGCGAGGCGTTGACGATGTCGCGTATGTGCCAGACGCCGGCCGCGGTTTCGATAGAGGGAGCTATTTCGAGGGAGCGGTGGGCGACACCATGCTTGCGTTCCAGCTCGGATAAGATGGAATCGGCTTCTGCGACCGTTTCGGACGACTCGACCCCGGGGAGAAGGATGCCGGTGAGATCCGGTCCGACGGCGGCGTCGCTGTCGGCGTAGACAAACTGGGCGTTGACCCGGACGAAGACCTCGGCGCCGGCCTTGCTCGCCAGGGAGATTGACTGACGCAGGGTTTCCCTGACCTGTGGGAGTTCGGAATCCGGAGTCCCAGCCTGAAGGTCGAGGGTCACGGAGTCGGCGTCGTGCATCCAACTGCGGCGCACGGCCCGCTGCTCGACCGCGGGCACGATCAGGTTAGAGCGTCGTACGAGGATGGGCATGTTGGACAGTCCCCAATCAAGTAGCGGATTCCGCAGACTCGGCCGCACGCACGCGGTCGATCGCTTCGGCTTTCTCCTGGTCACGTTCCTGACAAAGGTCCTGCCATTGCAACAACTCTTCCGCTCGTGCGGCTTCATAACGATCGATTACGCGGTGGCGACCCAGGTAGGATTCGGAGGCCATCGGACGGGGAGAGGCTTCCCGATCCACAGAGGAAACGTCGACCTGGACCCAAGTTTGGCCGGTACGGGAGAGCTTGCGGTATTCCCGCAGGACCCACCGGGCGTCCGAAACCTCGTCGTCGGAAGGGGCGAACCCGCGGATCTGAGGTTCCACGACGGCGGGGTGCAAACCGCCTCCGATGCGGAACCCGCACTTTCGAGCCGCGTCCGCTTCGGCGAAAGCCCGGTCGGGGTCGCTGACGCTGCCGGTTATGTTAGGCGTGAAGGGAGCGGCACGGGGTTCGCGACCGGCAGCCCGGGCTGCGAGTTCAACCTCGCCCTTGCCATACACGAACTGGTCAAAGGCGACGAACATCTCGACGCCGAGGTCGCGGGACATGTCGTATCCAGAAGCGCCGCCGAAGTCGCGAACGCGGCTACTTGCGGTGACGATCTCAAAAGCGTTGGCGACGCCCACGGCGGTCTCGATGTTGGCGCCGATCTCGACCGTGCCGGGCCTGATGCCTCGTTCAGCTTCCAAGCGAGTGATGATCGCGTCCATGCGCTCGATTTCGTGGCCGTACTCTGTTTTGGGATAGTTGACCATCATGATGCCGGGCCAGATCGCGGCGTCGAGGTCTGCTTCCATCAGGTCATGGTTGATGCGGCATACCGCGTCGGCGCCGCCCTTGTTGACCACCGGGATGGATTCACGAACCAGGCTGCGCGCGTAGCCCTTGAGATTGGGCGGGACCGAGTCCTCGAGGTCCATGTTGATGTAGTCGCAGCCGCGATGCCAAGCGTTGTTGATGAAGCGCGGAGTGACGATGGGCATCGTCAGACCGGACCGCTTCAGTCGCCGGGTTGAGCTGGGCATGGGTAACTCCTAGGGGACAGGAACCGGAATGCCTTTCACCGCGGCGGCTTTGAATCGGTCCCGGGTCGAGCAGGCATCAGCAAGGGCGACGGTATTCGCGGCCTGCCCGACGATGTCCGGCGTAAGGACGCGCTCGTCCACCGACACCATGGTGTACGTGCCCGATGCGGTGGCCGACTCGTACGCCTCGCACAACGCATGAGCCGCCGCAACTTCGGACTCGGAAGGGGTGAAGCCCGCGTTCAAGGGAAGAACCTGGTTATCCACAACGCAGAAAGAACCCTTGAACCCGATAGCGCGCCCGCGTTGTGCGGCCACGAGGGTGTTTTCGGGCGTTGCCAGCAGCCCGCGGTCGGGGAAGCGCCACCAAGCGCCTATGGGGACGGTTCCCGTTGCCGACGCCAAGGTCACCAACCGCTGCATGAGGTACTGCATGAGGTGCGTTTCGCCCGAAGGCTCGGGCCGCAGGTCCATGACCAAGTCGGCGCGCCCCAGGGAAAGGCCCCAGGTACGTGAACTGGCGGTGGCGACCTCGAAACCGTTTTGGTTGCCCTGGGCAGTTTCCAGGGAGAGGACCAGTTCGACGCTGCTTGGCGACATGCCGCGGCGGCTTTCCAGTTCGGAGATGATGGCGTCGATGGAGACAACCTGCCCCGGAGTTTCGGCGCGGGTCACAACGACGCCGTCGAGACCGGGCCACACGGCGGCGCTAAGATCCGCCAGCATCAGCTCGGGGTCGATTTGAACGAACACCTCCGCGCCTGTGGAGTTGGCGGGGAGCAAGCAATCGCGCAGGGACTCGCGAGCCGCCGGCTTATCCGGTTCGGCCACGAATTCAGCCAAGTCCAGCACGATCACGTCGGCGCCGGCCGAGGGGGCGTCCGATACGCGATCCGGATGCGAAACCGGAGCCAACAACCAGGAACGCCGGACTGTGGAGAGCGCGGTCATGGTGGTTATCAATGCCTAATTTGGGAATAAATGACAGCATTATGTTGTATAATACCGCCGATTCGATTGAGGTAGGTAGGTTTGTCCGTAGAGTACGACGAATTATAAGTTAGTCCGGACGGTGTGGCAACATGGCCGAACCGGGTAATGACGTGTCTGCACCGGTCAGCAACACTAGTACCTTGACCTCACTATGCTCGTCCGGCGCGGACAGGGATAGCGTTGAATGGCGGCCAAAAGTCTCCCAAAACGCAGTCCGGGTATTGCGAGAAAGGGAATGTTGCTGAACACGAATTACCACCTGCGACGTTATGTTATCTCGCACGTATCTCGAAGTTTCCCGACGAGGCAACCTGATGCTTGACCGGCGCGTCCGGCCCACTCGAAACAAACGATGAACCGTTGCAAAACTTACAGGAGCAATTCTCCAACATGGCCGCTAGTTTGGAAATCCATGATCTGTTCGACTCCGCACAGGTGCGGGTGCGCTTGGTTGAACCGTCGGGTGATGCGCGGGAAGCAGCGTCGGTAGCTTTCGGCATAGACCTTTCCGAGGAGGAACGCGGGGCTCTGGACCGTTATCACACGGAGTTCCGGCGCGGGTCCCCTGCGGGAATTGCCCAAATTGAAGCGGTGGAACTCGCCATGCGGAACCTGGGCCGGCTCCTGTTCGAGTCGGCGTTCGGCGCGGACAGCGAATCCCGGGAGTTGCTGGATGAGGTGATGACGCGGGACGAGCGCGGGGTGCTGGCGATCGTGTCCTCGCGCGCCGGGTTCATGTCGCTGCCGTGGGAGTTGATGAACGATCCGTCGCTGGGATACTTCATCAACGGGTTGGTGGGGGTGGTGCGACAATCCGCCAGCCACACGCCGGCGGACGATGCGGAAAGCGCAGAGGAAGACACACTGAACGTGCTGATGCTCTCGACCAGCCCGCTGGCGTTGGCGATCCCTAGTGAGGGTTCGTTGCTGCCGCAGCCCGTGGCAGCCGGCGCGAGCCTGGCCGAGGCGACGGTGGCCGCGCTGGAGGGGCTGAACGTCCAGGTGTCTTTGGACAATCCGAGGCCGGCCACGCTGTCCGCGTTGCAAGATATCCTGGCGCGGAACCCGAACCACTACCACGTGGCCCACATTGACGGGGCCACCCTGGGTGATGGCGGGGCAATCGTACTGGAGCAGGATGATGGCGGTCCCAACGCCGTTGCCGCCGCGGAACTGGGCGGCGCGTTGGCGGCGGGCGGGGTCAACGTGGCGTTGATCACTGCGGGGGTGCAGGAGGAGTTCCCGCCCCTGACATCGTGGTCCGAGGCGGCAATGGCGGTGGCCGAGGCCGGCGTCGCGCAGGTGGCAGTCCTGCCGGTTCCGGTGCATCCAGACGCTGCGGACGGCGCGGTAGCTGCGTTCTACCGTCGCATCACGCAAGGCTATACCGTATCGGAGGCAGTGTCGTCCGTGCGGCGCGGGCTGATGGACACGCCGGAGCGGGTCACGATGTACGGCCGGCGGGTGTTCTGGGACTGGCACCTGCCCTGCGTCTACCAGTCGCGCGTCCACCAACCGCCGGTGATAGCCCAAGTTCAGCCGGACCCGCTGGCTGCGCCGGTGATCCATCCGGAGGAAGCGCCGACCGACGACCTGCAGATTCCAGTGGCCGGGCAATACGGATTGGTGGGACGGCAAGCGGAACTCCGGCAGCTTGAGCGGGCCCTGAAAGAGCACTCGGTGGTGCACCTGTCGGGCGACACCGGCGTGGGCAAGACGGAACTGGCGCTGGCGCTGTGCCGGTGGTTCCTGAAGCCGGCCCGCGTTGCCTATCCGGGCGGCGTGTTCTACACGGCATTTGAGACCTCGCAGCCGGCGGGCCTGGAGCGTGTGGTGCACGAGATCGGGACGGCGGTGGCGGGGCTGGATTTCGCCGACATGCCGGCGGAGCAACAACGGAGGTGGGTGACGGCTTACCTGCACGAGAACGCATCGCTGCTGGTCTGGGACAACCTGGAAAGCGTCGCCGGCTTTCCTGACGGCGCTCCGGGCCTGTTGAGCGACGAGGAGCTGCCGGCGCTTGCGGCATTCCTGGGCGAAGTGACCACCGGGTCCGTGGGGACCAGCGCGTTGCTGCTGGGCAGAAGGGCCGAGGAGGAATGGGTCTCGGCGCCACACGCCTCCCTGACGCTGGAGGGTCTGGCCGGGGCGGATCGGCTGGCACTGACCGCCCAGATCATGCAGCAGGCCGAGGTGCCCGCCACGCGAGTCGACACGGACTTTTTTGAACTGTTGGGCATGCTGGACGGGCATCCGCTGGCAATGCAGATTGCGATACCCCCGGTGAAGGAGGTTCCGGCGGCGGCGGCGATCAGCGAGATGGCGAGGCTGGTCGACAGCGAGCCGGAAGGCGGCGAGGAGGGGCGCGGAGCGACGCTTACGGCGGCGATGGAGTATGCATTCTCGCGGATGTCGCGGCGGAACCGGACGCATCTGCCGTTCCTGTCGCTGTTCCAGCGCAGGGTAATGCTGGACGTGCTGTCGCACATTACGGAGGAACGGGCGTACAGTCAGATCGTGGGGGACGACCTGACCGCCGGGGCGTCGCGGAGCCTGCTCTCGCCCGAAGGCGGGATGCAGTCGTCGGGGCGCTCGTATGCATCTTGCCGCACGATGCTGCGGTCGGCGCACGCCGCCGGCTTCCTGGAGTCGGTTTCGCCCAGCGTTTACCAGATCAACCCGTCGCTGCCGTGGTTCCTGGGCAGGAAGTTGGGTCGGCAAGTTGCCGGCAACGGAATCCAGCAGCTTGAAGTGGAGTTCGTCCGGGTGTACGCCGATACTGCGGACTACTTTATGGAAAGCCTCTATGAGAATCAGGACACCGGCGTCACCGCCGTGCTGGCGGAGGAGGGGAACCTGACGCAGGCGCTGGGGTTGGCCCTGGAGTACAGGCAGTGGGACAACGCGCAGGTGTTGTTCCAGCCGCTGGCGCAGGTTTACCGGATGCAGAAACGCTTTCCCGAACTGCGGCGGCTGCGCGGCCAATTGCTGGATACCATCGGGCACACCGCCGGCGAAGCCGAAGGCAACGGAGCCATCGAGTTCTGGCAATACCTGCTGGGAACGGACGCGATGGAATCGGTCGAGCGCATGGACCTGGAACGGGCGGACCTGTTCAACCGGCAATTGCTGGACTACCTGCTGGAGCAACCGGACGGAGAGACCGACGCGCGCACTGCGGCCGTTTACCACCAGAACGGTCTGATCGCCACGCGGCGGGGTCAGTACGACACCGCATCCGAGTGGCTGGAGCGAGGGCTGGAGATCATCGACGGTGGCGAGGACCAGGAATCGATTGCCGACGCCTGCTTCGCCATCGGGCAAGTGCGACAGCACCAGCGCCAATACGGGGCGGCCAAGGAGTGGTACTCCCGGGCGTTGGACATCCACCAGCGGCTGCCCGACTACGAGGAAATGGTCAACGACTTTCGGGCCCTGGGGTCGGCGTGCCACCTGCGGTTTGAATACGACGAGGCGCGGAGCTGGTACCACCGGGCAAGGGAGATCGTGGAAGACAACCGGGACGAAGAAACGGCGATCTACATCTTCCACTCGCTGGGAACGGTGGACCACTCGGAGTACCTGTTCGAGGACGCACAATCCTGGTACCAGCAGGCTTTGGGTCTGAGCGATCGCCTGGGCATGACCGAGCAGATGATCGTCGAGTTTCACCATCTGGGCACCCTGGCGCAGGCGCGGGGCATCACGGATGAGGCGGACGAATGGCTGCGGGTCGCGATGGAGTACCGGGAAGAAATGGGCGACCTGCGTGGTGTGGGCGTGGAGGCGCGACAGTTGGGAGTGGTCCACCACGAACAGGGGAATCTGGACCAGGCCTATCACTGGTACGATCAGGCCCGCATCGCATTTGAAAATGTGCGCGACGTGCTCCGTGCGGCGCGAACCTACGGCCAGCTGGGTATGGTTGAGGAACAACGCGGGAATCTGCCCGACGCGCTGGAATGGGTGGCGCGGACGTACCAACTGGCTGCGGACCACCAACTGCCCATGATGGTGCAGGTGAAGGCGCACCTGGCGCGGCTGAAGGAGCAGATGGGGGACGAACCCTTCGCTCAATGGTGGCGGGATAACACCGGCGCGGAACCGCCGGCAGACCTCGACGTGGACGCCAGTGAAATCCTGTGACCGGGAATGGCATGGATGGACGGGACTGTCAGAAGCAGGATTTGTCGGATTTGAAGGATTTTCGGGATCAGGATGATTGCGCCGAGACGAATTTCTATCCTGCAAATTCTTTAATTGAGCGAACAGATCAGAGACGTTGCGGACTTTTGAGGTGGACTGAAATGGCGCTTACCAAGTTGGACATCAGGACGCGACAGCCGTTCGCCGGCGGGAAAGTGTTTGGGGATGCAGGGCGGTATGAACAGATTGACGGGATAGCGCATTTCGCGGTGGATCCGTCGCACCCGGACAACACGGTGATCGCGGACATTGGGTTGGCGCCGCGCAACGGTGACGGCTTGGTGGAGTTCTCGTCCGATTTTCGAATCATCAAGCCGGTGGACAATGACCACGGGAACGGTCGGCTGCTGCTGGACGTGCTGAACCGCGGCAAGGAACTGGCGCTGAAAAACCTGAACAGCTCACCGGACGGGCCGCCGGATGCCGACCCGCACCCGGGCAACGGGTTCCTGATGAGGCAAGGCTACAGCCTGGTCTGGTGCGGGTGGCAGCACGACGTGCCGGACCCGCCGGGGCTGTTCCGGTGCAACGTGCCCAACGCGTATAAAGCCGACGGTTCGCCGGTTTCCGGCAAGATCGTGGTGTCGTTCCAACCGCTGGCGCACAGCGACACGCAGTTCCTGTCTGACCGGGATCACAGGCCATACCCCACCAATCACCTGGAGAGTTGGGATTCGGTGCTGACCGTGCAGGAACACGAGGATGCTCCCGAGGCGGTCATCAAGCGCGAAAGGTGGGCATTCGCCCGATTGGTGGATGGGAGGCGGGTGCCGGATGCGGCGCACGTCACGCTGGACGGCGGGTTCGAAGCCGGCAAGGTGTATCGGGTGGTGTACGAGACGTCCCATGCTCCCGTCATCGGTCTGGGTCTGCTGGCGACACGGGATATCGTTGCGTGGCTACGGCATGGAAAGACCGACGCCGCGGCGACGGCCAATCCGCTGGCCGGCGCCCTGGGTCGGGCCTACGCCTACGGACGCAGCCAGAGCGGCCGTTTCCTGCGGCAAATGCTGCACCTGGGGTTGAACCGCGACGAGGACGGCCGGATTGTTTTCGAGGGGATGCTGCCCAACGTGGCCGGCGGCAAGATGGGTGAGTTCAACGTGCGGTTCGGCCAGCCGTCGAGCCTGTCCAACCGGAGCGTGAATAACCTGCCGCCGTTCCTGGATCTGGAACCGGGTGGAGAACAAGGCGTGCTGGCGGAGGTGAACCGTCGGGACGTGGCTCCCAAGGTGATTTACACCAACACCTCGTCCGAGTATTGGGGCAGCCACGGCGCGCTGGCCCACGTCACGGCCGACGGCAAAGAGGACGCCGCGCTGCCCGACAACGTGCGATCCTGGCTGTTCTGCGGCACCCAGCACGCTCCGGCCAACCTCCCAATCTCAGATACCAATCCCGATTCTGGGGCCCGCGGCACACAGGCGCTGAATTACGTGGACTATCGCCCGCTGATGCGCGCGGCGCTGGTGCATCTGGATCATTGGGTTACCCATAACGAGCAGCCGCCAGCGCATGGGTATCCCCGATATGCGGACAATACCATCGTTGAGGCCGGGGAGTTAGCGGAATTCTTCCGCGCGCTGCCGGGCGTGGAGTTCCCCGAGCATCATAAGGTCATGCGCCGCCTGGACTTCGGGCCGGACCGGGCAGTCCCCACGGTGATTCCGCCAGGAGTTGGCGATGCCTATCCGTCGCTGGTGTCAGCCGTGGATGCCGACGGGAACGAAGTAGGCGGCATCCTGCTGCCGGCCATTGCGGTGCCCCTGGCCACGTACACCGGGTGGAACGTGCGTCATGCCGACATCGGCGGACCCGGACAGGTGCTGTCGCCGGGCGGGACCGTGGTTGGCGGCGCAATTCCCTTCGCAGTCACGCGGGCAGAACGGGTGGCGTCGGGCGACCCGAGGCCGTCAATTGAAGAGCGGTACGCGTCGCGGGACGAATACCTGGCTCGGGTGCGGGAATACGCCGAAACGCTGGTGCAGCAGGGGTGTCTGCTGGACGAGGACGTCGAAGTGGTCGCGGGGCAGGGTGGCGAGGTTTATGATGCGATTGTGGGGGTGCGGGAGGCGGTGGCGGCGGACGACTGACGCTACTGATGGCGTGAACTTCCACTGAAGGACGCTATATGACCATCGCGAAATTGGAAAACGCGATCCGGCAAGTGCGCAGACAGTTGTGCGACTACCCTCCCACCGGAACAAAATACGGCCACATGTACAGTGAAATCGTTACGCGCTATCTGCTGATTGATCCGGTTGTGCAAGCCCTAGACTGGGACCTGCATGACTTTGATCAGGCGGCGGTCGAGTGGCCTATGCCGGAGGGACAATATACTCAAAAGGCCGACTACGTCCTATTCAACAGACGAGACCAGCCGCGGATCGTGATCGAAGCGAAATACCGTGGGCGGAATTTAGCCGATCACGAATCGCAGCTGGAGAGATACACCACGAGAATGCTGTCGGGAATAGGTGTGCTAACTGACGGGGTCAGCTGGCGTATCTACAACCTCAGGAAGCGAGGTAACTTCTCCGAAAGGCATGTGGCGACATTGGACGTCGTAGGTGGCAGAATTGCGGATGTCGCCGGTGAGCGCAGCGCCAATATGCGGGAAATGGCTCAATGCCTTAACTCGTGGCTGGATAAAGACAGGTGGTGGTAGTAATGAACGAACAACGCAAGAAACAGCCTTTTTATCGCGCGCTTGACGTTGCCGCGTTCAAGGACCAGTGTCGGGAGCTGATTGCCTACGTTGCAGAGCATGGCGGCAGAGTCATCGTCTTGTGCGAGGATGAGCCGGTGGTCGAGTTGGTTCGCTACGTGCAGCCGCCGCTGCGTGGATACGGCAGTCTCAAGGGCAAGGTTGAAATACTCGGCGACATAGAAGGCCCGATGCCCGTGGAGTGGTACACCGATCCGTCCGTTCAGACGGATGACGATTGGGACATCTCCGGGCCAATGCCGGCGTCCTGGTTCACTGCGCCTGATGATGTCAGGCTGCTAGAGCACCAAGCACCGGAGCTGATCGACGTATCGATTTTGCATCGCCATAAACTGCTCACGCTCGACACTGACGAGTTCGTAGCGCAGTTGGAGGAAATCATTACCGTGGTCTCCGAGAGCACGGACGGCAAAGTCATAATTTTTGACGACGAAATGCCTCTGGTTCAGATAACGCCCCACGAGTCACCATCTAACGCAGGCGACATCGTTCATGTCGGGGAGGAGAGTAGCCGTTGACGCTAGTAGACACACAACCTCTCATCTGGTACTTCACGGCGAACCGCCGGCTAGGTCCGCGGGCACACAACAGGATGGACGAAGCCAGCTTCCGGGATGATGCTGCGTTTTCCGTCATCTCACTCTGGGAAATCGGTATGCTACAGCAGAAGGGCCGACTCGAAACTAATATGACTGCGGCGCAGTGGCGCGAACATCTGATCACCAGAGGGTTCAACGAAATTCCTGTTGACGGCACCATTGCAGTACGCGCGAGCGAATTGCCTGACATGCACGGCGATCCGGCAGATCGCATCATCGTAGCGACAGCTTTGGAGGGGCACTTGCTAATTACCAGCGACGGGCCGATCCTGAATTGGCCTCACCAACTTGACCGTTTTCCCGCTCGGCGCTGAGCCGGCCACACAAGGAGCAACGAGATGATGGTGAGGATGTATGCTGGCAGTTCACGAGGGCCGGCTCACAGGAGGGCAGCTACAAATGAACGAACTCGTTTTTGAGGTTACCGAGGCTGTTGAGGGTGGTTACGATGCGCGGGCCGTTGGGCACAGCATCTTCACGCAAGGGAGCGATTGGACAGACCTGAAAGCGATGGTGAAGGATGCGGTGCTTTGTCATTTTGATGATGACGAGTTGCCCGCCGCAATTCGGCTTCACTTGGTGAAGGATGAAGTCATGGTCGTATGACGCTGCCACGTGATCTTTCGGGCGACGAGTTGGTCAGGTTGTTGCGCCGCAACTACGGATATCGCGTGATTCGGCAGCGGGGCAGCCACTTGCGACTGGCAAGCATTTTCGTGGCACGGAGCATCGCGTGTCAGTTCCCCGTCATCGGCAATTGAATGTGGGAACATTGAGCGGCATCATATCCGACGTTGCAGAATACTTGGGTTTGACCTCCACGGAAGTACGCCAAGCTCTGTTCGACAACACCTAATCGGTTCAGACAAAGGAGCACACGTTATGTCAGTCGGAACTTCCATACCGCTGCCGGCCTACACGCTGGACCCGGCCTTCATGGCCCGCACCGCCGAGGCGCTGGGGTTTGAGTCGATCTGGTACGCGGAGCACCCGATCCTGCCGGTGCAGAGCGCCAGCCAGTTTCCGTCGGGGGGCGAGATACCGTGGACCTACGCGCACTTCGCTGATCCGTACATCGCGCTGGCGCGGGCTTCCGGGGCCACCAGCACAATCAAGCTGGGGACGGGCATCACCCTGGTGCCGGAACGGAACCCGTTGATGCTGGCAAAGGAGATTGCCACGCTGGACCGGGTCAGCGGCGGGAGGTTCCTCTTTGGCATCGGCGCCGGGTGGAACCGGGAGGAAACCGAGATCTTCGGCGGCGATTTTGACCACCGCTGGACGCAAACACGGGAAGCGGTGGAGGTGATGAAAGAACTGTGGACCAAGGACGAGGCGGAATTTCACGGGACGTATTACGATTTCCCGCCGGTCAAGTCCAACCCCAAGCCCATTCAGGAGCCGCACCCGCCGGTGATACTGGGCGGACTGGCGCGACGGGTGCTGCAACGAGTAGCCACATGGGGCGACGGGTGGCTACCTAACCGGATCACGCCGTCGGAAGTCGAGGAAAGCCGCAAGCGGTTGGACGAGCTGGCGGAAGCGAGAGGGCGCGATCCCAAATCGCTGACCATCTCAGTCTACGGCCAGGCTCCCGACGGGCAGTTGGTGCAGGACTTCCTGAACGCGGGAGCCAACCGCGTGGTGGTGCGTCCGGAGCACTGCGAAACCGAGGAGGAGATGTCTGCGCAGATGGAACGGATCGCGGAAGCAGTGATTCGCTGAACTGCGGTCAAGGGCGATCACAGGTCGGCGGGCTGTAGAATGGTTCGCGTCGGTTCGGCCGGCACACGCGAAGAAGAGAGGTATGGAGCATATGGACCGCACCACCGAGCTGTTAAGCTCCTACGCTTGCAATCTCACCTATGAGGACCTGCCGCCCGAGGTGGTGCATCAAGTCAAGCGCACCGTTGCCGATACGCTGGGCTGCGCCGTCGGTGGCTACCTGAGCGAGCCGGCCAAGGTGGCCCGCAAGCTGGCCGGAGACGTGACGAGCAAAACCTCGGCCCGGATACTGGGCACATACGACCGGTCGTCGCTGGACATGGCCGGGTTCGCTAACGGGGTCATGGTGCGGTATCTGGACTGCAACGACTCGTACTTCTCGCCTGGCGGCGGCCATCCCAGCGACATGATCCCGGCGGCGCTAGCCGTGGGAGACAGCGTCGAAGCCGACGGACGGACGATCATAACGGCGATCGCATTAGCCTACGAGGCATTCTGCCGTATCGCCGACCACGTGCCGGACAACCAATGGGATCAGGGCGTCCTCAGCGTGATCGGAGCGGCCTGCGCGGCCGGGAAGATCCTGGGCCTGGACGAAGAGCAGATGGGCCACGCGATTTCGCTGGCCGTCGTGCCCAACGTGCCCTTACGCGTGACCCGCATGGGCGAGCTGTCGATGTGGAAAGGCTGCGCCGCCGCCGCGGCGACGCGGGCCGGCATCTTCGCGGCGCAACTGGCGGCCGAAGGCATGACCGGACCCTTTGAGCCGTTCGAGGGTCGCAAGGGGTTGTGGGAACAGGCGATCGGGTATCCAATCGAGCTTGACGCCATGGGCGGCGACGATGCTCCGTTTCGGATCAAGGACACGATCTTCAAGTTCTACCCCTCACAGATACACACGCAAGCGCCTATCGACCTGGCGATCCAACTCCACGACCGGGTGGACGTGGGAGACATCGCGTCGATCAAGATCCAGTCGTATCGTTCTGCGGTGAGCAGCGCGTCGACCGAGCCGGAAAAGTGGGACCCCAAGACCCGCGAAACGGCCGACCACAGCATCCCGTTCCTGGCGGCTGTCGGCCTCCGGGACGGAGAGGTCACTCCGGCCACGTTTGAGCCGGATCGCATAGCTGACTCCGGACTGCGCGCGGTCATCAACAAGATGCGGATCGACGAAAACGCGGAGTTCACGGAGCGATACCCTGCCGAGTACAACTGCCGCATCGAGGTGATCAAGAACAACGGGCAAACCGAGGTGGCGGAAACCAGCTTCCCCAAGGGGCATGGCAAGAATCCTCTGAGCGATGCCGACGTGGACGCCAAGTTCCGACGGCTGGCCTGTCCCACTATCACCGAGCAGCAATGCGAACAAGCGCTGGAGCTGATCTGGTCGCTGGAGAACCTTCCCAACATCCAGGACATATTCGACAGCTTAGTGGTGTAACTAGGAGGATCCGGTTTCCGCGGGTCTCGCCAACTATCTATGACCTGAGCAATCCGGGCAGACGGGCCGGACGTATATACGGATAACCGAGCGTTATTGAACCCCTGATAACTTTGGAGGGGTGGTGTCAGATAACCCACATCGCGAAGACGCCCAGCGCATAGCATCAGTCGGCGCCGGCGACGAAAGAGCCCTGGAAGAGATCTATGATCGTTACGCTCAACGGGTTTTTTCGCTGGCAGTATCGGTCCTGAAGGACGAAGCCTTGGCCGAGGATGCGGTTCAGGAGGTATTCACCAATATTTGGTTGAAGGCCGATAGCTACCGGCCTGAAATGGCGGCACCCAGTACTTGGATCATGTCCGTAGCGCACCACAAGGTCGTGGACATGTACCGATCCCGCAAGCGCACCACGGATCACACGGTGTATCCGGAGATGGACGCGCTGCACCGGATACCCGACGCTAAAATAAGCGTGGAACGCGAGGTGGAGCGCGGTTTTGACGCCAGGCTGGTGCGCGAGGCGCTGCTGACCCTGCCTGAGGAGCAGAGCCGACCGTTGTACCTCTCAGCTTGGCACGGTTACAGCCAATCAGAGATCTCTAACATGTTGGGGATACCGCTGGGAACCGTCAAGACCCGAATGCGTCTCGGCATGCAAAAGCTAAAGGCAGCGTTGGAATCTCATGTGGTCTGACAATCCAGGCGAAATATACGGCGCATCGGAGCATCCCGAAGGGGAGCTGGCCGCCTTTGCGCTCAACGCGCTGGACGACGCCGAGTTCCAGGCGGTGTTCCACCATGTGATCCGGTGCCCGCACTGCCAAGAAGTTTTGCTGGGTTTTCAGGAGACGGCGGCGAAGCTTACAGCCGCGGTCCCGGAGACTCCGCTGCCGGCTGGCCTGAAGCAGAAGGTCCTGTCCGCGACGGTTGGAGGGCCGGACACGGCCCCGAGGGTGACCCGACCGATGCCGTCTGATCCGCGCTGGTCAATTCGCCGGCTGCGGCGATGGATCGCGCCGGCAGCGATCGGCGCGGTGAGCATGGTGCTGGTGGCGTCGCTTGCATTCATCGTTTCGCAGCACCAGGAGATTCGGAGCCTGGAAGCGGAGCGGGACCAGATGGCCGTGCATCAGGAAACGGTTGCGCTGGCGTCGGCGACGGCGGCAATCGCAGCACTGGCGCCCGCAGAGGACCCGTCACCCGAGGGGGCGCAGGCGAGCGCCGGATCGTCCCCGGTCGCGGCGGAGAACGAAGCCCGAGTCAGCAATCCAGTGGGTTCAGCGAACCTGGCCAGGAACATCAACCAGGTGGGGGGTTCGTCTAGCGTTACGGCGCAAGCCGAGGACGGGACCGAGTCCGTGGACCAGGTCAAGAAGGAAATGGCGGACATGGTCCAGGCCACCGTGCTTTCGGCGCAACCAGAAACAGAAAAACTTCCGATGACGTCACCTTTGGGAACGGAACCGACGGCCCACGGCCTGCTGATGCTGCATCCTTCCGGCAAACGTGGCGTCCTGATGGTTTCCGGGATGCCGGCGGATACCTACCAGATCTGGTTGGTTCGCAATGACCAGCGGATGTTGATCGACCGTATCGTGGTGAACGAGGATGACGGAAGCGGCGTCAAGGATCTGGAACTGGACGAATCCGTGTTCGGGTTCAACGAGGTGGCGTTGCTGCCGGACGAGCGGCACGGTCCGACGGCACCCACGGGCGAGAAGTTCCTGAGCGCCCGCATAATCGGTGGACCGCCGGTGCCGCCGTCGATCTGGAGAGGGAGGTGATGCAACATGACCAGCCAGAGAACTGTGCCTCAAGCTCCCCGTCCCCCGAGGCGTGACGACGGGCTGGACTGCGAGATCTGCGGCAACCGTATGTACGAACGCAGTTGCAAGATCATCTGCCGCAACTGTGGGTTCACCAGGGACTGCTCGGATCCGTAGTGGCCGGCGGGATCAATCAGGGAAGGCCGCGCTGCGCATGACGTTGGGCGGCCCGATTTGGGTTCCGGCGGCGTTGGCGTTGGCGCTGTTGGTGTTGGCGGGTTGCCGATCGGACACCGGGATTCAACCCGACGCAACGATGCCATTTCCGGAGTCTCCGGCGCTTGCCCCAACTGTTCCCGCGGTTGAGTGGACACCGTTTCCGACGTCCCAACCGGGAGTAGAATACCGGCGCATACCCCCGCTGCTGGATTTCAACGTATTTTTGTAACGTGCAGCGAACGCTCTCTATCCGACCCTGTTGCTATCCTATCGTCCGTACAATGCATGCAGCGCTCCGGAGCTGGAGAATCGAGTTGAATGGTGGCCGGGTAAAATACTGGTGGATGCGTATCAGTTGGTTGGTTTCCCCGAAAAGGGCTGCCCCAGTGGCAACCTCCCGCATGTCTATCAATCCGTTCCGCTGGACAAATTTACCGACGGCGATGAGATTTACGTGAACGGCGAGTTCATGTTCAAGGCGGTGGATTTCGCCATTTGCTACGATTTCACGTATGGGCGATGCCCAACAGGTTGCGTACGACAATGCCGTTCGAGTCACTGTAGTGAAGACGGCATCTGTACCGCAGACTGTAACGGGCCGGGCAGTTGCCGTCCCCCGAACTGGGACCGGCGGGATTATGAGCCTCCGGTGCGGATCGGGTACGATCCGTGACAAGTGACGCCGTAGTAAGTAATCAAAGGGCCGTCAGGAGCTGATGGGGAACGGCCACCATTCCGGGGCGTTGCGCAGAGGCAAGCGCTGGAATAGTTCCGGTTGCGTCGCGACGGCAAGGCGCATGGCCTCCAGAATCGGCTCACGGATGGAACGGTGGGCCTGGCGGGAACTGCGCAGCTTGAACAGGTGGTAGCATTCGCGGAGGTTCATCCGGGACAGGACCCGCTGGCGGTGGGCGTGGGTTACGGCGTATTGGGCCACTGCGGGGCGCTCACCCGCTAACGCCGCATACAGCCGCTCTGACTGCGAGACGGCCGACTCGAATACATCGGTCAGGCCGGACTGTTCAACCAAAGGCGGCGTATCGCAGCCGTTGGCGACGGTGAGCGGCTGTCCGAGGTAGGTCTGCATCCGGTGGCGACGGAATTCCCGCATGGCACCATAGTCGAAGACGAACTCGAAGGTGTAGCCGGCCAGCTCGAACTCGCGGGGTGTGGCATCGTGCGGGCCGATGTCCCGGACAGCGCCGTCGATCAGCTCGATGCGCTGCACTTCGGTCATGGCTTCGGACACGGCGAGAGCGTGGCCGTAGTCACCGCCCCGGCGGAAAAGTAGGGCGGCCGCGAGCTTGCGCGTGGCGTCGCGGTCGTAATCGAGCAGCCTGACGGATATTGGCGAGGCCTCGGGCGCCGCTTCGTCCGTCGGGGCAGGCACTTGCCGGTGTCCGGCGAGGTAGGCGCTGTGATCGGCATACTTGACGAGGGTGGGGGTGATCGAACGGCCCTGTTCGCGCAACTCTGAGCCCACATCGCGCTCCTCGGCCAAGTCCGAGGACATCAACTTGCTGATGGCATGTTCAAGGGTGCGCGCGTTGGCGGTGACGCCCACGTTGGTGAGGGTGGACGCGGGCAGGACGGCGCGGCAGGCATCGGTGGCCTGGCGGCGCAGCCGCAGGTCGTAAGCAGAATCGCGCTCGCCATCGCGCTGGGGCTGCCGGGTCCGCAGATGGGACATGAGGCCGTCGATGAGCTGGGCGTAGGCCACGAACAGGGCGCGACATACGGAAACGTACTCGGCCCGGAGAGCAGGAAGATTGTCCAGCTCGGACGGGATATGGAAACTCTCGGGGTCGATGACCTGGTAGCGGGAGGACTTCTCGGTGTACGACGCCAGGCGGTTATCTTCCAGGGTGTCGCAGGCCAGGCGGGAAATGTTCTCCACGGCCAGGTGAAGTACCGCGTGCTCGGCCACCGAGGCATGGCCATATCCGACTACCCATCGTTCGTTGAAATCGGCGGCGCGCTCAGCAGAGACCTGGGTGGCGATTTCGTCGAAGGGCTCGGGCCGTCGGGAGGTCATCGCGAAGGTGACCGCGATTTGCTCCTCAGTGAGATCGCGCGGCGAAAGGGGGTAGATGCGGCGTTGACTATCCGACTGCTGGTCGGGTGGTTGCTGCATACGATCGAAGAATCTCCTATCTGGAGCGCATTGTAACTACTATCGAAAAGGCCGCCCAATTAGCGGGCGGCCGTTCAGTAAGGGTTTTCGGAAGCTGGGATCAGTTGGGGCTCAGCTCACAGACAAGGACAGCCCAATGATGGACGAACTTAAGGCGACCCTCTTCGCGGTGGGCCAGCATCCCGGTGGGCGTGCCCCCGGCGATTTCTTCCTCAAACGCCTGATGAATGGTGGCCCGGACGTCCTCGCCGGTGGCGGTCACGTCCATCCACTCATCGAGGTCACGCACAGCTTTGTTTTCGCTGGTGGTGACGACTCTGAGCCCGGAGCGCTGCGCCAGGGCGGTCAGATCAGTCAGGCAGAAAGCGGTGGTATGCGACGGATCCCGCAAACGCTCCAGCCGGTTGTGAGTGTCGGCAATGGCAGGGTCGTCGGAGATGGTAATGTCAACTATGGTGACCCTGCCGTTTGGTTTGCAGACGCGGCGCATTTCGCCCAGTTCGACTTCGGGGTCTTCAAAGTGGTGTACGGCGATACGGCTGATGATCAGATCGAAGGAATCGTCGGGATAAGGCAGTGAAGTGGCGTCGCCCTCATC
The DNA here is from genome assembly GCA_022827095.1 of Dehalococcoidia bacterium. Lineage (GTDB taxonomy): Bacteria > Chloroflexota > Dehalococcoidia > Lucifugimonadales > UBA3495 > Bin87. The sequence goes on from JAJDTP010000021.1 coordinate 226,718, forward strand.
GAAGGTAAGGTTGGCAAAACCGGAGTCGGCGGCGATCTGACGGGCTTGTGCGAGCATCTCGGGCGTCACGTCGATGCCGGTGACGTGAGAAACGCAAGGGGACAGATCCCGTGCCAGAAGACCCGTGCCGGTGGCGACATCCAAAACGGTCTCAGATCCGATGAGGCCGAGCGTATCGATGATCCACGGTCCAATCGCGCGGTTGCCTTGACCGCCGATTGACTGCTCGAACCGGGAGGACTGGATGCGAAATTGTTCGCGAACCGTTTCGGTGTGACGGCTGTGGTCGGTGGACATTGGCTAACTCCTGCAGAAGGCGGGGAAACCGTCGGGCATCACGACCTCGATGAGATGGATGCGGTCGGCGGTTATGGCGTCCTGTACGGCGCGGGTCATCTCGGAAACGTTGCGGACCTGGGTGCCGCCGATGCCGTAAGCGTCCGCGAGTTTCATGAAGTCGGGGTTGACCAAGTCCGTCGCCATCTGTCGACTTCCGCGATCACGTTGATAGCCTTTGAGGACGCCCCACGCGTTGTCGTTGAACACCATTACGATGGGGTTGATGCCGTACTGGACGGCGGTGCCGAGTTCCTGGGCGTTGTACTGGAAGCCACCGTCTCCGGACACGCAGATTACGGGGCTACCGGGTCGGCCGACCTTGGCTCCTATGGAGGCGGGGAAAGCGAAGCCCAGTCCTGCCCAGCCGTGGGGGTACATGTAGCTGCGGGGCTGGTCCATCTGGAGGCAGCGCACGGCGCGGTTGGCCGGGACGGTGGCATCCAGAGAGAAGATGGTGTCGTCAGGAATAACCGAGCGGATGGCTTCCCACGCGCGCAGTTCGGGGCCCCACTGTTCCTGCAGCCCGGAGTAAATGCTGGCCTTCAGGTCGGCGATTTCCCGTCGATAGTCGTCGCTGGTGCCGAGATCGTCACCGGCGGCGCTGAGGAACTGGCGGACCACCGCCCCACTGTTGGCGGCGATACCGACCTCGGTGTCGTAGTTCTTACCGATATAGTCCTCGTCCAGCAAGACGTGGACGATCTTTTCGGGGAGCTTGACGCCTACCCCGGAAGTTGAGCGGTAGGGCAGGTTGCTGCCCAGCACCAACGCGACGTCGCAATCGGCCATCCATTCCAGGACCGGGTTCTGACCCCAGATGCGATTGCCGAGGGCCATGCCCAGAGACAGCGGGTGGCTCTCCGGGAAAGTGCCCTTGGCGCCGTCGCCGGTGACCACGGGAGCGCCGATCTTTTCGGCCAGGCGGATTATGTCATCCGCTCCGCCAGTGGTATGTATCTCTTCGCCGAGGAAGATCACAGGACGCTTGGCGGCGCGGAGCAAGTTCCAGGCGCGTTCCACCTGTACCGGGTCACCCTGGGGGACGTCCGGGTCTCGGGGCCGCAGCACCTCGACCTCCGCCTGTTGACCGAGGAGGTCGGTGGGCACCTCAAGCTCGATGGGGCGGGGACGGCGTTCACCGAAGCGAACGAACGCCTCGACAAAATGGTCCGGGATGGACTCGATCTGATCGATGCGAGCGTTCCAGTCGGTGACGGCGGCGAACATGCCCAACTGGTCCTTGGTCTCATGGGTCGCCATCTTGCCGCTGCCCACGAACTCGGCTTCGACGTTGGTGGTCACCTGAAGGATGGATGAAGCGGAGAAATAAGCCTCGCCCATCGCGCCGACCGAATCGGCAGCGCCCGGGCCGGTGCTGGTCAAGATAACCCCGGGGCGTCCGGTGGCGCGCGAGTAGCCGTCGGCCATGTAGCCGCAACCCAACTCGAGGCGACCGCCGATGAAACGCACGTCGTCCTGCTTGTCAAACAGGGCATCGAAAAGGTCGAGGGTGTGGACGGAGATGATGCCGAACACAGTGTCGACACCCTGGGCCTGGAGAGACGCGACCACAGCCTGGCCGCCGGTCATCTGGGGCATGGTTGGAGCTCCGTGGGTTCGCAGGGGGATTAGAGCAGAAGGCTGACCGGGTTTTCGAGGACCCGCTTGATTTCCATCAGGAACTGGGCCGCCTCGGCGCCGTCGGCAACGCGGTGGTCGGTGGAAAGGGTGGCCTTCATCATGGTTCCGACCGCGATTTCGCCACCGCGAACGACGGGCTGCTGCTTGACGCTGCCGACCGCGAGGATTGCGGCGTGGGGCGGGTAGATGATGGCGGTGAAGCTCTCGACGTCGAACATGCCCATATTGCTGATGCTGAACGTCGTGCTGCTGTATTCCTCGTTGCGCAGGGTGCCGCTGTTGGCGCGGGCAATGAGATCCTTGGTGGCAGCGGCGATCTGGAGTAGGCTCTTGCCCTCGCAGTTGCTGACGCCGGGCAGGATCAGGCCCGATTCCAGGGCGATAGCGATGCCGATGTTCATGGCGCCGTGGACTTCCAGATGGTCGCCACGGTAGAAGGAGTTGAACTTGGGATGCTTGACCAGCGCCAGGGCACAGGCCTTGACCATGAGGTCATTGACGCTGACCCGGTTTTCCGGGTCGGCGGCATCGTTCACGTCGCGACGCATGGACATGGCCTTTTCCATGTCGATCTCGGCAGTGACGTAGAAATGGGGAGCGGTGGATTTGCTGTCCGAGGTGACGCGCGCAATGGTCTGACGCATCCTGCTGAGTTCGATGCGCGAATCGGCGGGAGCGGCGACCGGCTCCGCGGTAACTGCGGGCGCAGGAGCAGGGGCGGGTGCGGCGGCCGGGGCCTGGAAGCTTTCCACGTCCCGTTCGGTGATGCGACCGTTGGGGCCGGTGCCAGTGACCAGAGACAGGTCGATGCCTCGCTCGCCGGCCAGGCGGCGGGCGATGGGGGAGGCGCGCACTTCACCATTCGGTGAGGGCGCGGGCGCCGCCGCCGGTTGCGGGTCGGCAGGCGCCGAGGCTGGCGCAGGAGTCGGAGCCGGGGCCGCTGCCGGGCTGGCGGCGGGGGCTGCCGCTTCCGGTACGGCCTCGCCGGGTTCAGTGATTATGGCGATCAATTCTCCGACGGGGACCGCGACGCCGGCTTCCGCCACGATGCGACCCAGAACTCCGCCGGTGTAGGCCTCGAATTCTACCGTGGCCTTGTCGGTTTCGATGTCGGCGATGACCTCGCCGCGGTCAACGGTCTCGCCCTCCTGCTTGTACCAGCGGACGACGGTGCCTTCGCGCATATCGTATCCCATCTGGGGCATGACGACGTTGGTAGCCACGATGTTCTCCTGTGGATTGCTAGTGTCGAGTGGTATCGGCGGCGTGGAACGACCGACGAGGTTCAGGCGCCGTTGACCAGTTTGCGGGCGGCCGCAGCGACCGACTCGGCGCTGGGGATGGCCATCTGCTCAAGGGGGAAAGAGTAAGGTATCGGGACTTCCGCGCCGGCGACGCGGCCCACCGGAGCGTCCAAGTACTCGAAGGCCTCTTCCTGCACCTGGGACACCAATTCGCCGGCAAAACCGCCCAGGCGGGTGGTTTCCTCGACCATCAGTGCACGGTGGGTCTTCTTGACCGAGGCGACGACGGTTTCCATATCCAGCGGGCGGAGGCAACGCAGGTCGATAACATCGGCCTCAATGCCTTCCTGGGCGAGGATGGCGGCCGCCTGCTCGGCGACGAGCGCCATGCGGGAATAACCGCAAAGCGTGATGTCGCCACCGGTGCGCCGCAGGTCGGCCTGGCCGATGGGGATGCGGAAATCGCCGCTGTCCGGGGCCTCACCGCGCGTGCCGTAGAGGAGGATATGCTCGACGAACATGACCGGGTCGTTGAGTTCGCGGCAGGAGCGGAAAAGTCCGATGACGTCGCGGGGAGTGGACGGGGTGACGACGGTGAGCCCGGGAACGGAGGCATACCACCCTTCGAAAGACTGGGAGTGGGTCGCGCCCACCGAAGCGCCGGCTCCGGTCACGGTGCGGATGATCAACGGGATCGAGAACTGGCCACCCGACATGTACCTGATCTTGGCCGCGTGGTTCACGATCTGGTCCATGGCCAGGAGGCTGAAGTTGATGGTCATCAACTCAACCACGGGACGCAGGCCGGCCATGGCGGCGCCCACGCCGGCGCCGACGATGACCGATTCGGCGAGGGGAGAGTCCTTTATCCGCTTGTTGCCGTACTGCTCCCAGAAGCCCTTGGTGACGGCAAACGCGCCACCGTAGGGTCCGATGTCCTCGCCCATGAGGAAGACGCGGTCGTCTTGGTCCAGGGCTTCCCTCAGGACCGACGAAACGGCGTCGCGATAAGTGATGACCGACATGATGGTTCCTCTCGCCTGCGGCTGTGGTGTTACGCGGGGATACCTTCAGTCGGTCGGTCGGTGTAGACGTGATCGTAGAGGTCGGCGGGTTCTGGCCAAGGGGATGACTCGCCGAACTCGGCGGCGACGACGATCTCTTCGTCGACGCTGGCGTCGATCTCCTCGAAGTCTTCGACGGTAGCGACTCCCTCGTCAGTCAACCACTCGCGGAAGCGCGGGATCGGGTCCTGGCCGGCCCAGTACGACACCTCGTCTTCGGGGCGGTAGTTTGCCGGGTCGGCGACGGAATGGCCGCGCAGGCGGTAGGTGCGAGCGACCACGAATGCCGGACCACTGCCGGCCCGGACTTCGGCGTTGATCTTTTGCATCAATGTCCGAACCTCGAGGACGTCGTTGCCGTCCACCTCGTAGCGGGACATGCCGTAGGCAGCGGCCATCTCGTGCAAGGAGTCCCACATGACGAGGGTCTCCTTGGAGGAGGCGCCCATGCCGTAGAGGTTATGTTCACAGAAAAAGATGACGGGAAGTTTCCAGATGGCGGCGAGGTTCATGGCCTCGTGGAACTCGCCTTCGTTGACGGCGCCGTCACCGAAGAAGCACAGGACCACCTGGTCATCGCCGCGATATTGAATGGCGAGGGCGATGCCGGACGCTATGCAGAGCTGGCCACCGACGATGGCGTATCCGCCCATGAAGTTCAGGTCGGAGCTGAACAGGTGCATGGAGCCGCCCTTGCCCTTGCTGCAGCCGGTGACCTTGCCCATCAACTCCGCCATAACTTCGTTGCTGGTCATGCCACGGGCGAGAGCCTGGCCATGGTCGCGGTAGTGGGTGACTATGTAATCGTCGGGGCGCAGGGTGTTGATGGCTCCGACGGCGATGGCTTCCTCGCCGTTGTAGACGTGAAGGAAACCCTTGATGTTGCCTCGGGTGTACTGCCGTTCCGACTCTCGCTCAAACTCTCGAATGAGCTTCATCTGCCGGTAAAAACCGAGCAGGTCGGATTTGTCAAGTTCGGGGACGTCCGCTCTCAGCATATCCCTTCCTCAGTGGCAGATTTGCGGCGCCGCCCGGCGCGGGCGGCGTCTGCGCGCCGGTTTACATGTGCAGGGCGCGGCCCTCGGCGTCGAGGGCGGCTTCGTGCACCATCTCGGCGACGCTGGGGTGCGCGTGGACGGCCCAGCCCAGCTCCAGCGTGGTGCCTTCCAGCAGGTGGGTCATCTGCAACTCCGCCAGGAGTTCGGTGACCTCCGGACCACACATGTGGCCTCCCAGCACCTCGCCGTAGTTGGCGTCGATGACCAGTTTGACCATGCCGTCATTTTCGCCCATGGCGACGGCCTTGCCGCTGGCCTGGACGTTGAAGCGGCCAATCTTGACGTCGTAGCCCTGCTCTTTGGCCTGGGCCTCGGTGAGACCGAACGAGGCGACCTGGGGGTGGCAGTAGGTGGCACGGGGCATGAAGGTGTAGTCCAGCGGCTGGGTCTCTTCGCCGGCTATGGACTCCACGGCGGTTACGCCCTGAGCTGATGCCACGTGCGCGAGAGCCAGCTTGCCGGTGACATCACCCACGGCGTAGATGCCCGGCACGTTGGTGGACATCTTGTCGTCGATAACGACGTATCCGCGTTCGGTTGCCACTCCGACGGCTTCCAGACCGATATTCTCGGTGTTGGGGAGAACGCCGATGGCTACGAGAACTTTGTCGAACCGCGCGGTCTCGGATACACCGTCCTTGTCAATGGTCAGGGTCACCCCATTCGCGTCGGCCTGGGCATTGGTTACGCCGGCGCCGGTGACCGCCTTGATGCCGTGGCGGTTGAAGGCGCGCTCCAGCTGCTGGCAAATTTCCTCGTCCTCGTTGGGCACGAGATGTGGGAGCAACTCGATGACGGTGACCTGGGCGCCGTACATGCGGTAGATGTACGCGAATTCTACGCCGATGGCGCCTCCGCCGACGATGGCAATGGAATCGGGCACATCCTCGGCGACGATGCTTTCGCGGCTGGTGATGATGCGCTCGCCGTCGACAGGGAGGGGCGGAATGCTGCGGGGACGCGCCCCGGTGGCGATGATGATGTTGCGGGCCGCAATCCGGGTGGTCTGGCCGTCGGCGCCGGTGACCTCGACCGCGTTGGGGGCGGTGATGCGGGCGGTACCGGAGACGCTGTCGACGTTGTTCTTACGGAGGAGGAAGTCGACGCCGCGGGTCATGCGGTCGACGACCTGCCGGCTGCGCTTCATCGCGACGCTGTAGTCGGCGCGAAAGTTGTCGAATTGCAAGCCGAACTGATCAGCGCGGTGGACGTAGGAGACGATCTCGGCGTTTTTGAGGAGAGCTTTGGAGGGAATGCAGCCCCAATTGAGGCATACACCGCCCAACGCTTCTTTTTCGATGACGCAGGACTTGAGACCCAATTGACCGGCTCGTATGCCGGCCACATAGCCGCCGGGCCCGCCGCCAATCACTGCTACGTCATACTCCGAAACGGTCGTCATCAATCTGTCCGGATAGGTGGATTGTTCGAGCGTAACGCGCCCCGCATCTGGCTTGCGCCGCTATGGCGGGGGCTGCGCGCGGACTGTGGCATTATAGCGGCGGCACCGGACAGCGGCAAGTTGGGGCGAACCGAGATCGGCCGCCCCCTCCAGGATGAGAGAGCGGCCGATCTCCACGGGCAGAGCCCGTTTGAGACGTATTTCCGGCGGGTCAGGACGGGCGGTTGCGACGCTCTTCCTCGCGTTCCTCGGCCTTGTGGCGCAACGGACGACCCTTGTCCGGTGTGGGGTCTTTCACCTCGCCATATATGGCGCGGCCTTCGTGGTCCTCGGGTAGATATTCGGTGATGGGCAGACCTGCCTCATTCACGAAAAGCAGTCAATGACAGTACTTGTAGATCTGCATATCGTCGCAGGCGCAAATCCACGTGCGGTGCTTGACCTCCTCCTGCTTGCACGGGTAGAAGCGACAGGGACAGAGTGGGCGGCCGATTTCGTCGACATTCTGGGCCAAACCCAAAATTACGGCTTCGGCGACGCCTTCTTCCGGATGTGTGAATGTGCCGGATTTTTCGCAATATCGCTCCACAAAAAGGCGCATCCGGGCTATTGATTTTTCGCTGGGCTGGTCAGCCACTTGGGTCCTCCTCAATCTCACTAATTGGTCAGTCTGCCGGCCATCTTCAGATTGGCGGCAAGGTGGTAGGTCAATGTTATTCGCATCTACGAATTTCTGCAATGCAGGACACGAGCGTTCGCAGGGCTATCGCATATGAACGGTTTAGTATCGTCATACCGGCGAAAGCCGGTATCCAGTGACCGAAGTCGGCTGATGCCATGGGAATATCAAGCCATTCACGGGCTCTGGACTCCGGCTTTCGCCGGAGTGACGGGTGAGTGATTTCATATGCGATAGCCCTGAGGGCGTTCGGAGGGCTGACAGTTGCGGGTTCGTCCGGGTGGGACGCAGTCAGTGGGCCACGCTCGATACGCCTGTTTGAGGAATTGGTGGGGTGTTTAACGTTCTGATAGAATGGACGCACCTCCGTGGAGACAGAAGGACATGCGCATTGCGGGACTCGGCCTGACCGAACTACTGATCATCCTACTGGTGGTGCTGCTGATATTCGGCGCCTCACGGTTGCCGGGCGTAGGCTCCGCGCTGGGCAAGGGAATACGCTCGTTCAAAACCTCGGTGACGGGGGAGGAAGAAAAACCGACGACGGAGCGGAACACCTCTGAAGAGCAGCGCTCGTAAGCGCCGCAGGATATCTTAGCGAATTCGCGAGCTCGCCGATGGCGGGCCCGTTTCGTTATGCGCTACTCGCTGGCCGGTTCCGCGTTCAACGCCGAATGGGCGCGGTTGCGACGGCCGGCCAGGCGGGCCAGGAGGACGCCAACCTCGTAAAGGATGATCAGCGGACCGGCCACGATGGCCTGGTTCAGCGGATCGATGGTGGGCGTAATCGCGGCCGCGATCACAAAGGCGATGACCAGCCAAAACCGCCGGAAGCGCGCGAAGGTGCGGGCGTTGACCACGCCCAGGACCGCCAGCACGTACATGACCAGGGGCGTTTCGAAAGACAAACCGAGCCAGAACAACAGGCGGATCATGATGTTGACGAGGTTGCTGATGCGGATGAGCGGGTCCGCTACCTCGCTGCCGAACCCGATGAGAAAACTCAGGGCCGGTGGGATCATCACGAAATAGCCGAACGCCATGCCGGCCACAAATGCCAAGAGCGCAGCCGGAAGGAACGAAAAGAGGATCTTGCGCTCCCGGGGCGTCAATCCAGGCGCTACGAAGCGGATCGCGTTGTAGAGGATTATGGGCAGTGCCAAAACCAGACCGCCCAGGAGCGAGACTCGAACGGTGATGCTCAAAAACTCGGTGATCTCGGTACGAACGGGTTTGAACTCTGGCACGGCCTCAGTCGGCTCGGCGGGCCGGAACACCCCAAGGTTGAAATCCTGGTAAAAGCGGAGGGGGTTGACGGTATCCGTGGTTGCGGCGTGCCGGGCTGGCCACAGAAGGACGGCGTAGATTTCCTCGTAGAAGTAGAAACAGACCGCCGTGCCGATGAGCAGGGCGACCACGCAGACCAGTGCGCGCGAACGCAGTTCGCGGAAATGCTCCCGCAACGGCATCGACTGGCTCATGGGGCGTGGCCTTACCGCTGATCTGAAGATTGGGATGCCGGGGGGTCGTCCCGGGCGTCGTTCTGCGCTGCCAGGTGTGACGGGGTGGGCACCGGGTCCGAGGGTGGCGACGGCGGAGGTGTCGGTGCAGGGTTTTCTCTGGCGCGTCCGCCGCGCTCCTCGACCGAGGCGGCATCCATGATGTCGGTGAAAGTGCGGCGTGCCTCGCGAGTCATCTTGCCGATGGTGCGGGCGACTTCAACCGTCTTGCCCGGCCCCAGCGCGATAAAAGCAACGACCAGAATGACCAGCAACTCCAGGGTGCCGATACCGAAAACGTTCACGGGGCAATATCCGGCGGGATCAGGAGGAGGTCGGGCGCAAGCTACAGGAATCCGTGCATCCGGGCGGCACTCTCATAGATTCCGGGTCCGGGAGCGCACATCCCATCTCAGTCAGGGTGTCGACGATCCTGCAGGCGGGCAGACCCATAACGTTAGAATAGCAGCCTGATAGCAACGAGGCCGGCCTGAAGTCCGGGTCCTGGATCGCGTAGGCGCCGGCTTTGTCCATAGGGGTGCCGCTGGCGATGGACTCTTCCAACTCGGCGTCGGTGAAGTCGCGCATCTGGACATCGGCGGCGTTGGCGTCGGTGATGCAGCGACCGGTTACAGCGTCGTAAACGGTGAAGCCGGTGATCACCTGGTGAGTGGTAGCGCGCAGGCGGCGGAGCATGGAGCGCGCTTCCTCGGCATCCGCGGGCTTGGCGATGGACTCGCCGTCCAGGACCACGGTGCTGTCGGCGGCAACGTAATAGCCGGATGATGGCGACTCCGCCCCGGCAACGGCCAGGGCTTTCTCCCGCGACAGGCGGCGGACCATCTGCTCAGGGCTCTCGTCGGGCTCCTGCTCTTCCGGTATGGCCGAGGGAGCCACACGGAAATCGATACCCAAACCGGAGAGCAATTCCCGGCGGCGAGGAGAGGCGGACGCCAGCACGATCTCGGCGGTCACCGGCTTGGTGACCAGCGTCGCCACGCATTCCACGTGGTGCGTTTGGGGGAACATGTCGACCGGCTGAACCGACTGGATACGGTAGCCCCGGCTCAGTGTACGCAAATCGCGCGCCAACGACTCAGGGTTGCAGGACACATAGGCAATGCGGCTCGGCCGCTGGGCCAACAACGCCTCAAGCACTGGAGGCTGACACCCGGACCGGGACGGGTCCAGGATCACGGCGTCGGGTGTCACCTTCAGGGTTGGAAGTATCTCCTCCACCTTGCCGGTGACCAACCGGACGTTGGAGTGTCCGGCGGCGTTCTCCGTGGCGTCGGCGATGGCTGCGGTGGATTCTTCCACCGCGATGATCTCTCGGGCGAAAGGCGCCAGCAGCACGGCGAAAGTCCCGACGCCGGCGTAGGCATCGACCACGATCTCGTTGCCGGTGAGTGCCAACGCGTCCTTGACCAACTCCCCCAGCCGGGCCGCCTGCCACACGTTGACCTGGAAGAAGGACGGAGACGCGACCCGGAATTCCTGGTCCGCTACGGATTCGCGGTAGGTCTTCTGGCCAGTGGGGATTGCGATCTCAGGGTTCTTGAGGGTTGGCTGGACGAGGTAGTCGCCGGTTTGCGGAGAGGAACGGATAGCCAACTGCGAGGTCTCGGCGGCGCGTCCCTGCAACTGGGACAGAATGTCGTTGACGCCATCGTGCATCAGCATGCAACGGTCGATGCGGACGAACCGCCGGCGTTCCCGGTGGGTGAATCCCAAAGCGCCACTCTCACGCCAAACGTTGAAACGTGCATGGTTGCGGTAGTGATATTGGCGGGGTGACGCCAGGGTGGGTTGGACGTTGGGCGCGTGGAAGTTGCCAATTCGCTCCAGCGCGTCCCGCACGATCTCGGTTTTGACGGTCAGTTGCTCCTCGTATTCAACGTGTTGCCATTGGCAACCGGTGCATTGGCCGAAGTATTCGCACGGCGGTTCCACCCGCGCCGGGGACGGGGTAATCACGCGAGTGACCTGGGCGGCGACGTATTTCCGGCGTACGGCCACGACTTCGGCTTCGACCCGCTCCCCGGGTATGCCGCCGAAGACGAAAACGTCTGATCCGCCGTGCTTGGCCATCGCCTCGCCGAGGCGGCCCCACGCATGGAGGTCCAATTGGACGATATCGCCGCGTTCAACTGTGGCGGCGGCGTTAGAGACTGAGATCTGGGTCATGGGAAATATACTAACACCTCATGGTGCCGACAGACTTGGAGCGTCCATGGGCCGCAGGGCAATCGCGCCATCGCTGTCATTCTTGCGAAAGCAGGAATCCAGCGATGGTATGGTGACGGAAACATAACAGTGTTTAATGATTTCGGTCATTGGATTCCGGCTTTCGCCGGAATGACGATTCGGGGTAGAAAGCGGCTGACCGGGACTATATAAAGGCTGGTCAGCCAGTGGGGTTCGGTTGACCGCCCCACAGGCGGGGTATAATATTGGCAACATCCCGGCCGGCTAACGTGGCGGCGGTTGCCGTCTGCCGCTATGGCCGCAGAGCGATCCAATCTGGAGGAATTAGAATGCCCGAACCTATCGAAGTGAACGGAGAGAACTGGCAAAGCAACGTGATGGACTCGGATCTGCCGGTGATGGTGGACTTCTGGGCGGAATGGTGCGGGCCCTGCAAGATGATCGCTCCGGCCGTGCATGACCTGGCGCTGGAGTACGAAGGGAAGCTGAACGTGGCCAAGCTGGACGTGGACAACGCGCCGGAAATCGCGGCGCAATACGGCATCCGCAGCATCCCGGCGTTGATTTTCTTCAAGAACGGACAGCCGATCGACCAGGTCGTGGGCGCGCAGCCCAAGCCGGCCCTGAAGCGGAAGATCGACGCGGTGCTGGAGAGCTAAGCGCCGATTCGCGGGAGTGGATGGGGCCCGGTGGCTCTTGCGGACTTCAAATCCGTTATGCCTCGTGACGAGCGGGGTAGGTGGGTTCGACTCCCTCGCACTCCCGCCAGTGCGGATTTGCGGTCCTGATTTCCACCAGGCTGCTACGAACTGAAAGCAAACGGCTTCGAGGTGAGTACCCCGGAGCCGTTTTTTCGTCAGACGGTCTGTTCGGGCGGATCTGGGTCATCGGGCTCGGCGGGCGGTTCGGCCATTTCCCGCTGGAGTTGTTCGCTCCAATTTTGCATCCAGTGTCGGAATTCATCGAGGGCGGGTGGCGCGATATAGATCACCTCGATGTCGGTCGGGAACTGGACCTGGTGCCTTTCGTTGATGAGCAGCAGGCCGGTTTCGTCTTCGCTCAGCGTGTTGTCGATGGCGTCGGCGACGAAATCGTAGCGGCGGCGATTGGCGTCACCGAACCATTCCTGGAGCCGACCCGCTACGGCAGGGCTCATCAGGGGCTGCATCAAGCAACGCTGGAGGTCCAGATTTTCGGCCAGAATCTCCATGGATTCGGTGGCTTCCAGGACGGCCCCAGATTCGATGAGATCGGCGGTTAGTTTGTGGCTGCTCTGGGCAGTGGCTTCCAGATAGCCGAGGCCGGCATCTCCGCCCTCCGGCAGGTTCTCGTGGTAGACATGCGTGACGCTACCCAATGCGTTCTGAACGGCCCGGACCTGAACATCCACCTGGTCCCAATAGCGGGCAAGGATTTCGGCGCCTTCGGGCGGCATGGACTCCGCGGGAACGGCCAAGTTGACCAGCGGGGCCAACAGCAGCTTGCGTTTGCCCTGGTAATTTGCGGTCGCGGGACGGGTAATTCTGCCGAGTTCTTCCGCCATAATTGCGCTCCGGTCCAAGAAGATGATGGCCCCACTATGATACCCAGCGACCGGGCTCAGACCAAGACCGCGCTCATGCTCGCCTTGTCCGATGGGTGGCACTCTGCTAACCTTGCGGCGCCGCGAACGAGGATTTGATTTGAGCCAGCCGCAGCCCATTCGGGCGTCCCTTTTCGTCACATGCATCGTTGACCAGCTTTATCCTGAAGTTGGGGTCAGCGTGGTGCGGGTGCTGAGGAAGGCCGGCGTCGATGTCGACTTCCCGGAAGGCCAGACCTGCTGCGGTCAGCCGCTGTACAACTCCGGTTTCACGGTAGAGGCGCGGAGACTGGCGGAGCGCACGCTAGATATCCTGGACGACCGGGGGTACGTGGTCGTGCCGTCGGGCTCCTGCGGCGCGATGATGCGAGTGTTTTACTTGGACCTGTTCGCGGACGACCCGGAAATGCTGGCTCGTGCGAATGATCTGAGCCATCGTATCTACGAATTCACGGAGTTTCTATCGGACGTGGTCGGCTATGAGCCCCGGACGGTGGGGGCAGCCAATGGCGGTACGACAGTGGCGTATCACCCGTCGTGCCACCTGTTGCGCGAGATGGAGGTCAAAGAGGCTCCGCAGGGGTTGCTGGACGCCGCGCCGGGCGTCGAGCGCGTTGAATTGCCGGATGCGGAGCAGTGCTGCGGGTTCGGCGGGACGTTTGCCGTGAAATATCCGCACATCTCGGAGGAGATGCTGGCCGACAAGGTGGCCGCGGCCACGGCCAGCGGGGCGGACACGCTTACGGCATGTGACATGGGCTGCCTGATGCACATCGGCGGGGCCGTGAGCCGACAGGGATTGCCGCTCCGCGTGCGGCATATCGCGCAGGTCCTGGACAGCGGGGCTGGTTAGTCATGGCGGAAGTGGTTACGCGCCAGTTTGTGCCCGCCTCTCAGGCGGCGGTGAAGGATGCCCAACTGCGCCAAGCGTTGCGCCGGGCGGGCACGGGTTTTGACGGGACGCGGCGGGAGGCTATCGAAGAGGTCACCCCCGGGGTGTGGGAGCAGTGGCGAGTGCAGGCGCGTCGGATCAAGGAACACACCATCGGGCACCTGGACTACTACCTGGAGATGCTGGAGCGGAACGTGACCGCGGCCGGCGGGCGAGTGCATTTTGCCGTTGACGCCGAGCAGGCCAATGCCATCGTGTCCGAGATCGCGCGCGCGAACGGCGTGTGGACGGTCACGAAGAGCAAGTCGATGGTGTCCGAGGAACTTGGCCTCAACCACGTGCTGGAGGCGCAGGGAATCGACGTGTTCGAAACCGACCTGGGTGAGTACATCATCCAGTTGGCCGACGAGACGCCTTCCCACCTGGTGGCGCCGGCGCTGCACAAGACCCGGGGGCAGGTGGCCCAACTGTTTGCGGATCAACTGGGCGTGCCGTATTCGGATGACATCGAGGAGATGGCGCGGATAGCCCGGGTGGTGCTGCGCCAGAAATTCCTGGACGCCGACATGGGCATCAGCGGGGCAAATTTCCTGGTGGCCGAAACCGGCTCGCTGGTGATCATCACCAACGAGGGCAACGGCCGGTTGTGCACCTCCGCGCCGCGGGTCCACGTGGGCCTGGCCGGCATGGAGAAAGTGATCCCGTCGTTGCAGGACCTGGCGGTGTTCCTGAGGCTGCTGCCCCGTTCGGCGACGGGACAGCGCATCACGTCTTACATGAGCATGGTCACCGGGCCGCGTCGTTCCGAGGACGAGGATGGGCCGGAGGAATTTCACCTGGTGATCGTGGACAACGGACGCAGCCGCCTGTTGGCCGATCCCGCGCTGCGGGAGTCGCTTTACTGCATCCGATGTGGAGCGTGCTTGAACGTCTGCCCGGTTTACCAGCGGGTGGGCGGCCACGCCTATGGGTGGGTGTATCCCGGGCCGATCGGGTCGATAGTGACGCCGGGGCTGGTGGGAGTGGGACAGGCCAAGGACCTGCCAAACGCTTCGACGCTATGCGGGGCGTGCCGGGACGCCTGCCCGGTTCAAATCAACATTCCCAGAATGCTGCTGCACCTGCGACACAACATCGCGGAGGGGCCGGAACAATACGAGGGAACAGGCTCCGATACGGAGAGCCTCCTGGCGCGAGGATTCGCCTCCGTTATGTCCAGTCCCCGGCTGTTGAACATTGGACGCAGGATTGGCCGACGATTGCTTGCGCCCATAGCGAAAGGCGGCGTGCTGGGCCCCACGCGCATCCCGTTGGTGTCCCGTTGGACGCGGGCGCGGGATCTGCCCATTCCCGCACCTCGATCATTCTCCGAAGTCTGGCGGGATGAGCTGGCGGGCCAGCAGTCGAACCGCTCCGGGGACTAATGCATGGGTATCCCGTTCAATCGTGTCAGCGGGTCGCAGAGCGGCTCATTGGGTATCCCATCACAACAATTCCGGGAAACGGTGCGCGCGGCACTGGGCAGGGAAAGCGGTGCGCCCGCCGAGCCATATGAGGTGCTGACACAGGAGTTGCCTGAGATCGAGGCTCAGGCACAGGCGGCGCGAGATCGTATCGCCCGGGAAAGACCCGAGTTACTGGATCAATTGGCGGCGACCGCAGGGCTCCGGGGATGGAACGTGCAGCGATGCGAAGGGGCGGAGGAAGGGTTGGATTATGTCGCATGGCTCGTGCGGAGTCTGGGGGCGACGTCGGTGGCAAGATCGGAGCAGCCGGTGTTCGACACCGCGCCGGTGGACGCTGCCGTCGCGGGCGCCGGCGGACTTTGCTGGCCCGCCGTGTACGATGGCCCCGCCAGCCGGACCGAAGTGCGGCAACGGCTGGCGGAATCGGGCATGGGGATCACCGGAGCCGACTACGCCATCGCCGAAACTGGCTCGGTAGTCGTGCTGCCCAGGCGGGGCCTGAGCCGCCTGGTGTCGGTGGTTCCGCCGGTGCACGTGGCCATCGTCAGGCCTTCGGACGTGGTTGGCACGCTGGACGATCTGTTCGCGCTGCGGCGGCTGGAGTACGCAAGGGACGGCGGTGAGATGGGCAGCTACCTGAACTTCATCACCGGCCCCAGCCGGACCGCGGACATTGAACAGACGATAGTGGTGGGCGTGCACGGGCCGCGTGAGGTCCACATGGTGCTGCTGAACAAGGAGTAGGCCAATGCCGATGCGAGTAGGATTCATCCAGTTCCGGCGCCAAATGATGGAACAGCAGCTTTCCGAGATCATGGACGTGCTGCCCACGCTGGGGATCGAGAAGGCGATTTTGACCGGCGATATGGTCAGCGGCGACTACTCGCCGGCGAGCACCATCGACCTGGTGTTTGTCCATGACACCGACCGACCGTTCGGGCGGCGCGCGGATTTCTTCTCCTACCACATCGGTTCGCAGGTCGGCATGACGGCTCAGGTCTACACGCCGGCGGAATTCGCAGAGCTGCAAGACAGGTTGCCGGCGCTGTACCAGGCCTGCAAGCAAGGAAGGGTGATTTTTGATGCCTGATTTCGTGGCGGAAGGCGCTCGCTGGTTTCGACAGGCGGAGCAGGACCTTGAGGACGCGGGTTTCAACCGGGGAGGCGGGCGTTACAACGTTGCCTGCTTCCTGAGCCAGCAGGCCGCAGAGAAAGCGGTGAAGGCTTACCTGTACCGGCGGGGCGCGGAGGACGTGTGGGGAAATTCTCTGATCGACCTGTGCGAAGACGCCAAGATCTTCGAGATGTTCTTCGACACGATCAAGGCGGACGCCCGGCAGCTGGACAAGTATTACGACATCACCAGGTACCCGGAATACCTTCCCAGCGGGATACCGTCAGAGGCGTTCGATGACGTGGACGCCGAACGGGCGATGGAGCTGGCCGGTATCGTGCTGCAATTCGTGTCCTCGCGCGTTAACTGATCCGACCGCTGATAATCGGGCGGCGCGCTGTAGCGGCGCATCCTAGCGTCCGAAGATCTCCGCGAGGCGCTGCTGCCGGAAGGCGAAAATTCGCCTGAGGTCGCGGCGAACCAACAGGCGGTCGGCCAACCACCCGCCGAGCATCGCGTATTGCACGTGATCGCCAACAAGAGTGCCGCCTTCTTGGGACGTGAAGGTGTGCTCGTGGATCCAGGTTCGATACGGCCCGCGGACTTGCTCGTCGACGAAACGGTGGGGCGGGTCCCACACCGTGATGCGGCTGCGCCATTTCAAGCTCAGGCCGTGCAGACGCAGGCGGTAGTCGATTTCCGCGCCCGAGCGCATGGTGATCGGAGCCGGAGTGACGACCTCAAAGCGCAGCCAGGGCGGGGTCAATCGTTCCAGGTTAAAGGCGTCGGCGTAGAAATCGAACACGTCCTCGGGTTGTCGAGGCAGCCAATGCTCCATAGCCAAGATAAACGCCGACATCAGCGACCGCGCCCCAGCCCGTAGAGCCGGATTGCGCGCTCGGCGGCCCGTTCCAGTAGCTCCGCGCCGCGCTGAAGGCTGGATTCGAGGTCGGCGGGTTCTTCCGCGATGGGCAGGATGGCGTCGATTCCGTGGTCGTACAGGGTCTCGTAACCCGGTCCCAGGCTGCCGGCCATGAGCAAGGCGGGGACGCCAAACCGACGGGCGCGACGGGCAATACCCACCGGGGCCTTGTCGAACGCTGTGGAGCGATCAGCCCGCCCCTCGCCGGTGATAACGAAGTCGGCTCCCGGGGCGTGGCGGTCGAAGTCGAGAACGTCGCAGACCATGTCGATGCCCGAGCGCAATTCGGCGCCGGCGAAGGCGATCAGGCCCGCGCCCAAGCCGCCGGCCGCGCCGGAACCGGGGGTGTGCAGCACGTCGATGCCGAGGTCAGATTGGACCACGCGCGCATAATTCGCCAAACAGCCGTCCAAATCGGACACCATTTCGGGGGTGGCTCCCTTCTGCGGCCCGAAGATCGCGGACGCGCCGGTTTCGCCGCACAACGGGTTGGTCACGTCGGTGGCGCCGATGATGTTGGTTTCGGACAACGCGGGGTGCAACGCGGTAGCATCTACATGAACCAGGTTCGCTAACCTGGCCCCGCCGGGTAGTAACTGATCGCCGTTGGCGTCCAGGAACCGAGCGCCCAGTGCGGACGCCATGCCCGTCCCGCCGTCGTTGGTTGCGCTGCCCCCCAAGCCGACGATGATGCGCCGGTAGCCGTCGTCCAGCGCGGCGCGGATCAGTTCTCCCGTACCGTAGGTGGTAGCGTGGCGCGGGTCGCGCCGGTCGTCGGGGATCAGGGCCAGTCCTGAAGCGAGGGCCATCTCGATGACAGCGGTTACGCCGTCGCCCATCACGCCCCAACGGGCGGGCAGCGGCTCGCCGAGGGGGCCGGTCACCGTGGCCTCACGATAGCTGCCGCCGGTGGTATCTATGAGCGCGGCCAGGGTCCCATCCCCGCCGTCGGCAACGGGGATCAGGATGGTCTCGGCATCCGGCGAGGCACTCAGGATGCCGCGCTGGATGGCCAACGCGGCTTCGCGGGCGCCGATGCTGTGCTTGAATGCCTGGGGAGAGATGACTATTCGTAGCGCCATTCTTGGATTATCTCACGGGTACGCAATTTGTCATCGCGAGGAGCGTAGCGGTAAGTGTTCGGAATCCAGGAGGTTGTCATTGCGAGGCGCTTGTGCCGTGGCAATCTCGACGCCGTAGCAGCATTGTGTGCCCCGAAAGACTCCTCTACTACACCAACGAGATTGCCGCGCTCCACGCGCAATGACGCTTTGCTAGCAACTCTGAACACTTGATCTCCTGGGCCCGAATAGGCAGGGATGGCAGGTTATGTTACCATTCGCGCGCGGTCGCCGAGGGTGGCCTGAGATTGCCCCGGAGGGCGTGGGATGCCGACGAAACAAGAGCTGAAGGACCGGGCATTCGCCGAGATTGATTCCCGCGCCGAGGAATTGATCAATCTGTCCAAGCAGATCCTGGCCAACCCCGAGCCGGGGTTCCGGGAATTCAAGACCGCCGCGCTGGTTGGCGAGCAGTTCGCGTCCATGGGCGTGCCCTTCCGGTCCGGCCTGGGCATGACGGGCTTGCGAGGGGAGATCATCGGAGGCAGCGAGGGGCCGAGCATGGCGATCATGGGCGAGCTGGACAGCCTGATCGTCAACGAGCACCCGCACGCGGACGGGGACACGGGCGCGGCCCATGCCTGCGGGCACCACTGCCAGATCGCCATGATGCTGGGCGTCACCAGGGCCCTGATGCGGGATGACGTTCTGCCCCACCTGAGCGGGCGCATACTGTCCATGGCGGTGCCGGCCGAGGAATACATCGAGATCGAATACCGGGACCAGTTGCGCCGGGACGGCAAGATCGAATTCCTGGGCGGCAAACCGGAGTTCATCAAGCTGGGTGAGTTCGACGACGTGCACCTGGCCATGATGATGCACACTACCAGCGCGCCCAGCGAGAAGCAGTTGTGCCTCACGGGCACCAACAACGGCACCGTTGCCAAGAGGATACAGTTCGTGGGCAAGGGAGCCCACGCCGGCGGTTCGCCGCACCTGGGGATCAACGCGCTGAACGCGGCGACGCTGGCGATGTCAGCGATCCACTTCAACCGCGAGACCTTCCTGGACACGGACACGGTTCGCGTGCACCCCATCATCACCAAGGGGGGCGAGGCAGTAAGCGCGGTGCCGGCGGACGTGCGGATGGAGACCTTCGTCAGGGGGAAGACCCTGGACGCCATCATGGACGCCAATCGCAAGGTCGACCGGGCCCTGCGGGCGGGGGCCATGGCGATGGGGGCGACGGTGAACATCCAGACCATCCCCGGGTATTTCCCGATGCTCCAGGACGACCGTATGCAGGTGATATTCCGCGCCAACGCCGAAAAGCTGGTGGGCGCCGAGAATATTGGCCGAACGGAACACCGGACCGGCAGCACCGACATGGGCGACGTGAGCGCCATTATGCCCGTGCTGCATCCCTACGTGGGCGGCGCCACTGGGATCGGCCACGGCGCGGACTACGTGATCCAGGACTACCAAATGGCCGTGGTGACCGGAGCGAAAGCCATGGCGTCTACGGTCATTGACCTGATGGCCGACGGGGCGAAGGAAGCCAACCGGGTGGTCGCAAACCACCGGCCCGACATGACATCACGGGAGTACCTGAAATTCATGCGGGGACTGGCGGCCGAGGAAACCTACACGGAGAAATAACCGCCGCGGCCCGTTCAGCGGGACCCGCCTCCGGTACAACCTGAACCCAATACCCGAACCTCCCCTCCCGCATACGGAACGGACTGCATGGCCACGCGCGAAGAACTGAAGCAAGCGGCATGCGCCGCAATCGACCGACACAGCGATGACCTGATCGCGGTGTCCAAAGACATCCTAGAACACCCAGAGCCGGGATACAGCGAATACCGGACGGCCCGGGTCATCGCCGAGCAGTTCGCCAAGCTCGGCGTGCAATTCCGCGCCAACCTGGCGTTGACCGGGCTCAAGGGAAACCTGAAAGGCGGCGCCGGCGCCGGTCCGCGCGTGGCAATCATCGGAGAACTGGACAGCCTGATCGTGGACGGCCATCCCCACGCCGCCGACACCACCAAGGCAGCCCACGCCTGTGGGCACAACTGCCAGATCGGAATGATGCTGGGAGCGGTGATCGGGCTGTCGACACCGGAGGTGTTGCCCGAACTGAACGGGGAGATTGTGCCCTTTGCGGTGCCGGCCGAAGAGTTCATCGAGGTAGCGAGGCGGTTGGACCTGAGGGAGCAAGGGAAGATCGAGTTCATGGGCGGCAAGCAGGAGTTGATCCGGCTGGGGGAATTCGATGACATTGACATCGCGATGATGTGCCACACCGCCAGCGACATGGGTTCGCACGCCTTCGCCATGGGCGGCACGAGCAACGGGCACGTAGTGAAGTACGTGCAGTTCATGGGCCGCGCCGCCCACGCGGGGTCATCGCCGCACCTGGGCATCAACGCGCTGAACGCGGCCAACTTCGCGCTACAGGCAGTGAACGCCAATAGGGAGCTCTACAGGGACCCGGATACGGTCCGGATCCACGGCATCATGACGCACGGCGGGCAGGCCGTAAACTCGGTGCCATCGGACGTGCGGCTGGAATGGCGGGTGCGGGCGGGCACTCCCGAAGCGGTGGTGCGTTACTCGGACATCGTGGACCGCTGCTTCCGGTCGGGCGCGTTGGCGGTGGGAGCATCGGTGTCGATCACCAACATACCGGGTTATTTGCCCATGCGGCACGACCAGAACCTGATGGACGTGTTCAGCTCGAACGCGAAAGGACTGCTGCAGGAGAACCGCGTTCTCATTATGCCGCCCTCGCGTAACCGGGGAGGGTCCACGGACATGGGTGATCTGAGCCACATAATTCCGGCGATCCACCCGTATACCGCCGGCGCACAAGGAGCGGGTCACAGCTCCGAATATCTGATCCAGGATTACCACCAAGCGGTGGTGAATCCGGCAAAGATCATGGCGATGTCGGTGATCGACCTGCTGACGGATAACGCCGAAGGGGCGAAGCGGGTTACAGCCTCCTTCCGCCCGGCGATGTCCAAGGGGTCGTACCTCAACTTCCAGCGCCAGCGAGCGGAAGTGGTCGAGTACGACGGGGCCGCTAGCTGATCCAGCGCACGGCTACAGCCCGGCGGCGCGGGCCGCGACCATGAAGCCGCCGGCGATCAATGGCACGGTCAGGTTGTCATCCAGCGGGAGCGGCGCGAATTCCACGGCAGCCGCTACGATGGCGGTAATCGCCACGGCCCACGACCAGACCCCGAATCCGGCGGCTACCAGGATTGTCCAGACGGCCATCGAAGCAGCGATGAAAGCGAGGCTGCCCAAGGGCGACTTGCCCCAGGCCCGCGGCCCGGGACAGCGTGGGCCAACCAACGCGGCCACCGGGTCCCCCACGGCAACGAACATCAATACCGGCAAGGCCACGTCCATGCCGAAGAAGTAGAACGCGAAGAAAATCGCGATCAACAGATAGGTGGCGCCGGTTATGTCCGTAGCTTCGGCTGGTTTCAGGATTGACCTGAAAATGCCCAGGTAGACCCGGTTGAACAATCCCGCACGCTGCCGGCCGACGTCCACCGCCAGCGAGAGCAATGCCCCGCCGCCGACCAGGGTCATGTAGGCCGGCTCCGGTATGACGAGGGCCAAAAGCGCGGTGCAGCTGGCGGCGACCAGATGGAAAACGCGCCGGCCTACCGGAATGGCGTCTCTGCCGCCGGATTGGCTCATGCGATGCCCGACGATAGGACTGGCGGCACTGCGGGTCGCGCGGGTCGGCTCATGCGAAAAATACGGCCAGAGCCCGGTTGGCGGCAAACGCCAACGGCGATCAAAAGTCGATGATGACGGTGTCGCCGGCGCCCCAACGGAAAGAACGGAACTCGGTGCCCTTGGGAGCTTCGAACACCAGCCACCCGTCCAGGCCGGTTCCCCGGGGGAGTTGCTGGGCACGCTGGACCAACTTGACCTGGCCGTCAGGTTGCTGCTCCTCGTATACGGCGTTCCAGAGGAACCTGACACATTCCGTGGGGGTCTCAGGATTCACCGGGACGGTGCAGCGGTCGGACGGTTTTTCAGGGACTTCCGCATCCTGCGCCAGAGCGCCCACGTTGACTGGAGCGTACTTGCCCTGGAAGAAGTCGCGCAACTGCGCCGAATCGCGGTCGATGTTGACAATGGCACTGGTGGCGGTGTGGTTTTCAACCCTGACCCGCAGGAGGATAAGTTCGTTTTCGTCGGACTGCGGTGACAGTTTGTAAAGGGGCTCGGCGACGGCGCCCTGGGCGGGGAAGCGGGTCGATGTTGTCCAGCGCAGCTCATCGGTGCGCTGCAAATCGGCGACGCTGACATGGAGGATCCGGCCTTTGTAATACCGGCCGATGTTTGGCGACTGCGATGAGCATGCCAAGCTGGCCGCCAACACCAGCAACGCCAAGAGGAAAACCGGCGCAGCCCGCCGGACCAAATCGAAACTGCGGAGCCTAGTCATCGCCGGTTCCGGACAGAGTAGGCAGTTGGCGCAGGTCACCGATGAGTTCGGTGAGCACGGACAACAGGCGGTCAACCTCAGCGTCGGTGTTGTGCTTGCCGAGGGTAACGCGGAGGGAGCCGCGGGCGGTATCAGCGGTCTGGCCCAGCGCCAGAAGGACGTGCGAGGGCTCCAGCGAGCCGCTGCTGCAGGCGCTGCCGCTGCTGGCGGCAATGCCCTGGAGATCGAGACCCAGCAGGATGGATTCGCCCTCAACCCCATCGAAGGAAAAGTTGACGTTATTGGGCAGCCGGTCGGTGGGATGCCCGTTGAGGATGGCATCGGGAATGAGTTGCCGGACCTCGGAGATGATGCGGTCGCGCAAGGCGGCGCACTGGGCGCCAACCGCGTCCCGCTGGTTGTCGGCCATTTCCAGGGCTACGGACAGGCCGATGATGCCGGCCACATTTTCGGTACCGGAGCGGCGTTCACGCTCCTGGCCTCCGCCGGTGATCAGAGGAAGATAGGGGACACCCCGGCGCAGAAAGAGCACGCCTACCCCTTTGGGCCCGTAGAACTTGTGGCCGGACAGGCTCATCATGTCCACGCCGAGGCGACGCACGTCGAGGTCCAGGAAGCCGGCCGCTTGCACGGCGTCCGTGTGCATGACGATGGTACGGCTGAGAGCCTGGGCGCGGTCCTTGACGGCGGCCGATATTTCGGGGATGGGGTTGATGGTGCCGATCTCGTTGTTCGCATACATTATGGAAACGAGAGCGGTCTCCGGGGTGATCGCGTTGGCGACCTGCTGAGGATCGACGCGGCCGTAGTCGTCGACGGGCAGGTAGGTCACCTCCCAGCCGCGGTTTTCCAGCATCTGGCAGGCGTGGAGGATGGCGTGGTGCTCGGCGGCCGCGGTGATGACGTGGCGGCCGGTCTCTTCCAGGGCGTAGGCGGCGCCGCGGATGGCCGCGTTGTCGGATTCGGTGCCGCCGCTGGTGAAAACCACCTCGCGGTTGCGGCAATTGAGCACCCTGGCTACGCGCTCGCGGGCGGCGTCCAGGGCGTAGCGGGCTTCCTGCCCGACGGTGTGGACGCTGGAGGCGTTGCCGTAAAGCTGCGTGAAGTAGGGCAGCATCGCCTCCAGGACGCGTTCGTCCATGGGCGTGGTGCCGGCGTGGTCGAAGTAGATGTGGTTTTGGGTCGTCATGACATGTGGTGCCGAGTCAAATTTTAGCATAGGGGTCGCCGGCATCCGTCCGCGACCCGTCAGCGGCGAACCATCACAGCGCCGTCAGGGTAGCCACTTGTACCACAACAAAGCGCCGTAAGCGATAGTCACCAGCAATCCGATTACGATTGATGTGGTCTGCTCCAACCGTCGGCTGACCGCGTCGCGGAACACCACGCCATATCCCTCGTAGAAGACTGCGCCATCGTGGTCTTGATATTGCTGCTCTTCCAAGATGTCGCCGGCCCGGTCGCGGTGCAGATCCCATACGTTGATGATCAGGAATACGATTACTGCGGAAAACAGCACCACCAACATTTCGACCAGGAAGCCGATCCAGCCCGTTACGCCGGGACGCGAGGCCATACCGATGAACACGGTAATGCCGCCGAATATGATCAGCGCAAACAACTCACCGAACTCGATGCCCTGTTGTCGGGAATGGGCGATGACGTTGAGCTGGGTTTCGGCCTCGGCGAGCTGGACCTGGTCATCGGGGTCGGGGTTGGCGGCCTCAGCCCGGTCCAAACAATCCTTGGCACTCTCGTAAGCGTCTTTCAGTTGTTCCGGCGTCACCGCTTTGTCGATGTCGATGACGTGCTCCCGAGCGGCTTGGTCGATTACGTCGCGGCGGGCCAGCAAGTCAACGTTCTGGAACAGGGTGTAGAGGCGGTTATCCTCTTCCTGGGTCTGTGTGGATAGCCGGGCTACCCGGAAGGAACGCAATAGAGTGAACACAGTTGCGGACAGGCCCAGTGCGCCGAAGTAGGTTTCTCCGGGCCACTGCCATTCACCGAAGGGCAGGTACTGCAGCAAATCGTCCCGCAGATACACGAAGGCGCCGCAGGTCCACAGGGCCAGTAACAGAGCCTTGAAGCCGAACCTGACCTCCGCCTCAGAGTTAATCAGCAGGTTGACGATGACTATTCCGATGATGCCAATGATGAGATAGTCCAAGTTCTCCGGCTGAGTCTGGGTGAGTAAGAAGAGCCAAGCCAGGCTGAATACGGGAGCCGCAAAGGCCAGGGCATTGACGCCCGCGTGGTGGGCGTTCAGGTTGGCTTTACGCCACGCCGCGTTGGCGATGCCGCTGGCCGCGCCACCCACAATAATCGCGATGAAGAGCGACCGGGATTCCATCACTTCGCCGCTGCTGACTCCGACAACGGTGTTCAAAAGGCCGGAGACGGCGCTGGCGATAAGGAGGGCAACCAGGAGGCCCAGGAAGTCCAGGTCGCCTTGAGTCGGGGCCTCGTCCTGGTCTGACTCATCGCCTGAGGTGACTGGCCTGTCTGCATCTGAAATTTCTTGCGCCAGGTCAGTTCCCCACCGGAATCCGAAGGCGTTGCAGGCGGTGGCGATTGCGCCCAGCGCCGCGAGGACGACACCAATGATGAGCTCGGCGAGACGACCGGTTTCGACGCTCTGGAAGCCGCCGGCCTGCCCGACAATGATGAAGGCGAAACCGAGCAGGCCAAACGCGATCAACAACAATATTTCAGGGGAGAGCCGGTGGTATCGCTCTTCGTGTTTGTACAATCGGTCGTGAATGATGACGATGAAAATCGGCCAGGTACCAAACATGATGGCGCTAATAGATACGTCCACAAAGCGCGTCGACCAGGCCAAAAAGGCGAAGTTGAAGTTGGCGGCGATGGAGAGGACAATCCTGTGGTCGATGGCGCGACGGGCGACGAGGCGGAGGATATTGGCGTTGAACAGTAGGGAAGGATACCGGTAGGCGATAAAGACCAGACAGCCAAGGATGACACCGGCGCTCATCGCGGCGTTGAACAGGAAGGGCGTTTTTCCACCCCCGCCCCAGGCGATGATCAGCGGCAGGGCCGAAAAGAGGGCAACGGCCAACAGCATGTAGGCGTTGGCGAGACGGTTCCCAATCAGGCGGTCCCTGGCGATATTGGGTATCTGTATCAACGTCCGGGGCGCGTTTCTCATCTGCCGGCCTCCCGGTTCAGCCGATCCATTTGTACCAGAGCAGCACGGCGTAGGCTACTATTATCAGCAAGCCGATTACGACGGAGACGCCCTGCTCGAAGCGGCGGCTTCTGGGGTCGCGAAAGATTACGCCGTAGCCCTCCGGCCCCTCCTGGGTGGCCAGGACCAAGTTGGCGCGGTCCCGGTGCAAGTCCCACACGTTGACGATGAGGAAGATTATCACCGCCGGGAACAGCGCGCTGAATACTTCATACAGGAATGCCGTCCATCCCGAGACCTCAGGCCGGGACAGCAGGGATAGCAGCACGGTACTGCCGCCGAAGATGATGAGGGAAAATAGTTCGCCAAAGTCCACGCCCTGCTGCCGGGAGTGGACCATCATGTTGAGCTGGGTCTCGGCGTTGGCCAGCAGCCGGCGGTCGGCGACGGGCAGGTCCGCGGCGGCGGCCTGAACGAAGCACAGTTTGACCCGTGTGTAGGCACGTCGTAGTTCCTCGGCATTCCGGGAGCCGTCGATAGCGCGAAGATGTCCGCTGGCCTCGGGCGCGATCAGGCCGCGACGGGCCAGCAGCTCCAGGTTACGGTGCAAGGCGAAGATGCGGTTGTCCTCATCCTGGGTGCGCGGAGCGACCCTAGCCACACGGAAGGTGAGCAGCAGGATGAAGACAGTGGCTGAGAACCCCAGGGCGCCCAGGTAGGTCTCCCGAGGCCAGAGCCAGCCGCCGAAAGGCAGAAGCACCAGCAGTTCATCACGTAAATAAACGAAGGTGCCACAGGCCCAGAGGGCGAGGATCAGCGCTTTGAAGCCGAAACGCACTTCGGCCTCAAAGTTGATGAGGAGGTTCGCGGTGATGATGGCGGCAGCGCCGATGATGAGAAAATCGATCCTTGCCACGTCCACGCGCCAAAACAGGAAAAGCCATAACAGAGCAAATATAGGTGTAGCATACGACAAAGCATTGATACCTAGATTGCTAGTCAACATATTCGCTGCTCGCCAGGATATGCTAGCCGGCGCCATAACCAGCGCGCCGCTAGCCACTGCAATTGCGAGTGATTTCATCGAAATTGTCTCCGTGACGATAAAACCGACCCCTGCATTCAGTCCTATTCCGACAAAGCTGGCAATACAGAAGGCTATCAAAGAGCAACAAACTTCCACCAAAGGCCGATCCCTATCGCCAACTACCTCGTCAGGCAATGATTCACTCAGATCGGTTCCCCACTTGAACCCAAATGCAGGGAGGGCTGCGACCAGCACAGCACTGATTACGAGCGCGAGGCCAATGACAGTGTCCGACAACTGGGAATCATCCCAATTGCCAAAACCCCCGGACTGGCTGGTAGTTACGAACGCAAAACCGACAAAACCGGTTACCAGCAGCCACACCATACTGGGGGTAATTTTATAATAACGCGCTTGCGCTCGATACAATATAGCGGTTAGCACTATTAAAAATATCGGCCAAGTCTCGAATAACGTGGTGACTACTGAAAAGTCAAGATAGCGAGTTGACCAGGCGAACAGACTGTAAACGAACTGGTTGATAATTACGAGGAACAGCGACCAAGACAGCAGGCGCTGCGATATGAGCGACAATACTGAACGGCTACGCAAAGCGCGCCCAAAGACTACCGTGAGGAAAAAAGCGCTGCCCAACCCGGTCCCTAAACTCACTCCAGCGGTAAACAGGAACGGGCTTTCCGTGCCGCCACCGACCGCAACCAGTAAGGGAACAAACGAAAATCCCACGACCGTTAGCAGCATGAATGCCGTTCCGGCAGCGTTGCGATCTCTTCTGTGAGTTGGTTCAGCTACCATGATGGGCGATTATAGCATCGGGTTTTGAGACTACCTTGATAAGAGCAGAACCGGCGGCTATATTGAGCCGGAATCGAGAGCGAATCCGAGGGATGAAGATGGCTTTTGCAGAGATCAACGGATACCGGATGCACTACGAGGTGTTCGGGGACGCCACGACGCCGGCGCTGGCGCTCATACACGGAGGATTGGGAGGTGGGGATGGGGCCAAAGATACGATCGACCGGCAGGCGGGCGCGCTGTCCGAGGGGTATCGTTGCGTGTTCTACGACCGGCGGGCGTGCGGCGAGTCCGATACGCCGGCGGACGGGTACGAGATGGTCAACTGCGCCCGAGACCTGCGGGAGCTGTTGGGGCACCTTGGCATCAGCAAAGCCCACATCCTCGGATCGTCGGCCGGAGGACCGATTGCGACGCAGTTTGCGCTGGACTATCCGGAACTGACCGACACGCTGATCCTCATCAACACCATGAGTTACTCACAGGAAGACCAGAGGGAGATCCGGCGGCAAGAATTGCGCCGGTTGAAGGAGCGCATCGCGTCGGTGGGTCGTTCTGCGGCCGTGGAGCAGGCGATAGCGGAGCGGTTCCCGCAGATGATGAACGATGATCCGGAGCGGTTCGCGCGGATCGCGGCGGAGAACCTGGCCCGCATCGACGGCATTGCCGCCACACAGCAAGCGTACCTGGACATTGGCGATTCGCTGGAGTCGCGGTTGTCGGAGCTGAAGATGCCGACGCTGGTGGTGCACGGAGACGCGGACAGCCGAATACCCGTGGAATGCGGCCGCAGCCTGGTATCGGGGATCCCCGGCGCCGAGTTGCACGAAATACCGGGGGCGGAACACGGCCTGATGACCAACGAGGCGGCCGGCGAAACGCAGCGGATCATCCTGGACTTCCTACGGCGCGCTGCGGCAGAGGTGGAGGAGACGGTGAAGGCGCGTGAACGATTACGAGTGGGACGAGCGGAAGCGGCAGGAGAACCTCGATAAACACGACATCGACTTTACCGCGATCTACAACTTTGAATGGGATACCGCCGTGTATAATTCAAACGATACGCACGGCGAAGAACGTTTGGTGGCCACCAGCTACATCGGAACGCGCCTGCACACTGTTGTATATGCCCTGCGTGATGGTAGGAAACGCATCATCAGCCTGCGGATAGCCAGCAACAGAGAAAGGAGGGAGTATGCCGAAGCTTAAGCCCGGGGACGTTCCTCTGACTGACGAAGAAGAAGCGGCTGTCCAAGCCGGCATCGCCGCAGACCCGGACAACCCGGAGTTAGGCCCGGAGTTCTGGGCTACTGCCAAACGCATCTGGGAACTCCCCCGAGAGATGGCTTGGCTGCGCCGAAAGCAAGAGCGGGAGCAGCAAGCTAGAGCCAAGGAGGCATACGGAATGAGCACCGTTGGGATTGACCATATCGCCATGCCCACCGCCGACGCTGAACAGTTGATGGCGTTCTACAAGAAACTGGGCTTCGCCATCAATGACGAGGAAGAATGGCGAGCCGGGACGGCCAACATCTTCTCCATCCAAGTGGGCGACTCTAAGATTAACGTGCATCCCGAAGGGCACATTGCCGACTACCGCGGGCCGACCGCGGTGCCCGGCTGCACCGACATCTGCTTCGTGTGGGATGGTTCTGTCGAAGACTGCCAGCAAATGCTGGCGGATGCAGGCGTAGAAGTGATACGCGGGCCGGGCCCGCGGAAGGGCGCGCGCCAGCGGGGCGTTCTGCCGGCGGTGAGCCTGTACGCCCGGGACCCGGACAACAACCTGCTAGAGTGGATGATCTATCAGTAGATTCCCAATTGCCGCAAGAACAGGGGCGAATGAAACATTCGCCCCTATGTACGGCCAGACACGAAGGCGACAAAGCGACGACCACTACCAGGTTGCCGCAGGCGCAAACCAAGGAGAAGGACAATGACGCGGATGCTCGGCAAGCACGCTCTGGCGCAGATGCTGGTGGCTGAGGGAGTTGAGTACATATTCGGCAACCCGGGCACCAGCGAGACGCCGTTCCTGGACGGCCTGCAGGATTTTCCGCAGCTGCAATACATACAAGCGCTGCAGGAGGGGACGGCGGTAGGGATGGCGGACGGCTACGCCCGGGCCACCGGCAAGCCGGCGTTCGCGAACATCCACATTGCCGGGGGCTTGGCCAACGGTATCAGCGGCTTATACAACGCGTTCCGGGGCGGCACGCCGCTGGTTTTGACGGCGGGAAACTCGGACACGCGGATGCTGATCAGCGAACCGGTGCTTTCGGGCGACCTGGTGGAAATGACCGAGCAGTACACCAAGTGGAGCGTCGAAATCCGGCACGCCTCGGACATACCGGTGGCGATCCGGCGGGCGTTCAAGGAGGCGAAGACGCCGCCCACCGGGCCGGTGTTCGTGTCCTTTCCGTGGGACACCCTGGACGAAGAGGTCGATTTCGAGCCGGTGGCTTCATCGGAAGGATACTTCCGGATACGGCCCGACGCAGCGGCGGTTGACCGGGCCACGGGATTGCTGGCCGGAGCGGAAAACCCGGTGATAGTCGTCGGTGACCGGGTGGCGCAGTCGAACGCCGTGGAACAGGTGGTTCGGGTCGCCGAGCAGACCGGAGCACGGGTCGTCGCAACGTCGTACTCGGAGGTGAACTTCCCGACGTCGCACCCACAGTGGAGCGGGATGCTGAACCTGAACAGTCCGGCCACGGCGCGCCAATTCCAGAACGCCGACGTGGTGATGGCGGTGGGCACGGACGTGTTCGCGTCGTTCCTGTACGTGGACACGCCGTTCCTGAACCCGGACACCAAGCTGATCCACCTGGACAGCAACTACTGGGAGATCGAAAAGAGCTACCCTACCGAAGTGGGAATCATGGCGGACCCGGCGGCGGGCATGACCGACCTGGCGGTATCGCTGGAATCGAACATGAGCGGCGGGCAGCGCGAGGCGGCAGCGACGCGGGCGGCCACCCTGGCGGCAGCGCGGGAGCGTGACGCGGAGCGATACAAGGAACGGATCGCGGCGACCTGGGACAACTCGCCGATGCCGGTGGAGCGCATGATGCACGAACTGGCGGACGCGGTTCCACCCAACACCATCATCGCCGACGAGGCGGTCACCTCACGGCCGGCAGTGAACCGGGCGTTTGACTTCGAGAAGCCCGGCGACATCTACGGGATCCGCGGAGGAGCGCTGGGCTGGGCGATGCCGGGAGCGCTGGGGGTAAAACTGGCGCATCCGGACCGTCCGGTGCTGGCGGTGGTAGGCGACGGCGCGTCGATGTACACGGTGCAAGCGCTTTGGACCGCCAGCCGGTACAACATCCCGGTGGTTTACGCCATCTGCAACAACCAGGCGTATCGCATCCTCAAGGTGAACATGGAGGTCTACTTGCGGGACATGCTGGACAACCGGGAGCGGGACAGCGACTACGTGGGCATGGACTTCGCCAACCGGTTGGACCTGGCGATGATGGCGCAAGCGATGGGCGTGCACGGGGAGCGGGTCGACGATCCGACGGGAATCGGGCCAGCGATCAAGCGGGCGTTTGAAAGCGGGAAGCCGGCGTTGCTGGATATTACGATCAGCGGAGCGCTGTAAGCACGAGCTTCGAACTGTACCTTCCGCTGCGGGAATGCCACCTATTGACTGTGGGTGAACGACGTGAAGTTTGAACCCGACATCGCACGGGACATCCTGTTGGCGATGGAATCGCACCCC
Source organism: Dehalococcoidia bacterium (assembly GCA_022827095.1). GTDB lineage: Bacteria > Chloroflexota > Dehalococcoidia > Lucifugimonadales > UBA3495 > Bin87. The sequence goes on from JAJDTP010000021.1 coordinate 258,084, forward strand.
GGGAGCGTTCTGCTAGGTGAAGCGCCGACCATTCCGGGCGACCACGACTATGAGGTCTTATGCCATCATTACCATCTTTTGCACGAGGACGGCTTCATAGAGGCACTGGACTACACTGGCGGGGACTTTTTGGAGTGTATCCCACTACGGATGACAAGGGATGGCTACCGCTATTTGGAATCCGTTCGTAACGATCGATGGTACAGGATGGCCCTACACCATATCCATAAGCATGGGACCCCTATGTCCTTGAGAGCCATCTGGGAGGTTACCAAGAGCCATATGGGTTTGTGTCTCGCTTTTCAGATGCGTTAGACGGCCGCAATGTCCGGATTGCGGTCGCGGTAGCCTCGGCACAATTCGCTAACGGTGTAAAGTTCGACCTCGGTATGTTTGGCGAGCCGCGCAACGTTCTCATCGTAGTCAGTTCCCACCAAGACGGATGACACCCACAAGCCGGGGTACGCGACCCGCTCTAATACTCCTTGCAAGATTCCCGGCTCCATACCAGGGATACCTGTATCGTCTTTCGAACTGCGGATAAGGTGCCATGCAAGATCTTCTGCGCTCATTGCACCGAGGGCTAAGGCGTAGTCCATAACTTGGCCAGCATCCCCAGGTCTAAGTTTGCGAGCCTTGAGTTCATAAACCGTCGGAAATCTGTCTCCCAAAACGACGTCAGGGTCAACGTCAAATCCATACCTGAAGGGCTTCTTACCCACCAAACCGAACAGGTCCAGAGTTCCGGATCCAGCACGAAGCTGACGCCCGCAGAAATACGGAGCGGAGTCAAACAAATCGGGCACCACAATGAGAGCAGTCTCAAGTAAATCTTCGCTGAAATCGCCCGATTCCAGCATCTCTACGTATCTGAGTTTATCTGCATCCGATGCTGGCAGCGTGATCTGATTTGGCATTCTAGTACCCGCCAGTCGTCAAATAGAGACCGCAGCAAGTACAATGGCAGAAAGGGGAGAGCCTATCCTTCTTCCCGCTCTGCCATAGCCAGCACCTCGGCCCATTCCTCGGGCGTCACGGGCTGTATGGAGAGGCGTTGGCCGCGCTTGATGACCTGCATGTCGACCAGGGCCGGGTTGGCCTTGAGCTCGTTGAGGCTGACGAAACGAGGCAGGCGCGTTTCGGCCTTGATGTCAACCATCAACCAGGTTGGGTTGGCCGGGTCGGACTTGGGATCGTAGTAACGGGAGCTGGGATCCCAGGCGGTGTCGTCGGGGTAGGATTCGCGGACGATGCGGGCCGTGCCGATGACGCCAGGAGGCTTGGCGTTGCTATGGTAGAAGAGGATGTAGTCGCCGACCCGCATGTCGTCGCGCATGAAGTTGCGGGCCTGGTAGTTGCGGACGCCATCCCACTCGGCGGTCTGGTCGTCCTCGGCCATGAGGTCGTCATACGAGAAGGAAGCAGGCTCGGACTTGAACAGCCAGTAGCGGGGTTCGGGCATTGCGGACTCCGTTTTGCATCGATGGACCGGGTGTTCAGGAATTCGTCTACACGGCGTCGGTTCCATGCTCGCCGGTGCGGATCCGGATGGCGTCGCCCACGGGGTAGATGAAAATTTTCCCATCGCCCGGAGCGCCGGTGATGGCGTTGGTACGTATGACGTCCACCGCTTTGTCGGTGTCCTCGTCGTTGACCACGACCTCCACCTTGACCTTGGGCAGCATGTCGATGCGGTAGGTCCCGAGACCGCGGGCCGCGGTGACTTCCACGCCGCCCTGATTGCCTCGGCCCGACACCTGGGTCACGGTGAGGCCCACTATGCCGGCTTCGCTCAGGGCATCCTTGACGACGTCGAGACGTTCCGGCCGGAAAATGGCTTCGATTTTATTCATTGGGTTTGCACCTCGCTGGTCTCAATTGTAATCGTTATGTCCGCCAATATGCATGCTGCTGAATGGTTGGTAACTTTTCAGAATTCAGGGGTTGTCATTGCGAGCGTAGCGCGGCAATCTCGTCGGCGCAGGGGAATACTTCAAGGCAGACGTTGCTGCCTTGGCGTCGCGATTGCCACGGCGCAAGCGCCTCGCAATGACACTTCCTCCACAAGTCTGAACAGTTACGCTGTTTGATGTCCGTGGACCGAAAGCGTATCTCTGCGTTACCCATGAGGCCTGGTTCGCAGAGCGGCGCGACGACGCGCCGGCTATCTCCGAATTTGGATGCCCGCGGCTTCCCGATCGAAGCAATCCGAAGTGAGGTCTTCTCGTTCCTGGCGTAACACATCTTTCCGGACGCGAAGACTGGGGGTTCGCGGCAGTTCGTCGCGGACTTCGATGTAACGGGGAACTTTGAAGTAGGCCAGGCGGTCAGCGCACCAGTAGATGACATCCTCGGGCTGGGGCGACGCGCCGGGCCGCGGCGTGATGTAGGCCTTGACCTCGTCTTCGCCAAGCTCGGAGGGAACCGCGATGATGGCGCAGTCGAGGACATGCTCATGGCTCTTGATCACGTCCTCGACTTCCTGGGAGGAGATGTTCTCGCCACGGCGACGGATGACGTCCTTCTTGCGGTCGACGAAGTACAGGTAGTTGTCGTCGTCGAGCCAGCCGAGGTCGCCGGTGAACAGCCAGCCATCGCGCAAGGATGCGCCGGTCTCAGCGTCGTTGCGCCAATAGCCGGCCATGGTCGCGGGGTTTTGGATGGTGATCTCGCCGGGCTGGCCGTTCGGAACCGGGACGCCGGCATCATCGACGATGCGGACGGAGTTTTCGAAGGCGGCGTCGGGATGCTTTCGAGGCTGACCGGAAGAGTTAGGACGGCGCTCGCCGCGGATGGCCTCAATGGTGCCATAGCAGGTTTCGGTCATTCCGAAGCCGACGATGATGTCGGTGCCGAAGCGCTGCTCGAACTCGGCGAGAAATTCCGGGGAGAAAGCCGGCGATCCGTAGAACAGGCGAACGGTGTTGTCGGCATCATCGGGTTGCGGATCGTTCTTGGCAAGGACGGGCATCATCATGCCGATGAAATTGACCACCGTGGCGTCAGCGTCGCGCACTTGGTCCCAGAAGCGTGAGGCGCTGAAACGGTCCTGCACAATCAGCGTGGCGCCGGAGGCGAGGGTGCCCATGGTGCTGTAGTACTGGGCGTTGGCGTGGAAGTAAGGGAGGCAGGTGAAGAAGCGGTCGTCGGGGGTGGCCTGCGTCCAGAGGGCGAAACCCTGTCCGGCGGACACGTACATCTGGTGGGTGACCTGCACCCCCTTTGGGTTGCCCGTGGTGCCCGAGGTGTACTGGAGCATGGAGATATCGGTGGGCGACACGGAGGGCAGTTCGGCGATCTCGGGCGCGGCGTTCAGCAGCTCGGAGTAAACGGTCCAACCGGAAGGCGCCGGGTCCTCGCCAACGAAGAGGCGATGGCGAACGCAGGGAGCAATGTTGGCGGCCTGGGTTGCCACGTCGAGCAAGCTCTGGTGGGCGACGAGGGCGGAAGCGTCGGCGTTGTTCAGGATGAAGGCCATCTCATCGCGCCGGTAGGCCGTATTGATGGTGACGGCGATGCCCCCGATGAGCGCGAGGCCGAACCAGGTGTACAGAACCTCGGGGACATTCGGTAGGAACAGACAAACGCGATCACCGTGGCCGATGCCCAAGTCGCGGAACATGGTGGCCGCAGAGCGGCAGCGACGATAGAAATCGGAATAGGTGATCTGCTGCCCCGCGATTTCAACGAAAACCTTTTCGGGGTTGGACCGCACCACGATATCAAGGAATTCGCCGAGCGACTTTTCCCACGAATGGCGATCGGGAAGGGGATCCAGACCGAGGATGCTACTCATACGTAAACTCGGGGTCTGACGGCCACGAACCGGCAGCCGGCGACGGATTGCGTAGACGCCACGCTATCACGCGAGTGGGGGGCGGTCAAGCGACCAATCCACCACGCATGCGGGCAGCGGTGCAACGGACGCGGCTTCAGGAGGAGGCCGCCGGAAACGCGTTGGGTCGCGTCGGTTTGGGGAGCCGCGAATCACGGATGTCGGCGGCCAGATAGGCGACCGTGCTAAAATTGTTGTGCAGTCACCGGAAGAGGTTTTCGAAATCGTACGCAACGGGTGCACAAATTGCAGCTAACCGGCAGAGGCGTTTGGATCGCCTTGACCTCCGCAATATTCTGGGCAGCGTCGTTGGTGGCAATGCTTGCCGGCGGCTACGTGGTGGCCGTTGGGACCCCGTGTCTCTGCGCCGACGTCAACGGTTTCATGCTGGGCGGAGGGCTGGTGATAATCCTCGCCAGCGCAGGCATGCTGCTCTGGTCGCGCGAGTTGGCGCGACTGGTCGTCGACAGACTGACCAAACTGGCAACTCAGCAAAAATAGCCACTGCGGAAAGCATCCGGGCAGGGAGCTTCTCCGCATGACTCTCCACGGGCGACTTCGGGAGCTGTGGCAGAGGTAGGGGCGCCCCGCTTCAAGCGCCCCAAAGTTAAGCTGCGAACTGTCCGGGCATTGCCGATATCTTGATCCAGCCGGCTCCGTCCTAAAGTTGGCGCAGCTTGGGATCCAAGCGATCGCGCAACCAGTCTCCGAACACGTTGAACGCGATCACGACCATGGTTATCGCGACGCCGGGGATGATGGAAATCCACCAGGCCGTGGCAACTTTCGCCCGGCCGTCAGCGACCATCTGACCCCACGATGGCGTGGGCGGGGGGATGCCGGCGCCCAGGAAGCTGAGCGATGCTTCGGTCAGGATGACCAGGCCGACGTGCAACGTCAACATGACCATGAAGGAATTGAAAACGTTGGGCATTATGTGAACGAACATGATGCGGGCGCCGGAGCAACCGTGGACGTGAGCCAGCGCAACAAAGTCGTTGTCTTTGAGCCCCAACACCTCGCCTCGCGTGACCCGTGCGAACCGCGCCCAGAGAATCAGGGTCACGGCAAGGACCACCGTCTGCAGTCCCTGCCCCATGGTAACTGCTAACAATAAAGCGAACAGAATTGTCGGGAAGGCAAGGGTGGCGTCCACCGCCCTCATGATGAACGTGTCCGTCTTGCCGCCGGCGTAGCCCGACAGCAGGCCCAGGACGCCGCCAATCGCGCCACCGGCCAGAAGCGCCGCGAACGCTACGATCAGGCTGACCCTGGCGCCGTAGATCAGGCGGCTGAGGATGTCCCGTCCCAGAATGTCGGTGCCCAACAGATGCTTGGCAGACCCCTCTGCCTGCCAGGCTGGCGGCTGAAGTTTATCGCGCAAGGATTGCTTGGTCGGCGAATGGGGGGCGATCAGTGGCGCGAATATAGCCGCGAATATCATGACCGCGATGATGATCACGGGTATCCAGGGCATTCGCTTGAGTTCGTACTTTAGCCGCTCCTGCCGTTCGCCAGATACTTCCAGTACTTGCACGCTGGTATCTACGCGGTCGCTGGCCATATCGCTCCTAGTCGTACCGGATCCTTGGATTGATGTAGGCGTAGAGTATATCGACGACCAGATTGACGCCGAGGATTATTACTGCATCCAGCAGGATCACCGCTTGCAACAGAGGAAAGTCGCGTTGCGCCACGGCGTCAATGGTGAGTCGGCCTATACCCGGCCAGGCAAACACGGTCTCGGTAACGATTGCCCCAGTGACGAATCCGCCGACGAAGACGCCGAAGAGCGTCAACACTGGAATCAGGGCGTTGCGCAGGCAGTGCTTCCAGAAGACTTTCCATTCCTGCAAACCTTTAATGCGGGCGAGCTTGACGTACTCGGTATCCAGCACCTCGAGCATGCTGGACCGGATCAGCCGCATGATCCCGGCGATGGAGAATGTGCCCAGGGTGAACGCAGGCAGGATGTAGTGGGACGGCCCGCCCATTCTCCCGGGTGGAAGCACGTCCAGCCAAACGCTGAAAATGTAGATGCAGACGATGGCGATCCAGAAATTGGGCGTGGCGACACCAAAAACCGCGATCCCGCCGGCCACTTGGTCGATCCAGGTGCCGCGTTTGACCGCTGCGATAACACCCAGGGGGATCGCCACGCCTACCGCTATGATCATGGACAGCGGCAACAACTTCAGGGTGTTGGGCAGCCGCTCGAAGAACAGCTCCGCCGCTGGCTTTTTGTAAACGATGGAATCGCCGAAGTCGCCGCGGACAATGCCGGTGAGAAACACGAAGAGCTGGACGTGGTACGGGCGATCCAGGCCGAGGTTCCGCTCTATGAACTGACGCTCTTCTTCAGTGGCGTCCTCCGGCACCATGAGGTCGGCCGGATTGCCGGTGGCCCGGGCCAAGGCAAACACGATCAGGGCGACGATGAAAAGCAGGACGATGCCCTGCAACAGCCGGTTGAGGATGTATTTTTGCAAATCCCCGACCTCAATGAATGCTTCGCGCCGGGCGGTTCGGCCAGTTCCCGGCGCGAAGAGAGTTAAGGATCAGGGGTGGCGCAGAAGGTTCCCGGGTCGCCCCCGAGAGAACAAGCTACCCCTGAAACAGGAGGTTCAGATGCGACTATTGCCAGGGATTCCCCTCGGCGTGGGGGATGCGATGGAAGACGTCTCCAAGTTCCCCGCGACCGTAGATGCCCTGCCAGCGGCCCACCGTTTCCGGATTTGACGCGTACAGGCTGACGCCCTGGACAATCGGGACGCCGATCCACTGATCCGCTACCAACTGGAGGATGTCATTGGTAGCCTCGGCCCGCTTGGCATCGTCACGCTCGGAGATAGCGATCTCGTGGAGCCTCAGGTATTCCTCTCCCACCGGTGTCAGGCTATCGCGATCTCCGAATGCCACGTGGTTGCTGTCGGGGTGGAAAGTGGACTGATACCGGGGTACTGGCAGCGGCCGGCCCGCGTTGCGGAAGATGCTGACCGCCCCGTTGAAGCCCTCGCCCCATTCGTCGTGTCCGGGCCGCCGGGTCATGGGACTGAACACGCCGATTTCGATGATCTTCAGGTCAGCCTTGATACCGATCTCTTCCCAGAAACCCGTGACGGCCTGGCTGAGGTCGTTCATATACGGAGTGCCAGAGAAGTTGGTGCTCCAGAAGGTAACCTCGAATCCGTCAGCGTATCCGGCCTCGGCCAGCAACGCTCGGGCGCGGTCCGGATCGTACACCAACTCTTCTTCGCCCCATTTCTGCCACCGGGGAACATCGACGTCAACACTGGTGGGGAAGGTGGCGAAAGGCATGGAGGGTCGCCCGTAGCCGTTCAGCGTGAAGTCGATGATGTCCTGGCGGTTGATGGCCAGTGACATGGCTTGCCGAACGCGAATATCACCGACGGGCAGCGCCTGGGCCTCTTCGTAGTAGAGACCCCAGAACTGGTAGATGAACATGCCCACGCCCTCGATAACCGTGAGCTGTGCGCCGGACGCTTCCACCTCAGGGGCCGATTCCGGCACCAGGTCGATGAGGTCGGCCTGGCCAGTCCGGACCATGGCGAGCTTGGTGCTCTCTTCAGGGACCAGCAGCAGGCTCATGTTGGCGAAGTGGGGGATGCCACGGTGGGACTTGTCGAAGGCCTCATAGCGGAAGTAATCGCCTACGGAGTGCTCGGCGTACATCCAGGGACCACTGCCTATCGGCTCGGCCCGAAATCCCTCGTCGCCTACGGACTCGATGTAGTCCTTGGGCATGATCTGGCCGCCCTGGAACACCGCCCTGGTGAGCAAGCTCCAGAAGTGAGGCTTTGATCCGTCGGTGTGCATCCGCAGGGTGTGATCATCAATAATCTCGATGGCTTCCTCCGACGGCTGGCGGAGTTGCCGGTTGAGACGGTTACCGTCGCCCACGACGCTTTCTTCGTGGTACATGGTGCGCTCGAGGCTGAACTTCACGTCATGCGCATCCAGGACTTCGCCATTGTGGAACACCAGGCCCGGCGCGATATTGAAAGTCCAGCTGTTTCCGTCCGGGTCGATTCCCCATTCTGCTGCCACTCCGGGGCCGACTCCGCCATACTGGGACTCGTAGTTGAACCCGAGGAGAGCATCGTAGATGGGGGCCTGGTACTGAGCGTGCCCCGCGCGACCCTGGAGGATGGGGTCGGTGACCTGAGAGCCGAGGTTTTGCAGGCTCACCGTCAGGGTGCCCGCCGGGTCTTCTTGCTGGCGAACCACGTCCTGAACTGGCGGCACCGGCGTGGCTACCACCAGGACTTCCCTGGTGACTTCCACCTGCCTCTCGACCTCTACTTGCTTTTCGACCTCCACCTCGACCTGTTCGGTTACGACCTTTTCGACCTCCACCTGTTCGGTCACGACGCGCGTGACCTCGACGATCTGAGGGTCAGCAGGAGCTGCAGTTCCTCCGCAGGCCAGGACGAGTGCAAGGGACAGTGTTAATGAACCGAGCAAGGCTGCCTTAAGCGACATTCGATACCTCCGACACTAAACGCAAATCGGGTGTTGCGGTTGTGATACCGGCGCACGATACACCTGTCCGCCGATTGCGGTCAACTTTATTGCTGTCGCACTGGGGCAACGGATAAGCTTTTCGTAATCGGCGGCTTGACTATCGTTGTTACGTGCACATCACTATCATTTGCGTCGCATTCGATATCCAAACCAACGGCTTGATTTCGATGCAGTTTTCGATATTCCATCCCTCACATGACGACGACGCGCCAGGCGGTTCAATTGACACCGGTTTAGGCCGGATTTAGACTCCGACCCACTTGGGCTTTGCCAACGATTGGCGGCCGGGTATGCACGAATTTATCGACGGTCGGATATGGTTATTTCAGTTGACGAGCGATGCCTGCGACTTACCGACGAAAGCGGGGAGCGGGGAGCGTTGTTGGGGATGCGGTGTTTGCAGTGCGGGGTCCACGTTTTCGGTCCAGCTACGTTCTGCCAGTCGTGCACGTCACCGGACCTGGAAGAGGTGGAACTGTCCGCCGATGGAACGCTGTACAGCTACACTATCGTCAGGGTGCCACCGTCGGGTTGGCCGGGGCCGGTGCCTTACGTGCTTGGTGAGACTGAGTTACCCGAGGGACCCCACGTGCTGGCCGAGGTGATCGACTGCGCGCACGAAGACCTCCGGGTAGGGATGCCGGTGACGTTGGCGCTTCAGACCGTGGGGATGGACGGAATCGAAGGATCAGAGCGCGCCGTGTACAAGTGGCGGCCGGTTTAGGGTGCGACGAGATTGCCACGCTTCGCTCGCAATGACAACTCCACACGAGTGGACGCGGCGATACCGCGCTTCGCACGTACTAAATGAAGGTGGTAATCAGATGTCTCAGTTTCGGCCCGTTCGCGAAGTGATGGTGGTGGGAGTTGGTCTGCACGCCTTCGGCCGGTTCCCCGAGGAGAACCTGTCAGACCTGGCGCGGGACGCGGTGGTTGACGCGCTGCGGGATTCCGGGGTGCCGTGGTCGGCGATTCCGGTGGCATATTTTGGGCACGTGTACTACCACGGGATGTCGATTGGCGAGACCACGCTGGCGCAGCTGGGGCTGACCGGGGTGCCGATCATCAACGTGGAAAACGCGTGTTCCAGCGGGTCCACTGCGTTCTGGCAGGCGTACTGGGGGATCACATCGGGCGTGTTCGACATGGCGCTGGCATTTGGCGCGGAGAAGGTGCCCAGCGGGCCGGTGACGGTGACCGCAGAAAACAGCCCGGCGCGGTACATCGGCGGCGACCACATGATGGCGGGATACGCGCTTCGCATGAAACGGTACATGGAGGAGACCGGGGCGCCGGCGTCGGCACTGGCACAGGTGTCGGTTAAAGCACGGCAGGCGGCGTCGATGAACCCATACGCCCACCGCAAAGAAACCTATTCAGTGGAAGACGTGCTGAACTCCCGGCTAATCGCGGACCCGCTGACCCTGTACCAGTGCTGCCCGACCAGCGAAGGCGGAGCGGCGGCGGTGCTGTGCGCGGCGGACGCGCTGGACACCTACGGCATCGACCGGAGCCGCGCGATCCGCGTGGCCGCGGCGGCTTTGACCTCGGGCAACTACAACGGACGGGGCAGCGACCATTCGGCGTTCAGCCCGTACCGCACTGAGCCGGCTGCATTGCAGGCGTACGAGATGGCGGGGATCGGCCCGGAAGACGTCGACATCGCGCAGGTCCATGACGCAGCGACCATCGGCGAGCTACAGCAGATCGAGGCGCTGCATTTGACGCCGTTCGGAGAAGCCTGGCGGGCGACCGAAGAAGGGCGCACGGCGCTGGGCGGGGACATTCCGGTGAACACAGACGGGGGCCTGCTGGCGATGGGTCACCCCTTCGGGGCCAGCGGCATCCGCATGGTGCATGAGACGGTGACGCAGCTACGGGGTGAAGCCGGCCCACGGCAGGTGGAAAACGCGCGAGTCGGAGTGGCCCAATGCTCGGGAGCCGGGGACGTAACGACGGTGCACATCCTGACGCGGTAGCGCCGGGTTCAAGATTGCCGCGTTACGCTCGGAATGACATCGGCCAGCGGAATGGCGAGACTGTCGCGCTGCGCTCGCTACTACAGGGTTTTGCCCGTGGGCGCATTGAAGGAACCTTAGATTGGATGGATCATGGCGAACTTCATGATCATGGCGGCGATGCGGGGACGGTTCATGTCGGAACAGGGTAACCTGTACGACAATTTCCAGATGCTGGGATACATGGAAGGGGCTTCGCCCTTCGACGCGGTGGCAGCGTTCTTCGACCAACCCAAGTTCCCGATCGTGTGGGCGGATGTGGAGTATATGTGGGCCGAACGTCTGGCAGACGATCCAGCGAACGGGCACCACGGGGAATACGAAAAGGTCTACATCGCGTCGCTGCGGGAGCGATGGGAGGGAAGTTCGCGGAATTGAGGGTTACATCGATGGACAGGATTGACAGGATATAGTTGTGAGAGATCGGGGCGAGGCCGGGTGATATCTACAGCGGCGCGGATAACAAATAGGGGCGAATGACCATTCGCCCCTAGCGTTTTTCGCTTTACGCGTTGGCCGCTCATCGGCCGGCAATTACACGGAGGCAGCCTTGTCCCGCAGGCGCGTGAACTCGGTGCGGAACCCTTCGGCCAGGGCGCGCCGGTCAGTGCCGTGGAGGACGAAGCGAGCGCCCTGCTCGATCCAATATTCGGATAGCTCGGGCGTTTGATGGTGAACCAAAGTGGGCAACCCCTTGGCCTCGCACTTGTCGATGATGCCCTTGACGGTGGTCTTGTAGACCTCCTGGGCGTAATCGTCGGGGACACCCAGAGAGATGCTCATGTCGTTGGGGCCGACGAAGATGGCATCGATGTGGGGAACGGCCAGCATGGCGTCGAGGTTATCGACGGCGGCATGGCTCTCAATGCCGATGATGCAGATGTTGTCTCGGTTGCGAGCGGCGAGGTAATCCTGGCTGGCGTCGCTGGGGAACGTGCCGGACTCCAGGGCATCCTCGGCGGCAGCGCCCTTGAGTGGGCGGAACTTCGCGGCCTTGACTACCTCGCGCACCTGGTCGACGGTCTCGCAGTAGGGGGCGAGGATGCCCTGGGCGCCGGCGTCGATGGCCATCGTGACGTAGTGGGAATCCGGGATAGGGATGCGAACAATGGGAACGACGCTGATGGTGTTGAACATCGTCAGGTAGTCGCCCAGTTCGCCCCGGCTGCGCGGGCTGTGCTCGGTGTCGATGATGACGTAGTCGAGGCCGACGCCGTCGAGAATGGGTATCCAGCGGGGGCTGCGGTTGATGCTGATCATGGTACCGAAGATACGGCCGCCCTGCTGAAGGGTCTGCTTGAGGTCTGCGCCGCTCATGGGGTGCAATGCTCCTTACGATAGGGTGTGCGGCGAGTATAGCACGCAGGTCGTTGGGCAGAAGCCGGCGGGCACGGATGCGCGCCCGCAAGCCCTCTCACGCGTACCCAGTTTGTCATCGCGAGGAGCGCAGCGACGTGGCGATCCCGTTGCTGAAAGCAACCCTGTTGTTATCACGAGATTGCCACGGTGCGCTCGCAATGACCGGTGGGGGAAACTGGGTGCGCATGAGCGCAAGCCCCTGGCGCTTACGGGACAACGATGGCTCCCGACGTGTGCTACACTGGCCCAGTTAGACCGGCAATGGATTGAAATGACGGCGTAATCCGGGGTAATTGTTGCGGAATCAGTATCGTTATATTGGTGAACAGGGGGATTGGGACGCGGTGGCGGAGGAGTTACGGCGAGCTCCGCGACTGGCACTGGATACTGAGCGGAATGGCCGGTTCGCGTACCGCGAGCGGATCTGCCTGATACAGATTTCCGACGGACGGGAGACGTACCTGCTGGACCCGCTGTCCGTGAAGGGACTGGACGCCCTGGGCGAGTTGCTGGCGGACGAAGCGGTGGGGATCGTGATGCACGGCTGCGAAGAGGATGTGCGCTTCTTTGACCGTGATTTCGGCTTTGAGGTCAACAATCTGTTCGACACCGGATTGGCCGCGCGTTTCCTGGGAGTATCGAGGCCGAACCTGGGAGCGGTACTGGAAGAGTTCTGTGGCGTGGGGATCGCCAAGGATCCCAAGCTGCAGGTTTCGCACTGGGGTCTCCGGCCGCTATCCGGTCCGGCGCTGGATTATGCGGCCAGCGACGTACACCACCTGATACCGCTCGCCGACGAGCTGGAGTACCGGCTCGACAAACTGGGGCGCGTAGAATGGGTGCGAGAAGAGTGCGCGCGGATTACCGCACTGCGCCATCCCCCAGAGGAACCGCTGGAGACGGCGTTTCGCCGGGTTAAGGGATGGGAGAGCCTCAATCCCAGGGAAGCGGCGGTACTCCAGGAACTGTACGCGTTTCGGGACGGCAAGGCGTGCGCCTGGGACGTTCCGCCGACGCAGGCGGCGAGCAACGGCGACCTGTTGGAACTGGCGCAGTGTTACGGCAGGCCGCCACGGGGAGTCGGCGGGTTGCTGGCATCCCGGTGCTTCGGCGAGTTGATGGAAGCGCTTGAACGGGGCATGGACGGACCTGAGGCGCCAAAACCACCGAGGCCGGACCGAGGCGCCGAGCCCTGGACACATGAAAGCCGGGAACGGCTCAAGGTCTTGAAGCAATGGCGACTGCGATTGAGCGCGGAGTTGGATCTGGCGGTCAGCCACATTTGGCCCACGCCCAGCCTGGAAAGGATAGCGTTGAGACCGGAGCGATTACGCGATGAGCTGGCGGGCGGCGACGGGGAAGTGCGGCAGTGGCAGCGGGAGGAGTTCGGCGAAACGTTATCTGGGTTAGTGGTCGAAGCATGACAGAAATGTGGGGCGCCCGAAATGGACGCCCCACGCGCTTCCCGCCGGCCGGACATATCAGGCGCCGAAAGTCATCAGCTCCTCACAGAAACGGGCGGTGTTCAACAGGTCGGGAACGACGACATATTCGTCTATCGTGTGCATGAGGTTGGTGGACATACCGACGACGACGCTCTCGATGCCGTGGAGGCGGAACACGTTGCCGTCAGTGCCGCCACCGGAGGGCCGGATGTCCGGCTGGAGGCCCATGTCGCGCATGACACGGGTGACCAACTGCGCGGTGGCCTCGTTGGGGTCCAGGCGGTACATCTGGAACATCATTTCCAGATTCTCGTTGATTTCAGCCTCGGAGTAACGCCCGCGGATGGTATTCACTGCGGCGACGAGTTGCATGCGCATGAGCTCCAGGGACTCCATGTTCATGCTGCGGAACTCGCCGGATACGGTGGCCTCGGAAGGAACGGCGTTGCGAACGGTTCCGCCGGTGATGGTGCCGACGTTGAACGTTGTTTCGTGGTCGATGCGACCCTGGGGCAACTCGGCGATGATGTCGCTGGCGATGCGGATGGCGGACAGGCCTTTTTCGGGTTCGACGCCGGCGTGGGCGCCACGGCCCTTGATATCAATGTCGAAAGCCATATAGGTGGGGCTGCCGCCAGTGATGGAGTTGACCGGCCCGTTCCCGTCGAACACGACGGCCTCCGTGCTGGAGATCATCGAAAAGTCGAGGTTGGATGCGCCGACCAAGCCGATTTCCTCGCCCCGGGTGAACACCACCTGTACGGGACGACGAGGGCGGTTATCATCGTGCACAGTTTGCAGCGCCTCGATAATGGCAGCCACCCCGGCCTTGCAATCGCCGCCGAGGATGGTACTGCCGTCGGAGGTGATCCGGTCGCCGACGACCTGGGGTTTGATGCTGCGGCCGGGGTCGACGGTATCCATGTGGGCCGACAACAGCAGGGGATTGTCCCCATCCTCGCGGGCGATGACGTTGCCGTGCTCGTCACGTGCGACCTGGAAGCCGAGTTTGGACAGCCGCTCGGAGACGTGGAGAGCGACGTCCCATTCCTCGCCGGAAGGGCTGTCGATTCGGACCAAATCGCAGAAGTCGTTGATCAATCGTTCCTGGTTAGGCATGGGGGCTCCTCGTCGGTCTGACCGTGTTCGTGGTGAGTATGGTGGTTCCCTTAGCTGCAACTGAGAGCCAGGAGGGGTGGCTCTCGGCGTGGTGGTAGGTGTCTGAAAACGGTCCCGACGCGCTGCTCCCCAATCAGGCTACGATCAATTCGGATTAGGTGAGAACGGTGCAGTCAGGTTGCCTATTATATCGTGGGTAACTAGAATTATGATGCCATGGTAAAAGAATTGAACATACGACAGGCCGGGGTTGACGATGGAGAAGCCATCACCAGGTTCAACGCGGCGATGGCGCTGGAGTCGGAAGGGATATCGCTGGACCGCACGACACTCAGAGCGGGGGTGGAAGCCGCGCTCGTGGACGAGGCCAAAGCCTTCTACCTGCTGGCGGAAACGGAAGGCAGCCCCGTCGGCCAGCTGATGGTCACGACCGAATGGAGTGACTGGCGCAACGGTTGGATCTGGTGGATCCAATCCGTTTATGTCAAGCCCGAGTCCCGGCGACAGGGCGTGTACCGAAAGCTGTACGAGCGGCTCACCGAGATGGCTGACGCCCGAGGCGACATACGCGGCATGCGGTTGTACGTGATGCGCGATAACTGGCCGGCGAAGCGCACTTACCAAGCCCTGGGCATGAGCCATTCCCATTACGACCTCTATGAAACAGGGCTTTAACCGGGCGGATGCGTATGCTGGCGATGGAAGGCACAGCTTGGATGATCACAAGCCGTCCGGAGTGGTAGCAAAACGGGCGAATGATGGCGCGATGATGACGTTCAGCGGACAGAGGAAATGAGCACGGGCGGCGACTTACCGACTGAGTTTCACTACACCGCGCGGGGACAACTGGCCCTGAGGGCCGGCCAGCTACAGGCCGCGGTCGACGACTTTAACCACGCCCTGGAGATCAACGACGAGTTCGCGCCGGCCTATTACTACCGGGGCCTCGCATATCGCAACGGCGGCGACCTGAACCAGGCGATTGCCGACTACACACGGGCGATAATCGCGGATCCCGAGTATCCGGTGCCGTACTACGCCCGCGGCGTGGTGAGGCGGCACCTGGGGTTCTACGAGGACGCCATCAGCGACTACTCGGCGGCCATCGAACTGGAGCCGGACGACGCCGATTACTACTATGCACGAGGGGTGGCCCGGATTTCGCTGGGACGCTACGAGGAAGCCATTTCGGATTTCCAGGCGTGCGCGCGGATCAACCCGGAACACGCCAATGCCCAGTACAACCTGGGGATCGCCTATCGAGATTCCGGTGACCGGGAGACGGCGCTGGACTACTACAACCGGGCAATCGAACTACGACCGGGTGAGCCGGATTACCGCTACGCTCGGGGCAACCTCTACAGCGACCGCAGGGATTATGACGCGGCGATAGAGGATTACGATGCCGCCATTGCCCTGGTGCCGACGTTCGCCAACGCGCTCTACAACCGGGGAATTGCCAAACGGAACCGCGGAGAACCCGTCGACGCTATCGCCGATTTTGACCTGGCGCAACAGTGCGGCATGGATACGGCGACGCTGCACCACAACCGGGGCGTGGCGAGGGCGGACCTTGGGGATCACAATGCGGCAATCGCGGAGTATGAAATTGCCATCGAAAAGAACGCCGGCCTCGCCGGGGTGTGGTTGTCGATGGGCAACTCCAAAGCGGCGCTCGGCGAATTCGGAGTAGCCATCGAGGCCTTCGGCAAGGCGGTGGAACTCAACGATACGCTGGCCGAAGCATACCGGGGCCGGGCTCTGGCGAACCGGGCGCTGGGAGACGAAGCGGCAGCGGCAGCGGACCTGCTGGAGTACACGCGGCGGACCGGCGGAAGTGCATGACGGACGCTGATTCCTGGCGCGACCTGCGGGCCGGCGACCAGATCGGCAACCTCGAATACTTGGTCGACGAAGCGGCTTTGATCCAGTACCGGCGCGTGGTGGGCGCTAACGGCTGCTTCCCCAACCTGATGGCGGAAGACTGCCGGGCGATGCTGGGTAAACGCGGCGCCGGGGAACCGTTGGTCACGGTCTGGCAGCGTTTCGATTTCCTGCGGCCGCCGATCATTGGGCGGCGCGTGCAGGTCGGCGGATGGATGAGGGAGGTCGGCGAGAAGTGTGGCCGGGCCTGGCTAAAGGCGGCGGCTTTCGCGGTCGACGAAATTGGAACCGAGATCCTGCGCTCGGAAGCCGCGTTCATCATCGGCGGTGAGGCGGCGCGTCCAGAGGGAAACGTAGACAAGCTGGAGGTCAATACGGGAATGGGCAGCCTGGCCCGAAGTCGCGCCGGCGATAGCGGCCACCTGGGGGAACTGCGGCTGCCAGGCGAGGAGCAATGCCAGGACTTTCACCTTCCGGCGAAAGAAATGACCGGGTTCGACCTGCGTCCGGATGGACATGGGTTGACATGGATCACGGTGGGGTGGCTGGAAGGCTTGATGGGGGCCGATTTCGGTGACGACTTTCGGTGGGGCGGCCGGCTGTCGATTGCGCATCACGCGACGGTGATCTGTGGCATGAGGCTGCGCTGCGACGGCGTGGTGCTAGACCACGACATCGACGTCTCCGGTGTGGAGTCAAGGCGGGTGGCGATGTCAGTTCGGGATGCTGCGGGCCGGCGTGTAGCCACGGCGGAGGCGGCGGTAACATCGCCAAGCCCGCGACTGGTTTGAGGCCGGCCAGTTGGTCCTGAAAGTCACAGGGCCTACGGCGACGGACGCACACGCGGACGGCGTCGATAACATTGAGATCAAAACGGAGGGTTTATGCAGCGACGTGAGGCGCCCAACGTGCCCGTGCCCGAGAACTGGCAAACGGGTCTGGCGATTGTGGCCCACCCGGACGACCTTGAATACGGGGGAGCGGCGGCGATTGCCAAGTGGACGGCGCAAGGGAAACGCATCACCTACGTGATGGTGAGCCGCGGCGAAGCCGGCATCGACGGGATGCACCCGTCGAAAGTGGGGCCCTTGCGATCGCAGGAGGAGATCAACGCGGCCCGCGTTGTCGGGGTCGACACGGTGGAATTCCTGGACCACACGGACGGGGTGATAGAGTACGGCTTGCCGCTGCGGCGGGACCTGAGCCGAATGATACGCAAGTACCGGCCTGACGTTGTGATCACCATCAACCACCACCTACAGTTTTTCAGCGGACACCTGAACATGGCGGACCACCGGTGGGTGGGACTGGCGGTGTTCGACGCGGCGCGAGATGCCGGGAACCGATGGATATTCCCAGAACTGCTGGACGAAGGGCTTGAACCGTGGAACGAGGTGCGCTTCGTCGCGGTGTTCGGAGCGACCGTGCCAACGCACGCGGTGGACGTGTCGGAATATTGGGAGACTGGGCTGGCGTCGCTGCGAGAACACAAGGCGTACCTGGAGAACCTTGGCGACGTGGGCAACAGCCCTTTCGAATTCCTCACGGCGCATGCGCGGGAGGCGGGAGCAGGGTTCGGATGCCAGTACGCAGCGTACGCTGAGCTGGTGCTGATCAACGAGGCTTTTCTGTAAACAGAGGTAACCGCATTCCTCGGTGGATGCGAGCCGATTTACGTAGTTTACACAGACGGGAGAAACCGACATGGCGGGATTTAGCGAGCAACTGCGAGCAGAGGCGGAGCCGATCTGGACGGCGATATTCCGGCATCCGTTCCTGCGGGAGATCAAGGAAGGGACGCTTCCCTTGGAGACTTTCCAGTACTATCTGGGGCAAGACTACCATTACCTGGAAGGGTTCGGGCGGGCCGTAGCGATGACCCTGGCGAAAGCTCCCGACGCGGAACTGCTCCAGGATTTGGCCCACCGGGTGATGACGCCCGTGGAGAGGCCCTTGCATCATCAGCTTATCGAGGCGGCGGGGCTGACCATGCCGGAAGTAGAGGGGGCGACGAGGTCACCAACCAACACTGCGTACGTCAACCACATGCTGGTGACGGCGGGGATGCACGGGCTGGGTCCGACGGCGGCGGCGCTGCTGCCGTGTCCTTGGACGTATCACCTTCTGAAGGACGAGGTCGGCCAGTCGGAACACCCGCTGTACGGGCAGTGGACCCGGTTCTACGTGGAAGGGTTCCTGCAGTCCAGCGTGGACGCGTGGACCGGATTCGTCGACGAAATGGCGGAACGGGTTGGGGAGCAAGAACGGGAGGCGATGCGCTACGCGTTCATGGCCAGCAGCCGGTATGAGTACATGTTCTGGGATGCAGCGTACCGCCGGGAGGGATGGGCGGTTTAGGTTTTGCCGCATCATGCTGCCGGGCAATTGCCGAGAATGCGACGATAGTCAGGGAGGTCTACATGCCGTATGCAGAGATCAACGGGACGCAGATGTTTTACGAGAGCCACGGCGAGGGGCCAGCGTTGGTGTTTGCCCACGGGCGCGGCGGCAGCCATCTGAGCTGGTGGCGTCAGGTGGCAGTGTTCCAGCAGGATTATCGGTGTGTCACCTTTGACCACCGAGGATGGGGACTGACGGCCGGGCCTGACGCACCGCCGGAGCCGGCGACCTTCGTGTCCGACCTGGAATCGCTGCTGGACCACCTGGGGATCGACCGGGCGACGCTGGTGGCCCAGTCCATGGGAGGAGTGACGAGCCTGGGCTTCGCGCTGGCACATCCGGAGCGGGTCACTGGTCTGGTGCTGGCAGACACCACGGGAGGGGTCGGCGATCCGTCGGTGGTCTCCCTGCTGGAGGACGTGCACCCGCCGGAAGACCCGCTGCGCCGGGCACTGAGCGACGGTTTCATTGCGAACCATCCGGATTTGACGTTCCTGTTCGGTTCCATCGGGAGGATGAACCCTCCGATGGCGTTGAGCATCGTGTCCGGCTTGTTCCGAAACCCCGCGGGACCGAAGGCGGCGGACCTGGCGGGGTTTGCGGTGCCCACGCTCCTGGTGGTCGGGGAGGAAGACCGCATATTTCCGCCCAACGTAATCGAGGCGGCGCACCGGCTGATTCCCGGGAGTCGGCTGGAGGTGGTGGCCGGTGCGGCCCACTCAACGCACTATGAGCAGGCGGACATCTTCAATGAACTGCTGACCGGGTTTCTGGCAGAGATCGGCGCGGGCGCCGTCGGAGTAGCCGCTGACGATTGATACTGGCCCGGTGGAGAACAGTGTCACTCAAAAAGCAGGGGCGGACTGTCGTCCGCCCCTGACAATTCGCAGTCTGCAGAAACGTTGCCGTACTAGAAAGGCAGGTGCTCCGCGATGTCGTTTTCGGTGCGGAAGGGCCCCCACTCGCGCGGCACATTTAGCAGACGGTCTTCCAGGTCGTCGACGCTGTTCTGGCCGCAGTAGGCCATGGCACGGTTGAACTCTTCGCGGAGGAGTTCCAGCATGTGGTGCACACCCTCGGCTCCGTTGACAGCGAGGCCCCAGTAGAGGGGACGGCCGACGGCAACCGCGCGAGCGCCCAAAGCCAGGGCTTTGAGGACATCGCTGCCCCGGCGAACGCCGGAGTCCACGTACACCTCGGCCTTATCCCCGCAGGCCGCGACGATCTCGGGGACCATCTCGATGCTGGACATGGTGCTATCGAGCTGGCGGCCGCCATGGGTGGAGACCAAGACCCCGTTGACCCCGTGATCGACAGCCATTCGTGCGTCCTCGGCGACGCGGACTCCTTTGAGCACGAGGGGAAGGTCGGTAAGGCCGCGCAACCATTCGACCTCGGCCCAGGTCAACGGCGGTGACTGGGGCATTTCCCACGTCGGTGACTCGTCGGTTCCACTGACCTCAGATAGGCGGTCCTGCTGATCGCGGAAGTTGCCGAGGTCGCCGGGCCGTTGGTAGCGGTTACGCACGTCACGCTCCTTGGGGCTCGGAACCGGCGTATCCACCGTGAGGACGATGGCGCGGTACCCGGAAGCCTCGGCGCGCTTGACCAGGTTCTCGGTAAGGTCGTATCCACGATGATAAAGCTGGAACCACAGTGGTCCGGTGGCGGCCTCGGCTATTTCCTCCATGCTGCAGTTGGAAGACGTGCTGCACATCATGAGGGTATTGGACATGCCGGCGCCGCGAGCGGTGGCGCATTCGGCGTCGGGGTGAGCGTTGCCGTGACCGCCTGTGGGGGCGATCATCACCGGGAAACTGATATCCTGGCCTAGGACCGTGGTGGAGACCTTGCGCTCGGTAGTATCGCGCATGAAACGCGGGCGCAGGGTCAGCGCCTCGAATGCGGAACGATTACGGGCAGTCGTGATCTCGTCCATCGAGCCAGCCTCGATGAACTCCCAGTTGTTGTGGGGCAACACCTGCTTGGCTCGCGCCTCGTAGTCGTAGAGGTTAATGGGGTCCATTCTCATCGGGATACTCCGATCGTTGACTGAATCAGGAGGTCAACTGTTGGGATGCCGCAGAGTAGCATTACAGGTTTAGCCTGACAATAGCGTCGGCGACGTCGGGGAGCATCCGGTACTCATCAGCCTGGGAGTCGAACGACATGGGATGGGGCAAGGCAACATTGCGGACGCGGCGTATACGCCGTACCGCGTGCCCCTGGGAGGACAGTCGACCGGACAGTTGCCGCACGGTCAGATGCATTTCTTCCAGCAAGGCCTGACGAGAAAGCACGTAGCCCGCGCTCTGGGCAACTCTTTGATAAATTTCCCGGGCATCATCAGCCAGGAAACCCCAAAAAGCTCGGACATGTTCGATTGTCCAGCGACCTTCAGGCACCTCACTGGTTTCAGTCGGTTCATTCGATGCCGCATCGCCGGGTGATTCGACGGGAGCGGTCGCCACCGATGTTTCAGTATTGTTAACAACAGGCGAAGCGTCACTAGCATCGCCGACCGTGAGTTGTCGCATCGCAACGATCACTTCATCGGCATCACCTTCAAATGTCAGGGCAACCTTTACCATTGTTTTACCTCGCGATGTCAGTTCCGCGACAAGTCTAACACATGATTACGAGGGGTCAACGTATGGTTTAAGTGTTGGACGCATAGACGACTGTACAAATCCAAACCGAAAGGGCGAGTGTTGAACCCGCCCTTGAACAACGTCAGCATGGGGTCCGATGTGGGATTACTCGCCTTCGTCGTGGGGGCCGAAGGGGACGATTCCCGGAATCCACCACTTCTCCCAGGTTTCGTCGATACGCTCCTGGAAGAACTTGAGGTCCTCTTCAGTCAAGTGCGCGAAACGTCCCTGACGCTGGAGGTAATCGGTAACGGGCTTCCGGCGACGGATGCCACGAGCAATGGCGCGGGACGGACCATTCAGGATCAACTCGCCGTCGACGATCTCGTACTGGACCCAGATGCCGGTTTCCACGGCGAGCATCCCCAGCTCGTGGGAGTACTTGGGATCGTAGTCCCAGCCCTTGGGGCACGGGTCGATGCTGTGGATGAAGGTTGGGCCGCCGATGGTGAGAGCGCGCCGGATCTTGTTGGTGAAGTCCGGACCGTAAGATCCGCAGGCGGTGGCGACGTAGCGGACGTCGGGGTGGCCGGCGGCGAGCATCGGAACGGTGTTCTTCTTCCAACGGCGGTTCATGATCCGGTGAACCTTGCCCGGAGGGGAGAAAGTCGAATTAGCGCCCCATGGGCTGGAGCCGGACACCTGAATGTCGGTGTTGGCATAGGACTCGTTGTCATAGCACAGGATGAGCAAGTTGTACTCATCATGCTGCAGGGCCGCGGAGATGGCGGAGAGTCCCATGTCCACGCCGCCACCGTCGCCGCAGAAGGCGATGACGTTGATGGGCTCATCCTGCATCTTGCCTTTGCGCATAAGCGAGGCAAGGCCGGCGGCGGTGCCGGTGGCAGCGGAGCCACTGGAGCCCAGCTGGGTGTGCATCCACGGCACGACCCACGGCGTGCTGTAGTACGTGGTGTTGGCTACGTACATGCAGCCGGTGCTGCCGACCACAATGGTGCGCGGGCCGGCAGCCTTGATCATCAAGCGCATCACCAAGGCGGATTCGCAGCCCTGGCAGGTGCGGTGGCCGGAGGTGAACCCCTCGAACACCGGGATCTGCTTGACGCCCCTAACCTGGGGGAGTTCTTGAGTCATGGTAGTCATAGCGGCACTCCTATTCGCGGACACCAATCCAGGTGTTTTCTTCCTTGACATGTCCGGCGTCGATTGAACCCTGGACCATCGAGGTCATCTCTTCCACGTCGCGGACCAGGACTTCGCGGCCACCGAGGCCGGCGATGAAGCTCTGCATAAGCGGGCGGTTGTCCAGGGTGTAAAGGGCGGAACGGATCTCGTTGAACAGCACGCCGCCGTATGAAGGCGAGCCGTATGAATAGTCGCGGTCAATGACGCCGACGGCCTTGCAGTGGCTGAGGGCCTCACGAATCTCGTCGGTGGCGAAGGGACGGAAGAACTTCACACGGAGGAAACCGACTTTCTTGCCCTGCTCGCGCATGCGACGAACGGCAACGCGGACCGGCATGGCGAGCGTTCCCATACCGACCAGGACGATGTCGGCGTCCTCGGTCATGTACTCTTCGATGAAGGGGCTGGGGTCGCCGCGCCCAAAGAGCTGCTTGAACTCCTCGTAGGCTTCCTTGATAACGTCGCTGGTGCGGCGCATGGCATCGTCGGTCTGGCGACGGATTTCCATCAGCCAGTCCTCATTGACCTGCGGCGCGACGGTGATGGGGTTGTCGGGATGGAGGAGCAGACGGCCCCGGTCATATTGGGGCAGGAACTGATCAACCTGCTCCTGCGTCGGCACGTTCACGATCGCCTGAGAGTGGGTCAGGAAGGAGCCGTCACAGGAGATAGCGGCCGGCAGGAAAACGCGGGGGTCCTCCGCGACGCGCCACGCCAGCAAGGCGGTATCCAGGGCCTCCTGGGCGGTTCCCACCCAGTAGAGCATCCAGCCCAGGTCACGCACGGCCATGGCGTCGTTGTGCTCAACGCCGAAGGCTCCCGGGTCGTCCAGGGCGCGATTGCCCACCATGGCGACCACGGGAAGGCGCAGGCCGGCCGTCACGGTTATCGCCTCGAAGGCGTAGAACCAACCCACTCCGCTGGAGCCGCAGAAGGTGCGGGCCCCGACCGCGGAGGCGTGTTTGACGATCTCGAACTGGGAGTGCTCGCTTTCGGCCACGATGAAGTCGCAGTCGAAAGCGCCGTCGGCCTTGAGCTTGGACACGTACTGCATGACCGTGTCGTAGGGCCGGATGGGATAGGCGGTGATAACGTCTACGTCGGCGAGGGAGCAAGCGATGGCGATGGCTTCGCTGCCGCTGATGAGCTCCTCACGCTCGGTCTGGTGAACGGTTGCGGTGGCCATCAGTCATCGTCTCCGGTAAGGGCAACTTCGGATTCGGATTCAGCTTCGTACTTGCCGGGGCTGTGATAGCCATGGCTGCGCTCGGTGTCAGCGTCGTGGGCTTTCTGCACCTCGATCAACTGGGTCATCCACTTCTGGTAGCCGTCCTTATCGCGGGTCCAGTGTTCCCACTGGCTGTTGTTGTCGTTGAATTCGGCCTCATTGACCATGGTGATGCAGCCAGCGACGGGACACACGGCCTCACAGACGGCGCAGCCGCAGCAGGCCTCCATATTTGCGTCGTAGAGCCCGTCGGGGGTCACATCAAAGCAAGTGTCGGGGCACTGGAGCCAGCACAGGGTGCACTTGATGCAGGTATCGAAGTTGACGACCGGACGCATGGAACGCGTGCTGAACTTTTTGAAAACCGAGTTGCGGGTGGGTTGATAGTCCGTGTCGCCGGAGGCGTTGGAGTTGATGGGGTCGTAGCCGTCAGCCAGAGAACCCCCGCGGAAGCCGGTGCCCCCGTCGATGCCCCTGATGACCAGGCCATCTTCCATCTCACGCCACCCGAGCAGGTCGAAGGTGAAGGGGGTTTCGTCGTTGCCTTCGCCGGGCTCGACGGGCCGCTGGATGGTGCGGTCGAAGGAGTTACGGGCGGAAGTCAGCTTCAAACCGCCCCAATCTTGATCTTCGAGAGCGGCAAGCATTGAGTCGAGGCTGACCAACTCGGGGCACACCTTGGCGAGGGCGCCGAGGATGCGGACGTCGGTGTGGTCGTCCTTGTACACCCAGAGGCCGGAGAAACTGGTGGTTGCGGGTACGATGGCGAGGTTGAAGGGTGAATCCTTCTGGTGTATGTCCTCAATGAGAGCATCCGCTTCCTGGCGGGACGTTACGATGAGGGTTCCGCCGGGCTTGGTGAGGGCGTTGATGGGCTGTAAGCCGTACCAGGCCCAGGATTCGATGCCTTTGCACATGGTGTCGTCAACGTTGATGGTGACGTCCACCTCGCGGGCCTCGTAAACGGCGAGGTTTTCCTCGAGTTCCTCGGGACTGTCGGACACGATGGCGAACTGTTTGGCAGGGATGCCGTTCCGTTCGGGGGAGTCGCCGTAGCGACCAAAAGCTGTGCCTATTTTGCCTTCTTTACGGGCGGCAAAAACGATGGTGCGGACGATGTTCCGGGCCAGGGTTTTTTGAAAAATCCCCCGGTACACCACCTCCACTGCCACTGTGCTCATGTTAGGGAACCCTCCTCGGTGAGTGATGCGGCATTATAGCATGGGAGGGGCCGCGTGTTGCTCTTTGCCATGCGGGGTACTGGCTAGCACATAAAGGGGAACGCGATCGGCGGTAAGGGCCGGTAATCGTGGTAAACTCTCCGACAATTTACGCACGAAAAGGAGCGTTTGGCCATGGCCCAACGAATGAAGGCCGGGGAAGCGGTAATCGAGCTGCTGCAGCAGGAAGGAGTGAGCAAGATCTTCGGGATCGTCGGCTCATCTTTCCTGGACGTGCTGGACCCGCTTTACGACCGCGACGACATGGAGTTCGTTGGAGTACGCCACGAGCAGGGCGCCGCACTGATGGCCGACGGGTACAGCCGGATCGCCGGCGCACCTTCCGTGTGCCTGGTCACCAATGGCCCGGGCGTTCTGAACCTGACCTACGGGATCGGATCGGCCTACGTGGCCCACTCGCCGGTAGTGGTACTGGCACCGTCTGCGTCGCGTGACCACCAGCACCTGGACTCGACACAGGAATTTGATCAGGTGGCGCTGTTCGAGCCCATCACAAAGGCCAGTTTCTCCATCAACAAGGTAGAGCGGCTCCCGGACGCGTTGCGACAGGCGTTCCGCATCGCGACGTCGGGCAAGATGGGGCCGGTCCTGGTGGATATTCCGAGGGACCTGCTGCCGGGGGCCGAGGTAGACGTGGACCTGATGGCCCCGATGGCCTATCGCACCGGCCAGGGTCACTCGCGCGGCGACCGGGCGCAGGTTGAGGCAGCGGCGCAAGAGATACTGGCGGCCAAACGGCCGGTGATCGTTGCCGGCGGCGGCGTGGAGTGGAGCCTGGCGGATGCCCAGGTTGCGAGGCTGTCTGAGCTGACCGGAGCACCCATCGTCACATCGTACGGGAGGGCGGACGCGGTACCCAACGACCATCCCAATTACCTCGGCCACCTGGGTCGGCTGGGAGCGCAGGAAGCCATCGATGCGGTCCGCAACGCGGACGTAATCGTGGCGGCGGGCACGCGGTTGGGGCAATCCACGACGTTTTTCGACCACCGGTTCATACCTGCGGACGCGCGCATCGTCCACATTGAGATCGACCCCAAGGAGATTGGTCGCATCTACCCGATTTCAGTGGGCGTAGAGGGCGATGTGGGCGCCGTGGTGGACGAGATCAATAGCATCGTGGCGGCGGCGGAACTGAGGCCGGATCCCGAATGGACGCGACGGGTGGCGGGCTGGAACGCGGCGCGGGCGAGCCGGCTGGCGGCAGAGGGCGAGTTAACCGGGGACTACATCAAGCCGCAGCGGGTGTACGCCGAATTGCGAAAGGTGATGCCCCGGGACGCCATCGTCGCTCTGGACGCGGGACTCGCGCCGAACTTTGGACAGGACCGCCTGAACTACTACCAGCCGCGCAGCCTGATCATGGCGTTAGACCTGGGCGGGCTGGGGTTCAGCTTCCCGGCGTCCATCGGCGCGAACTTCGCCGCGCCGGATCGGCCGGTGGTGAACTTCAACGGCGACGGCGGGTTCCTCTTTAACGCTCAGGAATTCGAGACTGCCGTGCGCTACGGACTAAAGAACATCTCGGTGGTGATGAACAACGACTGCTGGGGATCGGAGAAGGCGTACCAGAAATACGCGTTCAACGAGCGCTACGTGGGCGCGGACACGGTGAACCCCAGGTTCGACAAATACGCGGAACTCTTCGGCGGCGCCGGATTTTATGTCGACCGGCCGGAGGACATCGCCGACGCGTTCGCGCAGGCGCTGGCGGTGGACGGGCCGAGCATCATCGAGATACCCACGGATCCGGACGAAATGCCCCGGCCGGCTCGCCTGGCCGAGGTGCAGGCTCCGAGCTCCGGCGGATAGCAGCGATGGCAACCAACGAAATCATCAAGCCAGTCGACGTCGATATCTCCGGAAGTTCGATCATCATCAACTGGGACGACGGCCACCGAGGGATCTACCCACACCGCATGCTGCGGTTGCGTTGCCCCTGCGCGTCGTGCGTGGAGGAGATGACCGGTCGGGCGCTGCTGGATCCCGACTCGGTTCCCCAGGACGTGCGAGCACTGGACCAGATGGCAGTCGGGCAGTATGCGCTCCAATTCCTGTGGAGCGATGCGCACTACACCGGCATCTACACCTACCGGGCGCTGCGGGCGGCCTGCACGTGCATCGCCTGCAACGAGGCCCGGGCACGGCAGCCTTAGACAGCAGGTTGACCGGCGTCGTTTTCCGACGTTTCAGCCTGCTCGGATGCGCGGCTGCCGCGGAAGGTCTGGCCCGGTCGGTTCCTCAGCTTGGGAGAGGTGAACGTATCGGACTTAAAAGAGAAGTTCGATATTTGACGGTTGGCCGGCTGGCCGCACACCTTGCAATCGATGGGGTCGTCGGCGCGGGATACGGGTCGAATGGACTCGAACTCATTGCCGCAAACGGGGCACCGGTACTCGTAGATTGGCATAGACACCTCCCAACGGGAATTATATCCTAACGCAATTTTGCAGTTGAAATTGAGGACAGGACCATGAGCGACCAAGCCACAGACGTAGTCATCATCGGCGGAGGAGCGGCCGGCTGCGCCGCTGCCTTCTACCTGGCGGCCAACGGAGTGAAAGCCACCATCATCGAAAGGGAAGGCGTCGCCAGCCACGCCTCAGGGTACAACGCCGGCGGGCTCAATCCGCTGGAAGGACACGGCTGGCCCGATCCGTTGCAACCGATGGCCCTGCAATCGTTTGCGCTGCACAAGGAACTGTGGGGCTCGCTACCGGCCGAGACGGGCATCGAGTACCACGGCCGGATCATGTCGATACTGAAAGTGGCGTTGGACCCGGAGGAACTGGATGATCTTCGGTCCACTCTGGAAACTTTCAACAGCGCGCCGGAACCAGGGTTCTCCGCGGAATGGTTGGAGCGTGAAGACGTGTTGGCGCTGGAACCGCGGATCACTCCGGAGGTAATCGCCGGGATTCGGGCGGTGGGCAACGGCGCACTGGACGGGCTGGAGTTCACACAGGCGCTGGCTGCGGCCGCCGAGAAACTCGGCGCGGCTGTGATTTCGGGCAGCGCGATAGGGTTCCGGTTGGGCAACGGGAAGGTCGAGTCGGTGGTGACCAACGACGGCGAAATCGCCTGCGGGGCGGTGTTGATCGCGTCCGGCCCCTGGTGCCGGACGGCCGAGCAATGGTTGGACATCGCGATACCGGTGGATCCGCTGAAGGGGCAGATCATCCGTCTGCGCCCGGATGGGCCAGGATTGGACTACGAGCTAATCGGCGGCGGCAGCTCGATGTACGCAAAACCCGACGGGCTGATATGGTGCGGGGCCACCGAAGAAGAGGTGGGTTTCGACCTGTCGCTGACCGATGAGGCGCGAGACGACATCATGCGGAGGGCAACGCGATTGATGCCGGCGCTGAGCAGAGCGGAGCAGGTTTTGCACACCGCGTGCCTGCGGCCGGTCACGCCGGACTGGCTGCCCATCGTGGGGCAGGCCCCAGGTTGGGATAACGTGTACATCTGCACCGGCGGCCAGAAGAAGGGCATCCTGTTGGGGCCGGCGATGGGCAAGGGGATTGCGGAGATCATGGCATCGGGCAGCACTGAGATCAGCCTGGAAGGGTGCGACCCCGCCCGGTTTGTCCCAAAGCCATAATTGCCCCAGGTTACGTGCCGCGTCATGCGACGGCCAGACGATGAACTCCGCAACTGGGAAGATCGCACCGGCATACTCAATATACCCACCAGGCTGATCCGGTGGTTTTCCGGTATCTTCACCGGGGTTTGGCTTATACTGATCGCCATAAGCAGTTACAACAGCGTCAGCACTCACAGCGGGGAAAGTTGGGACGCTCAGGTCGTTGGAATCATCGCCGCCGGCGCTTCCAATATCGGTATGGCCCTTCCCGCCGCCTACGTCCTCACGGAGGTCATTGACATGGTATTTGGGACATGGTACCGGCAGCGGACACGTCAACGGGCACAAGAGGAAGGGATGCGGGAAGGGTTGGAGAAAGGGATCCAAGAAGGCTTGGAGAAGGGGATTCACGAAGGCCGGCAGGAAGGCCGGCAGGAACAGCAGGAGCGCTGGCTGCAGTGGCTTGAAAGGCGGCAGCGGGCGGAAGAGAGCGGCCTGCCTTTTGACGAGCCGCCACCAAGTCTGAACGGAGAACAACCAACTGAGGAGTAGATCGATGACTACGAACGGCACTTCAGGCGCGTTGCGAGACATACACGTGGTGGAATTCGGGCAGTACGTGCCCGGCCCGATGCTGGGGATGTTGCTGGCCGACCAGGGCGCGCACGTTATCAAGGTCGAGCGACCGGGCGGCGATCCGGCGCGTACTGAACCAGCCTTTGCCACGTGGAACCGGGGCAAACGATCGGTGACGCTGGACCTGAAGACGGACTCCGGTAGAGAGAACGCGCGCCGGCTGGTCGCCAACGCGGACGTGGTCATTGAGAATTTCCGCCCGGGAGTGGCTGACCGGCTGGGGATCGGTTACGAGGAGCTATCGGCGAACCACGAGCGGTTGATCTACTGCTCGCTCCCCGGTTATGGCGAGGAACACCCGAGCCGCAACGAGCCGGGCTGGGACCCGGTGATCAGCGCAGAGACGGGCTTCTATCCGGAAACCTCGGAAAGCGCCGGCGAGCCGCTGTTCACCCCTCTGCCCATTGCCAGCACGTTTTCGGCGCTGCTCGGTTCGGTTTCCGTGGCCATGGCGATCAACGCGCGGGACAAGTCGGGCAAGGGACAACGCATAGAGGTGCCGCTGCACTCGGCGATGTTCACCGCGATGGGCAGCCGGATCATCAAGTTCAATAATTACGAGTATGTGGACCTGTTCGACTTTCCACGCACGGTAATGTCGCACCCTTATCAGTGCGCCGACGGCCGATGGGTGTACCACCACGGAATGTTCGAGCGTTTCGCCCGGCAGACGCTGACGGCGGCCGGCAAGACGGAGTGGATCGAGGAAGCGACGTCGCTGTTCGGTCGGCCGGTGGACGCGGACACGCTGGCGTTCTGGCAGGACCGCTTCGCGGAGATGTTCAAGGAGCGCACGGCATGGCAGTGGGAGTCGGACATCAACGCGCAGGGCGGGGCCTGCACGGTCTGCAAGACCGTGGACGAGTGGCTGGTGCACGAGCACGCGGTGGACGCAAAGATGGTGGCCGAAGTCGAGGATGCCGAGCACGGCACGATGAAGCAGCCGGGCGTGCAGGTACGGTTGCGGGGAACGCCGGGCGCGATCCAGGGCCGGGCGCCCAAGCTGGGCGAGCACACTGACGAGGTTCTTCGCGAGTTGGAGAGCGCGCCGGCAAGGGCCGCGGCCAGCAACGGTCACGCCGACGTTATGTCCGCTTTGCAAGGCGTGCGGGTGCTGGACCTTTGCATCATCCTGGCGGGGCCGACCTGCGGGCGAACGCTGGGTGAGTTCGGGGCGGACGTGATCAAGATCGACGACCCGACGCGGATCCTGGATCCCATCGGCTACATCGACGTCAATCGGGGCAAGCGCAGCATCATGCTGAACCTGAAAACCGACGAGGGCCGAGAGGTTTTCTGGAAGTTGGTCGAGTCGGCCGACGTGATCGTGGAGAACAATCGCAAGTCGGCGGTGGAGCGACTGGGCCTGGGCTACGAGGAAGTCAAGAAGGTCAAGCCCGACATCGTTTACGCGTCGCTGAACGCCTTCGGGTACGACGGGCCGTGGTCGGAGCGGGCCGGCTGGGAGCAGTTGGCGCAGGGCACCAGCGGGATGCAGGTGCGGCGCGGCGGTCGGGACGGCAAGCCCATGCTGGCTCCCTACGCGGTGAACGACTACGGCACGGGCCTGATGGGCGCGTACGCCGTGGCGCTGGCGTTGCACGAGCGGAACCGCACGGGCAAAGGCCAGTCGGTGGACAGCGGGCTGGCCTTGACGGCGGGGATTTTGCAGTCGCCGTACTTCCTGGACTATGCCGGGTACCAGCGCGAGGACATCGAGGGAACGGACGCGCGGGGCTACTCGGCGGGTTCGCGGCTGTACGAGGCGTCGGATGGCTGGCTGTATATCCATTGCCCGGATGCCGGCGCCTACGGGTCGCTGCTGTCCGCGCTCAACTTCCGAGACATCCACCACGACAGCGACGCGATTGCCGACGTCATCCGGGGCAACACCATCGAACACTGGATGCAGGCGCTGCGTCCCCTGGGCGTGTCGGTTAGCCCCAACCTGACGATGGAGGACTACCGCCATGATCCGGTGGTGCGCGACGCTGGGTTCGTAGTTACCCGGGAACATACGGTGTGGGGCAGCGTGGACCACTCCGGCACAACGGCTCGGTTGTCGGCGACACCGCCGAGATTGGGTCCGCCGGCTCCGTGGTTCGGCATGCACACGGATGAGATCCTGGCGGAAGCGGGATACTCCGCAGCCGAGATCGAGGCGCTGAAGGCGTCGGGAGCGGCCGTGACGCGGAGCCCGTAAAAGGCTCGTACACACGCTGAAAGACGGCAGGGGTGAATGACATTCACCCCTGCTCACATTGGCCACAGGATAGTCCCGGTATGCCGTTCACACCGTTTCACATGGGGCCGGCGCTGGCCGCAAAGGCCGTTCTGGGTCGGCACTTCAGCTTACCGATTTACGGATTCACCCAGGTCGCGATAGACAGCGAGGTGCTTGCAGGGTATCCGTTTCGCAGAGACTTGTCGTTCCATAGGGTAATGCACACGTTTGCGGGCGCGACCGCAGCGGCCGCGCTCACACTGCTTTTGCGTCCGGCGATAGCGCGGGGAATGAATCTGTGGAACCGGTCGACCAAGGCCACACCCGGCAGTCCATGGCACATGGAGCCGCAAGTGTCGCCATTGGCGGCGGTCTTATCGGCCTTCGGTGGAGCTTGGGGTCACGTGCTGCTGGATGCGCCTACGCACTCGCACATGGAACCATTGGTCCCGATCGCCAGGGGAAACCCATTGAACGGAATGGCATCGCAACGGGAGATAATCGGCTGGTGCGTTGGGTTGGCGGTAGTTGAGGGCAGTGCGATGCTGGCGCGTTCGTATCTCAAGGGTTCGCGGACGGCTGGCAAAGGGCCGCACTGTCGTGGTGCAGCGCGATCATCGCGGTGAGGGGAGCGAAGTGCAAACGACAATGGCCACCGAAAAAGAGCAGGAGACTTTCAGCCTCGTCATAGACCGTCACCGCAGCGGTGACACGGAGAACGACATCCGGTTAGCCTTCATCCGATTCATGGAAACGGCGGGCATCGCTGACCCGGCGGACATGGCGACCGAGGGACCGCCGGGAATCGGCAACCCGGGCCGGATGGACCTGTACGTACACAACACGTGCATCGAGTTCAAAACCGACATCCTGCGCAACGGCGCGCCGAACGCGGACGACGTTGACCAGTTGGACAGGTACATCGAAAACCTGCTCAAGGCCGGCAGCGGGGTGCGAAACGGCATCCTCACCGACGGCGTCCACTACTTCCTGCGACGGGTGGGCGAGGAGAAACTGCCGCTGCAACGCGGGGAGACCCACCGCACCTTTGACCGGCCGGAACAGGCGCCCCGGCTGCGGGAGTACCTGCACGGCATCATCTCGGCGCCGGCCGAAAACGTCAGCCCTACGGCGGAGAACCTGCAACGCTACTTCGGCAGCGACTCCGACGCATTTCGCGCCGGCAACCTGCTGTTGCAGGAAGCCTACGCGGCCCATCGCGACGACCCAACGGTGGCGGTGAAACGCCGGCTCTGGCAGGACCTGCTCCAGGTGGCCCTGGGCAAGGACGCCGCCACGGCCGGCGACGAAAGCGACTGGCTGTTCATCCGGCACACTTACATCACCAGCCTGGTCGCCCTCATCATGCAGCAGCAACTGCTGGGCGACGTGGCCCGCCACGCCGCCGAAAGGCCGGACGCTCTGCTGAAAGGTCGTATCCTAGCCGAACAGTCCGACCTGCACGGCGTCATCGACGCCGACCTGTTCACCTGGCCCACGGAGGCGGGAGAAAGCGCGTACCTGCGGGAAATCGCCCGCGTCGTCGAGCAATTCGACTGGACGCAGAGCCCTCGTGAAGTGGCGCCCACCCTTTACCAGAACGTGATCACGCCGGATGAACGCAAGCGGCTGGGCGAATACTACACTCCGCGCTGGCTGGCCCAGGAAATCACCGCAGCCGTGGTCGACGACCCGCTGAACCAGCGGACGCTGGACCCGTCCTGCGGAAGCGGCACGTTCATCGAAACTGCGATTGAGCGGATTATCAGCCACGCCGGCGAACTGTCGGCGGCGGCAACGCTGCGGAAGTTGCAGGAGAACGTGGTCGGGATCGACATTCACCCGGTAGCCGTCCAGCTGGCCAAGGCCACCTGGGTGATGGCCGCGGCCGGGACCATCCGGGCCGCCCGGGCGGAGGGGACGGACACGGGCGCCGGCGCGGTGAGCGCGCCGATCTACCTGGGCGATTCCATGCAGCTGCGCTACGACACCGGCACGCTCACCGCCAGCCAGTCCATCGAACTGGAAACCCACGAAACCCTGCCGGGCCACGCCGGGCCGGTCACCTTCAGCATCCCCAAGGAACTGGCCCGCCAGCAGGCCGACGTTGACCGGCTCATCTCCGAAATGGCCGCCGCCATCGACGAGGGACGCGACGCGGAGCAGGTCGCCGACGGCTACCCGATGTCCGACGAGTTGCCGCCGGAGCATGAAGGCCGTCGCCGCCACGATGCGGGAACTGCACGCTGCCGGCCGCAACCACGTGTGGGCCTACTACATCCGCAACATGATCCGCCCGGCGGTGATTGCCGAGGAGAAGGTTGACCGCATCATCGGCAACCCGCCCTGGCTGACCTACGGCCAGAGCGCGGACATCATCCGCGAGGAACTGCGCGGCATGAGCGAGCAACGCTACCAGATCTGGGCCGGCGGCAAACTGGCGCCGCACCAGGACATCGCCACGCTGTTCTACACCCGCTGCGCCGAGCTTTACGCCAAAGACGGGGCCGTCATCGGCATGGTGCTGCCCCACAGCGCCCTGCGTTCCGGACAGCACCTGAAATGGCGCGGCGGAACCTACCGGCGCAAGGGTGGGCGCAACGCTCCCAGCATCGGGTTGCGTTTTCGGGTTCAAGAACCGTGGGACTTGGACAACGTAGCACCCGATCTCTTCCCTGACGCCCTAATGCCGGCCAGCGTCGTTTTCGCCCAGTACGCCGGCGCGGCGCAGGGCAACGCGCTGG
This sequence comes from Dehalococcoidia bacterium, assembly GCA_022827095.1. Classification (GTDB taxonomy): domain Bacteria; phylum Chloroflexota; class Dehalococcoidia; order Lucifugimonadales; family UBA3495; genus Bin87. The sequence continues at coordinate 292,145 of JAJDTP010000021.1, forward strand.
CGCCAGCGACCGTTCAGGTATGGCGCGGCAACTGGCAGGACGACTATGCCGGCATCAGCCGGAAGAGCGAAGCGCTCCACCACGACGACGGCAAGTACAAGTCGCCCTACGCTGAACTTTCAAGCCAAGGGCCGACCATCTTTGACCGCCGGCTGTTTTTCGTCGAAACGCTGCCGCACACGGTGATGCTCCCGGCGGCCAACACCGCCAACGTCAAGGCGCGTCAGGGCGGTCAGGACCGAATCAAATACGACGGCCAATTGCATCGGCTGGACGGCGTGGTCCACAACGACCACCTGTTTGACGTGTACCTGGGCGAGTGCGTCGTGCCTTACGTCGCGCTGGCCCCGTTGCAAGCCGTCCTGCCCGTACATCGTCCTTCGATGACCATTCCCTTGCTTCCCGACGGCGGCGGGCTCGACGTAGAAAGGTTGCATCCCACGATGCAACGACGCTGGAACAACGCTGCCGCAATGTTCAGGGAAGCGCACCAAGGGCGCGGGATTACGGAACTATTTGATAACCTGAATCACCTCAGCAAACTCACCAGCCAGATCGATTATCTGCACGGCGCAATTGCCGACAACGCAACGACGCGCATCGCCTATGCTACTAACGGCGAACCGACCGCTGCACTCATAAATGACAACCATGCCGTAGCGGAAAGTAATTTGTACCAGACGATATGCCAATCGAAAGATGAAGCGTATTACGTGCTTGCCATCATCAACAGCAGTGAATTGGCATCGCGAGCCAAACCTTTTTGCCCGACCAACTGGGCCAAAGAAATCAGACACTTTCACAAGCACGGCTGGAAGTTACCCATTCCGCGCTACGATGCCGGCGAGCCGCTGCACGTCAGGCTGAGCGAGTTGGGAGCGTTGGCGGCGTCGGAGTGCGCGGCGCTGATTGAGGGCAGCGGGATATTGGATCGGCCGGCCGGTGACGCGCAATCCCGCGCAGCCCGCCGCCTGCTGCGCCACGAGTGGCAGCCGGAGAGCGAGACGGCGCGAGCGATAGAGCAGGCTGTAGCGCGGCTGCTGAGCGACCCGGAGCAGGCGGCGTTGGCGGCGCGGCAGATGGGCAAGGGGTAGAGCAAAAATTTCTATTGACGCCTCACCACTTGCTAACCACATTGTATGCATGCGCAGAACACGACTAGCGGCCGTATCAGTTCCCAGCATTGGAGGCAACTTCTATGACAAGTCGCAGAAATCGAAAACCATATCAAAAGAAGGAAGTTTCTGAGAAATCTCTTGAGCTGAACGTTTGCGCGGAGATCCTTCGGGTAATCCGATGTTGGCCAGGTTGCCAAGGGGCTTTGTGGATTGGCTTGACTCAACAGCAAGAGCGCGAACACGGAATCGATGTGTTGATTGACAACGCTGGGGGCTATGCATTGATGTTACAGTTCAAATCACCGTGGGTATCGTCCCAAGTGGACGACCTTTACAAATTCGGCGTCAACGAGCAACAGCACGAGGCACTGGAGGGACTCGCTAGCAATCACCCGAACGCTGTGTTGTATGTCTTTCCGTTCTACAGCACCTGGGCTAAAGCACGAGGCCATGCGCCCGATCTGTGCCAAGACACTTGGGTTCTCCCCGTGTCGTCCATCTCTACGACCGAACTTAGGTCAGAACCTAGGTCAAAGGGTCAGCACCGCGTCGAATTGGAACGCGTCCAAAATCAGGTGAATGTAACCTTCCACTCTCCTGAGGTCACAGGATCAGCCCGAAATGCCAAGGAGTTTTTTGAAGACACAGACAGGGCAGAATCGTTTATATCGGCTCCCGATGGTGTACCGGCTGAAAGATTGTTGGAATGGGTCAGAGAGTGGGGACTCGTGGGTGGCGATGCCCCGTCAAAATGGCCCCGTTTCAGGGGACTAAATGCCTTGTACGTTCCGGTTACACAACCATAGCAACTACGCCGGCAATGAACCAGACGTCGCCGGCGGCGGGGAGTGAGTTGGCGGCCACGCCAACCTCACGCGCGCCCGCTTTCAACTGCGGTGTTGTCAGAATCAGGATTTGCGGGATTATGGGATTGGCAGGATTAGGTTGGCCGGCGCTGGCGCTGCGGCAGATGAACGGCGCATAGACCGCCAATCGGGCATATCGAGGAGCAATGCAATGGGAACCGTCGTGGTCACGATAGGTATCGGAGACCCGCAAGGCCGGATGTTCGAAGACATCGAAGTAATTGTGGATACCGGCTCAACCTTCACTGCAGTGCCCAGAACCACGTTGCAGCGGCTGGGAGTGCCGGTGGAACGCTCAGTACAGTCTGAACTGGCGGACGGAAGCAACGCGCCGGTGGACATCGGAAGAACCATGGTCAGACTTGAGGAACAGGAATTCCCCACACCGGTAATCTTCGCGGAAGAGGGTGAGCCCACTTTGCTTGGCGTGGTCACGCTGGAAGAGGCGCTGATGGCCGTAGATCACGTTGCCGGACGCCTCATACCTACAAACGTGCTGCGCCTCTAGATGAGGAGATTGCCGCGCTTCGCTCGCAATGACACTTTCCCCGCAAGTCTGAACCGTTACCGCGCGGGCGGCGCGAGTGCAAACGGGGTGACCTGCGTGCTAAACTTGCGCCAACTGCGCCCGCCGGAGGTAGAGGTATGCTACGCATCTACAACACCCTGACTAAGAACGTCGAGGAAATCCGGCCGATGACTCCAGGCAGGGTGTCCATGTACACCTGCGGGCCGACGGTGTACCGCTACGCCCACATTGGAAACCTGCGCACGTACCTGATGGCCGACTGGATCCGCCGCATCCTAGTGGCCGACGGCAACGAGGTTTACCACATCAAGAACATCACCGACGTGGGCCACATGCGCCAGGAGTTGGCCGAGGCCGGCGGCGACAAGATGATCATGGCGGCGCTGGCCGAAGGCAAGTCCCTGCAGGAAATCGGCGAGTTCTACGCGGACGTTTTCTGGCGGGACGAAGAGCGGATCAATATCCTTCCGGCCCATGTGTTCCCCTGGGCGTCGCACCACATCCCCGAGATGCTGGAGATGGTGGGCACGCTGATGAACAACGGCGCCGCGTACGAGGCGGGCGGCAACATCTACTTCGACGTGAACAGCTATCCGGAGTACGGGAAGCTGTCCCGCAATTTCGGCGGTGACCTGCTGGAGGGCGTGCGCGCCGAGGCCGACCCGTTGAAGCGGGACCCGAGAGACTTCACCCTCTGGAAAGCGGCCGAGCCGGGTCGGGACGTGAAGTGGGACAGCCCCTGGGGCGAGGGTTTCCCCGGCTGGCACATCGAATGCTCGGCCATGGCGCACAAATATCTCGGCGAGAAGTTCGACATTCACACCGGCGGTGTCGACAACGTATTCCCGCATCATGAGGACGAGATCGCGCAGAGCGAAGGGGCGTTCGGAGAGCGTCACGTGAACTACTGGGTGCACGGACAGCACCTGCTGGCGGACGGGGCCAAGATGGCGAAGTCGGCCGGGAACGTGTTCTTGATCGAGGATCTGGCGACGCGCGGATTCGATCCTCTGGCATTCCGCTACCTGTGCATGACGGTGCGATACCGGCACCGCATGAACTTCACCTTTACGTCCCTGCGGGCGGCGGAGAAGGCGCTGACGGGCCTGCGCAACCGCATCTGGGTGTGGCGGAACATGTCCGGCAATGGTTCGAGTCACCACGACCTGAGCGCCGCAGGCAGGGAATGGAGCGGGAAATTCTGGGACGCGGTGCACAACGACCTGGACCTGCCCACGGCGCTGGCAATCACCTGGGACATGGTGCGATCGGATCTGCCGTCGCCGGACAAGTTGGATCTGATTCTGGACTTCGACCGGGTGTTCGGGCTCGACTTGGACCAGATCCCGGAGCGGTACGAGATCGACAGTCAGAACAGCGATGCTGTGGAGCGTCGGGCCGCGTTGCGGCAGCAGTCGGCGTACCGCGATGCCGACGCGCTGCGCTCACAGATGGTGGAAGGCGGGATGGTGGTGCAAGACACCGGCGTCGCGACTCTGGTGCGACCACAGACACCGCTGGAACTCCAGGAAGCGCGATGGCCCTCGGTCTCCGCTTCTCGGGAAGTGCCGTCGTTGCTGGACCAGCCGGACCTCTACGACTTCACCTTCCTGGTGAACGCCTACGACTACGTGGACGACGTGCGGCGGTGCGTCGAGGCGGTGCTCCGACACACCGGAGGAGTGTCGGCGGAGATCATCGTGGTGGACAACGGGTCCACGGACGGCACAGCTGAATACCTGGAGGAGGCGCAGGCTGAGCACACGAACGTGCGGGTAATACACTGCGACCACGTGGTGGGCGATGCCGCGGGCAAGAACATCGGGTTGAAGCAGGCGCGCGGCCGGTACATCGTATTGCTGGACGCCTCGACCGAGGTGGTCGGGGATATCCTTTCGCCGGTGGCAGACCACCTGGCCGACCACAGCATCGGCGTGTTCGGTCCGTATGGGTTGACGACCGATGACATGCAGCACTTCCACGAGGAGGTGGACCGAGGCGACGCCGACGCGATGCAGGCATACTGCATGGCGTTCCGTCGGGCCGACCTGCCCTCCGTGGGGTTGATGCACGAGTCCTTCCGGTTCTACCGGAACCTGGACATCGACTACTGCTTCCAGTTCAAGAACTCGGGGTACCGGGTGGTATGCGACAGCAGCCTGCCGCTGGTGCGCCACGAGCATCGCCAGTGGGAGGAGTTGGAGGAGAACCAGCGCGACGAGCTGAGCCGGAAGAACTTCGGCCGGTTCCTGAAACGCTGGGGCAACCGGCCCGACCTGCTGATCAACCCCGACGCGCGGGGGTTCGATACCGGGTTCCGGCACTGATACGCCTGTCCGGTATTGCACGGGGAGCAAACGCCCGCAAAGGTTGGAAAGCAGTCATAGCATGACCACCATTGCAATTCAGGACAACGTTGACGAAATCTTTTCGGATGCACGTCGGATGCAGGTTCAGGCTATCGAACGTCTGGAACATGGCAACATTCGAGACGCGGCGGAAAAGGCCTGGTGCGCCACCAAGCGGGCCACCGACGCGCTAATCCTGGCGTTGACAGGACAAGAGCCAGGACCAACCGGGCTGACCAGCGACTGCCTGGATGATCTGGTCGAGTCGGGCAGGGCGACAAACTCGCTGCAACGGCGATATTACAGCCGCCTCAGCCAGTTGCACGGCGCGTGCTTCTACTCCGGCGCGTGCAACCGACATACCGAGAGGCGTATCCGCGAAACCGCCGCGTTCATCGCGGACGCCCAATCCCTATCGGGCGGGTGACCGCGCGGTCAGGGCCGAAAGCAGAAGGGGCGAATAAATCCGCCCCTACGATTTGGTGGGTTTGCGTTGCAGATCAGCTGCGGCCGAACCAGTCGGGGTGTACGGCCTGGAGGCCGAGCTGAGGCCAGGCGGCGGGAGCGCCGCACTTTTCGAGCCTCGCATCCAGCGGCAGGGATTCGTCCCAGTAGTAAGCGATGATGCGGCGGCCGTTCCAGTCGCTGGCATCGTCGGAGGCGATCCAGACGACCGGGGCCTGCATGACCTCGGGCTGGATGAGGGCATCGGCGGTGGCGCCCTCGGGCGGCAGTACCATGTTGGTCGCGGTCGCTCCGCCGGGGGTGAGGACGTTGGCGGTGACGCCTGTCCCTTCCAGATCCTGGGCCATGATGGCAACCAGGGCCTCGTGCCCCGCCTTGGACGGTCCGTAGGGCGCGCCACCCTTGCGCCACATGGTGTCCATGCTGGTGGTGACGCCGATGATTCGGCCGAAACCCTGCTCCATCATGTGGCCGGCCACGGCGTTGGCCATGAGGAACGGACCGCTCAGGTTGACGGAGATCACGCGCAGCCACGCGTCCGGGTCGATGTCGAAGAAACCGGTGCGGCTGCCGGAGGCGCTGCCGCCGAAACCGGCAGTGCGCGGGTTGATGCCGGCGTTATTCACGAGGATATGGAGGCCGCCCATTTCACTGATGGTGCGCTGCACCGCGTTCTGTACCGAATCGGGATCAGTGACGTCGGCGATGATGGGCAGCACGCACTCGTCGCCGCCGAGTTCTCGCATGTCGTTGGCGGTCTGGTCAAGCCAGTCCTCGTTGATGTCGAGCATGGCGACGCGGGCGCCGGCGCGGACCAGGCCGGTGGTGATGGAGCGGCCCATGCCAATGGGGCTCGCGGCGCCGGTCACGATGGCAACACGGCCCTGGAGGGTTTCGGAGCGGGTAGTCATGGAGGTCACCTCTGGGTTCAGTCGTCGGGATGAGAGCGGAACGATGATAACCGCTGGTGCGGTAGTTGTTAAGGGCGACTGGTACAGCCATCCTTGACCCGCGAACGGGCCGATGTTAAATTGGCCGCCGTGTTTCGTTGCAAACTTTACGATTTTCGTCGCATGGATACCACATGAGTGAACTGGCCGAACGGGTGCTGAAGGGTGAGCTGCGCGCTCTGTCACGTGTGCTGACACTGCTGGAACGCGGCGACCCAGCAGCGGCGGAAGCGATGGCCACGCTGGACCCGTACACCGGCGCGGGATACGCGGTCGGGATCACCGGCCCGCCTGGAGTGGGCAAGAGCACGCTGGTGGACCGCCTGACGGAGCACCTGCGTGGTCTAGGACTCTCGGTAGGCATCCTGGCGGTAGACCCGACGAGTCCGTTCACAGGCGGGGCGCTGCTGGGCGACCGGATCCGGATGCAGCGGCACTACCTGGACGACGGGGTTTTCATCCGCAGCGTGGCGACGCGGGGGCAGTCCGGCGGGCTGCCGCGCATCGTGAAAAGCATGGTGCGCGCGCTGGACGCCGCGGGCAAGGACGTGACGCTGGTGGAAACGGTGGGGGTGGGACAGACGGAACTGGGGATCATGGGCGTAGCGGACTCGGTCGTGGTTGCGATGACGCCAGAATCGGGTGATTCGATACAGACCCTGAAAGCCGGCGTCATGGAGATCGCCGATCTTTATGTCATTAACAAGGCCGACCGTGACGGCGCCAACCAACTATCGGCGGCCGTGACCGCAATGCTGCAATTGTCGGACTTGAGCGATGCCTGGAACCCGCCGGTTCTGCTGACTCAAGCTTACGCCAATGTAGGGATCGAGGAGTTGTGGGACAGCGTTACCGCGCACCGCGATTACATGAACGACAAGGGCGGGTTGGAAAAGCGGCGTGCCGAACGGCGGCGCGCGGAGTTCCTGGAAACGGTGCAGGAGGAACTGCACCGGCGGATCACGGAGCGGCTGGAAAACGACGCGGAGTTGGGCGAACTGCTGAGGCAGATAGACGGGAAGGTTGCGGAGCCTTACGGAGCGGCGATGGGGTTGCTGGCGAACGAAGGAGGATTGGCTAATCTTGCCGGCGAATAATGGGGTATAGCCGTGGACATTGAAGGTCGGCGGCGTGGGGTCGATGGCGACGATTCCCTGCTGGCATCAGTTGCCGGCGTACCGCTGACACGGATGGCACGCATTGCGGTGTGCGTGATTTGGGCCGGGTTTTGGGCGGCGCGCATCCTGCTGACGGACGCGATCACGCATATTAGCCCGTTCGATGCGAAACTGCTATTATCGGAATTAGTGGGTTTAGGGCCGGTCGACCAGGCGTTCAGCATCTGCATGGTATGGCTGACGGTTGAAGTGGCAACCATTGCCGCAGACGTTATATCTGGGGGGACAAGAATGCTAATTGCAAAGACACCGCGCGGCTTGAAATCGGCCATATTGGAAGGGCTTACCGATGGATTATCTCCGGAAGAGCTCGAGGCCATCGCCGCAAAAATACGACAGGCGCGGCAGGAGAAGGCTGCCAAAAAGAATGGCAAGGGAGATTAGCGTCGCCTCGCCCGCGCCTAGGCATCCCGCCAAGTGAGAGATTGCGTTCTGCGGATATGCCACTAGGAGTACGCTTCCATAACCGAACCAAAAAATGCCCAAGCCAGTAGCATTGCGATCAGCCAGAAAATCATCCCTCCCAGTCCGAGCCCCACACCGACCCAAAACCCGACTTTGATTAGCGTCCCTATATTGGTAAATGTTCCTCGAACCAACTCATGACGAGTGCGTTCATTCAGGTCATAGCTGACCGCGTCATCCTCTTGCATCTGACGCAACATTTCCTCGCCATCTGGCGGCGCATTAGCTACCATCACTCTCTCCTTCTATGGGCACGGCTTGGTCAGCGGAGCCGGCGGATTTCCTCCGCTATTTCGAATGTGATTGGAAACAGGGTTGGCGGCCGGTCCAAGTGTCGGCGTCCAACAGTTGACATGGAGCTCCATCTAACTTCGTTCGTCCACTCGACCTTGCGCAAATACCCCCAATCTTCGGTTATGTGGTGTGGAGGATAAACCAATTCGACCCTGCGGTAATCAGTATCAGATTGGGCGACACCAATGTGGTACAAGCGTTGCCGTCTATCGTTCGTCACGATGATGTCCCCAGCACGGATTTCCTGACAAAACTGTAGGATCATGCGAGCCCATTGCCCTACAGCGTTGGGATGGGCCGAATGTTTAGTTTGCTCCAAACGACCCTCAACTGGGCAAAGCTCGTTTCGGGATAGACTTGGCCAGTGTCGCCACCCCATCCCAAGTATGCGACACCCTGTTTCAGGAAATGGTCAAGTACTAGACCGCGCCGTCCACACCGGATCATCCACATTGTCGAGCTTTCAGATTCCATAAATCGCACTTTCCTGAAAGTACTCGTTAGGTACGGGCAAACGCAGCGGTTGAAACCTGCACTCTGACTGCACAGAGGTTGAGTGTGGCCTAGCTGCGGCTTTCACCGTCAGCACTGGTGCCGTTGCCAGTATTGCCACGGTTGTTGCCGCCGTCCTGTGGGTTCATGCCGCCCATGCCGAGGAAGGGGGAGAGCATGGAGGTGAACTCCATGGGGAAGATGAACTTGGTGGAGGGACTTTCGCCCAGGGACTTGAGCGTGTCGAAGTACTGGAGGCTCATGGTGCGGGCGTCCACCGTGCTGGCAACGCTGAAGATGCGTTCCAGAGCAGAACTGAAGCCCTCAGCCCGCAGGACCTGGGCCTGCTGATCGCCCTCGGCCTGGAGGATTTCCGACTCGCGCTGGCCCTGGGCCCGCAGGATGGCCGATTGGCGTTCGCCCTCGGCGAGGTTGATGGCGGCCTGACGCTGGCCCTCGGACTCGGTAATCTCGGCGGTGCGGATGGCGTCGGCGGACTTCTGCCGCTCCATGGCGGCCTTGACGCCGGGAGGCGGGTCAACCTCGTTGATCTCCACTTGGGACACTTTGACGCCCCAGCGGGTGGTGACCTCGTCCATGCGGATCTGGACGTCGTCGCGGATGCGCTCGCGCTCAGACAGCGTCGTCGCCAGATCCAGGGAACCGATGACGGAGCGCAGGGTAGCAAAGGCCAGGTTGATGACGGCGGCCTCGAAGTTCTGAACCTCCAGCACGGCGCGGTCGACCTGATCATCCATGACGCGGTAGTAGATCACGAAGTCCATGTCCACCACCACGTTGTCGGCGGTGATGTACTTCTGGGTGGGGACGCGGGTGACCCGTTCCCGAAGGTCAACCTTGGTGCCGTGGTAAAGGATCGGGATGAGGAAGCGCAGGCCGGGCCCCCTGGTGCCGATATAGGTACCGAACCGTTGGACTACCATACGCTGGTATTGCTGGACGACGACAATGCCTGCGGCCATGCTGATGCCTCCTTATCGGATCGGCGTGTTCTGGGCTATCGAGATCATTCTAGCATCATTCCTGGCCCTCAACGGCGGCAGGGCCAGCCTCAACCTCAACAGTGAGCAGCAGGCCGCTCACGGCGACCACGCGCACGCGGTGTCCGGCCGGAATGTGGAGGCCATCGCTGCTGACGCTGGACCAGGTCTCATCAGCCAGCGCGACCACCCCACGAGGTTGCAGCGCCGACGTCACCACGCCGGTCTGTCCGACGAGGCTGCCGGGTGAACTGCGGCCGTCGCTGCCGGCGCCTTCGCTCTGACCTGCGCCGCGCCGACGGCGCATTCGGGACATAATCACCTCGTAGGCAAGATAGGCAGCGACGGACAACAATACGCCACCGACGCCGACCAGCACCCAACGGTTTACCGACACCGTGGGAAAGCTAGGGGGAGTGATGCGTCCGCCGCCAAAGTCCCCGAACAACAACAGGCCGCCGACCACCAGGCTCACCGCCGCGCCGATGCCTAAAGCGCCGAACCCGGACACGAAAATCTCCAGGGCGGCCAGCACGATGGCCAGCAGGATGAATGCCACGCCGGCCCAATTGAAAGGAAGATTACCCAGGGCGAGAAACCCCAGGCCGAGGCAGATGATGCCCGCGACGCCGGGGCCGATGGCTCCCGGAGTGAGCATCTCGATGATCAATCCGATGCTGCCCAGGGTCAGCAGCAGGAAGGCGATGTTGGGATTGGAGATGAAATCTACGAAGCGCTCCCGCCATTGCATCTTGAGTTCCCGCACCTCGACGCCGGCGAGTTCGAGTGTGTGTTCTCCCGCGATCGTGACGACGGTGCGGCCGTCCAGGGCGACGAGAAGCGCGGGGATGTCATCGGCGATCAGGTCGATGATGTCTGCCTCCAAAGCCTCGCTGGAGCTGTAGGAGGCGGCGGAGCGGACAGTTTCCTCCAGTGCGTCGGCGTTGCGGCCGCGCTCCTCGGCGATGGCGCGGATAAGGGCGGCAGCGTCGTTGGTTGCCTTGTCGGCCAGGGTCTCGCTGATTTCCTCGCCGGTGCCTGAGACCGGGGTGGCGGCGCCGATGTTGGAGCCGGGGGTCATGGCGGCAACGTGGGCCGCCGCGGTGATGAACGTTCCGGCCGAGCCAGCCTGAGAACCACGCGGGGAAACGAACACGGCGACGGGCACGGGAGAGCCGAGGAGAATTTCCACAATCTCGCGGGTGCTGCTGTACAAGCCGCCCGGCGTGTCCAGGCCAATGATGAGCAGCTGGGCTCCGGTCTCGTTGGCACGGTCGACGGCACGCTGGATCACTCGGACCTTGACGGGACTGATGGTCTTCTCGACGCGGAGGTTCAGGACGGTGTCCGCCTGGGCGCCGACGCCGGCCTGCGTTTCGATCAGACCGAACAGGCCGAGGCAAATGAACAGAGCGCACGTGGTGATGACGGTCCACCGCTTCACGCGTGGATGTCGTGAACGGTCGATTGTGGCGGAGGCGAACATGATTAGATACCTGGAATTATGATCGGGGTGGACGGTGCGTATGTCAATGCGGCGGTTTGACTAGGGCCGGCGGCTGCCCATACAATGCGGCCAATTGAACAGCGCAACAGGAGCGACGAATCCCATGGCTTACCAGTACATTCTGTCCGACAAAGAACGTGTCTCAAAGTGGGAAGGCAGCGGCGACCGGCGCCGCGAGGTGGTGGGGCACGTGGCGTTTTTGACGATGAACCGGCCGGAAGTGCTGAACGCCATGAACCGGCAGTTGACGGAAGAGCTGCACGACGCCGTGCGGTGCGCCAACGAGGATCCGGAGATCGGGTGCATCGTGATCACTGGCACAGACACGCATCCGCGAGTACCGGCGTTCACGGCGGGCGGCGATATCCACGAGCAACGGGAGGACCAGGCTGCGCTCAATGCGGGCACGCTGACCCGGGATGGCATGGACGAACGCGCCACGCGGCGACAACGGGGTGGCTACGAAGTCAGCGCCTCGGACAAGCCGGTAATCGGAATGATCAACGGGCTGGCCTACGGCGGCGGCGCGGTACTGTCCTCATCGCTGGACATCCGCATCGGATCGGACGCCGCCCGGTTCCGGTTCCTGGCGGCGGCATACGGCCGGATCAACTCAACGTGGACGCTCACCAACCAGGTGGGCTGGCCGCAGGCGAAGGAACTGCTGTTCACGGCCAGGATCGTGGAAGCGGAAGAGGCCTACCGTATTGGGCTGCTCAACCACCTGGTGCCGACCTACCGGTTGCGACAGAAGACGATGGAAGTGGCCACAGAGATCGCCACCAACGACACGCCCTCGGTGGTTGGTATCAAGCGTTTGCTGCTGCAGCACAAGGGCGAGAGCCTGGAGCAGCAGTGGATGAACGAGAAGGATTTCACCACCAACGTGCTGCGGGGGACCCTGGCGGAAGAAGCGTTCCCCGACTTCCTGGCGCGGCGGGGGCGACCGGTGCGCGGCGCTTAGGTCACACCACCTGGTCACATGCAAAAGCCCTCCCCGGACGTGGGGAGGGCTCTTTCTTGTCCAAGTAATGGCAACTCAGCGGATGTTGCGGTGCCTGTGCTCGGGGTTTTCGTTGAGTTCAGCGGTATCTCCGCTCCACCTGGTATTGCCCTCGGCGTCAATGATGGTATAGGCCACGGGCGAGGAGGCAGGAGGACAATCACCGGGCATCGCGTAGTTGAGGTAACGGCTGGTGAGCGTGTTGGCGATGGGCTGGAACGGGGACAATACGCGGGCTACAAAAGGCTTGTCCAGTACGTTCACCAGGACCCGGTTGAACTGATTAACTCCGCTGTGAATGATAGTCATAGCGCCCTCCGGTCGAAGCTTAATCGTTGAGCTTCGACAATTCTCATTATACGTGAATAGAGGGCCGAATAGCAGCCGGACGCTCACGCGTACCCGGTTGGTCATCGCGAGGAGCGCAGCGACGTGGCGATCTCGTTCCCACCGCCGAGTGCGTTGTCCTAACGAGATTGCCGCGCTTCGCTCGCAATGACAGTTCCAGCAAAACCGAGTACGAGTTAGCAGCCGGACGATCTTTCGCACGGCAACCGGGGACAGCGGCCGCCCGCCACGATGTCCTCAAAGCATCCGCTCTGGCGAAGTCAGGCGTCCAGTGTGCCTTTAGTACTGGGCACCTGGCCGGCGGCGCGGGGGTCGGGCTCGACGGCGTCGCGGAGGGCGCGGGCCAAGGCCTTGCACAGCGCTTCCGCTTTGTGATGGGGACTGACGCCGGCCAGCACCCGGGCGTGCAGGTTGATGCGGGCCTCGATGGCGAATGACTCGAGGAAATGGGCGACCAGGTCACCGGAGAGGGTTTCGACCATGCTGTCGTTGAGGGTGGTGTCAACGGCAACGTAGGGGCGGCCGCTCCAGTCGACGGCCACCATCACCAGCGTCTCATCGAGCGGGACGATGGAGTGTCCCATGCGACGGATGCCGCGCGGCTCGCCCAGGGCCTGGCCGAAGGCGCGGCCCAGCATGATGGCGGTGTCCTCGACGAGGTGATGCCACCCGACGTGGGTGTCGCCCTGGGCTTTCAGGGTGATGTCGAACAGTCCGTGGCGGGCGATCTGGCTGACCATGTGATCGAGGAAGCCGTTGCCGGTGTCAACCTCGTAACGGCCCTGCCCGTCCAGGTCCACGGAGATGGAGATGCTGGTTTCTGCGGTGAATCGCTCCAGGGAGGCGGTGCGCTGCAATGGGTCGGACATCGCCATGCTAGTCCACCCCGAGGACAGCGCGGAATCCGGAGACCACCGCGTCGGTTTCCTCGGGTTTGCCGACGCTGGAGCGGATGTAATCGCGCAGCAGTTCGTTGTCGAAGTAGCGGAGGAAAACGCCGCGGCGGCACATGGCTTCATACACTTCCAGACCGCGCCCGTCAGGCATCTTGCAGAGGATGAAGTTCGCCTGGGAGGGCCAGACGGTGATGCCGGGAATTTCGCACAGCAGGCGGTACATGCGACCGCGTTCCTTGACAATGGCGTCCACGCGGTCCAGAAGGTGAGCGGTGTCGGAAAGGGAGGCCAGCAACGCGATTTCGGCAGCGAGATTTACATTGTACGGAGGCTTCATGCCCATCATTGTGGCGGCCAGCTCGGCATCCATAGCGCCGGCGCCGATACGGAGGCCGGCCAGGCCGGCCCACTTGCTGAAAGTCCGGAGGACGACGAGGTTCCGGTACTCGGACAGCAGCGGCATCAGCGTCTGACCGCAGAAGTCGTAGTAGGCCTCATCAGAAACCACCAGCAGGCCAGTGTCGAGCAATGCGCGGGCCTGCGCTTCGGTGACCACGTTGCCCGTGGGGTTGTTGGGCGTGGGAAAGAAGATCGCCTTGGTACGTGGAGTTATCGCGCCCTGGATCGCCTCAATGTCGATGTCGAAGTTCTGGTCGCGCGGGACCGATACAGCTTCGGCTCCAGCCACGTCGGCGGAGAAGGAGTACATGCCAAAGGTCGGAACGGGGATGATGATCTCGTCGCCGGGAGCAAGGAACATCCGCATGAGGAGGTCGATGATCTCGTCGCTGCCATTGCCGGCCACGATGTTGTCCTCGGAGACGCCGAGGTAGTCGGACAGGGCGGCACGGAGGCGACGCTGGGCCGGGTCGGGGTAATGGTTGTAGTCGCGAAAACCGCCCAACGCCTCGGCCACCTGCGGCGATGGGCCGTAGGGGTTCTCGTTACCGTTGAGCCGGATGACCTGCTCCAAGGGGATGCCGGCTTCTTCGGCCAGCGTTTCGCTAGGGGACACGCCCTGGTAGGTCTTCAAGCGACTGATGTGGGGGAGCAACAGTTCTTCGATGTCAGGCATGAGCGAACGATCCAAGTGTGTTAGCGGGTTTGCGTGGCGGCGATGTGGTCGAGGCGGGCTTGCACTGCGCCGGCGTGGCCCGGCAGACCCTCGGCCTCGGCGATACGGACGGCAGCGGCACCCAGGTCCGTAAACCGCTGGGGGCTGAGGCCGACCACCGGCATGGTGCGCAGGAAGTGGTGGACACTCAAGGCCGAACTGAACCGCGCCGTGCCGCCGGTGGGCATCACGTGGGACGGGCCGGCGATGTAATCGCCCATCACCTCGGGCGAGAACTCGCCGAGGAAGAGGCCACCAGCATTGCGCACCTGTCCAGCCCAGGCCCATGGGTCGGCCACCATGAGGCAGAGGTGCTCGGGCGCGATGTGGTTGGCGACGGCGATGGCCTCGTCGAAGTCGTCCACCGCCACGACGCAGCCCTGCCGTTCCAGCGATTGGCGAATGGTTTCGGCGCGGGGGTTATCGGCGATTTGCGAGTCCAACTCAGCTTCCACCGCGTCAATCAGGGGTTGGGAGTCGGTGACAAGTATGGCCGAGGCCATAGGGTCGTGCTCGGCCTGGGCGATAAGATCGGCGGCGCAGAACACCGGATTGGCGGTTGCGTCGGCCAGGAGGATGGTCTCGGTGGGGCCGAACACGCCGTCGATGTCCACCTGGCCCTGGACCATGCGCTTGGCATAGGCCACGAAGACGTTGCCGGGGCCGCAGATCTTATCGACCTTGCGGATGGACTCAGTGCCGTAGGCCAGCGCGCCGATGGCGGGAACGCCGCCGACCTGGTAGACCGCATCCACGCCGGCGATGCGGGCAGCGGCGAGGACGGTGGCGTTCAACGGTTCCTGGCCACGGCGGGGCGTAGCCAGCACTACCTCGCTGACCCCGGCGACGCGCGCCGGTATGGCGGTCATCAGGACGGTGGATGGATAGGCCGCAGTGCCGCCGGGGGCGTACAAGCCGACCCGCTCCAGCGGTCGCACCAGTTCGCCCAAGCCGCCACCCAAGTCCACCCAGTCACGGGGCAAGGTGGCCTCGTGGAATTCGGTGATACGACGGGCGGCCAATTCCAGAGCCCGCTTGAGGTCGGCGGGGGTCGTGTCCCAGGCGGCGTCAAGATCGGATTCGGGCACTTCCAGGGTTTCCAGATGGGCACCATCTAGGAGGCCAGCGTAACGACGAACGGCGGTGTCGCCATCCGCGCGGACCTCGCGGAGCATCTGCAATACGGACGACTCCGGTGTCGCGTCCGCGCCGAACAGATCGCGAGTGCGCTGCAGGACAGGCTCGGGAAGGGACGACAGATCCAGGGGGTCGATACGGGTCAAAACCGATTCGGCGGCGGACAACCCGCGCACCATCTTAAGTCGCACTGAGAAACTCCCGGGCTTGGGCCTTGGTTTCGTCGATAACCCGCTGTCGGTAGGTTTCGATGTATTCGTGGGGGATCCGTTCGTACACGCGCTCCAGGCTCTGGGGCATGTTTTCCAGGAATCCGTCTACAACCTGCTGCACCTCGTCGTTTTCGCGATACATGCGGTTGAGGGCGCGCTTGAGGCGTTCCCAGGTGAAATCCCAACCGAGCAGCCGCGCCACCCAGCCGCGCCATTCGTCGATCAGCTCTTCCTCAAGGAATTGCAGGGCCGGCATCTGGTCGATCGCGGCGATGGCGTCATTCTCGGCGACGAGGCGGGCGTTTTCGTCCAGGACGACACGGTCCATATCCAGTTGGAGCGCACGGTCCCAGATGTGCGACTCGATTTCAGTGTCAGTGACACGGCTATCGGGCGAGAAGTGAGGGCGGAACATGGTGGTGATCCACATCTCGTCGGCCACCAGATGGCTCACGTAGCCCAAAAGGAAGGACCTGGTCTGGGGCGACAAGCCATTGTCGGAGCCGGCCAGGTGCGGGTGCAGCGCAAACATTTTTTCGACGCTGGAGCCGACGTGGCTGACCGATAGGTCGGAGAAGTGGGTGCGGGCTCGGTCCCACTTGGTCATAGCGCGGATATCCGGGGCAGTCGACCCCAGGTACGCAGCACCGGAATGGTCGTGGACGTAGCCCCAATCCAGATCAATGGCCACTTGCTGGCACACGTAGATGTGCATGGGGAGGTTAGGCATGGTCGACATCCTGCCCGTTGAGCGAAGCGATTCGGTCCATGAAACCGGCGAATGCCTGGGATTCGCCCTTGAACAGGTAAGACAGTTGGGCGGCGGCGATATCGACCCCGCCGCACTCGCGCAGGTGGGTCACGGCGTCTAACAGGCGGTTCTTGCGGATTAACAGGGAGACGGCGTACCAGTCTTCTTCCTCAACGCTGAATACGCGGGCGACGGTGGGGCCCTGGATACCCGCGATTTCGGGGCGCGCGAGAATCATGGCGCTCACGTCCTCGGCCGAACGGCCCTGGACGTTGGCGGTGATGCGGTAGTACGGGTCGGCGCGGAGGTGGGCCTCCAGCATCTCGGTGAAGGAGCGGGCGAGTTCGAGGTCGGCGGGGCAGCCGGTCAGCGCGGATGGGTTGGCGATGAGGCAGGCCTGAGAGGAGAGGATCGTGCCGCCGTCGAGGGTCTTCAGCCGGTTCTCACGGAGCGTGGTTCCGGTGGCCGACAGGTCGGCGATGAGGTCGGCGTATCCGGCGATGGGCGCGGCTTCCAGGGTGCCGCTGGCGGGCACCAGGGTGAAGTAGTTAATTCCGCGCTCGAACAAGTAGCGGCGCAGCAATCGCGGGTACTTGGTGGCGATTCGGAGTTGTTGGCCGCGCTCGTGGAAGTCCAGGGCCAGATCGGCCAGGTCGTCGATGGATGTTACGTCAAGCCAGGAGTCGGGCACCGCCAGCACATAGTCGCATCCGCCAAAGCCCAGATCCTCCATGACGGGGATCACCGCGTCGTCGCCGTGGCGATATTCCATCAGCCGGTCCAGGCCGGTGATGCCCATCTCTGCGCTGCCCTCCTCCACCTTGGTGGTGATGTCGGCGGTGCGCTGGAAAAGCACGTCGATGCCGGGCAGAGACGGGATGGATCCGGTATACCGGCGGGAGTTGGGCCGGTTCACCTTGACACCACAGGAGGCCAGGAACCTCATCGTGGGTTCACCCAATTCGCCGTCGCTTGGTATGACGAGTCTCAAGGCGGTGCTCCGTGTTTACACCGTAACTGTCCGCGCAAAATCGGTCGCGACGCTGTTTCCACCCACGTCCAGAACGGCGATGTCGCCCCGGTCGCGGATGTCGGCGGCGGCGCGCAAGGCGGCGGCGTTGGAGTCTTCAGCAAGGGGAGAAACAAAGACCGCGCCGTGGTCAGGATGCTTCTGATCAGCTTCAGGCATCGCGACAAGCAGCGCTTCCAGCGTGCACGCGAAGCCCAGGGCAGGCACGGCAGTCGCGCAGCCGAGGGCGCGAGCCAAAGCGTCGTACCGTCCGCCGCCGCCCAGTGAAGCATCGTCGTCGCCTCGAACGAGGTCGAAAATAATGCCGTTGTAGTAGGCGATACCGCGAGCCAGCGAGAAATCGATTTCCAATCGCCCAGACACCGCTGGGTCCCCGCTGATGAGGGCTGTAAATTCGATGAGCCGGTCGATGGCCTGGGTGTCCGCCCCGGCCGCGGCGACGATGGATTGCGCCTGGGAAAGCGCGCTGGAGGGATCGCCCTTGACGCCGGCAAGTTGGCCGGCCAGAGCGAGCCCACGTTCGACGGCGTCAGAGGCGTCGCCGCCGCGCAACTTGCGCAGGAGGCGGTCGACGATTTCGTCGGGCGAACGACGACCCAGGGGCATATCGGCAGAAGTGTTCCAGCGCATGAAACCGGTCAGCACGGAGCGGGCCGCGCCGTCGGGAAGCCCGTTGACTGCGACTGCCAGGTGCTTCTCCTCCTCGGGCAGGCCAATTCCTGAGACGACGTGTAACTCGGCGGCACGCTGCAGGGTGGATGCCAGGCTGTCGCGTCCCTCGCCGATGCGGTTCATGTTGGCCACGATGAACTCACGGGCGCGGTCGGAAAGTCCGACGGTGTCCAGCACGCTGTCCAGAACGTCGAGGTCGGCCAGGCGGATGCGATAATCGGGGATCCCCAAATGGTCGGGAATCCCGGCAGCCAATGTCACGAGTTCGGCGTCGGCGAGGATGTTGTTGGACCCGACCAGCTCGGCGCCGACCTGGGTGAACTGACCGGTGTCGGCGGCACTGCCGGTATCGTACCGGAAGACCGGGCCGCAGTATTGCCAGCGAACTAAGGGAGGCTCGTCGCTGTTCCCATTGATCTCCAGGTAATGCCGCATGATCGCGGACGTGAACTCGGGCCGCAGACTGACCGCGTTGGAGCCGGGATCAACAAAGGAGTACATCTGGGAGGCCAGGTCGCCGCCGGATTTGCGCAGGAAAAGCTCGGTGGTCTCCAGCACCGGGACTTCCAGCGCAGAGTAGCCGAAGCGGCCGATGAAATCGGCAAGGCGGCGCTCCACGTCATGCTTGCGTTGGCGTGCGCCGGCGTCGAAATCACGCATGCCGGGCAGGCGGCGCACCGGGTTAGGACGTACGGGAAGAGCGGCGGAAATCATCGGGGATTATTGTAGCACCTGCGCAGGCGGAATTGGCCAGGGGAGCGTTACGCCAGACGGAAGCCTGGGTGGACTTCGCGATCAGATCGTTGCGCTCGTTCTGCGATACAACTGAATCTATGCTTACAAACTATTCGGGGTCAAAGCACTGGCCAGCCGTTCAATATTTGGCCGAGTATGAAGCGTGAGCCGTCTTGATTAACTCAGCGATGAATTCCTTACGGTCACTGTCTTCCAGATCAGACTCGCTAATCCTGACACGGTAATAGTGCCATTGCTTATCGTATGCCAGCAAGTTGAGATTGCTGGCACTCAAGCGCGACGACAAATTTTCATCTTGCGCGATTTTGAACTGCGCGACCACGTGCGCTTTTCGCGGCACGAACGTCACGAAGTTCTGGGCAGAACTACCTGGCATTGCCAGGCCGATGTAATGTTTGTTGAACTTTGGTCCGATCCCCGGCACCTCGTCGTGAATCATTCTTATCATACGATCAACCAGGACCAGAGAAGCCGCCGACGTATTGCGCTCCCAAGAATCCCGATCGAACACTTCACCTTCGTCTTCTTCGTCGGTGCCTAAAGACAACACATCCAAAACTTTTGTCGCAACTAAAGTAAACGCGTCATCGATTTGGATTCCCTTGAGCTGTATCGCCATCAGTGGGATATGCCCGTTGAACAAGGAGATCACGTTGAGGAATCGGCCTGTAATTTCCTCGGCGACGATGACCGCAGTGTGCTCGTATTGGGGATATCGACGGCGCTCAATGTCCCAATACTCAAGGGTCCTCACTAAGTGGCTTTCGTCCGTGGCACCGAGTTGGATCTCAACCTCGTACCTAGCAAGGCTTTCCGGGTCTCTAAGCAATAGATCAAGCCGGCCTCCAGTTGGTTGTTTACGTTCAGATCCGATCGCTTGCACGTCTCCCAATCCAAGCAAAGAAGGCTCTTCGTGCAAACGATGATGCAGCCATCGTTCATTGATGACTGGATGATTCTTCAAAGAGAACACCTGTGGCCGCACAAAGTTTGGCATGGACATTTCGTGCTCCTCGGGTCTGATAAGGAACGAAATCACGGATGCGCGTTCAACCCGCCGTCGATATAGACGGGTTGGCCAGAGGGGTAGTCGCAGTGGGGGGAGCAGAGGTAGACGAGCATGGCGGCGAGGTCGCGGGGATGGCCCTTGCGGCGCATGGGGGTGTAGCGAACCAGGAGTTCCTCGCGCTGGGTCTCAAGGGGGATGTCCTCGGCGGTTGACCAGCCGGATCCGACGGCGTTGACTCGGATCTCGCTACGGCCCCACTCGACGGCCAAGGAGCGGGTGAGGGACAGGACGGCCGCCTGGGTCGCGCTGTACGCGGAGCAGTTGATGACCGCGCGTTCGGCCAGGTTGGAGATTACGTTGACGATGCGACCGTACTGCTGCTCCAGCATACGCTGTCCAACGACTTGGCTGAGCATGAAGGTGGCGCGGACGTTGCGGGCGTGAAGCTCGTCCCACTCGGCGAGGTCGATTTCGGCGGCAGGTTTGGCGAAGAAACTTCGGGTGTCGTTGACCAGGATGTCGACCCGGGGATGTAAGGCGGAGAAGGCATGGACAGCTGACGAGGCTCCATCCGGCGTGTCCCAACGGCCTACGTGGCGGCCGGTATCACGGCCGGAGACGGCGGTCACAGCGGCCGTGATGGCATCGGCGGCCGCAGCGTGGCGAGCCACGGCGAAAACCGAAGCGCCGGCCTCGGCCAGGGCCGCGGCCAGGAAAGGCGATTCATCGCCGCCGGACGAGGCGACGATGGCGGTTTGGCCGGACAGGCTGAACTCCGACGGGAGACGGGCTTGGGACGAGATTGCCACGTCGCTACGCTCCTCGCAATGACGGATGGGTGATGGCTTTCAAATGGAGACGACGGGTTACGGTTCCAGCGCCGCAACTGGAGCATGGCCGGTGGGCGTGATGCCGGCGGCGAGGCCGGCGCCGTCGAGGATGAACATCTCGCCGGTCATGTAGTCGGAGGCATCGGAGGCCAGGAACACGGCGATGGGACCCAGGTCCTCCGGCTTGCCGAGCTTGCCGGTGGGCAGGAAATCTCCGGACTGGGGCAGGGTGCGATTGATCTCGGCGCCGGGGTCGATGGTTGGGATGAAGCCAGGCACGATGCTGTTGGCGGTAATGCCGTAGCGGGCCAGGCTGAATGACAGGACGCGGGTCAACTGGATTACGCCGCCCTTGGAGGTGCAGTACATATAGATGTCACGGCCGCCGCGGAGGCCGAAACCGGATGCCACATTGATTATCTTGCCCTTGCCGGCGTCGGCCATGGGTTTGGCGGCGGCGCGGGCGCAGTAGAAAGCGCCGGAAAGGTTGACCGACATGGCCGAATCCCAGTCGTCGTCGGTGATCTCCCAGATGGGTTTGAGGACGTTGTCGGCGACCATGGCGGCGTTGTTGATGAGCACGTCGACGCGGCCGAAATGGGACATCGTGGCGGCGATCAGCGCATCGGCATCGGACGACTTGGACACATCGGTGGGAACTGCGATGGCATCCTGACCGGCGGCGATTACCTCATCGCGGGCGGCCTCGATGGGACCGGGGCGGCGACCAGCGATGGCCAGGTTGGCGCCAGAGCGGGTAAGGGCGCGCACCATCTCCAGCCCCAAACCGGTACCGCCGCCGGTGATGACGACGACCTTGCCATCGAGGTACAGGTTTTCAAGCATTGCGTACGGTCGCTCCTTCGGCTGGACGGAGGGTAATGTCTCCGGCGGTAAGGGTCAACAATTCCCCGGCCTCAGTGCGGAGCAGGAGGTTGCCCTGCTCGTCGATGTCCTCGGCGAGGCCCGTATCCGCAGCGCCGTAGTGGGTGACGATCACGCGCTGGCCCAGGGTATCCAGCCAGCGGCGCCACTCGGGAATGGGCGACCGCCCGCGCCGAATGTCCAGGTACAGGGCGTCCATGTGCTGGAGGATGCGACGGAGAAGTTCGGCGCGGTTGATTTCGGCTTCGGCAGCGCGGTTCAGGCTGGTGGCGGTGGCCGCTATTTCCGGGTCGGAGGACACGTCCAGGGCGACGTTTATGCCGATACCCACGATGGCGTGCTGTACCTGCGAGCCTGACAGCGCGCTCTCGGCGAGGATGCCGGCGACCTTGCGGCCATCGATCATGACGTCGTTGGGCCACTTGATGGACGGATGGAGTCCGGCAACCTGGCGAATGGAACGGGCCACGGCGACGCCGGCCAAGGGACTGAGCAAGGGCAAGGCATCAGGTTCCGGCCGGAAGAGAACAGAGAAGTAGAGGTTGCCTTCGTCAGATACCCAGCGCCGGCCCATGCGTCCACGGCTGGCACTCTGCGTCTCCGCAACGACGACCGCCCCTTCTCCGGCACCGGTGCGAGCCCACTCTGCAACGTCGTCCATGGTCGAGCCGGTGGACTGGTAGAAGCGCACACTCCGGCCGATCACGGCGGTGTAGAGGCCGGAGCGTAGCATTTGGGCGACGATGGAGGACGGCATGGTCAGGTTGTAAACGTTGCGCGGAGGGTCATGCCGACGCCACCCAATCTGCGAAAGAGATACCGCCCGTGTATTCCTCGGGCAGCAGTTCCCAAAGGATGTCCAGAAGGGGTCGGACTTCGGTCAGAGCGAAGTCGGTCAGCGCGGCCGTCATGTAAACCTCATAGAAATTCCCGTGCAACCTCTCTGCGGCAGCCAGACCCCGTCCTATCTCAGTCATGCGATCGGGCATTTCGTCTGACAACTCGGTCAGCGCTTCCTGGATGGCCACGTGATCGTAGTGCTGCCAGCCGCGCAGAGTCGCCACGGCCTTGGTGAGTTGAGCAACGGTGCCCCATCCCTTTTCGCCGGCCTGGCACAGATCACCATCCGCAAGGTGGGTGGGCCATTTGGACCAGTAGTCCCGAGCCTGCTCCAGGTGCTTGCGGATGCGGGCGTTCCGACGAGCCGGGGTTTCGCGCCGAGTTCGAGGAGGCATGGTCATCACCAGCCGTGGTCGTAGCGGTCCTGGAGGACGTCCAGGAGACGGGCGATGGGGATGCGCTGCTGGGTCATGGTGTCGCGGTCACGGATGGTCACCGCGTGGTCATCCAGCGTGTCGAAGTCGACGGTGACACAGTAGGGGGTGCCGATCTCGTCCTGGCGGCGGTAGCGGCGGCCGATGCTCTGGGCGTCGTCGAACTGGCAGCGGAACCGACGGCGCACCAGATCGTAAACGCCACGGGCGGTGGGAGCCAGACGGGCGTTGCGGCTGAGGGGAAGGACGGCGACAGTCACCGGAGCCAAGGCGCGGTGGAAGTGCAGGACGGTGCGGGTGTCGTTGCCGTCCGGCTCCTCGTCGTAGCTGTCGAGCCAGAACGCCAGGGTGGCTCGGTCCACGCCGCCGGAGGGTTCGATAACGTAGGGCAGGTAACGCTCGTGGATCTCGTCGTCGAAGTAGGTCAGGTCCTCACCACTGAATTCCTTGTGGCGGCCGAGGTCGAAGTCGGTGCGATTGGCGATGCCTTCCAGCTCGCCCCAGCCCCAGGGGAAGCGGTACTCGATGTCATAGGTGGCCTTGGCGTAATGGGCGAGTTCGTCGCCGGCGTGCTCGCGGAGGCGAAGGTTGCCCGCGCGGATGCCGTGGCTGACATACCAGTCGAAACGCGCCTGCACCCATTGCTGCAACCATTCGTCGTCGGTGCCGGGCTTGACGAAGAACTCGATTTCCATCTGCTCAAATTCGCGGGTGCGGAAGGTGAAGTTGCCCGGAGTGATTTCGTTGCGGAAGGCCTTGCCGATCTGGGCGATGCCGAAGGGCAGCTTCTTGCGGGTGGCGGTCTGGACGTTTTGGAAGTTGACGAAGATGCCCTGGGCGGTCTCCGGTCGCAGGAACACCTCGTTGCTGCTGTCCTCGACGGGGCCCATGAAGGTGCGGAACATCAGGTTGAAACGGCGGGGCTCGGTGAAGTCACGGCTGCACTTCGGCTCCGGGCAGTTGTCGGTTTCCAGCTGGTCCTGGCGCAAGCGACGGTGGCACTGTCGACACTCGACCAGGGGGTCGCTGAAGTTCTCCACGTGGCCGCTGGCCTCCCAGACCCGGGGATGCATCAGGATGGCGGCGTCCAGCCCAACCACGTCGTCACGTTCCGACACAACGGATCGCCACCACGCCTCCTTGACGTTGCGCTTGAGCTCAACCCCCAGGGGGCCGTAGTCCCAGGTGGATCCGAGGCCGCCGTACACCTCGCTGGACTGGAAAACGAAACCCCGTCGCTTGGAGAGGGACAGGATCTTGTCCATATCGGCGTAGGGGAGGGTGCGTGGCATATCGGGACCTCGCTGTGCGTATCAGAATGGAATCATGTTATCACTGCCGGACAGATTCGGCGGAGAACATCCGTCACCGGACTGCCGGATTCCTGCTCGGGCAGGAATGACGGTTCACCTGGCCCGGTGATCTGCAACGACCGGGTTGGCCCGTGGCGAGGGCGCTGCTCAGGCCGGCGTCAGGTCTTCTACCGGCCGTTCGCCGGGCAATTCGCGGCGGACGGCGTCGGCCAGGCTCTGGGCGGCCAGGTCGTCGAGCTTGATGTAACGTGCGGACATGGCGTCGGCGATGTTCTTGGCGAGCTCAAGCTTGATGAAGTCCTGCTCAGTGTCGACGACCACAGCCGGGATTTTGGCGGCGACGACGGTCTCGCCCAGTTGACGAACTTCGTCGGGAAGGGTGAGGACGTTGGAGGACTGATCACCGGCGAGGGTGACGTTGGCACGGCCGTCGGATAACAAGACCAGCAGCGGCAATACGTCCCGGTCTTTCAGCCGTTCGGTTTCCAGGGTTTCCATGGCGAGGTAGAGCGCGCGGGCCAGCGGGGTGCGTCCGCCGGTGGGCATCTCCTGGAGGCACCACTGAGCCATTTCGACGCTGCCGGTAGGCGGGAGCAACACCTCGGCGCCCGTGCCCCGGAAGGCGATCAGGCCTACCCGATCACGACGCTGGTACGCGTCGAGCAAGAGTGACATGATTGCGCCTTTGACGGCGACCATGCGACGCTGCGCTCCCATGGAACCACTGGCGTCGACGACGAATAGGATCAGTGATCCGGTATGAGTCTCCCGGACTTTCTCACGAACATCCCAGGGTTCGATGAGCAGCGCGGCCGAGTCGGCGTCCGGGGTTTGACGGCGGGACTGTTGATGGGGAGCGGCAGCCCGCAGGGTGGCGTCGAGCGCCAAGTCGGATGCAGCACCATTCGGCACTTGTGCTCCTACGTATCGGCCGGCCGAGGTACCGCTTACGGTGCTGGCGCGGCGGCCCGAAGAACGGCGAGCGCGCCGGTCTGGTGGTTGGACCTGGAGGTTCTGGACGGCGTATGGGTCGCCAACCTCGAACCACTCGTCACCGAGTGCAGCGTCGGCAGGGTCTTCAGGCTGGTCTTCCGGAGGATCGGGCTCTCTATCGCTATCGGCGTCCCCGGGGTCGTCGTTGATCGAATTGTCGTCGGCGGACGGTTCGCGGTCACGCTGCTGGTTCTGGAAATCCTCGAGCATGTTGTCCAACTGCTCGGTGACCAGGTGGGGCTGCTGGAAGGGTTGTCGACGCTGACGGTGGAGGAGGGCCATCAGAGCGGCCTCGCGGACGTCTTCAACGTCAACGACAGTGCGACCTTCGTAGGCTGCGATGGTGCTGGCGGTCTTGTACATGACAATGTCGCCGCGCAGGCCATCCACCTGATACTCGGCGCAGATGTCCGTGATGAGCTCGAGGATTTCATCAGGGACGACCACGTCAGCGAGAAGCCGTTGGCTACTCAGGAGACGCTGGCGTTCCGCCTGCTCGGCCTCGGCCCAATCGTCCATGAACTCGAAGGGGCTGGACTCGAATGACATGCGGCGGCGCACGACCTCTCGGCGTTCAGCGGGTTGGAACACGCCGTCCACCTCCACGGCGAGACCGAAGCGGTCAAGGAGTTGCGGCCGGAGGTCGCCCTCCTCCGGGTTCATGGTGCCCACCAGCATGAACTCAGCAGCGTGGCTGACCGAGATGCCTTCCCGCTCCACATAGTTACGGCCCATGGCGGCGGCGTCCAACAGAACATCCACCAGGTGGTCGTTGAGGAGGTTGACCTCGTCGATGTACAGGATGCCCCGGTGTGCGGAGGCGATGAGGCCCGGCTCGAAGTTCTTCTCGCCGGACTTGATGGCCTGCTCAATGTCCAGTGAGCCGACCAGGCGGTCCTCAGTGGCGCCCACCGGCAAGTCGACGATGCGTACCTGGCGAGCCGATGGACTGCCGGACCTTCCCGCCTGCTGACACCACTGGCACACGTCCTGGGGGAGGCCCGGCTGACAACTGTAGGAACAGCCGGGCACCACGGGAACCTGGGGCAGCAGCGCGGCCAACGAGCGCACGGCGGTGCTCTTGGCGGTGCCCTTCTTGCCACGGACCAGCACACCGCCGATGCGGGGGTTGATCGCATTGAGCAACAGCGCGCGCTTCATCGGCGTCTGGCCGACGATGGCAGTGAAGGGGAACCTGGGCTCGCGGCCGGCGGCGGGCTGGGTCACGGTGTCACCGCAAGGGCGTCGGCAGATCAGCCAGCGGCCGCTGGAGCCGTCCCACCCGCCTGGGGATGGGCGTGGACGTCGCGCTCGCGATAATAGCGGTAGCCGATGGTGGCAAAGGCGATCCCCATCCAGAGGAGGAAGTGACCGCCCGCGGTGAACGTGCGGAACATTATGGTGAGTTCCGGCGGGAGCCAGTCCGGGGCAGCGTCACGGACGCTGGGCACGGCAAATGCGAGCAGCAGGGCCACCACCGCGTAGGCTAGACCAATACCCGCGTAGCGAAGCCATCGTCCGGATCCGGCGGAACTACGGTTGACGAGACCCACGCCGTACACGACCAGGCACACGGAAATGGTCGATACCGCGATGAAGAGGAATTGGAAACCCTGGCGGGCGAGCAAGGTGCCCTCATCGCCGATGCCGGGCGGGTTGAGGGGGAACTTGAGCTGCGTGTACATGGACACGCCCCAGAAACCCAACAGGCCGGCCACTGCGGCCCACGCCCAGGGGTTCCAGCCCGGCGTGGCGTTGCGCATCAGGTGGTACAAGCCGGCGAAGACGGCGGCGTAGAGAATGCCAATAACGGCCAGTCCAACGCTCATCCCGATTCGCTGGCCCCCCAGGGTTATCAGGAAAGCCAGAGGCAGCGGGTCCTCTTCCTCAGGATTGGCCAACTGTTCCGCACAGCCGGCGCGGTCAATGTCGCAGCCTTCGAGGGCAATGGCCCATTCCATGACGGGCACGTTGAGGATGTTCATGTAGGCAGCGACGAGCAGGCCTACGATTACGCCCATAACCAGGGCGGTGGGGAGAATGCGCGTCATCACAAACCTCCGATGACTATCTGACTGAACAGCTCGCATGGCCGAGCGGCCAACGGTGACAAAATGCGCGGACGAGCCAGTCAGGCAAATTCGCGGCGCACTCCTCCAGACGCTCCGCAGAGCGTTCGCGCGGCGAAACTTGACGATCCGTTCCGGCTTCCGCCGGAAGAAAAGGGTAGCCCAGCGTCACATCAACGCCGGGCCAACGCAGAGCCTAGTGGCACATGAAGGCAACGTGGCGGGCGTGGTGGAAGAACTCGTGAACGGTGGTCAGGATGCCCGGGGCGCCTATGGAAGCGGCGTGCACTCCGCCATCAACGTAACCGACGATGTAGAGGGCCATTGCGCCAAGGACGAGCCACGGGGCCCATGCGGCGGTATCGGTGGTGGACAGGAACCGATTGATCATACCCATGTTTTCACTCCTCTTGCTGGGATGGACGTTTTGAGTCTCATCACGGGGGCATTTTAGTACTTGGCTTCAGGTAGCACAATGCCGGCAGTCGCACAATATCGGCGAATGCGCTGATTAGCGCTCCACGAAGATGAGGTCGTCCTCCTTGCCGACCCAACGATCGCGGGATTCCTCGAAAGCCCGGAGCTTATCCGGCTGCAAGTCGGTGCGTTTTTCGTTGTCGTCCAGGTAGGGATTGGGGAAATAGCAGCGCACCAGGGTTTCGTCCCATTGGTGAGAAAACCGCACGTAGTAGGATTTGAGGTCGCCGTGGCTGGCGGCCTCCACGAACTGGATGCCGTCGATCTTTTCCAACTGGAGGTGGAAGTGCCAGTTGTCGGCCTCAATGGTAGCCCAGCCGCTATGGACTTCCGGTGTCTTGATGCCGTGGGCGTGGTTTTCGCTGACTACGGAACCGCCGCCCACGACCCACATCATCTTGGGGTCGCTGGTGAGTTCGTTGAGCAATTCGAGCGTATTTTCCATCGGCCGCGTCCTCCTGCTCATCAAGCGGTTGCGGGACTGGTACGGGCGCCGGCTTCCTGCCTGGCATTACTTTCCTGGCGGGCTTCAATGTCAGTCTCGAGTTCAAGGTACATTTGGCGCAGTTGATCCAACATCTCCGGCGGCGGGTTTTCCCACAGGCCACGCTGGACCGCCTCCAACAGGCGCTCCACGATGCCGCGCAGGGCCCAGGGGTTACTCTGCCGGAAGAATTCCTGCATGTCGGGGTTCAGGACGTATTCTTCGGTAACGTCCTCGTACATCCAGTCCTCGATGACCTGGGCGGTCGCGTCGTAGCCGAACATGTAGTCCACCGTGGCCGCCAGCTCGAAGGCGCCCTTGTAGCCGTGGCGCTGCATGGACTGCATCCATTTGGGGTTGACGACGCGGCTGCGGAAGACGCGACGCGCCTCGTCCTGCAGATCACGAACGCGAGCGCGGGACGGGTCGCTGCTGTCGCCGAAGAACTGGCGAGGGTTGCGTCCGGTCAGGGAGCGGACGGTGGCGATCATGCCGCCGTGGTACTGCATGTAGTCGTCGCTGTCGAACACGTCGTGCTCGCGGTTGTCCTGGTTCTTGGCGGCGATGACGATCTGGCCGAAACGGGTGCGGAACTCGTTGCGGGCGGTCACGCCGAAGTCCTGGCGGGAGTAGGCATAGCCACCCCAGGAGGTGTAAACCTCGGCCAGGTCGTGAACGGTCTCCCAGTTGCGCTCGTCCAGGACACCGAGGATGCCGGCGCCATAGGCTCCGGGTTTGCTGCCGAAGATGCGGAAGAGCGAAGAGTCGCCGGCGCTTTCCGTAGGGTCCGCCTCCGGCGAAGCGGAGCGGCGCTCGGCATCCTCGCGCACGTGCTTGACCACGAAGTTATCTTCCGGAGACTCGTCCTGCGCGGCGGCCAGGGCCACGGCCTGGTCGATCAGGTAGATGAGGTTGGGGAAGGCGTCGCGGAAGAACCCGCTGATGCGCACGGTAACGTCGATGCGGGGGCGGCCCAGTTCGGAGACGGGAATGACTTCCAGGCTGCTGATGCGGCGACTCTCGGCTTGCCAGACGGGTTTGACGCCAAGGAGGTACAGGATCTGGGCAATGTCATCGCCGTGGGTGCGCATGGCGGAGGTGCCCCAAACAACGACGCCGACCATTTCGGGATAGCCACCCTCCTCGTCCAGGTATTTCTGCAGCAAGGCGTCGCCCAGGGACTTGCCCACGTCCCACGCGGTGGGCGACGGCAGGGCGCGAGGGTCAACCGAGTAGAAGTTTCGCCCGGTGGGCAGGACGTTGACCATGCCCCGGGTGGGAGCGCCCGAAGGACCCGGTGGGACGAACCGACCCTCCAATCCGCGCAACAGGTTGTCAATCTCGTCGGTGGTGCGAAGGAGGGACGGGTAGATGTGCTGACCCACGTAATTGAGCACATTCTCCGTGCGGGCGTCGGGCCCGCCCAGCGCATCTGCTACCACACCGGGGATCAGATGCGCCGCGAAACCATCGTCGCACAGGCGTTGGTATGCCTGGCGGCACAGGGACTCCAGCGCCTCGATGACGTCGCCGGCATTGCGGATGGGCGCATCGGCATCCGCGCTGTGCAAGGCAGAGGGAGTGCCGCCATTGACTGCCGCGGCCGGATCCTCGAGCAGGGCGTAGTAGTCGTATCCGAGGGCTTCCGCGAGGGAGCGGCGCAGGCTGGGCACGGCTCCGTTGTCGAGGCGGGTGAGAGCGCAGAGGAGACCGACCATCTGCTCCGCGGTGGGCGGCTCACCCAGAGTATGCAGGCCATCCTTGATCTGGGCGTCCTTGATCTCGCAGAGGTAGCCGTCGATTTCCAGCATGAACTCGCCGAAGTCATCCGGCTGCTCGTCGACGCCCAAGTCGCGGTGGAGTTCGGCCTGCTGCACCATCTCCCAGATCTGGGCTTCAAGCGTGGGCAGCTTGGCCGGGTCGAGGGTCTGGCACTGATAGTGCTCGTCCATGAGCTGCTCCAGCTTGGCGATATCGCCGTAGGAGTCAGCGGTGGTCATGGGCGGGATGAGGTGATCGATGATGGTCGCGTGGGTGCGGCGCTTGGCCTGTGTGCCTTCGCCGGGATTGTTGACGATGAACGGATAGAAGAGGGGGATGTCGTCCAGCGCCACCTCGGGGTAGCAGGCCTGGGACAGCCCAACGCCCTTGCCCGGCAGCCACTCCAGAGTGCCGTGCTTGCCGATGTGGATCATGGCGTCCGCCTGGAACACGTCCCGGATCCAGCGGTAATAGGCGATGTAGTGATGCGTCGGCGTGAGATCCGGGTTGTGATAAACGGAGATCGGGTTTTCACCGAAGCCGCGCGGGGGCTGCAGGCCGACGAAAACGTTGCCCATGGGAACGCCGGCGATGGCGAGCCGGTCTCCGGTGCGGTACACATGGCCCGGAGGTTCGCCCCAGGCATCCAGCAATTCGGTGCGCACAGATTCCGGGAAACCGGAGAACCACCGGGCGTAATCCCGGCGTTCGACGTGGCCGGCGGCGAGGCGGAGTTGCTCCTCGGTCAGGGTGTCGGTGTCGTTGCTGCAACGCTCGATGATGCGTTGGACCAGGTCGTCGCCGTCGACGGGGATGTCCGTCACCCGGTATCCGGCGTTTTTCAGGGCGTGGAGCAGGTTGATGGCCGAAGCCGGCGTGTCCAGACCCACGGCGTTACCGATGCGCGCGTCCTTGGTTGGGTAGTTGCTGAGGATGATGGCGATACGCTTGTCCGCGTTGGCTTTGCGGCGGAGAACGGCGTGCCGCGACGTCAAGCGCGCCAGATAGTCCATGCGGTCCGGCTGGGCAACGTAACGTTGCATGCGGCCGGCGGACAGAGTGTCGGGAGCGGCGCCGGTGTCTTCCTTGAACGAAATGGGCACAGTAATGATCCGGCCATCGAACTCGGGGAAAGCGACGTTCATCGCCGTGTCGATGGGGCCCAGGCCCAGAGAACTGTCCTCCCACTCAGAGCGGCTACCGGTGCTGACGATGCCCTGGATAATGGGAACGTCAAGGTTGTCGAGGAGTTCCTGGGACCAGCCGGTGGCGACGGTTGCACCCGTGCCGCCCTGCTGGTGGTCCAGGTCGCTCATGGCCAACCCCATGGTGTTGACGATGCAGTCCACACGTGGGATGCCATCGGGGTCAACCATGTATTCCGTCAGGGTGTGGCCGCCGTCGGCCTCGTCATCCTCGGGTTGATGTTTGAGGCTGTAGGAGAACACCGGTAGGACGTTGACGTCCTGTGCCTCCAGTCGAGCGATCAGGTCGTCGACAAACGCGAGGTTCCCGCTCATCCAGTGGGCGCGGTAGAACAGGACACCCACGGACGGACGATCCGGGGCAAAGCGGGCAGCGCGGTAGTCGGAAACGGAAGTACCTTCGGGAATCTCGGGATGGTAGATGCCCTGCCAGGGCATGGGCGCCGGCGCTTCGTGGCCGAAATCACCGCCGAGGTAGGTGTCGGCGAGGAAGAGGAAGAGGTTGCGAAAGTTGAGGACACCGCCGCGCATAAGATACGAAAATACGGCTTCGACCTCCGCGACCGGAGCGGTACACGCGGCGACCAGATCGTCGTCCCATTCCTGGTGGCCCGGGCATGCGATCAGCGGAGTGCGGTTGCGGAGGCAAATTTCCCAGAGTGGATCGAACGCGTCGCCGAGGGCGCGCCGACCTCCAAGCAGGCGCAGCACGACCACGGAGGCGTCGTTGACGGCTTCCAGCAGTTCGCGGTGAGAGGCCGCCGCCTCTTCCGATTCGCCTTCGAGGGCCACCGGGTTGAAAGCGTGCACTGCCACCGTGTCGCCCCAAGGCATGCCGACCAGGGCGCGCTCCGCGGTGAGGATGTCGGTGTCGGCGGTGGTGACCAGTACTATGGAACCGGTCGCGGCCTGGGTTTCGGTGGTCATGTATCAGTCCGGCTCCTCGGTGGGCCGGGGGAACACCATGATGGAGAGATCGCTGAATTCCTCGGTGATCCGGCCTAGTTCGGCTAGGGTACCGTCCCAACGTTGTTCGTCGGGCAGGGTGAGACGCTGGAACACAGTGACGGGATGGTCGGGGTCGGCCCCGTCGGTAATTGCGCCAGCGGCGATGGCCGGCGGCATGAAGTCGAAGGGACGCGGAAGCAGGATGACGTTGCGGCGTCCCTGGTTCAGGGTCTCGACCAATTCCCCAAGTTCGGAGCCCCGGTCCCACCGCTGGTGCAGAGTCAGGAACAGCGATTCTTCCAGGGATATGCCGGCACGGGCACAGGCGAACTGGATGCTGCTGACGCCCGGCACTAGCTCGACAACCTCGGCCCGCCGCCGGACGCGGTTCAATAGCTCTTTGGCGGAGACGTTCAGATCGCCCCACACGCAGACGACGCAGTTCTTGCCCTGCTGGGCCTGCTCTTGCGCATAGTCGAGCACGGCCTCCTGGTCGCGGTAGGCCATGGGACGCAGTTCAGCACCACCGGTGCGGCCGGCGACTACATCCAGGACGGTCTTGAAGCCGACCACCAAGTCAGCGCACTCGATCGTCTCGCGGCCCTTGAGGGTGAGCATATCGGGATCGCCAGGGCCAACGCCCACGACGGTCATTGTTATTCCTGTGTTTGAGGATGTCATCGATTTTCAAGCAAGAAGAAAACCCTGGGAAGTAGCTCCACCAGGGTCGAAGGTTTTCACTGAAGTGAGTGCGCGCCGGAGGGTGTCAACCTATCCAAAGCGCGTACCAGAACGACCCTGTTGAGCGCAGAGCAGAGTTCCGAGGCAACACCGGGCAGGTCTCCTGGCTCGCGGCTCCAAGTCGGACTGACGCCTTCCCGCCATCTGTGTTTGACAAATGGCAGTGGCAAATCGTCAGCCGGCTCCCCGCTTACAGTGGCGCAACCGCGGCGGATTTGCACCGCCTTCCCAATTAAGCCCATGGGTTTGAATAGCGCCCGGCGTTCGGTTTTCGAATTTTAATGTGCGGGCGAACCGCGCAGCCAATGTAGCCGGGATGATGGCCGCTGTCAACGGCCGGATCAACGAGCATGTTACGCTATCTATGAATCAACCGTATACAGTGAAAAGGAATTGCGAATGCTGATAAAGATAGTCGGCGCCATTGCCGCCGTAGTGATCATCGCCGTCATAGTCGTTGGACTGGCCATGTGGCGCGGACTGATACCCATTCCCGGTCCACTGCTGGCGTTGATGGTTGGCGCGAAAGAACCGGAATACTCGGCTCGCTACTACCCGTCGGACACGCTGGCCTATGGCTGGGTCACCTTGACACCCGGCGGGGGCCAATTCGAGGAAATGCGGGAGATATGGGGGCAGTTCAACGAGTACCCCGCTTTTACCGATCTCATCGACGAATTGCGGGACCAGTTTGAATACCGTACCGAGATCGACTTTGAGACGGAGGTGATGCCGTGGATTGGCCCGGAGATCGCCGCCGCCGTAATTGAGGTCAAGCTTTCGGAGGGCGGCATCGGCTTTGACGACGGCGTGGAGACCTGGGAGGGTGTGTCTGCGGCGGTCACGGTGGAAGTGCGCGACGAGGACGCTGCCGCCGAATTTCTGTCGAAATGGCTGGAGTCTATGGAGAGAGAAACAGGCGCGAATTTCCGCTCCGGCTCCCATGACGGTTATGACACCTGGGTCGATGAGAATGCGTTACAGGCTTACGCTGTAACCGGGGACTGGCTGGTATTCGCCACTGACCTGGAGACGTTGGAAAGTATCCTGGCCCGCATTGACGGCGAAGGCGGCGGATCATTGGCCGACACGCCCGGATTCCAGGCGGCACGGGCGGCTTTGCCGGAACGCCGTTTCTCCTCGTTTTACCTGGACTACCAACAGGGTTTGGAGCTGTTGGACGACTTCGTGGGCGGCGAATCCGGCGCGCTGATGCCGGGCATGTTCGGTCCGGCGGCCTTTGCCGAACAAGCGCCGGATTGGGTGGCCGGCTCCGCCGGGTGGGTAGAGCGCGGGGTGACGGTGCAGATGGTATCGCCCACCGTGTCCACTTTCGGCTTGGAAACGGTCGAGCTGCAAGACCCGGCCAATTTACTGCCCGCCGATACCCTGGGCTTTATGGCCGGCGCCTTCGACCCCAACGTTGACCACTGGCGGACTGCGCTGGGGGAGTATGATCTGGCCGCACTGCTCCCCTATCCCGAATTGATTGACGAAATCAACGACGCCGTGGACGAAACAGCCAGCGGCGACGCGCCGGAACTGAATCCCGACGATACGCTGGCGGACGCGTTGGACCTGGGGTTCTGGCTGGTCGATGACCTCACCGGCATTGACCTGGAGACAGATTTCTTGAACCACCTGTCCGGCCAGGCCATTCTGGCCGTGCGCGACTTTGATTTCGACGCCGTGAGGGATGACCCGGCTGCCAATCCCATTGACGCGGTGGCAATGCTGTCTTATCGGGAAGACGGGAAAGCAGGGTTAGACGACACGATGGACGAAGTTGCCAACCTGGTGCGAGACGTCGGTCTGGAGACCAGTTCAGTTGACGTCGGGGCCGACGATGACGCCACGGTTTTTGACCTGGGCCTGCTGGGAATGATGATGGGCGGTCAATTCGGTTACCGGCCAGGCTACGTACTGCACGACCAATACCTCACCATTGGCACTACTGAAAGCGCACTGGCCGCCGTCGTGGAGCGGCAGAACGGCGAGGGGGATAGTTTATCATCCGATGCCGAATACCGGCGGGCAACCGCCCACCTGACGACGGACGGGCAGTTCCTGGGTTACGTTAACGTGCGGGCCATAGTCGCTCGGCTAGACATGGACGACCTGGATTTGGAACCGGAAGAATACCGGATATTGCGGGAAGGGATTGGCGTCGCTGCGTTCAGTTCGACTACCGGGGAAGACTACAGCCGGGGTGAGGCGGTCCTGACCTTGTTCCCGGAATAGCGCGACCCACCCGGTGCTATAATCGCGGTGCCGGCCGGCACTTACGAAATGGAGAGGCATTATGGGCGTGACTTACGCCAGAGGCAGTATCACCGGCCAGAACGGAGCTCGGGAGTTCGACTTCCTGGTAGATACGGGCGCGACCTGGGTGGGCATCCCGCAGGCCGACATTGACGCTCTGGGATTGGATACCGTGCCCAACGCCAGCGCCGCCCTGATGATAGCTGACGGCAGCGTCAGTCGCACTCCCGTTTACATTGCGGTGGGCATGCTGGAAGGGACTGGCTTCGTCAACGGCGCCGTACCGGCGGCAGTACCGCTGGTGGGCTACAAGCTGCTGCAGGATTTGGGGTTCAAGGTGGACCTGGTGAACAAGCGCATTGAGCCACGACCCGACGACGGGATCGGGCCACCGTTCCTGCTGTAACCGGGCAGCAATCCGAGAATATGGCGCCGGGGCGACCTGTCGGTTGCCCCGGCGTTTTGGTTAATCCCAAGTTCAGGGTTCAGCCCCCACCGATGGCGGGGAGGAAGTGCATCTCAGTGTCCTCGCTGACGCGCTCCATCAATCCCAACTGGCTGACATCTCCATCGACGATGACGGCGAGACCGGGCGTTATGTCATCCAGCTCTTCGTCGTAGAGGAGTTCCTTGATGCCCGGGTGGAGCTGCTCCAGGTTGTTGATGACCTGGCGCACAGTGGCGCCGGCGACCTGGACACGGTCGGGAGCGCCGGTAATGCGTTGCATCGGCGCGGGTATCCAAACGTCAGGCATTCCGACCTCCTTTTGGTTGGCGTCAGTAGCGGAGATCAGTGGCGGGAACGATTAGCCATCCGTCCCCGCCTGATTCACCCTCGGTCTACGAGCCGTTCTTTTCCCAAAGGGCTTCCAGTACGTTGCCCGGGTTCATGGGAAGGACGGTCAGACGGACGCCAATAGCGTCGTGGATGGCGTTGGCGATAGCGGCCATGGGAGGCACGATGGGCACCTCACCGACGCCGCGGACGCCGTATGGATGGTTGGGATTGGTGATCTCCACTATGCAAGTATCGATCATGGGTAGGTCGAGGCTGGTGGGCATGCGATAGTCCAGGAAGCTGGAGTTGACCATGTGCCCCTGGTCGTTGGTGTAGTACTCCTCGTTGAGGGCCCAACCGATGCCCTGGACGGCTCCGCCCTGGATCTGGCCCTCCACGTAGGAGGGGTGGATCGCCTTGCCGGCGTCCTGGATGGCGGTGTAACGGACGATTTCCACCTTGCCGGTGTCCTCGTCGACCTCGACATCGACGATGTGGACGCCGATGCACGGGCCGGCTCCGCCGGGGTTGACCCCGCCGCGGCCGACAATTGGGCCGCCGGTGGGTACCTGGCGCGCGGCGAGTTGCTGGAAGGTCATCTGCAACTGGTCGTCGGCACGGTGTTTGAGGACGCCGTCCTCATAGAGCACATCGTCCGGCTCGACCTCCCAGATGCGGGCGGCGCGGGCAATCATCTGCTGCCTGACGTCCTGGGCGGCAGTGTACGCGGCGAAACCGGTCTTAAAGGTGACGCTGCTGCCGCCAGTGTTGGAGGTGAAACCGATGCTGTCGGTGTCGCCGATCTGGGGATTGACGTCCTCCACGGCGATGCCAAGCACCTCGGCCAACTGCTGGGACACGGAGGCTCGGGTGCCGCCGATGTCTGGGGAGCCCTCGGTCAGGGTAACGGTTCCGTCAGGATTGACCAGGGCAACCGCAGCGGACGGGCCGGTGTTGTTGCCCCAGAAGCCGGAGGCGACGCCACGGCCGCGCTTTTTGCCGTCCTTGGGGGCGGCATAGTGCGGGTGGGCCTTGGTGGCCTCCAGGGTTTCGATGTAGCCGACCTTGGGCGTCAACGGGCCGGTGGGGCGTCGGGTTCCCTCTTTGGCGCTGTTGATAAGGCGAAGATCGATGGGGTCGACGCCCAGTTTCTCGGCCAGTTCGTCGAGCGCGACTTCGACACAGTAGGCGGCGGCCGGGGAGCCGGGGGCACGGTAAGCCGCGGTCTTGGGCCGGTTGACGACGATGTCGTATCCCTCGATCCAGGTGTTGGGGATGTCGTAGGCGGCGAGCACGCAGTTGGCCGCGCCGGCGACGGGGGAGCCGGGGAAGGCGCCGGCTTCGAAGATCAAGTGCACCTCGGCGGCGGTGATCTTGCCGTCGTTGGTGGCGCCGATCCGGCAGGAGATCTCCGTGCCGGAAGTCGGCCCGGTGGCCTCGAAGACCTCGGTGCGGTTCATGGACACCTTGACCGGAGCGTGCGCCTTGCGGGCCAGCAGCGCGGCCAGAGGCTCCATGTACACCGCGAGCTTGGCGCCGAAACCGCCGCCGATTTCCATGGGCACTGCCTTGACTTTGGATACCGGAATGCCCACCAAGCGGGCGGTGTGGTCGCGGACCGTGAAGTGGCCCTGACTGCTGGAGTAAATGGTCAGGCTGCCGTCGTCGTGCCACATGGCGGTGCCGCTGTGGGGCTCGATGTAGCCCTGGTGCACGGCGGAGGTGGAGACGCAGCGTTCCACGACGATGTCGGCGTCGGCGAAACCGGCGTCGAGGTCCCCCATTCGGAACTCGAAGTGGTTGGCGGTGTTGGTGCCCCGCGTGGCATCGTCGTCATCCAACACGCCGCCGGCGCGCGTGCCGGCCGTTTGGAACGCGGCGAGACGCTCGTGGACCAGGGTGGCGTCGTCAGCCATCGCATCGCGGGCGTGCATCACCGGCGGAAGCACCTCGAATTCGACGTCGATCAGGTCCAGGGCTTCCTCGGCGGCGTGAGCGCTGACCGCGGCGACGGCGGCAATGGCGTGGCCTTTGTAAAGGGCCTTGTCCTGGGCCATGATGTTATTGCTCAGGAACTTGAAGTTGACCATCGCGCCCTCGGCCAGGTCGGAGGCGCGGCCGGTGGGTTCCACAATGTCGGCGCCGGTGATAACCGCGCGGACGCCGGGCGCGGCCTCGGCGCGGCTGGTGTCGATGGACTTGATGCGGGCGTGGGCGTGGGGGCTGCGCAGGACCTTGCCGTAGAGCATGCCGGGCAGGTTCAGGTCGGCGCTGTAGCGGGCCATGCCGGTGACTTTATCGGCGCCGTCGTGGCGGACCGGGCGAGTCCCGACTACCTTGTATTCCTTGTCGCTGGTCAGGACCATGTTGGGCGTGTAGTCCGGCATTGGTTATTCCTCCGGCTGGTATGTAAATTGCGGGCTGGACACGGGCCGGCGAGACCCGAAAAACCCGTTCCGGCAGTATGATAGCATAGCGAACCAACCGTTGGGACGGGCGGATTTCCGTCCCATGTTAATGTCCGGTGAACGGTCGCTGGCGGTCGCCATGACAGCGGTACGCGAGCAATTACATCACGCAACAGGCGGGAAGCATGGATACTATCATCATCAAAGGATGCATCAACGGCAGTCGTGGCCGGGAGCAGAACCCCAACGTGCCGTTCACGCCGGAAGAAGTGGCGCAGGAGGCTATCAGGTGCTACGAGGCGGGAGCGTCGATAGTCCACATCCACGCCCGGACGCCGGACGGCGGCATCAGCTACGATCCGTCGTGGTACGCGCAGACCGACGCGATGATCCGGGCGCAGTGCGACCTGGTCTTGAACCACACCACCGCGCGGCAGGCTCACGTGCCGGTGGAGGCGGTGACGCGCTACCTGCTGGAGACCCCGCAGCCGGTGGAAATGGTGTCGCTGAACCTCGGTTCCGGCACTCGCTGGGTGGCCGACCCGGAGACCGGACAGCGGCGCACCGTCACCAGCCCCAACTCCTTCGAGGACATTGTGGCCACGCTGGACGCCTGCTACCAGCGGGGCACCTTTCCCGAGCCAGCCGTGCACGACCTGGGCAACGTGAACGCCGCGATCACCCTGATGCGCGAAGGCTACATCCGCGATTCCCGTTACTTTTTGGTAGAGCCAGGGGCGCACTGGGGTGACGGCCGCCTGAACATGGTGGGTTCCCCGCGCAACTACATGCTCATCGCCGACACCATCCGGGAGCACTACCCGAACGCAACCTGGTTGGCGCACAGCAGCATGGGCCAAACCTTCCCATTGTGCGCCATCGCCATCGCCACGGGAGCGCATATCCGAGTGGGCATGGAAGACAGTCCATTCCTGCCCAACAACCCGGAGCCGCGATCTAACGCGCAGTACATCGAGTGGGCGGTCACCATGGCGCGGTTGCACGGCAGAGAACCGGCGACGCCGCAACAGGCGCGAGACATGCTGGGGTTGAATCCTTACCCCGAAACGTAGCGATACCCAACTCCGCCCAGTGGAACGAACGGCGGAGAGCAATAATCAATCGATGCGACGGCCGCGCCAGTACTGGGGCGGCCGCTGGTAATCGTCGCCGCGTCGACCGCGGCCGCCGCCGGAGCGGGACACGCCGCCGGGTCCGCGCCGGAAGGGTCGGACTGCCAGTCCCACGACAGCGCCAACCACGAAGCCGCCGATGTGGGCAAAGAAAGCGGTGGAGACCTCATGGCTCACGCCGATTGACAGGAGGCCCTGGATAGCTTGCAGGGCGAACCAGATCGCGAGGAGCCAGACCGCTCGGAGTTCGATGACCGTAATCAGGATGTAGATCAGCAGGGTCCGGATCCGGTTGCCCGGGTACAGCAGGAGGTAGGCGCCCATGACGCCGGATATTGCGCCACTTGCGCCGACCAGTGGGGTCTGCGACGACGGGTCGATTGCGTAATGCGAAAGGGTGGCGAGGACGCCGGCCACGAGGTAGAACAGCAGGTATTTGACGTGGCCGAAGGTGGCTTCGATGTTGTCGCCGAACACCCACAGGAACAGCATGTTGCCAATGAAGTGCATCAAGCTGCCGTGGATGAACATGCAGGTCAGCATCGTTCCCCAAGTCGGAATGGGGGAAGCGATGTCGACTGCCCCGGAGCCGAGCGGGAGCAGTTCAAAGCCCCGGCCTGACGACAGTTCGGCGGGGATGAAGCCAAACTCCAGGAAGAAAACGAAGATCTGCAGGCCGCCTCCCCCGAAGAGGAAGCTGAACCCGCCGATAGCAATCTCGTAGAGGAATACGAGGGAGTTGAGGCCGATTAGGGCGAGATTGACGACCGGGAGGTATCCATGATGCCGCCCGGCATCGGAGATGGGCAGCACGGCTAGGCGGCTACTGCGGCGGTGATGTCTTCGGCAGCGTGAGCGATTATTTCCGCAGCGGTACTCTGGGAGATGCGCCCGATGTTGAGCATCAGGTGGAACTTGGTGGGATCGTTGGCCTCAGACCGGAAGAATTTACGGTAGAAGGTCACGCGAGCGTTTTCCAGGTCCTCGGCGTAGGCCCGAGCTTCATCGGGGGAGAACAGCTCCCGCTTGGCCATGGTGTCGATGCGCACGTCCATGGGGGCGAGGAGGCCGACGTGGATGACACCGGGCGTATCCGCCAGGATCATGTTGCTGCCGCGGCCGATGATCACTACGTCGTCGCCGCCGGCCAACTCTTTGATCACGGAGGTAGTGGCCTCGATAAACGCCCGGTCATGGACGTTGGACGAGGAAGCGGCGTCGGATACCAACTCGGTGTACGCCTCGGCTGGGAGCATTTCGATGCCGCGGCCGAAGTAGGGCTCGGCGCCGGCGCCGGCCACGGCGGACCGTTCGAGAACCGTCTGCATGAAACGGGCGACCTTTTCGCGGAACGGGACGACCCGCTGCTCCTTTTCGATGAGCCGGCTGACTGGGGAGCCGACCAGACGGGCCGCTTCGGAGAAGATGTACCGGTCGACGTAGTTCAGGCCCATGTTCTGGGCGACCAGGTGGCCGATCTCCAGCGTGCCGCTGCCGATGACGCCGTTGATGGTTATAACCGGCATGATGATTCCTCCGTCTCCGACGCGGGTTACGCCGTGTACTGGGCCAGGACCCGTTCGCGGCGGCGGTGGTACTCGTCGACGAGGAGACCCATCGCGAAAGAGTCGTACCAATTGCCGTCCTTGCGGTGCGTACGGCGCAGGTGCCCTTCAAGCACGAAGCCCAGATGCCGGAACATCTGCAGGGCGTGCTCGTTGTACTCCGGAACGTCCACCCACACGCGGTGAAGTTCGAGGTTGTCGAAGGCTTCATCCAGCATGGTGACCAGGGCCGAGGTCCCGTAATGGTGGTGCCAAAGGTCCTTGCGTCCGATCAGGATGAAGAGTTGAGCCTCTTCCAAAGGCCATTCGACCAGCAGTTGACCCTCCCCGATATGGGCCTCATCCGTGGCGTAGATGGAGTAGATGCGCCTTTCATCCTGGTTGAATGTCTGATGCCAAGTGTCGTCGTCGGCATCACGGATGGCTTCGGGAGCGTAACCGATGTGCAGAGCGTGGCCGTCGGATTCGTCTGTTCCGTACCACAACGAACTGACCTCGGGATCGCGCAGCCAATCGCGGATACGGGAAACATCTTCGCGGGAAACGTCTGAGATAAGGCTAACTGTTGGGAACATATACCGGCCTCCTAGAACTGCAATGGCAATGATTTTCCGACTTTCCGGGGGCCAAATTTATACTGGGAACTACCCGGATTATAACACGGTGGCAGTGGCTGAAAGGGCTCGTTTCCCGTCGGGATTCAAACGAGGGGCGAACTGACGTTCGCCCCTCATCGAGTCGCGTGGATTTGCGTACCAGAGGTTAATCCGCAGGTACCGCAACCTCGCTGCCGATAGCTTCGTAAGCCCATTCGAGCAGGTCGACAGTCTCGTCCCAGCCGATGCAGGAGTCGGTGATGGAGACGCCGTATTGCAGCTCGGACGGGTCGGCGCCGAGCTTCTGTGCGCCCGGATTGATGTTGCTTTCAAGCATCACGCCGATGAGGTCGGAGTTGCCGGCCAACCGCTGCTCCAGCACGTCGCGGAAGGCGATGTGCTGGCGCGTGTGGTCCTTGTTGGAATTGCCGTGGCTGCAGTCCACCACGATGGGAGCGGGAGCGCCGGACTTGCGGAGAGCGTCAGTGGCGGCCGCGATGGAACGGGAGTCGAAGTTGGTGCCGCTGCGGCCGCCGCGCATGACCAGGTGACAGTTGCGGTTGCCGCGGGTTTCAACGATGGAAGCCTGTCCATCGTGGTCGATGCCGAGGAACGCTTGGGGCGTGCGGGCGGCTACCAGGGCGTCTACGGCGGTCTGGGGGTCGCCGTCGGTGCCGTTCTTGAAACCCACGGGCATCGACAGGCCGGAAGCCATCTGACGGTGGATCTGACTCTCGGTGGTGCGTGCGCCGATGGCGGCCCAGGTGACGAGATCGGACACGTACTGGGGCACTATGGGATCGAGGAACTCGGTGGCGGAACTGAGGCCGGTTTCGGCAATCTCAAGCAGCAATTGGCGAGCGCGATGCAGGCCGTCCTCGATCTGGTAGGTGTCATTGAGGTTGGGGTCGTAGATGAGGCCCTTCCAACCTACCGTGGTGCGTGGCTTCTCGAAGTAGACGCGCATCACGATCATGATGCGGTCGCTGAGCCGGTCGGCCAGGGGCTTGAGACGAGCCGCGTAGTCCAGCGCACCCGACTGGTCATGGATCGAACAGGGGCCGACAATGACGGCAAAGCGCTCGTCGTCGCCGTTGAGCACGTTCTCCAGCTGGCGCCGGCTATCGAGCACTACGTCTTCTGCCTTGTCGCTAAGGGGAATTCGGGCTTCCAGTTCGGACGGTCGGATCAATGCGTTGTTACTCATCACGTTCACGTCTTTTGCCGGTGAGATTGCCATCTTTTTGTCCTCCTGACGGTACCGGGTGCGGGGCTGACGTTACCAACAAAAAGGACTTCAGCCTCCGTCCGGCTGAAGTCCTGCCAAAGTGGTTGTCACCAAGTTTTATCGGGCTTCCAACACCGGGTTCACGCTGGCCGTGCTGCGGTAAGCGTAAAAGTAGAAGGGGCGATAATACCCGGGGACGATTTGGTGGCAGGCGGTACTCATTTCGACGAAAATC
Source organism: Dehalococcoidia bacterium (assembly GCA_022827095.1). Taxonomy (GTDB): domain Bacteria; phylum Chloroflexota; class Dehalococcoidia; order Lucifugimonadales; family UBA3495; genus Bin87. Next base: position 335,471 of record JAJDTP010000021.1, read on the forward strand.
CTACTCCCGTCGCGCTGCGTTGTCAACGGGCATGATTCCCACAATTCGGGAGTTGCCGCGGCGGGCGACAAAGGATGATCGCGACGAACCCTAAAGGGTCCGTCCCGCCAGTTGGGCGACGACGCTGGCGCCGCGTTCCGCCGCCTGCTCATCAGGGCCGTCGGACAGGGCGCGCACCAGCAGACTGCCGACGACTGCGGCGTCGGCCCGTTTGCCAACAGCCAGCACGTGCTCCCGGCTGGAGATGCCGAAACCGACCGTGACGGGGAGATCCGTGCGCTCCCGAACCCGGTCGACTAGGTCCAGGCCGCGATCTGACAATTCCGAACGTGCGCCCGTGATGCCCACCACGCTGGTGCAGTAGACGAACCCACCGCCCAGTGAGACCGAACGCTCGATGCTCTCATCGGTGCTGGTTGGCGCCAGGAGCGGTATCAGGCGGACGCCGTAGGGCTCGAGTTCCGCAACCAGCGTCTCAGCCTCCGAACTTGGCAGGTCAACGATGATCAGGCCATCCACGGTGGCTTCGGAGCACGCCGCGGCAAATTCCCTGAGGCCGAAGGACATGACCGGGTTGTAGTACCCCATCAAAATGAGGGGCGTATCGCCGACGAGGGGTCGCAGGGCTGCCACGGTATTCAGGCAGTCCCGGGCGGTTACCCCGTTTTGCAGGGCCACGTAGCTGGACGCCTGGATCACTGGACCTTCGCCGATGGGATCGCTGAACGGAATGCCCAACTCGATGGCGTCCGCGCCGGCCTCAACCAGGCGGGGCACGACGTCCAACGCGGCGTCCTTGTAGGGATGGCCGACCGTGACGAACACGACGAGACCGGGTCGGCCCTCGGCTTTGATCGACGAGAACTTGGCGGCAATACGGTCCGGGCGAATGGCGGTCTGGGTTGTCATCTTAGTCACTCGACGAAGGGCGAAGATCGAAGTGTAACTAGACTATCCTACGGGCCGGCGGGTGTCCAGACGGCGGGATTGAGTACGTGCCGTACGCTGGGTGAGGCGGCCATTCCCGGCTGGAACACGGCTGCGAGTTTACAGGCCCAACCACGTGCTGAGCACGGCCACCAGGTTCTGAGCGGCGTGGACGGCGATGCAGGGCCACAGCGAGCCGGTGCGGTGGTACAGGAAGCCCAGCAGCAGGCCGGTAACGAACACCGGCAGCAGCAGGGCGGGAGCCTGGTGCAGGGCGGCGAACACGGCGGCCGACGCGACGAGGGCGGGCGCCAATCGCCAGCGGTTGGCGAGTCCCCGCAGGATGAAACCGCGAAAGAACGTTTCCTCGGCGACCGGAGTCCAGACCGCCAGGGCAAGCGCGCTGAATACAACCCAACCTCCGGGGAGCAGCAAACCGTCGGGAATCTCGGGAGGCATCAGAAACTCCCAACCCAAAGCCATCGCGGCCATGGTGTACAGTTGAGCGAATCCGAGACTGCACACCAGCGCGGCCACCACAAGCATTGTGGAGGCACGGAGTGAAGTCCGCGGTCTGGTGAACCCAACCGCCGCCAATGGAGGCGGCCAGGTGCGGATGCCGAGGAGCCACACCAGGACGACCTGCAGCAACCCCAGGATAGTGGCAGAAACCACCGCAGCGACGGCCAGGGGGATCACCAGGGCCAGGGACGCCATCAGCACCGCCGTGGGCACCAGGACCATCAACCCGAGGGCGGGTGGCCAGATGCCCCAGGTCGGCGCATCGGCCGGCGCGGCAGCAGGCGCCACCGCTGATCGACACTCGGCGCATTCCACCGCGCCTGGCGGAAGCACGCCGCCGCAATGGGTGCAGAACGATTGCATCACCAAAATGCCATGTTGAATGGAGTCCCAAGTTGGGCTTGTAACTGTTCAGACTTGCGGGTGTAATTGCGAGCGAAGCGCGGCAATCTCGTTGGCGTAGGGGAGTCCGTTGAGGCAGACATTGCCGCTGCCGTGTGGAGATTGACACGGCGCAAGCGTCTCGTAATGACAACCTCCCGGATTCTGAACACTTACTTGGACTTTCCAGTATAGAACAAGGTCGATGGAGGGACGGATTCGGTACGTTGACGGGAGGCCAGGCGCGGGCGCCCTATTTGCCAACTTGGACTCATTGGGCCATAATTGCGGGCGCCCGCCTGGACAGCAAATCATGGCGATGTTGCGGGGAGAACTAATGGCCACGGGTCCCGATTCACCAGGATTTGGCGAAGGGTTTTTGCGCATGGCCCAGGCGTTGGGCCTGGACATGTCGGATGAAGAAAGAGGACAAGACCTGGCGCGCCGAGTTGCACTGATGCGCGAGGGTCTGGCTCGCCTATACGAGATTGATGTCTCCGGGGCCGAGTCTCCGTCCGCCTTCATCCCGTCCGCGTATCATCATTCCGACTCACCGGTGGGGAGAGGTTAGACCATGGCCGACGCACTTCATTACATGTCGGCTTGGGAACTGTCCGGCCTCATCCGCAACCGGGAGGTATCGCCGGTCGAGGTGGTGGAAGCTTGCCTGGCCCGGATTGAAGAGACCGAACCGACCCTCAATTCGTTCATTACCCTGATGCCCGAGCAGGCGAGGAGCGCGGCACAACGTGCTGAGGACGAAATCGCCAGGGGGAATTACCGCGGGCCGTTGCATGGTATACCCGTGGGATTGAAGGACCTGTTCAACACGGCTGGGGTCAAGACCACGTCGGGGACGAGGATATATGACAATTTCGTGCCCGAGCAGGACTGCACGGTGGCGACCCGGTTTGGGCAGGCTGGCGCGATCCTGCTGGGCAAGCTGAACATGCACCCGTTTGCGTTCGGTCCAACCGGCGAGAACGGCGATTACGGTCACATGCACAACCCGTGGAATCCGGAGCGGATCACCGGCGGTTCCAGCGGGGGCAGCGGGTCGGCAGCGGCGGCAGGACAGTGCACCATCACCATGGGCACCGACACCGGCGGGAGCGTGCGAATTCCGGCGGCCCTGTGCGGGATCGTGGGACTCAAGCCGACCTACGGCCGAGTGAGCCGGGCGGGTTTGACTCCGTTGTCGTGGTGCCTGGACCATCCCGGTCCCATGGTGCGGACGGTGGAAGACGCAGCGCTGACCATGAACGTGATCGCCGGCCATGATCCTGGGGATCATGCGACATCGGACGCTCCGGTTCCCGATTACACTACGGCGCTGACCGGAGACATCCGAGGACTGCGCATCGGCGTGGTCAGGGAATATTTCGAGACGGAAATAGATCCGGCGGTGGCGGCGCTGACGCAACAGGCGATTACGGTGCTGGGTGAACTGGGCGCAGAGATCGTGGACGTTTCCCTGCCGTTGTATGAGTACGCTCAGCCCATCAGCAATGCCATCCTGAGCGCCGAGGCGACGGCCGCCCATCGGGACGTGTTGCTCAGCGACGGCGACAAGATGTATCCGCAGGTACGCGAGCGGTTGGAGGAAGGGCTGTTCATCTCGGCGGCGGAATACCTGAGAGCCCAGCAGGCGAGACAGGTTTTCTGCCAGCAGGTGGCCAGTTTGCTGCAATCCGTCGATCTCCTGGCCGGGCCTGTTGAGCCGGTAACGGCTCCCAGAATACTAGAGCGCAGGATCGAGATTGGCGGTGAAGCTTTGCCGGCAGTACCTATGCTGACCAAGTACACGCGGGTGTACAACATCACCGGGTCGCCGGCGATTTCGGTGCCTTGCGGGTTTGGGCCCGACGGATTGCCCGTGGGTCTGCACCTGGCGGGGCGGAACTTTGACGAATCGACCGTACTGCGGGCCGCCTACGCCTACCAGCAGGCAACAGACTGGCACACGCGCCGGCCTCCACTGTAGTTCGGTTCCGCAGACTGACAACGAACCTCTCACGCCGGGAGGAACCGCAAAGACGTGGCTACGATAAACGCCGTAACCTTCGACCTGTGGCAGACCCTGATCCTAGACAATCGGGAACTGGGCCTCCAAAGGGCACAGGTTCGCCTGGATGGCGCCCGCGATTTGCTGGCCGAGCAGGGGATCCACCACGACCCGGATCACATCCGCGAGGCCTACCGGGGATGCTACCGAGCCTGCCGGGCAGTGCGGAACAACAACGCAGACGTGAGTTTCCGCGAGCAGGTGGAGATCTTCGTCAACCTGATCGAAGACGGCCTGGTGGGGCGTTTGCCGGAGCCAACCCTGGCCGAGATCGAGAGGGTCTACGCCGAGTCGTTCTTCGACTACCCGCCGCGGTTCCACGAGGCGACGCAGGACACTCTGGCTACGGTCAGCGGTATGGGGCTGCGCATCGGGCTGATATCGAACACCGGCATGACGCCGGGCTATACCTTCCGCCAGTTCCTGGAGCAACATGGCCTGGCCCAATATTTCCAGACCATGACCTTCTCCGACGAGGTTCTGCTGGCCAAGCCTTCCGATGAGATTTTTCTGATGACCATGGAGGCCTTGGATTCGAAACCTGAGAGCACGATCCATGTCGGCGATCACGTGAGCAATGACGTGGTCGGAGCTAATCGCGTGGGGATGAAGTCCGTCTGGATCCGTGGCTTTTACGAACCCGAGGATCCCGACGACCCGGAAAGTAAGCCGGATGCAGAAGTCGACGACCTGTCCGGCGTCGCGGCAGCGATTCGGGGTTTGATCACCGGCTGACACCACGAACGATCAAATCCTCTATCGCTCTCTGCGATAGGGGCCGATTGGGCGCAAGGAGCACAACCTTGTTCCAGGAACTCAGTGGCGGGCCGCTTCCCAACGGACGGTATCCGGATATCACCTTGGCCATCTTTCCGCACCTGCAGGAATTCGTGGTTGTGGACACCCGGGGGTCGCCGGCTGCGGTCAGGCTGCTTTCCACCGAGGACGTGTTCAACGACGAATACTACCGAACCGTGGAAAGTGAATTCGCCAGCGCGCTGCGGGAAGGCGGTGATCGACCGTTCCTGCACCTGATGCATCTGCCCAACCAGGTAGATGACATCGTGCGCGGCGTGGCAATGCACTACATCCTGGAGCGGCTGGGTGTGAACTACCACGACGAGGACAACATGCCTGAGGTGGTGGTCTTCGTGATATCGGGTCCGACCCTCGCCATTCCATCCGACCAGGTGGTTACCGGGTTCTCGGAGATGCTATCGGGCAAGCTGGACGACAAAGAAGTCGACCGGTGGTCCCGCGAACTGAACCGTTTAATCGAACAGGAGAGCCAGGCGTTCCCCGCGGCCGGGGACGCGCTGGGCGAGACCATGACCGACGAGTCCCTGGACCCTTACTACATCTGGCAGAACCGCAATTGAGGGGCAATCTTGACCACCGAACGCATGGCGCTGACCTTCAGCAGTCGCGACAACAACGATGACTATGACCTCATTGCCGTGGCGCAGGCCGCCGACCGCCTGAGGTACGAGTCGTTCTGGACTGGGGAGTCTTGGGGACGCGACGCCTTCACCGTGCTGACGATGCTGGCGTGCCACACGGAGCGCATCGGCCTGGGGACAGGGATAGTTACCGTTTACAGCAGGACGCCGGGTCTGGTGGCGCAGAGCATCGCATCGCTGGACCGAATCAGCAACGGGCGGGCCATTCTGGGGCTTGGTAGCAGCGGACGCATCGTGATCGAGGACTGGCACGGGGTGAAGTTTGACCATCCGGTGGGCCGCACGGCCGAATACATCGACATCATCCGGCTGGCGCTTTCGGGCGAACGCGTCAACTACGAGGGCCGGTTTTACAATCTGAAGCGTTTTCGGATGGGCGTGCGGCCGGTGCAGGAGCGAGTGCCGATCTACGTGGCGTCGCTGGGGAAGCGCAACCTGGAGTTGACCGGCCGCTCAGCCGATGGATGGCTGCCGATCTGGACGCACCGCGAGAGGTTGCCAGAGGTGAAGGAGCCACTGGCGCAAGCGGCGGCATCTGCGGGGCGCGCAGTCTCCGACGTGACCACGGCCCCGCAGATACTCAGTTGCGCCAGCGACGATGAGGAAACCGTGTCCGACGCGATTGCCCAGGCCCGTTCGCACATGGCGTTTTACATCGGCGGCATGGGAACTTACTACTACGATCTGTTCTGCAGGTATGGATACCAGGAAGAGTGCGACCGCCTGCGGACGGCCTGGGCCGAGGGAGACCGAGCCAAAGCCGCTACGTGCATTACGGACGAGATGGTGGACAACATCACCGCGATTGGAACGCCCCGCGAATGTCGGGACAAGATGGCCCGGTTCCGAAGCAACGGGGTCGATATGCCGCTGGTGGCCTTTCACCACGGTTCGGACCGGGACACCATGCTGGGCACGCTGGAAGCGCTGGCCCCCGCGCCGGCATAAGTTGAACCGGTGAAGATCGGGCTTATCTCCGACACCCATTCCGCGGGCAGTGGGCGGGATCTGCCGACGGCGGTGTTCGAGGCGCTACAGGGCTGCGATTTGCTTCTGCACTGCGGCGATCTGGAGTGCATCGGCGTGCTGGATTACCTGGAGGAGCTGGCACCGGTGCTAGCGGTGCGCGGGTACGAGGACCCCGTCGAGCCCGGCGACCGGCTCGCCAGCGTTTCGCGGATTGTCGAGGTGGCCGGGGTGCGGGTTGGCATGGTGCACGACATACAGTGGCCAACTCCTGCGATTGCCACCACGCCGGACGGGACAGGCCTGGTGTGGCCCGAGTCCGGACTGAAGGATCTGCTCAGTAAGAAATTCGGCGGCGAGGTCGACGTGGTCGTATTCGGGGACACGCACGAGGAGATGGTGGAGTGGACCAACGGCGTGCTGTTCGTGAACCCGGGCAGTCCGACGTACCCCGGTCGTCGCCACGCGCCGGGATCGCTGGGCACAGTCGCCGTCCTGGCTATCAAGGAAGGCGAAATCACTGCAACCATCGTAGATTTGGCTTCGAAAACTGACGGCAATGTTAATTGACACTCGATAGGCGCTGTGCTAATTTCGCAATGTTTGTCGGAATTTGTAGCCGAAAAACGGAGAGGAGAGTATGGAATCAATCATCGTAGCCTTGGCCGCCGGGGTAATCGCCCTGGCGTTTGCGGCTTTTATGGCCTTCCGGGTCATCGGCTCGGACCAGGGCAATGAGCGCATGCGGGAGATTGGCGACGCCATCCGCACCGGCGCGTCCGCCTTCCTGCGTCGCGAGTACATGTCCTTGCTGCCATTCGTTGTGGTGGTGGCGGTGATCCTGGCCGTACTGGACTACACGGTCTTTACCCACGGTCTGGGAGTGCCGGCCACGGCCATTTCATATCTGGTCGGCACGATCTGTTCCGGGCTGGCAGGATTCATCGGGATGAATGTGGCGGTACGCGCAAACATCCGGACCGCCGCCGCGGCCATGCGCGGGTTGAACCCAGCCCTGCGGGTGGCGTTTTCCAGCGGAACAGTGATGGGTGTGACCGTGGTGGGGATCGGTCTGCTTGGCGTCACCATCCTGTATCTGGTATTCCAGGACATCGGCGCCGTTGCCGGCTTTGGGTTCGGCGCGAGCTCCATCGCCCTGTTTGCCCGCGTGGGCGGCGGCATCTTCACCAAGGCGGCCGACGTGGGTTCCGACCTGGTGGGCAAGGTGGAAGCCGGCATCCCCGAGGACGACCCGCGCAACCCCGGTGTCATCGCGGACAACGTCGGCGACAACGTGGGCGACGTGGCCGGCATGGGCGCCGACCTGTTCGAATCCTATGTGGGCAGCATCATATCGGCGGTGGCGCTGGCTGCGGCCAGCACGACTGCCTTCGCGGTATTCGGCAATGACGCCGTGTTTCCGATGCTGCTGGCCGGCGCGGGCATCGTGGCCGCGATCCTCGGAACCTTCGTGGTGCGCAGCGGTGAACAGGCCGACTTCGAGCGACTGCTGTGGGCCCTGCGCTACGGCATCTTCGCCGCCGGTGGGTTGCTGATCATCTTCGCCGCGATCCTGACCATCACCCTGACCGGCAACTGGTGGTGGTTCGGCTGCGTGGTGGCCGGACTGATTGCCGGGACCATCATCGGACTGGCCACGGAATACTACACCTCATACAGCTACAAGCCGACGCAGCGCGTGTCCGAATCGTCGCAAACCGGCGCGGCTACGGTCATCATCAGCGGCATCGCCACCGGCATGTTGAGCACGCTGATCCCGGTGATCTGCGTGTCAGTAGCAATTCTGCTGGCTTACTGGTTCGCGGGCTTCTACGGCATCGCGCTGGCCGGTGTCGGGCTGCTGTCCACGCTGGGCATCACCCTGGCCACCGACGCGTACGGTCCGGTGGCGGACAACGCTGGCGGCATCGCCGAGCAGGCCAACCTGGACCCGCAGGTTCGGGAACGCACCGACGCCCTGGACGCGTTGGGCAACACCACGGCGGCCACGGGCAAGGGCTTCGCCATCGGATCGGCGGCGCTGACGGCGTTGGCGCTGCTGGCCGCGTATTCGGTGAGCGCCAATTTGATCACCTTGGGACCGGACGGACGGCTGGCCGCCGGCGGGGCTGGGATCAACATCCTGCAACCACAAATCCTGGTCGGGCTTGTAATTGGTGCGATGCTGCCGTTCATCTTCTCGGCGTTGACCATGCAAGCGGTTGGCCGAGCGGCACAGGGCATCGTCGACGAAGTGCGCCGTCAGTTCCGTGAGATACCCGGCCTGATGGAAGGCACGGCCACTCCCGACTCGGCGCGGTGCGTGGACATCAGCACACGGGGAGCGCTGCGGGAGATGATCCTGCCCGGCGTGATGGCGGTACTGGCCCCGATAGCGACGGGGTTCATCCTCGGCGAGGCGGCTCTGGGCGGGCTGCTGATCGGATCGGTGTCGGCCGGTTTCATGCTGGCCATCATGATGGCGTCGGCCGGCGGAACCTGGGACAACGCGAAGAAGTACGTTGAGCTGGGCAACTACGGCGGGAAGGGTTCGGACGCCCACAAAGCCGCAGTGGAAGGCGACGTGGTAGGAGACCCGTTCAAGGACACCTCCGGCCCGAGCCTGAACATCCTGCTCAAGCTGATGGCGATTGTGTCGCTGGTGTTCGCTCCGGCATTTGTGGCAGCGCCGGCGTTGATCAACTTGTAGGCCGAGCCTACATTCAGCGCAATTGGGGGCGGCCCAGTGGGTCGCCCCCATATTTTGACAGCGTACGGTGGCAGTCGACGCCAGCGGATGGCAGAATAGCGCAGTGCCAATTGACGGCGATCAATCCCGCAACGAACGGAGACGACGACGATGACTAGCAGCAACGGCAACCTGTTTGACCTCACCGGACGCGTGGCCTTGATCACCGGCGGCAATGGCGGCCTGGGCCTCGGCATGGCGTTGGGGCTGGCCGACGCCGGGGCGGACATTGCCATTGCCGCACGCAACGCGGAGAAGAACGTGGCCGCCGTTGCGGCAATCGAAGCGATCGGGCGTCGCGCCTTTGCGATCCCAACGGACGTCACCAGCGAGTCGGACATCGACGACATGGCCTCCCGGGCGATAGCCCATTTCGGGCACGTTGACATCCTGATCAACAACGCCGGCGCCACGGTTCGGAAGGCCCCGGAGGACATCACCGCCGCCGAGTGGGACAACGTGCTGGACGTTAATCTGCGGGCGGCGTTCCTGTCGAGCAAGGCGGTCTACCAACACTTCAAAGCGCAGGGCAGCGGCAAGATCATCAGCATCGGCAGCATGTACAGCATCTTCGGCGGCGGGGGCAGTGGCGTGCCCTACTCGTCCAGCAAAGGCGGCATAGTGCAGCTGTCCAAGAGCTTCGCCGTGGCCTGGGCCGGCGACAACATCCAGTCCAACGCCATCCTGCCGGGGTGGTTCATGACCGAGTTGACGCAGGCGATCCCGGAAACCCAGCCGGAGCGCTACGACCTGATCAACCGCCGGATACCGATGGGACGCTGGGGCGACGCCAACGAGTTGCAGGGCGCGGCGGTGTTCCTGTCCAGCCGGGCGTCGGACTATGTTACCGGGGCGGTGATTACGGTTGACGGAGGGTTCTCGGTGGCGTGAAGGCCAACTAACGAGAGCGTGTGATGTAGAAATATCCCGCCATTATCGTGAGTAAGCCAGATATTGACAGGAAAACCCACGGAGATATGTAGACCTGCAAGCCCCAACAGATCAACGCCAATGCCTAGATTATCCCGCCAACAGCTTCCAGCACAGGGTTAGAGGAGCCTTTGAGCCCGCCGATCACGACCGAATCGATTGGGTCTTCAAACAGTCCGACCATTGCGACCACCGCGCCGATCGCGGCGAACACGGCGAAGCACAGGGCGTAGACCGCTCGGTCCGACAACATCTGCCCCGCTATCAAACCGGGGACGGGTAATCACCTCCATTCCCGGTGTCATCGCCGTCCCGGGTGGGTGAAGGCGACTCGCCTACGACTTACCCTCGGGCTTTACAGCTGTTCCAGGGCCTGCCGGGATAGCATCATTTTGACCGGGCTGATGGGGCGGAAGGTGCGGGAGACGCGAACGTCGCCGGCAAGGCTGCACAGGGTGTAGGCGTCGTAGGGAGCCATGCCCTTTTCCGTGATCAGGAAGTCCACCATCTCACGGACGGCCTGCTTCATGGCCGGGCCAAGATCGTCGCCGTGGGACAGGACAACGTAGTGGTCGGGGGTGACGGCGCGGGGTCCGGTGAGGGTCATGCCCTTTTCAACGGTGACGCGGACGTGGGTGTCGGCGGAGCACTCGGCGCCGGTTCCGGCCACTGCGCCGTCGCCGACCACGGCGTGGCAGTCGCCCATGGCGAGGAGGGCGCCTGGAACGAATACCGGCAGGAAGAGGGTGCTGCCCTCGACCAACTCTTTCATGTCGATGTCGCCGCCGTAGGGGCCGCTGTCGCTGGCGGTTTCCTGCGGATAGGTGGGCGTGGTGGCGACCAGGCCCAGGGACGGGTTCAGGGGCAGACGCATTCCGCTGGGCAGCACCAGGTCGTCACCGTCAATACTCATCACCGTGGGGTAGCCCTCGGTGAACTCGGCTTCGAGGAAACCGCGGCCGGGCATGACCATGTGGGCCGGGCTCTCTTTGGGCTTGATGCTGACGAATTCGACGCGGAGGGCGTCGCCCGGTTCGGCGCCGTTGACGTAGATCGGGCCAGTGGCCGGGCCTTTCAGGGACTTTTCCTGCAGCACGCCGGGCTCACGGATCCCCTCGAAGGCGTCCCAGGTTTCCACCATGAGGTCGTCGCCGGAGTCGATGGTGACGGCCGGCTCATTCTCAGGGTGAAGGACGTAAATGCAGTGGTCGCGGGAGATGGATTTCATAGCGTGATCTCCTGTCTTGGAGGAATCTCTATAGCCACGTAGCGGAAAGTTTGCCCGGGCTTGTCGCCGAATGATGAGTAATCCCTCCAGCGCATCCGGTAGGAATTTCTGAGTTGGATCGGATTTTCGCGGTTCCGCATGGTACCAACACCGGCATTGTCGCTCCACTGCAAGTTGCCGCTGAGAACTTGTCGACCGTCGTGGATACGAAAGTCAGAATCAATAATGTTGTCTTGCCTCGGTGGGCTCCAATACGTGGAGTTATTGGTCAGCAAGACGGCAAAGCCGTAATCAGCCGGGTTGTGAAGGCCCAAAGCCTGTTCTAATCGTTGCACATCTTTGACGAAGTCATACCGACGGGGTGGTTGCGCACCGTGGTCGCGAAGGGCAAAAACCTCACCATTACATTCTTCCTGTAAAGCACGGTTCGTATACTTCAACTCGATTGCAATAGCCACACCCGAAACGCGAATCCAAACGTCCGTCGCCATGCGCTCTTGGGTGCCGGGCAAGAACTGCTCACGCTCCAGGCGCAAATCGCACTCCGGCAGGGTTTCATGAATATGCCACGCAAAAGCGTGCTGGAAGTCGGCTTCAGAATGAAAGATTGGCCGGCGTGACGATAGCACGGCCATTAAGCCGTGAATGTCGAGCATGGTAACTGCCAATCATCAGGTAGTTATGGGCAGCGCGGCCTGCACGACGCTTACAGGGTTCGTTTGAGTCGCATCAAAGCAGACAACATTAACCGCTACCCGTCCTCGCGCACTGGACGCGCCCATCGGCGAACCGGAGTAGAACGCGGTTACACCGTTCTGCGAAACGTCCTCGAACCGCTCCCAATGGCCCAGCGCGATGTAGTCGCAGGAGGCTTCAGCGATTTCGTGCGGGTGGATGGGCGATGAGCGTTCCTCGGTGTCGTCGGGGTAGTGGAAATGGCCGTGGGCCATGGCGACCCGCCAGTGGCCATTGCGGCCGTTCGGGATGCCGGCCAGGGGTCGAAAGGCCGGCGTGTGGCTATCCATGGCGCGGCCCCAGACTTCCAATGCCAGATCGGGGAAGCTCAGGGTTTGGCCGCGGGTGCCGCTGATGATGTGGAGGTTGTCCGGCGCAGTTACGAAGGGTGAACGCAGATACAGCGACGCAGAGTCGTAGAGGTCATGGTTGCCGGGCAATATTACTGTCGGGACGGCAGCGCGGCCGATTTCGCTGACGAAGAAATCCAGCACGGCGTCGGAGATGCGGGCGTTGTCAAAGGCGTCGCCGGCGATCAGGAGGGCATCACCCCGCAGGTCGTGCACACCGTCGACTACGGCGGATAGAGCGCGCTGCGCGGAGTCGGGGTCCCAGTCGTCTCCCAGATGAGTGTCCGAGGTGTGAATGATGCGGAGCTTGCGGCGAAGTGTCATAACGTCTGAGAGTCCGAAAGAGTTAGACCGGGGCGGGAGCCGGCACCGCGACGGGAGCGCCCACCCGGTCCAGAATGGCTTCCAACAGAGCCGGCAGGTTCCAGCCCCGGGCTGCCGACACGAACACCCGTCCGCTGACCGCGGGGGAATCCGCGCCGGAAATGGCGGACAAGTCGATCCGGTCCAGAACCTCCACGTCGGCGGGATCGTCGGTGAGCAGGTCCAGCTTGTTGATGACCAACAGGCGCGGCTTGCCGCCGAGGTCCAGGTCAGCAAGGGTCTGTTCCACCACCTCAGCCTGTTCGGGAGCCTTGGGGTGCGTTATGTCGATCACATGCAGCAGGAGGTCGGCCTCGCTCAGTTCCTCCAGCGTGGCGCGGAAGGCGGCGACCACGGTGGGGGATAGTTTCTGGATGAAGCCCACCGTGTCGCTGAGCAGCAACTCGTTGCCGTCGGGCAGGCGCAGACGACGGGTTACTGGGTCCAGTGTGTTGAACAACTGATCCTCGGCAGGGACGCCGGCGTCGCAGAGAGCGTTGAACAGCGTGCTCTTGCCGGCGTTGGTGTAACCGACCAAGGTTGCCATCGGCGTGGAAGACCGGCGGCGACGCTCCAGGTACTGGCCGCGCCGCTTGCGCACGTTGTCCAACTCAGACTCTATCTTTTGGATGCGACGGCGGATCAGCCGGCGGTCGGTCTCGAGCTGAGTCTCGCCGGGACCGCGGGTGCCGATTCCTCCGCCGAGGCGTTCCAGATGGGACCACTGACCAACCAGTCTCGGCAGCAGGTACTGGTGCTGGGCAAGTTCGACCTGTATCTGGCCCTCTCGGGTGCGGGCGTGCCGACCAAACACGTCGAGGATCAGCGCGGTGCGGTCGATGACCTTGATTTGCAGGGCCGCTTCGAGGTTGCGCTGTTGGGTGGGAGTCAGTTCGTCGTCACAGATCACCACATCGGGACGTTCGTCCGCCAGCAGGTCCTGCAACTCCTGGAGCTTGCCCTTGCCAAGGTAGGTTGGGGTGATGCGCTCGGCGCGCTGGGACACGGTGGCGACCACCTCCGCGCCGGCGGACCGGGTCAAGTAGTCCAACTCGACCAGCGTATCGTCCAGGCCCCACAGGCTCTCGCCGCGCTTCTTCGCTTCCACGGCAACCAGCACCGCTCGTTCTGTTTGCGGGCCGGTGGGTTTGGGTTGGCGGGATTTGGGCATAGACGGCGTTTATCGCTGCCGACGAAAGAGTTGCCACACGGGAATGCTGAAACCCGGCAGCAGTTCTTCGCCGCCCAGAATAGCGTCCTCACCCAACACGACCGGGGTCTGGCCAGGCCGGTAGCGGGTAACGGTAGTGTCTTCCGGGTTGAGTACCCAGACCTCGCGGGCGCCGAAATCCAGCCACATCTGCGCCTTTTCCGACAGCAGGCGGTCACGACGTGAGTTGCTGGGCGACGCCACCTCAACGCACAAGTCTGGGGTCAGTTCAGGGAAGCCAGTGGTTCCGGGCGGGATGCGTCCGGGGGCAAACCAAGCAATATCCGGGCACCGCACCGTATCGGGATCAGCCTCCAGACGATAACCCGGTTCGCCAACACAGACCACACCGTAATCAGTGGCGTCAATGTACACATAAAAGACGCCTCCAGTGTGGAAAACGGTTATCGAGTGAGGGTGACCTGTTCCCACAGTTTTCTCCGTCAGGATGCCTCTGACGAGTTCGTACCGCCTGCCGGGAACGCGCTCCATCAACAGGAGCTCATCGGCAGTCATCAGGCGCGATGGCGTTTTCGCGGTAGTCATGGCAAGCCTCACGGGGCGGGAATGTTCCAGTTTTCGAGGCGTTGGCAACCGGTCTCGACACGCTCGTCCGGGGTGGTCAGGGAGAGGCGGATGTAACCCTCACCGTACTGCCCATACGAGGAGCCAGGGGTAACGACGATGTCTATTTCTTCCAGCAGGCGCGCTGCGAAGTCAGCGGAGGTGAAGCCTTCCGGCACGGGCGCCCAGATGTAGAGGCTGGCACGCGGGGTTTCCACGTTCAAACCCATGCTAGTCAGAGCCTGGAGTACGCGGTCGCGACGCCACTGGTAGGTGGCAATGTTCTCATCGATGCAGTCCTGCGGACCGGTGAGCGCCTCCATGGACATTTCCTGGATGGCCTGGGGGATGCCTGAGTCCAGGTTGGCCTTGATCTGGAAAATCGCCTTGATCATGTCGGCGTTGCCTACGGCCATGCCCATGCGCCAGCCCGTCATGTTGTAGGTCTTCGAGAGGGAATGGAATTCGAGGCCAACCTCTTTGGCTCCATCGAGCTGCATCATACTGCCGGCGCGGTATCCCTCGTAGCCGACCTCGGAGTAGGCGGCGTCGTGGAGCATTGCGATATCGTTCTCGCGGCAATATCGCAATGCCGACTCGAGGTCTTCCTGGGATGCGACTGCGCTGGTGGGGTTGTTGGGGTAGTTGAGCCACATCACTTTGGCCTGGCGGGCCACGTCTTCAGGAATGGCGTCCAGTTCGGGCAGCCAGCCATTGCGCTGGTACAGCGGCATCACGTGGCTCTCGGCGCCAGCGAACATGGTGCCCACCGCGTATACGGGATAAGCCGGATCCGGCACCAGCGCTATATCGCCTGGATCCAGGAACGCAAAGGCCGCGTGTCCGATACCCTCTTTCGCGCCGATCAGGGGCAGCACCTCGGTATCGGGATCAAGGTCGACGTCGAAACGCTGCTTGTACCAGTGAGCGACGGCGCGGCGCATCTCGGGCAGGCCGTCGGTTTCGGGATACCGGTGGTTGGGCGGATCCTGCGAAGCGGTAAGGAGGCGGTCGATGATGGGCTGCGGAGTGGGGATATCAGGGTCACCGATGCCAAAGGTCACCACGTCGGCGCCGGCGGCGCGTTTCTCCGCGATGATCCGGGAGATCTCGACGAAGGGATACGGGGCAAGTTTGCCGAGGCGTTGCGACAGGTTAGGCATGATGCTCCTGGATTGGTACGGTTTCGTTCGGTGAGTGACGCGAGAGGAGTTGACCCGCCGGCCCACAGAATAGGCCGGCGCGGTCGGACGACGAAGACGGCAACCTACACCGCAACCGCGGCGTCGGGTTGAAAGACCATCTCCCGCTCCAGCGTTACCCAGTTGTATTCGTCAACGAACTTGGCGAGCCTGAAAGGCGGATCGATTCCCAACTGAGCCGACAGCGCGCCAGCCGGGTCTTCGACGCCGTGCTGGGTGCGAGCGTCGGTGACGATGGATAGGGCCGCCATGCGCATGACGGTGAGGAACTGGGAATAGGTTGCGCCGTTGGGGCGGTCCTGAGGGAAATAGGCTTTTCGTATACCCTCGCCCCAGGACACGAACAACTGGGGATTAATGACGGTCAGGAGTGCAGATGCTCCGGTCGGGCCGACGCCGTTGGCCTCGGTGAGGCGATCGAAGGCGCGCTCCACGACGTCCAGGGTCGAGCAGCGCAAGTCGTCGAATTCCAGGGCGGAGACCGCCATGGGCTCGAGCAACCGGGCGGCATCGCTGACCGCGGAGGCGATAACATCCGATTTGTGCTGGGGAATTCGGCAGCCCCATTGGTTCACGTAGCCGATCAGGGCGGACCAGTCGGCGTCGGCCTGGCCCGACAGAATGGGGCCGCGGAACGCGTCTGCTCGCGCGGCGATGCACGTCGCGTCGTCGGAAAGGCCGCGGAAAACCTGAGAGGACCAACGAAGCTGGTCAAAGGTGGTGGGGCCGGTCACGTAATTGCTCATTCTGTCCACACTCCGCTGAATACTTCGGCCGCTGGGCCTTCCAGATAGACTTCACCGGCGCCATCCCACTCGATGTTGAGGGTGCCGCCGGGAAGGTTGACCGCGACCCGATCGCCGGTGTGACCCAACAGACGGGATGCGACGCCGATGGCGCACGCTCCGGTGCCGCAGGCCATTGTTTCGCCGGAGCCGCGCTCCCAAACCCGGGCGTCAACGTTGCCGTCGTCCCGGATGTTGACGATTTCGAAATTCACCCGATCGGGAAAGATGGGGTGGCGTTCGACCAGGGGGCCGATGTTATGCAAGGGAAATTCTTCGATGGGCTGGTCGATGAAGGTGACCGCATGGGGATTACCCATGGATACGAACGTCAGGGACAACCGGAAATCGCCAGGATGGATGGCATAGTTGAGGATTGGCCCGTCATGGCCGGCGATGGCGGGATCAAGTGCGACGGGGATTTCGGACGGGGCCAACCGGGGCTGACCCATGCTCACCCGAGCCGAGTCCACGGTGGCGCCGGCATAATGTGGAACGATGGTACGAACGCCGGACATCGTGTCAACGGTGACCTGCTGGGCCGAGTTGGACACGATGCCGCGTTCGATGGCGTACTTGGCGAAACACCGGATGCCGTTGCCGCACATGGCGCCTTCGGAGCCATCCGAGTTGAACATGCGCATCCTGAGGTCCGCGACGTCAGAATCCATCACCAGGATAAGCCCGTCGCCACCGACTCCGAAGTGGCGGTCGCTGATTGCCCGCGACAGGCTGTGCCAATCCCGTTCGGGCATCACACGGGCGTCGACGTAGACGTAATCGTTGCCAGCGCCGTGCATTTTGGTGAATTCCATCGTTGCGACTCCTGCGCTGAGAGCGGCCCCTTCCGTCAGGCGCCAATTGTATCACAAGGGGTCGGCCGTTCCAGGAAAAGGCTTACCCTCGAGGTGGCCTCGGCGACCGGCAGGCCGTGGGTGCCATCGAGCCAATCGATGCGCCGGTCGCCCGGCTTGAACCAGGTGTACTGCCGACGCACCAGGCGATGGGTACGAGTCTTGGAACGAGCCACCGCTTCGTCCAGCGCCATTTCGCCGGCCAGGTACATACCCAACTCGGTGTAGCCGACGCCGGACAGCGCGCCGCTCCCGAGGACATATCCCGCGGCGGCAAGGCGGCGGGCTTCGCCCAGTAATCCCCGGGCCATCATCGCATCAAACCGGGCGTCGATGCGGTCGTACAAGATGGCGCGGTCGGCGGTCAAACCGATGACGAGGGAACGGTACGGAAGCTCGGCGCTTCTGCCGGTGGCGACCGGGCTGCCCGTCGCGTTCACAATCTCGAGGGCGCGGATGATACGGCGCGGGTTCCCCGGGTCGACGGCGTCGGCGCGGGCAGGGTCCAGTCGTCGCAACTCCTGCCACAGCGAGGTCTGACCCTCGGCGGCGAGGCGACGCTCCAGGTTGGCGCGGAATGTCGGGTCGGGCGGAACCTGGGGCACGGTCCAACCCTCCAGGAGCGCCCACACGTACTGACCGCTTCCTCCGCACAATATGGGCAAATTGCCCCGGGAGACGATGGACTCGATGGCTTCGCGAGCCAGCGGCAGGAACTCTCCCAAGCTGAACGGGGAGTCGGGTGCCCGGATGTCAATCAGGTGGTGGCGAGCAGCCCTACACTCGGCCGGAGTGGGCTTGGCGGTGCCGATATCCATGCCGGTGTAGACCTGCCGGCTGTCGGCGTTGACGACTTCGCCGTCGAAGAGTTGCGCGATTTCGATTGCGAGGGCAGTCTTGCCGACCGCAGTCGGTCCGACGATGGCAACGAGATTGCGCAGGGCCGACATAAACCGGCCGGCCGGACACTACTGGTCGCGATTGGAGAACGCGGCCGCCACGTCCAGGAAGGTACCGGCTTCAAGGCTCGCGCCGCCCACGAGGGCGCCGTTGATGCTCGGCACCGCGGCGAAGTCGGCAGCGTTGGCCGGGTTCACGCTACCGCCGTACAGCAACGGAGTCGCCGAAGCGGCATCGGCTCCCAGGACGGCCGCCACGGTGGAGCCGATCGCCCCGCCCATGATCTGCTCCGCGATCTCGGGAGTCGCGGCGCGGCCGGTGCCGATGGCCCAGACTGGTTCATACGCAATGGTAAGCAGACCGGCGGTGGATTCGGGGTCGAGATCAGTCAGCGCAGCGACGACCTGGAGACGGATGACCTCGGCAGCCCGGCCCGATCCCCGCTCATCGAGCGTTTCGCCGACGCAAACGATGGGACGGAGCCCATGTTGCAACGCCGCAGCGGCCTTGCGACCCACGGACTCGTCCGTTTCGCCGAAGAATTGGCGGCGCTCGGAGTGGCCGATGATCACGTAGTCGCACAACCCGACCAGCATCGGAGGTGCGACCTCGCCGGTGAAAGCGCCGCTGTCGTCGGAGTGCATGTTTTGCGCGGCCACCGCTACACCGCTGCCGGCCACCGCATCCCGCACCGCCGCCAGCGACACGAAGGGCGGCGCAACCGCGACCTGTACCCCGGACAACATCGACGCGCCGGCCGCAACCGCGGCGGCCAACAATACGCCGGAAGTCACGTCCGTATTCATCTTCCAGTTGCCGACGACGATGTTGGTTGGAGAGGTCATCACAGGATCCCCGGGTTTGCGATCCTGGCTACGGGCCGTACTTGCCCAGTTTGCCGGCGTGGGACAGCGCGAGGAGCATGATGGTTTCCGCCGGGATCCGGCCGATGGACCCCTGGGCGCAGGCCCGCTCGTTGAACCCGTCGACCCCTTCCCCGAGGGTTAGCTGCGAGTGCAGCATGAAGGGAACCGGGTGCCAGCTGTGGGATGCCATGATGGCGGGGGTGGCATGGTCGCCGGCGACCATGAGCACGTCGGGCTCCAGGTCGAGGATGCGCGGGATGTGTCTATCCAGTTCCTCGAGGCACTTCACTTTGCCATCAAAGTCGCCGTCTTCACCGGCGGCGTCGGCGGGTTTGTAGTGGATGAAGAAGAAGTCGTGATCGTCCCAATTCGCGTGCAGGGTGTCCACCTCGTCGCCAAAAGTCATGCCCGTGGGAATGATCCGCATGTTGGCGACGGAAGCGAGACCCCGGTACATCGGATAAGCGGCGATGGCCGCCGGGTTCAGATGATAAACCCGCCCGAATTCAGGCAGATTGGGAAGCTGAGCCCATCCCCGGAGCAGAACCATGTTGGCGGGTTGTTCCTCGGACAGAAGACGCCCCGCCTGGGATACGAACTCCTGGACGACTTCGGCGGTACGTTCACCCGTGGCACTCAGGGCTCGCGCCGGTCGGGGCGGCAAACCCTCGCGTTGGGGGTCGGTCTCCTCCACCGCTTCGGACAGACCCTCGCCGCGCAGCCGCAGCACGAACCGGTAGTCCTGCACCGGCATCACGTCCACCTGGACGCCGGGGATCTCGATGCTGTCGAGGCGCTGACACAACGGAGCGCTCAGCTCGGTCCGGATCCGGCCGGCGCGGCGGTCGGTTAGTAGGCCCTCGTCGTCCACGGTGCAGAAGTTGCCGCGTGCGGCCACGTCGCCGGGCAGCAGTTCGGCCCCGATGCCCAGGGCTTCCAGCGCCCCACGGCCAATAAGGTACTTCAGCGGGTTGTAGCCGAAAAGCGCCAGATGTCCGGGTCCACTGCCCGGGGCAACTCCGACCTCCACGGGGGTGGTCAGACCGCAGGCGCTGCGCTGGGCCAGCCCGTTCAGATTGGGGATGTGGGCAGTCTCCAACTCGGACTTGCGGGTGTCGGGATGGGGCAACCCGCCCAAGCCATCGGCCACCAGGAGGACGATTTTGGATGGGGTGCTGGCGATACTGTCGTGGATCTGTTCCAGGTCAATCATGCTTAGCTCCGGTGGCCGGCTGGCGGTCAGGCATCAGGTATGGCGTCGATTCCAGGGAGGACGCGCCCTTCGAGGAACTCCAGGGAGGCGCCGCCGCCGGTGGATACGTGGGTCATGCTGTCCATGAGGCCCAGGGCTTCAACAGCCTCAGCGGTGGAGCCGCCGCCAACGACCGTGGTTGCGTCGGCCAAACCTGCAATGCGGTTGGCCACCTGCCGGGTGCCGACGCTGAACTGCTCCATCTCAAATACGCCCATGGGCCCGTTCCACAGGATGGTCCGGCAATCGGCAAGAGCGGTAGCGTAAGCGGAAGCCGCATCCCGGCCGATGTCCATGATGTACCAGCCGTCGGGAACGGCGTCCGCGGCCACAGTGTCCACCGCATCGGGATTGGGATCAAACTCGTTGGCAACGACCAGATCGGGAGGCAGGTGCACGGCAACGCCGGCAGCGTCGGCGCGTGCCATCACATCACGGGCAAAATCCAATCGGTCGGTTTCCACGGACGACTGCCCCACAGGTTTGCCCTGGGCGGCCAGGAACGTTACCGCCATGCCTCCGCCGATGAACAGGTGATCGAGCCGGGTGAGCAGGTTTTCCAGAACGAGGATTTTGTCGCTGACCTTGGCGCCGCCCATTAGCGCCGCCAAGGGGCGGACGGGGTTCTCCAGGGCTACGCCGAGGGACTCGACCTCCCGCTGGGTGAGGAGTCCCATGGCGGTGGGGAGGATCTGGGGAACTCCTACCGTGGACGCGTGGGCTCGGTGGGCTACGGCGAAAGCGTCCATGACGAAGCAGTCCGCCAGGCTCGCGAGCTGGGCCGAAAATCCCTCATCGTTGCTCTCTTCGCCCTCGTGGAAACGCAGGTTCTCGAGCAGGTACACATCGCCGGGCGACATGTCGCTAACCGCCTCGGCAACCGCGCGGCCTACGCAATCTTGCAACGGAGTAACCGGCCGGCCGAGGAGAGTAGCCAGACGCTCGCCAACGGGCGCCAGCCGCAGGGTCTCGTCGACCCTGCCGCGGGGTCGACCCAAATGGGAGCACAACACCACCTTGCAATCCCGGTTCACCAGGTATTCGATGGTGGGCAGGGTGGCACGCAGTCGATGGTCGTAGTTGGCGATGAATTCCACGCCCTGCTCAATGGGTACGTTGAAGTCGACACGCACCAGCACGGTCTTGCCGTCCACGTCCAGTTGGTTGAGCGCGCGTTTGGTCATGCTCTTGCGGTCCGGGCAATCAGGGGGATTTGCGACCGACGACCCATTGGGTAGCCCAATCCAACGCCGACGGGTGTTGAAGCGCGACGTCATCGGCCGCCAAGGCTCCGCGCGCTTCGCCAAGGAGTTGGTCCATTTTATCGTTGGAGTAATCCAGGGAACCCGCCTGTTCCAGGATAGCGACGATCCGGGGCGTGTCTCCGGGTTCCAGCACGCGCTTCATGTAGATGGAGCCCAACTCGCGCTTGGCGGCGGTGTCCGAGTTTTGCAGGGCGTGGATCAGTGGAAGGCTTTTCTTCTTGTTGAGGATATTAGCGGGAGTGAAACCGTCGCTTGAGCGGCCCCAAAGGTCGGATATATCCTCCCGCACCTGGCGAGCCATGCCCAGCTTCTTGCCCCATTGCTCCAGAGCGTCGGCGGTGTCTGGCAAGGCTCCCGCGGCCAGAGCTCCCAGGCGCGCCGAGCACCCGGTCAGTGCGCCGGACTTTCTCCCGATCATGTCCATGTAGTCCGTTTCGGAAACCATGATCTGGTCCTGATAGGTCAAGTCCATGTACTGCCCTTCGCACAGGGTGAGACAGGCTCGATCCAACGCCTGGAGTCCAGCCAGAACGAGTTCAGCATCCGCTCCGGCTTCAGACATGCGCATCAACACGGAGCGGGCCAGGGCATGCAGTCCATCGCCGGCGTTAATGGCCTGGGAGGGACCCCAAACCCACCAGATGCTGGGACGGTCGTTGTCCTGGTCGATGCGGCCGGCCTGGACGTCGTTGTGCACGAGCACGAAATTGTACGCCAATTCGACAGCGGCGGCGGCAGTGACCGCCTCGTCGTGCTTGCCGGAAACCGCGTCGGCAGATGCCATCGCGAGGACGCCGCAGTGGTGCAGGGTAGTCAGCGAGTCATCGGCCGGGTTGCCGCGCTCGTCCACCCAACCCAGATGATAACGGAGAAGGTCGTAGACCATGCCCTGCCGGCCGTCGAACGCGGATCGCAGTTCGGCGTGCACGTCGGCCCGGTAGCTATCGTATGTTTCCGCCGTTGCGATCACCGACCTCGCTAATCGACCGGCCCGACCGTTTCAAGGGTTGCCAGCACACGCTCATAGGGCAACACACCCTCGCGGAGAAGACTGATACCGTCGGAGGATACCGCCACGATGGTGCTGGCGCCACCGACGGGTTTGGGGCCGGACACAATGATACCATCTACCCGAGGGGCCAGGACGCGGCGCAGTTCGTCCGGGTCGGTTATGTCCGGTTCGCCGCTGCGATTGGCGCTGGTGCCGGTGATGGGCCGACCCAGGGCAGTAGCGAGAGCGAGCGGCACGGGATGATCAGGCATGCGCACGGCGACGGTGTCCCGGCCGGCGGTCAGGCGCTCCGGCAAGCCGGGGATCGCGGGCAGAACCATGGTCAACGAACCGGGCCAGTAGGCTTCGGCCAAGCGTCCCGCCAGCAACTCGGCCTCCGGTGAGACACTGACCACCTGGAGCGCCTGCTCCCAGCCGGAAACCAGCACGGGCAGGGGCATATCCGCAGGGCGGCCCTTGGCAGCGTAGACGCGGTCCAGTGCGTCAGGGCTCAAAGCGTCCGCCGCCAAACCGTAGAGCGTGTCGGTCGGAATGGCGAGGACACCACCCTGGGCGAGGGTTTCAGCGGCGCGGTTGATTTCGGTTTGGAAATTCAATGGGAAAAGAGTAAATGACGGAGCGAGAGATCAAACCTCGCAAAGGGTAGCGAATTGCAGGAACAACCTGCTTGAAAATCGGTAGCGACGACCTCGGATGCTTTCCTCGATCCTTACCATCCGCCCGATCACGAATCGCCGGCGATGTCGCAGCCCAAGAACTGGCGACCAACCTGATGGGCAGCAGTCATCACGGAATAGCTGCCGGCCGCCGGGTCGAGCACGACGTCTCCGGGGTCGGTGACCGCCTCGATCAGGCGCGCCTGAAGGTTTACAGGCTTGGGATGAACGTTCCCGATCCGCTCTACCTTTTCGGTCACCACGTCAGGAATGTCGTGCCGATGCCAGACTCCCTTGGCGCGCTTGGGCGGTTTCTGCAGGATGAGGAGGTATTCACCTACACGCCGGGTGCGGTATCCCATTCCCATCTTCGCTTTGTTCCAGGTAACGAGATCGACCACCTCCAACCCCCATTGCTCCATCCAGAGACCAACGCCCGTGCACAGATGGAACTTGTCGATCCAGAGGAACAGGTGACCAGACGGGATCAATACCGTTGCGATGCCAGCGATGAATTCGCCGATGGTCTCCTCACTCATCTGAGGCAGCGATGACCTGGCACGTCCCCGGCTAACCCCTTCATTGCCGTACTGCATTTTGTCCAGGATCCCTCGATATTGAGGGTCGAAGATGCACAACGGGACAGTTTCCGCGTCCAGCGCTGCGAGCAAGTCCAAACCGTCGAATTGATTGCGCTGGTTCAACGGCAATGGCCATTGGACGATTTCTGCCCCGCCGAAGCGTGGTGTTCGGGTTGTCGCGAATACGGTCATAATGTCCGCAGGATAATCCTTGGATCTGCGCCCATCATTCTAACAGGCGTGCGCGGGCGAGCAGTGGTCGAGTCCGGCGCTCGCTATGCTAATATATCCTCCGATTCCCACAGACGGCGGCGGGGAGTTTATGAGCAGCACAGCGCAGCCAGACGCCATTGCGGTCATCGATTTTGGCTCCCAATATACGCATCTGATCGCCAGACGGGTGCGTGAGCTGGAAGTGTACTCGGAGATCATACCGGCCACCGCCGGGCGTGATCGGATTGGGCATCTGAACGTTAAAGGGATCATCCTGTCCGGCGGCCCGGCGAGCGTGTACGACGAGGGGGCGCCGACCATCGCAGACTGGGTGCTCAATTCCCGCGTCCCGGTGCTGGGGATCTGTTACGGCATGCAGGCGCTGGTCCATCAACTGGGCGGCAAGGTAACGCCGGGGGACGCGCGGGAATACGGACACGCTGATCTGCAATTAGGCAGACGGCCCGACAGGCTCCTGGCCGGGCTCGGCGCTTCGGCTCCAGTATGGATGAGCCACGGGGACCGGGTGGAAAGCCTGCCGGAAGGTATGGCCACGCTGGCGCGCACCGAGAACAGCGATTGCGCCGCGGTGTCCGATGGACGACGTTGGTTCGGCCTGCAGTTTCACCCCGAGGTGCAGCACACCCCGGACGGCATGACCATCCTGCATAACTTCGTACGCGAGATCTGCAGCTGTTCCGGCTCGTGGACGCCGGGCAATTTCGTGTCGGACACGGTGGCGCGGGTCCGGGAGAAGGTGGGCGCCGACCGGGTGATCTGCGGGCTCAGCGGAGGCGTGGACTCCTCGGTGGCGGCGGCGTTGCTGCACCAGGCAATCGGACCGCAGTTGACCTGCATTTTCGTGAACAACGGCCTGCTCCGGCACGGAGAAGCGGAACAGGTGCAGCAGACCTTCCACGAGAACATGGGCATGGACCTGCGCTACGTGGATGCCTCGGACCGCTTCCTGAACGGGTTGCGGGACGTGATCGACCCGGAAACGAAGCGCAAGACCATCGGCAACGAGTTCATCCGGGTTTTTGAGGACGCGGCGGCCGAGATCGAAAACGTGCGCTGGCTGGCCCAAGGCACGCTATATCCCGACGTGATCGAAAGCGAAACCCCGGAAAACCGGGCCTCGGCACGGATCAAAACGCACCACAACGTTGGCGGCCTGCCGGAGCGAATGAACTTCGGGTTGGTTGAGCCACTGCGCTACCTGTTCAAGGATGAGGTGCGCTCCGTAGGCTTGGAACTGGGCTTGCCGGAAGAAATCATCTACCGCCAGCCCTTCCCGGGGCCGGGCCTGGCGATACGGATCATCGGCGAGGTCACCCCGGAACGAGTTGAGTTGTTGCGCGACTGCGATCGAGTCGTGCTGGAAGAGATCCAGGAAGCGGGTTTATACCGGGACATCTGGCAGAGCTTCGCCGTGTTGACCGACAACCGAACCGTGGGCGTGATGGGCGATTACCGCACGTACGGGTACGCGTGCGCCATCCGCGCCGTCAACTCCGAGGACGCGATGACCGCGGACTGGGTAAGGTTGCCGTACGACGTGCTGGCCCGGATCAGCAACCGTATCGTGAACGAAGTCGACGGTGTCAACCGCGTGGTCTACGACATCACCAGCAAACCCCCGGGAACCATCGAGTGGGAGTAGCCGGCGATGCGCATCCTGGTAGTCGGTTCCGGGGGTAGGGAGCATGCCCTGGCCTGGCGGTTGGCACGCTCACCGAAGGTGACAGAATTATTCGCGGCGCCCGGCAACTCGGGCACCGCTACTCTTGCCACCAACCTGGCCGTCGTCGAAACCGACATCGACGGATTGGTCGACGCCGCCTTGGACCAATCGATTGACCTGATGGTGGTTGGACCTGAAATTCCCCTGTCGATGGGTCTGTACGATCGATTGACTTCGGCCGGCATACCATGCTTCGGCCCGAGCCGCTCCGCCGCCCGGCTGGAATCCAGCAAGAGCTTTGCTCGGGACGTGCTGGATGCGGCCGACGTGGCGGGTCCAGAGTACCGGGTGTTCCGGACCGCATCTGCGGCCCTTGCGTACGCCGAGCACCGTAACCGGCCCCTGGTGGTCAAGGCGGACGGGCTCGCCGCCGGCAAGGGCGTTGCGATGTGCGCCAACCTCGAAGAAGCCAAGACCGCAATCGCTATGTGCATGCAGGACCGGGTTTTTGGAGAGGCCGGGGAAGCGGTGGTGATCGAAGAATGGCTGCACGGCCCGGAAGTGAGCGTGTTTGGGTTCACCGACGGGGAGAACCTGTCGCCCGTGGTTGCCGCGTCCGATTACAAGCGCGTGGGAGAAGGCGACACCGGGCCCAACACCGGCGGTATGGGCAGCTACGGACCGCCGGCGTTCTGGGACGAGACCATCGCCGAGCGGATCCGTTGCGAAATCATGCTGCCGGTGATCCGGGAAATGGCGTCGCGCGGAGCGCCCTACCGGGGAGCGCTCTATTGCGGGCTGATGCTCACCGACGATGGGCCACGGGTGCTGGAATTCAATTGCCGGTTCGGAGACCCGGAAACGCAAGCGATCATGCCCCGGCTGATGAGCGACCCCGTGGAGGCGATGATGGCCTGCGCGACGGGCAGCTTGACCGATATCGATCCCGTGGCATGGTCGAACCGCCCGGCGGTGGCGGTGGTTATGGTTTCAAATGGATACCCGGGTTCGTACGAGACCGGGCTGGAGATCCACGGGTTGGACGACAATAGCAGCCACGGCGCAGACAGCCTGGTGTTCCACGCCGGGGTCCAGGACGCCGAGGATGGAGGCGGACGGTTGCTGACTTCGGGCGGGCGAGTGCTGGCGTGCGTCGGCATAGGCGATGACGTCGAGCAGGCTCGAGATCACGCCTATCGGCGCGCTTCGGAAATCAGTTTCGACGGCGCTTACTACCGACGGGATATCGCTGACCTGCGGTCTGCGCAGACGGCCCCGGCCCGATAATCGGCACCCCGCTACCTCCAATGGCGAACACTACGTCAGCGCAAGATTGGCCGTCCTTGGCGGAGTCCTTTCACCGCGCAGAGCAGGGCGGTAATCTGGATGCCTATCGCCGCCGCCGTTGGGGCAATGACGGGCGCGCCGATTGGCTTGAACAGGACTACCTGCCCGAACTCACCGAGACGGAGGCGCTGGCGCTGTACCGCGGCGCCGGAGGCAGACAGGCCAAGCGTTTTGGCAGCAACCCCATCGCCGACGTGAGAGACTCCATGGATTTCCTGCTGTACGACACCATCAAACTGGAAAACCGGTTCGAGGAGTGCGCCGCTGAAACGGGCGGCTTCGGCCTAGCGGGCGCGGGCAAAGAATGGCCGTCGTATCTGCTGACGCTGCGGGAACCGACACTTTTCGCACCGTGGAGTCCGCATACCGACCGCACGCTGCGTCGCCTGGGAATGCTTCCGCCGGGGCTCCGGGCGGGACACCCTGGGCTGTGCTACATCGACCTCCTGGATACGATGGCCACACTGGCGTTTCGATTGCACCTACCTGACTTTCGCGGCGTCGATGAGTTCTGTTACCTTAACGGCCGGCAAAAACGGGCCACAAGCTGATCAAAACCGGCGAGCCCGCACGTAGAGCACGCAACGGAGGACTTATCAATGCCCTGGCTGGATGACCTGAAACGACTGCGCGTCCGCGTGGACAACGAGGGTTACGGCAAGCAGATGGCGGACGCTGCCGAGCGGCGCACGCTCCTTGAGCGATTCGCGGCGGACTTGGCCGTGGAAGGCATGATGGGCGAAATGAACGACATCCTGCTGGACGGTGGCGCTCGCTTATTGGTGGACCGGTCCTGGCAGTACGATTTCGATGATGACGAGGACGGAGCCGGCGACGACGAACTGGCCGACGAGATCGTCTACACCCTGTACTGGCACGATGGGGAGCCGGTGGAGATCGAGGTGCGGGTCGGGATCGACGACGAGGACGCCGGCTACGTGATCGTGGAAGACGAGGAAGTGGACGACGATACCGAGTCGATCCAGAAAGCTCTTATCGACGCTTTCCGGGACATCGCGGACATGGACTGACCAGCGCCGCGAACCTCGGCCTGACAACCAAGCAAAAGGAGCAAAACCTTGCCACTGGTAGGAGTCATTATGGGCAGCGCCTCCGATGAAGAGGCGGTCCAACCGACCATCAACACCCTGGAATCGCTGGGAGTGGACTACGAAGTCCGCGTCATGTCGGCCCACCGCACCCCCGAGCGGGTCCACGAATACGCATCGACGGCCCGGGAGCGCGGCATCGAAGTGATCATCGCGGCGGCGGGAGGATCCGCGGCCCTGGGCGGCGCGCTGGCCGCGCAGACCACCTTGCCCGTCATTGGAATACCGCTGACCTCCAGCGAGCTCAACGGTTGGGACGCGCTGCTGTCCACGGCGCAGATGCCGCCCGGCATACCGGTGGCGGCGATGGCCGTCGGCGGATGGGGCGCGAGAAACGCCGCGTACTACGCCGCCCAGATCCTGGGTATCAAGCACGACGATATCCGCGACGCCGTCGAGCGTTACCGGCAGTCCCTGCGTGAACGCTAGAATCTCCGCAACGGACCGCCGCAAGCCGGCGGTCCTCACGGATTTCGACGATACCGCCGCGGCCCAGAACGTGGCGGAATTGTTGTTGCACGAGTTCGGCCACCCGTCGTGGACCGATGTACGGGAACGGTTCCGGGCTGGTGAACTGTCGCTGAAGGACTACCAGGAAGCGACTTTCCTGCGGATGCGGGCGGACAAGGACGCCATGCAGTCCTACGTGCGCGCCCACGCCAACTTCCGCCCCTACTTCGCCGAGCTTTCGGCTTTCTGCCGGGCCCATTCGATCCCCATGTGCATCATCAGCCAGGGCCTGGACTTCTACATCCAGGCGCTGTTGGACGGGTCCGGACAGTCGGAAATACCGGTGTACGCGGTGGCTACGGAATTCGACGGGCGGGGACGGGTATGCGGATACCGGTACGATTTCGCATATCCCGAGGCACCGCACCTGGGCAACAGCAAGGCCCTGATCGTGCGCCGGTTCCAGGAACAGGGCCACCACGTGTTTTTCATGGGCGACGGACGCTCGGACTTCGAGGCCGGCGAGGTGGCGGACACGGTGTTCGCCCATCGACAGATGGCGGCCATGTGCGACGAGGCCGGCATCGAGTTCTCTCCGTTCACCGACTTCGGCCCGGTGCTGGAAGCCATCCAGCAATACATGGCTGCACTGAACGGCGGCTGATGCCGACCGACTACCCGAGCGAGTGTTGCGTGGCGTGGCGATTGGCGAGTCGGGGACGGAAAACCGCTGTGATAAAATGTTTTCGTGTCATGGAAATCGCGCGGAGGCGACGCAGTGATTGACCGTTATTCCAGGCCGGCGATGAAACAGGTCTGGTCTGATGAAAACAAGTACCGCATGTGGCTGGACGTCGAGCTGGCCGTTTGCGAGGCTTGGACCGAGGCCGGCGTCATCCCGCTGGAGGACATGGAATCGCTGCGTGGAGCAGCGTACAACCACCAGCGGATGATGGAGATTTTCGAAACGACCCGCCACGATGTCACGGCGTTTCTGCGTTCCATTACCGAAACCTTGGGCCCGGAGGGCCGCTGGCTCCATCTGGGGATGACCTCATCCGACATGCTGGATACCGGCCAGGCCCTGCAGTTGGTGGCCGCGGCCGATTTGCTGCTTGCCGAAATTGACGCCGCCATCAAAGCCGTGGGCCAGCAGGCAGTCCTTCACAAGGACACGCTGATGATGGGGCGAACCCACGGCGTGCACGCGGAGCCGATGACCTTCGGGCTCAAGCTGGCCCTTTGGTGGGACGAACTGCGGCGCCAACAGGAAAGAATGGCGGCAGCGCGCGATTCGGTGCGTGTGGGCAAGATCTCCGGGGCGGTGGGAACCCATGCCACGATCCCGCCGCACATCGAGGAGCGGGTGTGCCACCACCTGGGCCTGGACGTGGCTCCGGTATCGAACCAGGTGGTGCAACGCGACCGCCACGCCCACTTCATTACCACGGCCGCGCTGGTGGCCGCGTCCCTGGAGAAGTTCGCCACCGAGATCCGGGGGATGCAGAGGACGGAGATCCACGAAGTGGAAGAGCCCTTTGGCGCCGGTCAGACCGGATCGTCTTCCATGCCTCACAAGCGCAACCCTGAACTGACGGAGCGCATCTGCGGGCTGGCGCGCACGATCCGCGGAAACGCGGTGCCGGCCCTCGAAAACGTCGCGCTGTGGGGAGAACGGGACATCAGCCACTCTTCTTCCGAGCGGATCATCCTGCCCGATACCTGCCTGATGCTGGACTACATCCTGAGCATCTTCACCCATGTGGTGAGCGGCTGGCGCGTGGACACCGACCGGATGTGGCAGAATCTGGAAAGCAGCCGGGGGCTGATCTTCAGCCAACGGGTGCTGCTGGCGCTGGTCGAAGACAAAGGGCTGTCCCGCGAGACCGCGTATGACATCGTGCAGCGCAACGCCATGCGGGCGTGGGACGACGCCCAGGACTTCCGGCAGTTGCTGAAGTCGGACGCCGAGGCCGCCCAGCACCTGAGCGCGGACGAGATGGACGAGCTCTTCGACTACGGCTACTACACGCGATATATCGACGACAACTTCAAGCGCATCGGGCTGCTGCCCGTTCCCGCGCTGGCCTGACACACACTTTGCGACCGGCTCAATCCGGTCCCTGAATGGCTGCCATGATTATTGAAACCCGAATGCCCGACCGCATGCATCGCGGCAAAGTCCGCGACACCTACCAGCTCACGGACGATCTGCTGCTGATGGTCGCCACCGACCGGATCTCGGCCTTCGACGTGGTGCTGCCCAACGGGATCCCCGACAAGGGGGCAGCGCTGAACCGCATGTCCGCCTTCTGGTTCGGGCTGACGGACCACATCGTGCCCAACCACCTGGTGGCACTAGCCGACGGGCCGGACGCTGCCGCGTACGCGGGGAACCCGGTCCTCACCCACCCGAGCTACTCGGAAGACGGCGTCGGCCGGCAGGCAATGATCGTCAAGAAGGCGGAGCGCATCGACATTGAGTGCATCGTGCGCGGGTACATCACCGGCTCGGCCTGGGGCGAGTACCGCAGGCAAGGCACGGTGTCCGGCAAGCCCATGCCAACCGGCCTGGTCGAAGGCGATATGTTCCCGGAACCCCTCTTCACGCCGACCACAAAGGCGGAAGAAGGCCATGACGAGAACATGAGCGACGACGAGGTCCTGGCCATGGTGGGCAAGGACACGGCTCAAAAGCTGGCCGACATCAGCAAGGCGGTGTACCTGCACGCCCACGACTACGCGAAAGATCGGGGCATCGTGCTGGCGGACACCAAGATGGAATTCGGCTTCCTGGACGGGGAGTTGATCTTGATCGACGAGCTGCTGACGCCCGACTCCAGCCGTTTCTGGGACGCCGAGGGATACGCGCCGGGGAAATCGCAGCCGAGCTACGACAAGCAGTTCGTGCGCGATTGGCTGACCGCCCAGGGCTGGAACCAGGAACCGCCGGCTCCGGAATTGCCCGATGACATCGTGCAGCGGACCGCCGAGCTTTATCGCCAGGCCTACCAACGGCTCACCGGCGAAACGCTGTAAGCGTCGTTAGCTAGCGGCTGCACCGCAAGGAACCGTATTGCCTCCCTCCCGACATCGCCGACGGAGCGCCGCGCGGCGTTCCCAGCGGCGGACTCCACCAATAGCGACCGGCGGCGGTTTTCGCAGCCGTTGGCTGCTGTTTGCATTCGCCGCGATTGCCGGACTGTTCATCATCGCGCTGCTGGTTCCGGTGGTGCTGCCGGTCAATTTCGGCGGCGCCGGGCAGGGCAAGGCCAGCGAGTACGTGGAAGGAATCGGGATTGAGGCAGAGCTTGCACCGAGCGCAGCCCACTTTCCAGACAATCTGACCATCGCCGACGTTGTGCCGGAAGGCTATCTGACAACGCCACCGACGTCCGGCCGACACTGGAACGGTTGGGTGCAATGCGGCTTTTACACGAACCCCGTGCCTGACGAACGCATCGTGCACAACATGGAGCACGGGAACATTGTCGTCAGCTACAACCTGACCGACCAGGCACAGATCGACGAATTGCAAGACGCCTTCGACGGTATCGGCCTGACGAATGCCTGGGGGGTCGCCAGACCTTATAACCCGGGCGCCGTGGATACTGACGGCAATGAACTCTTTCCCGAGGGGACCATCGCACTCACTACTTGGGGCGTTATCGATAAGTGGAACGTGAGGGAAGTGGACGACGCTGATAATCATCGGATTATCGGTGTTGACAAAGACCGGATCGAGCAGTTCTTCGAGGCCTATTCCGGCAAGTTGGGGCCGGAGTTCCCCAACGGCGCCCCGTGCACGACCGGCGGCGTGATGAACCCGTAGGTGTTCCGCGGTGATGATCGCGCGGAGCGCGCTGGGAACCGCCGGTATCCTGGGATTGTTTCTGACGCTGCTGGGCTGCCAGCCGACGATGGAACCGGCGCCCACGCCGCAAGCGGAACCTCTGGCAATCGCTACGGCGACGCCTCTGCCCACCCCGACGCCCTTGCCCACACCCACGAACACCATCGCGCCACCCGGGGACGTACTCACGCCCACGTTGAGGCCCACGGAACCTCCGGTAACGTTCGCGCCCGCCGCGACCTCTACCCCAACGCCGACGGAGGTCGCCGCCGCCATGGTGCCGCCCACCGACGGGCCGATCCGGGTCGAGGCCATGCCCAGCCGGGACCACTTCCCGCCGCAATTGAAGATCACCGACGTGATTCCCAGCGGCTACAGCACGGTGCCTCCCACCTCCGGTCGTCACTGGGGAGCCTGGAGCGATTGCGGATTTTACAACCACCCGTTACCGGACGAATTGCTGGTGCACAACCTGGAACACGGCAATATCATCGTAAGCTACAACCTGACCAGCGACGCCGAGGTCGCGGCGCTGAGAGCAGCCGTGGAGGCGATCCCGCTAGCTCGTGAATACGCCATCGTCCGTCGCTACCTGGCGATACCGGAAGGGATGGTGGCGTTGACGACCTGGGGCGTCCTGGACCGGATGGAAGGCGTGGACCCAGCGCGCATCGCCAAGTTTTTCGAGGACTACCCGGGGAACACCGGCCCAGAATTCGCCAACGGGCTGCCGTGTACCACCGGCATCGACATGACGCAATCGTCCGGCGGGTAGCCTCCGGGACGATCAGAGAGGCAGCGCAACCAGCATGTTTTTGGCAAGGGTCTACGTGACCCTGAAACCCGCGGTGAACGACCCCCAGGGACTCACCGTGATGGGCGGTCTGCACAGCCTGGGCTACGAAACCGTGGAGGACGTCCGCATCGGCAAGTACCTGGAAATCCGGGTGGACACGGAGGACCAGGCTCAAGCGGAGAACGACGTGGCGGGCATGTGCGACCGGCTGCTGGCCAACCCCGTCATCGAGGATTACCGTTTCACGCTGGAACGCATCGAATAAGCGTTGGGGCGGACCTTGGTCCGCCCCAGCCATTCCGCGAAACCCCGAGACGGGTCCTGGCGTCAGTGCAGGTGTTCCTGTATGAGCCCCACCAGTTCGTCCACAGTTGCTTTCTGCCAGTCGCCGGCTCGTGCCGAGGTTCGGGCGCGCCGCTGCCGGCCGAAGTCCTGGTCCGAGATATCCGGCTGTTCGGACCGTATCGCGGCTTCGATCTCGCCCTGCTCGCGGTTGGCGACCTCGGAGCGCTCGATCCAGTGACAGATGTACTCGTGCCCCTGGTCGTAAAAGACCGCGACGGGAATCGACATGTACAGCCCCTCTTTGAGGAACTCGTTCATGATGTCGTGGTTTTCGTCGCGGGGAAAGATTCGCAGCTCCAGCCCGGCTGCCTCGGCGACGCGGGCCAGTACGGGCAGTTCACGCACCACGTCCCCGCACCAGTCCTCGCCGATCACCATCATGCGAGCGGGGCCGTTTGCCTGTGAAGCCAACTCCTGCAGCCTGGCGGTCTGCTCAGAGTCCAATGCCACGTTGGAATAATATTCTTCGATCCTGGCCTTGTTAACCTTGACCGTGTCCATGTACTGATCGTAGGTCATGCCCTGGGAGTAGCGCTCCGGGGTCACGACGCTGGCTTCCTGCACCATGATTGCACCTCTTGATTTCGACGATTCGGTTCCGGCGATTGCCGAGGGGATGGTTGGGGACAGGCCACCGGCCGGTCAGCCGATCTCTCAACCGCGCTGACCACGAAAACCCGTCTCCACTTTGCCATCGGGCCACACTATGATCGGAACGGCATCCCCATAGTCCAGAGCCTCGTCCAATGTGTCCTGGCTCTGGTCGACGCGGCGCTCCTCATATTCAACGCCCTCACGTCGCCAGGCGGCGCGCAGCGAATCGCATGCGGGACACACTGTCAAGGTATACACGATGGGAATATCTGCCATGATTGCCTCCCGTGTGGCGAGCCGACTATGGCGGCATTCTACAACTTTGCGTCGGTCGCTGCTATAATCCCGGTCGAATCACTGCCATCCAAGGAGACGACAATGATCGCGCTGATTGTGGAAATCAATATCAAACCCGGCTTCAAGGACCAGTTCATGGCCTCCATGCTGGGCGACGCCAGGGGTTCCAACAACGATGAGCCGGGATGCCTGCGCTTCGACGTCCTGCAGGACAACGAGGACGAGAACAAGATCCACCTGTTCGAGGTGTATGAGGACGAAGCCGCGGTCGAAGCGCACCGGAACGCTCCCCACTTCATCAAGTGGCGGGAAGAATGCGCCGACTGGTTCGCCACGGAGAACATCCGCAAGATCGCCACGCCGGTTTATCCGGTACCGGAGAAGTGGGAAAAGCGACCTCCGGCGGACTGAGCCGGAGCACCCAGGCAAATGAAACGGGGCAGGTGTTCAGCCTGCCCCGTTTGGTTTCTGTGGCTATGGGCTAATCGACCTGGCGCTGCAGGACCCGCTTGAATGCGCGCACGAACGCGTCGATCTCGACCTCGCCCAGTTCGGTGGACACCGCGCCGACCAGGTTGGGCGCCAGCAGGAACCCTTCGTTCAGCATCCCGATGAACACTCGGCCGGCCAGCGCCTTGTCCGTCGCGGCGATGTCGCGATAATTGTGGAGCGGACCGCTGCCAAAGTGAATGCCGAAGAGGGAACCGGCTCCCGTGACTACGACGGGCTGCTCCAGCTCGGCGCAGACCTGGCGAATACCCTGTTTCAGCATCTCAGTGAGTTCGGCGAGGCGGCGGTACACGGTCGGAGTCAGCTCGTTGAGCGTGGCGACGCCGGCGGCCATGCTGATGGGATTGGCATTGAAGGTGCCGCCGTGGGCGATGGCGGCACCATTGACTGGGCTGTACTGCGCCATCACGTCTGATCGGCCACCGAACGCGCCCACCGCGAAGCCGCCGCCGATGATCTTGCCCAGGGCGGTCATGTCGGGCGTGACACCGTAGTATTCCTGGGCGCCGCCAGGCGCGACGCGGAAGCTGATCACCTCGTCGAATATGAGCAGCGCCCCGCTGTCATCGGCGAAGTCGCGCAGCATTGACAGGTACGCGGGATCGGCGGGCAGCATACCCACGGAGCCCATGACCGGCTCGACGATTACCGCGGCCAACTCATCGCGATGCTCCTCCAGGATGTTTCGGGCCACTTCGACGTCGTTGTACGGGACGATAACGGCCTGGTCCAGAACACCGTCGGCAAGGCCGGCACTGGACGCGACGGGTTCGGGGTGGTCGTAGGCGCCGCCGCTGGCCGGGTCGATGCGCAGGCTGACCAGGACGGCGTCATGGGTGCCGTGATAACCGCCTTCCACCTTGGCAAACTTGCTACGCCCGGTGAACGCGCGGGCGGCGCGTAGCGTATTCAGCGTAGCCTCGGTTCCGGAGTTGGTGAAACGCACCTGATCGAAGCAGGGGATGCGCTCACACAACAGCTTAGCGAGTTCGACCTGGTGGCGGTTGGGCGAGTTGTACGCCAGGCCCAACTCCATCTGCTGCCGCGCGGCGTCGAGAACGGGAGCGGGTCCGTGGCCCAGGATCATGGTGGTCATCGTATTGATGAAATCGAGACGCTCGACCCCATCGGCATCCGTGACCACCGCTCCCTGGGCGGATTCGGTAAAGATCGGGTACGGGTTCCAGAAGATGGAATGCCGGCTATCGCCGTCAGGCAAGTACCGGCAGGCTTCTTCCCAAATGCTTCGGGATTTTGGAGTGATTTCGAGGTAGCGGGTTATCTCATCGTAAGGCACAGCACAACTCCGGGAAACTCCATTGTCTTGATCCAAGAATAGCAAATCGCACGCTAGACCGGTGCGCGCGAGCTGACCGACACTCAAGCAAAAGCCGGCCGACTTGACCGCACACTGCGATCATCGCAGCGTAGGCCAGCCGGCGGCGAGACCGGGGGCGCCGCTAATTGTCCCCACCGGCGGGGCTGGCCGCAGCGGCTACCGGGCGGGCCTCACCGCGGAAGTAGATCCCGCGCCAGAAGCCGCTGCCCACAACTGTGCCGACGACCACCAGGGTGAATGCGGCGCCGGCCACCGCCATCACCATGCCGGGCGACCAGAAGTCCGCCAGCCTACCGTACAGCAGGTTGGCGAACGCCATGCTTCCGCCGACGTGCATGGAATACACCGAGGAGACACGGCCGCGGATTTCGTCCGGAACAACCGACTGGATAATGGTGTGGGTGATAGTCATGAATCCGGAGGTGCCCAGCCCCATCATTATGGCGGCGAACATGGAAACGCCGGTCTGCGCGGACAGGCCCAAGCCGATAGGCGTCAGGCTGCTGGTGAAGCCCAGAAACAGGAACACCCGACCACGCGTCATGTGGCTCACGATACCGCCGACGAAGATCGACGATAGCAACGCTCCAATCCCCAAGGCGGACATCAACGCGTAGACATCGTTCTCGTCGAACGTGATCCCGTCGGGTGAAAGCTTTTCGAGGGCCAGGGGCGGCAGCATCGATTCGAATGACATCACCAGAACGCAGTGGGCGAGCGCCATCAGGATGATGCCGAACACCAGCGGCGTGCTGTAAGAGTACGCGAACCCGGCGGCCGTGTTGGCCCAGAAGCTGCGCCGGCGGTCGATTCGGCCGGTAGATACGGTTCGAATGCTGAGCGCGGCCGCCAGTGCAACCAAATAGAAGACCGCGCAGGCCCAGAACACGATCGCAGAAGAGCCGATGGTCAATGCCAGGTTTTGAACGGTGAACGCCACGCCGCCGCCGCCGAACAGCACGCTGCTGCCCACGGTGGCGGAGACTGCCAACAGGATCGCGGGACCGACAGCGCGCGAACCCTGTTGCATCGCTTCATTAAGGGCGACGGCGTTGGGCAAGCGCTCCCGGTCCACCAGGTTCGGCGTCAATGCCTGGGCGGCGGTCTGCTGGGTGGCACGCAGGGTTCCGTTGACGATTGCCAGCAGCAACACGTACCAGGGGTTGTCGACGCCCACCATCACCAGGATGGCCATGATCGCCGCCTGGGTGAGCTGCAGGGCGTAAACCCACTGCAGCAAAGTCTTGCGCGTCATCTTGTCGGCAAGGTAGCCGATGAATGGCGTCGCAAAGAAACGGGGCGACATGGCGGCGAAAGTAATAAGGCCGACCCAGAGGCCCCAGGTTCCCTGCAGTTCGGGGATGCTGTAGACCCAGGCGCCGCGGGCGACGATCAGCGCCCACGCGCCGCTCCCGCTGGACAGGGACGCCACGGCCAGGAAACGGAAATCGCGGAAAACCAGGGCCGCGAGAAAGCGATAGGCTTTTTGCTGGAAGAAGTTGCGCTGCGGGGCGGGAGTCGTGGCCATTTCGGAACTCCTGCTTGCGACCTGGACCGGGTCTGACGACCGACATGATCCGGCTAGGTGCGCAAGTCAGGAACCGCCTGACATCCGCCGCCAAACGTGCTGATGCCGTCGTTACCAGTGGTTAACTTGGGATAATTGCCGCATTATAGCGCACGGCAATCGGGGGTCAAATTGCGTCTGGCCAGCGCCGGCGTGGCCGGCCGCCGTGCCGTAGTGCACGGGCGGGGGACGTGCGGGCACAGCCAGCG
This sequence comes from Dehalococcoidia bacterium, assembly GCA_022827095.1. Classification (GTDB taxonomy): domain Bacteria; phylum Chloroflexota; class Dehalococcoidia; order Lucifugimonadales; family UBA3495; genus Bin87. Next base: position 373,607 of record JAJDTP010000021.1, read on the forward strand.
GAGCAAACCGGCCCGGGGCGCGATCCGGGGAGTCAGTGGCCCTGCTGGTGTAAGCGAACCCGAGAGATCAGGAAAAGCTCGTCGCCATCGCGCTGAATGCCGAACTCGGCAAACTCAGGGGCGGCCGGCAGGTGTTCCCGGATAGTGAACAGCATGCTGTCGCGCAGGGCTGTCAACTGCGGCGAGGAAACCTCGATGCGATCCCGGCGAATGGCCGATTGAACCCGCTCCCGGGCTACCTGCCGCGGGTTGCCATGGCCGCGATTTCGATTTTTGCGCAGGAAATCAAACATGGGCGGAAGCCTTGCGGTTAATGCCCATGATGTTGCGCACCTTGTCCATGATGGATGTGGGAGTCTCATCAACCGGATCAATCAACGTCAGGTGTTCGCCGTCGATGCGGGCGGCGACACGAACGAACTCGCGTCCGGAAGGCGACTGAGAGTCGTACACAACGGGTGTCCCATTGTTGGTCGAGGTGATGACGCGATCATCGGCCGGAACCAGGCCGATGGCGTCCACCGCCAGCATTTCGAGGACGTCCGAGGCGTCCATCATGTTGCCCTGGCGGACCATCGCCGGGTTGATGCGATTGATGATCAGTCGAATCTCGCGGATGTCCGCCGCCTGGAGCAGTCCAATCACCCGGTCGGCGTCTCGGATGGCCGAAACCTCAGGAGTTGTAACGACCAGGGCTTCACGGGCGGCGGCGATGGCATTGCGGAAACCCTGCTCGATACCAGCAGGGCAATCGACGATGACATAGTCGAAGTCGTCCTCGAGCCGCTTGCAGAGGCCGACGAGTTGCTGCGTGGTGATGCAATCCTTATCGCGCGTCTGCGCCGCTGCTATCAAGTACAGGTCGCCGGCGTGTTTGTCGCGGATCAGAGCCTGTTCGAGGCGGCAGCGCCCTTCAACTACGTCCACCAAGTCATACACGATGCGATTCTCGAGCCCCATCACCACGTCGAGATTGCGCAGTCCAATGTCGGTGTCGATGACGACGACGCGGTTGGAACGGAGGGCCAAAGCGGTCCCCACATTGGCGGTTGCGGTAGTCTTTCCCACGCCCCCCTTTCCAGAAGTCATGACGATGGTCTTACCGCTCATTGGGATTGCCTCCCTGGTGCATGGAATTGGTATTCAAATACGGCGCGACGTGGATGGCGCCGTTGGACACCCGGGCAAGGGCGGGACCGTTGCCATCGTTGCTTTGGCGTGCGTTGCCACTGGTGGGGCCATCACGATGCCAGGAGTATTCGGCGATGCGGAGCACGGGATAGGCGATGGACATGGCAAGGATGGTGGCGGTAGTGTCTCCGCTGGCCCCAGCGTGGACCCGGCCGCGCAAGCCCCCAAAGACGATTACGTCGCCTGCGGCTATCACCTGGGCGCCCGGGTTCACGTTCCCCAGGATGACGGCGTGACCCGGGAACCGGCGCGTCACGCCGGCCCGCAGGTTCCCGTGCGCGATGTCCACGGGAATTCTATATGCCTCGTCCACCTCGTCAGCAGTCAACTCGGAGGAGGGCACATCTTCGGAGACCGGCTCCCCGGCTGCGTCGGGAATCGGTTCTGGCGTTTCGGCTTCTTCGGACGGACACTCTCTAGGTTCGACGCCTCTGGACAAGGAGCCGACGATGCTGGCTTGCTGTTCTAACAACTGGGTGATCCGCCGACTCTCCCGCTCCAGGATTTCGGGGGGGCACCAGAACTGCTTGACGGACAGTCCGGATTCGGACTCGATGACCTTGCGGATACGATCCTGGTCGGCGTCGCTGAGGAGGCGGGCGCCAATGTCGGCGATGACTTCGCCGCCGGAGTAGAGGAGACGGTTGCGCCCGAGGTGCTCACGCAGGGCGCGGCAGGCGTCGTTGAGCGGCACGCTGTCGTCGATTTCAAAGTTGACCAACGCGCCCCGCCCGGTCACCCGGACCAGATCCTGAGTTTCTGTGATTTCGGTCAACATCGCCACCAGTTATAGCAATTGGCGGCTGGCGGCGGCCTTGAGCCGGCGGTGCAAATTTGACCGAATTCAAACCATTGTAGGCAGAATCGGGCCATCGCCACGCCGGTGCGTTACTGGTCGGCGTCGGCCGGTTCGGGTACATAAGCGATGGTTTGGTCAGTCAAACCCAGCCAGTTGGCGTCGGGATCCTCGATGGCGGCAAAAATGCCCCAGGGGAGATCGGCGGGTGGCATGGCGATTTTGACGCCGTGCGCTTCCAGGCGAGCGATCGTGCCGGGTATATCGGCGCAGTAAAACACCATTGACGCTTTGCGTTCGGCCCAGTCGGGCATCAGTTCGCGGGGGTAGATGACGAGGCACGTTTCGGCGCCGGGTGGAGCAACCTCGATCCACTCCGCGCCAGCACCCATCTGCATACGGCGGCGAACCTCAAAGCCCAGGACGCTCACGTAGAAATCGACGGATTTCGCCTGGTCGGACACGTAGACGCCTACGGTTTTGATCGAGCCAAGCATTGAGCACTCTCTCATAAAATTGACCGGAGACCGCTTACACGGCTCCGGTCGGGGTGTTGGCTGATTCTCGCTCGGCGTCAGCGCTAACGCACAACCGCTAGTCGGGTCGTCCGAACACCGCCACGGAACAGGTGAATGCCCCCGGGCGACCGCCGAGGTTGTGCGTAATGCCGAGATCGGCCTTCTGCAATTGCCGACCGCCGGCCTTGCCCTGCATCTGCTTGTAGACCTCGTAGATCATGCGAATGCCACTGGCTCCGATGGGATGCCCGAAACACTTGAGGCCTCCGTCGGTGTTGACGGGCAAGTCGCCCTCCAGCGAGAACGCACCGTCCGCAACGTCGGCGCTGGCCTGGCCTCGGTGGCTGAACCCCAAGTCTTCCATGATGATCAACTCGGTGATGGTGAAACAGTCGTGGACCATCGCCATGTCGATTTCGGCTCGGGGGTCGCTGATGCCAGCCTCCTCGTAGGCGACCTGGCTGGCGCGCACGGTTTCTGGGAAGTAGGTGAAGTCCCAATCGTTGCGGAGGACACCAAAAGCGCCAACGGCGAGGCCGAGGCCCTTGACCAGGATGTAGTCATCACGCAAGGTGCGGGCGATCTCCGGCGTCGTGATGATGGCGGCGGCGGCGCCGTCGCTGACACCGCAGCAGTCGTACAGACCCAAGGGCCAGGCGATCATCGGGGCGTTGATGATCTGATCCTCGCTGACCTCGCGCTGGAAGTGCGCCTTGGAATTCAGCGTGCCGTTGTGATGGTTCTTGGAAGCAATCTGTGCCAGCGTTCGTTTGCCGTCGTCGTAGTCGATGCCGTAATGGTGGAAGTAGCGGGTGGCCGCCATGGCGAACTGCGACGGCGGCGGCGTGGGCGGCTCGACATCGGAGCCGGGGCCGGCGGCGATGGCCAGGCCGGAAAAGCCGCTGTCCTTGAGCTTTTCCACCCCCATTGCCAAAACGATGTCATACACGCCGGCGGCAACAGCGTAGCAAGCGTTGCGGAAAGCGTCGGTGGCGGTGGCGCAAGCGTTCTCGACGCGGGTGATGGGAATGTAATCCAGCTTGAGGGCCTCGGCCAGGGGCTGGCCCGTGCGAAAGCTGCTGACGGTGCCCAGCCAGGCGGCCTGGATATCACCGGCATCCAGCCCGGCGTCCTCGTACGCTTCGTACGCGGCCTCGACCATCAGGTCAGCCGCCGACGCGTCCCAACGCTCGCCAAAACGGGTGCAGCCCATGCCGACCACGGCGACCCGGTCCCTGATTCCGCTCATAGTTCTTTCCTCCATTTACGCGGGCGCTGCCGCCGGCTCGGGTGTGCGCCTGGGTATGGCTTTCCAATAGTAGTTGTGGATCCCGTTGACGACGCGCAGTTTGCGGAAGCTCATTTCCACCGGCATACCGACGTGGACCTCGTCGAGTTCGCGGTCGGTCATCATGCACAGAACGCGACCACCACCCTGGAAATCAACGACCGTCACCACCAGCGGGGTATCCACCGCGCCGGCGATGTAGTCCATGGAATAGGTGAAGACTGACGCCGGAGTTTCGCTGAGGCGCACCGGCTCGCCGTCGTCCACCTTGCGGCACTCCACGCAGACACGTTGGGCCGGGTACTGCACGTAGCCACAACTCCGGCATCGGGCTCCATAAAGCCGGACGTTCTTGTCGCTCTCGCGCCATAATGCAGATACGGAAGGCGATGCGGCAGCGGGACGGCGGGAAGCGTCGTCCAGCGTCCAGACCTCCCGCCAACGGGCGTAGGTTTCGTAGTCGGCGAGCATGCGCTTGGCTTCGAGCCAACCGGACACCCCCATGGGCGGAATCGTAGCCAGGGCAATGGCGCCGGTGGCGCGAAAGCCGATAACGTCGCTGCCATCTCCGTACGATACCGTCAGTAACAGATCGTCCGGCTCCGCGGTTTCCAGCGCGGACGCGAGGAGCATGGGCGCAAAAGCCGCTCCCGTGTTGCCCACCGCGCCGAACAGCGGTTCCTGGACCTGGTTGTCGGAGAACCCCAGCTGGCGAGCGAGCCGGGCGTGACGGCGGGCATCGGGAGCGTACAGGGCGATTTTCGCGACGTCCGAGGTTTCCATATTAGTGCGCTGGCAGTAGCCGCTGACGGCGGCGGGGACAATCCGCTCGATGCCCTCTTCGGTGGCGAAACGGTCCTCCCACGTGCGGACGAAGGGGTCTCCAGGGGAACGCCACGCGTCGAGCATGTTGTCGGTCACCGCGTGGCTGCCGACGTGTTCCGCGATCACCCCCTGGTCGGCGATAACGAAAGCGGCGGCGCCGGCGCCCGATGCGCGCTCGGTCTCACCCCGGGGCGGGCCCTGGCGGCTGTCCGCGATAACCACGAGAACCTGACCGGCGCGTCCGGAGGCCACAGCGTCCAATGCAGTCTGGACAGCGTTGGTGCCGGCCCGGAGGACGTTGGCGACGTCAACGGCGAAAATGTCGGTGCGGAGGTCCAACGCGGCGGCCACGATAGCGGCGCACTGCTTTTCAGCGTAAGGCGGAGTCGTGCTGGCAAACACAATGCCGTCGATCAGGGAGCGGTCGCGTCCGGCGAGGCAGTCTGAGCCGGCGGCGACGGCCATGGTCACGCTGTCCTCGTCGAAATTAGCCACGGCGCGTTCCTGGCGGGAGTTCCAGCCGACTGTGTCCGCACCCAAACGGTAGCGGGGAATGTACGCACCATACGCTGAGATGCCGACCAATTTGCTACTCCAGAGTCAGGACAAGACGTGCCGGGATGCTATCAGTGAGCGCGAAGGGGTGTCAACGAAAGGGCCCATGCTACAATGCAGTCAATGACTGCTCGCTTGGCTGCGGCGAGGCTGCCGCTACTCCTGATTGCATTTTTACTGCTGGTGGTTCTGGTCGGCTGCAACCGTGTCAGCGCCGTTGCCACGGAGCCAATTCCGCCAGGCGACCGACTACCCACCGAACTGGGAACCGTGGGCGAGGCCTACCGCATCCTGCTCGACGAACACGTCGACCACGACGTGATCGACCCGAAGAACCTATCGGAAGGGGCAATTCGCGGAATGCTGGCCGCTCTGGAGGACCCACACGCCTCGTATCTCAGCGCGGAACAGCACTCGCGGGAACAGGAGGGGTACCGCGGTTACTTCGAGGGGATAGGCGCGCAAGTCACGCTGACTGACGCGGGCCTTACCGTGATTGCCCCGATTCCCGGCGCGCCGGCCGAAGAGGCCGGAATACGCGCGGGAGACCTGATCCTGGCGGTGGATGGCGAAGACATCGACGGGTTGACGCTGATCGAGTCGGTAAATCTGATCAGAGGTCAGGGTGGTACCGAGGTCACGCTGCTGGTGCGACACGTCGGCGAATTCGATGACGTTAGCATTACGGTTACGCGGGGACGGATACCTATCGAAAGCACCGCGTTCCAGATGCTGGAAAACGGGATCGGCCACCTGTGGGTATACAGCTTCTCCAACACCACCGAAGACGAAGTGCGTCGCGCATTGGATGAACTGGAAGCTGCGGACGGCCGGGGGCTGATACTGGATCTGCGCAACAATCCGGGTGGCCTACTTGCCTCGGTAATCAGCGTCACCGACCTGTTCCTGAACAGCGGTACGATACTTTACGAAATCGACGCCGAGGGCGACCGGAGCGACTATGAGGCGGCTCGACGCGGCCCAGCCACGGATGTGCCGTTGGTCGTCATCGTCAACCAATTCTCGGCCAGTGCCAGCGAAATCATGGCCGGAGCCATTCAAACCAGCGGCCGCGCCACGGTGGTGGGAAGCAGCACCTTCGGCAAAGGCAGCGTCAACATTGCCCGGGAGTTGTCGGATGGGTCTGCGATCTACTTCACCATCCGGCGATGGTACCTCTCGGACGGCACCCAGATAGAAGGGGAAGGCGTAACCCCAGACATCGAGATCGAGGCCGACGCGCACCCGCTGCCCATAGATTTCGAGCAGGACGCGGCGCTGAAACGAGCATTCGAGGTGCTCGACCAGCAAATCGGGCAGCGCTAGGATCGCGGTAAAGCGGTAAAATGGCATCTGCGGGCATCTGCGGCTAATGAGCGGCGGCGACCTCTACGAGCAACAACGGCGGCGACCATGCCGAGAAAGAACCGAAACAGCAAAAAGAAATCCCAGGCGACAGCCGGCGGCAACAACCGCCAAGTTGCGGTCAACCGCAAGGCCATGCACGACTACGAGATCCTGGACCGCGTGGAAGCTGGCCTGGTCCTGACCGGCACTGAGATCAAGTCGATTCGCGCCGGCAAAGTCGACCTGCGCGACGCCTACGCGCGGGTCCAGGATGGCGAACTATGGCTCCACGGGGCCCACATTGCACCGTACGAAGCTGGGAGCTACATGAACCATGAGCCGCGGCGAACGCGCAAGCTTTTGGTGCATCGCAGCGAGATCAGCGAACTGGCGTCCCAGACGGCAGAAAAGGGGCTGACCCTGGCGGCGCTGCGCCTGTACCTGAAGAACCACCACGTGAAGGTGGAGCTCGGCGTGGCCCGGGGAAAGCGGCAATACGACAAGCGGCGCACCATTATCGAACGCGAACGGGAGCGGCAGGCGAGGCAGGCGATCAAGGAGTGGCGGGAGTAATTCCGGACACTGTTTGCTGGCGCTTCACCACGCTATAATCCCGGCTCGGATCCCGCGCCCCGGCCCTGACGCCGGCGGCGCTTCATCTTGTGAGGTAAGCATCTTGATACGCAGCTTGCGCGGCATCGAACCGAAGATCGCGCCCACGGCCTGGGTGAGCGAGGCCGCCTACGTGGTCGGCAACGTGGTGATCGGCGAATACAGCAGCGTGTGGCCGGGGGTGACCATTCGCGGAGACGGGGACGTCATCACCATCGGCAACCACGTGAACATCCAGGAGGGTTCCGTGGTGCATGGCGACGGGTTGGTCATCGAGGACTACGTTTCCATCGGGCACTGTGTGGTCGTGCACGGAGACCGCATCGGCACGGGCAGCCTGCTGGGCAACAACTGCACTTTTCTGACCGAATCGACCATCGGCAAGGAGTGTCTGATTGCCTCCAATGCGGTAGTGCTGTCCAACGTCGACGTTCCCGACCGCAGCTTCGTGGCGGGTGTGCCCGGCTCGGTGAAGCGCCCAGTGTCTGAAGAGCAGATTGAGCAGATGCGGATGACCGCCGAGCACCTGGTGGAACGCGCGGAATGGTTCAAAGAGAGCGGTCTGTAAAGCCGGCGGTGCCGGATCGATAAAACGGGGCGAATTTTCATCGCCCCGTTTCATTTGCTGGTAGGCTGCGTCGCCTCAGCCCAGCCGCTCCGCCACTGGGAGGATGTGCTCGGCAAGGTGTTCCATTACCTGGATGCACGGACCGATGCCATCGACGCGGAAGTCGAAGGTCAGTTGGTCGATGCCCAATTCGTTGCAGTAGTGCACGTCGTCGATGACGGCCTGGGTGGTGTTGATAAGCGCGCCACCGGAACGGACGCCAACACCCTCCTCGGCGCCTCCCATATCAGTAAAGTGCAGGCTACGCTTCAGTGAGATGGTTATGTCAGCCGGATCGCGGCCAGCACGTTCCGTCTGCTCCCGCAGGTAGGGCAGGTTCTCGGCGACGAAATCGGGGGTCTGACGCGTCGTGTGCCAGCAGTCGCCGTATCTCGCGGTGCGCCGCAGTGCGCGCCGGGTGTGCCCACCGACCCAGATGGGGATGCGCGGCTGCTGGATGGGCTTGGGCTCGAAATAAATGCCATCGATCTGGTAATACTTGCCCTGGAAATCAGGCACTTCCTCGGTCCATAGGGCGTTGAATATGGCGAGGAATTCGTCGGTCATGGGCCCGCGGTCGGCGTAGGGGACGCCAAGGATATCGAACTCCTTCTCCAGCCAACCGACGCCCACACCGCAGATAATCCGCCCGCCCGACAGCACGTCCAGAGAAGCAAACATCTTGGCCTGGACGACGGGATTTCGGTAGGGCAGGATCAGCACGGTGCTGCCCAGGCGGATCTCGTTGGTGCAAGCAGCCATGAAACCCAGCATGGTCATGGTCTCGAGGAACGGCTCGTCCGACGGACGCTGGAAGGCGCCAGTGGGAGTGTAGGGGTACTGGTTGGTGCCGCCCACGGGCAGAACGATGTGATCGCCAGCCATCACCGACTCGAAGCCCAGCCGCTCGGCGCGCTCGCAGAACTCGCGGATGCCTTCAGCGTCCGGCAGGCGGGGGATGCTGACACCTATTTTCATTTGAAAATCTCCTGAGCAAAAGACGGAGTTAAAGGAGCGCCGTCGCAGACCCGACGGCGGCGGCATTATAGCATCGCGATTGGAGCGCTTCGCTTCGCGCAAAGGCGGGGTAACTGTTCGGACTTGTAGGGAAAGTGTCATTGCGAGCGCAGCGCGGCAATCTCGTTGGTGTAGAGGAGTCTTTCGGGGCAGACATTGCTGCTACGGCGTCTAGATTGCCACGGCGCAAGCGCCTCGCAATGAAAACCTCCTGTATTCTGAACACTTACAACGCCGGCTCCGGCCCACCTATACAGCCCGATCCGTGTTCCTGCGCCAGGTTATGGCGCCCCGGCAGCTGGCGCAAACGCGATTGCGCATGATGCGCCGTTGCAGGGTTTGACGGAACCACTGCTGGCCGCAGCCGCACTCGCCGATCCATCTGGGCGTCGTATGCTGGACACGGTGACAGCGCTCGCCGGCGCACCCGATTTCCCGCGCCTTGGCCTTCCAGACGGCATCGTGGTTATGCTTAGGTCCGACAATGGCGTGGGCGATTTCGTGGAGCACGGTGTCCTCAATCTCGGCTCGCGTGGCGGCGAGACCATAGCTAACCGACAGGTCGATGCGTCGCTCGGCGTAGCGGCAGACACCGGCGCGGGAATTGGCGAGATCGAAACCGAACACCCAACCCGAGGGCAGAACTCCCTTCGACTGAAATGAGGACACGAGGCTATCGCCGAGCGCCTGGATTTCTCGCAGCGTGCATTCCGGTACGGGAGCATCTATGACGGACAGGACGGCCGAGTAAGGAATATTCCATTCGACGCCGGCGTCGTCAATGGCATGGGCGCTGCGGGTTCGGATTGCCGTCACGGTGGCGCGATGCTCTCGGCCGCTGGATGCGACGAAACGAATGACGCTGCGGGGTGGACACGCGGCGCCGGGAAAATCGGCGGTGATGAGAGTACGACGTCGCTGGCTCATAGAGACGAATCGGCAAACGGATTATAGGACGATCAGGGCAGTTTGGCATGGATTTGGGCGAACTTTTGAAAAGCGTTCTTGCGCTAATCTACTACGGTGCTATAATCCGCCCAAAAGGAGCGGTCACGGTTGTCGTGACCGCCGTAAAACCACATTCCACGAGGAGGCGAGCTTCATGGAAAAGGGAGACACCATTGTTAATATTGGGCCGGTGGACGTGGCCCTGTCCTACCGCAAGGAGATCATGCCTGACCAGGGCCTGATGGTCCAGGTATTCGGCGACGTGGAGGGCCACGACACCGAGATCCTGCGGTTCGACTGCTTCGACCAGGACCCGCACTACCACTACGGGCCGGAGAACATGAACATCCGGCTGCACATGGACAAGACCACCGTTGGCACCCCGTTGGGCTGGACGCTGAAGAATATCCGGACCAACCTGCCCGCCATGGTCCGCCGAGCCGGTTACGACGACCTGGCCTCCGCCGTCGAGTCCCAGGGCATCGACGAGAACAAGATGGATGAGGTCGAGGCCTGCGCATTGGGTAAAGCCCGCGACGAGCGGCGCACGGTCACCCACTTCCGCGGCGACCACATCTACGAGGCCGGCAACATCCGCTTCGGCGTGGAGTTCCGCAGCAACATCGGCGCGGCCAACGACCGCGGCGTTGCCATCCACGTGCTGACCGACCACCTGGGGCAGGAGTTTGAGCTGTTGGCTTTCGACTGCTTCGAGATCGCTCCGCACTACCACTACGGCCCGCGGAACCAGGACGTCCGGATCTACTGGGACGTTACCACCAGCGGCAACACTCTGGCCTGGACCCTCGACCAGTTCAAGTCCGGCAACCTGGCCACCATGATCGACCGCGCCGGCTACCCCACCGTGGCCGCCAATGTCGACAACGACCTGGTGCAGGCTGTCCTTCCTTCGATGGAAGAGAAAGCCTGGGCCCTGGTAGGCACGAACCAGCAGTAGTATCTAGCCAGATCGCAAACACGCAGGGGCGGGTTCTCACCCGCCCCTGTTTGTTGTCAGACGATGGCGTGGATCACATCATGGTGTACCCGCCCGAGACACTGAGCGTCTGCCCGGTGATGAAGCTGGCGGCGTCAGAGGCGAGGAAAACCACCGCGTTGGCGACTTCCTGAGCGGTGCCCATGCGGCGGAGAGGGTAAGCGCGCTTCACCCGCTCGAGCACTTCGTCGGTGAACAGGTCCTGCATGCCCTGCGCCCACATGCTTTCCGTGCCGGTTACCTCGGATTGATCGGGCACGACGAGGCCCGGGCAGACCATGTTGAACCGCAGACCGTAACGGCCGGTCTCGCGGGCCAGTGACTTGCTGAGGGCAATGACGCCGGCCTTGCAAGCCGAATAAACGGCCTCACGATACTCGCCCATCCTGCCGGCGTCGCTGCTGATGCTGACGATGGCGCCGGCCCGCCGCTCTATCATGTGCGGTAGGACGGCGTGGATGCAGTTGATGGCCCCCCAGAGGTTGACATCTACTTCCTTACGGTGCTCGTCGCGCTCCTTGTCGACAAAGAGGCGGTCGATGGTCCAGCCCACGTTGTTGACCAGGACGTCCACGCTTCCCAGGCGATCAACGGCCTCGTTCATCATCGTGGAGGTGCGGGCTTGATCGGTCACGTCAGCATCGACCACGATGGCTGACGCCCCGGTCCCGAGGGCGGCGACCTCGGCGGCGACGCGCTTGCCAGCGTCGTGATTTAACTCGGCGATGGCGACGTTGCTGCCTTCAGCGGCAAAGGCGAGCACAATGGCACGCCCGATATTGTTGCCGCCACCGGTTACCAACACGTTTTTGCCTTTTAGTCCAAGCTCCAATTTTCGTCCTCCAATATATTCCGGAGGACGCGCAGGTTTTCCACGTCCTCCCGGTTGTATTCAAGAAGCATATCCAAGGCGTCGTGATTATCTTCACGACGGTATTTGTCCCAAAGCAGCACGGCGTCGTGGCCTGCCATGTCCGGCAGGTTCCGTGCGATGCCCAGCGCCTTCTCGATTGCTTTCAGCCCACCTTTCAGGCCGGCGCGCCGGGACTCTCGCATGAGATCCCGATGTTCAAATCGGCGCCGCAGGTCCACGCCGGGCTTCCAGGCCAGGAACGGCAGATCGAAGCTGGCGCCGTTGAAGGTATAGATGGTGGTCACGCCTTCGAGGACGTGCAGCACTGCATCAGCAGTGATGCCGCTCCCGACCAACTGGCTGGTCGACCAGTCGCTGGGGAAGTCCACGGCGATACCGACGACAGTCGGGTAGGAACTACCACCGATGAAACCGGTGGTCTCGATGTCCAGGTAGGCGTCCAACGGGACGGTCAGTGCCGGAAGTGGCGGACGCCAGTGAACACCATGGCGATGCCGGCCTGGTTGGCAGCAGCAATCACCTCGTCGTCGCGGATGGAGCCACCGGGCTGCACGATGGCAGTGATCCCGGCCTCGGCCGCGAGTTCGATGTTGTCTGGGAACGGGAAGAAAGCATCGGAAGCCAGCACGCATCCGGTCGCCTTTTCGCCCGCCGCACGTTGTGACAGGTGAACGCTCACGACACGGTTGGGCTGGCCGGCGCCCATCCCGACGAGCGTTCGATCCTTGACGAAGGCAATGGCGTTGGACTTGATATGCTTCACCGCTTTCCAGGCGAACGCCAGGTCGGCCAATTCCACAGGAGTGGGAGCGCGTTCCGTAGCGGTGTTCCAGGAGTTGGGATTCTCAACAACGGCATCCGGAGTCTGAACCAGGACGCCGCCACTGAGTGGGCGAACATCGTAATCCGATGAGCCCGGAGCGACAGCAACGGGGGCCACGGTCAGGATGCGCAAGTTGCGTTTTCGACGGAGGATCTCGAGGGCGTCTTCATCGTAGCCGGGGGCAACGACCACCTCGTAGAACACGGGGTCCATAGCCTCGGCGGCAGCGGCGGTGACGTTGCGGTTGAAACCGACGATACCGCCGAAAGCCGACACCGGGTCGCCCTCGTAGGCCAATTCGTAGGCCTGCGAGACGTCGTCTCTCGAAGCGAGGCCGCACGGGTTGGCGTGCTTGATCACGCAGACCGACGGGTCGGCATAGTCGCTGACCGTGCGCCAAGCCGCGTCGGCATCCATCAGGTTGTTGAAAGACAGCTCGCGGCCATGCAGCTGCGTTGCCCTGGCGAGTCCGCCTTCGCCTCCGCTGGCGGGCACATACAGGGCGCCACGCTGGTGCGGGTTCTCCCCGTAGCGCAGGCTGGAGACGCGAGTCAGGCCGATGGTGACCTGTTGCGGCATCTCCTCCTCGGACGTCGGGTCGTTGGACAGGTAATCGGCCACCGCCGCATCGTAGACTGCCACGTGCTGAAAAGCCTTGGTGGCCAGGGCGCGGCGCTGTTGAGCGTCCAAGCCGGGTCCGGACAAGGCTTCGGCGACCCATTCGTAGTCGGACGGGTCCACGACGACGGCAACGGACGGGAAATTCTTGGCTGCGGCCCGCAGCATCGTGGGGCCGCCGATGTCGATATTCTCGAGCGCGTCGTCTAAACTGACACCGGGTTTGCTGATGGTTTCAACGAAGGGATACAGATTGACGACGACCACGTCGATGGCGCCGATGCTGTGCTGTTCCAGCTCCGCCATTTGTGCGGGGGAGTCGCGACGGGCCAGCAAGCCTCCGTGTATCACCGGGTGGAGGGTCTTGACGCGGCCGTCCAGGATTTCGGGGGAGCCGGTGACATCGGACACCTGGGTGACGGGGACACCCGCGTCGGCGAGGCTGCGGTGGGTTCCGCCCGTGCTGATCAGTTCATAGCCGGCATCGGCCAGCGACTTGCCGAAATCCTCGATGCCGGTCTTGTCGAATACGCTGAGTAATGCTTTCAACTTGTCTGGATGCTCCTGGTTGAATCGCGGTGGAATCTAGATTGCGCCGCCACCTCCGTCGAAGCCGCCAAAGCCACCACCCATGTCACCGGGTTGATGGAAATTAGCCGCGTCGCCGGAATGGTGGATTTGTCCGGGGTCAACCGGCGTGTCGGAGTGGTGGCTCCCGTACAACACCAAGCCCAGAGGACCCCACGCCCACCAGGGACGCATCATGTCAAACACGGGTTCGGATCTGTCATCGGCGTTGTTCCGGGCGTTGCGGCGGAACGGGTTTTTCAGGTTCATAACAGCCTCCACCTTCTTCCGTGTCGATCGGTCCGGATTGGATCAGGCAGCCCGAAATGCGGTGCGGCTCGGACCGGGGCTCTCGACGATCTGACCAACCTCCACCGCGTCCGGCAAGCCGGACAGCAACCCGGCGGCGTGCTCCGGGTCGCACACCGCGACCATGCCGAGCCCCATGTTGAACACGCGGTACATCTCCTCGTCACTGATCTCGCCGGCCCGTTGGATGGCGCCGAATACCGGAGGAACGGGCCAGGTTCCGATGCGGAACTCGGCGGTCACTCCCGGGTGCAGCGATGCCGGCATCTTCGCCGGCAGACCGCCGCCGGTGATGTGACTCAGTGTCTTGATATTGCCCAGGTAAGGTTCCAGGAGTGGGTAATAGGCCCGGTGCCGCACCATCAATTCGTCACCCAGGTTGCGATCCAATCCCGGGCAGGGACGGAACAGAACATCGGGATCATTATCGGTATTGAACACCCGCCGCACCAGCGAAAACCCGTTGGTATGCACGCCGCTGGAGGGAATGCCGATGAGCCGGTCGCCGGGCACGACACGGCTACCGTCAAGCAGGTTGTCACGCTCGGTGACGCCCACGACGAAACCGGCGAGATCGAAATCAGAGTCGGAGTAGACGCCGGGGAGTTGGGCAGTCTCGCCGCCGATCAGAGCGCAGCCGGCTTCCCGGCAGCCCCAGACCATGCCGCGCATCAGCATTTCCATTCGATGCTCGTCCAACGCGCTGAAGGACATGTAGTCCAGGAAAAACAGCGGACGCGCGCCCTTGGTGAGGATGTCGTTGACGTTGAGCGTGACCAGGTCCTGGCCGACGCCTTCGAAGTGACCAAGCTGGGACGCGATTTTGAGCTTGGTGCCCACGCCGTCGGCGCTGGCGACGAGCACGGGGTCCCGGTACTCTCCCAAGGCGAACAGACCCGCGAAACCGCCGCTGCTGTCCAACACCTCCGGGCCGTGGGTCATCGCGGCGAAGGCTTTGATCCGATCCTTCAGGCCGTCCATAGCGTCCAGGGCGACGCCGGCGGCCTCGTATTCGGCCGATGCGGGGGCAGCCGCGCCAACCTCGCCAGCGGTCATCAGGCGGTGGCCCGTTCCAGCGACTGCTTGGTCAGTTCCAGTTGTACCGGCACCGGGTAGTTGCCGGTGAAACAGGCGTCGCAGAACCCACCCTGCTGGCCATGCACCAGGTCCATCAAACCGCGCACACTGAGGTAGCCCAGGGAATCGGCGCCCGTCAAATCGCGGATCTCAGGAATGGACTTGTTGGCGGCGATCAGTTCCTGACGCGTCGCCATGTCCACGCCAAGGTAGCAGGGATGCTTGATGGGCGGAGCGCACACCCGCAGGTGCACTTCGGCCGCGCCGGCGCGACGTAGGAGATCCACCACGTGAGGGGTGGTGGTGCCGCGAACGATACTATCGTCCACGACAACCAAGCGCTTTCCGCCAATTACTGCGGGCATCGGGTTGAACTTCTGGCGAACGCCGCGATCTCGCCGCTGCTGCTCGGGTTCGATAAAGGTGCGCCCAACGTATCGGTTACGCACCAACCCGTTGGCAAAAGGGACGCCCGATTCGCGGGCGTAACCCACGGCAGCGGAAGTGGAGGAATCAGGAATGCCGATCACCAGGTCGGCATCGACGGGATGTTCCCGGGCTAACTGGGCGCCCATCTCCTCCCGGACGGTGTGCATGAGCCGGCCATCCATGACACTGTCCGGCCGGGCGAAGTAGATCCACTCAAATACGCACAACGCGCGGCTTCTACGGGCGGAGTCCCCGTATATCGCACTCTCGATACCGTCGTCGGTTATGACGACCACCTCGCCGGGTTCCAGTTCCCGAATGAACTCGGCCTGCATGTGATCCAGGGCGCAGGTTTCAGAGGCGACCACCCAACCGTTTTCCAGGCGGCCCAGGCACAAGGGGCGGATACCCAAAGGGTCTCGGACCGCCATGACCGCGTCTGGAGTCAACAACGCCAGGGAGAATGCCCCCTGCATACGGGGCATGGCGTAGAAGATTTTCTCGGGCCAGGTTTTGCCCGGGGCGTTGGCCAGCAGGTGGGCAATAACCTCGCTATCAGTGCTGGTCTCGAATGTGGAACCCCACTGGGATTGAACCTGCTCACGCAACTGTCGGGAATTGATGACGTTTCCGTTGTGGGCAACCGCCAGCGGACCGTTCAACCCGTCGACGAGCAGCGGCTGGGCGTTGGCGCTCCGACTGGCTCCGGTGGTCGAGTATCGGGTGTGCCCGATGGCCATCTCCCCGGTGACACCGTCGATGTCACCGTCGCGAAATGCTTCAGACACCAACCCCATGCCAGTGTGTACCTTGATTCGGCCCTGGTCCACGGCGGCGACCCCGGCCGATTCCTGGCCCCGGTGCTGCAATGCGAACAGGCCGATGGAGGTCATGGTGGCGCTGTGCGAGCCCGGCGCGTACACGCCCACCACCCCGCACTCTTCGCGGGGGTGATCAAAGGGGTCTGAACCCGTCTTGGTCGTCGGCTGAGCCTTCATGGTTGCATTCTATGTTGCAGCCGGAAGCGGGTCAACGAAAACGCAGCCGACAATCGCACCCAATGCCGAGACGTTGGGTCCCCAGCAGGCTCAGTCCCGCTCGGGAATAATCTGAACCTTGCGGGCGTCGCCGTACCCCACGCTCTCGGTGCGTATACCGTCGCGCTCGCCCAGGTAGAGGTGGATCACCCGGCGGTCGGAAGGGGCCATGGGCTCCAGCGTAATGCTGCGACCGGTCTGCTGGACACGATCCGCGACACGGTCGGCCATCTCGCGCAGGGAATCCTCGCGCCGTTGACGGTACTGCTCGACGTCCAACGACACGCGGACCTCCTCCTCGAACTGCTGTCGCACGATGCTCTGGACGATGAACTGGAGCGAGTGCAGCGTATTGCCGCGTCTCCCGATCAGGAGCCCGGAGTCGGGACCGTTGATGTCGATCACGGGGCCACCGGCCAACTCATCATGTTCGGAGCGCAGGGTCACGTCGACGTCCGCGCCCACTGTGGTGAGGATGCGCTGGACGGCTTGGACGGCGGTTCCAGCGGGGGTGTCGGCGGATATTGTTTGAATCGGCGCGGGTTCGTCGGTCCGGTCCGGCTCATCTACTGAGTCGGGTTCGTCCGCCAGGTCGGGGTCCGTGTCGGGCTCGGCCCGATCCGGTGCGGCGGATGGCGCAGCGCCGATGCGGGTGACGCGAACCTCGGCCAGTTCTCCGCCGATGCCGAGGAAGCCCTGGCGTCCCCTATTTAGTATTTCGACCTCTACCTCGCTGCGGTCGGCGCCGAGAACTGCGAGCGCCTGCTCTTCGGCCTCTTCGACGGTTCTCCCGGTTTGAACTATCTGATCCATCGGGGCTACTCTCCTGCGGGTCGGGGGTCGGCGCTTCCAACGTCATCCCTTGGTCGTCCTGACCGCGTCGTGGGAACAGCGGGAACAAGGGCCCCCAACCGGTGATGAAATACTGGATCGCGATGCCGATGAGGTTGGAAACCACCCAGTAGAGGGGAAGTCCGCTGGGCCAGCCCAGGGAGAATGCTCCCAGGAAGATGGGCATCATCCACAACATCATCGTTTGGCTGGACTGTTGACGCGGGTCCGGAGACGGCATCTGCGTCATTTTCTGCTGCACCCAGGTGGTAACGGCCACCAGGATCGGCATGACGATGGGCGACGGGTCCGGCTGGCTCAGGTCGAGCCAGAGGAAGGTGTTGTTGACGGGCGCCGCCGAATGGATCGGCACAAAGTTGATCCATGTGTACAGCTTGTCGGAAAGGTTCACCAGGTCTTCCGGGTTGTTGAACAGGGTCAGGATCAGCACCCGGAACAGGCCGATGAGGATGGGCATCTGGACGATCAACGGGCCCAGGCAGCCGATCGGGTTGACACCGCTCTCGCGGTACAGCCTCATGGTCTCCTGGGAGATTCGCTGGCGGTCGCCCTCGTAGCGTTGCTGGATTTCGCGGACCCGGGGCTGCATGGCGGTCATCGCGCGCATCTGCCGCAACTGCTTGATGGTAAGCGGGATGGTCACCACCCGCACCAGCACGGTGAACGCGATGATGGCGACGCCCATCTGGGAGAAGCACAGCACGTACAACACCAGCAAGGTGTTGAGCATCGGCCGTATGATCACCTCGTTCCAGATGAGGATGAATATGGAGAAAAATTCCACTTATTCCTGCCTGTCGCCGCCGGTCAGCAGCTTCGGGTCCCTAGTTGCGGGGACACTGCACATTATCCTGGGTGTCGTAGCACCAATGGGGCATGAAGCCGGACAACACCTGCAGCCGGCGCACCTTGCCGTCGTCGGTTCCGACGTACACCACTTCCTGCTCGGTGGCGGCGCCGAGGCCGACGCCACCGGCTTTGACCAGTGGAGCTTTGATTTCACCGTCGCGGATGCTGTAGGAGGCTATTTCCAGGGGCGCTTCCTGGGCGGATGCGGACGCGCGAAGCAATACCACCCGGCCCTCCCGGGAGGCCACCACCAGACCGCGTTCCACCAGCACTGGATTGGCAACGATGGGAGCGCCCATATCGTACGTCCAGAGCAACACGCCGTTGTCGTCGACGGCGTACACATTGCCGTCCATGGAGGCGGCGTATATCGCGCGGCCGGAGGAAACCGGGGTTGCCCACCACCAGTTTGCCGCCCCAACCTGCCAGCGCGGCTGACCGTCATTCAATCCCAGGGCATACAACTGTCGGTCGAAAGACCCAACAATGAGGAGATTCTTGTGAACCAGGGGCGTGGCCACCACGGCGGCGCCGGTATCGAAACGCCAGACCAGCGCCCCGGTTTCCAAACTAACGGCGTAGACGCTGCCATCCTGTGAACCGAAATAGGCCACTCCGTTACGTAATACCGGGGTAGACCAAACCTTGCCGTCAGTGCGGAAGGGAGACCAGTGGAGGTTCTCTCCGGTCAGGGCGTTGTACGCGTAGAGGCCACCGTCTTCGGATCCCACGGCAATGATGCCGCCGGCCTCGTCCAGTGCGGGGCTTCCGACCAGGGGTGGCATATCTTCGGCCTCGAACTGAGGTTGGCGCCATGCCACCTGTACTGCGCCGGCGCCTCCGGAACCGTCGAAGGCGTAGAGGAATCCGTCGATTCCCGACACGTAGACGTAGCGGCCCACCGCCGGAGAGCCGTAGGCTCCGCCAAATCCGTTTTCGGTTCCGACAGATGACAGCCACCGGGTGCTGACGCCTTCCAACCCGAAGTCGTCCAGGGCGTAGACCTGGCCTGACAGCGTAGTGGCGTACACCACTCCATTCGCCACCGCCACGGAACCCCATCCCTTGGTCGACGCCCCCAGATCCCGCCCGCAGCCGCCGACCGCCAGGCACAGAACCGCAAGCGCGGCGAAGGCCAGCAGCATCCTCAGGGATCGTGATGTGGTGGGGAGGGCCCGGCGGGTCAGGAGATTGCGGGAGGGCGGGAATTGGTGAGTCATTGTCAACAGTCAAACGACGGGATCATACCCGTGGCCGCCCACGGGAGTACAGCGTAATATCCGACGGACGCCGAGCCAAGCGCCCCGCAGGACGCCGTATCGGACGATTGCGTCCGCGGTGTACTGGGAGCAACTGGGCTGGTAGCGACAAACCCCGGGCAGGTACGGGGACAGCACCTGCTGGTAAAGGCGGATGGCTCCGACGGCGACTGCTCTCATTTGGCGGCGTCCCGCATACCATCCTGACCCTCGGCCGGAGCGGGAGGGGCGTTCAGCCTGGTGCGTCGGATGAGGTTGTGCACGGCACGTTCCAACTGCTTGAAATCGGCGTCGCCGGCACCTTTACGGGCGATGAGGACGGTGTCCCAACCGGGCGCCGGGGCGGAGTTGCGGACAACCTCCCGCAACCGGCGTTTGACACGGTTGCGCACCACCGCTTTTCCGACGCGCTTTCCGGTTACGAAACAGAAACGGCTGCGATCCAGGCCGTTGGGCAGCACCCGCATAACCAGCAGGCCGTTGGCAACGCTCCGTCCCCGGCGATGGACTTCGGAGATACGAGCGGCGGCGCCCAGCCTATGTTGCCGTTGCATCGACTGAAGGGAACCGGCGGCGTTCAAAGCAGCCAACAGGCCGTTGGCTATACGGAGAGCCGGTGCCGGCCCTTGAAACGCCGGCGGCGCAGCACCGCCCGACCGTCGGAAGTGCGTGAACGTGAGCGGAAGCCGTGCACGCGAGCGCGGCGTCGCTTTTTGGGCTGGTAAGTTCGTTTGGGCATAGGTAGGTCTCCGACGGCGAATTATGGTACTGCGTAACCCGGAATGCGTCAAGAAAACGGCGTCTGTAACTCTTCAGGATTCAGAAGGTTGTCATTGCGAGGCGCTTGCGCCGCGGCAATCTCGTTAGCGTAGGGGAGTTCTTCGGGGCATACGTTGCTGCTACGGCGTAGAGATTGCTGCGCTGCGCTCGCAATGACACTTTCCCCGCAATTCTGAGCGGTTACGCGCCGCTGGGAGCGGCGGTCCGATGCGCGCCAGGTGCTGGCTACGGTGACGCAATGGCGAGCAGGATACCGGCCAGCTCCCGCGGCGTGGTGACCATGGGATCGTGACCGGTGTCGATATGGTGTACACCCCAACCGGAAGCGGCAGCGCGCTGGGCCACGGGTTCAAAGCCCGATTCGCTGCAGAGGATGAACTCGCGGCGAAGGGCAGCGGCATCAGGATTGCCCGTTCGAACGGGCTGGGCGAAGGTGAGAGTAGGCTGGGGCGACAGCCGACGCAGCATGAACGCCTGGTCTGATGGGTCAGTTATGGTCCAACGGCTGGCGATCTCCCCGGGTTCGGTTGGCGCGGGCATGAACGGCGCGCCCTCCGTGATGAACCCACGGATGCGGGCGACGAACTCCGGGCCGCGGACGGCCTCGAGCTGATCAACCATTGCCTCGCCGTCAGCGGGAGCCACGCCGTTGACGTATACCAGCGTCGAGATGCGTTCGGGAGCCAGTTCCGCGACGCCGGTGATCACCATTCCCGCGTAAGCGTGGCCGACGAGGATGACATCGGTCAGATCCTCGGCGTTGAGGAGTGAGACGACATCACGAACATGCAGGTCGAGATTGACCACGGCGGGCGGCATGAGTGCCGCCAGATGCTCCCGCTCCCCCAACCCGGTCAGGCTTGGGGCCAGGACTCTATGGCCGGCCTGTCGCAACAGCGGAGCGGTCTTCCACCAGGACCATCCACCGTGCCAGGCCCCGTGGATCAGGACGAAAGTCGCCATGGCGCGGGTCTACATGACCACCACGGAGCGAAGGACCTCTCCGCGCTCCATGCTGGCGAAAGCGGCCTCGACATCGCCGATACCGATGCTCTCGCTCACGAAGGCATCCAGATCGAGCCTGCCCTGCAGGTACAGGTCGATAAGCATCGGGAAATCGCGAGTGGGCAGGCAGTCACCGTACCACGAGGACTTCAATGAACCGCCACGGCCGAACACCTCGATCAGGGGCAGTTCGATTCTCATGGTGGGATCGGGTACGCCAACCAGGACGACAGTGCCGGCCAGATCACGCGCGTAGAAGGCCTGCTCGTAGGTGGCCGGGTTGCCCACCGCCTCGATAACTACGTTGGCGCCGTTCCCGCCAGTGAGATCCCGGATCGCCTCGACCGGATCCGTATCGGTGGAGTTGATCGTGTGTGTGGCGCCCAGTTGGCGGGCCCACTCCAGCTTGCGTTCGTCGATATCGACACCAATGATGGTGTGAGCGCCCGACAGGCGGGAGCCGGCGATGGCCGCGTTACCCACTCCGCCGCATCCGATGACGGCGACGGAGTCGCCGCGTCCGACGTCGCCGGTGTTCATGGCGGCGCCCAGCCCAGCCATCACTCCGCAGCCGATGAGGCCGGCAGCCAGTGGGCTGGCGGACGGATCGACCTTGACGGCCTGCAGGGCGTTGACCAGGGTTAACTCGCAAAAGGCGCCGATGCCCAGGGCCGGCGACAATGGAGAGCCGTCGGTCAGTGTCATCTTTTGCTGGGCGTTGCGGCTGGCGAAACAGTACCACGGCCGACCCCGCAGGCACGACCGGCAGTTTCCACATGGGGCCCGCCAGGCGAGGATCACGAAATCGCCGGGCGCAACGTTGGTCACGTCCGGGCCGACCTTCTCAACCACGCCGGCCGCCTCGTGGCCCAGCAGGAAGGGGAAGTCGTCGTTGATCGCTCCCTCACGGTAGTGCAGGTCGGTGTGACAGACACCGCACGCCTGCACGCGCACCAGTGCCTCGCCTTCCCCCGGATCCGGCACGAGGATGGAAACCAGCTCGACTGGAGCACCCCGCGCCGGTGATACGACACCATGAACTTCGTTGACCGCCATCAGTTTTCCCTCCGCTTGGGCCGAACCGGGCGGCCCGCTTAGCGGCAGGTATAATGCCGCAACCAATCACGGACGTCAAAACGGGTCGCAGGGTTGGTGGGCCGCCACCAGCCCAGCAGGACCGTTCCATCAGCCGTCAAGGGTCTGAGAACCAACATGACGAAACGGGTAATAATCGATACGGATCCCGGTGTCGACGACTGCGCAGCCATTTTGCTGGCGTTGGCCAGCCCCGAACTGCAAGTGGACGCGCTGACGGTGAGCTACGGCAACGGTTCGATGCCGCGGTGCGCGGACAATGCCCGCAGGATCCTCGCAGCGGCCCGACGGACGGATATTCCAGTGTATCCGGGAGCCGAGGGGCCGCTGATCCGGCCTCCGACTGCCGGCTGGGCGTCGCATATCCATGGGGGCGACGCTTTGGGGGAAGTAGCCGATGAATCCCCGGCCCTTGAGCCTGTCGAAAACAGGCCGGCGCGCCGGGCGGCGGTGGAAATAGCGGCCAGGGCGCTGGACACGCCGGGGGAGATCACGGTTTTGGCGTTGGGACGGATGACCAACTTGGCGTTGGCCCTGCGACTGGCTCCGGAAATCGCGGACGCGTTGGCCGGCGTGGTCGTCATGGGAGGCGCGGTGAGGGTTCCCGGCAATGTTTCGCCGGTAGCGACGGCCAACATCCACGAAGACCCGGAAGCGGCGGCAATCCTTTACGATTCAGGCGTGCCGATCACTCAAGTAGGGCTGGACGTGTGCGACCGATGCGGATTTTCGGACCATCAATTCGAGCGGCTGCGCGCCAGTTCCGCGCCGGCGGTGCAACTCCTCGTTTCTGCATCGGCCTACACTCGGGCCGCGTACCGACGGCTGGGTCGTTTGGCGGAAGGAGAAGCGGTGCGCTACAACGACGTGCCGGCCGTAGCCGCGGCGGTTGATCCGAGCCTGATGACCATGCAACGGTTGCCGGTGGCCGTCGACACTGGAAGCGACCTGACGAGGGGTCAGACGGTGGCGGATTGGTACGGGCTGATGGGCAGAGAGGCAAATGTGGACGTGTGTCTCGAAGTGGACGCTGAGCGACTGACGGACATGGTGGTCCAGAGGTTAACCAACCACCCCTGGGCAGCATAGCGGAACAGCCGCCCGGAACGAGCAACGAAAAGGGGCAACCGAGACGGTCGCCCCTGAGTTTCGAGAGGTGGCCGGCGGATCAGCCCAGAGCGGCGACGGCGGCCTTGACTTCATCGTAATCTGGCTCGTTGACCGGCGCGTCAGCAACCCAGTGGTAGCGGACGATGCCCTCGCCGTCGACGATGGTCACGGCGCGCTTGGCGGCAACGTAGCCTTCCATGCCAGCGAGACCAGGCAGGGCAACGTCGTAAGCGTTTACCACCTCACGGTTGTAGTCGCTCAGGAAGGTGTAGTTCACGTCGTTGGCCGCTTTCCAGGCAGCCTGGGCAAAGGGCGGGTCCACGGTGATGCCGATAACCTCGGCGTTCATGTTCTGGAACTCGCCGATGCTGTCACGCAACGTGCACATTTCGGTGGTGCAAACGCCGGTGAAGGCGCCCGGGAAGAAGGCGAGCACCACGTTCTTGCCGCGATAATCGCTCAGACTGTGCCGGGTGGCTGGATTTTCGTGCAGGGTAAAATCGGGTGCGGGCTGACCGACGGTGATGGCCATCAAGGAACCTCCTGGGGGGGTGACAATTAATGGGCTGGTGGGGGTGTCGCGAGCTGTAGGCAAACAGGCCCGAAGAAACGACGCCAGCATCTTATCATAACGGCGTGGGACCCCACGTTTCCGGGGTCATGCTAAACTGACCGACACCCCAACCCGGAGCCAGAAACATGTTCTTCAACTCACGCCGTTCCACCATTCATGCCACCCACGGGATGGTCGCAACCAGCCAACCCCTGGCGGCCATGGCCGGCCTCAAGGTCCTGATGGATGGCGGCAACGCCGTTGACGCGGCGGTGGCGACGGCGGCGACGCTGAACGTGGTCGAGCCAATGTCTACCGGCGTGGGCGGCGACGTGTTCGCGCTGATCTGGAAAGCGGCCGACAAGAACGTTCTGGCTCTGAATGGCAGCGGCCGGGCTCCGAAAGCCGCTTCGATCGAGGACCTGCACGGCAAGGGACGCAGCCGGATGCCCGCGTTCGGCCCGTTGTCCATATCGGTTCCCGGTACCGTGCACGGGTGGGAGGTGCTGCTGAAGAGCGAGGGCACGATCAGCCTGGCCGAGGCGCTGGCCCCCGCCATAGATTACGCGGAGAACGGTTTTCCGGTCAGCGACATCATCGGGTTCCAATGGAAGC
The DNA here is from genome assembly GCA_022827095.1 of Dehalococcoidia bacterium. GTDB lineage: Bacteria > Chloroflexota > Dehalococcoidia > Lucifugimonadales > UBA3495 > Bin87. The sequence goes on from JAJDTP010000021.1 coordinate 398,160, forward strand.
AGCAGGTGGACAAACTGGCCGCGCTGCCCTCGGGGCAGGAGTTGCTCGTGAACGGGCGCGCCCCTCGCGAAGGCGAAATCATGCGGCTGCCCACCCTGGCCGACACGCTGCGGGCAGTTGCCGAGGGCGGAAGCGAGGCGTTCTACACCGGGCGGATAGCGTCGGCCATGGCGCAGTTCGTCCAGGAGCAGGGCGGCTGGCTGGCGGAGGACGACCTCGAGTCGCACCACTCGGATTGGGACGAGCCCATCAAGACCGATTACCGGGGCGTCACCTGCTGGGAGTGTCCACCCAACGGACAGGGTATCGTGGCGCTGGAGGCGCTGAACATCGTCGAGGGATGCGACATTGCCGGGATGGGTCCGCAGAGCGCGGAGCGCTACCACCACCTGATCGAAGCCACCCGGCTGGGGTTCGCGGATGCATTCGAGTACCTGGCCGATCCACGGTGCGCTGACGTGCCCACTGAGATGTGGACGTCCAAAGAGTACGCGAAAGGCCGGCGCGGCCTGATCAATCCGGAGCGGGCGATGGACACCGCGCCCTACGGAAAGATGGTTCCGGGAAGCGACACGGTGTACATCAGCGTGGTCGATGGCGCGGGGAATGCCTGCTCGCTGATCAACAGCGTTTTCGCCAATTTCGGGTCGGGCCTGGTGGTGCCCGGCACCGGGATCGTGATGCACAACCGCGCGTCGTTGTTCAACGTGCGGCCCGGACACGCCAACTCGCTGGAGGGCGGCAAACGGCCGTTCCACACCATCATCCCAGCCATGGCAACACGAAATGACGAGTTCTGGCTGAGCTACGGCGTCATGGGTGGGTTCATGCAGCCCCAGGGTCACCTGCAGGTGATCTCAAACATGGTGGACTTCGGCATGGACGCGCAGGGAGCCCTAGACGCCCTGCGGTTCCAGGTCGCCGGCGATTCCGTGTGGCTGGAAGGGGACGTGGACGACGCGGTGGTGATGGGCCTGCACGAGCGGGGCCACCGGGTCAACGTGATGCACGGGCCCCAGCGAGGCGGAGCCGGCGGCATGGGCGGCGGTCAGGCGATCAGCCGGGACCCCGAGTCCGGCGTGCTCAGCGGCGGCAGTGAACCCCGCAAGGACGGAGCGGCCGTCGGCTGGTAGTTACTTGGCCAGCCAACGCCGGAAGCGCTGCCAGGCCCCCCGGGGCTCCGGCTCGATAGGACGCCCGCGCCAATACTGCTGGCTCCGGTTGCCCATGCGCCGGAAGAACATCCACGCTACGGCTACGGCCATGATCAGCAAGCCGGCCAGGGACAGCATCGGCATCTTCACCAGAACCAGACCTACCACAGCCACTACGCCGCCGGCGATGGCTAGCTTGGTCGGCGAGATGAGGATCCTTGGCCGTCGCTGACGCGGAGTGAAGGGAGACGGTTGGTCATCCAACGGTGGAGGCGCATCAGCCGGCGCGGTGGGCGGCTCCGGTACCTCGGATTCCAGCTCGTTGAGCAGCTGCTCGATTTCCTGTTCGTAACGATCTTTCATCTTCGCACCTACCCCTGACTGCAACGGAACCGGACATTTGACGCGGATTATAGCGTTTACCGGGCGCGGAAGTAAGCGAGGTTTTCGCGCAAGGATTCATTGGCGCCGACCGGTACAAACGAGCGGCATGTTGCCCGGTTCGGAGCGGTCAGGGGGATGTGCTAGGATATTGCGGCCAAGGGCAGGGCGGAACTGCCGGCAAAGGAGACACACATCATGGCGAATACCCCGTTGGGGCTCGACATCAGAGCCTGCATTTTTGATGTTTTCGGCACGGTGGTCGACTGGCGATCGAGCATCACCGAGCAGTGCGCGAACATGGGGCGGATCAAGGGGATCGAACGGGACTGGGGCGCGTTCGCGGACGCGTGGCGCAGCAAGTACGGCCCTTACATGAACAAGGTGCGAACCGGCGAACTGCCGTGGACCAACCTCGACGCTCTGCACCGCATGTCCCTGGACGAGGTGCTGGACGAATACGAGATCAGCGGGTTGAACGACGACGAGAAGATGGAAGTGACCTACTTCTGGCACAACCTTCGTCCCTGGTCTGACAGCGTGCCCGGCCTCTATCGGCTCAAGAACAGGTTCGTGATCGCCCCCATGTCCAACGGCAACATTGCGCTGATGACCAACATGGCCAAGAACGGCGGGATGCCATGGGACTGCATCCTGGGCGCCGAGGTGGCGCAGCACTACAAGCCCGACCCGGAAAGCTACGGAACGGCGGTCAAGCTGCTGGGCCTGAAACCGGAGCAGGTGATGATGGTGGCGGCGCACCAGGGAGACCTGCTGGCGTCGGCCAAGGTGGGCTTGCGCACGGGGTTCGTGCCGCGCCCTCGGGAGCACGGGCCGGACCGCACGCCGGACCCGACACCGGACCCGTCGTTCAACGTGGTGGCGGACAGCTTCGTGGACCTGGCAGCCAAGCTGGGAGGGTAGGGCTCAAGCGGCCGTAACCACGATGATGCGGGGGCGAATGATCATTCGCCCCTAATCGGTTAACGGCTCCAGACCGCAAACCTCGGCGACCAATTCGTAGGAACGAACCCGGTCGGCATAGTGGTAGCAGATAGTGACCACGCTGAGGTCCGGAGTCTGGTAATCTTCGGCGACCTTTTCCAGCCCGATTTTTACCTGCTCGGGATCGCCGTCGACGCAATTGCGGCTGTACTGCTGAATGAACTGCCATTCGTTGGCGAGGTACTTGTAGCTGGCGGCCAAGTCCGGGTGTGGAACGCCCTTGGCCCGGCCGGTGACCGACCGCAGGCGCCCCAGGTTCCGGCTGGACGCGATGCGGCGAGCCTCTTCCTCGGTGTCGGCGCACAGCACCTGGACGCCCACGTTGACCAACGGTTCCGAGAGGTATTCCGACGCCTCAAAGTTCTGCCGGTAGGATTCGACGATCCGCGGGCCATCGGTGGCGCCCATCCCGAAGAAGTGGGCGTAGGCGAAAGGAAGGCCCATCTTGGCGGCCATGAAGGCCGATTCGTAGCGGGAACCGAGGAGCCAGACCTGGGGAACGGTTTCCGACTCCTCGGGCGCGGCCAGCACTTCATTGAAAGGATGGTCGTCGGGTTGGGTATCGTTCAGGTAGTTGATTACGTCGCGGACCTGCTGGGGGAAGTGCCGAACGTCCTTGGGCATGCTGGGGTAGGCCAGGGCGGCGGCGGTGATCTGGTCGCTGCCGGGAGCGCGGCCGATACCCAGGTCGATGCGGTCCGGGTACAGCGAGTCCAGGATACGGAAGGTCTCGGCGACCTTGAGCGCGCTGTAGTGGGGCAGCATCACGCCGCCGGATCCGACGCGGATGCTCCGGGTGTGGGCGGCAATCTGGCCAACCATCACCTCGGGAGCAGTGCCGGCAAAGTTGGGCAGATTGTGATGCTCCGCCACCCAGTAACGCTGATATCCCATCTGCTCGGTGGCAACGGCGAGCTGGATGGTTTCCCGGAGCGCGACACCGGCGTTGCTACCCTCTCGCATGGGCGATTGATCAACCACGCTCAGTTGCAGTTTTTGGCTCAAGGGACCCCCCACGGTCGGGCCGCAGCACCGGCGCAGCGCGCAATTCGGCCATCCGGCGGCAGCATTTTCTGTATTATGAGTTTTCGGGTTGCCGGTACCGTCCGGCTGGCCTATTATAATAACGTCCAATATGGAAGGTAGCGGGTTGAGATCAGCGGCATCAAGTCCGGATAATGGGCTGTACCGCCGGCAGAGAGGGTGAGCCGCTTTGCTTTTCGACAAAATAATTGGAGGCAAACCGAGCGTCGACGATGTACCGACGGTCGGTCCAACGCTTACCGGCAGCGGCAGCAAGTACCTACTTGAACGTATCATCAAGTGGGTACTTTTTCTTTTGGCGTCCGTTTCAGTCCTGACCACGGTTGGGATCGTGTCGGTGCTGCTCTTTGAAGGCGTGCGTTTCTTCACCTCGGACTTCTACGAACAACGGCCAACGGAGCGAGTGGCAACCGGCGAAGCGGAAGCACAGTCGGGAGCCGCGCCGGTAGCCCTGGCTCCGGGCATCATCCCCGAGATGCGCGTCCGGGCGACCACCGACTCCCTGATCTACGTTGACTGGGACGCGCCGGCAACCGGTCAGACTCCCACCGGGTACGCGGTCTCCGTCCTCCCGAGCCTGAAAGCGGACCTGTCGGACTGCGCGGACCTACCGCCCGAACGCACATCCTGCGTGATAGCCGGCGCGGCGCCGGGCAGATCCCATAAGGTCTCCGTATCTGCGCTGGCGGGTCCGGTCGCCGGCGTTGCTCTACAGACCCAGTCCTTCAGCGTGCCGGAAAAAGTCAAGTGGCACCGCTTCCTGACCGATACCAAGTGGCGGACGCTCCTGGTACCCCGCTCCTATGGCATCTGGCCGCTCCTCGTGGGAACCACCATGATCGCATTGCTGGCAATGGTGGTTGCGGTCCCGCTGGGATTGCTGAGCGCGATCTTCCTCAGCGAATACGCCCATCCCCGCCTGCGGGCAATCACCAAACCCATCCTTGAAGTGCTGGCCGGAGTGCCAACCGTCGTATACGGCTTCTTCGCTTTGTTCTTCATCACCCCCATCCTGCGCTCCTTCAGCGACGACGTGGGCATCTTCAACGCGCTGTCGGCCGCAATCGTCATGGGTGTGATGATCATTCCCATGGTGTCCAGCCTGAGCGAGGACGCCATGCGGGCCGTGCCCAACGCGCTGCGCGAAGCCGCCTACGCCCTGGGAGCGACCAGGGTGGAAGTCGCCACCAGGGTAGTGGTGCCGGCCGCCCTGTCGGGAATCGTAGCTGCGATCATCCTGGCCACGTCCCGCGCGATTGGCGAGACCATGATTGTGTTCATCGCGGCCGGTCAAAATGACAGCCTGACGTTCAATCCCCTGGATCCAGTGAACACGATGACCGGCTTCATGGCAACTACCAATTTCAGCGATAACGCCATTCCTGGTACGGCACAGTTCCAGGCGCTGTTCGCGGTGGGCATCACCCTGTTCATCATCACCCTGTTGATGAATTTGCTCAGCCGATTCGTGGTGGCGAAGTTCCGTGAGGTGTACGAATAATGGCGGCCGGCATCGACCCCAGCTACCAGCGAAATTTGGCGCGCCGCAAGCGCAATGCGTCGATCTTCTATGCAGTATGCGTGGGGGCGGTGATGATCGCGCTCGTGATGCTCGTCGCGCTGCTCTATAGCGTGCTGTCAGAGGCATTCGCTTGGCTCAACCTTGATGGCACGTCGATCAGGACCTTGCTCACGGACATACCTTCCAGCAAGGCGGTGAACTCCGGGCTGTTCCCGGCGATAGTGGGCACGCTGTGGGTGATGGGAATCTGCATTTTCGTGTCGTTCACCGTGGGCGTGTCGGCAGCCATTTACCTGGAGGAATATTCCGGTGGAAGCCGGCTGGCCCAACTGATCCAGACCAACATCCAGAACCTGGCGGCAGTACCGTCGATCGTGTACGGCATCCTGGGATTGTCGATATTCGTCGCATTCTTCGTGCTGGTCGCTCCCGGCAACGACGGGAAGAATGTTTCCGCGGCCGGCCTGACACTGGCCCTGCTGATCATGCCCGTGGTAATCGTTTCATCCCAAGAGGCGATCCGAGCCGTGCCGCCATCCATTAGGGAAGGCGGGTTTGCCCTGGGAGGCACGCGGTGGCAGGTGATCTGGCGTCTGGTTTTGCCGCAGGCGATGCCAGGCATCCTCACCGGCATCATCCTGGCGGTCAGCCGGGCGATGGGCGAGGCCGCGCCCCTGGTGATCATGGGGGCACTGTCGTTCGTGCCATTCGCGCCCGCCAGCCCGCTGGACCGTTTTACAGTATTGCCCATCCAGATCTACGTCTGGATTTCGAAGCCGCAGGAAGAATTTCACTACCTGGCGGCTGCGGGGATCGTGGTCTTGCTGATCATGCTGCTCGGCATGAACGCTTTCGCGATATTCCTGCGCAACCGGCTGCAAAAGGATCTCAGGGGGTAACAGAGAATGGCCGCACCCGGAGTGGCAACGCGATACGCCGTCCGCGCCGTCAACGTGGGGGTCTATTATGGCTCCAACAAGGTGATCGAGGGCGTGACGATGGACATGCCGGAAAACGAGATCACCGCGATCATCGGACCGAGCGGCGCCGGCAAGAGCACGTTGCTCCGGTGCATCAACCGCCTGAACGATCTCATCGAGATCTTCCGGATGGAAGGCAAAATATGGTTTGGCGATTTCGACCTGTACGCGCCGCAATCGGACCCGACCCAGATCAGGTACCGGATCGGAATGGTATTCCAGCGGCCAAACCCGTTTCCAAAATCGATTTACGACAACATTGCTTTTGGCCCGCGGATCAACGGGTTCAAGGGCAACATGGACGACCTCGTGGAGCAGTCCCTGCAAGGAGCCGCTTTGTGGGACGAAGTTAAGGACCGGCTGAAAGATTCGGCGCTGTCGCTGTCCGGCGGCCAGCAGCAGCGGCTCTGCATCGCCCGGGCCCTGGCCGTGGAGCCCAGCGTCATACTGATGGACGAGCCCTGTTCCGCGCTCGATCCAATAGCGACGCTGGCAATCGAAGAACTGATGCAGGAACTCAAGAAAACCTACAGCATTGTGATCGTGACCCACAACATGCAGCAGGCCGGTCGGGTGTCCGACAAGACGGCCTTCCTGATGCCGGACGAGAACCGGGTGGCGCACCTCATCGAGTTTGGCGACACCCGGACGCTGTTCACCAATCCCTCTGACGAACGCACCGAGGCTTACATCACCGGCCGGTTCGGCTAGTCCACCGCTGCGTGACCCACCGACCGTTGGACAGGTTCGGGTCACGGTTAGCGGCGAGCCGAGTTGCCAAAAGGACAAGGAGGCGACGCAATGCTGAGGTCTGATTACGAGCGCGACCTGGCCAGCCTGGAGGACGATCTCGCCGAAATGGCCAACCTGGTCGAGCAGGCAACTCGCTCCGCGCTGGACGCGCTGGAAAACCAGAACAACGAACTGGCCCAGAGGATTGTTGAAGAAGACGACCAGATCGACCGGCTGCAGGACGCGCTGGAGAACAAGTGCGTCGGGATGCTCGCTACCCAGCAGCCCACGGCCCGTGATCTCCGGCAGGTTCTTTCAGCGGTGCACATAGCGGTGGAACTCGAGCGGATGGGCGACTACGCCGAGGGGATCGCGAAAATATGCCTGCGCATGGGTGACCAGCCACTGCTCAAGCCGTTGATCGATATCCCGCGGATGGCCGAACTGGCCCTGACCATGCTCCGGGAAAGCCTCCAGGCCTACTCCAACCGGGACGAATGGCAAGCCCGCAAGGTCTGCAAAGACGACGACGCGGTGGATGATCTGTACAACCAGATCTACCGTGAACTGCTGACCTACATGCTGCAGGACCCGCGCAACATCGAGCGGGCGACGTACCTGCTATGGGTTGCACACGACCTGGAGCGGATCGCCGACCGGGCCACCAACATCGCGGAACGGGTGATGTGGCTGGTTTCCGGGCACACGGTGGGAACCGGGAGCGTAAAATCCGACCGGTCCCTGCGCTGATTGGCGCCAGTCAGGATCATCAAAATCCGCAGAATCTGGCCCGGATTCCGTCGTTGACAATTCCCGACCTCGGCAGTATAGTTTTCGCAAATGCATAGTACTTGCAAAAGCGTTTGCATCTGCACATGTACCTGTCCCCCGAAATCGGGGGCGGGATAGACCTGACCGGACATTTCAGGTTCGCGCCTGCGCCCACCGATTTGCCACGCGGCAGCGGTGGGTTTTTTCGTGCAAGATCGCCGAGGAGGGATCTCTTGACCAGCCAGACACAAAACCCCAGCCAGGAAGACATCCACGCGTCCAGTATGCGCTTGGCGTCCGACGCCGGTACCATCATCCCGTTCATGGAGGATGAGATCCAGCGTTTCGACGCCGAAGTTGACCGGTTCCGCACCGGGGAACTGGACAACACTGTGTTCACGCCCTTCCGCCTCCGGCAGGGCGTGTACGGTCAGCGGCAGGCCGACGTGCAGATGATCCGGGTCAAGCTGCCCGGCGGGATCATTTCGGCGGACATGCTGGACAGCTTCGGCGACATCACCGAAAAGTACGCGCCGCTGCAGAAGGGGCACATCACCACCCGGGAGAACATCCAACTGCACCACATCCCGCTGGAACAGACCTCGGAAGTGCTTCGCATCCTGGGCAACGTGGGCCTGTCCACCCGGGAGGCGTGCGGGAACACGGTGCGAAACGTGGTTGGACCACCGACGGCCGGCGTGAGCCCGGAGGAAGTGTTCGACCCGACCCCGTACCTCACCGCGTACGTCCGCTTCGGTGTGCGCCATCCCATCACCCAGAACTTCCCCCGCAAGTTCAAGTCCGCGTTCACCGGCAACGACCAGCGGGACGAGGTGGCGGCAGCGATCCAGGACCTGACCTTCGTGTCGCAGTACAACGAAATGGACGGCGAGCAGCGCAAGGGGTTCAAGGTCTACTGCGGCGGCGGCACGTCGATCATGCCGCGACTGGCCAAGCCACTTTACGAGTGGGTATCCGAGGATGACTACCTGCGCGTCGCCTTGGCGGTGTGGACGGTATTCAACAACGCCGAAATGCTGCGCAAGAACCGTATGATGGCGCGGCTCAAGGTGCTGATCGACCGCATCGGCCTGGACGAGTTCCGGGACATGGTGGATGCCGAGCTGGCAAACATCGGTCCCATCGATTTCCGGTCGCTGATGTCCGCAGAAGACATCCAGCGCGAGGATCCCCCAGCGCAGCCTTCCGCCGGGAATGGCGACCACAGCGATCCCGAATACCAGGAGTGGCTAAGCTCGAACGTAGAGGCGCAGCGGCAGGACGGTTACCACGTCGTGTACATCAAGACAGTGCGCGGAGATCTGGGCCCAGAGCAGTTCCGCGGGCTGGCCGACATCGTCCGCGAGTACACCGGCGGCAAGGCGCGCACGACCCAGGAGCAGAACCTGGTGTTGCGCTGGGTCCCGACGGGCCATCTGCACAACGTTTGGTCGGCTTTGCAGCCGCTGGAACTGGCGGAGGCGGGTCACAGCCACATCAGCAACGTGGTGTCCTGCCCGGGCACGGACAGTTGCAAACTGGGGATCACCTCGTCGATGGGACTGGCCAAAGCGCTGCGGACCGAAATGGCCGACTGGAATGGTCTTTCCGAGGACAAGGGCGTGGGCGATATCCGCATCAAGATGAGCGGCTGTCCGAACGGGTGCGGCCTGCATCACATCGCCAACATCGGGTTCCACGGAGCCGCGGTCAAGGGCGTTGAGGGCCAGCAGATACCATCCTACGAACTGTTCCTGGGCGGCAACTACGGCGACAACCAGGTGGAGGACTCCCGCATCGGGACCCGGGTGCCCAAGGTCAAGGTGCCGGCCAAGCTGGTTCCGTCGGTGCTGAAGGACATCGTCACGTACTACAAGGACAACCGCACCGACGAAACCGAGCGGTTCAACGACTTCATTGATCGCGTGGGCCTGGAGGAGATGACCTCCGTGGCGGCCCGCGCCCAGGAGGTGGGCCACGAGGCCGAGGGCGGTGGCGAGATGTACTTCGACTGGGAGCGGACCAACCAGTACGTGCTGGAGCGCGGCGAAGGCGAGTGCGCCGTTTAACGGCTTCTCAACGTCGCAATGGCTAAGGCATCGCTTAACGGGAGAGTGCTGGCCTTCGTCGAGGCGCGCATGCCCGACGAAATGGCCGGCCTCATCCGGCGGCATGGAGGCGTCCCTGTCGGTGCGCCGGTCATGCAGGAACACTACCTGCAGGATAGCCCGCAAGTGCAGCGGGCTATCCTCGACGTATGTGCAGGGCGCGTTGACACCACCATCTTCCTGACCGGCGTTGGCGCAAACGCGATGATGGGCATCGCAGAAGGGATGGGCCGCCTTTCGGAGTTCGAAGAGGCGCTTCGAAGCATAACCGTGGTGGCGCGCAGCCCGAAACCTGGTCGCATCCTGCGCCGCCATAAAATTCCCATCGATATCATGCCTCCGGAGCCGTACACCTCGAGCGATCTGATTGCATCGATGCGCGACCTGGACCTCGCAAGCAAGCGAGTGATCTTCCAGCGTTACGGGGGCCCGGACTCCGAGCTCCCCACCTACCTGCGCGAACAGCGGGCCGATTATGAAGAGCTGACGCTGTATGACTGGGGGTTACCCGATGACACCGCGCCGGTGGTCGACTTAATCGACCGCATGGAGCAGGGCTCCATCGACGCCCTGGCCTTCACCAGCCGGCCGCAGGTTCCGAACCTGATCACCATCGCCGCCGAAGCCGGACGCGAAGAATCACTGCGGGCGAGCCTCGGCGGACCGGTGGCAGTTGCGTCCGTGGGTCCGGTATGCACTCAGAAGTTGCAGGAGTTCGGCATCCCGGTGGACGTGGAGCCGGACCACCCGCACATGGGAAACCTGGTGATGGCGGTGGCGGAATATTTCGGCGACGACGCCTAATACTTGAACTCCTCGCGCACCGGGCTGAATATGTCCAGCGCGATGGCCTTGGTTCCCTGGCCCCGCGCATAGTGCTCAACGTCGCCGGGGATGATGTACATGTCCCCCGGCTTGAGGACGCGCACCTCGCCGCCGATGCCCATTTCCAGCTCGCCCTCGACGATGATGCCGCCCTGCTCATGGGGATGGGTGTGCAGCGGCACCAGGGCACCGGCTTCAACCTCCACCAGTGAGAACAGCATCTGGGCCCCCCAGAAGGTGCGAGTGCGGGCGCCTTCGGCAAGTTCCTTGTAGCCGCGGCTCTCAGGATTGAGGAAGTAATCGCTCATCGCCTTGTCTCCTTGTTGTGCGAGTCTAATCGAACCCCAAACGTTTTTCCTTCAGGCTGGTGAACCGTCCGCCGTGTCCGATGACGAGGTGGTCCAGCAACTCTATGTCCATGAGTTTCCCGGCGGCGGCCAGGTCGCGGGTGACGGAGATGTCCTCCGGGCTGGGCGTCGGATCACCGGACGGGTGGTTGTGGGCCACGATGATCGACGGAGCGTTTTCCCGGATGGCAGGACGCAGCACCTCGGCGGGACGTACCGCGCTGCTGTTCACCGTCCCGATGTAGATTGTTCGGCGGGCGACGACCTGGTTACGGGTGTTGAGCAGCAGGACGACGAGGTTCTCCTGCACCAGCGGCTCCATCTCCGCGATGAGCAGGCTGGCCGCGTCCTGCGGACAGGATATCTGGGAGCGTTCCTCGGGGGCAAGCGAAGCGATGCGGCGACCAAGCTCCAGGGCGGCCATGATCTCGCTGGATTTGGCGTGGTTGAGCCCGCGCTGCTCGCAAAGCTCCGCGTACCCGGCCCGGGCCAACCCGGCAATGCCGTCAAACTCGGCGAGAATTCGCATCGCCACGTTGATCGCGTTTTCGCCGGCCACGCCGGAGCGTAACAGTATGGCGACGAGTTCGGCGTTGTTCAGGTATCGCGGGCCGTGCTCGCGCAGACGTTCCCGAGGGCGCTCGCCAGGTGGCAGGTCCAGGATGGTCGGCTGGTAAGAGACCGTAGCAACGTCGTGAGATGAGACTTGTTCGTCCGCGTGCTCAACGTCAGCTTGGCCAGAAGGACCCGGTGGAACCCGGTCCGGCGCTGCAATGGGAACGGTAGAGCCGGCGATGATGCGCTCGAGTTCGGCCCGGAAGGCATCGAGGTCGGCAGGCTCCGCCGGTGGTCCGGTGACGGTCATCGTTGACTCCGTTGGTCGAGAACTCAGCCGCAAGTCTAAACGGCTGATTGATGATCCCGCCATCGAATGGTGTCAGCGATTGACGGGATGGGATGAGAATTCAGTCCCCGAGGATTCTCCGGCCTTAGCCGCGGCGCCGGTTGCCGATTCTACGGTACGCGCGCATCGCGTCCGCCGAGAGCGCGGAGGCTGCGTTGCCTACGCTGAATGCGCGAGGACGGTTCGGCAGAAACTCCTCCGCGTTCAACTCTTCAACGGCAGCCAGGGTGCGGCTGAGGCCGATTTCCACAGTGCGGCGGCTGGCCTCATCGCGGAAATCCAGGCTGCCGCAGATGAAAACCGGGCCGATCAGACAGCTCAGCATGACCTGGCGATAGTCACCCCAACAATCCTCAAGTGAGTACCCGCTGACGCCGGCGGCAAGAAGGGCATCGTGGTATTCGGCGACGATATCCCGCTCAATCGCGCGCCGCTTCTCCGGCGTCACACTGGTGGACAGGAAATAGGTGACGTCGCGCAACCCGGAATGGATGCCGCTGTTTTGCCAGTCGACCGCTGCGACATCATCGGCTCCCTGGTTGCCGAAAAAGAGGTTGTCCAGCCGGAAATCACCGTGAGTGAAGGTCTTGGGTCCCGTGGATATGTGAGTCAGGTGATCGGCGATCCGGGGGCCGTAGGTTTCGGCGAGACGACGCATTCGGGGTGTGAACCGGTTTCCAAACCGGTCGAGGGCGGGCGCCAGGTTGAACATATAGCCAATCTGAGCCAGGCGTCGGTATTTTTTCGTGTAGTCCGGCACTCCCCTCAAAGCGGGCTGGTTGAAGTCGTTCCAGTAGCGGCCGTGCATCCTGGCCAGCGCACGGATCGCGCGACACGCCTGAACTTGGCTGGCCCCGTGTGTCTGTGAAGTCGATTGCAAACCGCCCAGGTCTTCCAAAACCATCACGAACCGGTGGCTGAAGGGAGCGAAATCCGAGTACAACAACTCGGGCGTGCGGATACCCGCGAGTGGGCGGATTCGGTGGTAGAAATCGTATTCCTGGCGGTACAGTTTGAGGATTCGCGCGAGTTGGAACGTTTTGCGATCCCGGCTGTGAAGCTTGACGATCACGCTGCCGGGCTGCTGCGGAGCGTCTGCGGACCATGCTAGACGGCAGCGGACCACTGCGCTGAGGAGCCCTCGGCCGGCACCGACCGGTTCGATACTTACGGCTCGCAACTGCTCGGGCTCGAAAGCACCGGAGAAGGCCAACGCCTTTCGGAGCCAGTCGGCGGTTATGTCATCTGGACGCTGGGGTATGGCGGGACGCCTTGCCATTTGGATGCACTCAGGTCGTTCCGTCTCCTATGGAGAGGTGCTGTCGGGCAGAAACTCCTCCGCGTCCAGGTCATCTATGGCCGTCAGCGTGCGGGTTAGAAATACATCGGCCAATTGCCGGCCCCGGGCGTCGCTGAAGTCCAGTTGCCCTCCGGCGATTACGGGAGTCTGGAAGCAACCGAGCATATTCTGCCGGTAGCTGCGCCAGCACTCTTCGAAGGTGAAGTCCCGCACTCCCATGCCCATGAGGACACGGTGGTATTCGGACACCGCTTCAGCCTCAATCTCCCGGCGCACAGCGACGGGTACGCTGGAGGAAAGGAAATAGGCCACGTCGTAGAGCCCGCTGCGCACGCCGCAGACCTGCCAGTCAACGATGGCGAAATCATCACTGCCGTCGGCGCCAAAGAACATATTGTCCAGACGGAAATCGCCGTGGCAGAAAGTCAGCGGGCCGGCGGCGACAGCCTCGGTGTGCTCCACGATGCGGTGGCCGTAAGATTCGGCGAGTCGTCGCATTGGTTCCGGGAACAGGCTACCCAAGCGCTCGAACGCGGACGGCAGGCTGGCCTGATAAACTTGCTGTACCAACCGACGGCGCTGCAAAGTGGCAGCATCGTTGAAACCGGCCACGGGCGGCTGATCCACTCGATTCCAGTAGGTCCCGTGCATCCGGGCAATCGCCCGCACTGCCGTTATCGCTTGCGCCGCGCTGGCTCCTTCAATCTGGTCCACTGAAGCCATGCCGCGAAGGTCTTCCAGCACCAAGACAAATCTGTGGTCACGGTCGTCGAAATCCCCGTAGAGGAGAGCAGGAGAACGCAGAGGAACGTCGGGAGCCATTTGCCGGTAGAACGCGTACTCCCGCATGTAAAGCTGAAGCGCACGGGCGGTCGCTACGGTCTCGGCATGCGAACTGTGCAGCTTGACGATTACTGACTCGGGTACGTCGGCGCCATCTCCCCGACAGGACAAACGGCAGCGCAGTATGGTTCCCACCAGCCCAACGCCGGCACCGATGTCTTCGACGTCCACCGCTGCGACAGCCGGGGACGCCGACAGACCGCCGGCAGTCAACGCCTGCTGCATCCAGTCGGCGGTTATGTCGTCGGCGGTAGCAGGTATAAGGGGTCGAGATGCCATGGTTATATTGTACGGGACGCGGCGGTAGGACGGCGAACGGCTCAGTCAATCCGGGTGCACATCGCGGGCAAAACGATAGGGGCGAATGACCACTCGCCCCTGCGGAAATGAACTCCGGGTGACCAGTCACCAGCACGCTAGTCGAAGCGGAATTTGGAGAAGGTGCCCTCTTCCTTGGTGATGAATTCGAGGAGGGCCGGGCGGCCGTCGGAGTTCGCCTGCATAGCGCGCTGCATGGCTGGCTTGATCTCGTCGGGAGTGGTGATCTGCTCGGCGTAGGCGCCCAGTGCAAGGGCTACCTGGTAGAAATCGCCGCTGAGATCCTTCAGGCCGTAGCGTTCCACCGCAGTGGGGATGCGGCTGTCCGGATAAATAGCCATGGTGTAGTTGTTCATAACCACGGTGGTGATCGGAATGTTGGCCCGCACGGCGGTCTCAACGTCGAGGCCTACCATGCCAAAGGCGGCATCCCCCATGAAATTGATTACCATCTTCTCTGGTGCGGCCATCTTGGCGCCCATGGCGAGGCCGAGGCTGTAGCCCAGCTGAGTTGACTTGCCCCATCCGATGAAACTGCGCGGAGCCCGGGCCTCCCAGAAGGGCGACACCTGCTCGCGGGGGCTGCCGGACTCGTGGGTGACGATGGTGTTGTCGAGATCGACGGTGTGCATGATGTCCCAGACCACGCGGTATGGGTTCAATGGGACTTCATCGCTGGTGAGCCTGGGCAACCACTCGGCCATCCAGGCCTCGCGGCTGGAGGTGATCTCGTCAGCGAGTTCCTGATTTGGCGACCGCTGCTGGGCTCCCTGGGCTTTCAGCTCGTCAATGAACTGCCGCAGGGCGAGCTTGGCGTCGCCGAGGATGGGGTAGTCGGTGCGGGAATCCTTGTTCACGTCCCCTTCGCCGTTAGTGAGGTGGATCAACGTCTTGCCGGCGGGCATGGGAACAGTGAACCCGCTCTTGGTGAAACTGACGCCAACGCCAAAGACCACGTCGGCATTGGTCAGGAAGCGGTGCACCGGGCCAGTCTGGCTGGACCCGCCAACGCCCAGGGAGAGGGGATGGTTCTCCGGGAAGGCGCTCTTGCCCTCCAGGGTGGTCATCACGGGGACCTGCAGGAACTCCGCCAGCTCCATCAACTCGTCGGTGGCCTCGGCGTAGAGGACCCCCTGGCCGGCGTGGATGACCGGACGGTGGGCGGACATCAGGGCGCGGACGCCACGGGTGATGGCCGCGGGGTCGGCGGCAACGCGCATCCTGGTCGGCGGCACGTAATCAAAGTCCTCCTCGCTGATCTGGTCGGACACCAGGTCTGAGGGGATTTCCAGGAGCACCGGGCCGGGCTTGCCGGACCGGAGCTTGGTGAAAGCCTGGCGGAAGAGCTCAGGAACCCGATCGGCGAAGTTGACGTGGCCGGCCCACTTGGTGATGGTCGAGTAGGCCTGGACGGGATGGAAGTTCGGCTCCACGCCCAGGCGATTGCGAGCGACGCCGGCCGGAAGCACGAGGATGGGCACGGAGTCGGCATAGGCCTGGGCGACACCACCGAAGGAGTTCTCGGCGCCGGGACCGTTCTGGGCCAGGAAGATGCCGATCTTGTTGCCGTTGTTGATCCGTGAGAACCCGTCGGCCATGTGCACGCCGGTGCGTTCCTGGCGACAAACCACGGGGCGGATGCCGGCGATGGCCGCCGCCTCGATGAGCGGATTGGAGGGCATGACGGCGATCCAGTCCACGCCCTCCATTTTCAATACGTTAGCTACTGCGGTAACTCCGTCCACGTCTGTATTCCTCCAGGTTGGATTGCCAATTGGGGCGTTGTCTCGCCATCAGCCGATTTCGTTCAGGAAGCCGTCGAGGGCGGCGTTGAATTCGTCCGGCTTGTCCACCATTGGGAAATGGCCGGCGTCTTTCATCTTGATCAGTTTTGATCCAGGCACGGCGCGATGAATCTCTTCTTCGTAGTCGCCGGTCGCAAGGGGGTCGTCGACGCCCTGGATCAACAGCAGGGGCACCCTGAGCGTATGGATCCGGTCGCGCACGTCGAATCGGTCAATGACCACCAGGTCGCGGTGTTGAGCGACCGGCCCGACTTCGCGGTGTCGCTGCAACAGCCGGGCGCGCAAATTTGGCTCGATAAAGTGCATGGCGCCGTCCATCATGCCGAGCCATTGCTCGTACGTCTCCGGGTTCTCGGCGGCGTCCAGCCGGAACTGCAGATCCTGGGGCCGGCGGCGCTTGGGGCGCATGGCGATGGTCATGAGCGCCAAGGCTTTGACCTCGTCGGGGTAGTCCAGGGCGTACTGCAGGGCAACACAGGCGCCGAGGGTAAAGCCGCTCAGCACCAGGTCCTCGTGGTGTCCGCGCGCGTGCAGCCATCCCCGCAGCCACTCGGTGTAACGTTCCACGCTGCTGCACGGCGCGCCATCCAGGTGGCCCGGCAGGTTGGGAGCGAGGCTGCTGGGGTAATGGTAAAGCTGGTTGATATAGGAGTCAGCGCAGCCGCCGGCGCCGGGGCCATGGATGAAAACAAGCTGGGTCATGCAAACCTGCAAAAGACGGCCCTTTGGGCCGGGTGCCGGCATTCTAGGGTGCGGCGGCTATGGGGTCAAGGCAAGAGTGCGACGGTTCAGCTGCCGGACCAGCCGGTGACGCGCTCGGGAGTGATCCGTATTACCGGATTGCCATCCAGAGGCATAGCCCGGTATTGGGGGTATTTGTCGCGCAGGCGGGCGATGGCCGCCGCAGGATCGGGGCCGTCTTCGACCAGCTCCGCTCTGCCCTGGACCAACAGATACCAGAGTTGGGTCCAATCCTCGTCGTAGTGGTCGATGACCAACGAGACCTGCGGGTTGGCGAGGATGTTGCGCACCCGACGGAGGCCGGTGAGCCTGCCGCGCTTGGGCTTGGCGTCGAGGACGGAATAGATATGCTGGCCGTCGTAGGCGAAGCAGACCGGAATCACGTGGGGCCGCCCGTTGGCGTCAGCGGTGGCCAGGTGACCCACCGGGGTTGCGGACAGACGATGCGCCTGCTCCGGGCTCAGGCTAATCACGGGTTGCCTCCGGCCCACGAAGGGCGGCCATGATGGCGGGGATTCGATCCAAGAGGTCGCTGGCAACGACGCCGGCGTCGCCGTATTTGGAGCGCACCTGCTCGGCTGCCGTCCCGTGGAGGAACCCGCCCAATCGCGCGGCGTCGTACGGGGCAACCCCCTGAGCCAAAAGGCCGCCGATGATGCCGGTAAGAACGTCTCCGGTGCCGCCGGCGGCAAGCGCCGAGTTTGCAAAGGGAAGGACGCACCGCTTGCCACACGGAGCGACGACCACGCTGTGCGCCCCTTTAAGCAGCACGGTCTGCCGCCAACTTGCGGCCGACCGGCTCGTGATGCCGATGCGATCAGACTGCACCTGCGAGGTGGTCTGACCGGTTAGGGTGGCCATCTCGCCCGGGTGAGGCGTCAGGACGGCAGAGGCGCGCAAGCGGTCGGCCCAATCCGGGCATCTCGAAAGGTTGTTCAACCCGTCGGCGTCAATTGCCATCGACATTGAAGGGCGGTCTTCACCGGCCAAAAGGAGACGATCCATCAGAGCAGTGGTGCCGCTCGCCCAGCCCAGGCCGCAGCCTACCGCCATGGCGGAATAGTTGTCGATGCGTGCGCGTATCACATCAGCGGCCGACGCATCTACGCGCCCGTCGGCATCTTCGGGCAGGGGCAGGTGGATGGTCTCGGTGAGCCGGGAGGCGGCGATCCGATAGACCGATTCAGGGGCGGCGAGAGTGACCAGGCCGGCGCCAGACCGGTGGGCTCCCCGGGCAGCCAGGAAAGCGGCGCCGACGAAATTCCGGGAGCCGGCAACGATCAACAAATGACCGAAAGTTCCCTTGTGAGAAGTGAGCGGCCTGGCGGGCAGCAATGCGCGGACTGATTCCGGGGTCATCCACTCGGTGGGCAGGTCCGCGTCGGCGGACGCGGATACTTCGTCAGGCAAGCCGATGCCCAGCACCTTGATCCGTCCGGCATGGCCGGCCCCGGGAAAGTTGGCGATCCCATACTTGGGATGGCAAAGGGCGAGCGTCTCGTCAGCAATGAGCGTGCGCGGGTCAGAGTCCCCGGTGTCGGGGTTGACACCGGTGGGCAGGTCTACGGCGATAACGGGCAGGTTCGGCTTACTGGAGCGGATCTCATTGACCAAGGCCGTGACATCGCCAACGAGGCCATCCAGAGGACGATAGCGGCCGGCGCCAAGGATTGCGTCGACGACCGCGTCGCACCCGCGAAGCAAACGCGCCAGATCGGGCAACCCGACGGCGGCGGCCGCGTCAATTACCGCGACGCCGTAAGCCAGCGCGTCGGCCTTCTTCGGGTCATCTGAAGGGCGGCCGCGTACGATGTAGCAACACACATCGGCCCCCCAGCGGGCCAGATGTCGGGCCAGGACAAAGCCGTCCGCGCCGTTGTTGCCGGGTCCGACCAGGACGACAACACGGCGGCCGGCCGCTCCACCCAAGCGCTGCCGGATGCGCAGGGCGCAGGCCAGGCCGGCGTTTTCCATCAGGGTGTCGGTGCTGACCCCGGCGGCTTCCGAGGCCGCCTCCAGGGCCTGCATCTCGGCAACGGTGACCACCTTAACGGTCATGGGATCAATCAGCCCCGGGGCGCCAGATCATCGCCCCAAAGCGTGGCCCGGGCCGCTTCCACGGATTCCGGGGTGTCGGGCCGCACCGCCACGGCGACCACCATGGCGAATCCCCGGGAGTGGGAGAGGCTGATAGCGATCTCAGTTACGCCCAATCGCTCGGCGCGACGGCGGGCCCGCCCGTGGAGTCGCGGGCTGGGGGCGCCGCTGGGAGCGCGGACCACCTCCACATCCCTCCAGCCAACTCCACGAAAACCAGTGCCCAGGGATTTCATGACCGCCTCTTTAGCCGCGAAACGCGCCGCCAGATTGGGGGCCCGACCACGGCAGTAGGCAATTTCCCCAGGGGTGAACACCCGGCGCAGGAACCGATCGCCGTACCGGTCCAGGACACCGGCCACGCGGTCAATCTCTATGAAGTCAACGCCGGTGGAGAGCATGGGCGATCAGCGGCCGGACGGGATCAATTGCCGTCGTGACCCCCGATGTGCAAGTCGCTGAGTATGTGCGATACCGAGTATGTGCGATTGAGGACGTAGAAATGGATGCCCGGCACGCCGTTGCCCCACAGGTCTTCGGCCTGACGCGTGGCGTGCTCGATGCCGATTTCACGCACGGCCCGATTGTCTTCGGCGAAGCGCTCGAGGCGAGCGTCCAGTTGGGCCGGGATGGTTGCGCCACAGAGGGATGTGAACCGCCGGATCTGGGGAGTGCTCAAGATGGGTAGAACGCCAGGGATGATGGGGATGGTAATCCCGGCGGCGGCGGCCCGCTCCTGCAGCCCGTAAAAATAGTCGTTGTCGTAAAAGAGTTGGGTGATCAGGAAATCCGCGCCTAGATCCTGTTTCATGCGGGCATAGGCGATATCCGAATCAAGGTCGTCCGACTCGGTGTGGCCTTCGGGATAGCAGGCACCAGCGATGCCAAAGTCGAAATTGGCTCCGATGTGCTGGATGAGATCGGTGGCGTGGGCGAATTCGTCCTCGCCGGGCGGCTCGTCCTCGGTTCCCGGGGGACGATCACCCCGGAGAGCGATGACATTCTCGATATCGGCGGCCTGGAGTCGTTGGAGCACACCGTGAACTTCCTCACGGCTCTGAGCCACGCAGGTCAGGTGTGCCATCACTTCCATGTCGCCACGGCGCTTGAGTCGCATGGTGATCTCTTCGGTGAAGGCCCGCGTACCGCCACCAGCGCCATAGGTCACGGACACGAAGTCGGGGGAGAACCGTTGCAGGCGACTGGCGACGTCGACCACGCTCGGAACTCCATCCGCCTCGCGAGGCGGAAAAAATTCGAAGGAGATCGTTCGTCGGTTGGTGAGGATGTCCTTGATTTTCAAACCAATAATTCCTAAACGGCCAAAATGGTTATAGGCCGTACCAATACGGTCAGGGACCGCGTAACGGCGTCGGGGTTTCAGAACTCGGGCTGACGCTTTTCCTTGAACGCCTGGATGCCCTCGCGGGGATGGCTCGACGTGGCGAACACGTGTGTGAAAGTCGCGCCTTCCAGTGCGACACCATCTTTCAGCGGAAGATCCTGGCTCCGGCGAGCCAAACTTTTCATGAGGCTCAACCCCACACGGCTTTTGCCCCGTAGGCCATAGAGCATGGATTCCAGTTCGTCTTCAAGATTTTCGGGCGGCGCGGCTCGAAGGGCCAGGCCCCACTCCACGGCTTCCCGGCCGTTCAGCCATCGTCCCGTGGTCAACAGCTCCATGGCCCGAGGCATGCCCACGCGGCGCGGGAGGCGTTGGGTAGAACCGCCGCCCGGGATCAACCCGAAGTTCGCGTGCTGATCCCCGATGCGCGCGTCCTCGGCGACAAGGGCCATATCGCACGCCATCATGAGCTCCATGCCACCGGCCAGAGCGTAGCCATGCACTACTGCGATGGTAGGAATGGGCATTGCCTCCAAGGCGAAGAAGGCGTCGTTGAGGTCTTTGACGTAATCGGGCATCAGGGACAGGTCGTCGAAAACCTGGTCGAAATACAACAGGTCGGCTCCGGCGCAAAACCCCCGGCCTTCGCCGCGCACCACCAGCGCCTTGACGGAAGAGTCCTCGCCAACGACAGCGACTGCGTGGGCGAACTCGGAGAGCAGGTCCGGGTTGAGGGCGTTGAGGGCGTCCGGTCGGTTGAGACGGAGCGTGGCGACGCGGTCTCCCACCGAAAGCGTAATGTTGCTATACTCCATTCGATCTCCCGCCAAATTGCAACGGTTCACATGGCCGTCGGCGTCCATACTATACCAGACCCATTATCACGTGATTGATGACCGAGCCGGCCACATGTCGCCTGCGGGTCAGGGTGCAACCAAATGCCACCCGCACCGAGATCGTGGGTTGGAGTGGCGGAGCGCTGAGGGTGCGAACCACTGCGCCTCCCGTTGACGGCAAAGCCAATCGGGCGGCGGTGGATGTGTTGGCCCGCTCCCTGGATATCCCGCGTACCGGCGTTAACGTCATCCGAGGCCATGGATCCAGGGATAAGGTTATGGAAATAGTTGGTATCGACGAACCGGAACTGCACCGCCGCCTGAAAATTCCGGTGGCACCCGATACGCCGGCGGCAACGGCCCGCTGAGCGCGGAGCGGTTGGCCGGAACACGGAGCAACCCATGCAAGACAATTTTCGGAACTTCAGCTGGATTTTGCCCGGCGCGCTGGCGGGAGCCATGGGGCCAATGGAACGCCGGCACCTGATCTACTTCGAGCTCAACGACATCACCGCGTTGGTGCGGATGGAAGAGCAGACAATCTCGGGTGAGCCGTGGGGCTTCGAGGAACTGTTCGAGCCGGTGCCGGATTTCGAAGCGCCTTCAGTGGAGCAGATTGACCGCATCGTAACTTTCACGGAGCAGCAAATCGAGACTTGGGAACGGCCCACGGTGGTAACCTGCGCCGCGGGGATTGGCCGGACGGGAACGATTCTAGCGTCATACCTTGTGAACACCGGATGGGAAGCGGATGAGGCGATTGACTACATCCGGCAACTGCGCCCCGGCTCGATCCAGACGCCCTCCCAGGAAGAGGCGGTAAGGCAATACGCCGTGTTCGTCAAGGACCGGAATGACAACATGCCCCGCCGGTTCCGCTGATCAGCTGGTCGCCAACGCAATTGAGCTGGAAAACGGGGTCCGAGTTTTGAACTCGGACCCCGCAGTGTTTAACTGAAGTGTCAGGGGATCAGGCGACCAGCAATTCGTCGGAATTCGGCGCCGCAGGCCAGGCCCCAGGCGCGGTCTGCGTCATCGGAGCCGCATCCGCAGGGATTTCCCGGCTGCACTGCAGGCACTGGCGGTAATCGCCGTAAATGTCGCGGACCTGGCGTACGTCGCCGCCGCAATGGGGGCAGGAGCCCAGATCCATGCGCCGGCGGCGTACGCCCTGAACAGAGCGGGCCCGATTCAGTGTGCTCTCCATCATCTCATCTCCTTGACCCGACGGCGTGTGGCCGTCGCCGGTCGTGACTGCGCGTACTCGGCTGACAGTGGTGTGATGTCGGTTGTCGCTACGGTCGAGATGCGGTGTTAAAAATATTGCGGCCTCGGAGCCAAGTCCGAGGCCGCCGCCTACGGTTGCTTGTGCTCGGTATCTTGATCAGGCCGTGACCTTCTCGCGATGGTGGGTCGGATTTGATGGCATGTCCACGGCGGCAATGGTTGTGGCCGGTACGGGGCTGGTAGCCACGCGTCGGATTTCGCGACCGCATTGGGCGCACTGGTGGTAGACTCCGAACGTGTCCCTCATGCGACAGACATCGCCGCCACAGCGGGGACACGCTTTGAGCTTCAACGATTTGCGGGTTAGGGTCTGCATTTCTCCATCCTGTTTGCGATTGTCGCCGTAGCGGGCGGGGGGGTTGTCAGTTTGCGATTTCAGTTTACCGCTACTGTATTACCGGAGTGTTACGGCAACCAGTCAAATCACGGCCGAATTAGAATATCAGGTTACGGTTTTCGTAACAAGGGGGTTTAATGACCAATTTTGCGGATCCACTGCAGATTCCGGAAGAGTTCATGCAGGCCGTGTTCCGTCAGGCGCGAGAAGCCTTTCCTGCCGAGTGCTGCGGATGGCTCAGCGGGCCGGCAGGCGGTGCGTCGGTTAACGGAATACGCCCCGTGGACAACGACCAGGCATCAGGCAATCACCCCACCGCGGCGGAACGGACGGCCGAGTCGGCCTACGTTTTCAGCACGGCGGACCTGCTGGAACTCAACAACAGCCTGGATACGGAGACCCCGGCGCGGATCATCTACCACTCTCATCCCAACGGCCAGGCCTACCTGTCGGAAACGGACCGGACCGTAGCCACCAGCCCCTGGGGGGACGGCCCGGCCTATCCGGTACAGCAACTGGTGGTTGGTATCGACGGCGAGCGGGTGGTGGAAGCGGCGCTGTTCGACTGGTTCGATGATGACGGCTGGAGCATGTTTGGTATTCCGGGGGGGTTCGGGAAAATAGCCCACTACAGCGGCGCCGACATTTAAGGCGTGTCTATCCTGGATTCCCGCTTTCGCGGGAATGACGGGATAATTTGACGGCTCGGAAATCTAGTGCGAGGGCGCTCCCAGGAACGCCACCCAAACAGATCCCGCGACGGTGACCAACAGCATCAGGGATAACCCGCTCAGTATTAGCGGTTGAGGCAGGCGGTAGCGGCCCCAGAGCAGCAATCCTCCCCAGACGATCAGCCCCATGGCGATTATCCCGGCGATGTAATGCTCGGTCCCCGCGCTGTTGACCACGACGCCTTTGCGATAGAAGAAATCAGCGTAGGCCAGGATGGTTATATTGAATACGCAACTGCCGTACACCCCGGCAAACCCGAGATCAGCCGCACCCAGGCGCGCCGCCGCGAACGTCGCTGAGATTTCCGGCATACTGGTGACCAGGGCCACCGCCAAAATGCCCAGGACACCTGAGGATACTCCCGTGATGTGAGCGATCCGGTCCACGCTCTGGGCCAACAGCACGCCGGAAATGATGACCCCTATGGATACCAGGATGAACATTATCCAGGCGCGGCGCAGCGTGATTCCGGCGTCTTCTTCCCTTTCTTCTCCGTCAGTGGAGGGTCGGCGGTTATACACGAGCCACATCCCGACCAGATATACGGCGATGACGATGATGGAAGAGATGCCAACCTGCCACACACTCACTCCGCTCTTGAAGAGCGCAAAAAGAACCGCCATACCGGTGAGCAGGGCCGCCAGGACGATGAGATAGCCCTGTTCCGGAGCGACGCGCTGCACGAACCGCTTGCCCCCAAAAAGCAACGCGACGACCGCCAGGATCAGCATGTTGAACATGTTGGACCCGAGCACGTCCCCCAGGGCCAACTGCGGGTTGTCGATGCGGACAGCGGTGATGTTGTTGGACACCTCCGGCAGTGAAGTCGCCAGCGCGACCAGGATGCTGCCGACGAACATCCGGCCCAAACCCGTGAGCGAGGCAAGGGCGTCGCCATACTTGGCGAGATAGGTCCCCAGGAACACCACCGAGACCGCACTGGCCAGAAAAATAACAATGGCGACGGCAAGGCCGACGCCGGAAAGAACGTTCAGCACGCGGGTTCGGTCCGCCCTAGCCGATAGCGTTGGCGATGAGGTCGCCCATTTGCGTGGTAGCCGTTGCAGTATCCCCGGCGGTGGCGATGTCAGCGGTGCGGTAGCCCTGCTCCAGGACGCTCTGGACCGCGCGCTCGATGGCGGCCGCTTCTTCGGTAAGGCCGAGGGAGTAGCGCAGCATCATGGCCGCGCTGAGGATGGAGCCGCAGGGGTTGGCGATGCCCTGTCCGGCAATGTCCGGAGCAGTACCGTGGATTGGCTCGTAGAACCCTGGAGTTCGGGCGCCGTCCTGGGGCACGCCGGAAAGGCTGGCCGAGGGCAGAAGGCCCATGGACGCGGCGAGGATGGCCGCTTCGTCGGTGAGGATGTCGCCGAAGGTGTTCTCGGCAACGATCACGTCGTAGGAAGCTGGACGCAGGACGATCTGCATGGCGCAGGCGTCAACCAGGGCGTGCTCCAGTTCAACGTCGGGATATTCGTCGGCGAGGCGAGTGGCGGTAGCGCGCCAGAGCCTGGAGGTTTCGAGCACGTTGGCCTTGTCCACGGAGGTCAGCTTGCCGCGCCGACCGCGAGCCAGCTCGAACCCAACCCGAAGCACGCGCTCGATTTCCGATTCGGAGTAGCGCATGGTATCGACGCCGACGACACCCTGGGGGGTTTCGGTGCGGCCCTTGGGCTGGGCGTAATACAGGCCGCCGGTGAGTTCGCGCACCACCACCATGTCAACACCTTCCAGCACGTGAGGCTTCAACACGCTGGAGTCGGTGAGCTGGGGATAGACCTTGACCGGGCGGATGTTGGCGAAAACGTTGAGGTGCGCCCGCAGCGCGAGCAGTCCGTCCTCGGGTCGCGTGGGAGCGGAAGGATCGTCCCATTTGGGACCGCCCACCGCGCCGAACAGCACGGCGTCTGCCGAGGTAGCGAGATCGCGCACGCCGTCGGTCAGCGGCGTGCCGTGTTTGTCGATGGATATGCCGCCGACGTCCCCGTATTCGAGGACGAAATTGTGCCCGAAGGCGCGACCCACGGCCTCCATGGCCTTGACACCTTCGGCGGTAACCTCGGGTCCAATGCCGTCGCCGGCCAACACGGCTATGTTGAAATCCATTTTGCCAACGGCTCCGATTGGTAGTGCGTCCCCATTGCCCGGCGTCGAATCGGGCCAAACATGGGGCGGCGGGTAGTATAGCCTATGGTCGGTGGGGCATCAAACACGATAGCACCGACGCCAGGGCAATCGCATTTCAACTGCTACTACCCGTCACTCCTGCGAAAGCAGGAGACCAGGAACCGAGAAGTAATCGTATTCTGGACGAAACTACCGAATTGCGACCTCCTGGATTCCCGCTTTCGCGGGAATGACGCATAGGTGTGATCTCAAATGCGACTGCCCTGGCACCGACGTCGTCACGAAACGCGGCGATCCACGGGTTGCTCAAACCACACGGAGGCGGGGACCATCATCAGAGGCTGCTTATCGTATTCACCGAGCGCTGTTTGTGCGCTCCGGCGGTGGGTTCCACGTTGACACGCCGGGGTGCACACTTTAAACTGCCAACATCAGCTAAGCCTGCGCTGGCGCTTTGCGTTGCGCCCGGATAAGGAGGCCCATCCGCGATGACCACCACCAATAATGACCGGTCTCTGGTCGTAGTCCAGTTGACCGGGGCCAACGATCCGCTCAATACCGTGATCCCCTATGCTGACGGGCATTACTATGATTTCCGGCCCAACGTTGGCATTCCCACCGACCAGGTGATACCGCTGGACGGACAGCTTGGTCTCAACCCCAACATGGCTCCAATCAAGGCCCTGTGGGACGAGGGCAAGGTCGCCATCGTCAACGGCATCGGATACCCGAACCCGACGCGTTCCCACTTCCGCAGCATGGACATCTGGCACACCTGCGAGCCGGAAAAGATCGCCACCGAGGGGTGGCTGGGCCGCGTCATCCGCGACCTCGACCCCTCCGGGCAGAACGTGATCACCGGCGTGAACTTTGGCCGCGGCCTGCCGCGTTCCATGGGCGCCTCCGGCGTTCCGGTTGCCTCTGTCGGCAACCTGGAGACCTACGGCCTGTTCCCCGACGTGGAGGAAGAGCGCATCCGCGGCCTGTGCCTGGACGCCTTTGGCAAGATGTACGGCGGGTCCATCCAGGACGCCGTGATGGACTACCTGGGGCAGACCGGGCGGGACGCGCTGAAGGGCGCGGACATCCTGCGCACCGCTCCCGAGCAGTATTCCTCCTCCGTGGAGTATGCGGACAATCCCATCGCGCAATCCCTCAAGAACGTGGCGCAAGTGATGACCGCTGATCTGGGCACCCGCATCTACTACACCCAGCACGGCAGCTTTGACACCCACGGCGACGAGATCAAAGTTCACGGCGGGCTGTGGACCCAGGTTTCCGGCGCTATCAGCGACTTCCTGGCCGACCTGGACGAGCACGGCCGCGGCGACGACGCCATCGTGCTGGTTTGGACCGAGTTCGGGCGCCGCATCCGCGACAACGGCACCGGCACCGACCACGGCTCCGGCGGAACCGCCTTCATCATCGGCAATCAGGTCAACGGCGGCTTCTACGGGCAGTACCCGTCGCTGGCCGAGCGCGACCAACTGGACGGCGACCTGCACTGGAACAACGACTTCCGCTCGACCTACTCGACCATTGCTGACAAGTGGCTGGGCCTGGACCCGGTTAACATCGTCAACGGCCAGTTCGAGCAGTGGGATTTCATCGGCAACTAGCCCGACCGGTCATTCCCATCATTTGACAGAGAACTTGCGGAGGCAATTATGAGCAATGCCGATATTGCCCTGATGGCTCACCTGATGCGTAGGGCCGGTTTCGGGGCAACCCGCGATGAGCTGGAGCAGCTGGTCGAGCAGGGTTACGAAAACGTGGTTGAAGACCTGATCAATCCCGGCGACCCCGGGGTGATGCCGGACGACGTGATCCGAAGGTACCACTCGGAAATGGCCGAGATGCGGGAACTGAACAGCGCCGGCGCGTACTGGATGTACCGGATGGTCACGACCCGTAACCAGTTGGAAGAGAAGCTGGCCCTGTTCTGGCACGGCCTCTTCGCCACCGGCTACTCCAAGCTGAACCAGGCCAGCGCCCTGGTCAACCAGATCAACACTTTCCGCCGTCACTCCCTGGGTTCCTACAAGACGATGCTGGTGGAACTGTCCAAGGACCCGGCCATGATCATCTGGCTGGACAACCACGACAACCATCGCGACAACATCAACGAGAACTACGGGCGGGAGTTGCTGGAGCTCTTCTCAATGGGCGTGGGCAACTACACCGAGGACGATATCAAGGAGTGCGCGCGGGCTTTCACCGGATGGACGCTGGGCAACGCCGAGTACATGTCCACCCGGGCCAGCCGCGACTCCATCTGGCCGTACAGCCGCATCAACTGGCACTTCAACTACCGAGACTACGACCACGACGACGGCGAAAAGACTTTCCTGGGGCACACCGGAAACTTCAACGGCGAGGACATCGTCGAGATCATCGTGCAGCAGGAAGCCACGGCGCGGTTCATCTGCACCCGCCTGTTCCAGTTCTTCGCCGCGGATGAGGTGGACGAAGCCGGTGAAGCGGTCATCAACGACATGATGGCCTCCTACTTCGAATCGGGATACGAGATCCGCTCCATCATGCGAACCATGTTCAATTCCGACTACTTTAAGTCGGAAGACGCCCGGTTCGCTCGGGTCAAGGGCCCGGTGGAACTGGTTGTGGGCGCGGTCCGCATGGCCGGCACCTACCAGGAGCCGACTTTCGGCGCCGACCAGCTGGCGCGCCAGACCATGTACATGGGTCAGGGCATCTTCCAGCCGCCCAGCGTGGAAGGCTGGCACGAAGGCGCCGAGTGGATCGACAGCGGCGCGCTGGTGGAACGGGTCAACTTCGTAGGTAAGGAGTTGGGCGACCCGGGCAACCCGGGCGTCAAGGCGATCATCGACCGCATGGCCCGGCAGGGTCAGGCAGTGCTGTCCCCCGAGGAACAGGTTGCCGCCTGCGCGGACCTGATCGGGCCGCTGGAACTCTCGGAAGCAACCACCACGTCCATTCGCGAGTTCGCCAACGAGCAGGGTCCCGCCGACCTTCGGGAAGGCACCCGCACCGAGGCCGACGAGCAGCGCATCGCGAACCTGCTGCGGCTGCTTACGGCCACGCGGGAATACCAGCTCGCTTAGGGCCGCAAACAACGCTAGACGGACGATTGCAGGGGCGAATGATCATTCGCCCCTATGCAAAACAGGAGAGGCTGCAATGACTACCGCGACTGCTGTCAGCGCGGGCCCGGTGGAATACGTCAAAACCATCGGTGTCACGACCAACCAGAGCGGTCGAGGGTTCATCAACCCGTACGACTGCGCCTTCACCAACGACGGACGCATCCTGGTGCTCAATCATGCTGACGCGGCCCGACAGGCGTTGATCCGCATTGGCGTCCTGAACTGGGATGAGGATTACCTGGGCGAGTTCAGCAAGGGCACCGGGCGCGGGGAAGGGCAGTGGACGCTGCCCATCGGCATGACGATCAGCGCCGACCAGCGCATCCACGTGACCGACGAGCATCTGCATCGCGTCACTGTGTTCGACACAGACGGCGAATTCGTAAGGATGTGGGGAGAAAAAGGCGAAGGAGCCGGGCAGTTGAACGGCCCCGCCGGCATCGCCGTGGCTGCTGACGGAACGGTGTACGTCGCTGAACAGTACAACAACCGGGTGCAGGTGTTCACCGCCGAAGGCGAGTCGGTATCCACCTGGGGCGAATACGGAGACGGAGCGGGCCAGTTCAACATGCCCTGGGGATTGACCCTGGACGGAGCTGGCGACGTTTACGTTGCGGACTGGCGCAACGATCGGGTCCAGAAGTTCACCGGGACCGGGCAGCACCTGGCCACCTACGGGTCCTCCGGCGCTGGGGACGGAGAGTTCAGCCGGCCTTCGGCGGTTGCCGTGGACTCCGATGGTTACATCTACGTGGCCGATTGGGGCAACGAACGGATTCAGCTGTTGGATCCGGACGGGAACTTCGTTCAATTGTTGCGGGGCCAGGCTACGCTCTCCAAGTGGGCGCAGGACTTCATGTCCGTGAACCCCGACGAATACAACACGCGTCAGATAGCCAACCTGGTGCCGGATCTGCCGGACCACCTGGACACGCCATATCTGATTTCGGCGCAAACGGAACCCTACTTCTGGGGCCCAGTGTCGCTAAGGCTCGACCACGAAGAAAGGTTGTTCGTCGTGGAAGCCAACCGGCACCGCATCCAGGTGTACCAGCGCCGGAAGGACTGACCTGACTGTGACCAGCTACGAATTTCTGGAAAACATTCGAACCGTCGTTGGTGACGATTATGTAATCGCGCACCAGGAGGACCTGCTGGTCTACGAGTACGACGGTTCTGTCGACCGCTCGATGCCCGGGGCGGTCGTTTTGCCAGCCGACACGGACCAAGTCAGTCGAGTGATGAGGATCGCCTACGAGGCAGGCTTAACCGTGGTCGGCCGGGGAAGCGGCACCGGCCTCAGTGGCGGGGCGATCACGCCGCCGGAAGGACTGCAGATCGCATTCCCACGAATGAACCGCATCCTGGATGTGGACACGGTAAACCGCACCGCGCTGGTGGAGCCCGGAGTGATTAACCTGGACCTGGACAATCACGTGCGCGGGTTCGGAATGCGTTACGCGCCCGACCCATCGAGCCAGAGGGCGTGCAGTCTTGGGGGAAATATCGCCGAGAACGCCGGCGGCCCGCACTGCCTGGCGTACGGGGCGACCACCAACCACGTCATCGGAATGGAAGTGGTCCTGGAAGACGGCGAGGTGGTCCACCTTGGAGGTCTGGCGAGGGAGGCTGCCGGATACGACCTGAGAGGGGCGTTTGTGGGTTCCGAGGGGACGTTCGGGATCACCACCAAGATACTGGTCCGGTTGCTGCCGCTGCCGGAAACGGTGCGAACCTTCCTGGGCATCTTCCCCGACATCGACTCGGCGTGCACCGCGGTGTCGGCAGTGATCGGCCACGGAATCGTTCCCGCGGCGCTGGAGATGATTGACGCGCTGAGCATCAAGGCGGTCCAAAACGTCACCGACGCGGGATACCCCAACGACGCCGGGGCGGTGCTGTTGATTGAACTCGAGGGCCTGAACGAAGAGGTTGACGAGGTCAGCGGTGAGGTGGAGGCCGCGCTGTGGGATACCGGCGCCGCCGACGTGCGGGTCGCCGAGGATGACGCCGAACGGGAACGCCTCTGGGTGGGCCGAAAGACGGCATTTGGCGCATTCGGAACCATCGCGCCGAACTATTACCTGGTTGACGGGGTGGTGCCTCGGACTCGCTTGACGCAGATGCTGCGCAAGGTCAGCGAGGTCAGCGAGCGTTACGGCATTACCATCGCCAACGTATTCCATGCCGGCGACGGGAACCTGCACCCCTGCATGCTGTTCGACGCCCGCGAGCCCGGCGTTATGGAAAACGCGATGGCCGCGGCGGCGGAGCTGATGGAAGAGTGCGCGTTATTGGGCGGCACACTGAGCGGGGAGCATGGCATCGGCCTGGAAAAGAAGGAGTTCATGCCGCTGGTGTACACCGACGCGGACATGGCAGCAATGCAGCGGGTACGAGAGGCTTTTGCCCCTGAAAACCGGTTGAACCCCGGCAAGATATTCCCCGACGGGAGCTATTGGCGGCCGGCGGCGCATCCGGCGGCGCTTACCGTCGGAATATACGCCTGAACACCGCAGCGGTGTTCTTCGGTGTCCGAGCGGCGCCACTCTGGGCATGACCACAACCCCTTCCATCGCTGGACAACTGGCGGAGCTGATTGGTCCGAGCGCAATCGTCGACGCGGGGGATTTGGGAGGATATGCCATCGGGCAGTGGTTGCCCGTGGTCGCAGCGAAACCGCCCAACGCCGATGAGGTGGCCGAGGTAATGTCCTGGGCGCATCGCACGGGAGTTGCCGTGTACCCGTCCGCCGGGCGCACATCCACGCAACTGGGTAATGCTCCGGCGCGTCCGGGCATCGCGCTGGATCTGGCTGGCCTGAACCGGCTGGTGGATTTTCAGCCCGCCGACCTGACCGTGAGCGTCGAAGCCGGCGCAACCATAGCTCAGCTGGATGAGGCTCTGGCGCAAGACGGAAAACATGTTCCCATCGCGGCGCCGATAGCGGATCGCGCAACCATCGGTGGCACCCTGGCGACGGGGATCAGCGGTCCACTGCGATCTGCCTACGGCCTGCCCAGGGATTGGCTGATAGGGATCAGCGTCGTGGGGGCGGACGGAACCCAGACCAAGGCGGGCGGCAAAGTGGTCAAGAACGTCACCGGCTACGACCTGAACCGCCTCTACACGGGATCACTGGGCACGCTGGCGGTCATCACTGAAGCAACTTTCAAGCTGGCTCCGGCGCCGACGGATTGGGCCGTGATTCTGGCAGCATTCGACGGTGTCGATTCCGCAGCCAACGCGGCGCAGAACCTGCAGAGCCAATACTACGCTCCGCTGGGATTGCACATCCTGACCGGCGAGGCAGCGCAGCGGATAGATCCCTCAATGGGAGAGAGCGCACTGGCCGTCGCCGTGTCCGGCGGCAGGCCGGCATCGATGAAACGCCGGGTAGAAGACACAGTTGGGCTCTGGTCTCCGGTGGCGGGCACAGTCCGCGTTGCCAGGGGAGACGAAGCGAACGGGCTGATCCGCACACTTACGGACCTCCCGGCTGACGCCGAAACGCCGCCCTCGATGTGCGTCAGGATCAATGCGCCGCCATCGGCGTTGCCGGAAGTTTTGGCTTTCGCCAACGTGCCTATGGGAAACTTACCGCCACCATCGGTGGTGGCGGACGTCGGATTCGGTGGAGGTCGGCTGCTGTGGTGGGGCGACCCGGAGTCCGCTGATCCCGAAAATGTGGCTACCGGGCTGCGTGGCATCCAGTCAGCGGCTGGGCGCTTGGGCGGCGCAGCGATCATTGAGCGATGCCCGGATGACGCAAAGGTACATTTCGACGTTTGGGGTGAGCAACCGTCGGGTATGCAGATCATGCGCCGGCTGAAGCGGCAGTTTGATCCCCAGAACATCCTGAACCCCGGCCGCTTCGTTGGAGGATTGTGATGGTCAGCGCCCCGGACCGGCATTCGGACGCCGGTGAGCACATGGGCGGCGGCATAGATGCCGGGCATGGGTTTCCGTACGGATTGCCCTTCGAAGGCTCGCTGAACGACGGGCCCGGGTTTGCCGGTTCCGACGCGCCGGCCGAGGCGGACCTTTACCGGTGCGTGCACTGCGGCCTGTGTCTGAGCGCGTGCCCCACCTATGTCGAGACGCGTCTGGAAACCGAATCCCCGCGCGGGCGCATCGCCCTGATGAAGGCGGTCCACGAAGGGCGCACCGGCATCAGCGACCGGCTGGTGTCCCACTGGGAACTCTGCCTGCAGTGTCGAGCGTGCGAGGCGGTCTGTCCGTCGGGTGTGCCCTACGGACGCCTCATGGAACACACCAGGGCACAGGTCCAGGACAACGGCCTGCAGAGCCCCGAACTGGGCCGGCTGTCGCGACTGTTCCTGCGGACAGCGCTGCCGCACAACGGCAGACTGCGCCTGGCCGGACACCTGATGCGGTTTTACCAACGGTCCGGATTGCAGCAGTTGGTACGCAAGTCTCGACTCCTCAGCCTATTGCCCGGTGATCTGGCGGCAATGGAAGCGCAGATGCCCGTCATGGGGCGTCAGTTTTTCGGTGCCCGCGGCCAGGTATTCCCCGCGCAGGGCGAAAGGCGGATGACCGTGGGCCTGCTATCCGGATGCGTCATGCCGCTGATGCAAGGCGATGCGATGCGGGCGGCGGTGCGGGTGCTGCAGCGGAACGGGTGCGACGTTGCGGTTCCGCCGACCCAGGGATGCTGCGGGGCTCTGAACCTACACGCCGGCGATTTGGAATTGGGCCGGCGCATGGCACGCCGGAACATCGACGCCTTCAAGCAGGCTGGCGTGGATGTGGTTGTAACGGCGTCGGCCGGGTGCGGTTCGTCGATGAAGGAGTACGGCGACCTGCTCCACGATGATCCCCACTACGCAGATGCGGCGCACGAGTTTGCGCGCAACACGCGGGACATCACCGAATTCCTGGCCGCATTGCCGCTGGACACGCCACGGGGCCAACTACCCTGGCGGGTCACCATGCAGGACCCGTGCCACCTGGCGCACGCCCAGCGAATTACCGAGGCGCCGAGGCAGGTTCTACGGAGCATTCCGGGATTGGACTTGGTGGAGATGGCGGAGTCGTCGCTGTGCTGCGGCTCCGCGGGTTTCTACTCGTTAATCCAACGGGACATGTCGCAGCGATTGCAGAGGCGCAAGATCGACAACGCAGCGGCGACGGGAGCAGAGGTCATCGCTTCCGCGAACCCGGGATGCATCGGCCAACTGGAACAGGGACTGCGTGATGCCGGCTCCGACGCACGAGTGATGCACGTGGTGGAGATATTGGACGCTGCGTATCAGGCGGAACGGTGAGGTGCGGGGACCTGCTCGAAGGAAAACGCGGGGATATCCATCCTCGCGCTGGCGTGCTCGATAGTGATGGCGCACAGACAGCCAGAGGCATCCAGGTCCAGTAGCGTGTTTTCGTCCAAGTCGCGGGTTTCGTCGACCGCAGCGGTGTAGAGTTCGATGTATAGCGTATCAGTGTCTGAAAAATACTTGACCTTCATGGCCTGAACCTCCGGTCAAAGAAAGCGTTGTGCACTGTCATTCTATCTGGCAGCAGGACAACCCTCAAATACCTTCCATCCATCTCAGGGATTGGGGCCCATAATCTGATACGCCCATCCGCTTGAACTGCCTCATGGGTGGGTCGCTCAATGACTTGCCTGATCCATTCCAATTCTATGAAGGAACGATCCGGCCGCCGACGAACGGTTTCGAAATATCTGGTGAATCGCATGATCACAGGGGCGCTAATCGCGCCCCTGGATTGCTGATTGGAGCAGGTTCGGGGTTTACTGGTCAGTCGCCGTGGCTGGCAAATCTCCGTTGGGCCGCCGCCACGCTGGCTCCGTAGGCCACCTCGTAATCCATGTCGCCGAGGATGACTTCCAGGGCGGAGAGAAGCGACAACACGCTGGCTTCGCGGGCGCCGTTGCCCATCATGCCGACGCGCCAGACCCGGCCGCGGAACTCGCCCAGGCCGCCGCTGACCTCAATGTTGAAATCGTTCAGGAGACGCGCGCGCACATCGGCCTCGTTGACTCCCTCGGGCGCGTTGACCACGGTGATGGGGTTGAGCTGGTAGTCGGGGTCGGTAGCCAGTTCCAGGCCCATGGCGGTCAGACCGGCGCGCAAAGCGGCGGCAACCTTGGCGTGACGATCATGCTGTTCGTCGAGGCCTTCCTCCATCATCATGCGGAGGGACTCGCGCATGGCATAGATCATGGTGATCGGACTGGTGTGGTGATAGACCCGCTGGGTCTCATTCCAGTATTCCGCGACGCCCTGGAGGTTGAAGTAGAAGCTTTCGACGGTGGTGTCGCGCTTGTTGATGACGTCCATGGCGCGTTCGCCGAAGCTGATGGGAGCCAGGCCCGGAGGGGCGCCCAGGCACTTTTGGCTGGCGCTGTAGCAGACGTCGATATCCCAGCCATCGACTTGAACATCATGGCTGCCCAGGGAGGTCACCGCGTCGGCGACGACCAGGGCGCCATGCCGGTGAGCGAGGTCTATAGCATCCGTCAGGGGAGTGATCGCGCCGGTAGAAGTTTCGGCGTGGACGAGTCCGACCATCTTGGTGCCGGGGTTTGCGTTGAGAGCGTCCTCGAGGGCGTTGAGGTCGGCGGGCTTTCCCCAGGGAGAATCGACCATGACCGTATTCGCTCCGCAGCGCTGGGCGATGTCGGCGAGACGCACACCAAAATAACCGTTCCGGCAGACTATGGCAGTGTCACCACGTTCAATGACGTTCACGCAGGCGGTTTCCATGGCCCCCGTTCCGGTGGCGGAGATGGGCATGGTGACGGTGTTGCCGGTGTGGAAAACCTGGCGCAGCATCTCGCACACTTCGTCCATGACCTGGAAGAACACGGGATCCAGGTGCCCGACCACTGGCTGGGTCATGGCGCGCAGGACCCGGGGATGAACGGTGCATGGGCCGGCGCCCAGCAGGAGTCGGTTCGGCGCTTCGAATTCGTCTCGATATGATTCGGTCACGATGATCTCCCTTTCGGATAAACAGGCCCGGATACTGCGACGCGCTACTAGACGACCGCGGATGCGCCGCCATCGATGTTGATCGCTACACCGGTCAAGTAGCTGGCACGATCGGAGGCCAGGAACGCGATCACATCGCCGGCCTCGGAGCCCTCGCCGACGCGGCCCAAGGGCACGCCGCGCCCGGCGGCCAACTGGGCGTAAAAGTCGTCCATGTCCAGGTCCGGCTCGTTCACGATGCGGGCATCGTAACGGCGCTGGTGCTGGCCGCTCTTGATGAGGCCGATGCACACGGTGTTGACGAGGATGTTGTCACTGGCCAGATCCTTGGACAGGCCCTTGGTGATGGCTATGCCGGCCGCGCGGGAGATTGACGTGGGCATGGAATTGGCGCCCGGGGTTCGTCCTCCCAGATTGGTGACGTTGATGATGCGTCCGCCGCCGACCTTGCGCATCTCTGGAATGGATGCCCGGATGAGGCGAACCGCGCCCCATACCTTCAACTCGAAGTCCAGCTCCCAGTCGTCGTCGCTGACGTCCTCGAAGCCTTTGGCCATGGAGGTGCCGGCGTTGTTAACCAGGATGTCGACGCGGCCGTACCGCTCCACCGCGGTGTTGACCACGCGCGCCGCCGTCTCTTTGTCGGTGACGTCTGCGGAGAGGGGCAGCACCTCACCCTCAGTCGCGGTGCGGATCTCGTCCGCCGCGGCGTCCAGAACCTCCTGACGGCGAGCCACGATGATTACGTTGGCCCCTTCGCCGGCCATGCGCTCTGCCGCTGCTTTACCGATGCCCTCGCTACCGCCGGTGACAATGGCTACCTTGCCGTCCAGTCCCATCTCCATGGCTCGCCTCCTTAGCGTTTTCGGCCCGAACAACGCGAATAGTTCGGGCAGCAAATTATGTCTACGGGCAACGGGGATTATAGCATAGGGGCCGGATCGTTCAGCCGCCCGGAGCACCGGACAGGCCCCAAGAAGGATCGTCGTCGCAGGTGGCAAGCATCTTTTCCAGGGCGCCGACTTCAGCGGACGTTACGGTCAAGTCCCAAGTCTTCTTGACGGAGATCCAATCGGCGGCGTAGCGGCACCAACCGGCGCTCTTTTCGGGTCTCCATTCGTCGGGCGCCTGCTTGCCCTTGGAGCGGTTGACCGGCGCGCTGGTAGCCTGGAGGCTCGCCGGGTGGGTCAGGTCGTTGGCGTAGGCACGTTTTCGTTCCGGTGACCAATCCCAGCCTCCAGACAGGTGGGCGTGGCCCAGGGGAACGTGGTGGTCAATGTCCAAGTCGGATGCGTCGGTGAACACCTGGCCGGTCCACGGGCCCACCCACCGACCGGCTATGACGCGGCACTGGTCGCCATCGTCCTCCAGCGCGAAAGATACTGGGGCCAAGCTCTCGGAGATGAGCACCTCGGCGCGGGTGTTCTGGCAATCCCGGTCGGCATCAATCCACTGTCCCCAGTCGCGGCGGTTGTACTCGGTATCGCCGCCACGGGCGGCCACACGAAGGCCGCGAAGGGAGACGAGCAGCGATTGAACTTCAGGGGATTCCGCAGATGGGTCGATTGCAGCCGGTGGTTGCTGGCTCGGCTCCGACGGCTCCGTGTCGCTCGCGACGTCGCCGGCCAACTGCCGTGCGGCGTCGATAGTATCGGTTACCTCTGACGTGCAGGCGGTGACCAAGAGGGCGGCCACCGCCACAGCCAACAGGGCGGCGATTGCAGGCGCCCGCAAAGGCGTCACTCCCCGGTATCCGTCAGGAACCGATGCCCTCGCGCTCCGCTATAGAGGGCACGTCCTTGTCGCCGCGACCGCTGAGGCAGACCACGATGATGTCGTCAGCCGCCATGTTGGCAGCCATGTGACTGACATGGTAGATCGCGTGGGCGGACTCCAGGGCCGGGATGATGCCTTCGGTGCGGCAGAGGAGGCGGAAACCCTCCAGGGCCTCTTCGTCCGTTACGGCCAGGTACTCGCCGCGGCCGGTGGCCTTGAGCCAGCTGTGCTCCGGGCCGACGCCGGGGTAGTCGAGACCGGCGGAGATGCTGTGCGCCTCCTGGATCTGGCCATTCTCGTCCTGCAGGAGGTAGGACAGCGAGCCGTGGAGCACGCCGGGGCGTCCGGCGGACAGGGTCGCCGAATGCCTACCGGTGTCCACGCCCTCGCCCGCAGCCTCTACCCCGACCAGGCGCACGCCCTCGTCCCCGATGAACTCGTAGAAGGTGCCGATGGCGTTGCTCCCACCGCCCACGCAGGCGACCACAGCGCTGGGCAGACGGCCTTCGGCGTCGAGGATCTGCTGACGGGCTTCGCGCCCGATAACCGACTGAAAGTCGCGGACCAGCATGGGATACGGATGTGGCCCGACCACGCTGCCAATCAGGTAGTGCGTGGTTTCCACGTTGGTCACCCAATCGCGGATCGATTCGTTGATGGCGTCCTTGAGGGTTCGCGTACCGGATTCGACGGCGATGACCTCGGCGCCGAGGAGACGCATACGATAGACGTTGAGGGCCTGGCGCACCGTGTCCTCTGCGCCCATGTAGACGATGCACTGGAGCCCGAGCATGGCGCAGACGGTGGCCGTGGCGACGCCATGCTGACCGGCGCCGGTTTCCGCGATGATGCGCTGCTTGCCCATGCGCTGGGCCAGCAGGCTCTGCCCGAGCGCGTTGTTGATCTTGTGGGCTCCGGTGTGGGCCAGGTCCTCGCGCTTGAGGTAGATGCGTGCGCCGCCACAGTGCCGGCTCAGGTTTTCGGCGTAGTACAGAGCGGTGGGGCGGCCGGCGTAGTTGGTCATCAAATGATTGAGTTGTTCGGCGAACCCGGCATCGTCCTGGACGGCGCGATAGGAATCTTCCAGCTCCGTTAGGGCGGCCATTACCGTTTCGGGGACGAACTTGCCGCCGAAATCGCCGAACCGGCCGCGCTCGTCCGGAAGGTTGGTCTGGGTGGTGACTACCATTGATTTACAGCCTCCGGTGGTTCAGGCGGGGCGCCGGGCGTTGGCTACGAACTGTTTGATCTTGTCGGGGTCTTTGACGCCGTCCGTTTCCACGCCGCTGGACACGTCGACGCCCCAGGGACGGACGACGGCCACAGCCTCGGCGACGTTGGCCGGGGTCAACCCACCGGCCAGGAGGAAACGACGTCCGCTGGCCGCCAGTTGCGCGGCGATGCTCCAGTCGAAAGACTGGCCGGTTCCGCCGTGCAAGCCGACAACCTGGCTGTCCAGGGTGACAGTGCAGCCGGCGGCAGCGAAGGCGTCGATCCGGTTGGCAACGTCGGCTATAGCGTCGGGACTGTCGTCGTTGGCCACGTGAAGCACCTTGATCACGCCAGCGGGCTCAAGCGCCGCGCGGCAGTAGTCCAGGGGCTCGTCGCCGCACAGTTGAACGTAGTCCAGGCCAGCCGCAGCGACGGTGTCCAGCACCTCATCCAAGGATTGGTCGCCGAAAAGGCCGACGGACTTGGGGCCTTCGAGATCGCCGGCCCTCAACCCATCCGTGATGACCCGGGCGGCCTCAGGCTCGATGCGCCGGCGGCGGCCTGGCACGAACACCATACCCACGTAGTCCGCGCCGGCCTGGGCGGCGACCAGCGCATCGTCGAGGCTGCGCACCCCGCAAATCTTTACGGTTGTGGATTCCAAGATCCGCGACCTAGACCGGAACGGGCGCGCCGGTGAGGGACCGCACCTTGGCCGCGGTGTCGGCGGCGGTGACCAGGGCCTCGCCAACCAGAACGGCGTTGATTCCAAAGGGTTCCAGCCGGGCCAGATCTTCGGGCGTGCTGATACCGCTCTCGCTGACTATGACCTTGTCGGATGGGATCAGCGGCGCAAGCGATTCGGTAGTTGCCAGGTCAGTGACGAAGGTGTGCAGGTCGCGGTTGTTGATGCCAATGACCTCGGCGCCAGCCCCGACTGCTGTGGCAATCTCCTCAGCGTCGTGGGTCTCCACCAACGGCGTCATTCCCAATTCGGAGCCAAGATGGATAAGCTCGGCAAGCTGTGACGGGGAAAGAATGTCTACGATCAGCAGGTAGGTGTCGGCGCCGATAGCACGGGCTTCGTACACCTGGTAGGGGTCGAACAGGAAGTCCTTGCGCAGCACCGGGGAGGTTCCCGACGCGCCGCTTTCCTTGACCGCGGTCAGGTGCGCCGGCTCGCCGAGGAAATGGCCGTCGGTGATAACGGAGATTGCGGCCGCGCCGTTGCCCGAGTAGGTCGCCGCCAGTTCCATGGGTTGGAAGTCCTCGCGGAGCAGGCCCTTGGATGGGGACGCCTTTTTCACCTCGGCGATCAGGCTGATGCTGTCGCCGCGCAAGGCGGCCGGAAAGTCGAGGGGGGACGGTCGCGCTGCTATCGCGTCCCGTAACGCCGAAAGCGGAACCGCCGCCATGGAAACGGCGAGCTCCTCTCGTTTCTTGGCGACGATCTGGTCCAGGATGCTGGGCATGTGCCGGCTCCTTTATTGATCCGATGGGGAGAGATCGCGGGTCAACGACACCATGGCATCCAGCTTTGCGGCGGCCCGGCCGTCGGCAATGGAGGCCGCAGCCATTTCGATGCCCTCAGCCAGGGAGTCGGCGACGTCGCCCGCGACCAGAGCAGCGCCGCTGTTCAATACTACGGCGTCGCGAACGGGCCCGCCCACGCCGGACAGGATAGCGCGCATGGTTTCTGCGTTGGTTGCCGGGTCGCCGCCACGGAGGTCTTCCGGTGTCGCATGGGGCAGGCCCAGATCCCGGGGACGAACCACGTAAGGACGGATTTCGCCATCGAGCACTTCCCAACCGGCGGTGTCGCTGCCCAACGATAGTTCGTCCATACCATCGTCGCTGTGGACTATGATGGCGTGGTGCGTACCGAACAGCCGTAGCGCCTCGGCCATTTTTTCGGCCGCCTCGGGGTATCCCACGCCGATGAGCTGGCAGGGAACGCCAGCCGGGTTGGTCATGGGTCCGAGGACGTTGAAAACGGTGCGGATGCCGATCTCCCGGCGAACGGGAGCGGCGTAGCGCATGGCGGGATGGTACGCCGGAGCGAACATGAAGCCGATGCCGATCTCGCGCAGGCAACGTTCCACGGCTTCCGGCGGCAACTCGATCCGCACGCCCAGGGCTTCCAGCACGTCGGCGCTGCCACAGTCCCCGGAGGCGGCGCGGTTGCCGTGCTTGGCAACGGTCAGCCCCGCTCCGGCAACCACGAACGCCGCGGCGGTGGAGATGTTAAAGGTGCCCTTCCGGTCGCCGCCGGTGCCGCAGGTGTCGATGGCATTGCCGTCCACGGCGACGCGGAGGGACTTTTCGCGCATAACCGTGGCAAAACCCGCGATCTCCTCGGGGGTCTCGCCCTTGAGCGCCAGGGCCGTCAGGTACGAACCCAACTGGGCGGGAGTTACCTCCCCCTCCATGACCTCGCGCATCACCGTTACGGCGTCGTCCATGGAAAGAGATTCTCCGGCGGTTGCCGCCGATATGGCTTCTCGGATCATGTCGATCTTTCACCGATGACGCGACGGGCTATTGGCTCTGCAGGCGTTTGAGTTGCTCTTCCAGTTCCCGGTTACGCGCTTCGGCGGCGATGCGTCCATCGGCTTCTTCGTCATAGGTGGGCAGATAACGCCGCGCCACCGGATCGTAAAAGCGCAACTGTCCATATTCCCAGCACACGTCCAAGTTCAGCGCGTCACTGCGCCCCCAATAACGATCATCATCCAGTTGGTTAACGGTGATGGGCCGATACACGCCGTTGACCAACCGGTCGCCGGACAGCGCCGCCGCGTACAGTTCTCCGCCGGTATGGTCAAATCGCCAGTACTCCGACACCCCGAACGCCGCGTAGCCGACCCGCTTGCCCCTTTCGTCATTATGCGCGGTGTTCTCCGATGCGATTTCCAGGACGAACTCCGGCGCTTTGTCCCACTCTGAGATGTCGTAACCCTTCCTGGCAATGATGGCCGCCCGGTCGACCCCGAAGGCGACAAACAAATCCGGCTGTTGCAGGCCCTCCCGCTGGCTGGTATTCCAGCCGATGGGAATTTCGCTGGAGACTATGGTAGTGTCGAAGTTGCCGTAATGCCGGCGTAGGGCTGGGATGTGGCCCGGCTCATGAAGATATATGACGTTCAGCATATCGTCTCTGGGAGGCAGTTCCTGGAACCGGTCTCCCGGAGTGGCGGGCAACGCAGTGGTTTTGGTGGTCATGGCGTGCCTCGCTGGGCGGGAATAGGAAGTATGCCGGAAAACCGCCCGTGGTCGACTGCTTACGTGCTTCGTCTATGGGCGCGAACGTAGCACGAATTTAGCACGGGTAATATAGTAACACGCTCGGAGGAGTTCTCATCGATGCGCGTTGACGTTCACACCCACATATGGCCTCTCGTATCATTGGTAACCGCGCGATGGGAAAAGGAAAAGTATGACCGCAATTATAATAGCACGGTGGCAGTCTATTCTTTGTCCCGGGAGACAACGATGCGCAGAAACTACCCGCGGCTGCGTTGGGCAGTATTGGCAATTATGGTTGTCGTGCTGCTTACTACTGCCGTTGCCTGCGCACCGGGGACATCCCCTGAAACGGATCGAGGGGCATTGAGCGCGCTCTATCATGCTACTGACGGCCCCAAGTGGCTCAACAACCGTAGCTGGCTCAGTTCCGCGCCCATGGATGATTGGTACGGCGTTACTAC
This sequence comes from Dehalococcoidia bacterium, assembly GCA_022827095.1. GTDB lineage: Bacteria > Chloroflexota > Dehalococcoidia > Lucifugimonadales > UBA3495 > Bin87. The sequence continues at coordinate 440,501 of JAJDTP010000021.1, forward strand.
CAACCGCAGAGGACGGGTCACCGAACTTCACCTTGGCGGAAATGAAATGTCGGGGAAAATACCCCGTGAGTTGGGTAATCTCGACAAGCTGAAAATTCTTGACATTGGCGATATGCAAAGCATCGATAATGAGGGCAGCGACGCGGGAAAATTCACGCTAGCTATTGTTAACCTCGTCACCGTATTCTCGCCTCCTCATCCAAACGAATTGACCGGCTGCATACCAACCAATTTGCGGAGGCAACTGAAGAAGGAGTCAGTCTTGGACGGGCTACCATTCTGCGATGAGGCCGACACGCTAACGTCGACATCTGACCGCGGTAGCGAGCCACGAACGGAAGGGGCAACAGCACCCCCAAGTGCGACAACGGGGTTCTCTGCGAAACATAGTCCATGGCCGACCTCGCCCTTAGCGAGCGATACCATAGAAGTATGCGGCGGTCACGATGACCTGATCCGAGCCATCTGGTCCGGCAATCCAGCAAACGTGCACTGTACGCTAAGAGAGATAAATCCGGACGTGAACGCCAGGGACGACAACGGCAATCCAGCCCTCTTCTGGGCAATCCTAGAAGACAATTCCGAGATCGTACGGATTCTGGTAGACGCCGGGGCGACGTGAACGCCAAGGACGACAACGGCAATCCAGCCCTGTTCTGGACAATCCTGGAAGACAATTCCGAGATCGTACGGATTCTGGTAGACGCCGGGGCGGACGTGAACGCCAAGGACGACAACGGCAGATCAATGCTATATTGGGCTAGGATCAAAGATAACGCTGAAATCGCGGGCCTCCTCACCGAAGCCGGTGCGAAGGAATAATCGTTGGCTCGTATCGCTAAGGAATCCAATGCGCGTTGACGTTCACACCCACATATGGCCGGACCGGATCGCTGACGCGGTGGCGGAGAACATGGAGTCGGAGTTGGGTTTCGAGCCCATCGCGGCGAACACGGTGGCCGGTATCAAGGCGCATATGGCAGCGTCGGGCGTGGACAAATCCATCGTGCTGGGCGTGGCGGCGCGCGCCGACCAGGTGCGACGGGCCAACGATTGGCTCATCTCGGTAGCGGACGAAAACCTGGTCCCCTTTGGCGCGGTACATCCCGACCTCGCCGACAAAGCCGGAGAGATACGATACCTGAGAGAAAATGGCGTCAAGGGGATCAAGATGCACCCGGTAATCAACGGTTTTTACCCCGACGATCCCCAGTGGTTTCCGGTGTATGAAGAACTGGGCGATGACATGACCCTGTCCATACACGCCGGCCGGCTGCCGCACCAGGGAGCGGACGCGCCCCTATACGCCGCGCCGGAGCGCATTGCCAACATTGTGCGGCGGTTCCCGAGGCTGAATGTCATCGCGCTGCACCTGGGTGGGTTCTACATGCTGGACGAGGCGGAACGTCAGCTCATGGGGCACGAAAACGTGCTGGTGGACACGACCTGGCCGCCATCGATTCGTGAACTGACCGCCGATACGCTCACCGAGATTATCGGCAAGCACGGGGCGCACAAGGTCTGCTTCGGCACCGACTACCCGTTGGTCGACATGGGAACCGAGTCGGACTACCTGGCGTCGCTGCCGCTGACCTCGGGTCAGGTAGAGGGCATATTGGGGGAGAACGCCCGAAGGTTCATCGGGCTGTAGCGGCTTCAGCCGGCGGGGTCGACCATGCCCAAGGCATGCAGTAAGAACGCGTATTCCTCCGCGACCTCCTTGATGCGCTCGAAACGGCCGGAGGCGCCGGCGTGGCCCGAGTCCATGTGGGTTTTGAGGAGGAGCGGCCGGTCGTCGGTACGCATGGTGCGGAGCTTGGCCACCCACTTGGCCGGTTCCCAGTAGGTGACCCGGGGGTCGCTGATGCCGGCGGTGACCAGCATGGGCGGATAAGCCTGCTCGCGCACGTTGTCGTAGGGTGAATAGGTACGCATGTAGCGGTAGGACTCTTCGTCGTTGGGATTGCCCCACTCGTTGTACTCCATGGTGGTCAGAGGAAGCGTGTCGTCCAGCATCGTGTTCAGCACGTCAACAAAGGGTACATGGGCCGCCACGCAGCCAAAGAGGTCGGGGCGTTCGTTGATGACCGCCCCCATCAGCATCCCGCCGGCGCTGCCCCCGGCGGCGGCGATGCGGCCGGCGGCGGTGTACTCCTCAGCGACCAGGTACTCGGCGCAGTCGATGAAGTCGTTGAAGGTGTTTCGTTTGTTCAGCAGCTTGCCGGTTTCGTACCAGTCCCAGCCCATTTCCATGCCGCCCCGAATGTGGGCGATGGCAAAAATGAAACCGCGGTCGACCAGGCTCAGCACGGACACGCTGAAGTTGGCGTCCATGTTCAGGCCGTAGCTCCCGTACCCGTACAGATAGAGCGGAGCGCTACCGTCGACCGGAGTATCAAGGCGCCTCAGCAGGCTGATGGGGACCGCGACCCCATCTCGCGCGGTAGCCCAGACGCGCCGGGTCTCATACTGCGCGACATCGTGACCGGAGGGTATTTCCTGCTGCTTGCGCAGGACGCGCTCTCGTGTAGCCATGTCGTAGTCGTATACCGCCGCCGGGGTTTTCAGCGACGTGTAACCGAACCGGAGGGTGCTTGTATTGAACTCCCGGCCTCCGCGGGCCGACATGGCAAAGTCGTCCTCGTCCACACCGGAAATGAAGTGGGTGTCCCCGTCGGCGAGGCGGAGCACCATAACCTGGGGCAGGCCGTCCTGCCGGCACGCAACGACCAGGTGGTCGCGGTAGGCCTGGATACCCCGGATGGGCCGGCCGGGCTCGTGGGCCATGAAATCGGACCAGTTAGCCCAACCGGGGTTGTCGATCGGGGCGGTGGACAGCATGAAATCCCGGGCGCCTTTGCCGTTGTGCCGGACGAAGAAAATCTCGCCATGATCTTCCACATCGTATTCAAAATCTGCAGCGCGAGGCTCGATCAGAACGGGCTTGGCAGCAGGATCATCGGCATCCAGGAAACGGTACTCGGACATGTTGTTGCCGCCGGCGCCGACGTAGATGAACCGCCCGCTGATGGACTTGCCCACCCCAACAAAGAACCGTGGGTCCTCTTCGTGGTAGACCAGCTCGTCGGTGGAGGGGTCAGCGCCAAGGGTGTGACGGTAGACGGAAACCGGACGATGGTGCTCGTCCAAAACCGAGTAGTAAATGGTGCGGTTGTCGTTGGCCCACTCAAGACCGTAGTAGGTATTGGGTATCTCGTCCTGAAGGGTATCTCCGGTTTCCAGGTCCAGAACCCGTATCGTGAACTGCTCCGAGCCGTCGAAATCCACGCCGTACGCGGCCAGGCGGTGGTTGGGGCTGTTTTCGAAACCTGAAACCCGGGTGTATTCGCGGCCCTCCGCCAGGAGGTTCACATCCAGAAGTACTTCCTCCGGGCCATCCGGACTGCCAAAGCGGCGGCAATAGATCGGGTATTGTCCGTCTTCCTCGAAGCGAACGAGGTAGTAGTAGTCACCTTCTTTTTCGGGGACGGTGTTGTCGTCCTCCTTAATACGTCCACGAATCTCTTCGTAGATCCGCTCCTGCAAGGAGCCCAGCGGAGCCAGGAACGCCTCGGTGTATTCATTCTCGGCGCGCAGGTATTCCATGGTCTCCGGGTCGTCCTGATCCCGGAGCCAATGCCATGGGTCGACTCGGGCGTCGCCATGGATGGTGTCTGTGTGAGCACGTCGGGGAGCGGAAGGGGGATTGGGCAACCCATTGCCGGTGGTCATGTCGTCACTCCAGTGAGGAACGCCGGTCTCCCGGCGTCAGTCGACTACAGGTTCCGCGGACACGGATTTGGCGCCGGAATTGATGGCAGCCAATTCGCCGGCCACATAGCGGCGGCAGGCACCGGGCCGCAACCGTGCGATCAGAGATCCCAGCCAACCGCCATACTCGGCCTGCACGGTGAGATAGGCGTTGCCGTCGTCGTCCGAGGTGTACCCGGGATCCGCGTCCGAACAGAGGCGGACCCAGTAGGAGAACTCTACGGAGAAGCCTGATCCGACGGTGCGGTGGCTGAACATCTCAGGTTCCTGAACGACGGTCATCAGGCTGGTGAACTTGTCCCGCCCAATTTGCAACTCGATCCGATTTCCCGGCCTGGGTTCCTTGCCGTCGGGCAGGTCGGAGCGACGGTAGGACGGACCATGGATGGTGCGGGACGGAAAATCGACCACCGCGTTCCATGCTTCGCCCGGGGTGCAGGGGAGAATCTTACCGAGTTCAAAAGTCCGCATTCGTTTCCTTGCCCGGGAAGCAACGACCATAGGGTTAGTGCCGGTGAGCGCAGGACCGCACGCGCACCGATACCGCCGCTTCAGTGAATGGGTCAAGTCTACACAACGTATGGGTATGCGGACTAGTTTCCAAGTTGACCGGTACCGGGAATTATGCAATGGTAGCGCATCTGGCGTGACGGACCCACCGATGAATAGTATGCCTCAAGGCGCGCTGGCCGGCCTCAAAGTACTGGACTTCACCCACTACGTGGCTGGTCCATACTGCACCAAGCTGCTGGCCGATTACGGCGCGGAAGTGATCAAGGTGGAACGGCCGCCCGATGGCGACGGATCTCGCCGCATGGGGCCGTACCCGGGCGATGAACCTCATCCGGAAAAATGCGCCCAATTCCTGCACCTCAACACCAACAAGCGCGGCATCGCCGTCGACCTGAAACAGACCGGAGCCGCCGAAATCGTAGAGCGACTGGCCACGTGGGCTGACATCGTCGTTGAGAACTACCGGCCCGGGGTTGCCGACCGGTTAGGGATCGGATACGAACGCCTGAGCAGCGTCAATCCCGGGATCGTATACACCAGCATCTCGAACTTCGGCCAAACGGGTCCCTATCGGGACTATCGTGGCTCGGAGATCGTTTTCTACGGCATGGGCGGGGAGATGCACTCCACGGGACTGGCGGACCGCGAGCCGCTGAAGCTGGGCGGCAACGTTGGCCTCTACCAGGCGGGCGCGGTTGCCGCGGTTGGCACCATGGGAGCGGTGCTAGCGGGTTCCTTCTACATGTATGAAGACGCGGACGAGGCGATTGGGCAGCGCATCGACGTGTCCATCCTGGAAACGCAGCTGGGGTCGGTTGACCGGCGGCAAAGCGCGTTATTGGCATACCAGTACACCGGGGAGTTGAGCCACCGGCCGGCATCGGGCGGATCCGGCGGGTACCCGAACGCCGTTTATCCGTGTTCGGACGGGTACCTCCAGATCAACGGCAGCCGGATGTATTTCCCCAGGGCCGTAGCGATGCTGAGCGATCCGCCGGAGTTGGGCACAGATCGCTGGAAGGACCCAGCTTCCCAGGGCAACACAGAAATGCAGGAAGAGTTCGAAGCGGAATATTTCCTGCCATGGATACTCGAGCGCACCAAGGCTGATGCCTGGAGCGCGGCCCAGGAGAACCGAGTGCTGTCAGGGCCGATCAACACGATGGCAGACCTGGACGTGGACCCATCGTTCAATTCGCGGGGCGTGTTCGCCGAGGGAGACCACCCGGTCGCGGGGCGAATGAGGTACCCGGGCCGTCCCTTCATCATGAACGGTTCGCCGTGGCGGTTGCGCAGGACGGCGCCGTTGCTGGGGCAGCACACAGCAGAGGTTTTGGAGGAACTCGGCTACGACGACGCCGAAATTACTGCCTTCGTTGATGGCGGCGTCGCTTTCACGAAATCCAGTCAGACCGACTAGCCAACTCGCACTTTTCGCCAACGGCGTGGCATACGAAGGGGACATCATCAAATGGAAATAGCAGTCACCATCGCAGCCGTCGCGGTAACCGTGTTGTGCGGCGTGATTGCCATCGCTGTAATCGTCACGCTGCCCAAGGTATGGCGCATCCTCGGCAACGTAGAAACCGCCTCTGCATCTGCCGCCAAAGTGACGGCCGATTTGGCGGATGTTTCCCCAAGCATCGCAGCCAATCTGGACGCTGCTGCGACTGATACTGCCAAAGCCGCGTCAAATGCAGAGAAAACAACCGGCGATTTCGCTGTAGCGGCCGCTAACATAAGAGCCCTATCATCCCTTGATGTAAGAGCAATCGTGATGGCCGTCGCACAAGGCAATCTTTCGTCAGTAAAAGACTTGGCACGGCTGGTTGCAGAAAAGGGGTGGGTGAACTTGCCCAATCCTTTCCGACGTGGCGGGAACTAGCCCTTGTCGGGCGTCAGTTCTATGACGAGTTTCACGTCCCCCCAACACTAACCATAACGCCGATATGGAATCGACTATGCCTCGCCTGCCGCTGGAAAGTCTGCGCGTCCTGGAAATCACCGTGGTGTGGGCGGGTCCCTACTGCGGCTCGTTCCTAGCCGACCTGGGAGCGGAGGTGATCCGCGTCGAGTCCACCAAGACCTTCGTGCCCTTGACACGAGGGGCCGCGCCGCACCTGTCCCAGGCGGTGATCGACAACCTGCCGCTGTACTCGGGCGGCACGCCGGGACGAGTACCGGGCGATCGGCCTTTCAACCGCTCGCCGATGTTCAACTCCCACGCCCGCAACAAGAAGAGCATGACCGTGAACCTGCTGGATCCTGGAGGACGCGAGATCTTCGACCGGCTGGTGGCGATCAGCGACGTGCTGATCGAGAACAACCCCACCGAAACGATGGAAAAGCTCGGCATCTCCTACGAATCGCTGCGCGCGGTCAAGGACGACATCATCATGCTCCGGATGCCGGCTTACGGAAGCGACGGCCCCTATCGTGACTACCGGGCCCACGGCGTGCACATCGAAGGCGTCGTCGGGCACACTATGTTGCGAGGATACGAGGACACCGATCCGTCCTACAACACCACCGTACTGATGTCCGACGCGGCTGGAGGAGCGCAGGGAGCGTTTGCGGTGCTGGCCGCGCTCCGGCACCGAAAAAGGACGGGTGAGGGCCAACTGGTGGAACTGGGCCAGGCGGAGAACGTGTTCCCGTTCCTCGGCGAGTACTACCTGGATTACGCGATGAACGGCCGCATTCACGGGACGCTGGGCAACCGCCACCCCCGGGCCTTGCAGAACTGCTATCCGTGCGCCGGTGAGAACCGGTGGGTGGTCATCACGGTTTACGACAGCGACCAATGGATGGCGCTGTGCGACGTGATCGGCGCGACGAACCTGAAGAGCGACCCGGAGCTGGCGAGCGCGGAGGGGCGGCACGCCCGGCAAGCCGAAATCGATCCGGTGATCGAAACGTGGACGCGCGGCCGTTCGCCGGAAGCCGCGATGCGCGCCCTGCAGGATCAGGGTATCGCCGCGGGGATCGTGATGAACCAGGCCGACGCTTTCGCCGACCCGCACATCAAATCGCGCGAGTTCTTCCGCGAAGCATACCAGGAGGACTGCGGCACCCATCTATATCCCGGCCCGTTGTACAAGATGTCGGAGACGCCATTGGGAATCCACCGTGGCCCGGTGATGTTCGGGCAGGACAATGAGTACGTCTATCGCGAACTGCTGGGCTACTCTGCTGCGGAGTACGAGGAGTTCGTGGCAGCCGGGCACGTGGGAACGGACTACGCGCCCGGGGTTGGCTGATCTTTCGGGGTTAACTGCCGCGGGAACGACAGAGGACGGGATGGTAACCCCGTCCTCTACAAATTCCATGGCCGGTGTTAGGATAATGCGAAACCCGGAACCCCCGGAACGAGGTATTGCCATGCCTACCAAACGGATCGGCATCCACGCGGGAGCGCCGAACGCCGAAGCCTCACTGGATCTCATGCGCCGCGCCGAAGCGGCCGGCGCTCACGCTGCCTGGCTCACCACCGGCGGCACCGGCCTCGACGCGCTGACCCTGTTCGCGGCGGCGGCGGTGCAGACGGACAGCATCGTGTTCGGGACGTCCATTGTCCCGACCTACCCCCGGCATCCCATCGTGGCGGCCCAGCAAGTACAGGTGCTGGACCAGTTGGCGCCCGGACGGCTGCGCCTGGGAGTAGGGCCGAGCCACCGGCCGACCATGCGGTCGATGTTCGGCTTCAACCTCCGCGCTCCGCTGACCAACCTGCGCGAGTACCTGCAGATCCTGCGGGCGCTGTTGCACGAAGGATCGGTGGACTTCGACGGCCAGGAATATACGGCCCACGCCAGCATTCCCCGCCCGGTGGACGTGCCCGTGATGGCTTCGGCGCTTCAGGAAGGCTCGTACGAACTGTGCGGAGAGCTCGCCGACGGCGCAATCAGCTGGGTGAGCCCGGCGGTTTACCTGCGGGACAAGGCGTTGCCGGCCATGCGCCGGGGATCGGACCAGGCCGGGCGGGACACTCCACCGCTAATCGCGCACGCTCCCGTCTGCATCAGCGACAATCCCGACGCGACGCGGCTGGCGGTTCAGCAGCAGCTATCCAACTACCCGCGCCTGCCCTTCTACCAGCAGATGTGGGCAGCCGCCGGGTACCCGGAGGCGGCCGAGGAGACCTGGAGCGACGCCATGATCGAGGCCACGGTACTCACCGGCGACGCCGACACGGTGGGCGAGCGCATGGTGGCGATGCTGGACATGGGCATCTCCGAGCTGCTGGTGACCCCGGTGACCGCCAGCGACGACCCGGCGGCCGACATGGAGCAAACCATCAGCCTGCTGGGGAAAGTCGCGCAATCCATCTGACCGGAGCAGTGACATGAAACTGGGCCTGTTCAACATGCCGCTGCACCCGCCGGGACGCCTGCACGCGGACACTTACGACGAAGATCTGGAGCTGATGGCATTCGCCGACGAACTCGGGTATTCCGAGGCGTGGATTGGCGAGCACTTCACCACTGAATGGGAGAACATGCCCGCGCCCGACCTCTTCATCGCCCGGGCGCTGGGAGTAACCACCAACCTGGTGATGGGCACCGGCGTGTCCCTGCTGGCCTTCCACGATCCGATCATGATCGCCCACCGCATGGCGATGCTGGACCACCTGGCGCGAGGGAGGTTTTTCTTCGGCATTGGATCTGGCGGTGTGCCCACTGACTCCGAGATGTTCGGCATGGATCGGGAATCGGGCCAGCAGCGAGACCGGATGCGCGAGGCGGCGAACGTCATCCTCAAGATGTGGACCACGGAAGACCCGAAAGGTTTCGCCCACGAGGGTGAGTTTTACAACGTCCGGGTACCGAAATCCCGGCCGGAAATGGGGTTGGCCTACCACATGCGGCCGTACCAGAAGCCGCACCCGCCCATTGCCGTCGCCGGGAGCAGCCCGTCGTCGCCCACCCTCGAGGTTGCGGGCGAGATGGGCTGGTGGCCCATGAGCACCCTGTTCCTGCATACCTCGCATCTGCCCAGGCACTGGGCCGCGTACTCCAAAGGGGCCAAGTCAGCGGACCGCGACGTTTCACGGAACCAGTGGCGCATCGCCCGAGAGGTCTACGTCGGCGAAACCACCGAGCAAGCGGTGGCCGATGTTATGAACGGCCCGCCGGCGCGGACGTTCGACACGTACTTCATTCCGCTGTTGGGCCAGGGACAACGCGGCCTCGACGGCATCAAGACCGACCCCGACATGCCCAACTCGGCTCTGACTCCCCAGTACATGCTGAAAAACTTCTGGATCGTCGGCGACCCGGACGAATGTGCCCGTCAGATCCGCGATCTGCATGATGACACGGGCGGCTTCGGCACGTTGCTCGTTCTGTGCCACGACTGGGGCGCGGACCGGGCGAAGGGGCTACGCTCGTTGGAACTGCTGGCAAAAGAGACACTGCCGCAACTGTCGGACCTGCATCTGGACGACTAGCCCGGCGCAACTGCGTCGGCCAACATCAGGAGGCATCATGTTCATCGCCACCAACCGCATCAAAGTCAAGACCGGCTTCGGCGACACGCTGGAGCAAATGTTCAAAGCCCGGGGCGCCGTCCAGGACCATTCCGGCTTCATCAGCTTCGAGCTGTGGAAGATGCACAAGACGCCCGACCACGAAGATTTCCTGGTCGTGACCCACTGGGAAACCGAAGAGGACCACCACACCTGGACCCGCAGCGATGCGTTCCGCTCGGCTCACGCCGGTGGGCCGCCCGATTTCCTGCTGGGTCCCGGCGAGTTCCACACCTATGACGTGGTGCACCGCTTGGAAGCCGCGGGAGACGCGTCGGCCGCGAATTAACTCCGAGTGTTAGCAGGCTGGAGTTCATCATGACCACTGCTCCAAAACCGCGCATCGCTCCGGAAGGCTCGCTGGTCATCGACCTGCGTGACTTGGGATTATCGGTAACCGGCGCGGAATTGGAGCAGCTCTTCGGTAGATTCTGCAACCGGAACAGCCAGAGCATCTGGCAATACGAGCTTACTCCGGAAGGAGAGATAATCGCCGTGCCACCCGTAAATCATCCCGGTGGGGCCCACGAGAATGACACCGCAACCGAGCTGAATCTGTGGGCACGGGGTTTCGGCGGAATGGCCACCGGTTCCAACGCCTTCTATCGTATGCCAGTCACCGGCGGCGTGTTAGTACCCGATGCGGCCTGGATCTCCGCGGAACGGTTGGCCGAAAATCCGCCCATCCTCGGGGATCCAATTCCCACTTGCCCAGATTTCGTGATCGAGATACGCTCCGGTACCGACAATCTGGCGCCGCTGCACGCCAAGATGCAGCTTTACATGCAGAACGGCGCGCTCCTCGGCTGGCTTATAGACCCCCAGAACCGCCGGGCATATATCTATCGGGCGGGACAACCGGAGCCGGTGATGCTGGAAAACCCGGTTACGTTGTCCGGCGAGGCCGTACTGCCGGATTTTGAGTTCGAGATTGGCCGATGGATATTTGACCGGAATTAAACGCTCACGGCGGGTGCGGCCCTCCGTAATCTGAGCCCTCATCCACGCCGAACTGTCGTTGACCCAAGCCGGGTCTCTGGTACTCGCGGTCGGGGTCGATGACACCAACCCCCGGGATGACCGGGGGTTGCGCATGTATGCATCGCCGGCGTTCAGATCAGCGGCTCCGGGCTGATATATTGGCGTCGTTCCCGGTAACTCTTCCCCCAAGGAGCGCGCAAAATGGGTCCTCCCGAACCGAACCTGGTGCCTGAGCAGTTTGGCACGCTCCAGGGCGTGCGGATCCTGTCGACCGGCACCATCGTGGCCGAGCCGGTGGCCGCCGGGATGGCGGCGGACATGGGCGCCGAGGTGATCCACATCGAGCGACCGGGCGGCGGTGAAGACTGGCGGCACGCGGAGTTTCCCATCACGTCTCCCAGCGGTGTTCCGGTGGCCAGTTCCTGGATTCAAGACCACCGGAACATGTTCCATACCACTCTGGATTTCAGCACGCCGGAGGGTCGGGAGATTTTCCTGAAGCTTTTGCAGCGAGCCGACATCTGGATGGAAAGTTCCAAGGCCCGCACCTACGATAAATGGGGCCTGGACGACGACACGGTCCTGGCTGCCAATCCACAGATCGTGATCTGCCACGTGTCCGGGTACGGGCAGGACGGCGACCCGGATTACGTCGGTCGGGCTTCCTACGATTTCACGGCGCAGGCGTTCGGCGGCATGATGAACCTGATGGGCAACCCGGAGCCCGACCCGCCAACCCGGGCGGTGCCCTGGACCGCCGACTTCATCACCGCCCTGTTCTGCCTGTGGTCGTCACTGGCGGCGTACATCCACGCGCAGCGCACCGGGCAGGGCCAGGTGATCGACCTCGCTCAATTTGAGGCAGTGCACCGCATTCTGTCCGGTACCATGGTGGCATACCACGAGCTTGGCCTGGTGCGCGAGAGGGCGGGAAACCGGGCAGGCAACGCGCAGCCCTGGGATACCTTCCAGGCCAAAGACGGTTGGGTGGTCATCGCCGCGGTGGGGCCGGCGGTCTATGCCAGGGTGTGCCATGTCCTGGGCCTGGACCCGGATGACGAGAAATGGATCAAGGCTCGCCGCGAGATCCATTCACCCGAGGGCATCGAGTTCGATGCAATCCTGCGCGGGTGGGTGGAAGACCGGACGGTGGACGAGGTGGTCCGCATCTTCAATCAGGCGCAGGTGGGATGCAGCCGTATCATGAATGCCCAGGAGATGGCGGAAAACCCCCATTACCGAAGCCGGGGCGTCCACGCTGAATGGCAAGACGATCAACTGGGCAAAACGGTCCAGGGCGTGGGCGTCATCCCCAAGTTTTCGCGAACGCCGGGGAAGATCTGGCGAGGCTCGGTTCCCGTTGGTTATGACAACGAGCTGGTTTACGGCGACCTGCTGGGGATATCGCCGCAAACTCTACGCGATCTAGCGAGTCGCGGGGTGATTTGAGGTCTGGCATTCCTCATCGGATTTTGACTATCGCGTTATCCCTTAGCCGGGCATAGCCCAGCATGAATAGCGCGGATTGCAGGGCGTCAACGCGACGAGGTTCGGGAACGTTGGCGAATTCCCCTGGGTGCTCCAGCAATCCCTGTAGCAACCAAGCACATTTCAAGTTGGCCTCTGCATATTTGCCGCTTTGACCATCCCAGATGGCTGGACGAGTGCACCTGTTGGAGCCTCGGTGCTGGGGAACAGGAAAGGAGAGCACATCCCCTGCTGGGTTCACTTCCTCGTATTGCCGGTAAAGCCTGATCAGGCACGTTAGCGCGCAAGCAACCCGGCTGTCATAGATGGGTAATCCAGGTATCAACGCTGCGTAAATCTTGCTGAAGCTCGAAGTCATGCTTAGCGATTCTGGCAAATCGTTGGTGTCGGCATGGTCAGGATCCAGTTTGCTTTTGATTTCGGCGATGTGGGTTTTCAAATCGTACAAATCGAGTTTTCCCCAATGCCGCGTTGATGATATGTCCAGATTGTTGATGCCTCCCCATTTCGCGGTCGCTTGGGCAATGCCGAAAAATGCCTGCCGCTCCTCCCAAGAATCGATGGTACCAACCCGATCAAAGCGCTCCCCGAAATCGGCGAACGCATCAATAGTGTCTTGAAATAACGGTCCGTTGAACGGATTCGGCCAATGGTATTGCATGAATGCATCATAGAGCGTTGAGCAGCGAAAAGCCGGCCCTTTGCCTTTGTATGAATGGTCCAACCCCCAATCGCCGCGCACCAAATGGCCGGCCCACCGCACAAAACCGACCACATCCTTATCGGCCAGATAATCGTCCCGTTTCATCGTGAGTTACCTCCGAGAAGGACGTCAAAACGAAACCCCCGGTGACACCGGGGGTTTTGCTGAAACTCTTGGTAGCGGGGGTTGGACTCGAACCAACGACCTTCGGGTTATGAGCCCGACGAGCTGCCACTGCTCCACCCCGCGTTGACGGCGCAACTTGCGCCTTGCAACTGAACAGGAAATCTGAACTGTGCTATCGATTTGATGATGAGCGCCGAACCGAGCCAAGAGAATTAGAAGCTCTTAGCGTGGGTCAAATCACTCGACTGGTTAGTACCGGTTTGCTGAAGCTGTTACCAGCCTTACACATCCGGCCTATCAAGCAGCTAGTCTCGCTGCAGTCTTACCCCCGAACTGAATCGGGGAGGGAGGCCTAATCTTGGGGGATGCTTCGCGCTTAGATGCCTTCAGCGCTTATCGCTGCCAAACATGGCTACCCAGCGCTGCTCCTGGCGGAACAACTGGAACACCATAGGTTTGTCCTTCCCGGTCCTCTCGTACTAGGGAAAGGTTCCCTCAAGCCTCCTGCGCCCACGGCGGATAGAGACCGAACTGTCTCACGACGTTCTGAACCCAACTCACGTACCCCTTTAATCGGCGAACAGCCGAACCCTTGGGACCTCCTTCAGCCCCAGGATGGGACGAGGCGACATCGAGGTGCCAAACCTCGCCGTCGATGTGAACTCTTGGGCGAGATAAGCCTGTTATCCCCGGGGTAGCTTTTATCCGATAAGCCACGGCCCTTCCACTCGGTGCCGTAGGATCACTTTGCCCGACTTTCGTCCCTGCTCGACTTGTAGGTCTCGCAGTCAAGCCCTCTTATGCCAATGCGTTCTGTGGACGATTTCCATCCGTCCTGAGAGGACCGTTGGGCGCCTCCGGTACTTTTTAGGAGGCAACCGCCCCAGTTAAACTGCCCACCAAGCACTGTTCCCCAGTTTTGCTGAGGTTAGAACCAAAAACAGCCAAGGGTGGTATTTCAACGGCGACTCCACCCCTACTGGCGTAGGGGATTCATAGTCTCCCACCTATCCTACACATGACAGCTCCCAGCCCAATGCCAGGCTACAGTAAAGCTCCACGGGGTCTTTTTGTCCTGCCGCGGGTCGCCCGCGTCTTCACGGGCACCGCAATTTCACCGAGCCCTCCGCCGAGACAATGGCCAAGTCGTTCAACCATTCATGCGGGTCGGAACTTACCCGACAAGGGACTTCGCTACCTTAGGCATTTTTGTTACTCCCCAAGGATCCCGTTACCGGGGCTTGGGTGGGCCGGTCATTTCTGCCGGCCTCTGCACGTCGCCGTGCAGATCGGACCATATCTTCCCGCACGTTCCGCCCGCGGGTCCGGCGTATGATCTCTGAGGATTCCGCGGAGGCGGCGCTCACATGTTGCGACCGAGGTCTAATGCAACTAAGCGTGGACCCCCTCTCCGAGGTCTTTCCTGCTGATTGTCCGCACCGGACGCATTGTTACTCGCCCCCGTATGATGTGAGGGGCCAGTAGCACCGGATACTCGGATATCCCAGCATATAGCCAGATTTTACAACGGCCTTAAGTCACCAACTCTGCCCCAGGCACATTGTGATGCACCTAGAGCGTCGTTAATGCTCGGTTGACCGTTAGAGTTACGGCCGCCGTTCACCGGGGCTTCAGTTCGGGGCTTGCACCCCTTGCCTTAACCTTCCGGCACTGGGCAGGCGTCAGCCTGTATACGTTGGGTTTCCCCTTAGCACAGACCTGTGTTTTTGTTAAACAGTCGCCCGGCCTTCTTCTCT